>CAYQUX010000016.1:28732-114639 GCA_964420995.1 uncultured Leptolinea sp. | reverse complement strand
ATGACAACCACCATCAGCTACATTACACCAGACACCAGCATCGAACAGTGTATGCAATTGATGACGGAAAAACGTATCCGCCACCTGCCCGTTCTGGAAAACGATGTCCTCGTGGGTGTAATTTCCATCGGAGATGTGGTGCGCGAGTTAATTTCCAACAAGGAATTCACCATTCACCAGTTGGAAAATTATATTCAAGGCAATACATTTTACGGCAGTTAACGCCGGATTCCACCTCAAGCCGCCATGGATAAAATAAAACAGGAGCCGGCAAGACAGGCTCCTGTTTGCAAATGCCTCTGTTCATAATTCGCCTATTTCATGCCGATTCCACCCATCGACATCGACCCGGCCGCCACGGTGGCCATCTCATTGCGCACCGTCTGGTACAGGCTTTCCGCTTTCAGGTCGGTGATGGTGTAGCACGGTGCCTTCAGGTGATCGGCCAGGACTTTCGCCAGTCCCTGATCAAAGGCGGCGTGTTCCATATTGACCACCACGCTGTGCACCTTTTCTTCCGAGAGCAATTCAGCCAGCATGTTGGATTCTTCCTGGGGCGCCATATGCCCCATGGAAACATTGCCCGCTCCGTCGGTTAAAACGATCAGCAGAGGCTGAACTTCGGGGTGCAGTGTGGTCTCACGGTGCAGTACTTCTATCGCCATCTGCAATCCGGCTGATAGCGGTGTTTTTCCGCCAACCGGAATTTCGGCAAGCGCCTGCCGGGCAAGCTGCACGGAATTGGTGGGCGGCAGAATAAGGGTTGAGCGGTCTTTCTGGAAAACAATCAGTCCAACCCGGTCACGCCGCTGGTAGGCGTCTGTCAGCAGGGAGAGTATGGCGCCCTTGGTGGCGGCCATGCGTTCCGCCACGGCCATTGACCAGGACGCGTCCACGAGGAACAACACCAAATTGGCCGCCCGGCGAACGCGCACCTTGCGCATGTAATCGTCGGGTTTGACGGCAAACGCCACGCGCTTGCGCTGCTCAAGCCGGCTGCGCTGGTGGGGCGCCGCCGCGCGGATGGTGGCATCAAATGCCAGGTCAAACGGCTTGCCCGGTGTCGGGCGAGCCTGCACATAACGGCCGCGCGCCTGTTCCGTGCGGGTGCGCGAACGCCGCCCGCCCTGTTTGCGGATCATCTGATCCAGCGGGGTGTCCAGCTTGCGCGGGTTGAATGACTCGCCTATTTTCGTCTTTTCGCCGCCATCCCACCAGTGGGCGGTGGCATCCTGAAAGATCGGCCTGCCCTGGTCGTCTGGCGGTTTCAGGTCGGGTCGTTCCTCGACCTGAACATTCTCACTTACTTTTTTTTTACATCATCAGAAGCGTTTTCGTCCGGTTCCTGTTCTTTTTCCGTTTGGCTCTTGTTGGCCGCTCCCTGCAGCGATTCAATGCGTTCCTGCAAGTCTTCCATGGTCATCTCAGTCTGCATGAATGGACCGCGCTTCAGGCGGTGCGGCAGTGCCAGTTCGGCGGCCATGGCAATATCGCGGTCGGTGACGGCTGTGCGGCCTTCAATGGCTGCCTGCGCGCGCGCCGCTTTGAGGATCACCAGGTCAGAGCGGTGCCCGTCGACATTTAAGGACGCGGTGAGTGACGCGATGGAGATCAGGTCACGTTTGGTGTAACCCACATGGTCAACCAGCTTACGGGCATCCTCGATCTGTTTGGAAATCTCTTCTTCTTTTTGCTCCCACTTTGTGCGGAAGTTCTCGGGAGATGATTCATACTCCAGGTTGCGTTCCATAATGGTCACCCGTTCGCGGGAATCACGGATGCCGTGAATATCCACAGAGAGGGCGAAGCGGTCCAGTAATTGCGGGCGCAGGTCGCCTTCCTCAGGGTTCATGGTGCCCACCAGAATGAAGCGGGCTGGATGTGAGAAGGAGATTCCTTCGCGTTCCACAATGTTCATACCCATGGCGGCGGAGTCGAGCAGCACATCCACCACATGGTCATCCAGCAGGTTGACTTCGTCGATGTATAGCATGCCGCGGTTGGCGGCCGCCAGCACACCGGGTTCGAAGGAGCGTTCACCTTTTTGAATGGCTTTTTCAATATCCAGCGTTCCCACCACACGGTCTTCCGTCGCCGAAACCGGCAGGTTGACGAAAGGCGTCGGGCGGCTCTTGACCGGCAGGGATTCACCGCGGGCGATGCGTTCGCGGCATTCCGTGCACAGGCTGGCCGGCGCATCAGGGTCGCAGCCAAAGCGGCAGTCTGCCACTACCTTGACGTTTGGCAGCAGGGCTGCCAATGCGCGCGCTGCCGTGGATTTGGCCGTACCGCGTTCACCGCGGATCAATACACCGCCGATGCGCGGATCAACCGCATTTAAAACCAACGCCCGGCGCATGCGTTCCTGCCCGACGATAGCGGTAAATGGGAAAATGGATGGCATAAAAATAATCCTTTAAGTTTTATCTACTGATTCAGAAAGTTTACCACCACAAAAACAGACCGGCAACCATAACCCGCATACTGTAGAAGCCTGTAACAGTTAACAGGATTGTATACCAGAAAATGGGTAGAAAACCTCTCATCGGAGTATAATCTGGTTGCGGAGTCGGCATGCAAAAGAAAATTCGTGTACTGGTCGCAAAACCCGGTCTGGATGGTCACGATCGCGGGGCAAAAATTGTCGCCCGCGCGCTTCGCGATGCCGGCATGGAGGTTATCTACACCGGGCTTCGACAGACACCCGAAATGATCGTGGAAGCCGCCATGCAGGAAGATGTGGACGCCATCGGCCTGTCTATTCTTTCCGGCGCGCACATGACTCTGGTGCCCCGCGTTCTTGAACTTTTGAAACTCAACCGGCTGGGTGACAGACCGGTTTTCCTGGGTGGAATCATACCCGATGAAGACATCGCCGTGCTCAAAGAAATGGGGGTTGCCGGTATTTTCGGTCCGGGAGCCACGACTTCAGAAATCATTTCTTCCGTGCGCCTCGCTCTTACCGGCGTCACGGAAGGGTAAGGTCAACCAGAGCGCCATATGGATCAGGTTGATGCCCTTCTACAAGGTGACCGGCTGGCGCTGGCTCGTACCCTATCACAAATCGAAAACAATACCCCGGAAAGTCGTCAGGCGCTGGACGCCCTGTTTCAATACTCCGGCAAGGCGCATATCATCGGCGTTACCGGCCCGACAGGGTGTGGAAAATCAACACTGGTCAACCAACTGGCGCGCGCCTACCGTCATCCGGATGATGGTTCTCAACCCCGGCGTGTGGCTGTTCTGGCTGTTGATCCGACCAGCCCATTTACCGGCGGGGCTGTTCTGGGGGACCGGGTACGTATGCGCGACCTGAGCGGTGACGAAGGTGTGTTCATCCGTTCCGCCGCCACCCGCGGCACACTGGGCGGTCTTTCCCGCGCCACCGGTGACATGGTCACCGCGCTGGACGCGGCCGGGTTTGATGTGATCCTGGTGGAAACCGTTGGGGTCGGCCAATCTGAAATGGAGATCGCCCGTCTGGCACATACGGTTGTTCTGGTTGAAACCCCGGGTATGGGCGATGACATTCAGGCGATCAAGGCCGGCATATTGGAAATTGGCAGCATTATCGCCATCAACAAGGCCGACCGGCCGGGGGCGGAATCCACCGAGCGTGTTCTGCGCGGCATGCTGGAGATGAATTCCCCCGCGCCGTATGATGAAATGTTTCATCACATGGCAACCGCCGGTACGCAAACCCGCCCGGAGATGAAACAGGAAACCGGATGGTCGGTTCCCCTGATTCGCACGGTAGCCACCTCGGGTGAAGGAATCCCGCATTTGATCCAGGCGTTGCGAAACCACCATGATTTTCTGCAATCCAGCGGCCAATGGCAGGAAAAGCAGAACAATCGACTGCGCCGTGATCTGGAAAACCTGATCCGTGATGTGTTGTTCGAAACCTGGCTGGGGCGCATGAATCCGCAGGAGTATGACCGCGCGCTTGACCGTTTGTTCACCCATTCCATCTCGCCTTTCAACCTGGCGGAGGAATTGATCGTTACAGATTATGCCAACAAAACATCGGCAATTCATTTAAAATAATTTGAAAGAACTTATCTGGAGGACACTTCTCATGGAACGAACCCTTATCGGCGATCTGCGCGGCAAAATTGGACAGTCTGTCACCGTGCAAGGCTGGCTGCAAGTCTTGCGCGACCAGAAAAAAATGCAATTCCTGGTGCTGCGCGACCGCACCGGCGCTGTTCAAATTGTGGTTGAAAAAGCTGCCAGTCCCGATCAGGCCGCATTGATCTCATCCTGCGGTGTTGAATCCGCCATGACCATTACGGGCAAGGTGATCGATAATCCCATCGTCAAACTGGGTGGCATTGAGATGCAGCTAGAAGCCATCGAGGTCAACAATTCCGCGGTTTCCCCGCTGGCCTTCGAACCCTTTGGCGACACCCTTCCCGCTCTCGATTACCGTCTCGACTGGCGTTATATGGACCTGCGCCGGCCGGATAACCTGTTGATCTTCAAAATCCAGACCACGGCAGAAATGGCCATGCGGGAATACTGGATCCAGAATGGTTTCATTGAAATCCATTCTCCGAAGATGGTGGGGACCCCCAGTGAAGGCGGCGCCGAACTCTTCACCCTCGATTATTTCGAACGCAAAGCCTACCTGGCCCAGTCTCCACAATTCTACAAACAGATGGCCATGGCGGCCGGTTTTGAGAAAGTCTTCGAGATCGGTCCCGCGTTCCGCGCCGATCCGTCCTTCACCTCTCGCCACATGACGGAATTCACCAGCGTTGACACCGAAATCTCCTGGATTGAAAGCCACGAAGACGTGATGGCCTTCCAGGAAAGATTGCTCAACTACACCTATCAAAAGGTGAAAGACGTTCACGGTGAAGAGATCAAGGAACGCTTTGGCTTTGAGCTCACCGTCCCCACCCTGCCTTTCCCGCGCCTGACCATGGCCGAGGCGCAGAAGATTTTGAAGGAACGCAACTATACCGTGCCCGCCGAAACGAAAGGTGATATTGATCCCGGCGGCGAGCGTGAGCTTGGTGCCTATATCAAGGAAAAATTCAATCACGACTTTCTGTTCCTCAAAGACTGGCCAATAGAGGTGCGCCCGTTCTACCACATGCGCCACGCAGACAATCCCAAATTGACCAAGAGCTATGACCTGATCGCCAGCGGTCTTGAAATCACCACCGGTGCCCAGCGTGAGCATCGCCGTGATGTACTGGAAAAACAGGCGATTGAAAAAGGTCTCAACCTCGACATTATCCATACCTACCTCGATTACTTCAAATATGGCTGCCCTTCGCACGGCGGATTTGGTCTCGGCCTGTCCCGCCTGCTGATGGTCATGCTGCACCTTGAAAATGTGCGCGAAGCCGTGTTTGTCTTCCGCGGGCCCACCCGGCTGGATCCGTAGTCCGAAAATTAGAAGATACGATCCGTATATGCTTTCAGGCAAAAGAATTCGATTGCGCGCCATGGAACCGGCAGACCTGTCAAATCTGGTCCGCTGGATGAACGATCCAGATGTGATCGAAAACCTGCTTATCTACACCCCGCTTTCCAGCGTGGATGAGCAGAACTGGTTTGAAAGCATGATGAAGCAGCCCATAGAGGAACACGCGTATGTGATCGAAATCCTCGAAGGTGAGAAATGGATCCCGATTGGCTCAACCAGTTTTCATTTGTTGGACTGGAAAAATCGCAGTGCGGAACTCGGACTGAGTATTGGTGAAAAGAAGTACTGGAATCATGGGTATGGACGTGATACCGTACGGTTGATGCTTCGGTACGCGTTTAACGATCTTAATCTGAACAGGGTCAGCCTGACCGTGTTTGACACCAATGAACGCGGAAAGAGAGCCTATCTTGCGGCTGGATTTGTGGAAGAAGGGCGCCTGCGGCAGGATATCTACAAAAATGGTCACTACCACGATACCTTTATCATGAGCGTCCTTCGCGATGAATGGCAGGATGCCGAGGTTTAACGTAAGGTCAGGAGGAAGAAATGTCCAATGCAACACATGTCCGGCATGACCGGATTCAATATGGGGACGTGAAGTTATATGCTGGAACCGGTTGCCCGGAACTGGCATCCAATATCGCCGGGTATCTGCGTATGCCGCTCTGCGAGCGCGACGTGATCATGTTCCCGAACGACAACTTATTTGTACAACTGCACACCAGTGTTCGCGGACAGGATTGCTATGTCATTCAAACCACTTCCTCCCCCGTGCATCGCAATCTTATGGAATTGCTGATCATGCTGCAAACCCTGCGGCTGGATTCCGCCGCGCGCATCACCGCCGTCATCCCTTATCTGTGTTACGCCCGTTCTGACAAGAAAGACCAGCCCCGCGTTCCCATAACCGCGCGCCTGGTATGTGACATGATCGAAGTAGCCGGCGCGGACCGATACATCACCATGGACCTGCATGCCGGGCAAATTCAGGGCTTCTTCTCCATTCCCGGGGATGTGATGACCGCGTTCTACATCCTCACCGATTACCTGAAAAAGAAACTTCCGGTCATGAATTCGCCGGTCGTGGTCACCGCCGATCTGGGTTTTGCGAAAAAAGCACGCAACTTTGCCCAAAAATTGGACACTCCGCTGGCATTTATTGAAAAGCGCCGGGTTTCCAATGATTCCAAAGCCGAAGCGCTCACTTTCATCGGTGACGTGCAGGGTCGAGATGCCATTATTGTGGATGACGAGATCAATACCGGCGGATCGATGGTGCAGGCTGTCAATCTGGTCAAGAGCTGCGGCGCGAAGAATGTGTATATGGTTTTCGTGCATCCTGTTCTCTCGGACCCGGCCGCGCAGGTGCTTTCCGCGTTACCGGTGACCGAGTTCATCACCACAGATACTATACCGATCCCGGCGGAAAAAGCCATTCACTTCGGAGAACGTCTCAAGATACTCTCTGTATCCCGTTTGTTGGGCGAAGTGATCATGCGGGCCAACGAAGGCCGATCAGTCGGCGCATTGTTTAACGAGTAGGAAAAACCATGCCCGAGCTTCCGGAAGTCGAAACGATTATCCGGGCATTAAAAAATGGCGGTCGGGGAGGGGAAACCATCCTCGGCCGCCGTATTGATTCAGCAGAGCTTCTCTGGATGCGGACGCTGGCTGTTCCATCGCCGGTTGATTTTCTCAAAGATATAAAAGATCGCCCGATTCAGGATATAACCCGCCGCGGCAAATTCATCGTCATTCATCTTGATGGACGAATCCTGTTGTTACATCTTCGTATGAGCGGCGACCTACGCGTAGATATACCTCCATTATCCCAACCTCAACCCCACGACCGCCTGCTGATAAATTTCAAGGATGGATACAGGCTGGCATTTAATGACACGCGGAAATTCGGACGGGCGTGGCTGCTTAAATCCACTGAATCGGTATTTTTCAGACTGGGAATCGAACCATTCAATGAAGAGCTCACAGAAGAACGTTTCTTTTTCAAGTTGCATAAAAAGAAAAAACAAATAAAATCTTTGTTATTAGACCAATCATTTTTGGCTGGCCTGGGCAATATCTATACCGATGAGAGCTTGCACCGGGCCAATATTCATCCCCTGCGGTTGTCCAGTAGTCTGACAGAAAACGAAGCGTCGAGGTTATTATTGTCCATTCGAGCTATTCTGCAAGACGGAATTGACCGCAACGGTGCCAGTATTGACTGGGTCTATAAAGGCGGAGGTTTTCAAAACAACTTCAGGGTTTACCAGAGGACAGGGGAACCTTGTTCGGTATGTGGTACCCGGATAAAACGGATTTTGGTTGGTCAACGCGGTACCCATTTTTGTCCCCATTGCCAGCCGGAAGAGGTGGGATCATGAATACAATAACAATCAACACAGCACTGGTAATCGCCATGGTCTGCATGATCATCGGTTTTGTGACCGGCGGATTCATCGGCATAACAAATAGAAAAAAGAAAGACAAAAATCTGGAAGAATCAAACCAATCTCCTCTTCCAGTGGTTTCCACTCCCCCACCTCTGGCGGATCCTGATAAATACACGGAACTGGTGCGGCTTTGGCGTTCAAAAGAAACCGGTAAACTTCATGTCGAGACCAGCGGCCATTTGCTGGCAACTTCGGCTCCTTTAAACGCGACCCAGAAAAAACGCTTTATCGATCTTATCAAGGAACTGGGCGGATGGCTCGAAATTCCCGCGAATGAAATACTGCCTGTGGAAGAGCAAAACACACTGGCACCCGCCGCGGCTGAGCCTCTGCCGGTTGTGCGAAAAGCCAGTGAACCCGTTCAGACCAATCCCATCCCTCCCGCGCCGGTAATCCCGGTAGTACCTGCCGAGACAGCGGCACCTCCCCCACCCGCCGCAGTAGCGGCCGCAGCATTCCAGAGTCCGCCTCCTCCCCCCATTCCGGTTCCAACACCATCGGCGGCGGCACGCACGCCCTCAGAACCGGTGAACAGGAAAGCCACATCCATGGTGGAACAGATCGACGAGGTCCTTCAGGAGCTTATTCAGCGATCAGATAATCCTGGCAGGCGAATCAAACTGATGGAAGAACAAAGAGAAGGTGTAATCGTCTGGGTTGGTCAGGAACACTTCATCGGTATCGATGCGGTAACCGATCAAACAGCCAAAGATCTGATCCGCGCGGCCGTCAAGGAATGGGACCGACGTACGGAAACCCACTGATCTACCCCCTATTGGGTGACTTCGTTTCCAGGTTTGTTTTCACTGGACATTCGCATCAGCAAGTTCTCAAATTCCTCCACGCGCTGGATCAATGTTGTCACAATTTCTCCGAACAAAGTCTCGTTTAATTGAGCCAGGCTGGCGTTGTGCATGAATGTGAAAACGCTCTTCTCACCAATTTTTTCGACACACCAAAAACCTATTTTTGTTTTCGCGTTGATCTGCAGTAATGATGTTGAGAGAATGTGCGGGATATTTTCCGGCGCGTCAAATGCGGCAAAACTTGGGACAGAAAATTCCAGGTAATCTTCAAAGCTGAAAATAAACAGGGTTTGAGTGCGAGTTTTATCCACTGAAAACTCGATCACGGCATGTTCGTCATCAATTTCCCGGATGACCCAGTTATGAGCGGAGCACATTCGGGTAAGGAAAGGCATGAATTCCTTGTCGATTTCTTTCGCTTCAGGAATTTCTGCTTCCTGTGATTCAGTATTTTCGTTTTCCAATTGGTTATTCCTGATCAGGCCTATGATGTTTTAATTCTAGCATGATTGGAAAAAATGCATCCATGACACGATGCACACGGCTCATTTTTCCCTATTGACACCAAGCGGGGAATCACAATCAGAAAACGCAGAAAACACAAGGGTGGATAACCAGAGTGGATCTCTTTCCGAGGTGCACTAAACTTCGATTACTCCGGTGACGTCTGTTTAATTTCGACAATCTGAACATCTGGAAAGAACTGGTGAATGGTGCCTTCCACCCAACCATGCAGGGTTACCGGTGAGAGAGGACATCCGAGACAGGCTCCTCCCAACCTGACCTTTAACGTATTACCCTCAAAGCTGATTAATTCAACACCCCCGCCATGGTAATGGCTGATATATGCATCAAGCTGCTCAATCAGAGCATTCATTCTTTCCTGGTCGGAAAAATTCGGTGAACCACCTTCCATCCAATTGCCTCACTTATCTGGAACAAACTCCATTCCGCGAATTAATAATGCGAGCACCTCATCTCTCGTGCTTCGCAGGCTGTTGGCTATTCCGGATGAAAGTCTCTCCAGAACAATCATGCCCAGCTTAACATTATTTTCGCAGAAATGCTGCAACCGCGCCACCTCCACGCGGACGGCTGTAGAAGGATATTCCGTATAAGCGGATGATGTGTAATGCGGTCGTCGCAACGCAGCAGACCAGCCAAATACATCCTGTGGGCATATGTGGGCGATTGTCAATTCTTCGCCATCATATGGTTTGTACTTAACAACTACTTCTCCCTCCAGAAGAATAAAAAAATAAGAGGCGTCCGTATCCTGTCTAAACACCATGAAGTTTTCAGGGTAATGGCAAACTTCCATAAGAGGGATCAGGAGTGAAACGCTCTTTTCATCCAGTCCCTTAAATATTTCCATGTCTTGTAGATTCTTCTGTAACATAAGACAAATAGTACTGGAAGGTTACAAGAACAGATAGTGGAATTTTTCCCGGTTGCTTTTGCCAATCCTCCTATCGCTGGCGTGCATTTTGACAGTCATTTTTAATAAATAATTATGACAAATTATCAAACAAAGGAACGTGTCGAAAACAGGGCAAATTGTTTTTGTTCACCGAACCAAAAACGCGTCGAGATCTGCCTGGGCGTTGGCAGCCGCTTCCTTCAGGACCGCCTCCGGGGTAGCCTGTGGTTCGGTGAGCAGCCTATCCAACGCGCTTTGTAAATGCGGTCTGACGGCTTCATCCCAAAAAGGCGTTCGAGAAAATCCTCGCGGCTTTACGAAATTCAATTCCTGGTACCAGAGTTTCCAGAACGGATCATAAGGGATATCCTCCTTATTTACATGAGATGATAATACCGGTAACGTCCATTCTTTCCACACAAGGGCGCTTTCTTCACCATAGGTATACGCCAGGAATCGGGAAGCCTCCGCCGGATGAGCCGTTCGCGCGGTGATTCCACTGCCGCTCCAGAAGAGGATATTGGCTCGCGCCTTGTCTCTTGGCGGCGCGGCGACACCCAGATCAATCTCAGGATTCGCCAGAAAATCAGGTTCCACCCAGCGCCCGCTGATCATCATAGCCGCCTTACCCTCACTAAATTCCGTGTTCCCACCAGCCCAGGCTTCAAGGTCAGCCGGAGGTGGCGCGAATTTGTGCAAATTGTATAGATCCATATAGAATTTCGCGGCTTTAATGGTCTCGGGCGAATCCATATATCCCATCACCTGTTTACCATCCGCACTGATCAAGGAACCACCGGCAGCCGCCACCCAGTATTCAAACCCGATATCCCAATTCGCGTTCATCTGTATTCCCCACTGATCCGGCTTTCCGTCATTATTGAAATCCCTGGTCAACATTCGGGCAGCCGCCAGCAAGTTGTCCCACGTCCAGTTATCTTCCGGAAAGGGGACACCGGCTTTATTAAACAAAAACTTGTTGTAATACAGGGCAAGCGTTGAGAAATCACCCGGTAATAAATACTGCCTGCCGTCAATTTGGCCGGGTTCAAGCAATCCCGGGTAATACTGTGTGGGGTCGAAATTCACATCTGACGACATTTCCAGCGGCCGCAACATTCCCCTGCGAACGAGAAAGGGGAGGTAATCATCTGCCAGGTAGACAATATCTGGAGACTGCCCGGCCAAATCCAATTTCTCCAACCGAGCATAGTAATCGGTATCAGGCATGGGCTCCATCTGGATCAACACATCCGGGTTGTTCAATTCATATTCATGGATAATCTGATGATACGGGTAAATATCCGTACCGATCTGCCCGGTGCCAAAACGGATCACCGTTACGCCCGGTGTGCTGGTGGCAGCCAGTTCCCTGGTTGGGGGATTGGAACGGGTGGGGGTTGCGGAAGGAGATACCGGCAGGCATTCAACCGGCGTTGCCGTTATTTCTGGGGTCACCGAAATGTAGGTCACTGCCTCTTGATTACAGGCAGGGGTGGAACAACCCGACCCAAAAAGGATTCCAGATAGTATGACCAATTGTAGAATGTTTCTTCGGAAATGGATTCGCATTGCTTACCCCCGCCTTACATTTTCAATCGATGATAAAAAAAATCCCCGGGGAGTTACCCTCGGGGAATTTTATCATTATTCAGATCAATCGTTTCCACGGCCCCGCATGCGCGGGTCGAGAATATCGCGCAGGGCGTCGCCAACCAGATTCCAGGCCAGCACGAAAAGGATGATCGCCACACCGGGATAGACGACAATGTACCAGTATTGCCCCAGTGAAGGAATCCAACTGCGGGCAAAACTGATCATCTGCCCCCAGTCCGCGTACCCACGCTGCGCGCCCAACCCCAAGAAACTCAGGGCGGCAAAAGTCAGCACATAGGAACCGATATCCATGGAAGCCAGAACCAACACCGGGAAGACGGCATTGGGCAATAAATGTTTGAAAAGAATGCGGATATCACTGGCGCCAATCAACTTGGCAGCCACCGCGTATTCCTGTTCCTTTACAGCCAGAATATTGCCGCGGATCACACGGGCATATGTCATCCAGCCAAAAACGATAATGGCCAGCATACCGGTCAGGATCTGGATTTGTATCGGGTCCAGATCTGTCATAGGATTCTGGAAGAAAGTGAGCATGGCCAGGCCTTTAGCCAGGTACACCAGGAAATTAGCCTCACCGCGTCCATACACCGTCTGTAGGACCGATGTCAGCGTGATAGCCGCCAGGAGGAATGGGAACACCAAAAACACTTCGGTGATCCTCATCAACACCTCATCAATCCAACCGCCATAAAAACCGGCCAATGACCCGATGATAAGGCCGATAAATGTTGTGATCAGCGTGATGACAATGCCCACACGAAAAGCTGTGCGTGTACCCCATACCACTCCATAAAGAATATCATACTGGCCTTCCGTTGTTCCCAGCGGATGCGCTTCATTGGGTGGCTTGGGCTGGTTGCTAAAGCCATCTCGTGGAATTATGTAAATATTCCGGGAATTTTTTTCCGGCGGTGCAATAACCGGCGCAGCGATTGCCACAACAACAAAACCCAGCAAAAGAATAATGCCAAGTATAGATGTGGGATTTTTGATTAATCGTCTAACTACATCCATAAGATCCTCATTCTTTACCGTGTTTTACTGTAAGCGGATGCGCGGGTCGATAATGCCATAAAGAATATCGACAATAAGATTGCCAACCAGCAAGATCAGGCAGTTAAACATGGTCACACCAAGCACGGAAACGACGTCCAATGACAGGGCTGCGTCAGCCAGGAAGGAACCCATTCCTGGAATGCTAAAAATTGTCTCTGTAATAACCACACCATTTAGAAGTGCTATGAGCATTAACGCTCCCACAGTTACAACCGGGATTAACGCGTTGGGGACGGCGTGCCGGCTGATTACTTTTCGTTCGCTCAAGCCTTTGGCGCGGGCGGTAGTCATATAATCCTGGTTCAGCGTATCCAGCATGGAAGAGCGGGTAACGCGGAGTAGATAAGCCCAGTCCAGGTAAGCCAGCGTAAGAACAGGGAGAACCAGGTGAAGTAATGCATCGCGAAAAACATCCAAGCGCCCGTTTAACAGAGCGTCAATGGTATTCATATTGGTATAGCGAATGAAGTTGGCAGATTGGATTACCTGCATCGCCCAGTCGGATAACCGCCCGGGCGGGAACCATCCAAGTTTGGCGTAGAAGAAAAGAAGAACAAGAAGGCCGAAAACAAAAACGGGGATTGACCAGCCAACTATACTGAAAACACGCAAAACCTGGTCAATGAATTTGTTATGATTTACTGCCGATACCACACCCAGCCAGATTCCAATTCCCACCATGGGAATGGCAGTCCATAAAGCCAGTTCTGCCGTGGCCGGTAATCGGCGGCCGATCACTTCCCAGACAGTACCCTTGCCGGTCTTGGACCAGCCCAGATTGCCATAGATAACTCCCCCTTCTCTTTCGCCGGTCTGAGGATTCATTTTGCCGGTCATCCACCGCCAGTATTGTACCGGCACCGGATCATCAAGACCATATTTTTTAATGATCGCTTCCATGGCTCCCTGGCGTTTGGGGATATCCTGCACGTAGAGTGACGCACGCTCATAGGGAGTCAACATTGACAGCATGGAAAAAATCAAAATGGTCACTGCCAGCAATAGAAGCGGAAGGATTAATAGCCGGCGAATGATAAAGGAAAGCATTGACAATTGGCACCTCCACGTCCCGCTCTGCTCATGAGTGAGCAGGCAGGGGATTACTTGCGCTTTTCCGGGAGCCGCAATTTCTTACGGCTCCCGGATCAGTTCATTTCAAAAAGACTTTTTCAGATTACGGAGCAACTTTGGATAGCGAGTAAATCCAACCGTATTCCGGGTTTCCATAAGCAGGATTGAAGTAGAAACCCTTGATCCAGGATTGGAATGGATAACCTTCCATCTGCTGGTACATCCAGATGTTCACAGCATCTTCCTGTGACATGGTCTGGATCTTTTCATAAATCGGAGTACGGGCATCTACGCCATTTGCCTGAGCGCCTTCAATAATGATCGCGTCATACTTTGTTTTGAATTCATCGGTCATATTGATGATACGGCCATAGGCACCCTGTGAGTACAGGAACGGGTTCACCCAGTTGTGGGGATCGTGGTAGTCTTCCACCCAGCCGCCCACATAAATGGGAAGCTTGCCCTGGCGGCGGCTTTCAAGAAGCACTGGCCATGGCATGGCGAGCACGGCAATCGAGAACTTTGGATTAACAGCTTCAATACCGGCTTTGAGGATTTCAGCAGCCAGACGGCGGGTGTCATTACCGGAATTATAGGCAATCTGCATATAGAAGCCTTTTTTCCAGATATCGTCCTCGTCCTCACCGGCAGCAATTCCATCACCATCGAGATCGGCCGCTTTGAATTCAGCTTCGCAGACGGCGGGATCATATTTATTGAGGGGAGCCTTGTCGGTCAGGTATCCCATCATGCCTTGCGGAATGGGACCCTGAGCCTGAACACCTTCATTAGCCAGGGCATCTTTGACCATCGCGTCATAATCGAAGCATGTGGAAAATGCTTTGCGGATGTGAATATCGGAGAAGAAGTTGGCAGGGAGTCCATTACCATCCATCTCACCTGAACCAACGTACGGGTTTCCGCCTTCAACATTGATCTGCCAGTTTAGCTGTGCCGGGGTAATGGCAGGCATGGGCAATTTGCGGTAGAACTGCAAATAACCATCAGCTTTGTCTTCCTTGCAGGTCGCTTCATCGATACCGCAGGTGACTTTGGCAAATGGCTCAAGTTCGGCACGGAACTGCGGTGGTGTGTAAATTTCATCCGCGTCACCGGCTTGCAGCATGGAGAGGCGGGTGCCCCATTCGTCAACGTTTTTGATGACAACACGTTTGATACTGGCTACGCCGCTCGGGCCGCCTTCCCACATGGGTTCTTTGCGCCAGTAATCTTCATTGGCGGCTAAAACAATCTCTTCTCCAGGGGTCCAGTGATCCAGTTTGTAGGGAGCGGTACCATTTGCTTTGTTGAAGAGAATGGTGCCTTCAGCAGCCGGATCGGCATATTTCGACCAGGTGGCGCAATCGCCATCCCAGTCACCGTTCTCAGCCATCCATTCCTTGTCCAGGATACCGCCAAGGAACTGCTGTGAGGTCAGGGCAAGCATCCAGGGGACAGGTTGTTTGAACTTGTAGGTTACAGTTCCGGCGTCATCATCGGCCACAATCTTGGTTTTAATATCTTCACATACTTTGACCAGGTCTTCAGATTTCAGGTCTTCGAACTTGGGAGCTTCTTCCGCATCAGCAGGTTTCAGGTAAGCGGCGGCGAAGTCTTTGATACTAGCCATGGCCATATCGGGGCCATAGAAGGCTTCATAGACGATCCACTGCCAGCCATCGATACGGCCCTGCAGGAATGCGCGCTGCGCGGTGTAGGCTACATCATGGGCTTCAAGCGTGCCACCTTCATGGAATTTGACACCCTCACGGATGTTGAATGTCCATTCGAGACCATCATCGCTGGTTTTCCATTCGGTAGCCAGAGCCGGGATGAATTCATCCGTCTTTTCGCGTTTGAAGAAGGTTAAACCTTCGTACAGGTTGAGCTCGACGGTTGAACCGGCGGTCTCATACGTCCAGGCGGGGTCCAGGGTCTCAGGTTCGCCGGCACCGGTGATGAATGTGATGGTATCGGGATTCTTGAACTCAGGTCCTTTGGCAGCAGCCGGAGCGGGTGCTTCGGGGGTTGTGCCGGAGTCTGCTGCGGGTGCTTCGGGGGTTGTGCCGGCGGCAGGTGCTGGTTGGCAGGCGCCCAAAAGCATGCTGGCTATCATAACCAACGACGTCAAAAGAATAAATTTGTTACGCATAGTGCTTCTCCTCTCAAAAGAATTAGAGTCAAAAACCAGACTTCTCAATATCTGCCTGGTACTTGCCAACGCAATTCAAATCTGAGTATCACCTCCTTTGCATCAAGGTTTTACAAGATGACAGGCCACAAAATGGCCGGGTGAAACCTCTTTCAAATCGGGTCTTGATTCCGCGCATACTGCCTGCGCGATGGGGCAACGTGTTCTAAAGCGGCAGCCGCTGGGTGGATCAACGGGTGACGGAACATCACCCTCGAGAATTGTACGTCTGCGTTTTTCCTCTGCTAGAGGATCCGGAATAGGCACCGCCGATAATAATGCCTGTGTATATGGATGCAATGGATTATGGTAAAGCTCATCGCGGCTTGCTTTCTCCACGATAATTCCCAGATACATGACCGCCACCCGGTTGCTGATATGCTTAACCATGGACAGGTCATGCGCGATGAATAGATATGTTAATTTCAATTCACGTTGAAGGTCTTCCAGTAAATTCACGACCTGTGCCTGAACGGATACATCCAACGCCGCAATCGGCTCATCGCATATGATCAGCTCAGGATCAAGAGCCAGCGCGCGGGCAATGCCAATTCTCTGACGCTGCCCACCTGAAAATTCATGTGGATACCGACTGGCAAATGCCGTGTTTAAACCCACCAGTTCCAATAAATGCAGTACCCGGTTCCATAATTCTTTTCCACTATGCGTCCTATGGATAATCATTGGCTCCGCGATGATGTCGCCGATTTTCATTCGTGGATTTAAACTGGCATATGGATCCTGGAAGATCATTTGCATTTTCTTGCGGTTTTTCCGCAGGCTCTCACCCCTCATCGTCACGAGGTCCTGTCCTTTGAAAAAGACATGGCCGGAGGTTGGACGATAAAGCTGAAGTATAGTTCTGCCAGTCGTGGACTTTCCACAACCCGATTCACCCACCAGGCCAAGAGTTTCCCCGGAAAAAATATCAAAAGAGACATCATCTACAGCGTGGACGTCTCCTTTGTGTGACTTAAATACAAATCCCTGCATGATAGGGAAATACTTTACCAATCGATCAACTTTAAGTAAGACTTCTCGCTCTGCCATTAGTATTCCCTTCCCGTATTGGGATCCACCCAACAGGCCACTTTATGATGTGGGGATAGATTTATCAACGCGGGATTTTCTGATTTACAGTGTTCCACAGAATAGGTACAACGCGACAAGAATGGGCAGGCTTTTGGTTTTTCCATCAGGATGGGCGGTAAGCCATCGATGGATACCAACCGGCGGTGATCCGATTCATCCATGCGGGGCAGGCTGCCAAGAAGGCCGCGCGTGTAAGGGTGCATAGGGTTGGCATACAGTTCCTTGACACCCGCTTCTTCTACAATACAACCGCCATACATGACCGCCACCCGTTTGGCCAGTCCGGCAATAATTCCCAGATCATGCGTGATCCAGATGATGGCCATGCCAAGCTCCTGGCGCAGACGCTGAACCAATTCAACGATCTGTGCCTGAATGGTGACATCCAACGCTGTGGTTGGTTCATCAGCGATCAATAGTTGCGGGTTGGTGATCAACGCCATGGCAATCATCACACGCTGGCGCATACCACCCGAAAATTGATGCGGGTAATCGTCAAGGCGTTCTTTCGCGCGGGGAATGCCTACCATTTCCAATACCTGCGCTGCCCGGTCGTAGGCCATTTTCTTGTTCATCCCGTTATGAACTTCCAATGGTTCTGAAACCTGTTTTCCGATAGTCAGAACCGGATTAAAAAAGGTCATCGGATCTTGAAAAACCATGCTGATCTGGGCGCCGCGAATATGCCGGATTTCATCATCGCTCATGGTCAGCAGGTCGCGGCCCTGGAAAAGGGCTTTCCCGGCAACCACCTTGCCGGGTGGAGAGGGAATCAAACGCAGCATCGACATTACCGACACGCTTTTCCCACAACCGCTTTCTCCAACTATTCCTAATGTCTCCCCCTCATTCAGATTGAATGACACTCCATTTACAGCATGAACGATTCCTTCACGGGTCCGGAATTGTGTTTCAAGGCCTTGCACACTTAAGATTTCGGCCATGCAAATACAACCTCGTTTCTGAAGATTACAGTACTATGTAAAATAACAACACAGCCTTCCAGATGACATCTGGAGGCATGGATAGTGTAGTTATTCTATCTGTTTTTAGCCGTTGAGTCAAACTAGCTATTTCATATTTTTTTTACGATGAACTTCATCGGATACTGTCTTTTTTATATGATCAATATCACCTGTACCCGGTGCGGGTTCCAGAAAACGCTTTCCTGTTTGAATAAGGTTATGAATTCTGAATGCCGGGATGACAAAATATATGAATAAAAACAGGATGATGGCGGCCAAAAAATCTAATTTACCCAAATTTATCGGCCTGATCGTTACGTAGACTCCAATAGAAACAATCAGAAGACAGACGAAGATATAGACAGCCATCCTGAAAAGTGGATAGGAAAACATATTTGTTGCTCTTCTCTTCCGTGGAATTTTGAACTCAACGCCAGGGGTGATGGATAGTGTTCGATCAATAACTTGCCGCGAATAGTCCGGTATCGGATACTCGATGTCTGCCTTTTTGATACCCACGATAAACGCAAACATCAAGAAAATGGCGGACAGAGCAGACCAGATGGTCAAATAACCCCGACCTGAAAACACGTCTACCAGAGCCACTATACCGGTAATAAATCCTATGAGGAAGATGAAAATCTGTAAGGGACCGGTGATGGCATCCCACCGGAAAAATTTCCAATACGTGGAGCGGCGAGCCAAAAATACAGCCAATAAGGCTAAGATTATGAAAGCAGTCAATATGGCTAGAAAAAGTCTCGCGTTGGTCAAGGGCATCCCCTTTGGTCATCAAAACAAATCTCAGATTTCATGACTGAGTTTCAGCAAATCAATCCTTATCTTCGAAACGCAGACGAAGATACGAATCGTAGCGGGCAGGATTAATCCTTCCTTCTTCCGCCGCCCGGCGAACGGCACACCCCGGTTCGTTGCGGTGTGTACAATCATTGAACTGACATTCCGGCACCAGATCACGAATCTCACGAAAATATCCGTCCAACTCTTCAGGCTGAATATCCCATAACCCAAGGCTGCGGATTCCTGGCAGGTCGGCCAGCCAGCCGCCCTCATCCAGCGGGAATAATTCTCTTACCTGCGTGGTATGCGTCCCTTTGGATGTCTGTCGGCTGACCTCACGCACCTGCAAACCCAGTCCCGGCTGAAGGGCGTTCAACAGGCTGGTCTTACCCACACCGGAAGGCCCAGCCAGTACGGAAATTTTGCCAATCAGTTCAGATTTCAATTCCACGAGCCCTTCATGGTGTTTGGCGGAAACATAATAAACTGGAAAACCAAGGGCCGTGTAATGCCCGAACATGGCCTGGATGGCGGGCAGGTCGGCGATATCCGTCTTGTTCAAGACGATCAGCGCGGGTATCTCATACTTTTCCAGTCCAATGAGAAAGCGGTCTGCCATGCGGACATGCGGTTCCGGGTTGGCGCAGGCAAACACCAGAATAACCTGATCAGGGTTGGCCACCAGCACCTGTTCATGCGTGCCTCGCGCCACCGGCGCCTGACGGGACAGTACCCGGTTGCGCTCATTTACCCGCTCGATCATTCCCTCCTGGGCGTTAACCGTGGTGATCTCAACCATATCACCCACCGCCAGAATATCACTTAATGAATGATGCTGCTTTAATTTCCCCCGCAAACGACACGTAAAATCACCTTCTGCCGTGTGCACCCGGGCAAAACCGGATTGCGTGCGTATGACCAACCCTGACAAAGACGATTGACTCACGGTGTGGCACTCAACGTTCCGGTCGCTACCGGTTGGGTCTTCTCAGCCTGACCGGTGGGTGTGGCGGTGGGGATGATTTCACGGGTCACATACAACGATGATTCCCAGGGGAATAATTTTGAAGGACGCCCGTTATAGTAGATCTCCATGACACGCCGGAAAATGGGTGCGGCAACCATTGAACCTTCGCCGGCGTGTTCCGCCACCACAACAATGGTAATATCCGGTTTGTTGGTTTCTTTCGAGCCGTCTGTGTAACCGGCAAACCATGAGTGGGGCTCTTCCTGCGCGGTGGATGCCGTCCCGGTTTTTCCGTACACTGGCACACTGATGCCTGCCAGCGCGGCCTGCGCGGTGCCATGGTCATCGGTAACCACCTTGCGCATGGATTTCCGGATAACATCCATGATCTCCGGCCGCTCGTCCAGCTTGCTCAACACTTCAGGCTCATACGTATTGATCACCGCTCCATCCGCGGTTGTAAATTTTGAAACGATAAACGGCCTGTACAAATTGCCGCCATTGCCTATGGCTGAAATCATCACCGCCACCTGCAGTGGTGTGGCCAGCATGGATCCCTGTCCGATAGCCAGTTGAACGGCGTCACCCTCATTTCGTGGATCCAAAATCTGTCCGGTTACTTCCTCCAGCTCACGAATACCGGTGGGCTTGCCAAGACCAAAGCCCAAGGCGTGGTCCACAATATCGTTGGCGTCTCCTTTTCGGAACATTTCAAGGCCGATATGCCAGAAATAAGGGTTGCAGGAACGGACCAACGCGCCCACCAGGTCAATTTTTCCGCTGGGGCTCTTTCCGTATGTATACGTCCAATCGTACAGGGTGACACCGGCTAGTTCGGTGAAACGATAGCCGCAATCATATGTGGTATTTGAACGAAAATCTCCGCTTTCCAGCGCGGCTGCCATGGTGACAATTTTGAAAACAGAGCCCATGGGATAGGCTGCCTGAGTAACCCGATTCAACAGTCGATTATCAGGATCGTTCAGCGCGGCATTCATTAATATCGGGGAATTGTAGTTCGAGGTTTCAAACAGATTCGCGTCATATCCTGGGGATGAAACCATGGCCAATATCCGGCCGCTATCCCGCTCCATGATGACAATCGCACCGTTGTAACCTGCCATGGCTCGCTGTGCCTGGACCTGCAAATTCTTATCCAGTGTTGTGTGCATATATTCCGGCGCTTTGGATTTTGAATTCGCCAGACGGGTTAAGATGTTTCCTTTGGGATCCAGCACATACACCGAACCGCCGCGTATACCGGCCAACTGAGGTTCTGCCCAGGCTTCCAGCCCGGAAGCACCCACCCGTTCCTCGCCGGAATACCCCTTGCGGCGGTAATCTTCCAGTTGTTCCGGGGATATCTTTAACAGATAACCAACAGTTTGCGGCGCCACGCCTTCATCAAAATAGAAGCGTCCTTTGAAGGGTGTCATCACCAGCCCCCTCATCAGGCTCAATTCTTCCGACATCTTCTGCGCGGCCTGCGCGGTGACCTCGCTGATGGGGACATAATCCTGATCACGACCGGCATCGATCTGCTTCAGGATGGATTCGCTGGAACGGCCGGTTAATTTCGTCAAGGTCAATAACAGGTTGCCCTCTTGCGGTTTGATCAGGTCGTCCGGCTTCACACCGATGGCCACGGCATCAATCTGCGCGGCAATGGACTCACCATTGCGGTCATAGATATCCCCCCGGCCGGAGGATTCAAATTCAGAAGTCAACCAGTTCCCGCCGTGCAATTCCGGCAGGATCAAGCCATCTTCCCATTGAATTCGCCAGTCATTATCCTCCCGGGTGACATTCATCAGAATATCCCGGCTGAGTTCGCCAAAAACCGTGGTTTTGTACACAACATGTGTGTTCACCTGGGTCATCGGATTTCCGGGCATGACGGAAAGGATGGAGGCAGTCAGGCTTTCAAATCCCAGATTCTGAGCAGTATCGCGATATTTCCTTTCAAAATCATCCCGAGAGATGGCATCCCGGCTGACAGACGTGATCAGGCTGTACATCCGGTCGTAATCTTTCGCCTGCCAGGCCTCCAGGAATCGGGTTACGGTAGCCTGGGCATCAACCGAATTTGTGGAAGGCAACCGGGTGGGGATTACCACTCCCAGGTTCTCTGGCGCAAATGATACCGGAGTACATGAGGTGATCAATATGATCACAACGCTCAGGCATAAGACGAACTTTCGCAACCGAAGGTGAACGCGTTTCACAGAGTCAACCAACCTCCGCCCCGCTTTCCACCTTTTTGTGTATCGGGCAAATATAACGGTTGATGCTCTCACAGCCTTCCACCATGTCCGGAGAAGAAGCAAGGTTGAACCGGGCCGCAAGACGGCTTACATGACATAAAGGCAACCCCATCACACTGGCGTAACACCCGTTAAAATTTTCCACCGGGTGAAAACCGCTGTGTTGAATGGCATACCCCCCAGCCTTATCGAGCGGGTCACCACTTTTTATATAAACAGCTATCTCATCATCTGTGTATTGGCGCATGGGAACTTCGGTGACACACAGGTCGCGTTCAAGGCGCCCTGTTTCGCGATCAAAAAGCGCGATGGCGGTCATCACACGATGAACCCGGCCGCGCAACAACAGCAACATACGGCTGGCGTCCGCCTGATCAACCGGCTTCCCCAGAATACGCTCGCCATCCACAACGATCGTATCGGCAGCCAGGATCAATCCCTTGCGTGTGGTCTGGCAGGCAAGGGCTTTTTCTTCCGCCAACCGCGAGACGTGGCTTTTCGGTGATTCACCCGCCCGGGGAGTCTCATCAATATTGGCAGGAACAGACACGTAATACCAGCCGGTGAGTGAAAGGAGATCCTGTCTGCGGGGAGAATTGGATGCCAGGATAATGAAAGGGGTTTCAGACATCTTGAGAAGATTTTAACACGTTTGACTATTGAAAAATTAATCCAACCCGCAAAATGAAGATTACAATACAGCATACCAGACAGGAGGACGAACATGCAGTTATTAAAAGACCGGATCATGAAAGAGGGCAAAAACCTCGACAATGGAATTTTGCGCGTTGATAGTTTCATCAACCATCAGGTGGACCCCCAACTCATGGACGCCTGCGGGGTTGAATTCGCGCGTCAATTTGCCAAATGCGGCGCCAACCGCATATTAACCGCCGAGATTTCCGGTATTGCTCCGGCATTGATGGCTGGCAAGCATCTTTCCCTTCCTGTGGTTTACGCGCGCAAGCATAAGCCCATCACCATGCCTGACCAGGTGTATTTCACCGTCGCGCCTTCGCACACCAAAGGGAACATGGTGGATCTGATCGTCTCTCCGAGCTATCTGCCTCGAGGTGAAAAGGTGCTCATCATAGATGATTTTCTGGCATCCGGTTCCACAATCCTTGGTCTGGTCAGACTGGTTCAGGCTGCCGGTGCTGAACTGGTCGGAATTGGCACGTTGATTGAAAAAGTGTTTGAAGGCGGCAGACAGGGATTGGAAGCTCTGGGTGTTCCGGTCGTATCCCTGGTTTGTATCGAATCCATGGAAAACGGTCAGATCATCTTCCGGGATTAACTCCTGCAAGCTCTCCAGTGCATGTAAATTTTCTGAAATGCCTGACCAACCCCGGACTTTATCCCCGGGGTTGGTTTGTTTATTTATTATCTGTACAATAAAAAAGTGATTTGCCTGATATTGAATAAAAAAGTGGGAGGGTAATTTGAAACAGGATCGATTTCTCATCGGAATTTTGGTCGGAATCGCGGTGTTGGTTGTAATCGCGTTGACTCTGTTCTTCATCCGGCGGAGTGAAGCCCGTTACACAACAGATGACACGCCCCAGGGTGTCATTCAGAATTATGTCCTCGCCCTTCAGAAAAAGGAATTTGAGAAAGCCTACGCATATTTGCAGGAAGGTAAAAATAAACCCGACTTCGCGAAATTCCGTGAGTACTTTATCACCAGTTTTGAATCCTATAATCGCGCCGGTTTGACCTTTGGAACCAGTTCGATTACGGGTGATTCCGCCTTTGTTACCGTGATCATTCAACGCAATTACGGCGGACCTTTCGTAGAAAGGTCCACTTTCAACGAGACTGTAGACCTGGTGCGACAAAACAATGCCTGGAAGATACGCAGGTTCCCCAACCCATTCTGGGGGTATGACTGGTACGACGAGAACCAGAAGTATTAATAACCACACCGGAATAACACGGAGTATCCCATGCGTACCATTCGACGCCTTTATTTTTATCTCATAGCGTTCATCAGCCTTGAAGTGGTTCTATGGAGCGTGATCACACTGGCGCGAACAGTGTTCGATCTGGCCACATTGAACAACATTGGCGATCAAATCGCCGGCGGGTTGGCCTTCCTGATCGTTGGCCTGCCCATGTTCCTGTTCCACTGGCTATTCATTCAACGGGAGGCAATGAAAGACACCGATGAGCGAGCCAGCCGGTTGCGGGAGTTCTTTCTGTATGGCACCTATCTGGCCACACTCATTCCCATCGCGCAAAATGTCATTGCGCTGATCAATCGTGTATTACTTCCCATATTCGAACTGGACAACACGTTCGCGTTCCTGGGGTCACAACAAACCGTTCAGGATAATCTGATCGCCATTGTGGTTCTATCCATTACTTTCTACTATTTCCAAAGTGTTCTTAAGGGAGAATGGGCTGCCAACATACCGGGTGCTGACCTCCCCGGCACGCGACGTCTTTTCCGTTACATCTGGATGCTGTACAGCCTCGTCTTGTTTGTGTTTGCCGTGGTTTTCATTCTGCAATTCATCTTCTTTTCCCCCACCGGTTTTGGCAATCCCACGCGTGAAAATTTAGCCAACGGGTTAGCCATACTGCTGGTTGCCGCCCCTTTGTGGGTATTTAACTGGCAGGTCATTCAGAAATCACTTGATGATCCAGAGGAATATGGGTCGATTTTCCGGTTGGTGGTCCTCTATCTGCTCACCCTTGGCGGGGTGATTTTTTCGCTGACGAGCGCGGGTTGGGTGATCGCGGTTATCCTGCGCGTTCTGCTTGACCGTGAAGCGATCACCATCGGCGACCTGTTCAACCGGTTGAGCTCCACACTGGCACTGGCGATTCCCATGGCAGTCATCTGGGCGTACTTCGGACGGGCCTGGAATCAGACCATTGACCATGTAAATGACCTGCTTCGTAAAGCAGCCCTGCGGCGGTTCTATTTTTATATCCTTGCACTTCTGGGAAATTTATCCGTTTTCTTCGCCTGTCAGCAACTCTTCGGTGTTTTAATCGATCAGATGATCGGGCAATCCACCGGGTTGGCCTCTTATTCCGATTCAATCAGCAACTCGCTGGCCATGCTGATCATCGGCCTGCCTGTCTGGCTGCGCAACTGGCCGGCCATGCAGGTTGAAGCGGCATTGACCAACGAGACCGGAGATCACGCCCGAAGATCAATCATTCGCAAAAGCTACCTCTACCTTGCCTTGTTCGCGCTTGTCGTTGGTCTGATGGCCTCCGCCGGCATGCTGCTGTACAACCTCATCAGCCGTGTGACAGTCGAGAATCCCGGGAACATGCTGGATGATTTCCTGCATGATTCAAAAACCATGGGCATCATTATTGTCTGGTTGGTCTATCATTTACTGGCCTTGCGGGGCGATGGGAAAGCTTCCCAGGCGGCACTGGCTGACCAGCATAAAGAGTTTCCTGTTGGGATCATCACTTTCGGGGAAATGGTTTATGTTGAAGCCATTAATGACACCCTCAAACGCATCGCGCCCAACATTCCGATAACGGAGTTGACGATGGAATCCCTGTCATCGATTGACCTGACCGTGTTCAAAGCTCTTGTCATCCCTGCCAGTTTGTTGATTAACAATCCGGCAGCCGCGAACATGGATGCCTTTACAGGGAAACGAATCATTATTCCTGACTTGAAAGAGGATTGGGTCATTCAGGAAACGATCAGGCGGTCACGGTTTGATTCGGCCAAAGAAACTGCCCGACTCATCCGCCTGATGGCGGAAAACCAGGCCATCCCTGCCACCCCTGTCAATTCGGGGATAACTGCATTGGCCTACATTCTCGCCGGGTTGTTTGTCGTCCAGATACTGTTCTCCGTCATCATCATGATCATCTCGGCTTTTTTCAATTTCTAAGATTAACTCTATTCTTACTGGATCCGGTATGGAGGTTTTGTGTAAGGCCCGTCCGGGATTATCCGGGAGTTATGGAAATCAATACTCCATCAGCGTTGGATTCGACAGCCGTGCTGGTAAACATTCTTCCGGATATTCTTTCCAGGGTTGAACCAATCGCGGATGCGTCTGCGTTGATACCCCACTCGGCGGGCGATGTTCCATATGGAAGCCACGCGTTGGAAAGAGAATCAAATAAAAAGGCGATCTGGTAATCTTCAGGAACGGGTGCGAATAGGCTTCATCGTTGAAATATAACGGATTCAAGATATGCAGAGAATAGTTTAGGCAATCCAGGCAATTGGTAACAATCGGGACATCTTCGCTCAACGGATGCTCCCGTAGATAAGCGATCAGACGGTCGTCATGGGTAACCCGTGTTGAGAGAGTCTGATACGAATCATAGGATGAGTTCCGCAGAGCAGTCAGGTGGATAATGGTCGGGATCATTATGGAAAGAAGCAGCAATCCAGACAACATCAATATAATAAATATTTCGCCTTCCGCGATATAGCCACGCCCGCCAGCCAGATTGTGCCTTCCACTGAAGTACCTACCCGAATCACCTTCAAATAGGAGCCTAAAGGGTTGTGTGAAATAAGGTAACCGGCCAGTGCGATCCACCGCCAGGATAAGAGTTATTTGAGTATCAATTCTTGCCACCTGTACAGTCGAATGGCCGTCCTTCCCGATGCCACTCCAATCATAAACAAGTAGGAAGAAACCCTGGCTCTGGACAGGTTCATCCCTTCCCGAATGAAGTAATGCTATACGCAGTTCACAGGGAGTTCAGTGCGGTATAATTCAGCACGACTATGACTCCGAAAACATCCGAAAATCCCATTCCTGAAGAAGAACCTGTTAACGCTAATCCGATCGTGGATATCGATCATGAAATGCGTTCCGCCTACCTGGATTACGCCATGAGCGTGATCGTCGCGCGCGCCCTTCCCGATGCCCGCGACGGATTGAAGCCGGTGCACCGCCGCATCCTGTACGGCATGCTTGGACTGGCCAATCACCACAACTCACCCTATAAGAAATCCGCCCGTATCGTCGGTGAAGTTCTGGGTAAATATCATCCCCACGGCGATTCTGCCGTCTACGATTCCATGGCTCGCATGGCCCAGGACTTTTCCATGCGCTACCCACTGGTTGACGGGCAGGGCAACTTTGGTTCCATTGACGGTGACTCTCCGGCAGCCATGCGTTACACCGAAGCCCGTCTCGGGCTGCTGGCCGAAGAAATGCTGCTGGATATTGAGAAGAACACGGTCGATTTCGTTGACAATTTTGATGGCACATTAAAAGAGCCCACGGTTCTGCCCTCACGCCTTCCCAACCTGTTATTGAACGGGTCTTCAGGCATCGCGGTTGGCATGGCCACCAATATCCCGCCGCACAACCTGCGGGAACTGGTCAAAACCATCACCTATATGATCGGGCATTACGAGTCCATCGAAAAAATCACTCCCGATAAGTTGATGGAATTATTACCCGGACCGGATTTTCCGACCGGCGGTGTGATTGTAGGCACGGAAGGCATCCGGCAGGCTTACTCCACCGGCCGCGGGCGTCTGGTGATCCGCGGGCTGGCACATATTGAAGAGATTCGCGGCGGCCGGTTCGCCATCGTCATCACGGAAATTCCGTACATGGTGAACAAGACCGGACTGATCGAACGCATCGCCGAACTGGTACGTGAAGGCCGTATTGATTCCATTACCGACCTGCGCGATGAATCCGACCGCCGCGGTATGAGTATTGTCATCGAACTGAAACGCGGCGCTGAACCCCGCAAGGTTCTGAATCAGCTATACAAATACACCCCGCTGCAATCCACCTTTGGTGTTCAGTTGCTGGCGCTGGTGGACGGCGAACCGCGCACCCTGTCGCTCAAGCGTACTTTGCAGATTTTCATTGAACACCGTAAAACGGTCATTACCCGCCGTTCCCAATATGAACTGGATAAAGCCCGCGCGCGCATGCACATCCTGGAGGGCTTGCTTATCGCTCTGGCCAACCTGGATGAAGTCATCGCCACCATCCGAAAGTCACCGGATGCCGATGTAGCCAAGACGCGCCTCATGACAAAGTTCAAGCTGACCGAGATCCAGGCGCAGGCCATTCTGGACATGCAATTGCGCCGTCTGGCAGCCTTGGAACGTGAAAAGATCGAAAAAGAGGCAAAAGAGGTTAAAACCCTCATTGCCTACCTGGAAGACTTGCTGGCCAATCCGCGCAAGATTTTGAAAGTCATTGAAGATGACCTGAAGCAGATCGGGGATAAATACGGTGACGAACGCCGCACACGCATTGCCCACGACGCGTCAGAAAAACTTGACGAAGAAGACCTGCAGGCGGACGTGCCTGTTCTGATCAGCATCACTCAGCGCGGATACGTCAAACGCACGCAAACCAGCCAGTATAAAACCCAGGCGCGCGGCGGCCGCGGTGTTTCCGGCCAGGGCATGAAGGATGAGGATGAGATTGCCATGCTCATCCCGGCGCGCAGTATCAATACCATCCTGTTCTTTTCCGATCAGGGTAAGGTCTATTCAGAAAAAGCCTACCAGTTCCCGGATGCCAACCGCACCGATAAGGGCATTCCCATTCAGAATATCCTTTCCATCAGCACGGATGAGAAGATCACCACGGCCGTCGCCGTGCCGGACTTCGATAAAGCCGAATATTTCACCATGGCCACGGTCAACGGCAAGATCAAACGCGTGGTTCTCTCTGAATTCGCGTCTGTACGCCCCTCCGGCCTGATCGCCATGGGTCTGGAGAAAGGCGACCAGCTTGGCTGGGTGCGTTTGACCAGCGGGAACGATGAGATCATCATGGTGACCAGGATGGGGAAGGCTCTTCGAATCAAAGAGTCCGTCATCCGCGCCATGGGACGGCCGGCTGCCGGTGTGGCGGGTATCAGCCTGGCGGAAGGCGATCGGGTTACATCCATGGAAGTCGTCGAACCGAATGGCTTCCTGCTTACTCTGACCGAACTCGGATATGGCAAACGCACACCCATCAAGAGCTACCCGACCAAAGGCCGCGCCACCGGTGGTGTCTTGACCATTGACGAAAAAGCCCTCGGGAAAACAGGGCTGATCGTATCTGCCCGTATGGTGCAGGAGACTGACGAAGTGACCATCATGACAAGCGGCGGCGTTATGCTGCGTCTGAAGGTCAAAGATATCGGCTCACTGGGCCGCGCCAGCCGCGGTGTGCATATCATCAATCTGACCAAAGGACAATTGGCCGTATCCCTCGCGCGCATCACCCAGGAAGACCTGGCGATTGGACAGTCTCCCGCGAAAGCCAAGTAATTCTGTGGATTAAAACAAATGAGCCGGATTACCTCCGGCTCATTTGTTGTATTATCAGGCCTAGAAGAACGGCGGAATGATCTTTTCTGTCACCAGCAGGCAGAACGAACCAAGCACACATACCAGCATGAACAACAGGAAAATGATGATAAAGCGCTGAAACGGCGTCATTCCCAGAAAGCGCGGAGTGGCGGGTTTGTAATCAGGCATATCATCAAAACGGCCTGTATCTTCCTGAGTGGGTTGATCTGAAGTGTTCCGAAAATCGTCCAGCATATCCAACCTCCCGGTCTATCCTTCCGGTTTAATATAATAATACCTTAACCTGCGTCACCTGCTGATATTGAAACTTCCTCGCCGTTATCCTGTTTGACTCTCAGGCAGCCATCCTGATCAATGTATAGTATCTCACCATTCAAGATTTCCTGCCCGGGGCAGTTGATCTTCACCCGTTTTCCTCGAAAAGCCAGGCGTTGATTCCACGCTTCTAAAAATTCAGGGGAACCCAGCTTCGGTTGCCAGAGGAAGATCAAACGGATCACCTCAGCGAGTAGATCGAGACGGTCCGGCGGTTTTTCCAGGCACTTTTCAAGTGTACCAGCCGGGAAAATGAAATCATCTTCCGGGTGTATGGCTGATGATGCAATATTTATGCCAATGCCGATCACCACACCCGCCAGACGGTCTCCCTGCCAGCTGGCTTCGGTAAGAATTCCGCACACCTTCTTTCCGTTGAGCAGTACATCATTGGGCCATTTGATCTGCGGATGTGCGTCCGACAGATTTTCAAGCGCAATGGCGACACCCAGCGCGCCCAGAGGGGAGTTAAAAGGGATCAAATCAGTTTTTTCCGGCCTAAAAATTAACGTAAAAGCCAGTGATGTGTTCCGGCGGGTGATCCATCTGCGCTGCATGCGCCCGCGGCCGGCCGTTTGTTCATTCGCCATTACCAGGCTGCCATCCCGCGCGCCCAGGTCAATCCAGGCAAGGGCATCATCATTTGTGGAACCGGTCACATCAAAATACCGAATCTCGGCTATCGGGAGGTGTGATAGCCGCTCGCGCAGGATGTGGGCGTCAAGCTTGTTTTTCGGCACGTTAATGATCAGGTGAGATGGCGATCGGCTTTGGGAGTCTTCAGCCAGTTCAGCAGCCGATCCGGTTCCCAGGTGGATAACACTGAGCCGGGCGTAAGTCCCGCCCGCCGGGCGACAGACACGCCATAAACTATCGTTTCCAGTTGATTGACCGCGTGCGCGTCGGTGTTGATGAAGATGGGAATGCCCATTTCAACCGCCTGCCGCACATAGACCTCATCCAGGTCCAAACGGGATGGGCTGGCATTGATCTCAAAAGCCACACCGGATTTTCGGGCTTCTTCCAGAACGATATCCCAATCCAGGTCAGCGCCTTCACGGTTGGGCAGCAGGCGGCCGCTGGCATGCCCGATAATATCCACATGCGGGTGGCGAATGGCATTCAACAACCGGCCGGTAACCACATCCTTTGGTTGGCGCAGCGAGGTATGCAATGAGGCCACCACCACATCCAGCCATGCAATGGTTTCATCATCGTAATCCAGCGTACCATCCGCGCGGATTTCCACTTCGCTGCCGCCCAGAATGGTGATGGCACGGCCCAGTTTGTTTTGAACCTGTTCGATCTCCTTTTTTCGTTCCCTCAGGCGTTCCGGGCTCAATCCTCCGGCAATCCCCAAACCGCCGGAATGATCGCACACCGCGTAGACCTGCAAACCAAGCGCCATGGCACCACGCGCCATTTCCTCAATGGTATTGATCCCGTCACTCCAGTTGGAGTGAGTATGCATTTCAGCTTTGATCTGCCCCACCTGCAGCAATTCCGGCAACGCGTGTTCGGCGGCTGCCCTGATCTCACCGTGGTCTTCCCGCAATTCGGGCGGTATCCAATCCAGCCCAAGCGCATGGTAAACACCCTCTTCATCCGCAAAAAGCAACTCGCGGCCGTCATCCACGGTGATGCAACGCTCGCTAAGAGAAAACCCGTTCTTTTGAGCCAGCGTGCGCAGGGCCACATTGTGATCTTTTGAACCTGACACAAATTGCAATAATGTGCCAAAACGTTCCGGCGGCTGTGTCCATACCTGCATGTTGATCCCGCCGGGTAGTTCCAGACTGGTCTTATTCTCGCCGCTGCCCAGCACCCTTTGAATATCCGGGTGCGCGGCCAGAGCCGCCATCAAACCGGCTGGATCCGTAATCGCGGCGACGATATCAATATCTCCGATGGTGGTCTTCCAGCGTCGCAGGCTTCCCGCGGCTTCCGCCCGTTCCACCCCCGGCTGCGCTCTCACCCACTCCAGCCAGCGGCTGGCAATTTCCTGAGCAATATCCAGATTCAGTCGATGGCCGCGGCGCTTGAGCGCTTGGATACCGGCCATTATGCGGGCTTCTGATTTTTCTCCCATGCCGGGTAACTGTCGAATGCGCCCGGCTTTGATCGCGTCTTCCAGTTCAGTCAACGAGGTAACCCCCGCCTGCTTCCAGAAGAGAGCCGCTTTACGCGGACCAACATCCGACACCTGCAACACGTCCAGCAGTCCCACCGGCACTTCAGCCTCAAGGCGTTCAAGGAAGCCCAGTTTACCGGTGGTGATCGTTTCTTCAATCTTCTCAGCAATGGCTTTACCCACACCGGGGATTTCCATCAGCTTACCCTGCTGGTGGATGGCGTCCAGGCTCCCCGGCAGCGCGCGGATGTTCTCGGCGGCCTTTCGGTATGCCAGTGTTTTATAGATCACCTCACCCTTGATCTCCATCAAGTCGGCGATGCGGTCAAACATTTGAGCGAACTGTTCGTTGTTCATGTGTTAATAATGGTAAATCCAAAAAGATGATCACAATATGGAGGAGGATGCCAGGTTTCCCCTGAATAAACCTGCTATTTTCTCAACAGCCGGAGAACGAACAATACGACTACCGCTCCGGCGAAAGCCACCAGGATGGTGGTCAGGTTGAAGCCGGTGACTCCGACCCCCAGCCCAAGAACACTTTCAGACAACCAGCCGCCCACCAGCGCGCCGACCACACCAATAATGATATCGCCAACCAGGCCGAAACCTCTTCCGCGCATCACCTTTCCAGCCAGCCATCCGGCAATAAGGCCAACAACTATCCAGGATAGAAATCCCATTTTTTCCTCCAGAACGCTATTTATTACTCAGTATACAAATTTACCGCGGCAGGTTCGCTAATTGTACAATCCGAACCTTTTTCCAAAATTGCCATCTAGGGAGCGCAGGCGTACGGCAGATCTTTCGCGTGATACAGTGTCGTGCGTTTTGTTCCGTTATACGTCAGAACATCACATGGTTCTTTGTCCAAAGCGCGTATTTGTCCGTCAAGTTGCCTGACCCATTCTTCCTGCATCCATGGTTTCAGGATCACGATTGTATTGCGCTCTTTCAACAGGGCTTTGCTTTCCTCGGGTAATACCGGCTCCGTGATCTGGACGGCCCTGAATTGCGCCCACGCAAGATGGGGATACACACGCTGCAGCATCAGAAAGCCGTCCAATCCCCAGCTAGGGTCCATGATGATGGCATACGTCTTGTTTGTTCCCGGTTCTGCCGCATACACTTTTTCAGACAGTCGGATGAAGAGTGCCTCTATCATCTCGGTATGAACAAAACGGACATGGGATAACGGATACGCCTGATAGAGGTTCACCCCAAACAGCGCGATGGCTAGAATCGCCGCCGCGATAACTCCTGACCGATGGTTATCACTGAAAATATTTATAACCACACCCCACAACCAGGTGATACCCCAGCCGGCAATCAGCACATAGATTGGCAGGAGCATGAACATACGAGTATGAGGTGGTGAGTTCCGATCATGCGTTGCTCCGATGGTAAGGACAAAGTAAAAGAAAGCAAACAGGATGAACCACGGAAACCTTTGTTTCCGCGCCTGGAAAACCAAAACCGGCAATCCAACCAGAAGGCATGCGCCTGTCAGCGGATCAACATATGATGAGGTAATGAAGTGCGATTCAGCAAACACATACAGGAATTCAAAAAGTGAATAGAACAGGTTCCAGGCGAAATGAGAAAATAGACTGCCTGATGTCTCCAGCAATTTGGGTTGATTGAAAAACGTACCGGCAACCTTGCCCACCCAGTAGCCTGGCTGAATAATCAATGGGAATAGGAAAGCCACCCAGACAAGCACCATCAAAGCCCATTTTTTGATCGTGTCCTTTTTCAGAGGACGGCCATAGAGAAAAAGCAAAATGAATGGCAGTGGAACAACAAACAGAGCGGCGGGATACACATAAAAGCAAAGCGCAATCGCTGTGCCTAGGCAGACATACGCCAACTGCCATCCAGACCGTAACGCCCAGGTTGTAACTGCCAGAACAAGTGTCATCGCGAAAAGTGCCTGCAGGTTGTCATAACCGATTTTCGAAAATGACATTATGCAGGATGAGCTGGCAAACAGGAATGCCGTAATGAGCGAAATCTTTTTCGACAGGAATGTCCGGCAAAAATAATAAAAAAGTCCCACCGATAACGTGCAAAGGTACACATTGCTGAATCGCCATCCAAACCCCTCTGTGCCCAGAAACTTCATAAAAACAGTCTGAATGATCGATGGGAAATATGGATATCGTCCACCCACTCCAGTCGAGGAGAAAACGTATTTTCCCAGTTCCTGGTAGCTCATTAAATTTGCCATATTCCAGGCCTGGGTGTGAAAAACGTATTCATCGCCCTGGGCAACCGTCCACCAATCATTAAGTTCCAGACAGAACCCGATCATGGCCAGATTCATGATCCAGAATATGGGTGGAACATCACGACGGAACCTCCACAGGTTAATGGTGGCCAGAATTGCCATAAAGACCATCGACCACAGCAAGTCCGGCTTTCCGTAAATACCTGCCAATAATCCAATAAGGCTGAAGTGGAAAAAGAGTACAGCCAGCCAGAACGCGCCTTTGTTTCGCCAGTTTTCCTTTAGAGATTCAATGGAAAATGTATCAAAAAGGTAGCCGGTGATCAAACAGAGCCACACATAAACCAGTTCCCAACCCGGTATGGTCTGGGTGTACAGGCAATTTCCTGCGATAAAAATGAAGGCAATCGCCGCGATAATCTTATAAATAGTGCCTGCTTTTGCCTGGTTTACTCCCACCCGCCTGGTCTCAAGCGGTTGAATGGCATGCTCATCCACAGCGATTGACAGATTTCGAAGTTGATAAATAACGAACGGCAACAGGATCATGCATAGCACAATGATCAAAAAATACGAAGGAACCGCACTGTTACACAGTACCCGGTTTTTGCACCAGATGTCATACAGCATGGCAGGATTGATGATGTTTAACCAGCGATCTCCTACCACCAAAGCCGGCGGCAGGATGGCCAGCACCAAAACCGCCAAAAAGTACGCGTGATTTTTCGTGAAGACCGGTTTCCAGGGTTTTTTCGGGCGCGTTTCCTTCAGTTCATTTTCCAACTGGTTGATCCGTTCTTGCATGTCATGCAATTTTTGACGAACCTCCGGCGGAAGGTTCTCGTCAGAATAGTCCGATTCGTTCTGGATTTCCTGGGGTTGGCTCATTTGATACATATTTCCGGCAAAGTCAGGTACAGTCTGGCAAAATGGTAAAAAAGCCCCCGGTTGCGCATAATGAAAAAGGAGACCTGAATTATTATAATGTTTTTCACCATCCGGTTATTTTATAAAAATTTGCGTGGCAACAGGTGGTTAACGGAGTTCGCGCGTTGCAGTGACCATTTCCTGGTGTTCCCTGTAATGCTTCCAGGAAACTTCTTCGATAAATTCCACCAGGCTCATCTTGTACATGAATGGCCGCTCCAATTCTGCTACCGTCAGGGTATGAAACCAGTCTACGAATGTCCGGCCGGATAATTGAAATTCCTCTGTTACCCGGTTTAGTTCCATTCCGGAGATTTTCTTCCGCACACCGTCATTCAACGTGTCCATCTCCGCGCCGTCATTCAGTTCCCTGACCGGTTCGCCACGCCTGAGACAGGCATAATCAGACAGCAGCGTCTTTTCCCAGAAGGTTATATGCCCCATCACCTCCTTTGCGGTCCATCCACCTGGAATGGTCGGGGTTTCCATTTGAGCTGGTGAAAGTTGATTGATGACGGCTTCAAGTTCCCCGCGTTCATGAATGATCATTTCGATTAAATCAGCTTTATTCACCGTTCCCTCCCTTAAGATTTGAGTCTTTCATAAAACGCGCGGATATCCGGCACCAGGGTTTGCCGGTCTGCACGCGCGGCGATAATCTCCTTGTTCTTGATTGAAGCCGCCTGCCATAATGGTGGATTTTGCATCGCCTGCACTATGGCCCGGGCAGCAGCTTCGGCATCGCCGGCATCCACCAGACGGCCGTTCTCTCCGTCGGTTATCCATTCGCGGGTTGATTCAATATCACCCACCACCGGGTAACATCCCAGCGCCATGGCTTCGAGCAGCGAGTTGGGGGTGCCGTCGTGCTGGCTGATGGACACACTCACCCGGGCTCGCCTGAACAGGCGCCACAGGACTTCCTGTTTCATAAACGGCAGCAAGCGCACTGACTTTTCAATCCCCAGGCGTTCGATCCACGCCAATGCTTCCGGCTGGTCGGCCATTCCCGCGCACAAGAACAGGATTTCGGGGACTTCATTCAGCACCATGGGAATGGCTTTGAAAAAGGTATCATTGCGTACGCTGCCCGGCCGAAAACCACGTGGATTGATGATCAGCGGCGCGTCGGCGGGGATATCCAGGGTGCACGTAAGATCATCCTCAACAGCTTTATTTATCACCGCCAGGTCGATCCCCCCGCCGCCGGGCACACATAAGGTTCGTGCTGTCGATCGCAGTCCCCACTCTCCGGCCAGGCGAAGGTCACGGTGGGCATCCGCCATCAATCCGTCTGCCCTGCGCAGGGTTAGACGCGTTTCCCGAGCCATCAATGGCGATCCGTGCGCGTGCAAGGTCAAGTCATTGCCCCAGATGGAAACGACAAAAGGCAGCCCGGGTGGTGTCACCCGTGCCAGCATGCCTTCATACGGCACACGAAGGGCATGCACAATATCCGGTTTTTTCTGTTCCACGACATCAAGAAATAACCGGCGTGAACGTTCCAGGCTGAGGGGGCCAAGCCAGTACCGACCGGCCATGAATAACCCGCGAAAGCGGCTGATCCATCCCTTTGATGTACCGCTGCCGGGGTTCTTCTTTCCACCCGCCTGACTGCCAGCCAGACTGGAAAACGCGGCCGGGATGACCCGGGGTGGTTCCTCACCAGGAAGGGGAGCAGATGGGAATGTAGAAATCAGCGTTACATCCAGGCCGGCTTCCCGCAGGGTTGTGATCCAGCCGCGGGTGATCGGGCTGCGCCCATCGGCAACCACAAGGATTTTCATCGTGTCACCCGCTTTAAGGCGAAAGCGACGGCGGCTTCAAAAGCGGCAGCCATGCTCTCCATGTTGATTTCATCCCGGACGATACGGAAGGAAGCATTTCCTTTTTCCACCAGTCCCCCCGGGGTTGACAGAGCGTCCCCAAGGGCCTGTATGAGACTCTCAAGACTGCCCGGTTTGACCAGCCAGCCATTTTCCGGGCGCACCAGGTCAGCCTGGGTGCCATCTCCTTCCGCGGCAATGGCCGGCAGGGCGAAACTTAAAGCCTGCTGAAGTGCCAGCCCGCCCGTTCCGGGAAGAACGAACAGGTCAGCCTCCCGGAATAACCCGGCCAGTGCCTCTCCACGTTGGTCGCCGGAAAATTCCGCCCGCGGATAGACCTGTCTGGCAAGCGATTCCAGCGAAGCCCGCTCCGGGCCGTCGCCCACAATTACGAGACGAGGCTGCAACGCTGGTTCCAAATTCGCGCAGGCTTGCAGAAGCAGGTCAACCCGTTTGCGATCCTGAAGCCGCCCCACAAAAAGCACCACCGCCGGGTTATTCTTAAACGAATCGCGGTGGGGTGGAGGATCGCCGGCTGGTTTTAAGCCGGCGGCGTTGGGGGCCACAAATATAGATTCGGGTGTCAATCCGGCAGCGGCGTAATCGGCTTTGCCTTTCCGGCTGTAGGTCAACAGAGCGTCAAATTCCTTCAAGAAAGTGAGCCGCAGACTTGAGCGCAGTCCGCTGCCCGATGGCGCGCCCAGCCCCCAACCGATGACCGGCCGCCCGCGGTGGTGCATCCAACGCACCGCCTGAGGCGTGGCCAGGTAACGCGGATTGGCTTCGGCAATCAACACCTGCGGGTCGAATTTTTCCAGCCATTCGATCACCCCGCGCTGCTGGCACAGGTACAGTCCGCCTTTCATGATATGAATGTTTCGCAGATTGTACTGCCTGGCTTTCCGGGGTTGCCCCGGTTTGATCTGTTCCTCAGGGCGGGCTTCACCAGAAGCCACTTCCACACCGGCCGGAAAGACATCCGCCAGCAGGTCAAAGAAAGGCACGCGGTAGTCGGTTAAAACACGCTGCAATACACCCAGACGAACATCAGGAGTAGTCATCGAACACGTTCACCTTCGAGCCAAGTGGTGTCTTTTCCACCTCAATGCGCGCGGGGAAGGCATCCTTCAGCTCTTCCAGATGGGTGATCACCAGAATTCTGGCAAAATCTGCCTTCACCTGGTTGATTGTTTCTATCAAACGCTGGCGGCCGTCGACATCCTGGCTGCCAAGACCTTCGTCAATAACCAACGTTTGCAGGCGGGCCCCGGCCCGTTTGGCCAGTATCCTTGAAAGCGCCAGACGGATGGCAAAATTCACGCGGAACGCTTCGCCACCGGAGAATAATTCATACGCACGGCTTCCTGCGTTATCGCTGATCAGAATGTCAAGAGTTTCCTGTTTATCATCCCGATTGCGGTCTTTGTAATCTTTCTGGGTGGCAATCTGCACAGACATACTGCCGCCGCTCAATCCATCCAGAATCTCATTCGCCTGGCTTTCAATCTCAGGCAGCGCTTCCTCGATAAGTAACGCCTGAACACCGTCTTTGCCGAAGGCTTTTTCCAAATTTCTCAGGCGGACAATTTCCTGATTTAACACGGATTGTTTCTCCATGTTTTGCTGCAGACGCTCGCGCTGCTTCTCCAACACCAGGACATCCTGGCGGGCTTCGCCAACCGCAGACCTCAACCTGTTTTCCTCGTCTTTCAGGTTGTCCAAATCCCGTCGCAGGGCAACAAGATCAGGCAAACCGCTGGATTGTTCCTCCAGACGTTCGCGGGCTTCCTTCAGTTCCTTCTCCCGCCGGGTGATCTCAGCGGCGGTCTCCGCAAGTTGGTCACGCATGGATACCATTTCACGTTTGAGTGGTTCAAGGCTGGCTTTTGCCTCCGCGATAGCCTGTTTCTTCTCTGCCACAGCCCGCAATTCCACTTCCTGACGGGTCACGGATTCCAGTTGGGCCGGGTCAAACCCGAGATCGTCCATCTGACGCGTAATCGCATTCACTGACGCGTGAGCCTCAGCGGCATACTGACCGGTCGCAACCAGGTCGTGGGCTTTCCCGGCTCTGGCTGCCTCAGCATCCAAATCCTGGATCTTCTTTTTCAACATTTCAATGCTCGCGTGAGCCTGATCCAACGCGCGGCGGACTTCCTGCGCTTCCCGTAAGGCTTGATCGCATTCACGAAGGCGGGTTTCAAGCGCGGCGTTTTCCGCCATTTTCTCTTTAATACGCTGCTGATTTGCCCGGTGGGCATCTGCCTGCGCGCGGCCTTCTTTTTGCAGGCTGGCCAGTAACTCCTGCCGATGATCCGCGGTCAACGCCTGCCCGCACAATGGGCAATCCGCGCCACCGGCGGCTTGCAGTTGATCCATGCGGTCACGCAAATCATCCATACTGGTTTTCAAACTGCCATTTTCGGCTTCCAGACGGGCTTTTGTGTCCAATACGAGTTCACGTTCACGTTCCACACCGGGGCGGGATTCCGCCAGGGTGGTTAACTCCGCAAAACGCACGTCCTGTGAAGGCAGACCTTTCTCCAACGCCTCAAGATTCTTTTTCGCCGTACTAATGTCATCCTGAAGCCGTTGCCAACTGGAGGCTTCCTGTTCCAGACGCCCTTTTTCTTCCGCGATCTGCCGCATCGGGGACTGACGTTGCATATCCAGTTGATGGAACCGCGAAGAAAGTACGTCCAGCCGTTCCTTTTCCGAACGAATAGATTCCCATTGCCTGTACTCTTTTTCTATTTCCGCTTCTCCGGCCAGAAGCAATTCTGCTTTGTTGATCTCCTGCTGACGGTCATTCATACTGGCGGTTTGTTGGTCGCGCCGGGTTGTGAATGTTCTCAGGTCGGTATCCATACGATTGATGGCATCGTTCTGGTTTTTCAGGGCGATTGCTAGGCGCTCATTGCTTTGAACAGATGTCTCTAATGTACCGCGTTCACGGGAAATCTGATCACATTCTTTTTCCAGTGCAGCCAGTTTCTTCCTCCGCTCTTCTTCTTCCCCCAGTTCTGCCTGAATCTCACCCAGACTACCATTCAGTCGTTCAATTTCAGCCTGAATCCCCTTCCGGCGGGATGCGGCCTCTTCCCTGTACATTTCCCACCGTTCCAATCCCAGGATGGAGCTCAGAATCCTCTTGCGCTCAGATGGCCTTTGCTGGGCGAACTGGTCAGCTTTTCCCTGAAGGAAAAACGAAGCGTTGATGAACGTTTCATAATCCATCTTCAGGGTCTCATTGATTTTCGTTTCGGTCTTGCGCATGGATTCTGCGGTCAGAACATTCCAACGTCCATCTGCCATGCGAACATTAAACTCCAGTGTTCCTGTCTTGTTGCGAAATTTTTCCCGGACTACCCGATAGGTTGCCCCTTCATACAGGAACTCCAGAATGACCCGCGCGGAATCTGATGCCATATTAATCACAGAATCGTCACTTCGCCGCGCGTTGCCAAACAGCACCCAGGTCATGGCATCCAACAGGGACGATTTCCCGGCACCATTTGCCCCGGAAATACAGGCCAGGTTAAAGTGGGAAAAGTCAATATCCGCCTCTTCCCGGTAGGATAAGAATCCCTTGATTTGCATGTGAACAGGGATCATCGATGTCTCCGTCTATTCGTATTCTTCGGGGGTTTCCACCGGTGTTACCAGCACTTTATCCACCCGGCGGCCGTCCATATCCACCACCTCAAACCGCAAGCCTTCCCATTCAAAATGCTGGCCGGCGGAAGGGATTTCTCCCATTTGATTCATCATAAATCCGCCCAGTGTCTGGAAGCCGGCATGGTTTTCCTCCGGTAATTCGTCCAGGTCAAGGATATCCTTGAGCATGTCGATTTGAAGCTGGCCGTCAAACAGGTAAGAGCCATCTTCGCGCCGCACAACCTGCGGTTCAAATGATTCACCGGGAACAGGAACATCCCCGATGATAGCCTGAAGCACATCTGACAGCGTGATCATTCCCTGCAGCCCGCCATATTCATCGATCACCAGCGCGGCGCGGTTGCCGGGAATTTTGAGCAGTTCCAGCACTTTTAGCGCCGGCATGCTTTCCGGAACAAATGTGGGGGGTATTACCAGGTTGGCCAACTCGACGGCTTCACCGTTCAGTTTGCGGCCTACCAGTTCCTTGGCACGCACAATGCCGGTGACATCATCAAGACTGCCGTCACCCACCGGAAAAAGGGAATGACTGGATGCCAGCACCTTTCTGATATTCTCATCCAGCGATTCCTGCAGGTCCAACCAGACCAGATCGACGCGCGGAGTCATTATGGCGTCCGCCCGGCGGTCGCCCAGGCGGAAAACGCTTTCCACCATGTCCTGTTCCACGTCCTGCACGGTTCCAGTCTCGCGAGCCTGCTCTACCAGCAGCATGATCTCTTCATCCGAGACCGGTGATTCCTGGTTACCTTTGATGCCAAATAATTTCAAGCCCAGTTCTGTTGAGCTGGCCAGCAGGTTCACCACGGGCGAAACCAATCGCGACAGGAACTTCATCGGCCTGGCCATAGCCAGGGTGATCTTTTCGGAAGACTGCAACGCCAGACGTTTGGGGATCAACTCGCCGATGACCAGCGAGAAATAGGTGATGATCAACACCACTATGACCAGCGAAATACCATGGCTGTAGGGAACCAGCGCGGGAATTTTATCCAGCCAGACGGCCAGTTGGTCGGCAAAACTGGCGCCGCCCAGAGCACCGGCAAACACGCCCACCAGGGATATTCCGATCTGTACGGTGGAAAGAAAACGGTTCGGCGATTCGATCAATTCCAGGGCTGTTTTCGCGTCCCTGTTGCCATCCTCCGCCTGCTGTTCCACGCGCGATTTGCGTACAGACACCAGGGCTATTTCGGTCATGGCAAAGAGACCGTTTAGAAAGATCATGAAAAAAATCAGTAGTACTTCGAGCCAGTTACCGTTCATCCATCTCCCCTAAAACTCGATCAGGCCTGAACATCATTTACACCATCGACTGACGCGAATATGGATCGCGCCAGTTTGTTGAGAATTTCCCGATCTTCCCGTTCAACTTTAGACGCTTTCCAGTAGGTATCCAATTGATCCGGCATATTCATCTGGCTCATGCCCACGCCGTCAGCCACCCGTGAACGGGCTTCCATTCTCACTTTTCGCACCAGGTGAAACTCCAATGTTGATGCAGCGGACTCCCTGATGGAAGCCTCATCGATCTGGGGTTCCAAGTCACGTTGATAATCCATTGTAAGCCTGAAAATGGCTCCATCCATTTCATCCCGTGAAGGCATGATTTCCCTGGTTTTCGCGGCGACATCTTCCGCATTTTCCAGCCGAATATAGCGGTCTATGAATTTGCGGCCATTTAACACCCGCCGTTCGACAACGGTTGGCTTATCCTTTTCCACAGTGGCGATGACAAAACCTTTGTCATCCTGGACTTCGCCAAAATCAACACGTTCAATTGACCCCGAGTAAACCACCGGCGGCTGTCCTCCGGCGTTCAAGTCCTGGTATTTATGCACATGCCCCAGCGCGGAATAGGCCAGCCGCGGGTCACGCATCAGCGCGCCAGGGAAGGTCAGATCGCTCCCCAGGCTGATGGTACGCTCCGATCCCAATACGGCGCCGTCCACCATGCCATGCGCGGTCAGGATGAGCGGATAAGCCGGATCAGACGTATTCATCCATTCGGTCACAATAGAATGTAATATCTTGCCAATTTCTTCGATGGCATCGCTTTGTGTATCCCCCCGCTCGGCCAGGGTAGCCATCATCCCTGATCGTGAGATCCATGGAAGGGCTATAACCTGCAATGGCAGGCCTCCCAGATCAGCCGGTTTGAGAAATCTGGGTTTTGACAGCACGGTGACATGCGGAACCGAAAGCGTGTCAAATTCCTGCAACGCGTTGGCGCGGTTTGAGGTTGGCGGCAGGTCATGGTTGCCCACCAGCAGCAATGTGGGAATGCCGGCCTGCGACAACCGCATGATACGTCTGCCCCATTCCCGCTGGTAAGTGGGTACGGGCGTGCGGTCTTTGTAGGCGTCCCCGGCAAAGAGCACCAGGTCCACTTTCTCGTTTATGGCTGTGTCGATAATGGCATCCAGCGCTTTAAGAAAATCCAGCACGCGAATGGGCATCCCACTTTCAGGATCCCGTCTTCTCTGGCTGGCTATATCAATATGAGCATCGGCAAAATGAAGAATTCGCATGGTTTATGTGTCGTTCAATTCTTAATGGTATGCAGACAGATTTTGGGATAAAAGGTATTTCAAGCAGGCAAACAAACGCGACAAAGGCGCGCCTTTTCTATTTAAGAATATCACATTTACAAGAAAATTTTAGGGAGCTTAATTCGCTCCAAGTGCCTGCATTTCCAGCAGACTGGGTTCAAAATTCGGGTGGATATCCAGACTGGTGCGCAGGTCTTTAATAGCCAGATCGCGTTTGCCGATGGCGGCATACCCCATGGCGCGCCAGTAATTGGATTCTTCCAACCCCAGGTGTGAGGTCAGGCTCAGTGTAAGATCCGCCAGACTGATCACATCCTGATAGCGGCCGGAGTAGTAATACGCCTGGTAAGGTCCGGTCTGATACCAGACCATGCGGTACGGACGAGTATCTTCGGGCAGGGTTTTGTAAATAGCAAACGCCTGGTCATACGCCTGCCCCGCACCCGCGTAATCCTGCAGTTTGACCATGGCAGTCCCCCGATTGAACCACGCGTAATACAGGTTGATGTCTGTCAATTGGCCAATTTCCTGATTGGCACGGTCATACGCTGCCCGGTTGGCTGTGGTTTCATCCCACATGGCACCCATAATGGCTTGAACCTGTGGTTCCTTATCCTGAGGATAGACAACCACATACACAAAATTGAAATTCCGCCAGTCGCTTTCCAGATTGGCGTATTTGATTTTCTGGTTCTGACCTTTATATGCGTCTTGAACGATAAACTCGCCTTTCGCATCATCATAACCGGTGATCAGCAGGTAATGACCCATCCAGCTCACCGCATTGGCCAGATCAAGCTGATATTCACCTACTTCGACCAATACCGGGAATCCTCCGGCCACCAGGTTGCGGGCGAGGTCAACTGTGCCGCCAATGCGCGTGACAGCCTGCAAACCGGCATTGTTGACAGCGTAATTCGCCAGTTCATAGGGCATCACATTGTAATCTTCATCATAGGGCTTGACCGCTTTACCCACATCGGTACGTGTACCCTTCCACCCCCAGTAGGAAAGCGCCATGCCCAGAGTGGAAGGCGCGCAGTAATTATGGATGCCGTGTTGATCCATGTAGCGCACACCTTTGAGAACGACCTGAGAAGGAAGCGGGGTGGCGGAACTCGTCGGAACAAGCGATGGAACCGGTGTACCCGTCTCGGGTACCAGCGTCGGAGCGCTGGTGGGAGTGAGAGTTGCCGGCAGGGTAACCACCGGTGTGTCAGCCGGCGTAACATTCTGTTGTGGAACAAACTCCTCTTTTTCCGGCGCACGAACCAACGCCAGGAATTGCAGCCGCCACAGGTAAAGACGCCCATCCACACGGGTTTTTACCGGAGGGATGAAATAAATGATGGCGGCTACAACGATCAGAGCAAGTATGATCTGTGGGAGATTGGAACGCCGTCTCCTGCGCCTGCGGGGTGTGGTTATTGACATATCGGGATTATATCACCCGCTTTCTGAGAATATTTTCGCCTCGGCTATAATAACCTGCATGAGAAATCGGTTATTTGCATGGGAACGCCTGTACATCGCAATTTTTTCTTTTCCCGCCGCGTACTCCATCGCCTGCCGGTGGTTTGATGTATTTCACAAACCTCTACTTCAGAAGATCAGCCTGATCACTGCAATATGGTTTGTGATCTTTATTCTTCTCAGGCTTTTGACAAATAAATGGCCTTCGTTGATCGTCAGGAAAGATGTCCGTGGAAAGATCCTCTTTCTGAGCGGACTCGCTGCATTGATTTGCCTCGTGGTTTTCCACTGGCAGCCACCCGTGTTTTCTTCCGCCTTCCAGATTGAAATCAGCGGCCCGGAACAGACACGCCTGGTCGAAGTACTTTCAGGAAACAAAACCATACCATTGGATCAATTCCAGCCATCCGGTGGGTGGCAATTGAGTGATTATGGCTGGATACAAACGGGGACCGAACCCGACCGTTTAACGTTTGCGGGGAATTTGGATGTGCCGGTCGAGCTGGTTTTTTTTAACCTGCCTGAACAGGGCTCAGCGACCATCACGCTCCAGGGGCAAACCCATTCGCTTGACCTTTTCGCCCCACTGCCTGATTACATAGTATTTAAACCCTTCCCTGCCTCGCTGGGGAATCCATCCATTCTGTTTGGGTTTCTCTCCATTCTTCTCGCGTTGTGCGAGGTAGTGTTGTTGACCGCGGTTTTCTACCTGTTGTTATCCCGCCAGGCTGCGGCGACGTTGGCGGCCGTTGTGCCGATGGTTTTCCTGCTGCCTTACATCACCACCCTGGCCGGGCATAATGTCGCCCTGGGGAATGATTTCGGCCCGTTTTACTATGTTTACAAAACCTATCTGCTGGATTATCTGTCCAACGGCCATTTCCTGTTATGGTCACCTTCCGAAGGCGCCGGCTATCCATTTTTTTCCAATCCGCTCGCGCAGGCCATCTATCCGTTCAATCTGATTCTGGCATTCTTCTATAAGATAAACGGTGGTTACACCCGGCTGGATCACCAGGTTTACACGGTTGCCGCCATCAGCTGGTTTTCTCTCGGGTTGTACGTCTGGCTGCGGTCGTTGCGTGTTGAAAAACGTCATGCTGTTATTGCCGCCCTGACCATGGCACTCAGCTACAAAATGACAGAGTTGCTTCGTTTTACCAACGCGGCACATGAAGCCGCCTGGTATCCGTGGATTCTGCTGGCATTAACGAAACTTTTCACCACGCGAGACTGGAAGACCATCTGGCGCTGGTCCGCCGGGTTGTGTTTCTCGTTGATCTGCCTGTTCACGGCCGGCTATCCGTACTATGTATATTACCTTCCCTTTCTGGCGGCGCCCTACCTTGTTTTCATGCTCATCCCGCGGGTCAGGCAGGTGATATTTGCCATGGAACAACCAGACTGGCGGCGGTTCATTTCCGGATTTCTCACTGCCTCACTGGCTGCGGTGTTAATTTGCGCGCCTTATCTGTGGCATATGAGCCAAACCATCACCCAGACCTCCGGCCGCGCGGGAGATGACTTCCAGCATGCCACCATGTATCCCTTCGATTTCCAGGACACGCTGGAGTCTCTGGTGTATCCCACAGCCGCCCGTCCGGAAGGCTGGTTCTACTTTGGCGCGCTGGGGCTGGCTCTGATGACCCTCTACCTGGCCCATCCGCAGAAGGCAGCCGGTGAAACCGAACCCACCGGGGTAACCGAACGCCGCGGCTGGCCGGTAAAAGCCGCACTGCTGGGCTGGCTGGTCTTTCTCAACTACATCTCCTATGGGGAACAATCCTATTTGTTCCTGTTTTTTTACAAAATTCTTCCCGAATTTTCCGCGCTTCGCGGCTGGGGCCGCCTGAGCATCGCTCTGCTGCCGGGCCTTTCTCTTCTCCTGGCTTACGCCCTGGCGGATTTTGAATGTGTTCTGGGTTACCGGGTTTCCGGAAAATCGCGGGTCGCCCTGTGGAGCTGGCTGCCATTGGCCGCTGTAACTGTTTTCAGTCTGGTTTTCCAATGGGTGGCGTTTTCACGCGGCTCGATGGATGAGTATTGGGAACTGTATTTCATCCCCCGCGTGATGAACCTCATCCAAACCGCGGCGAACGTTTTGCATCAAAACGTGATCCCTGACCCGCTTTCCTTGTCCGCGGTATACAGTTATTCATATATGGCCTTCAGCCTGGTTTCCGGGATTCTTGTTCTTCTTCTACTCTGGAAATTTTTTATTCAACCTTCTCAGAAATTGGTATTGGCCGCCGGACTTGGGCTTTTCTCACTCGCGAATCTCTGGTATGGCGGACCGTGGTTATGGAACAATGGTTTTGTAACCCGTGAAATTCGTAAGCCAGGCAACTATCAACGGATGACGGAAATATCCATTGGGACCCCGCGTAAGAATGAAGACTCAACCCTGACCCTCTCGCCATCCTTCTCGGTTGGCAGTCCGCCCAAGTGGCACTTCGCGCGCTACCAGGATTTCTACTTCCAGCCTGAAAATGACACCCCCCTGCGGGACGTATTGCTGGGTGTGATAGACGGGAATCGTTTCTTCTTCAGCCGTTCCATCGAGCAGAAAAGTATCGCGAATTTCCTCATGGACGCACATGGATTTTCGATTGAACCGGTGGTACATGATTACACCGGCGATCACCTGCTGGTCGATGTCAATGTTCCTGAAAACGGATACCTGACTTTTGTCGACAACTGGGATGAGAATTGGATTGCCACTGTGGACGGGAAACCCGCAAAAATCGAGAGGTTATTCGGCACATTTAAGAGTGTGCGGCTCGAAGCGGGAAAACATGAAGTTTCCATGGCCTATTGCCCGCGTTTCTTTAAGTGGGCGAACAGCGCGTGTAAAAAATAAAAAAAAGACCTTTAGGGTTTTGAAAACCCTAAAGGTCTAAATTCAAATCTTATGCTTCCTTGAATTCGCCGTCCACCACATCACCCTGCCGGGTGGTCTGTGGCTCGGCTTCCGGTTCACCGGTTGGGGCGGTTTGAGCCGCCGCCTGGACGGCCTGCTGGACTTCCTGCATCAGGCTTTGCATGCGCGAAATGTCTTCCCCGTTCATCGCCTGGCGCAGCGCGGCAACCTTTTCCTGCAAAGCGCCGTGATCCGTTCCACCGTTATCTTTCATCATCTTCTCGGCAGCGTACGCGACGGTATCCGCCTGGTTACGCACTTCCACCACTGACTTGCGACGCGCATCTTCTGCGCGATTGGCTTCGGCGTCTTTCATCATGCGGTCAATTTCCGCCTTGTTCAGGTTGGTGGAAGCCGTGATGGTGACCTTCTGTTCGCGGCCGCTGGCATTATCTTTGGCTGAAACGTTCAAAATGCCATTGGCATCAATATCAAAGGTGACTTCCACTTGCGGGATGCCGCGCGGCGCCATGGGGATGCCTTCCAGACGGAAGCGTCCCAGGCTCATATTATCACCGGCCATCGGGCGCTCACCCTGCAGCACATGGATGTCCACGGCTGTCTGGTTATCATCCGCTGTGGAGAACACCTGCGACTTTTTAACCGGGATGGTCGTGTTTCGTTCGATCAGCGGGGTCATTACGCTGCCCAGAGTTTCAAGACCCAGGGTCAACGGTGTTACATCAAGCAGCAATACATCTTTGACCTCACCACCCAGCACACCGCCCTGAATAGCCGCACCGACCGACACCACCTCATCCGGGTTGACACCCCGGTTTGGATCCTTGCCGGTCAATGAACGCACCAGGTCCTGTACCATGGGCATACGGGTGGAACCTCCCACCAGGACAACCTCGTCAATATCTTTCGCGGAAAAACCCGAATCTTTCAAAGCGGACTCAAACGGAGCTTTGCACCGATTCAGCAGGTCGGCTGTCATCTGTTCAAAGCGGGCACGGTTGAGTTTTATCTGCAGATGGCGCGGACCGCTGGCATCTGCCGTGATATACGGCAGGTTGATATCCGTCTCCATCAACGTAGATAGCTCGATCTTGGCTTTTTCAGCCGCTTCGCGCAGTCGTTGCAGCGCCTGGCGGTCTTGCCGTAGATCGATACCCTGATCCTTCTTGAATTCATCTGCCAGCCAGTTGACAATGCGCTCGTCCCAGTCATCTCCACCCAGATGGGTATCCCCATTGGTGGATTTGACCTCAAATACGCCGTCGCCAACTTCCAGAACGGATACGTCAAACGTACCGCCGCCAAGATCAAAGACGAGAATCTTTTCGTTGGACTTTTTCTCAAGTCCGTACGCCAGAGCGGAAGCCGTTGGTTCATTAATGATGCGCAGCACTTCCAGCCCGGCTATGCGGCCGGCATCCTTGGTTGCCTGCCGTTGACTGTCATTGAAATACGCCGGTACGGTGATCACAGCCTGGGTTACCGGCTGCCCGAGATGGGCTTCCGCATCCGTCTTCAGTTTGGCCAGTATCATGGCCGAGATTTCCTGCGGCGTGTATTCCTTGCCGGTCTGCGGAATCTTTACCCGCGCGTCACCACCGGCGCCTTTCACAATGGAATACGGAACCATTTTACGTTCCTGCTCCACCTCATCATAATGGCGGCCCATGAAACGCTTGATGGAAGATATCGTGTTATCCGAATTGATGACCGCCTGACGTTTGGCAGTCTGCCCCACCAGCCGTTCTCCGTTCTTGCTGAACGCGACCACTGATGGGCAAAGGCGTGAGCCTTCTGCCGTCGAAATGACTACGGGTTCTCCGCCTTCCATAACAGATACAACGCTGTTGGTTGTACCCAGGTCAATACCAATAATTTTTCCCATATCGCACTCTCCTGGCGCAAATTCTTATTCCTGCCTAGGATAAGCCTAAATTGCATGAAAAATATTAACATTTTAGAAGAATCTTATATGTGATGACTCAAAAGACCATATATACGGCATGGCTGTCTGCGGTAGACTGCGTATAATGGGTTTATGAAACCATTTTTTCCCAAATCACTCATAAAAAACATCCTCATCCCTGGCTTTATTGCCGGATGCCTGGCGATAATCTTCACGACAACCTCCGCCCTCGGGACAAATTCCCGAGTGCTGCTGTTGACGTATAACGGGCCGGTCACGTCGGTGATGGTTGACTATATTGACCGCGGCATTCAGAACGCGGAAGACCGATCGTATGATGCCCTGATGCTTCAGCTTAATACACCGGGTGGAAGTATTGAGTTAATGAACCGGGTGGTGACGGAAATTCGTTCCAGCAAAGTACCGATCATTGTGTATATCGCCCCGCGTGGAGCCATGGCAGGCAGCGCCGGGACGATCATCACCTTGGCCGGGCACGCCTCCGCCATGGCCCCCGAAACCGCCATCGGGGCGGCCAGTCCGGTAGGGTCCAGCGGCGAAGATATTGGCGCCACCATGGAATCAAAGGTAAAAGAGATCCTTAAAGCCACTGTCCGCAGCCTGGCTGCCGGCCGAGGGCAAAAGGCCGTTGAATTGGCCGAGGCGACCATTGAATCCGCCCGGGCGGTATCAGCAACGGAAGCAGTGAATGCCGGTCTGGTGGATATTTTGGCCGACTCTCCTGAAGATGTACTGAAAAAATTGGATGGACGTAGAGTCACACTTGCAGGTGATTCCTCTACGACATTGATCGTCAGCAACGCGAACATCGAAACGTTCGATCTATCCTTGATCGAAAGTCTGTTGATGATGTTGACCAACCCCAATTTGCTTTTCCTGCTACTGGCCATTGGCGCGCAGGCGGTACTTATTGAAATATCATCTCCCGGCGGCTGGGTGGCCGGTTTTCTGGGAGTAATCTGTATCGCTCTGGCCATCTATGGCATGGGCATCCTGCCCGTCAATCTTTTCGGTCTGGTGTTCATGGTGGCCGCGTTTGTCTTATTTATTCTGGATATCAAAGCCCCCACGCATGGCGCCCTGACGGCCGCCGGAACGGTCTCGTTCATTGTTGGCGCGTTGGTATTGTTTAACAGCATTCGCCTCCCCGGTTACCCTGCGGTATCCATCCCGCTGGTCATCGGCACGGGGTTTGTTCTGGGCGCTTTCTTTTTCGGAGTGGTCAGTCTGGGGATTCTGGCACAGAAGAAACCGGTCATTGCCGGGATTGAAACCATGGTGGGAAAAACCGGCTACGCCGTGACTGACATCAACCCGGAGGGTGAAGTTCAGGTGGCCGGGGAACGCTGGAGCGCGGTGCTGGAATCAAACAGCCCGGCTGTCCTCCGACAAGGTCAGGTGGTGATCACCGCGGTGGATGGATTGCACGTGCGGGTGAAACCCTCCGCACTCAAACCCGATTAAGCCCGCCAGAAACCCCGCCGCATGGGACGGACATCCTCTCGGGTGACAAACGCCTCGGGGTCGGTTTCAAGTATGATGGTTTCCAGCCGGTCGACATCTTTGCGGAAAACGTTGGTCAGGATGACAGACACGGTGCCGTTCTTTCCACGGCCGGGAATCTCGGTCACGCCAAATCCGGCTATGCGCAAGGCATCACATACCGCCGCCCCGCGGTTGATGCTGAAAATGGTCAACTGGATATGCCCGACGGCTAAACGCTCTTCGATGAGCATGCCCAGCACATTCCCTGTGGCAAAACCCGCGGCGTATCCCAGGATATTCAGCGGGTTATCCAGTTGCGACAGTACAGATGTGATGGCAATGACAAATAGAAGCGATTGAAAAAATCCCAGTATCCAGGCGATACCTTTTCGTCCGCGCACCACAAACAGCACGCGCAGGGTATCCAGTGACATATCTCCCACCCGCAGCATGAAGATCAGCAGGGCAAACAACCAGGCCTGTGGGGAGGAGATGACGCTAAAATTCATACCTTGCTGCTTTCCTCAACCTCTTCAATTTCATCCGGGTTCGCGTTCATTCCCGGTAAATACATCTGCTCCATATACTCTTTTAACATTCGGCGCGTGCTGAACTGAGGGGCAAGCGTGCGGATGGATTCCTTGATTTTTCCAATCCATTCATTCGGCATGTTATCCGCGGAACGATTGGCATAATACAACGGGATGATCTCTTTCTCCAGCGTGTCATACAGTGAAGCGGCGTCAATTTCATCCTGTTCGTTGGTATCCTGGCGGTCAACTTCATCACCGATGGCCCAACCGTTGCGGCCATTGAATCCTTCACGCCACCAGCCGTCAAGTACGGAGAAATTGAGTACACCGTTTACAGCCGCCTTCTGACCGGATGTGCCACTGGCTTCCAGGGGACGGCGCGGAGTGTTCATCCACACGTCCACACCCTGCACCAGGTAGCGCGCCACGTTCATGTCATAATCTTCCAGGAATACCAGGCGGCCGCCGGCATGCGAATTTTTGACCATGCGGTAGACTTCCTGGATCAACAACTTGCCTGGTTCATCCGCCGGATGCGCTTTCCCGGCAAAGAGAATCTGCACAGGCATGGATGGATTATTGATGATGCGCAGCAGTCTGTCGACATCACGCATGATCAGATTGGCACGTTTATACGTGGCAAAGCGTCGGGCAAACCCGATGGTCAGGGAATATTGCTCCAGCAGAACGCCTCCGGCAATCACCTGTACCGGGTGGACGGAATTACTCAACCAGGCGCGCCGCGCGCGTTCATTCGCGAAGGTCACCAGTTTGCGTTTTAAGTGCCGTCGGATGGCCCAGAGTTCGGCATCAGGAATTTCCTCAATCTGTGCCCACATCTCAGGATCGTCCACATGCTGAAGCCAGTCCGGTCCGAAATAACGGTCAAACAACAGGCGCATGCGGCGGGCGATCCATGAACCGGTATGCACGCCATTGGTAATGTGCGTGATGGGTACTTCCGCCTCCGTGGCATTTGGCCACAGGAACTGCCACATCTTGCGGGATACCTCTCCGTGGAGTTCCGAGACGCCATTCCGATGGTCAGACAGTTTCAGCGCCAATACCGGCATACTGAATTGCTCTCCCCATTCCGAAGGACTGCTGCCCAGCTTGATAAATTCGTCGTGGGTGAGCTTCAATTCCGGGAAATAGTGGTCAAAATACTTGTCCAGCAGCCAGAACGGGAACGTGTCATTCCCCGCCGGTACCGGAGTATGCGTGGTGAAAACGTTGGACTTGCGTACCAGCTTCGCGGCATTGTCAAATGTCATTCCGCCGGCAACCAGTTCACGGATGCGTTCCAGCACCAGGAAGGCGGAGTGCCCTTCATTCATGTGCCAGACATCCGGCGAATAATTCAACTTTCGCAGTACCCGCACCCCACCAATACCCAGCAGGATTTCCTGGGAAATACGCACGTCCAGATCACTGGAGTAAAGGCGCGAGGTTAATTGCTGGTCGGTTGGATTGTTGGTGGCCACATTTGTGTCCATCAAATAGAGGGAAACACGGCCAACCTGAACTTTCCACAGTCGGGCGGCCACAGTACGTTTCGGCAGTTCCACTTCCACAATCAAAGGCCGCGCGTTTTCATCATAGAGGGGGATTACCGGCATTTCGTCAAGTTTCAACACCTGGGTGCGTGTTTCCTGCCAGCCGTCTTCCGTGATGCGCTGGGCGAAGTAGCCGAGGATATACACAAAACCAACGGCTACAAGCGGCATACCCAGATCACTGGCCTCTTTCAGGTGATCGCCGGAAAGAATTCCCAGACCACCCGCGTATACCGGCAATGATTCGTGCAGACCGAACTCGAAGGAGAAATACGCAATCTGTTTATCTTTCTCGTCCGGGTGCGTTTTTTCATACCAGGTGTTCTCGGCGTTCATATAATTATCGAAGTTGCGCAGAACCCGGTCATAGAAATCCAGGTAATTCCGGTCTCCGGTGACCGCATTCAACCGCGCGCGCTCCACCTGTCGAAGGAAAGCTATGGGATTATGAGATAACCGTTCCCAGAGCATTTTGTCAATGAATGAGAACAGCATCTGGGCTTCCGGATTCCAGGTCCACCACAGGTTATAGGCCAGCTCGGATAGCCGTGCCAACCGCCGCGGAAGACTGAAATGATTGGGTAATACTCGAAGATTTTGCTCCATAAAGCCACCTATTAATCAGGTTGCAAGTTCGATTCCGTTAATAACAAAAACGAATGCATTAATAAATAACGAGGGTAAGCCAGGCAATTAACCGTTACCTACCCTCTTTGTAGCCATTATACCATGTGGGTAATATGAATATGACAAAGACGTTCATAAAGGTACACATTCAGGATCAACAGTGTTGCCTTATCACGCCGGGGGTTTCCTAGTCGTTGGATACTTCAATGGCATCAATTCCCCAGATGGAAGCCTCTTTGGTGAGGAAGAATTTCCTTGGATAATCTTTTCCGCCTGCCCGAATGATGACAACTATCGAAGCCGTGGGCGGTTCCGGACTGACCGCGGCTGATTGCACGACCATTCCCTCCAGGCTGCCTCTGATTTGCAGCATTCCCGCCGCCCCGCCGGGTGGTTGCTGCCCGCGCCGGGCTCCCGTCAGGAAGCCGGACATTTTATCCGGCGATTCCTGGTAGGCCGTCAGAAAACTCAACACCACACCTTCCGGATTGGACGGGTATTCGCCGCCCGTTGTGATCGCGGTGATCTCATCGATCTTCCATTCGTTATTTTCCATGACCAGATCAACCCGTATATTGGTCGGCTGCGGTTTGTAGATGGTCATTTCCAGGCTGGATTTCATCAAATCTGCCGCGTAGGAGGGGGATCCAACCTTGAATTCGCCCAGTGTTCCGGCAGGGCCCATGACAGCTTCCAGACCGGCATCGTCTTTTATCTTCGCGGCGTACGCGGCGCTGAACAGATTGGATGTAAGAGTAAACGTGGCTCCGGTTTTTTGGCCTTCGAGGAAAAGGGAAACTGTCTTTTCAGGATCAATTTTCGGCAGTATGGGTGTGGTTGGCGCCAGGGTGGGTGCTGCTTCCGGTTTTTCGGCGGGTTCACTGGCAACCGGCAGTGGTGTGACCGTAATGGGTACAGACAGGGTTGCCACCAATGTCGGTTGTGTCATTCCAGGAATCTGGATCGGTAGGCTTGAACAACCTGCTGCCAGCAAAAGGATAAAAACAAAGGTTGACGTTGTTTTTTTCAAATTGTTACCTTCCTGCTCTTCCATAATACAGAACACGGGGTTTGAAATTCACATGCAAAGAATTTCGCCCCGTGTCCCAGGTTAGTATTGTTCAGGCAGATTAGCGGGATGAACTGTTATAGAACCAGTTGAACGCATAATAACCCGATGTGCTGTCCATTCGGATGGCTATCGATTCGCTGCCTTTCAACGAATCTGGAATGGAATACGTGGCAGTAAAATCGCCGCCTTTTCCGGTATCGGTGGTGGAAACCACCACACCATTTATGGCCGCCGTGCCATATTCACCCATGCGAACCGAAAAGGTCTGGTTGGCCGGGAAGTCTTTGGCAAACACAGAGACCATTGAATCTTTTACCACCGAGCTGATGGTAAAGGAGGGAACGGAATTGTAATCGGAGGTCACGTTCGGACTGGTTACAGGTGCAGCCGGAGGTTCTGAGGCCGGTGCCGATTCGCCTTCAGGCAGAGCGGATACCGGCGTGGGGGTCGGTCCGGATGGGGCTGAAGGAGCAGCGGATATCCGTGTGTTCAGATTGCGGAACCAGTTATACGCGTAATATCCGTTGGAGGCTTCCAAACGCAGCGCGATGAATGTGCTGCCCCGTAAATTGGCCGGAATATTGAAGGTCAGCTTCATATTTCCGTTATCTTCCACCGAACCAGCGCCTGCCAGTGTGCCATTTTCGCCCAGTGAGCCGTAGGGACCCATCAGGACCTTATATTCCGTGCGAAGCGGCAGGTTGCTGGTTAGAATGCTGACGGTGCTGTCCTTTTCCACCTCACCAACGGTGAAGGAGGGGAAGCCAACATAGGTGGGCTCAACCGGCGCGGGCGCGGGAGCGGCAACTTCGCCGCCAGCCGGGGCCGATTCGCCGCCGGTTCCACCCGTGCCTCCTGTGCCTCCTGTCCCGCCAGGATTGGTGGAGTTGTTGTAGAACCAGTTATAGGCAAAGAGATATGTGGAAGCATCCATGCGAATGGCGATCTGGGGAACACCCCGTAACGAGGCGGGAATCTCATAGGTTTCTTCCATATCGCCGCCCTCGCCCGAGTTGGTTGTTCCAACCACCTCACCACCCTTGGCTAGGGTTCCAAAAACTCCCATGCGCACCGTAAAATCACGATTGGCCGGGTAGTTATGCATTTTGATTGTCACTTTGGAATTACCCACAACAGATGCAATGGAGAATGTCGGTATACCCGTATAGCCGGTGGCGGCCGCAGTGGAACCGGCAGGTGCCGGAACCGGGTTGATCGCGCTGGCTGGACTCAAAAAGTTGGGGTCATTGCGGAAATAGTTATACGCATAAAATCCGCCGGGGGCGTCCATGCGAAGGGCGATTACATCCTGACCTTTAAGAATATCCGGGATCAGGTAGGTTTCCTGGAAGGCACCACCGGCGCCGGAGTTGGTCGTGGCAACCACCACCCCGCCGGAACCATTTGTGTTTCCATAACCCATGCGTACAGTGAACAACTTGTCAGCCGGGAAGGTGGATGTCTGAATGGTTACAGACACATCTTTAACCACGGAAACAATATTGAAAGTAGGGATCGCGCGCGCTTTGGTGCTTGACCCGGGACAGATCGCCAACCCAGCCGTCAGCGTAAGGGCCAGGATAATCTGCACTGCCGTATGCAAAATGGAGGTCTTTCTGGTCTGGATTTCGATCATTTGTCTTTCCTCCTACAACGAATCATACCCAAATACCAGAATAGTATAGCGTGAAAACGGCAAACCTGCAAAAAAAACTGATTAATTAAGCATAAAAGTGCCGATTATTTCCCGCTGGTTTCCGGGGGTAAATCGAGAAACTTCGACAGGTTTTCGAAAAGTTTTCGTACTTCGGCGGAGTCAATCTCATGACGGGTGATGCGTCCCTCGTCCCAGGAGCGGATCAGACCGGCTTCGCGCAGCACTTTGGCATGTATGCTGACCGTTGGCCGCGACAGCCCAAGGTAGGCGGCCATATCCGTATTGGTCATACTCAAGGCGCGAATCATCCGCAAGATCAGCAGACGGGTAGGGTCTGCCAGTGCCTGCACCTGTTCAGCCAACCTGCGGGTATATGCCAGTATGTTTTCATACATACGCCCCGGTTCGGCGAAGGAGAAATAGAACTTATCTGGCAGAAGCAGAAACGTGTCAGAGAAACCAAAAGGTTCCAACCAGAAATTAACAAACAGCTTCCCTGATCTAATAGCGGCGCCAATTTCCGGGTAACGTAAAGCCGGATTCAAATCGGACAGCCACATCAGATTGGGTGCCTTCCCTATGCCAGTGGATGAACCCAATACTGTGACCAGTTTCTGTTCCAGATCAGTTAAAAATTCCTTGCGACCCTCGCGCCAGGGTTGATAGACACCATAGTAGAATTGGTCCAACCAGTGCCAGAAGCGGTCATGGAGGGCTCCTCCTGAAAGGGCACCCAGACAGAAGCGCAATTCCCTTTCCAGACGGATTTCATACAGGGGATCAATGGGATGGGTGAAACCAATGGAAGCAAAAGAGGCTTTGCGGTATTGGATATATAGCCGGCTAAAGGTTTCCTCAGCCGAAATACACTCATCCTCTTTGATACCCAATTCATCAGCCATCTTTCGGAGTTGCATCAGAGCCTGTTCGGGTGTGGTTTGCCGGATTGCCAGGGTTGACCGGGAATAGTCATCGGCTTCAAGCTCCCCGGTCAACACAGATAATGTCTCCAGAATGGACGCGTACCAGTTCATCGAACCAAAAAATCCATCCCACTCAACTTTCCAGTCGTCTGATATGGCCTGCTGAAGGAAAAGGGTGTCGGGTGTTAAACCAGCCGAGAGAAAACTTCCTCCCGCGATAGCCAGAGCGGCATCCATTTCCATAGCGATGGATCGCACCACCTTCCATCCGGCATTGGTTTGTTCCCATTGTTTTTCACCCGCCAGGTTGCTTTTCATTTATATCTCCGCTATTCGTTCTTCTTTAAGAATTCCATTTTTACCAAAGATCTGGCTGGAAAGAAACAGAATAAGCATTCCCATCAAAACCACCATCCCCAGAAAATATACATCCATGGCAACCAGGCCAGGCACCAGCGCGGGAGTCAGCAGCAGGCCGATGAGCTGACCACAGACCATTACAGTCTGCATCCAGCCGCCCACCTGCCCGAGGATGTCCCGCGGGGTTAGTAATTGCATAATTGTTCCAATCTGCACGTGAACCAGGCCATTTCCAATACCGCCAACCAGACAGGCCGCCATCAATAGATTTTGTGCCAACTGAATATCCTGGAATTGCAGGGCGATCACCAGGGTAAGCGGAATAATAGTGAGCAGTGAAAATCCGATCACGATGTCTTTCCACGGGTTCCCGGCAATCTTGCGGAACATTACCACCAAGGTGGCGACCAATGAGCCAATACCCACCAGACTGATCGCCATGCCGTAGACTTTTTCGCCCTGATGCAAAACATCGCGGGTGAAGATGGATGACAGCACGTCAAAACCAATTATGGCCAGAATGGCAATGAAAACTCCCGAAAAGAGAATTTGCAGCTGGGGAATCTTCTTTAGGACGGTGACAGGATTGACTGTCGCGGTCGATTTCTGCTCCGGTTGGTTACTCCCATGGGCAGGCAGCGAAGGGAGAAAAAGCATAATGCCGGCGCCGAGGAAAAAAGAGGCGGCGTCTATTAATATGGCCGTATGCGGGTCCATCACGCCAAGAACCATCCCGGCGATTACCGGAGCGAATACTTTCACCAGTCCGGCCAGTTGTTGAAGGAAGGCGTTGGCCCTGGGCAGTTCATCCCGTGATACCAGGTCAGGGATGACCGCCTGACGGGTGGGGGCAACGACAGAAAGCACCACAGCTTCCAGAGCCAGAATGATATAGATCAATTCAATCCTGGTGGTGAAGAAAAGACCGCAGACCACAACTCCGGCCAATAACTGACTGCCAATAAGCAGCGTTTTTCGATTGACCCGGTCAACCATCCAACCGGCGAGCGGACTGACAAACAACGTGGGTAGCAAGCCAGCGAGAAAAACTCCGCTGCTGGCCATCACCCCGCCACCGCCGCGAAACACCAACATGGCCAGTACAGCCATCATGGTGATCCAATCGCCTATTCCACTGACCGATTCCGCGGTTCCCAAAATCCAAAGTGCTTTTTTCCTCAAAACCGAACTCATTTTGTCTCCTATGCGTAGTTTTATAACTACGTATTTATGATAGCACATTTTATACGTCTGTCAATACAATCAAGGTTTGGCCAAGTCTGTATAATTCAAAGCATGATGGGACACTTCAAGAAACCGGTTGTCCGTCGGGCAACCATCCATGATCTGGACGCAATCTGCACACTGGCAGACCAACTGGGGTATCCATGCTCTGCCGAAGATATGCGGGACAGAATGACCGCCATACTATCCACCCCGGATCAGGCGATCTTCGTGGTACACCTGCCCGGTCAACCAGCCGCCGGGTACATCCACGTGTTCAAACATACCTCCCTGGAGTCTGGAACAGTGGCAGAAATTGGCGGGTTGGTGGTGGACAGGCAGTACAGGCGGCTTGGATTGGGCAAAGCGCTCTTGTTGGCGGCAGAAACCTGGTTTCGTGAAATGAATGGCAGCCTGATCCGCCTGCGCTCCAATATTATTCGTGAAGACGCGCACCGTTTTTATCAGGAGATGGGGTACTCGATCACCAAAACGCAATACACTTTCTCAAAAACACTCAAAGAGTAATGATCCGGAAGGCCCATCACTTCTTTTCCATTCGTGCCTGTTTCAAGCGCTTTAGCAAATGCCGCCAGCGAATAACCAGGCTGAGGACATACAGCAATAATGACCCGAGAATGACACTATAACCGGCGATAAAGTATGACCAGGTAGAGGCAGGCACATCCATCAATCACTCCTCCCGCAGGTGTCGGTGAATTCCGAGACTTCTTCGTCCAACTCGCCCAGTAAAACCCTGTGCCAGAACAGATCGATGAACAGGATGGTAAAGGCAGCCAGGGAAAGAGAAAAGGTACGCACCATGGCAGCGTCCATATTGAATCCTGATTCGCCGCTCAGAATGACCGGGTGAATGGTGCGGAACAATCGAATGGAAAAGAAGGTCAGGGGTACAGACACAAACCCTATTAAGGCATAAACAGCCGCAAACCGGGCACGCCGGCCGGGTTCATCCAGACTGTGGCGAAGCAACAAATACGCCAGGTAGATCAGCACCATGATGGCGGAAGTGGTCAACCTCGGGTCCCACGTCCACCAGGTATTCCAGATCGGCCGCGCCCAGATTGATCCACTGACAACTCCAATCACCGTGAACACCAGCCCGATCTCCACTCCAGCCGCGGATCGGATATCCCACTCGATATCCCGTGTTTTAAGGTATAAACCAGCGCACACCGCCGCGGCAAAAAATCCAAGCATGCCCGCCCATGCGGCAGAGACATGGAAATAGAACACCTTTTGTACCGCGCCCATCACCATTTCAAGTGGGGTGAAAAAGACGACAACCAGAAAAGCCACCAACACAAACAGGGCGGTAAAAATATCCAAAACTGTCAATTTCACCTTTTGACGTTCCATAAAAGAACCTGCCCTATTCTTCCATCAATGAATCAAAGAACATCCACCCCATTACGGCGAAGATGATATCGTAAACAATGATCAATGTGATCCACGGTTGAACTTCTGCCCATCCGGCGGCCTGCAGCAATTCCCCTCCCGCGCGGATGGCTGCCAGTACCAGCGGCAGAGTCACCGGAAAAAGCAATATCGGCAGCAGGGTATCACGCGCCCGGGTTTGCACTGACAGGGCGGCCAGCAACGTACCGGTCAGGGCGTACCCGGCTGTTCCCATCAAGACAGTTCCCAAAAGTCCGGGATGGAACAGGTTGATGTTATTCAGAAATGAATGAATGGGCAATAGGAGGATCGCCATCATAAGCATGAACAACCAGTTGGAAAGCACCTTTCCAAAGTAAATCGCCGAACGTTCCACCGGCGCCAACAGCAGCCCGTCAAGGCAGCCGCGATCTTTTTCACCGGCCAGCGACCGCCCCAGCCCGATTGTCCCCGCGAATACCAGCGCCACCCACAAAATCCCGCTGGCAATTTCCGGGGTTTGCCCAGCTTCAGCGTTCAAGGCAAAATGGAAAATAAACAAGATGAGTACGGAAAACGTCAACATCGCGGTGACGATTTCCCGGCTGTGCCACTCTTCCGCAAGATCTTTCAGGCAAACCGCCCGAACCACCCGCCAGAAATTTCCCCCTTTACGCATGACGACTGTTTTCCCTTTCCGGCGGTTTGTCTGAACATGACCCTGATAATGGGTTCTGACCGGGCATTGGCGTCTCGTTTTGGGAAAGAAATCTGCCTTGAGAGAGGTTCTCGCATCGGGTCGCCATTGTGCTCATTAATTCCGAATCGTGACCGGTCATCACAATACTGCGTCCATCCGCGACCCAACGCTGAAAGCAATTAGATAGTAATCCAGTAAACTCCACGTCCAATCCGTTAAAAGGTTCATCCAGTAAAAGCAAGTCCGGCTCATGCAGCAGGGTGCGGGCGATTGACAACCGCTGTTGCATACCCCTTGAATACGTGCGCACCCGGTCCTGTGAACGCGTTGACAAACCAACCAGCGCCAATACCTCTCTTATTCGCTGATGTGGCGATTTCACATCATACAGACGGGTAAAGAAATGCAGATTTTCTTCAGCGTTCAGATCGCCATAGAGCAAGGGCTGGTGGGTGAGCATGCCCATTTTCCCACGCATCTCCGAAGCCTTGTCTGGAAGCCGGAAGCCCAACACAAAGATTACGCCGGAATCAGCCCTCATTAACCCCGCCAGGACACGCAGCAGGGTGGTCTTTCCGGTGCCATTCGGGCCGACAATTCCCACCAATTCCCCGGGACTAACCAGAAAATCAAGCCCGTTTAAGATGGCCTTACGGTTTAGGCGTTTTTCAAGTCCATGCGCAGATATGACAGAGACATCCTTACCATTCATCCCGGTCAATTCCCCCGAAGGCGGTTCTTCAATTCCGCCCGACGTTCCCGATACGCAGCCTGGGGAATTTGTCCCGCGTGATACTGGTCATCCAGCGCGATGATGGCATCCAGGAGGGCATTTTGTGCCGCCTGGGTCAGACCTGGATCAACGACTGGCTGTTTCATTTTCTCTCTGCGCGTTAAAAATTGCATGGAAACCGTCACGAAAATCATTACCAAAACAATGGTCAGACTGATCACTCCAACAGCCAGGCCGGTGTTTTGCTCTTCAGATTGTGGATTGGCTTCGCGGGGTCTCCCTCTAACCAGCAGGTTAAGGCGTGAACCGGCACTCAATTCACCTGAGGTGAAGATTCGCCAGGTTGAATCCTGAATGGTTTTCTCGCCAAGATCGGTAAGTTGGGAGCTTTTTACACTCACACCCATGGATGGCAGCATGATATTGGCCATCTCTACCGGCAAGGCGGTCTTAATGGGAATCAGGAGATCACCTGAATAGGGCAACTCGTAGGAATACAGTAATTGCACTTCGGTACCGGGTGGAATACTCCGCGTATCACCAAAGCCTTCCTCTGTCGAAACAAACGTATTCCCCAGAATACCTTCCTGGAAGTGCAAATTTTTCGCTCCAACCGGCAGAGGGTAAATGATGACCGGGTCGCCGGAATTCCTGGCAACAACAATGGATGTTCCAGAATTTGACAGAACGTAAAGTTGAAGAATGCGGATCACATCCGTCTTTGGGAATTCAAAGAAGATATGCATTCGCTCAGCCCTGACCTGAGTCAGATCTGTTGTTGGTTCATATATGGTGATCAACTGGTTGCGCCAATTTTCAGACATTCCACTGCGAATCGCCGGAGACGAGAATTCGACTCCCTTATAGTTAAGTGTCAGGCGGTAGACAAGGTCAGTCCGGGCAGGCAGATTTTCAAACAGGAATTCATGGTCACCATTCAACGTTTGCCTTTGAGTGCTGACGATATCCAGTCCTGAAAATCCCGTCAATTCAACGTTCAAATCGTCTGGAATCGTTTCGCCCGAACCATGAACCACCCTGCCGCCTATCGATTCTTCAGGAGACCCCGTGACTGCCGGTACAGCGGGTTGCGCGTTGAGTGATGTGGGTTGAACGCGGTCTTCTTCCTCCTGCGACTGCGGGGCAAAAAGACGTGAGCGCAGGTAGATGGCGGCATTAAGCCTTTGCGAATCGTCGGATAATCCTTTAATGGCCGGCATCAAGCCTTTTCCATCGCGAATGATCTCCACGATGGCATCCAGTGAATGTTTCCATTGATCCGGTTTCAGCAGGGATGGCGCCTGCCCTTCCTGTTCGTTCCCGGCCTGGTCATGACAGGATTGGCAGTACATATTAACCAGTTCAGCACCGGTTTCCAGCTGATCAGACGTGATACTCATGGATAGGATATAGGCGGTCACGTCCCAGCGTTGGCGGTCGCTCAGGTTATTGGCAAACCCAGGCATCAACCGGTCCATCCTCCCCCTTGTGACCACAGAAAACCATGCGATCGGAGAGCTTTTACGTGAAACATCCAGGGAACCCAGCATGGGCGGTCTGGCAGGGAAGCTCGCCGCCCGCTCGCCTTCTCCCATTCCACTGATGCCATGGCATGAGGCACAATCCTTCTGGTACACCAGTTTTCCCTCAACCGGGTCGGGGGGCAATAATGGTGAAATGACTTCCTCAGCCGGATTGGTCGCGATCATGCGGGGCGTGGGTCTGAACTCCGGCGGTGGGGTGATATCACCATATGTGGAACATCCGGCAGCCAGAAAGACCATTAAGATCATCAGGCAACTGTCGATTAAGAGATGGCGGTATTTGATAAATTGAGAAAACAGAGAATTTGACATGACGGATAACTCACCCGGCAACTTTCGAGCCGCAAGCCGGACAATATTGGTCAGACTTTTGAATAACTTTGCCGCACCTCGGGCAAAATCCGGCAGACACTTCGTCACGCAGCTTTCGACGCGCGGAAATCATTTCTTCAATCTCGTCTCTGCCCCCGGAAATACCCTTTGTTTCGATCAGGGGTGCTTTTTCGTTAACGGTTTGCGCGGCGCTGACCTGTTTTTCCAACGCATCCATCCGATGGATCACCCTGGCGGAAGCGTGCAATAATACCTCCCGCCGGCCCGCGTAAGCCTCATCCGGTAAGCGTTCCAGGTCATGGTCATTGTCAAGATCCTGCAAAGAGGTTAACAGATTCTCTTTTTCAATCGCCAGTTCAGCCAACTCGCCGGAAAGTGAATCAAGGTCACTATCACCGGGCACATTCGATTCCGATTCACGGAAAAAAGGACGGGAAATGATCAACCCGACCAGCAGGATAATTGACAGAAGTAAAAGCCAGGATCCAGTATCCATCAACGTGCCTGTTCCACCAACATTTCGATCATTTGGATTAACTCTTCTTCCGATGAAACCGGGCCAATAATCGCGTGTGCCAGGGTTCCACCAGTCCCAAAAATAAAGGTTTCAGGCACGCCGCTGACGTGAAAAGTTTTGGAAATCTCCGACCGCAGATCCGGGCCGTTGGGATACGTTACGCCGTATGTTTTTAAGAATTGACGGGCCTGTGGTTCCGTGTCCACATAGTCTACACCCAGGAAAAGAACATCTCCCTGTGCCTTGAAATGCTGCCATGTCTTTTCCAGCAAAGGCGCTTCTTCTTCGCAGGGTTCACACCAGGAAGCCCAGAAATTTATCAATACAATGTTACCCTCAAAATCCGTGCGGCTGATCGTCTGGTTATCAAATGTTATGAAGTCAAATTCGGGCAGCGGCATTCCCACTTTTACCGGCATTTTTTGTGAGGCGTTATATCCCAGTGCCAGCATGGCGATAAACCCGGCCAACAGAACAAACGCGCCGGCTATGACCCAGGCGGGCAGTCGTTTATTCTCACTCGCAGAAGGGCTTCCGGGGAGTGTGTTTATGGCGGTTATCCTTTCCTGAAGCGTTGCAGCTCATCTTCCACGCGGGAAATGTTCACTTCGTCTTCCTCTGAAGCAGGCGCGTCCATAACCAGGCCGTCTTTTGTCCTCGCGGATGCCTGCATCCGGTAGAGGACCAACGCCGCTCCCAACAGAATGACAGTGGGCAGCATAAAGATCAAGGGGGTTGCGGCCAATCCCGGAGGTTCCGCCAGCACCCGATCTCCATACTGCTGCGCGAAATAATCCTTGATCTGCTGGTCAGACCAGCCTTCCATGAGTTTTTGACGGATCAATTCGCGCCATTGCGCGCAGGCCTTTGTCGGACAGACATCCAGGGGGGTGTTTTCGCATACCGGACAGTACATTTGCCGGGCCAGTTCGTTCACCTGATCATCAGAGGGTGTCGGCTGTTGGGCTGTCACCGTGGATGTTAAAAGAAAAAAAATCACCGATACCAACAGAAGCACAGGCAATGAAAGTTGTTTCATCAGAGAGTATCCTCATGTGTGGTTTTACCCGAAGGTCGGAATGATCGTCCGTCATAAGAATTTCGCGCGGGCCAACCGGCCATCAGCGTGCCCAGGATAAATACCCAGGCGCCTGCCCACATCCAACCAACCAATGGATTTCGATAGATCTTGAATGTGGCTCCCTGGGAGCTTATCGGTTGCCAGTCCACCAGAATGACATAGATATCTTCTTCCAGCGAAGAGCGAATGCCGGGAACCGTCACCGGTTGTTGCGAGGCATAGTAATAATCGCGGCGCGGATATAACTCACCGACCGGCTCCTCTCCACGATGTACATCAATAACCGCACGGGCAATATTGCGCCCATCATTTGAATTAAAGATGGCCAGATCGCGGTATGAAAAGGAATAGTCGCCCAGTTTGATGGTCTGGCCTCGGGCAACCGTTCCCTGCGTTTCTGTCTGAAATAATTCAATTCCTATGATCCCCAGCGCGATCATAACCACGCCCAGGTGCACCAGATGCCCGCCATAACGACGGCGGTGGTGAGCTATCACCTTCCAGATGGAGACAAGCACCGCCTCATTTGTTCTCCGATTGCGCAGGTTCACCACGCGTCCAAAATCGAACAGGTTTACACAGACAACCAGTATCACCAATCCAAAGCCTGCCAATGCCAGCGGAGTATGCACGCCGGCCAGAACAATGATCGCCAGAATCACAAGAGCAACGACCAGTGGTTTGATCAGGTTTTTCCGCATGGTTTTCCAGGTTGAATGCCCCCAGGCAGACAGTGGAGCCAGTCCCATCAAAAGCAGCAATGCCAGAAATAATGGCGCGGTTGCCTTTTCGTAAAACGGAGGACCTATCGTTACTTTCTGCCCGGTAAAGAGTTCAGAAACCACCGGGTACAACAGACCCCACAGGCACACAAAGAAAATGCCCAAAAATATGAGATTATTAAACAGGAAAAGTGATTCCCGTGAGAAAAACGAGTGCATTACCCCCTGTCCCGTGAGATCATTCCACCGCCAGAGCAATAATCCAAGTGAAATTGCGAACGTAATGGTAATAAAAACCAGAAAGACCGGGCCGATGGAACTTTGCGAAAAGGCATGTACCGAAGAAAGCACCCCGGAACGGGTAAGGAACGTACCAAAGATGACCAGGGAATAGGTCAAAATGATCAAAACCATATTCCAACGCTTGAACATACCCATGCGTTCCTGAGACATCACCGAATGGATGTACGCTGTACCGGTCAACCAGGGCATCAGGGCGGCAATTTCAACCGGGTCCCAGCCCCAGTAACCACCCCACCCGAGGACATCATACGCCCAGCGGCTGCCCAGTATCAACCCCATTGACAGGAACAACCAGGCCATTAATGACCATCGGCGGGTTAATTTGATCCAGCGGTCATCAATATGGTTGGTGATCAAGGCGGAAATTGCATACGCGTAAGGCACCACCAGTGCCACAAATCCCATGTAAAGCAGTGGAGGGTGAAGAATCATTCCAGGGTGACGCAGAAGGGGATTTAATCCATATCCATTTTCCGGAGATGTTAATAGCGCGCCCACCGGTTGGAACATGGCTGCCAGCCGTGATCCGTCGGGTAACTCCCAAAAACGCACAAACGGATTTTCCAGGAAAATAGAAAGGCTTAGAAAGAACGCCAGCGTCAGTGACAGAACGGCTGTGACCCAGGGATAAAAATCGCTTTCGCCAGTCCAAAGTTCATTGGCCAGCCAGCTCGCGACCATTGCCATCAACCACGACCAGAAGAGTAAAGAGCCTGCCTGTCCACCCCACAGGGCGGTAATTCGCAAATATAGGGGCAAATCGTCACTGATCACATTGTAGACATATTGAACTTCATAATGACCGTTGACCAGTAGAAACGGCAGACAGCCGGTTGACAGACTAACCAAAGGGAAGAGCAGCCGGATTCCCAGCCGCGAGCTCTCCAGAAATTCAGGGGAACGTTTCCAACCACCCCAGATGGCCACCACGGCGCAATACAGGGTGAGAAAGAAGGCGATAACCAGCGATCCAAACCCCAGATTGGCGATCATAGTTCTACTTCTTTGCCTGGCCGGGAACGGCCTCTTCGTACCTGGTCGGGCACTTAAGCAAGACTTCCGAAGCGGAAAACGATCCATCCGTATTTATCGTCCCCGTTAATATGGCCTGGGCTTCGTTCTTCAACAGATCCGGCCGGATGCCTTTATGGATAATCTCCAATCTGTTGCGGGTTGGATCCCCCACCGCGGCGTGTAATTCGGCCGCCAGTCCACCGGCGTTTTCTATTTCCCGGTTGTCACCCGGAACGTGCGCGATGGTGAAGGTGAGCAGCCGGGAATCGGGATCATAGTCAATTGAATCTCCAAGAACAGCCCCGGAAACACGAATGGTCTTACCATTCAATGATTGTCCCTGTGAGATCACTTCATCGACAGTCAAAAAGTACTGCGCGTTTGCCTGAGTGGACGAAATAACCAGGTACAGGATAGCGGCGGCAATCAACAAACTACCAATAATAAATTTGGGTTGGATTTTGGCGGCAGGTGCTGAAGGGTTATCCGGCGGCATATCATCCTTCTATCATCATCCAAAATGCAAACAGTGAATTCCCCTGGCTCGTATGACATTACCCGGCGCGTTCACTCCATAGCCGATTTGTATTCATAATTATAACCAACATAGTCCGGTTTCTTTCTGACAGCAATCACAATACAACACATGCGGGAAGTCCAGAGAAAAGGTAAAATAGTAGTGAAATCACACACACAGAGTCGTTTCGAAACCAGGAGGAGGAAATTCAATGTTCCAGACAATAATTATCGCTGGTAATTTGGGAAAAGATCCTGAAATGCGCTATACCCCATCAGGACAGGCGGTCACCAGTTTTAATGTTGCCACCAACCGGAATTACACCGATTCAAATGGGCAGCAGGTAAAAGAAACGATCTGGTTTCGGGTATCAGTCTGGGGAAAACAGGCTGAATCGACTCACAACTATTTGAAAAAAGGTTCGAAGGTAATTGTCGAAGGCCGTCTGATCGCTGATCCGGCTACCGGCGGTCCGCGCATCTACAAACGCACCGACGGCTCCTCAGGCGCATCCTTTGAGATCACAGCATCGAATGTTCGTTTTCTCAGTTCGCGGACTGAAGGTGGAGAACCCGGCGCCGGTGGCGATGAAGTGGAATCCAGTTCAGCGGCCGAAGACGATCTTCCGTTCTAGGACACAAACATGATCAAAATGCAGGCGCTTGAATCCATCAGTGAAAGATCACACAAAGACTTTGATACCCGCACCCAGGTGCGGGATCAGGCGCTTGCCCAGGCCAGGCAGCTCACCCGTCACGCGGCGCATACCATTCGCGCCATTCATCGTGGAGAGGTGGAAAACGCGTTGGTTGAACTTCAACAGGCCGGGGAATTGGCACAGGGATTAAAAACCAGCCTGGCCAACTTCCCCGACCTTTTCTACGCCGGTTACACCCAGGATGCCATCAAGGAATACACGGAAGCCAGCATCACCTTCGCGTTGATCCAGAACAAAGACCTGCCATCACCCGAAGACCTTGGCGTCGAAACAGCCACCTACTGGAACGGACTGGCGGAAGTAGTGGGCGAGTTGCGCCGCCGCTGTCTGGATATTCTCCGGCAGGGATATTCCAATGAAGCCGAACGTTTGCTGGGGTGCATGGATGAGATATATACGCATCTGGTCACCATGGATTACCCCGACGCCGTCACCCAGGGGCTGCGCCGTCAAACAGATCTGGTGCGCAGTATTGTTGAAAAAACACGCGGCGACCTGACCTTAAGTTTGCGCTTTCAATTAATGGAACACAGCCTGATCGAATATACCCGGCGGGTTGAAGAAGCGGAATAATCTGCGGGCTGAACACCGTAATCCGCCGGTTCCAATACAATCCCTTATAATACCCGTATGGAAACGGCGTCATCTTCCCTGCGAAAATTTGCCATTGTTTGCCGCCCTGATCTCCCGGAAGCCGTCGAGACATCCGAGGCGGTTGCCCGATTCCTGAAAAAGCACGGCGTCGAGAGGGTGGATACCGGTTCAGTGTATGACGATGTCTGGCTTGAAAAAACCAGGGGCGGTAATTATGACATGATGATCGCTCTCGGGGGCGATGGAACCATACTGCGGGCCGGGCACATCTGCGCTCCTGAAGGTATACCCCTGCTGGGCATCAACATGGGCCATTTTGGTTTCCTCACAGAAGTGGGCCGCGTGAACTGGCAACCCTCCATGGAAAGCATTTTGAACAGCCTGTACCGCCTGGAAGAGCGCATGATGCTCAAGATCGAGCATTTTCGCGGCGGCCAGTCGCTGGGAATCTGGCAGTCCATCAACGAAGTTGTGGTCTGCCGGGGGCAATTTGTGCGCCCCATCCGCCTGACCGCCAGTGTGAACAGCTATACCACTTCCACCTATGTAGCAGACGGCCTTATCGTGGCCACGCCAACAGGGTCCACCGCCTATTCACTTGCCGCCGGGGGGCCGATCATCCCGCCGGAAATGCGGAACATCCTGATCGTGCCTGTGGCTCCACACCTCTCCATGGACCGCGCCATTGTCCTTCCGGAGGAGGTGAAAGTCAGTATCCTGGTCAACACCAGCCACGAAGCGGTCTTGAGCGTTGACGGACATCCGCCGGTGGTGGTTATTAACGGCGACCGCGTCGAGTGTACCGTCTCTGATTACCGACTTAACATGGTACGCCTGAAAGATCCCGGCTATTTTTATCGCAATATCACCTTATATATGGAACACAATCCGAGCACTGAAAATATCGTATGACCACACCTACACCCAAAACCATGCGCTGCGCCAACCACCCGGATCGGGAAACCTACCTGCGCTGCAACCGCTGCGATAAACCCATTTGCACGGAATGTGCCGTGCAAACCCCCACCGGATACCGCTGCAAAGAGTGTGTACGCTCGCAGCAAAAAATATTTGACACCGCCAAATCACAGGATTATATTCTGGCTGTTCTGACAGCCGGGATACTGTCTTTCCTTGGCAGCCTTCTGGTGGGATTTGTTGGTTTCTTTTCGATCCTGCTGGCTCCTGCGGTCGGGCTGGGCATCGCCGAAGCTGTCCGTAAGATCACCGGCCGGCGGCGCAGCAAACTGCTCTTCCGGTTGACCGCCGCGGCCGCGGCACTGGGCGCCGTTATTAACCTGTTACCTGTTCTGGTGATACTCCTTTTCACTGGAGCCGGATTCGGCAGCCTGTTGGGGTTTATCTGGCCACTTGTTTATGCTGCCATTGTAAGTACCACCGTGTATACCCGCCTGAGCGGCATCCAGATTAAGTAGACTGACCATGCTGAGCGAATTACGCATTGAGAACTTCGCCATCATCCAACGGCTGGACCTGCAGTTCAACCCCGGCTTGATTATTTTTACCGGCGAAACTGGAGCCGGAAAATCCATCATTCTGGATGCCATCGAGGCGCTGGTCGGAGGCAAGGCGGATGTTGAAATGATCCGCGGTGGAGAAGATCGTTCCCTCCTGGAGGCTGTTTTTTCGACAAATTCGCCGGTGGATGATGTATTAAAGCGCGAGGATTTACAGGATCAGGAAGGTTGGGTCACATTAAGCCGTGAGATACGCAGGGAAGGACGCACATCCAGCCGGGTAAACGGCCGGGCAGTGAGTCAGAGCCTGTTGAAGGAGATTGGTTCTCTTCTGGTGGATATCCACGGCCAATCGGAGCATCTTTCCCTGCTTAATACGCGCCAGCATATCATTCTGCTCGACCGTTTTGCCGGAACGGGAAGACATCTCGCGGATTACCGCGAAGAATACCAGCGTCTGATCAGCCTGCGTAAAAATCTCGCCGGTCTGCGGGAACAGGAGAAAGACGCCGCCCGCATGACGGACCTGCTGCGTTATCAGGTCAACGAAATTGAATCCTCACACCTGAAACCCGGTGAATTGGATGAATTGGTCATAGAGCGTGACCGGTTGGCCAACGCCGAAAACCTGGCATCCCTCGGGCAGGAAGCCCTTCGCCTGCTGGATGAAGGCGAGGCCGAAGCGCCTTCGGTTGGCGACCTTTTTGGGCAGGCGGTGCGTGCCCTGTCATCACTGGCGCGCATTGACCCATCCAAGTCTACCCTGTTTGAGAAAGCCGAAGCCGCGTCGGAAGAAATAACCGGGTTAATCCGGGAATTACAGGATTACCTGGATCAAATCGAAGCGAATCCCCGCCGGCTTGAACAGATGGAAGACCGCCTGGAACAAATCAAAATTTTGTGTCGAAAATATGGCGGCGATGAAGCCGCTGTACTATCCTTCGCTGTTGAAGCCCGCAGGCAGCTTGATTCCATCGAACACGCTGGCGAGCAAATCGAACAGCTTGAAAAAGACGAACAGGTGCTGTTAACCAGCCTGGCTGCCCGAGCCAGTGATTTGAGCCGCGCAAGAAAACAGGCGGCCAGCGACCTCTCCAGCGCGGTAGAGCGGCAGCTTCAAGACCTGCATATGCCGGGAGCGCGTTTCCAGGTGGAATTTCAGACACAGCCTGATTCTCATGGCCTGCAAACCGAAAACGGAGAAACAGTGCGCTTTGACGCGTCAGGTTTCGATCAGGTGGAATTTCTCATCGCGCCAAATCCCGGTGAAGGATTAAAACCCATGGTTCGCATTGCCTCTGGCGGTGAAACATCCCGGCTGATGCTGGCTCTGAAGAACGTACTTGCCCACGCGGATGATATCCCCACCCTGATCTTTGACGAAATTGACCAGGGCATCGGGGGGCGCGTTGGCACGACCGTGGGGCAAAAGCTCTGGCAGGTGGCCAGAGCGCACCAGGTTTTTTGCGTTACACATCTTCCGCAGTTGGCCGCCTTTGGTGATCAACATTACACAGTACGCAAGGCAATCCTTAATGATCGCACCCTTACCGAAACACGTGTGCTGGTTGATGAAGATCGGATCAATGAACTGGCTGCCATGTTGGGCAGCACAGGCGAGGCCGGGATGGGATCCGCGCGCGAAATCCTCGCTGAAGCGCAGGATTTTATCAGCCAGGGTAACCCGGAGTAACCCGGATGTTGGAAATCCTGGTGCTGGGGCCCCCGGCCATTCTGTTGGATGGCAAACCACTGGTCATCCAGCGCAGGCAGTTGCGAACTCTCCTGTATTTCCTTGCCTGCCAGCCTGATGGAGTGGGTCGGGGGGAATTGCTGAATCGATTCTGGCCGGAAACAAAAGAAACGGACGCGCGCCGGCAATTACGCGAACTCCTGAGTAAGCTGCGTGGCCAGTTGCCTTTCCCTGAAATTTTACAGACAGACCATGACAGGGTCTGGTTGAATAAAGAAGCGGTTTATACCGACATATGGGATTTTTTTCAGTGTATTAAACCGATCCAGTCCATACTGGATACCTCCATTGACAACCCGGCCTTATCTGAAACCCTTATCACGGATCTGGAAAAGGCCATTTCCCTGTGGCGATCGTCAAACTTTCTTTCCGGTGTGAGGATAAGTAATACTCATGAGTTTGATAACTGGATGCAGGAGAAAGCATCCACATTGGAATATTACCGGTTAAAGTGTCTGGAACTGCTGGCCGACCATTTTTCAGCCGTTGGTGATGTGGATAGGGCTATTCTCTTTTTAAACAAAGCCCTTGAGGCAGACGCGTTGAATGATTCTCTTCAGGCCAGGTTGATCTCTCTGCTCTACAATTCGGGACGCATCAATGAAGCACAGACGTATTATTCCCATCTGAAGCATCTGTATCAACACGAATTTTATTCCGAGCCACCCGACCTTATTAGAGTCGCCATGGATGGCATTACCAGATCACCCTTTGAAAGTCAGAACATGACATCCGGCACTATGCCAAGAGCTGTCAATCCTCATGTGTTCATCGGTCGGGTATCAGAACTTGAAAGACTTGAGAAGGAATACTTAACAGGGACAGTACTGATGATCGTGGGTGAGATCGGTTCGGGTAAAACCAGGTTGGTGCAGCAATTCTACAATTCACTGCATGTGAAACCGAGGTTATTACTTGCAGCCTGTCAGGAAGGGGAAGAGTATCTCCCCCTGCAACCGTTGATTCGCCTGATCCGCAATGAAGTAACCCGTAATGACCTTGAACTTTTAGACTCGCGCTGGTTGAAACCCTTATCCATCCTGATACCCGATATTATACGAAGAACAAGTTTTACCCAGATTGAAACGGAGATTTCGTCTCAGGATGGCCGGGAGGAGCTCTTTGAAGCTCTTTATCATCTCTTTCGAACCTTCGGACGCGTAAAACGGATACTGATCGTCCTTGAGGATGTGCAATGGTGCGACACGGATACATTGGAAGCGCTGATGTTCCTGGAGAGGAAGTTTTTATTTAAAGAATACGGATTAGGAATTTTTACCACCAGGACAGAGATAAAAAACACCCATATTGAAACCGTTCTTCTTGATAAAAAACCTCATCCAGGTTTGCCAAAAATCGAACTGGGGCCACTTTCGTTAAAAGATACGTCTCAATTAATTGAACAATTGACAGGTCAAACACCGACTGAAAGCCTCCTGGAGCGTATCTACCGTGCTACCGGGGGGAACCCTCTGTTCATCCATGAGACTATGGATGCGATTCTCTTATCCTCCGGCGACCTTAATACCTTTGAGGATGAAAATATTCCTCTCGGGGATAACCTCTCAAATATCTTTATCGAAAAAGAAAAGAATCTCACAATACAGGCTCGTGAATTACTTTATGGAGCAGCGGTCTATGGAATGGAATTTCAATTTGATATTCTGGTTCACATCCATTCTCTTGATACCGCCAACCTGGTCCGTTGCCTGGAAGAATTGGAGGAAAAGAAATTTATCCACCCGATCAGAAACAGTGGAGTGCCCGGGCATTACGCGTTCAACCATAGCCTGATTCGGGATTCTTTGATCGCGCGATTGTCTCCGGCAAGGTTATGCCATCTTCATGAACAGATCGCCGATGTTCTTTCTTCACAGAAAAGTCCAATCACCAACCGCCAGGCCAGCAGCATTGCGCGGCATTATGAAGCTGCCGGTAAATCGATCAATGCCTTCCGGTACTGGATCAAAGCCGGTCAATATGCCCGCACGTTCTATTCCATCGCGGAAGCGTATGACGCTTTTGGTAAAGCCAATAGTATACGAATTGAAAATGCACAATTAATCCCTCCGCAAATTCTGTATGACCTGTTCTACACCTGGGGCGACCTGAGCTATAACATAATGGACATAAAGGCGCTGGATGAATGTTACACCGCCATGTATGAAACCGGTGAGCAGGTGAATAATCAACTATTAACAGGCGCGGGGTTGAGCGGGATGGCGCTTGCGGCTATTTTCTCTCTGGAGATTGAGAAAGCCATTACCCTGTTGGAGCAAAGTATTCAAATACTGGATAAAACAGACAACCTTTACGAAAGAATCCTGGCGCGCAGCCGTCTGGGGATGGCACTCTCAACCGGGCTTCAAAACGAAGCGGCCATCCAGGTCTATTTACAGGCAATCGAACTTGGGAAGGACCTGCCCAACCTGTTGATCCGTCAGGCGGTAACCGCGGTTCAATACCTCCTCTCCTTACTTTACTGTCTTATGGGATGGCCGGAAAAAGCCAGACTGGTCGGGCAACAGGGATTATTAAATGCGTACATGTTGGTCACCCACCCAACGTCCCAATCCAATATTCACGTTTGCCTGGCATTGGCAGCCTACTATGGCGGACATTTCGACGAGGCTAAGAAACATATCGTGTTATGCCTGAAAAACGCGGAAACGCTTCAAAACCCTCGTTTTAGTTCGCTGGCACAGCTTATTCAAGCGCGGATCTACTACCACACCGGTCGGTATGATAAAGCCTGGGAATTAGCTTCCCTGGTGGCAAACCTTGCCACCGAAAAGGGATACATCGAAAACATCTCCGAGGCGCATTGTGTTCGCGCGGATATTTTTCTGGGAATGAAAGATTATGGATCGGCGGTTATCGAATACTCACTTGCCAGTGAACAAATGGCGGGAACATTCACAGGAATGAACAGTCTTTACCGTTTGGGTTACGCATTGGTGAAGAATGGAGAAATTCAAAAAGGGCAGGAAACACTTGACAACTGCATAAAGTTGTCACGCCAGGCCGGTTTCTACGCAATTTATCTGCCCGCATTGCATTTAAAGGCAAACCTGTTTAGGGAAACAGGGAAAACGGAAGAAGCTCAGCAATTGGATGATGAAGTTTTTCGTGAAGCGGACAATCGAGGGATTTCCGCGACCACCTTCCCGGTGAGTGCCCAGCAGACCAGGCTGATCTTCGACTCGATGGACAACGATTTGGCGGAGATTACATTAAGTAATCTGATTCAAACCCATGGGCTTCAACCCGGACCCTGGATAGACACCCTGATTTCAGAAGTGAAAGTCTCTCCGATCGGTGAAAATCCATTTGATAAACAGCGCTTTATTGCATTTTTGGAGAATGTAAAGCACTCAACCGGCTCATTTTGAATAAAAAATTTGTTTATTGTAGCAACAAAGTATTGATTCCTGGTTTTTTGTCCACGTTTTGGCAACGGTCAATTCATATAATATTCAAAGTTATGTGGAAATTGGCTGCGCAGGTAGAGGGAACCAGCGCAAAAAGGTCGGTAGTGAATCGGGAGAAAACACTATCGACCTTTTTTATTTAATCAATATGCAGGTGGGCCACCGTAACACCTTCACCCCCCTCATTGCGGAGACCGTCTTCCCAGCGCTTAACATGAGGAGAATCGCGCAGCGCGTCGCGCAATACCTGGCGCAACCGTCCGGTACCCTTGCCGTGGATAATCCTCACAAATGGCATTCCGGCCAGGTAGGCCGATTCAAGGTACCGATCCAGGGCGATCAGGGCATCCTCAGCCCTCTGTCCGCGCAGGTCAATTTCCATTCCCGGAGAAGGCGCCAGACTGCCACCCGCGCCTGAGAATGACCGTGCGGGTGTTTCTGCGGCTTTTGTTACAGGCCCGGCGGTGGTCTGGTCCATTCGGCGGTCAATATCATTCTGGCGCACCCGCATACGCATGGAACCCACCTGTACTTCCACATCACCGGCACTGATCCCGCAGACCAGTCCTTCCATCCCTATGGAGCGGACGCGCACCTTTTCACCCAGCCGCAATCCAGATGCTGGATGGTTGTAATCCAGCTTGCGTTCCACCGGTTTTTCCACCTTCTGATGAAGCTTTTCCACCATTTCTCCGGATTTTTCAAGAGCGCCAAGAGGTTGGCGTGCACGGTTTAGTTCTTTGCGCAGGTCTTCCAGTTCACGCTCTATGGCCGTCACCCGGGTTTCAGCCTCTTCCCTGGCTTTCTCCAGGATGTTCCGGCGTTCATCTTCGATGAGTGCCAAACGCGTGGACAATTCTTTTTCCCGTGTTTCGGCCAGACGACGTAATTCTTCCGCCTGCTGTCTGTCTTTGCGGGCCAGATCACGCTGATTGTGAATTTCATCCAGCAGGTCCTCTGCCCGCACATCTTCCTCACTGGCGGAAGAGCGTGCTTCCGCGATGATTCCGGCGGGCAGACCTATCTTTTCCGCAATGAGCAGCGCGTTGGACCGTCCGGGAAGCCCGATGTTCAGCCGGTAGGTGGGCCGCAATGTCTGTAAATTAAACTCCATGCTGGCATTCATCGCGCCGGGGGTGGAATGGGCATACACCTTTAATTCTGGATAATGCGTGGCCACCAGGCAGGTGATCCCGCGGCTGATTAAATTCGATAAGATGGCCCGCGCCAGGGCGGCACCTTCCTGTGGATCCGTTCCAGCGCCCAGTTCATCAAACAACACCAGTGAAGCCCGGTCTGCCCGTTTGAGAATGTGGACGATGTTGCGGATATGGCCGGAAAAAGTGGAGAGGGATTGTTCGATGGATTGCTCATCTCCGATATCCGCGAAAATCTTCGGGAACACATTGATCACCGAACCGGATTGCACCGGCAGATGCAAACCGCTTTGCGCCATTAAAACCAGCAGCCCGAGGGTCTTAAGCGTCACTGTCTTGCCGCCGGTATTCGGCCCTGTGATAACCAGCGCGTAGGTTTTCTCGTCCAGAACCAGATCGATCGGTACAACGGTCTCCGGATCGAGCAAGGGATGGCGGGCCTGGTATAGATGAATTGTGCTTCCCGGGTGAGGCGCGGTCCTGTTTTGATCAAAGGCGGACAGTTCCGGTTCAACCGCGTGAATCTCCTGCGCGTATTTGGCGCACATGAAGGCAAAGTCCAGATCAGCCAGACTTTCCACCACATGGATCAACGTGTCAGCGTGGGCGCCAACCATCCCCGAGAGTTCGGCGAGCACGCGGCGTTCTTCTTCCTGCTCCTGCAGAATTTGTTCCTGCCAGTGGTTGTTCAATTCAACGGTGGCCAATGGTTCCACGAACAGGGTGGCGCCAGACGCGGATTGATCGTGGACGATGGCTTTAATGCGTCCTTTGTAATCCGCCCGTAGTGGAACAACATACCGCCCGTTTCGCTGGGTGACAATTCCTTCCTGCAGCATGGGAGCCAGTTTGCTGTCGTTGACAATCCGGTCAAGTTTTGCCATCAGGCGTTCGTGGGCAATTTTTACTTCACGGCGAATCGTTCCCAGTTTTTCGGACGCCTGATCGAGCACCTCGCCGCGTTCGGAAATACAGCGGGAAATGGCATCCACCAGCCCAAGACCAGGCGACAGTGGCTGAGCCAGTTGAGAGAGCAGCGGATAGGTTTCGGTGTTGTGGTCAAACACCCGCGCGAGTTCGCGCGCGGCGATCAGCGTGGTTTTCACGCTTAGCAGTTCGGCCGGGGTCAAAACACCGCCGCGTCCTGCCAGCTGGACCTGTGGACGGATATCCACAGAACCGCCAATACCGGTGGAATCGCTCACACTCAGCAACCGCGCGGCTTCTGTTGTTACAGCCTGTCTTCGGCGGGCTTCGTCAAGACTGCGGGTCGGCCGCAGCGAATCCGCCAGCTCTTTCGAAGCGCTGAACGAGGCAAAGGCGCCCAATCGGGCAAGGACTTTTGGATATTCAAGGATGTCAAGAGTCTTTTCGTCCATGGCATTGAGAGTTTATCATAAGCGGGTGGCAAATCCATCCATCACACTCCGATGGTTTTTTCCGAATTAACAACCCGTGTTCCCGGCGAACCGGTGGATAACCTGTCCACCGGCGTCACACTCCTTAAGCCCGGGACGCGGTTGAAAGTCAGAATTGTGTCTTTCCATCAGGTCACTATTACCTGCTCACACGTATCAACTGAAATAAATCCACTGGCATCCAAGTATCACCCTGTTGTGCAAATTCAACGTCATGATGGCAGCCGAATCAACCCGGCTGACCGGCCAACACGCCTTGCTGGATATCCCTTCGGGCTTCTCATTGCATTTGCCGGCAATTTATATAGTTGCAAGCTGGTTTTGCCTGCTTTCTTAAAATTTTTTCTTCGGAAATGGAAGTTTAATCTGTCTGAAAAGGGATATTGAGAATAAAATCGGTACATGCATGCAGCCTCGGCAATTATTAACCGTATAAATTCAAATTTCAAACAAACATTTATTGCGCTGCGCCATCGAAATTACCAGTTGTGGTTTGAAGGACAACTGGTTTCACTGGTGGGAACCTGGATGCAAAACACCGCCCAGGGATTCCTGGTGTTTCAATTAACCGATTCCCCGGCATTCCTCGGGTACGTGGCTTTTGCGACCGGGTTGCCATCCTGGCTGTTCACCCTGTACGGTGGTGTGATAGCCGACCGCATTCCCCGCCGCAGGTTGATCGTCATCACCCAGGCCAGTATGATGGTGCTGGCCTTCACACAGGCCTGGCTGGTGTTCGCGGGACTTATCCAACCCTGGCATATTCTGGTTCTCGCCTTCCTGCTCGGCGTAGCCAACGCCTTTGACGCTCCCGCCCGGCAATCTTTCGTAGTTGAACTGGTTGACCGTCAGGAGTTGACCAACGCCATCGCCTTGAATTCCACCATGTTTAACCTGGCTACAGTGGTTGGGCCGGCGGTTGCCGGTCTTACGTATGCCTGGGTTGGGCCGGCCTGGTGTTTTACGATCAACGGGCTGTCTTTTATTGCCGTGATCGGCGCCCTGTTGCGTATGAGATTCAATCAATCGGCCGAACTCACAACCACCGGCAGCGCCATTTCCCAGATTAAAGAGGGACTTGATTACATCCGGCATTCTTCCTCCATCATCGGATTATTCGCCCTTGTGGGTATTGTGGGTATTTTTACCAATGGCATGCTGACTCTGATCCCCGCCTGGGCGGTGGATGTTTTGCATGGAGATGCCGCCACGAACGGTTTGATGCTTTCCGCGCGTGGTTTTGGATCCATGGTGGGCGGGATATTTATTGCCTGGTTAAGCCGGTTTCACATTCGGGGCAAGGCGTTAAGTGCCGGCAGCCTGATGCTGCCAGTGATGATGCTTATCTTTGCGTTCATCAAGAATTATCCCCTTTCACTGGTTTTCCTATGCCTGATTGGTTTCTTCTTTATGCTGGTGGTCAACAATGCCAACGCCATGACGCAGACTTTTGTGCCTGATCACCTGCGCGGGCGGGTGATGGGAATTTTTGTAATGATATTCTTCGGCTCACAACCCATCGGGTCGCTGCTGGCTGGCCAACTGGCAGAATCAACCAGCGAACCGTTTTCGGTGTTGGCTGCGGCGGCCTGCCTGCTCATCTGCTCGCTAATCATCCATTTTCGCATTCCAGAACTTTCCAGGCTCGAATAACCTGACAAAATTAACGATTGAAATGTAAAACCGTTGTCAGTAATATGGTTTTACGGTTTTCACATACCCATACAAGGAGGCTGAAATGGTCCTGTCCGTACTCGAAGCCAGTGTTCCACCATCCAGGTGGGATGAGCTTAAAATTTCATTTCGACGCGCGACAGAAATGCTGCCGCCCCAGATATGTGAAATCCTGCTGATTCAATCGGTTGAAGATCCCCAACGCTGGAAAGTTGTCACCGTATGGCACGTGAAGCAAAATAACCGGCAGGTCGAAGACTCCATCCGAAATAGCGGTGCGGCTGGCATTTTCCGCTCGGTCGGGATAGAGCCTGTTCAGGGGTTGTTCAATATTATGTTGAACGCCCGCGAATCCGACCTGGGATCTGACCTGACGGATACCCCCCTGACGGATTTGCTCGCGTACATTCAGTCACCTTCCATCCGCGTATAATTGGCGGATGCCATCCATCATCATTGCTTCGTCAAACCCTGTCAAAGGGCAGGCAGTTCTTCGTGGGTTCCAAAGGATATTTCCTTCGGATGTTTTCACGCTGACACCGGTTACCGTTCCTTCCGGCGTGCCGGAACAACCCGAAGGGGATGATGAAACCCGATTGGGTGCCTCCAACCGCATATCCGCGATCCGTCATTTGTATCCCCAGGCTGATTACTGGACAGCCATTGAAGGTGGAATTCTGGATGAAGGGAAACAAATGTCCGCCTTTGCATGGATTGCCATCGCGGATCGCCAGCGAATCGGGTGGAGCAGGTCGGCGTCGTTTTATCTACCAGAAGATGTCGCCCGGCTTGTAAGGCAGGGCATGGAACTCGGAGAAGCGGATGACCGGGTGTTTGGCCGCCGGAATTCCAAGCAGATGAATGGCGCAGTGGGAATTTTGACAGGCGACGCGGTTGACCGCGAAGAGCTTTACGCACATGCAGTTTTGCTGGCGTTAATCCCCTTCATAAATCCTGCACTATATTAATGGCAGCCGATAAAATGACCGAAAGGCATGCGGGGTACATGCCTTTCGGTCAATCAAGGAGGAATTCCACGGACTGCGGAAACCGTTCGCAGTGCCTGGTAGCCAGAGGGAGGCAGGCTGCCAGTGAATGTGGAAGACACAGATTTAAATTGATCTACCTCTATTATCTGTGCCTTACAGGTAATATACATCCATTATGTCTGAATTACAAATAAAAAATTTGTAAAAGACCCGACCCGCGGGCATCAAGAATCATCGCCGAACAATCGCAGCCATTCATCAATATCATCTTCATTCATTTCAGCGGCGGCCGATTTTCGACGCTTCGGTACCAGGGGTTTTTCAATAATCAAGCCCCGGGCGAAATCACCGCTGGAGATTACCTCCGCCCGGTGGTTCCTGGCTTCCGCCTGCACCTGTCGATCTGAACTTACCACACAAACCCCGCTGCCATTGGGCATCTGATTCAGGCGCTGCCGGATGGCTTCATCGGCTGTCTTTCCTTTGATCACAAAATGCGCTTTAATTCCCCCAAAATTCCGTACCCCCGCCCATCCCGGCGACGCGCCATCGAAGAAGACCTCCATTTGTATCCGGTGTTGACGGGCATAATCTTGCAACAAATCCAGAAGCCGCATTTCATCATCCAGTTGCTTGAGGTTTAAACCTTTTACAAAAGGGATTAGATTGTGTCCATCGATCAAATGCAGCATGTCGGGTATTGTATCGCCAAAATTGTGCTATGATTTCACCAGCCTGTTATGAATCCCTGGAAACGATTACTCTTCTATCTGTGCCTCAATGCCATTGTCTCCGCGGTCACCACCCTGACCGTGTTGACAATCTGGGACCGCAATCACCAGCCCGGCGCGGTCATCCAACCCGTCGCGCAACTGGCCGCCACCGCGACACAACAGGCGGCCGTTCAATCACCGGTCGCTGTAACCCCGTCACCACGGGCGGCAGGCGGGACCGGCGGAGTGCAGGTTGAGAATGTGTTTGGTGTGGGCGACCTGAACACGGAAGTGGTCATGTTGAAACGCACCGGCGAAGGTGAATTGTGGTTGACGGGCTGGCGGCTGGAAGATGAAAATAATCACCGATTTGTTTTCCCGGAATTAATGTTAAACAAAGATGGCGCGATTAAAATTTATACCAGACCCGGAACCAACAGTGCCATAGAGTTGCACTGGGGAATCAAGGAGGCGGTCTGGTCATCTGGAGAACTGGTTTCCCTGATGGATCAGAACGGAACCAACCGGGCCACATACAGGATACCCTGATACGATCTTATGGATGCACTTCGAATAATCGCTGAAAACAGAATAGAAGAAGCCCGGTCTGAAGGTGTGTTTGACAACCTGCGGGGATTTGGCAAACCCCTTGAACTGGAATCCGTGCAGCCGGCCGGTGAAGACCAATTCATGGCCAACCATATTTTAAGAACAAATCACTTCCTTCCCGTCTGGTTGGAAGATCGAAAACAATTGCAGCAGGAAATATCCAACCTGCTTGAAATGATAAAAGCCGATATTATGATCACACCGGAAAGAAAAAAGGCCATCGACCAATTGAACCGGCGGATTTCCGGGTACAATTTGCGCGTCCCTGTTGAATCGCTGCGTTTAATGCCGGTGACTGTTTCAGAAAAGTAACCAGGCAAAGCGGTAAGACAGGTAATTCTTAGTTTATTTGGTGAACTATGTCTCAGGCGCTTTACCGCAAATGGCGTCCCCGTTTATGGGACCAGGTGGTCGGGCAGGAACCGGTCGTAAAGACATTGCAGAATGCCATCCGCAGCGATCGGGTTGGCCATGCCTACCTCTTCGCCGGACCGCGCGGTACCGGTAAAACCACCACCGCCCGCCTTCTGGCCAAGGCGGTCAATTGCCTGTCTGAGGACCTTTCCCATCGCCCCTGCGATGAATGCGAGAACTGCAAGGCGGTCAATGAGAATCGCTTCCTGGACCTGATTGAAATCGACGCGGCATCCAACACCAGTGTGGATGACATGCGCGACCTGCGCGACAAGATCAATTTCTCGCCATCACAGGGCAAGTTCAAGGTCTACATCATTGATGAAGTTCATATGCTATCCACGGCAGCCTTTAACGCGCTGTTAAAGACACTGGAAGAGCCCCCACCGCATGCCATTTTCATCCTGGCAACCACCGAAATGCACAAAATTCCGGCCACGGTACTCTCCCGCTGCCAGCGGCATGAGTTCCGGCGCATTCCTGTGGCTGAGATAACCGCCACGCTGCGGCAGCTTTCAGCCAGCGAAAAGATCGGGGTTGACGATGACGCGCTCACACTCATCGCCCGCCAGTCGACGGGAAGCATGCGTGACGCCATATCACTGCTCGATCAACTCTCCTCCACAGGGGAACATGTCACCCTGGGATTAACCCAGACGGTTCTGGGTACCGCCGCCCTTCAGGCTGTGGTTGACCTGGTTAACACGCTGATCGAAGAAAACGCTTCAGCCGGCCTTCAGGTTATCCACCGCGCGCTTGACAGCGGCAGTGACGCCCGCCAACTGGCCCGCCAGACAGTAGACTATCTGCGAAATCTGTTGCAAGTTCGGGTGGGGAACGCGTCCATTGTGGATGCCACCATCGAGAACCGTGACACGATGACCGATCAGGCAAACAAATTTTCCGTTTCCCGATTGGTGGAGACCATCCGGTTGTTCAATACCGCAGCCGGAGAAACCCGCTCCACCTGGAATCCCGGACTGCACCTTGAACTGGCGGTTATTGCAGCGGTGGAAGCCGCGCATCCACCTGTTCAAAGCGTATTGCAGCCAGTGGAATCCGGTGTCAATCTTCGTGATATGCGAATGCCCGATTTTCAGCCGCCTACCCGCGCAGCATCAGGTTCCTCTGACCAGAAACCTCCGGCCAAAAAAGTAACCGACCTGTCGGATCTCCCGCATCCCGCGCCAGTCATTCCTGCCTCGAAAGTTGAAACCGCTGCGACACCGGCGCCCGAGAAGGAACCCGCAACCGGGACGGATGCCGCACAAACCTCACCGGCATCCAGTAATCTGACCATGGATGAACTGCAAAAAGCATGGCCGCAGATCAGGGCAACTGTCAGGAAGGTGAAAGCCCAGACGGAAGCCCTGCTAAATTCCGTAAAGAAGATCAATCTGGAAAACGGCCGGCTGGTACTCAGTTTTGCCAGCGATATCGTCAAACAAAAGATGGAGATGGATGACAATCTCGAAATGACCCGCCGGGCTATCTATCACGTGACCAAAGCCAACCTGCAAATTGTATGCACGGTTGTGAACACAAGGAACACCAAAACGGAAAATTCGGAAATAGCTCGAGAAGGCCTGATTGACGCAGCCCTCAACCTGGGCGGCCAGATCAAAAGAGAATAAAAGAAAAATTAAGGAGAACACCATGGCGAAGGGATTCAATCGACCGATGGGAATGGGCGGAGGTATGGGGGGCGGTGGAATGATGTCACAATTCAAGAAACTGCAAGAGCAGATGGAAGCAGCACAATCGCGCCTGACCGAAATGACGGTCACCTCCAGTGTGGGCGGCGGCGCGGTACAGGTCACCATGACAGGCGACCAGGTCTGCAAGTCCGTGACCATTGATCCGGAATTATTGAAGGACGCCGATTCGGATATGCTGCAGGACCTGATTCTGAGCGCTGTCAACCAGGCGCTGGAAAAGTCTCGCGAGATGGCATCCAAAGAGATGGGACCGCTGGCCAGCGGCCTGCCCTTCTAACAATTTATGCCAATCCTGCCCGCACCAGTTACCAACCTTTCCACCGCTCTCGAGCGTCTGCCTGGCATCGGACCCAAAACCGCGTCGCGATTGACGTTCTTCCTTTTGCGCTCTCCGGATGATGTCTCACGCCAACTGGCAGAGGCTTTGTTGGCATTGAAAAGCTCCACAGCCTTCTGCTCAATCTGTTTTAATATCACCTCGTCTTCCCAGGAGGTGTGTGATGTGTGCGGCAATCCAAAACGCGCTAATGGAACCATCTGCGTGGTGGAAGAACCGCTGGATGTGATCGCCATTGAATCAACGGCCGCCTTCAACGGGCGGTATCACGTATTGCACGGGGTGCTTTCTCCCATTGAAGGGATCGGCCCCGAGAACCTGCGAATCCGAGAGTTACTGGAACGTCTGCGTACTGAGACCATAACGGAGATCATTCTGGCCACCAACCCGAGCATGGAGGGTGATGCCACCGCGCTCTATTTGAAACAGCAATTGGCGCCGCTTGGAATTCGGGTAACGCGCCTGGCGCGCGGCCTGCCGGCCGGCGGCGACCTGGAATACGCGGATCAATCCACCCTGCTCAGAGCCCTGGCCGGCCGTCAGGATATGTAAGAAAAGCAAAAAATTCGAGGAAATCGGGATTTTATCAGGGGCGGAAATTCCTTAAGGAGTATTGTTTCTTTCCCGGCAGACTTGAATCCCCCTGCCCCCTTCAAGAAGGGGGTCAAACGCATGTTTTCAGGCAATAGCATTTCCCATGGTCAGAAGAAGGCATGTTTTTACCCCCCTTGCCCGACGCTTTCCCGGTTAAAAAGGCTTTTTTTGACTCATCTGAACCTGGAAATTCGCTAGCCACACTGCTTTTACCCCCCTTGACCGGCACTTTTCCGGTCAGAAGGGGGTCAAACGCATGTTTTCAGGCAATAGCATTTCCCATGGTCAGAAGAAGGCATGTTTTTAACTCCCTTGCCCGACGGTTTACCGGTTAAAAAGGCTTTTTTTGACTTATCTGAACCTGGAAACTTGCTAACCTCACTGCTTTTTCCCCCCTTGACCGGTGCTTTTCCGGTCAGAAGGGGGGCAGGGGGGATTCATGTTTCCATTGACTCGTAACCGGCAGACTTGAATCCCCCTGCTCCCTTCAGGAAGGGGGTCAAACGCATGTTTTCAGCCAACAGCATTTCCCCCAGTCTGAAGAAGGCATGTTTTTACCTTCCTTGCCCGGCGGTTTACCGGTTAAAAAGGCTTTTTTTGACTCATCTGAACCTGGAAATTCGCTAGCCACACTGCTTTT
>CAYQUX010000016.1:0-28632 GCA_964420995.1 uncultured Leptolinea sp. | reverse complement strand
AAAAGGCTTTTTTTGACTCATCTGAACCTGGAAATTCGCTAGCCACACTGCTTTTTCCCCCCTTGACCGGTGCTTTTCCGGTCAGACGGGGGGCAGGGGGGATTCATGTTTCCATTGACTCGTAACCGGCAGACTTGAATCCCCCTGCTCCCTTCAGGAAGGGGGTCAAACGCATGTTTTCAGCCAACAGCATTTCCCCCAGTCTGAAGAAGGCATGTTTTTACCTTCCTTGCCCGACGGTTTATCGGTCAGAAGGGAGGCAGGCTGCTTGCGCTCCGGATGTTTTTTGCGGAGGTGGATTCTCTCAGAGCTGTCTATTTCTTGAACGCCGGGATCAACCTGTCTTCCAGGCCGGCTTTAACTGTATAGTACGGCAGCCAGGCAATCCCAAACAGTTCCACGTAGATGTCCTTCTTGGCCGGGGCCACCGGTATCTCCTGAACATCTTCGGCCACTTTCAACCATTTTTCTCGCACGGCGGCCAAATCTGCCGCTTTATTCGCGTCAAGCGAAGCCTTTTGAGCCTCCAGCGCGGCCAGATCGCTCTTTTCCTGTTCCAGACGGGCGGCTGCTTCCTCTGCCATACGGTGCTTGGTCATGGTTGATGATCCACCGGAGATGGCGGATTTTATCCCGCTCTTCTTCCCTCCCAGAATACCCATGAGGACATTCCCAACCACACTGGCACCTTTGACGATCTCATCTGTGCGCCGGGCGTTCAACTGGCTTTCTTTCTGGTCAATCTCTGCGTGCTGTTTCTTGATCTTCGCGTCCATCGTGGCGGCTTTTCCGGCGTAATCACGTTCGATCTTGTCGAGTTCGCTCTTCGCCGCGTCTTCCGCCGCTTTTCGGCATAAGGCAATAAATTCCTCTTTCTTCATCCCCGGAGCCGCGTTCTGTTTCAAGGATTTGTTGGAAAGAACAGATAATGTGCCAGTACGGTATGCCCAATCTTCATAATCGTTTTGCATCTGGCCAAGGCGTTTCACGTCACCCAGCCAGCCCGGGAAGGCATCATACAGCGCATCCACCGGTGCGCGCACGGCTTTAAGACGCTTAATATCCTGTTCAGGGAATGCAAAATCCTCCCAGGTGATCCGTCCGGAGACCTCATCCTCCACGAGGCAGGCCAACCGGCGGGATTCGTCGAGATTTAAACTGCGTGAAAGATAGTTTATTTGCAATTGCGCCAAAAGGGCGGGTTTGTATACCAGCCCGCTCTGCGGTCCGGATGCTCCCGCCAGTTCCGCCGCCTGTGTGAAGGAAAGATCGTTTGCGAAGAACACTTCATCCAAACCCTGGGGAACACCGGGGCGGGTGGACGTGTAGGCGCTGCCTGAGACGGCCGCCTGGGTGGTCGCGTGTTTTACGGCTCCAGCCGATGCGGCGGGGGCCGCCGAGACAGCCGCGGCTTGGGGAGTTTTCACCTGCGCGACTTGTGTTGGTGCTTTTGCGCCAACCAGAGCGTTGGCTGCCGGAATTTGCGAACGGGTCAAAGGCCCCGCAAGGTAGTTTAGACACCAGCGGGTGCCGATGAGAACCGGCGCTTTGGCATGCACATTCTGGACAAGGAAAACCCTTTTTCCGAGACCGGAAAGCATCTTATCGACAGCGCCGCGGTCTACGCCGCCGGCCGCGCTGGTAAGGCCATCCAGCAGGCGGTTTTTATCCTGCTCGGTTTGCAGCCGGCCGATAACCCATGTTCCGGCATTGGACAGGGCTTTGTAGTCCAGGTCAACCGGGTTCTGGGTAGCCAGTACCAACCCGACACCAAAGGCGCGTGCCTGTTTGAGCATACGCAAAATCACAGTTCGTGACGGCGGATTGGCAATGGGCGGAAGATAGCCCATGATCTCATCAAAGTAGACCAGCGCCCGCAGACTGCCTGTCCCACGCTGGCTGCGCATCCATGATTCGATGGATGAATACAGCATGGTCACAAAGAACATACGCTCACTCTCACTCAGGTGGGCAATATAGAAAATGGAATGCCGCGGTGAGCCATCATCGTTGTAAAGAATTTTTTGTATATCCAGGGTCTGCCCGCTCAACCAGATCTGAAAGGACGGTGAGGCCATGAAATTGTTCAACAGCATGGAAAGCTCGGTGCGATCTTTGGGCGGGAAGAAACCATCCACCGGCAGCGCGCCAAGGCGTTCGAAAGGCGGATTCTGCACCTGAAGGATCAGATCAGAAAGTTGAAGTGTCTGCCCCTTGCTCCAGGCAGTTTCCAGAAGGTTTGAGATCAGAATGTGTTCCCGGGAACGCAGCGGATCAATGTCGGTCACCCCGACCAATCCCAGAAGCGCGGTGACGATGCTGGCGATCTTCTCGCGCAGTATTTCCTCATTACCCGACCAGGGAATATCCGGCGACTGGAAAGAGGCCAGAATATTTACCGGTACACCCGCGGATGATCCCGGAGTGTAAATCGTAAAAGCCACAGATTTTCCCAGTTTCTCGAGCTGTTCTTTTCCCAGGCCGTAACTTTCCAGTCCCTTCTTCCAGTTTTCGGCCGTTTCTGCGGCCATTACATCCACAGTCTTTCCTTCACGGCGGGCCGAGTCAGGGTCGATCCAGGGTTGAAAGTCTGCCGGCAGTAAATCTGGAAAGTGCAGTAAAAGGTTGGTCAGGTCTCCCTTGGGATCCACGGCGATGGCAGGAATTCCACTGAGCGCGGCTTCTTCTAAAAGACTGACGCAAAAACCGGTCTTACCGGAACCGGTCATACCGGTGATCACCGCGTGCGTGGTCAGATCAGCCGGGTCGTACATATAGGGATCGGCGCCAACCTTCCCCAGCTTGGTGTCAAAAATGCGTCCAAGATAAAATTCATTTCCGTTTCCCATGGTTCACTCCTGGATGTTATTTACTACCTGTGATTCTATCGTCAAACGGGTCTATGAACAACCGGGGTGAAAACGAATTTGGGTCATTCTCCAGACAGGTTTCCTGTTCCTGCAAAAACTCGTCTCAAAATAGTCGAAAATCTTCCTTCCGGGCTGCTTCTGACCCAGTTCAATACTCCTGGTTTAACAAACCGGTAAGGAGGGTTAACCTGATCAATGGCATTTACCCGCTTCAGATTATTTCTCTCTCCCGCCTGCATTATGTATTATTTCTTGAGGTTATGGCACCGATTCAGCTCGATGTTTAATTGAATCCTGAAAAGGCTGTTATATATGACAGCCTCTTCTTGCTCAACGGAAAAATCGCGTAGAAAGAACTGACTACGGCGCGGGTTGGATCTTCCCCGCGCAGACGGCTGGAACGATCACATTCAATTTGCCTTCCGGGTAGTAGGTAAAGTCGATGCTGGTGCTGACGGTTACCGGTTGGTTGGCGGCGAATCCATGCATGCCAGCCCCCTTCCATTTTCCCGCCGCCCATTGCTGCACGATCTTCATCTTCACAAGGTATCCACCGTTTTGCGCCCGGTATAATTCGCCTGCCGGCATTTGCAGCAAGGAACCGGCAAACGGACTGTTTTCCACCTTCAATTCATATTTATCCGTTAGAATGCCGTTCACTTTGACCCCAGTTTCCACCTTTCGGGCTGTTCCGGTGACAAATGACTTCATATATGACCCGGTCCAGTTGGTCGGGATGTGCATTCCGGTATCCTTATCGGTAAACACACTGCATTTCCCTTTTTCCCGCAGATAAACCTGCCCGTTCAGAATGGAAAATTCGCTGTCTTTTTCCGGCACGTCGTTTCTGACAAGTAAATATTTTGAGTAATTCGACCATATCGGAGTGGATTGTTCCATTGTGGTCTGAGAAATATCGATTTTTAACGCGGCACCGGTTTCATCCAGCCCTTCGTACACATCCGTCTGTTGTTGAATAAAACTTGTTGAGAGGTTCGTATGCAGCGCGGCATCGCTCAGGTCTAACTCAGTCGGACCTTCGCCCGGAGTGCTTGAGGTTGTCCCGCCTGTCAGGCTGGCAATTACCGTCGGCAGGTCAGTATCACCCTGAAACACGAAGAAACCAACCACGGCGGCTGCAAGAACAAGCAGACCGACGATCCCAAGGATCAAGACCAGACCGATCGGCTTCCGCCTGGATGGTTTCTTTTCAACAGACGGCACCGGCTCCGGCATTTTCTCACCAGAGAATTCCACAGGGGTTGAGGATTCAAGTTCCGATGGTTGAAGATGTTCGGCAGGCAGTTCTGCTTCTGGCTCAGATTCGGGCTTTGGGCCCCGTTCCCTCGCGGGTACGGATTCCGATAACCGGACGGCTTCGGGTTCAGGATCGGCTGCCGGTTTCTCTACATCAAGGATACGCGGCGGTTCAATGTTCACGCTCTTTGGATCGGCCGTTGATTCGGTGGTTGCGTCTATCGGCGGAATGATCCCCGGGATGACCACTTTATCGGTTTCTGGAACAGGCGGCGGAATGTCCGGCTTTTCGAGTGTTTCATCAACCAGGTCCCGTTGGGCGGTGTCTTCCCTGGCTCCCGGCGGCAGAACAGGTTTGATCGACTGGCTGTCTGTCAGCGTGAACAATACCTTGCCAACCGAGAACCAGTCTCCTGCCTTGATCTGCGCGCTTCCAAAAATCTGCTGTTGGTTGACAAACACGCCAAAATCGCTATCCTGATCCACGACCAGGGCGGCATCACCCTGCAATCGAACTTCCGCGTGAAATGGAGAAATACTCGAGTCAAGCAGCACAATGTCGTTGGACGAGTCGCTGCCAATTCGCAGAGGTATTTCCAGTGAATACTGCCTGCCAAAAATATCCTGTAATACGATGCTCATGCTTCCTCCAGAAGTTTGCCTGCCGTGGGCAGAATCAGGGTTGGTCGGTGGCTTTTTTCAAACTTTTTCTGTTGAGAAATTAATAGATTTCGGCATAACCGCAGATATCAAAATGACCGCGTTGATCTTTTTCGAAAAAATTGACACATGTCGCCATTCCGGGTGTACTCTTAAGACATCATCTTTATTCTCGCAAATTTTATATATGTGGTTTGCTCATATTTTCCGGCCATGTAGACAAAAACTCCCGATCTCGATCCGCGTCGGGCATATGACGGTAACCCCGCTCGTCCCCATCCCTGGTTGTTTCAATCGGCAAAAATTCTTTTTTGCCGGGTGCGGTGAATATCAAAGCAGATTCCGAACCACAGGGCTCGAGAGTTGAGTTAAGACCCGGAATGGTGAACGCATTCTCAATCTGGAATTTCTGGGCTTTATAGACGTACCCAATGTGGCCGGTGAAGTTGAAGGCATTGACCTGCGGCGCAATGCCACCAGGGGCAAGTTCCACCATACGCCGGGGGATCAATCCATTTTTTTCCAGAAGATAGGCGGTGCCGCCCAGCACGGCACAAGCAGCCATGAAAATAAGAAACATAACCAACCCATTCTTCAGACATCCATCAGATTTGTTTTTCCCTTGATCCTGCCCGCTTGAATCGTTAGCGGCGCTTTGCGTTTGGGTTGGAATTGCGGTGCGAATGGTCGTTGTGCCGGTTACGCGTTCTGTTTGCGATGTTTCAAGTTTCCCCACAACAAATTTGAAATTGCGGAATGACAGTTCATCACCCACTTTCAGGGCGACAACCTGATCAATTACTTCATTGTTAACATAAGTTCCGGTCGCGCTGTCCTCATCCCGGAGCAACAACCCGTCAGGATAATCACCCAGAATGGCATGGCAGGGAGAAATCGGGGTATTACTCAAGGAAATTTGACTGGACGAATCGAATCCAATCCACATGCATAATCCGATTGGAAACTGCCTGCCCTGCGAATCCTGTAAAAAGTAACCCATCCTGCCTCCTGTCCGCCTACCAGAATGAAGTTGATGTTTGAATTAAATTCCACGAATAAAGGGAGTTGATTGAAATACGGGGAAAAACCAGTTGATCGACCACCCGGATATAAACCCTATCCAGTCATTATTCTTACCGTGACTGGACAGAATTCAAATCTATCTTTGATGAAAAGTATCGTTAATCCTATAGGTTTATCCTTTTTTTGTAAAGATGCCAAACCCAAAATGAATTACATGCAAAAAAGGAGGTTCAAAGCGTATAATGACCCGCAATTATGGAAACTGATCCAACCCTGGCATCGTACGCAGATGACATTTCCAGGAGACTGCTTTCACGGTTTGGTCTGCCGGTATGGCGGGTTGCACTTACCCCGCTGGATGAGTTGGTTTCCACGATTCTTTCGCAGAACACCAATGACCGCAACCGCGACGTGGCTTTTGAGCGCCTTAAAGCCAGCTTCCCTACCTGGGAAGCCGTACGAGATGCCGATATTTCGCAAGTCATCGAATGCATCCGTCCAGCCGGATTGGCCAATCAGAAAGGTCCGCGCATCCAGGCAGTGCTGCGCGAGATCACGCAGGAACGCGGCAACCTTGACCTGAGGTTCCTGAAAACCCTTCCGGCCACTGAGGCGCATGCCTGGCTGACGCATTTCAACGGGGTTGGCCCCAAGACAGCCGCCATTGTGCTCCAATTCTCGCTGGATATACCGGCTTTTCCCGTGGATACGCATATCTACCGGGTGAGCGGGCGGTTGGGATTGCGCCCCGAAAAGATGAGCGTCGAACAGGCTCACAACCATCTATCGGAGTTATTTGATCCAGCCACGTTTGGTCCGGCGCATCTGAATCTCATCCGCCTCGGACGGGAGATTTGCCACGCGCGGAAACCCAATTGCCCTGAGTGTCCGCTGGCGGATATTTGCGCCTATGCAAAAAACAATGTCCGGTGATAAGTACGAACCGGAACAATCACTTTCGCGAATCGGGTAGAATACAAAACACAACTTTCCTCCGGATTGGTGGATGAATAAAATCTCCGTTTCCAGTATTTTGCTTTCCATAATTGCCGGGATTGGGGCGGGTTTTTTTGCCGCATCGCAATACTTTTACGCCTGGTCTGCGTCACAGTTAAAAGGGAGTGTGCTTTTTGCCGCATGCGTCCTGTTCGGAATCCTCGGGTATCTTGTGCTGGTGTTGTTCACCGGCAAAAAGACCATCCAGCAGTTACCCCCAAACCGGCACACCGCCATTCTGATCATCTCTACGGCAATTGCCGCATTGATTGTGTTGACGGTTCCCCTGCCCCAGCGCCTGACGCCCGATCGCTTTCAGATGCTGGTCATCCAGCCTGTGTCTGCCGATGCTCCGGTGCTGATTGAAGAAATCAAGGTCGATGGTAATCCACTGATCCTGGAAAATCATCTTCCCCCGGCGGGTTGGTCAGTCACACCATATGGAATTGAGAGTGAAAAAGGCAGCACCGTCCCCTTTGTGGTGCAAAAGAAGGGTGATACGACCAGAGAAGTGACCGTTCTTTTCGGTAAAGGTCCAGCCTACGGACAGGCCAGGCTGCGACTTGGGTGGAATGAACAGATAATGGATCTTTTCCTGGCAGATCGAGAATCTGAGACTACCGTCGAACTCGCCACCAATGCGGATCAACTCCCCTGGAGCTTCTTTTACGGTTTAAGCGTCTGGTTTTTATTGACCGGCGTGATGTATATTTTTCTCGGATTGTTCCTGTCCAAAGAATCGCTGGCCAATCTGGCTGTTTTTTTTATCCAGAAGTCCGCGTCAGCAGTTTTCTGGGTGGTAGCCGCCTTCCTCTTCTGGTATGGTTTTGCGTACGTTCGTACGGTGTTCTTTGACGCGTCACACTTCATGCAGAACGGGAATTTCCTGCCGGCCATCCGTCCTATTGGCAATGACCTCAACCTTATTCTAAAAGCCGGTGATTCCGTGGCCAACGGCGGGTCACCTTACGTGGGTGCCAATAAATACCCGCCATTTGCCACGGTATTGTTTGTGCCGCTGGCTCTCATGGACAAACAGGCTGCCTTTCAACTTCAAACGCTGCTGATCTACCTGTCGTACGCGTTCGTGACTCTGATATTCCCTCTGGCTTTCTCAAAAAAGCGAAACATACCCGCTTACGCGTGGTTCCTGTTCTCCGCCGGTTTGTTCTCCTACGGGCTTTCTTTTGAGATTGAACGGGGGCAATTTAACCTGACCGCCATTGGCTGCGCCCTTCTGGCTGTCTTAATGTTCCACAGGTATCCTCGTTTTCGCTGGCTGTCTTTCATATTGCTTACGTTTGCCATTCAATTAAAACTCTACCCGGCAATTTTCATTCTTTTCTTTATGGAAGACTGGCGTAATTGGAAACCAACATTGATCATCTGGGGCAGTATCGCTCTGGTGAACATGGCGCTGTTTTTCATACTGGGGAAAGATATCGGGATTGCCTACCTGACATCGCTGTTCAATATAGTGGAATCACGGGGATTGATCGATTGGCCGGGCGCGCACAGCATTCTGGGCTTTCTCAGTTACCATAACAACGCCTGGGGGCTTTCAGATGATGCCATCAAGTTGCTGGAAAAGGGACTGCAAACTGCGGTACTTCTCATGGTCGGGTATTCATTTATTCAGGCGTACCGCCGAAACCGAATGATGGATCCGTACCTTTTCCTCTCCTGCACTCTGGCTGCCCTGACCATTCCCGCGTTGAGTCATGATTACACACTTTCGTATCTGGTAGGACCGGTTATTTTCATGTTGAACCACCTGGATGAATATCAATCTTTTCCAGAGGTAAATCAAAGAAGAATTCCGGTGTTCAACCGGATCATCCTGATTGCGCTGGTCGTATGTTTCACCGGGACGTTTTTCTCTTACATGCAGAAACCCGGGCTTATCCAGAATCAATTTCCCGCGTTATTCATCATGCTGATATGCACCGCTCTGCTCGCCTGGCGCGAGCCATCGGCATCAACAGAAAACATTCAGTCGGTGTGACCGAAAAATCAATCACCCAGCATGGGTGAAAGCTCTGCCATAAACACGGTAACAGCCTGGCCGCGCAGTTCCACCCGTTCACCACGATCAACCACCCGCAGCATACCGCCGCGCGCGCTGGCCTGATAGGCTTTCATTTCCTTCTTGCCCAATTTTTTCGACCAGTACGGAGTCAATGCGGTATGGGATGAACCTGTGACCGGGTCTTCCTCTACACCGGCGCCCGGGGCAAAGAACCGGGAAATGAAATCAAATTCTCCGCCTGTTCCCCGCGCGGTGACAATAACACCGCGAATATTCACCTGTTTCAACCGGCTGTGATCAGGTGACATGTTGCGAACTTCATCTTCGGTATCAACTTCCACCAGGTAATCCATTTTATTGCAGCCCACAAAGCGCGGAGCGGTAACATGCAGACCTTCCAGCAAACCAGCCGGAGGTTCCGCCGGTTCAGCATGCTTGGTGGGGAAATCCAGGGAAATCCAATCATCTTCCACGAGCCGGGCGGTCAACAACCCGCTGCGGGTATGGAATTTAGCCTCTTCATCGACACGCAGAAACCCCTGCTCCCAAAGGATATGCGCGCTGGCCAGGGTGGCATGACCGCACAGGTCCACTTCCACCTTTGGGGTGAACCAGCGCAGGGAATATCCATCCTCTTCATTTTCCATCCGGGAAAGAAAAGCGGTTTCCGACAGGTTCATCTCCATGGCCATCCCGCGCATCCAGGTTTCATCGCGGGGTGTTTTGCTGATATATACACCGGCAGGATTGCCCTTGAACGGTTCTTCTGTGAAGGCGTCAACCTGGTAAATCACGTTATGCATGGCTCTCTCCCTGTGGCAATAATTCATGAATGTGTATATTTTCATCGCCGACGAGCAGGCGTAATGTGGTGAGCACTTCATCACACACGTGTGTGGTGTGATTCGGGAAATCCAGTTCGTAACGTTGATCGTTTTCGAATAACAGGAAATCAAACCGGTCTCTGCCGGGGTGAGCCGTTAAAATGGTGTGAGCCCGTACCAATTTTGCCTTATCCCGCTCCCGGTCGCCGGTGGGTGTCAGCACCACAGTGACCTTTTGCGGCACAGCAGTAGAATCATTGGGTGGTAGTTCCACGGCGGGCGGTTCGGGTGAAACCTCAAGCGGATGGGATCTCTCTTTTACAACGGTTGCCGGCCCTGGCGTGTGACCGTTCCCGTTCGTGCCGCCTGATGGCCAGCCGTTTGATGTACCATTACCGGCGGCGGACGGGGCGTCTGTCGTTAAAGCCGGTGTCTTATCTTCATAATCATCCGAGGCAGGCGGCAGAACAGACCAATCGGGTTCCGGAACAGAATCTTCTTCCACCCGGGTTTCAACAGTATCCGTTGTGACTTTGTCCGGTTCGACGACTTTTTTCTTGCCGTTTTTCAACTTCAGGGGTTTTGTCAGGTCAATTTCTGCCAGGCGGTCAACCAGTACTTTTGGATCGCCCGATTCGCAATCGGCCTTGCCGGTGACAATGACCACGGATTCCGGTTTTATCAGGTCGCAACAAGCCTCCCAGGCGCGGGGAAAGATCACCAGCTCAATGAATCCCTGCACGTCCTCGATGGTCGCGAATCCCATGGCGTTTCCATCTTTGGTTGTGTGGGTGCGAAACTTGGTGACAAGACCCGCCACGGTGACCTTATCCTTCGGGTTGGCCTCCTTCAACTGGCCGGAAAAATGCGTGACTGCTTCTGTCATATACGCCATGTAAGGTGACAACGGATGATCGGACACATACAGACCGATCAATTCTTTTTCCCAGTCCAGTTTTTCCCGGCGGTCGACATCGGCCACCATGGGCAGCACAATATGTTCCTCAACACCCTGAATGGAACCGAAGAAGGTCATCTGTCCGCTCTGCGCGGCTTTAAAATGACTGCCGCTGACAGAGATGATTTGATCCAGAGCCTGTAGAAGCGCGCCCCGATTTCCGAACGAATCCAGCGCGCCCACTTTGATCATCGATTCGAGCGGCCGGCGGCCGACCGCGCGCAGATCAACACGGCGGGCGAAATTATTAAGATCCTTGAAACGGCCGCCCTCATTGCGAACCGCGATAATGGTCTCAACCGGTCCGAGACCCACATTCTTGATAGCTCCCAGACCAAAGCGGATCTCGCTGCACTTGCCTTCGCAATCCTCAATGGTGAAATCCCACCCGCTGGCGTTAATATCCGGAGGGAGTACGTTGATTCCCAATGTTCGGCAGTCGGCGATATAGAAGGCTACTTTTTCCGTTTCGTTTTTCGAAGCGGAAAGCAGCGCTGTCATATATTCAATGGTGTAATGAGTCTTTAAATAAGCCGTTTCAACGGCAATCACACCATAGTCAGCGGCATGGCTCTTATTGAAGCCGTAGCGCGCGAAATTTTCCCAGTCTTCAAATATCGCCGTCGCTGTTTCTTCGGCAATATCATTCTTTTTGGAACCTTCAATAAACTTCGCGCGGTGTTTTTTCAATGCCTCCGCGTTTTTCTTGGAGATGGCTTTCCGCAGCTCGTCCGCTTCAGAAGCGGTATATCCGGCCAGATTCATGGCCGCGATCATCAACTGTTCCTGATAGATCGGAATCCCATAAGTCTCTTTAAAGGTTGGCTCCAGCATGGGGTGCCGGTAGGAGACCTTTTCTTCACCATGCATACGTTTGATATACATGGGGATGAAATCCATGGGTCCGGGTCGGTAAAGGGCAACCATGGCGATCACATTGTCCAGGTTTTCCGGGTGCATCTGGGTGATATAACGGGTCATCCCGTTACCTTCCAGTTGGAATATCCCGGCGGTATGGCCTTTGCTGATGAAGTCGAAGGTTTCCGGATCATCTGTGGGGATGTTCTGAAGGTTGAAACGGATATTATGCCGCTGGTAGATCAATTCAGTGGCGCGCGCCATGATGGTCAGCGTGGCCAGGCCAAGGAAGTCAACTTTCAACAGGCGCTGGGCATCCAGAACACCCATGTCAAACTGGGTGACCACCTTGATGGGGCTTTCATCTGAACCACTGGTTGGGCGGTGCAGCGGAACCACATTGACGATCGGCTGGTCGGCGATGATCACGCCGGCAGCGTGCGTGCCCGCGTTGCGTACCACGCCTTCCATATCCCGGGCGGTTTCGATCAATTCCTTAAGATACGTCCCCTCTTCGTAAGCGGTCTTGAATTCGGGAACGGATTCCATTGCTTCGGCAATGGTCATGGCTCCGGCGCCGACATTGGGGATCATTTTTGCCACACGGTCCACTTCAGAAAGGGGAATATCCATCACCCGGCCGACATCACGCAAGGCGCCGCGCGCGCCCATGGTGCCAAAGGTGATGATCTGTGCCACGCGGTCTTCACCATAACGATGGGCGCAATACTCCAGTACCCTGGGCCGCAGATCATCCTGAAAATCGAGGTCAATATCGGGCATGCTGATGCGGTGTGGATTTAAGAAACGTTCGAAAATCAAACCATGATTGATTGGTTCGACCATGGTGATGTCCAGCGTGTAGGCGACCATGGAGCCAGCCGCAGAACCACGGGCGTTGTACCAGATACCTACTTCACGGGCATAACGGCAAAGGTCCCACACAATCAAAAAGTAGGCATCAAAACCCATAGTGTGAATGACGCCCAGTTCATATTCCAGACGTTCGCGCACTTTGGGGTCAGCTGCCCGGCTGCCATATCTTCGGCTCAAACCTTCCTCACAGAGATGCCGCAGGTATGTTTCGGCCGTAAATCCTTCTGGCACAGGGAAAACCGGCAGGTGATATCCCTCGGGAGTCAGGTCTACGTTGCAGCGTTCCGCGATGAGGATGGTGTTGGTTAACGACTCGGGAACAGCGTTGAAAATGTCCTGCATCTCCTGCGGTGTTCGCAGGTAGTATGTAGGATCGGACATGCGCATCCGTTTGGGGTCATTTAATGTCGTGTTGGTCTGGATGGCCAGAAGCACATCCTGCAGGCGGGCGTCACCGTTGTTGATATAGTGCACATCATTGGTAGCCACATAACGCGCCTGGTAACGCGGGCCCAGGCTGAGAAGTGTTTTATTCAATTGTTCCAGCTCTGGAATGTTGTGCTGCTGTAATTCCATGAAGAAATTGTCCGCGCCAAACACGTCGTAATACCAATCCAATTTCTTGCGGGCGGCATCCTCGCCTTTTTCCAGAATGGTGCGTGAAATTTCCGATGCCAGGCATCCGGTGGTGGCAATCAACCCCTCGGCATGCTGCGCCAGCAATTCCCGGTCAATACGGGGGTAATAGTAGAAACCATCCAGTTGAGCCGCGCTGGCCAGCTTCAGCAGATTTCGGTAACCGGTCAGGTTTTCAGCCAGCAGCAAAAGATGCGTGGAACTGCGGTCCAGGTTGGGGTCTCGATCTTTCATGCCGCGGGCGGCGAGGTAGGCTTCAATCCCCAGAATGGGTTTCACGCCTGCACCAATGGCAGCATTGTAAAACTCAATTATGCCGTGCATCGTCCCATGATCCGTCAGGGCGATGGCCGGCATTTCCAGTTCTTTAGTGCGTTTAATCAACTTCTTGATGTTGCTAAAGCCATCAAGCAGCGAGTATTCGGAGTGGACGTGAAGGTGGACGAATGACATAAATAGCTACAGGTTTATACCCGTTCAGGATATGTGAATGGTCGTAAAGATTATAGCATTACGGATTGTGGATAAAGATCACCTGTATGGTGTAACAGGCATCTTAAGTATTAAAGAATTAAATGTTTTAAGGAAGAAATTGGGTTGAGAATTTTCCACCAAGATAAGAGCATAATAATTCTTTCAACTCATTAACTGCATTTTTGACCAGTTCTTTTCCGCCTTCATTCTGGGCTTCGATCGTAATAAGAACATCCGTGATTTCTTCGCGCGCGGCGCTTTCTTCGCTTTGGCGCCAGCACCACCGGCGGGCAATCACCACATCCTTCTCATCGGTAAAGATCACTTCACCGGGTGCCGGATGGTCAGCCTCAGACTGGTTCAAATTCACAAAGACCTCATCACCGCGGGCAAAACGGACAGTAATCGTTCCGTTGATGTTCCTTCTGTCGATGGCCGCCACCGGCAGGCCATAGCGAATGCTGACCAGGTTACACAGGTCAACGATCATATTTATGGATGGAATATCCCCTTTTTTCGTCAGCCGCCGTAGCAGGGCTTCCGCCGCGCTGCGGTAACCGGTGGGGTCAACCCCAAAAGACCGGAAAGCCGCGCGCCAGCCGGCCAATGTGGGCAGTTCGCTCAAGGGCGTGCTGCCAATTTTTTCAATCACTTTTTTCTGCTCAGCCAGATACAGATCCATAACCTGCGGTGTGGATGGAGTGTTTTTCAGGCCTGTGCCCAGAATCACCCCACCGGCTAATAATGGATATCGAGCAATTATGTCATCATCATATTGAAAGGCGCTCATGTTTCCCTCTTTCTCTACGTTGGTTTTACATTTTATCAGGCTTTCTTAAGTGATATCTATAAGACGTTTTTTCTGGTATGATGACTGACCTGTTTTAATTTCTGCTTTTTTGTGACCCACCATGATAGAGAGCTTTCAGACCGCCAGAAGGGAATATCCCCGCCAGTTCTGGCTTCTTTTCTGGGGATTGTTGATCAGCACCATCGGTTCCAGTATGATCTGGCCGTTTCTGATGGTGTATGTCAGCGAACGCCTGCATCTGCCTTTGACGGCAGCCGCCAGCATAATGACCATTAATTCCGCCATGGCCATTATTTTTACATTCATCGCCGGTCCGGTCACCGACCGCATAGGCCGTAAATGGGTGATGGTGATCAGTCTGCTGGGGAATGGTCTGGTTTATTTGCTTTATGGAAACGCGACGACGTACTGGCAATTCTCACTCACTTCGGCACTGGCCGGTTCATTTAATCCGCTGTTCCGGGTGGGGGCAGATGCCATGCTTGCCGATCTGGTGCCCGAAGAAAATCGAATTAATGCCTACTCCCTGCTGCGCCTGAGCAACAACCTTGGTGTTTCCATCGGGCCGGCCATCGGTGGTTTCCTGGCTTCATCTTCTTATTTCATTGCTTTTCTGTGCGCGGCGGCTGGGATGTGCACGTATGGTTTGATGATGTTGATCGTTGGAAAAGAAACACTTCCATCTCAACCAGTCAAAAAAGTAGAATCAGTAAAACAACCTGCGGAAAAACTGGGCGGCTACCTGACGATATTCCGCGACAGGCCATTCATGTACTATGTGTCCCTTTTCGCGCTTATCCAACTTTGCGCCGCTCTGGTCTGGATATTGCTTCCTGTATACAGCAAGCAGCAATATGGCATATCAGAAAGCCTGTATGGATACCTGCCAACAACCAACGGGCTGATGATCGTTTTGATGCAATTGTGGATAACTGACCTCACCCGCAGGCGTTCCACCTTCAAAATGATGGCACTGGGTTCCGTCTGTTATGGACTGGCAACTTTGGGGATGGGCTTCATGACCGGTTTCTGGGGATTCTGGGCGGCCATGGTTCTTTTAACCATTGGCGAGATGATCCTGATGCCCACATCCAGCACATTCATTGCCAATATGGCGCCTGCCGATATGCGCGGCCGGTATATGAGCCTGTACACCCTTACATGGGGAATTTCAATGGGGGTCGGCCCTGTTCTGGGAGGCCTTCTTTCCGATATCTGGAAACCGCAGGCCATCTGGTACGGGGGTGGGGTGATCGGTTTGATCAGCGTGTTTGCCTTCCTGTTGCTTAAAAGGTTATACAACGAAGATGATCTTCTGGCACGATCACACAGGTGATGATATTAAGAGAAACTCCCTTCCACATACCATCAGACATCTGACAGCACATTAAGAGTTTTTTCAGGTCTGTTGAAAACCGGGTTCGGGTGTGCTAAAGTGTGAATGCATGGGCGGCTTTCACAGTTGAGGACACCAGGGATGGAGGTTAGTTCTCCAAAAACCTATATTCTCAGAGGTAGAAGGCATTCACTGCCTCGTGTTGGATTGTTAGAAGGCAATCCGTGTTTGGTTTTGACGCGCCGACCTTACATGGCGGCTCCTGATTGCAGGATATGCGTCCTTATGTATTCGTCCCTGAAAGTCGTCCATGTTGGAAATTAAGAAGCCCGTTATTGACTCGGGCTTCTTTTTCTTTTATAAATTGTAGGTATAATAATTTTGTAATAAGACTGTTGGGGAATGTTTTTTATCCAGACAACAAGGTCGATACCTTTACAACAGCAATTCACCTGGAAAACAAATAGGAGGAGAAATGTATAAAAGGATTTTGCTAATTGGAATGGTCATGGTTCTGGTGTTATCTGCCTGTGCTTTACCAGGCGGAAAAACTGCCAAAGTCGAAGAGGTCGTGGTAGAACCCACCGTTGAACAACCTGCCCAGCCTGTTGAACCTGCCCAGCCCGCGCAGCCGGAACCGACAGTTGAAGTGATGCCAGCCGAACCAGTGGCACCCGCAGAACCAGCCGCCCCTGTAGAAGAGGCTGCCCCTGTCGAGGAAGCCGCTCCTGCTGAAGAAGTTGTTCCCGAGGAAGAAGCCGCCCCGGAGCAGGCAGAAGGTTTCAACTTCCGTGACGAATTTGATATCGCCAACGACAACTTCACCGATGACCTGGTTACCACGACACAGGCAACCACCCGGGACCGGATGCAGACCGAACCTTCGTCTGTTCAAGATGGTATTATGGTCTTCAATCTTCGCGATAATGAAACCTATATTTACAAATTTGTAAAAGGTTCCAACACGGAAGACGCTGTCATTGAGGCGAAATGGAAAAGCAACGGTCAGAGCATGAACGGTGTCGCTCTGATCTGCCGTGCGGCAGAAGACAACTCAAGCTGGTATGAATTCCGTATCTCTTCCCAGGGCGAATGGCAAATGCTTCGCTATGATAAGAGTATTCGCGATGATGATCCATACAAAAATCCCTATGTTTCAATTAAGAAGGGCGTTGCCAAACAGAAACTGGTCAAACCCTCCGGCGACAATGTTTCCAAGTTTAGTTGCGTTGGCACCAAATTGACGTATGAGGTCAATGGATTGAAGATTCTGGAAACCAACAACATCGACATCAAAGGCGGTGGCATGGTTGGTCTGGGTGTTATGTCAGCCACCTATCTACCGGTAGTCATTCATTGGGATTACTATTCTGTAACCACCCCGTAACTTCCAGGGAATGATCGAAGAAGGGAGAGGTGAAATTCCGTCCTCTCCCTTTTTTTTATTTGAATTTTTAGCTTGAGATGCTATAATCCGGTTGAAAGCCCCAGTAGCTCAAATGGACAGAGCAGAGCACTCCTAAGGCTAAGGCTGTGGGTTCAATTCCCGCCTGGGGCATATACAATTTGCGAAAAACCCCTTGCAAAAAATAAGGTTACCATGTAAAATGCAGGTAGATAAGCACTTGGGTGCCCCCCTCACCCAGGTGTTTATCTCTTTTAACGGGGTTTCATGCGGGCGAGTTTACGGATCACTTCTCCGAAATGTTGGATTTCTTCAACCGTGTTGTAATGCACTGCGCCAGAACGCAATAGTCCGCCTTTGCCTTCCAAACCAAGCCGTTCAGTGACGGCCAGCGCGTAAAAATTTCCGTCCCATGTGTAAATATTCTCTTTATCCAGCGCGGAGGCAAGCTCCTGCGGAGTCCAACCATCCAGTGTGAAGGAAAATGTCGGCACACGAAAATCAAGCTTTGTCAGGTCTGTTATGCCGTACAGTTTCAGTCCACCAATATCTTCAAGCTGTTTGACGAATTCCCGGCTGATCTCAAACTCATAGGCGCGGATGGCCTGCATGGCCTGTTTAAATACCCTGCGGCGTCCAGTATATTGATGCGTGTTTTCTTTAAACTCGCTCCCGAAGGTTGAGCCAATCCACGCAAAATATTCCAAAGCCCCCAGTGTCCCGGCCATATGCTCAAAATTTCCCGTGCCGGTTTCAAATTTACCCGGTGGCATAGCCGGGGCAGGGCGGACTTTATAGGCTTTCAGGGTATCCAGCAGCTCGTATCGGCCAAAAAGCACCCCGGCGTGCGGACCGAAGTATTTATAGGCAGAGCAGACGAGAAAATCGCAATCCAGATCTTGAACATCAATGGGGCCATGCGGCGCGTATTGCACGGCATCAATATAAACCAGCGCTCCAGCCGTGTGCGCCAGACTGATCAGCTCTTTTACCGGATTTATAGTCCCAACAGCATTCGCCGCGTAGCCCAGTGCGACCAACCGGGGTTTTTCTTCCATGGCGCGCTTGAAATCTTCCACATCAAGTGTGCAATCTTCCGGGTGAAAATCCACCCAGCGGATCTTGCAGCCGCGATCTTCCGCGGCCAACAGCCAAGGTGAGATATTGGCGTCGTGGTCCAACCGGGTAACGACCAGGGTGTCGCCGGGATTAAATGTGTGTGCCAGCGACCGGCTGATATTGAAAGTCAGGGTGGTCATATTGGCGCCAAAGACAATGGACTGCGGACCGGGCGCGTTCAAAAAGTCGGCGGCTGCCTGACGGGCTTCCTCAATCGATTGGTCAGAAAGCCGGCTTGTTTCAAAGGCTCCACCGTGATTGGCGTTTATATTGACCAGGTAGTTCTGAATACGGTCAAGGCTTCGCCGGGTGATTTGAGTACCGCCCGGATTATCAAGAAATAATACCGGGCGGGTTAAGGCAGGGAACTCTTTTCGTATTTGATTGATGTTTAATGTCATGGTTATTCGTCCAGATCCTCACTTCCAGAGTCTTTACCGGCTTCAGGCGCGGTTTCTTCAAACTCAAGTCGTACCCATAACAATAAAACAGATCCATCCTGCGTGTTTACAGATCGCGCAGCCATGATCGGAGCTTTCTCTTCCATACCGAGTTCATTGCGGTAGTGAAGGAAAACACTCGACCGGTCATTCCAGGCCCGGTGACAGCGTTCCACCAATGCCTGTCCATTAAAGGTACGCACTCTGGTCATCACCAGGTCATACAGCACAGGCCCTTCATTCAAACCCAGAGCCCATCCATCATTGATTTCTTCAAAAGTGGGGGTCGGCCCCTCAATAATTGTGATCTTGTCGTCCATACAGCACTCCAATGGAAAAATCATACCACACAAAAAAAAGTCGATATCCGAAATTTTCTTATAAATCTCCGATTTTCTTCTTACATTTCTCCAATAATTATCGCGTATCCTACAACTATCACCATATAAAACACGTTTAAACCATGTGAATTTTGGAGGAAGAAAATGACGCTCTATTTTACCCGTACCCCAATTGTTACCCGTCGTCCCTGGACTCATCGCTGGATGGAAGATGAAGTAAGAGATTCCTACGGTGATCTCTTCATCCCTGTTGATGTGAAAGCGGAGGATGAGGCCTACGTATTGACCGCCGTTATCCCGGGCATTCGTGCCGAGGACTTGAACATTCAGGTCATCAATGAGACAGTTACCATACAGGGTGAGATCAAGGTGGATCGCGCCGACGAAGATCGTTACCTTTTGAATGAACGACCTTCCGGACGTTTCAACCGGGTGATCACCCTGCCTGACTCGCTGGACGCAGCCCGTTCGGAAGCAGATATTACCAATGGTGTATTGACCCTGCGCATTCCCAAATCAGAAGAGGCGAAACCCAAATCCATCAAAGTGGTTTCCAAATAATTGGATGGACGGAAAATAATTTGATAAAAGAGGAGCCTAAAATACCGGCTCCTCTTTTTTTATGCTTCGAACCGCGTTCTACGCGATCCCTGTAAGAGAGTTACCCCACCGCTTCCAACCACGAAAAATCCGGATCGCGTGCCGCATAAAACAGTATTGGCCTCCACACCGATCAAGGTCAGATCTCCAACCAGATGTTGACCCGCGAACCGTACCACAAAGGGAATTTCATCAAAATGGGGAACAATAAAACAGTCAGGCAAAATCCCCAGCGCGGGCAACGTTCCACCAACGAACAGGCGGTTTGGGATTCTTTCTCCAAAGATCATCGCTCCCGCTGAACAACCCGCCACTATTCCGCCTTCTTTCAGGGTATCCAGAATGGCCTCCAACATCGCGGTTCCCTTTAAACATTCCAGAAGGTACGCAGGTTTTCCACCAGATAGATAGACAAAATTGGCTTCCCGCACCTTTTGTACCAGAACAGGATCGCTGGCTTCTGCGCGGGAAAAAACGGGAAGAGATTTAATAGACTCTACTCCCAGATCCTTAAAATGGGTTTCTCCCAGGTTCTTCCAGTACAGCAATCGTTCTTCACCTTCGGTTCCTGCCGCGGTTGGCAGGCATACCACCCGGGCAGGTTCAGGCAGCTGTGCAAGTAAAAATTCATCCACTGGCCGCATGGATGGAAGGTATTCTCCACTCCCGGCAAGCGCGAGCGTCCCCTGGAAGGGGAACTCGATATCAAGGGGGATTTTCATGGGAGCGGGGTGTAAAACACGCGGTTTCCCAGGGCCATCCAGGCGACTCGATTGGAAGCCACGGTAAAAGCAGTTACCGATGTATCAGGCAATGAGTATTCATCCAATGTTTGAAAACGCAAACGGCGTTGCAGATTCAAACGCAGACTGAAATGATAGATTGTCGGCCCGGAAACATCCATAACATAAATGGATGGATCAGGCGGCGGTACTGTGGCGAGCTGGGTGAACTGAACATCCGCGAAGAAGGGGATGGGGTTGCCGGTCTTGTCTCCAAATCCAGCCGGATCCTGGCACCGGGTAGGGGAACTGCTGAAATCGTTGAACGTACACCGGGTGATATGACCATCTTTCCGCAGCAACAGAAGATCATCCTGATACATGGCCAGGTCAATTACATCTGCCAGAGCGGGGATATCCCGGTCAAAGAACAGGTGGGGCTGATTTGGGAATCCGATGCCGTCACCCACCACGCGCCATACGGCATTGCTCACCGGATCAAGAATGAGCAAGGCGCTGCCTTCAACCGTGAAGGCAATGATCTTACCCCAGTGTGTGGATGGAGGCGCCAGAGTGGATGACAGAGGAGTCGCGCCCGGAATACAATACAGCAGATTCCCAGCCGCATCCATTCCCATTACGGATGCCTTGTATTGATTGTTGATCGGCAGTGGAACAATATCCATCAGCGCGCCAATGATCTTCCCGCCGGAGGGGCCGGGGCCGCAATTGAAATTTGGGTCCAGTTCATACCCGTTTCCGGTGAGAGCAAAACGCAATACCCGCCCCTGGTGTGAATCCAGCGCGAACACATCCGTTGTCGTGGCAGCCAGTTGAACAATATTCACCGAGGAGGGGATGGCATCAGGCACAGCTTCTTGAACTGGCAGACGGATAATGTTTTCCAGACTATCCAGGGCGGTTTGAGCCTGCTGGCGCAACATGCGGGTATCTTCCGTGCGGCCGTATTCTTCCGCTTTTTTTACGTAGTACAGAGATTGTGTCCATCCGCTGCGTTGCGCTTCAGGGTCTATCTGTCCGGCAGCCTGAAGGGCGTACGCCTGCGCTTGCACGAGATAATTAGTGCGTTGTTCGCCCTTGCCTGACCGGGTATAGACGGTGGTGGATATGAATACCACAATGGCAGGTACAGCCAGGGCGATAAATAACAGAGTTGACGCAGCAATGCTTCCTGATGGATCTGTTGGCACCGGCTTGATTTTGACCTTTGGTGGCTGCACCTTAGGTTTGACAGACTGGCCTAAATTAACAATTCTTTCCAGAAAATCAGTCAGCCTGTCCAGTAATGGGGTATCGGGAGCAGCCGCCTGTGGGCCCGGTAATTCATTTGCCGGGATGGTACGAAATCCGGTTGCTTCTTCAGGTTTGATGGATGGTTCGGGTGGAATGGAAAAATCTGGCCCGGGTTCTTCAGGTATAACTGGACCGGGTTCAATCTGTTCTGTATTTATTTGAACTTCCACCGGCCAGATCGGTTCGGCCATGGGCGCATCCGGGTATGTTGCGTCATCAACATCAGGCTGCACGGATGGAGCTTCTTGCGCTTCGTCAGGTATTTTCAAATCTATTATTGCTGCGGCGACCGGAGCAGGAATTTCAGGTTCAGGCGCGTACGGATCCGCAGGGGCGGGTTCCTGGGGGATCCTTGGTCGCAGCCGGTGTACATCACCCCGGCCGGATTGCACCTGGGCTACAGCGGCTGTCATATTAAACGGCGATTGCGCGAGCAATCTCCGTCTGAATTGATCGAGGTTTAATTTGGAACTCCCCCCGAGGAGCGCCGCCGTCCAGGTTGGTGGGGGAGATGGACACAAAAGCACCATATCGCCGTTGCGAAGTTTTGTTGTGAAATAGCGCGGCGTTATGGTACTGTTCACACCCAATCCCCGTCCCCCGCCTTCAAGGTCGACAAAATCAGTCACCCCATCCGTATTGACAACAAGTGTGTGCGTGGGACCGGTATGCAGAAGGTAGAGCATGTCACCATGAAACACAGCCAGGTTTAAGACACCCACGTTAGGACGTCCTGACGGTGAATCAAACTGATTGGAGCCCAGGATAAATGTGTTGATCTGTTCCGCGGCAGCCCGCAGCCCGGAGGTTACCGACCCCGGTGTGTTGAAATACGTGGCAGATAGATGCATGAGCATCTCTTGCTGCGATTCTTCCGTGAGGATATTTTTACTGGGAAGAGTGAGCAGCGCGGTCAGTTGATCTCCGGCACGATTTCGCAAAACCCGGCGTGGAGCAGCCGAAACCACCAGTCCTGGCAGGTCTGCCAGTTCTTTGCCTCCGGACAGGTAGATGGGAAAGACGTAGAGATCAAACACGATTTTTTTCTGAGATAGATGTTTTGATTAAGTTTGATTATACAACCCGTGACTTATTGAATACGTGCCGGCGCGGCTGTGTTCACCGGGATATACCTGCCCTGCCGGGTGGCTGTTGGCCTGGGTGTGGCTTTTGGCAACTCATAATCAGGTTCGATGGAGCGGATGACCAGATTGGAAAAGTTTACCGTGATGGGGGTGTCGGCAGCCTGGCGGGCAAATACTCCGATTTTTCCTTCGGGAAAAATGGCATCGCGGGTGGAGAATTGAAAGACATCATTCAGAAAAAACCGCAGTTCGTTTTGAACCATCCAAACCCGCAGGCGCATCTGGTAGGGAGAACCGGGCAATACCTGTCCGCTCTGTATCCAATCGACCAGCGGAGATGGTTTCCCCATTTTTAGGACCTCCAGTTTTACCTGACCCATGCAATTAACCATGAAACGGTACCCGTTCAGACCGTTTGAGGCACGCACCAGTAATCCATAAAAATCTTCCGCTTTACATAGGGTCACATTCGAGGTGATTTCGACAGAGGCATCTCTTATTACCGGTGAGGTGTACATGCTGGCCAGATAAAACTTTGGTTCCTGCACAGCCAGGGTCAGCTCACCTTTGCCAAATGCGATCTTCCCTCCACTCCCCGATTGCGTTGACCACGTGGTTGACCGTGAAAAATCATCCTCATAGAGGATATCGCTTACAGACGGGTGAAAATTCTCCGTTGGTTCAGGTTGCTGAGTGGGGGCATTTGTGGCCGTGGATGTCGCCGGAAACCAGATTATGGTTTCGGTAACCGTGGGAGATGCCGATGGAGTGGAAGTAGAATATACCGGTTGTTCCCAAACGCCCGAACATCCGAATAAAAAAAATAACAAAAGGAAAGAGGCAATCCGCATCAGGTTAACTCCTCTTTCATTGATAGTACGATTTGGGTGCATACGTACGGAATTATACCTGTCGAAAAGGATGCATTCCGGTCAATGTTATAATCACGGGAAATGGATTGTGTCTTATGAAAATAAAAACAACTTCAAGCGTGGCACTTTTAGCTTTGCTTTTCTTCGCGAGTATAGTTCCTGTACAGGCGGATAACAACCAGCCGCAGGTTGTCTATGCCACGCCAACACCCAACGCGGACGGTCGCGTGATTTATGTTGTTCAACCAGCGGATACCTGCATCAGTATTTCACTGAAAACCGGGGTTCAGCTCGATGAATTGCGCCGATTGAACAATTTGAAAGAGGATTGCATCCTGCAGGCTGGCCAACAGTTATTACTGGGTTTGGCGGAGAAACCCGCCCAGCAGGCCACCCCAACACCGGCAAACCAGGTGCCCACTCCCACCCTGCCCCCCGGAAGTGGTGATATTTGCGTGTTGTTATTCAATGACATAAACGGAAATTCAATTCCTGATGGTGGTGAACTCCCTCTCTCAGGCGGCGCTATCAGCGTTACCGATCGCGATGGAAAGGTCTCCTTGACCGGACAGACTAACTCCACAGAATCTGTATGTTTTAAAGCGCTTCTCGAAGGTGACTACAATATCAGTGTGGCCATTCCTGAAGGCTACAATGCCACCACCCTCTTGAATTACCCGCTCAAATTGAATGGGGGCGATATCTCCACGCTTGATTTTGGCGCGCAGCAGGGGTCTTCAGCGGTTCAGCCCGCGCCCAACGAAGGCGGGCGGTCACCTCTTCTGGGAATTATCGGCGGGTTGTTGATCCTTGGTGGAATCGGGCTGGGATTCATAGTCGCCCGTCAGAATCGCGGCTGACGCCTTATCCCAGTCGTTCTTCTTTCCAGACATCACCCTCGTTATGATATCCAGCCTGCTCCCAGAAGCCGGGCCGGTCTGATTCCAAAAATTCGAGACCGCGCAGCCATTTGGCGCCCTTCCAGAAATAAGGGACTTTAAGATCCTCTCGCCCTACGATCGCACCAATCACCCCCCGCAGGGGGTAACCATGGTCCGGCGTAATGGGTTGACCGTCGTAATGTGTGGCCAGCAGGAAATTGTCTGCCAGCACAACATCCAAAGGAAGATTGGCTGTATAACCGAATTCCCCGTGCTGCAAAACAAAATGCGCGGAAGGTTTGATGGTAATCAATCCTTTTTCCACAAATGTTCGCAGATAAACCCCTTCCCACAGGGTATCCTGTTTGCTCCACCGTGTTACGCAGTGAATATCCATGAGCAGCTTTGAGCGGGGCAATTCGGAAAACTCATCCCATGTGAGAGTAAGCGGTTTTTCAACCTCACCCCACACACGAAAATTCCAGGTTTTCGCGTTAAATTCAGGTACCGGTCCATAATGCAGCACCGGAAATTTCTGTGTCAATGACTGCCCGGGTGGAATACGGCCACCTTCACGCAGCTTCATCTCCAGGTCTTTGCGTTGTAGAAAACTATTCAGCATGTTACACTCCATAATTGATTATAGCCTCACCAAAGCACAGACATCCTGACTTTGTCCATGGTTGTATGAACATTTGTCTCGCATATATTGATAATCGGGTAAAATTTTACGGATAAATGCAGGAGGTAGTATTGGCGAAAACTCCGCGCGCATCTTTTGAAGACAGGATGGCAGCGCTTCATCAGGCATGTGTTCAATTGATTCAGGATGTGTCGATTGATACATTGCAGGAGAGGATCGCAGTCCAGGCCAGCCAGCTTGGCGACGTAAAGTATGCCGCTCTGGGCATATTGAGTGATACTGGCAGGCTGGAACGCTTTATTCCCATTGGGTTAACCGCGGCCGAGTTGGCCGTAATGGGTCACTCCCCCCTGGGCATGGGGCTGATCGGGGAGTTGATGTGTGGGAGCGAATCCATCCGGCTGAAAGACATTTCAGCCGATCCGCGTAGTGTGGGTTTCCCGGCCAACCATCCGCAAATGAGATCCTTCCTGGGTGTTCCCATCCGGCAGGGAAATAAAAACCTCGGCATCCTCTTTCTATCTGAAAAGAAAGATGGGACTGAGTTTTCTGAAGAAGATCAGCGGTTGATCGAAATGCTGGCCTCCTACGCCTCGGCGGCTATTACAAATGCCCGCCTGTATGACCGGCTGGTAAAACGCGATCAGGAAATGACACGCCGGAACGAAAACCTGGCTCTGCTTAACAACATGGCCTCCACACTGGCCACCTCCACCGAAATTGACGCAATTATCAAGATCGCACTCACCCAGTTGATGGATTTTCTCGACCTCAAAGTTGGAGAAGTCTATTTGCGTCCGGAAGGCGAGAAGAAAATCAAGCTCGTGCTCCACCGTGGAAAACTGGTTTCCAAACTTTGGAAGGAAGAAACCTTCGCCGTTGGCCGCGGCATGATAGGCATGACGGCCAAAACCGGGCTCCCCAGGGTCTGGACAGTCAACCCGAATGACAGCATGGATCTGGATGAAAGTGTCCTTGACAACGGCATCCATCAGATCGCCAGTTTTCCACTGCGCGGCCGCAGTAATGTGCTGGGAGTGCTGTGCGTGGCTGTCCTGGACCGGCGTCCATTAACCGACCTTGATGTGCAGTTTATCGGGGCAATCGGTTCTTGGATGGGAACCGCGCTGGAAAACGTTCGCTATAACAATAACAGCCGTCGGTTGGCCGTACTGGAAGAACGGGAACGCATTGGCATGGACCTGCACGACGGGATCATTCAATCCATATACGCCGTCGGATTAACCCTGGAACACGCCCGCTTGCTGCTTTCAGAAGATCCCAACCAGTCACGAGAGCGCATCGACCAATCCATCAATGGACTCAATAACACCATTCGCGATATTCGCACCTACATTCTTGATCTTCGCCCGCGCCAGTTGAGCGATGAGAATTTGATGCAGGGATTGCAGCGCCTGGTAAATGAATTTCGGGCCAACACTCTGGCCGAAGCGTATATCAGCGGGCCGTCTGACGGTCTGGTAAAACTGCCGGCCTCAAAAGCGCTCGCCCTCTTCCATATCTGTCAGGAAGCGTTGGCCAACACCGCCAAACATGCCAAAGCCAAGAAAGTGGAAGTCGTAGTCTGGACGACCGGCGACCGTGCGCTTATGGAAATTCGCGACAACGGCAAAGGCTTTGAAATGGAAAGCACACGCACATCTCTGGGGCACGGCCTCTCCAATATGCAAACCCGCGCGCGAAATGTGGGCGGCGACCTCGAATTGACTACCGAACCGGGCAGCGGTACCACCATTCTTACATGGGTACCCTTTGCCTCGGAAGAATGATACTCCCGGGCATCTTTTTGCCTGGCATCCCATTATTACCGGAATAGCCTGTGACCGATCATCAACCATCAGCCAAAGCCGCCCTGCGGGGTGAACCCTCCTATGTCTGGCGTGAAGGCCAGAACAGGCGGTTTTCTCTTATCAAGGAAGGCGCCGGCGCAAGGATTGCCGGAGTGATCCTGGAAGACGGCTGCGGTGTTGGGGAATATCTGGCACGTTTGGCGGTGGATTCCCGGCTGGCGGTTGGATTGGAAATTGAGCTGGAACGCGCGAAGGAAGCACGCCAGAAGGGCCCCGCCACGCTTGGCGGCGTGGGTGAATTCCTGCCATTCCCGGCCAATACCTTCGATCTTGTTCTCAGCCATGAAGTACTGGAGCATGTACAGGACGATCAACAGGCTGTCAATGAAATTGTCAGGGTCTTAAAACCGGGCGGCCGGCTGATTTTATTTGTTCCCAACCGCGGATACCCTTTTGAAACCCACGGCATGTATTGGAAAGGGAATTACCGGTTTGGAAATATTCCCTTGATTAATTATCTGCCCCGGAAATGGCGTGACCGCCTTGCCCCGCATGTGAATGTTTACACCCACCGCGACCTTGAACGCTTGTTCAAAGATCTTCCAGTTCAGTATATTTACCAGACGGTCATCGCGAGTGCCTACGACAATATCATCGCGCGCGCCCCAATGGCCGGTAAGATATTGCGAACCGTCACCCGCTGGCTGGAATCCACACCTTTGCGGGGTTTTGGGTTGTCACATTTCTGGGTGGTTGAAAAAAATCAGGCAGCCCGGAAGTCGTAAATCCCATCAACAACCGGGTAGTGTCTGGCACATTTTGGGCAAATCAGATCCGGGGGCGTATCATCCAGTGCAGAGCCGCAGTTGGGGCAGCGGAAGAAGGGTTCTTCCGCCCCGGATGGGTTCTTGACGACAATGGACCGCGTGAAAACACTGGGGGTCAACTGCCACCAGTCACCGGTAAGGGAGGCGGCGCCATCCAACGCAGCCAGGAATTTCGCCGGGAAGAGTCGTTTCAACCAGCCCAGGCGGAAATGTGAGACCGTCAATTGCCGTTCCAACGAGAAACCAATCTCATCGAGCCAGGTTCTGATAGCTCGCGGATGAAAATCAAAATTCAAATCGGCAAATTCAACCGGGTCAAGAGAGTGAGGACTCCATTCCTGTCGTTTAAGCGCGAATCGGACGATAGCCTTCAGGTTTAGTTTATTGGCATATTCCAGAATGAATACCGCCTTTGGTTTCAGGCAGGTATGCACCGAACGAAGTGCCAGGGGAGCGTCTTTCATGTGATGAAGGGTGCGGATCATGGTGGCGGCATCAAATTGATCCGCTCCAAACGGCAGGCGGTAAATATCCGCCGCCACATACCGGTAGTGGTCAGAAAGACCCAAACGTTTCGCGGCCTGCTGAAGTTGGGTGAACGAATAATCCACCAGAGTGATCCGGTCAAAACCCGCATAGCGCGGTGTATTACGCCCGGCGCCGGCGCCCAGCTCAAGCAAATGATGTCCACCAGCAGGAAGCATGCGACGCAGCGCGATTACTTCCGCCGCGTCTTCATAGTCTCTGCCACCCTTCTCCCAGAAACTCTCCTGGTAATCTGATCCTTCATAGCTGCAAACTGGCGGAGTCTTTTCCGTCATGGTTTCCATCTCCACATTAATGAAATGCGTTCGGGCAGGAAACCCGGCGGCACCCAGAGTGTCCTCCTTACCGTTGCTTCTTCTCAGACCTGGCGGGGTTCGAAAGATTCTGCCGCGCCGGTCCCACCCGAACGCGGCGTAAG
>CAYQUX010000015.1:81346-114724 GCA_964420995.1 uncultured Leptolinea sp. | reverse complement strand
CCTGGCGGGGTTCGAAAGATTCTGCCGCGCCGGTCCCACCCGAACGCGGCGTAAGGATACCGTAGGATTGATTGTGTGTCAATTCCGCGTCTTGTATAAGGTTTTCCCGATTATCATACGGATTAGAATAGGTATATTAAAATAAAACGAATAACAAATTCAATCCGCTAGAAACGAAAACCATGGAAAATAACCACCACGCCATAAACCATAATGTTATTGAAAGAATTTTGCTGGTCATAACCACCCTGCTTTTTATCTGGGCAGTTTTCTTCTCATGGTCAACAATCGGCCAGAGTACTCAACCTCATTTAAAGGTGGTTTTCATAAACATTGAACACGGGGACTCGATCCTCTTGATGTCATCAAAAGGCGATTCCGTACTTATTGATGCCGGCTATCCTCAATCTGGCACGTTGAAATACCTGAAAAGCCACAACATCACAAAGTTGGATACGGTTATTGCCACGCATGCTCATGAAGATCATATTGGCGGCATTCCGGAAGTATTGAGGTACGAAAATGTCGGTATGTTGATTGAAAATGGGCAGGAGATCGATTCTCCTTATTTTGATGAATTGCAAAAAACCATTGCTGAGGTAGGTGTTTATCGAAAGGTGGTTAAGGCAGGGGATCGTATTCCTTTTGGAGAATGGACTCTTAACGTCATAAATCCATCTCGCATTCGCCCGGATCTGGTGAACAACAATTCCATTGTTCTTACGCTCGTTGTTGGAAAGATCCGATTTTTGTTCACCGGGGATATAGAGAAACCCATTGAACACAGGTTGGTCAATTCGAATCTGAATATCCAGGCAGATATTTTGAAAGTAGCCCATCATGCGGGAAACACCTCTTCCGATCCTGCATTTCTGGCTGAGGTCAACCCAGACGTGGCGATATATTCTGCTTCCAACAATTTTCCCGGTTTCCCAAATCAAGATACCATCGACAATCTGATACTGGCCGGAGCCAGAGTGTATGGGACCAACTTCAATGGTACGATCACTCTGACAACCGATGGTATGACCTATGAAATTCAAACAGAAAAAGGTGCTCCCCTGCTTCCATAACAGTTTTACTGTACGGGCCCCAGTTAAGTGAATGCTTCCCGGGGATGGGTACAGCTTTAATGTAAACAGAATGCCATGTGATTGTCTGTTAAACCAGATTTTGGCAAAACAGAACCAGTTTGGTATCATTACATCCTGGCATCGATTTTGCAATCATTAGCATGAAACAGAATTTCGTATCCTTTTCTTCAACAAGGTCGGCATATGGATGATACCGAGTCCCGTAACGCGCTTCTGGCACGCGTTGCGTATCTTTATTACACCGAGAATAAAACACAACAGGAAATTGCCGATGGTACCGGTATCGCTCGAACCATGATTTCACGGCTCATCAATGAGGCGCGGGAACGCGGTATTGTGGAAATTAAAGTCCGTTTTCCCTGGACTTCCAGGAGGCTGGAAACTTCTTTAATGAAAACATTCGGCCTTAAAGATGCCCGGGTAATGGTTATGGATGATTATATGTATTCCGAAGTCTTAACCGGATTGGGCATCCTGATGGCTGAATACGTCTCTTCCATCCTGCATGACAACATGGTTATTGGTATATCCTGGGGCAGTGCCCTTCAACACATGATTCAGGTGCTGAAGCCGCGAAAAATGCACGGAGTTGAAGTTGTTCAAATGATTGGCGCTACCGGGCTTGAGCATAACCTCTCAGATGGTCCTCTACTCGCGCAACAGTTGACAGATCGCCTTAACGCCACCGGGTACTATCTTCACGCTCCATTGATTGTTGAAAACAAAACAGTGCGCGACGCCTTGCTTAAAGACCCCGGCATCAAATCCACCCTGATGCGCGCCAGTCAGGCGGAGATAGCGCTGGTGGGAATAGGATCAATTCACCCGGATCTTTACAGCCTGAAAATTGCCGGGTATGTTGACGAAGAGCAGCGCAGGCAGCTTGCAGCCAAAGGTGTTGTCTGTGATTTTTGCGGTTTTCATTATTCCATTGAGGGAAACCTGCTGGATATCGATATCAATGATCGCGTGGTTACCATCGACCGGCCATCCCTCGATAAAATTGGCACGAAAATCGCGGTGGCTGGAGATATACGCAAAGGAGACGCCATTTTGGGAGCTCTGCGCGGCAAGCTGGTGGATGTGCTTATCACTGACGCACAAACCGCCGTTTATGTTCTGGACCACGCCTGACTTAACTGACAGGCAATGCCAGTCTCAGGGATTTGAATTTATTCCATTACGCCCTGTTTGGAATGGTCGTTGAGTGGTCAAAATTCAGTCCAAAAATTTCGGATAACCCACAGGTACTACCATTAGGGGTGGTTGTTGGAGGCAATTTGTTACCCAAATCCATCGCGGGGAAGAAGATTACTTTTTTTCTAGGTTTAACACTTCTGGTTTCTTCCATCATAGAAATTGGAATTATTTCCGCCGGCTCCATAAATGCCGGTGACGGTCTGTATGTTTTTCTCTTGATGTGGGCTCCGGGTTTTGCCGCCATCATTACCCAATTGTTCTTTGAGCGCTCCATAAAAGGATTGGGATGGAAACCCGGAAAAGCAAAATATCTGGGACTGGCCTACATTCTACCGGTAGGTTACTGCCTTATTGTTTATGGGTTCACCTGGCTGAGTGGATTTGGCGGGGTTCCCGGATCACAGCTGGTTAAAGCAGCGCTCCAATCATTCCCGGGGTTATCATCCAACGAGATCATCTTTTTCTATATTGGTTTCATGAGTACAGCGGGCGTGACGATAGCCATGCTTTCCGCCCTGGGAGAAGAGATCGGCTGGCGGGGATTACTGGTTCCCGAACTGGCAAAAATGCTGCCATTCCCGCTGGTAAGTCTTTTCAGTGGTTTAATCTGGGCGTTATGGCACATGCCTATGATCCTGTTTTCAGATTACAACCTGCCGGGAACGCCGAAATGGTACGCCGCGTTGATGTTTTTGATCCTGGCGGTAGGCATTAGTTTCCCATTTGCCTGGCTGCGGTTGAAATCCGGCAGCCTGTGGACAGCCATAATTTTACACGCCAGCCATAATATCTTTGTCCAAACCATCTTTACCCCCCTGACCATTCAGAATGAAATAACACCCTATATTATTGATGAATTTGGTTGCGGACTGGCCTTAGTGGCTGTTTTCCTTGCGGTTTTCTTTTGGCAAAAAAGTTCGAGATTGACTGAAGAAAAAACAACGCAGTTGCCTTGAAATACTCTCTTGCATCAGACCCAAATAGCCTCAAAATCCTTAATACTTCTATAATTAACCTGGTCCAGTAATCCAGTGCCTTTTAAGGAGAGGATTCTCATGAACGATCGAATTCTGGTGACATACGCAAGCCGTACCGGTTCAACCATTGGCGTAGCCCAGGCAATCGCGGCTGCGCTGACCGAATCAGGCGCGCTGGTTGACGTGATTCCCATGCCGGATGTTCAGGAAATTTCGCCCTATAAAGCGGTGGTTGCCGGAAGCGCCATTCAGGGTAGAGTCTGGCTACCCGAGGCCATGCTTTTTCTTCAAACACACAAGTCAGCTCTGAATCAACGGCCTTTTGCCGCGTTTCTGGTCTGCATGACCCTGGCGATCGGTAACGGCAAGTACCGCGACGGCGTTTCCGAATGGATGCAACCGGTGCGTACTCTGGTAAAACCGCGCTCCGAAGGTCTTTTCGCCGGCGCGTTGGACATCAAGAGCATTCCCTCCCTGTTTGACCGCATCAAATTCAAATTGAGTGTACTGTTCGGCGTCTGGGGCGAAGGTGATCATCGCGATTGGAACGCCATCCGCGCCTGGGCAGTCACACTACCCAAAATTCTTTCCTGAGGCAATATGCAAATTCAATCCATTCGCAACGCGACCATGCGGATTTCCTACCACGGGCATCTTTTTGTGTGCGACCCTTACCTGGCGGATAAATACTCACGCCCGTCCTACACCGGCAAATCACCCAACCCGCTGGTTGACCTGCCCATGCCGGCAGAAAAGGTGATCGAGGGAGCCGATTTTTTTCTGATCTCCCACCTGCATTCCGATCATTTCGACCCGGCCGCGGCTTCGCTGCTGCCCAAAGACACCCCTGTCTTTTGCCAACCCGAGGATAAATGTGACCTGAAAACCAAAGGTTTCACAAACGTCAATTCTGTCAATAATGCTGTCAGTTGGAACGGAATCCGTATCGATCGATTCACGGGTCACCATGGCAGTGGAATGGTGCTAACCGAAATGGGAAACGTTTCCGGTTTCGTTTTCTCGGCGGAGGATGAACCCACCGTCGTCTGGGTAGGCGATTCTTTGCTAACCGATGATATTCGTGAGGTAATCCACCGTTCAAAACCTGATGTGATCATCACCCACTCCAGCGGTGCCGTTTGGGGAAAAGATCGTGTTCTCATCCTCACGGATGCCGTCCAAACAGTAGAAATCTGTCAACTCGCGCCGAAAGCCGCTGTGGTTGCCGTGCATATGGAAGCGCTGGATCACGCCACCGTGTCGCGCGCCAACCTACGGAAATACGCCCGCGAAAATGGGATCAAAGATAGCCAATTGTTGATCCCAATGGATGGCGAAACAATAACTCTCGGAAAAAACTGACCGGAGGCTGTCATGTGGTTCATGAATTATGTCTGGAATCCGTTGGTGCGCCTGATCCTGCGTTCGCCGCTGCATGGATGGTTAAGCCAGGGAATCATGTTGATCACCTACACCGGGGAAAAAAGCGGGAAGGAATATACGCTGCCGGTATCCTATCTGCAAGATGGAGATAATGTATATGTTATTCCCGGTATGCCCGAGAAGAAAGTCTGGTGGCATAACATTCACGCGAACACACCGGTGAAGCTGACGCTGCGCGGAAGGGAAATTTCCGCCATGGCAGATCTGCTAAATCCCGAACAAGATGTGGACATCATGACGCGGGCGCTCGGACTTATCTTTCAGAAAATGACCGCCGGTGCTGGCCTGTACAGGGTTCGAAAAGAAGCGGATGGCAGTTTCAATAAAGATGACCTGAAACGGGCGGCGGGCTCCATGATCATGATTAAGATCAATTTAGGCTTTCAATAAACGAGAGGAAAAAGAATGAGACATATCACCAGCCTTGGTCAAAAAGAAGCGCAGGCCGCCATTGGCGCCATCCAGGCAGAGGTCGAAAAACGACATAAAGCCGCGGTGATTGCCGTGGCAGACGCGCAGGGTGAGCTGATCGCTCTGCTGCGCATGGACGGCGCGCCTGTCTCCTCCGTTGTCATCGCGACGAATAAAGCCTGGACGGCTGCCCGCGAACGAAAACCATCCGGCGACGTAGGTCGGGCATCACGGCATCCGGAAACCGGCTTTTCGATTACAAACTACGGCGACCTGCGCTACCTCGGATGGGGTGGCGGATTTCCGGTAACCATAAATGGTGAAGTAGCGGGCGCAGTCGCCGTCAGCGGATTGGTCACCGAAGAGGACGAAGAGCTGGCTCAAATCGGTATTGAAGCCATTCAAAAATAATCGACTTTCGGCTTATACCCGGTTTCCTCCAGCCGGCCTTTGACAAACCGTTCCCGTGTGGCTAGACTGAATATGGTCACATTGATGTTAAGACGCGTTCAGTACCCATGGGCAGCATCCGTCTGACGCGCCGCGCGGCGGCCATTTCCACCTTTCTCAAGGAGGAAATTATGGGTGTATCCACACGCACAGCGGATGGTAAAAACCCGGATGGTGGGAGGAAACATTCCCGGGTTTATTGTCTGGGAATCCTGGTGGTTGGCATCATTCTGTCAGCCGTTCTGATTGGCGCGGGTCTTCTTGCGGTCGGATTTTCGGAGGCGGATAAATCACCAAAAATCGTCGAACCAGGAGAAATAGCGGGAGTCAAACCAGAGGTATACCCTCTTTCCCAATCCCAAAAAGAGGTCAGGCAGCGTGATGGTGAGCCGCATACCTTCGCCATACTGTTCTACACGGTGGAAGACAGTTCCGGTGAGAGAATTTCTGTTCGCGATGAAACCTGGACATATTTCAATCTTAAGAAGATCTATCAGTTTGTAAACGGAGAGCTTCAAAGTGAATCCCCGCTGCCGGCTGAAGTAACTACTTCGACCCAAATTCCCTGCAAACCGGAACAATTTGTCGCAGGGATGAGCCTGAAAGAAATCGTCGCTGCCATACACCTGAAACAATATCTGGAGATCCCCCTGGAGGATGAACTGGTGGCTGACAGCCGTCTGTATTATGCCAACAGGCTCACATTCGCCCTGCAAAATGGAAAATTGAGATACATCGAAACACTGCCATTGGAGGGGGTGGGAAAATGAAGATACTCGCTCGCAAATTTATTTCTCTCATTCTGATCATCATGGTCCTTGGCACGATGATCCCGCCATGTCCGGTGCAGGCATCAACTCCATTGGAAGATAATTCCATGGAAGAAGCCATTCTGCTCATGTTCACAGCAAATGCCCGCATGGTCGCGGACCCTGACCAGCTTCCACAGGGAACTTTCGCTTTCGCCGGGCATTTGGCACAACTTTCAGGTCAAACCACCCGACAAAAAGTCAATGAACAACGCCTATTGTCTCAGTACTACCTCCATCTGGCCAAAAATCTGCCAGCATCAAGCAGCCAGAGCAAGACTTTTCTAGCCAAAGCGTATGCCCATAACGAAATGGCCGATGTATTACAGCGCCGACGTGACCGTGAAAACAATCCATTCCAGAAGATAGGGCGCGCCATCACGCGGCCTTTCAAATTTATGGCCCATGAAATCACAAAGTTGATCCGCCAGGGGATCAGATTGCTGGAAGAAGTGGGGCCAGAGATCATCTGCGACATGGTGGAAAGCTATATCACCACGGGGACTCCCATCAATGCCAGGATCTTCTTTCAAAAATTCAAAGGCATTGCCATGGAGCGGATTAAGAGTTCATTGACCAACAAAGCGGCCGCGGTGATTATTGGTGTACCCAAACCCGAGGCGCCCTCCAAACCAAAGATCACAGTGACCACATCCCGGCTGATGCAGACCATGACGGTCAGGGCCAGGCAAACCACCGCGCCGCAAATCACAACCCGGGCTCCTACTGAAATTGTGGAAACAGAAGCCAGGGCTCTGAAATATGGGAAACAGACGATCCTCATTAATACCAATAATTTAAGTGAGGGTATGGTTGTTTCCAGAGATTATTTCAAACCATTGATTACCGCTCGAACGGAATGCGGGTATGTTGATTTTCAAGCCTGGGAGATGGAGAGATTTTCACTTCCGCTTCAAATTGACCTGGATAAGGGTACATTCACCGCCCGGTTATCCGGAACGGGAACGGATTATCTTGAAGCCAGCGAGATCACCATCCCGGCATGGGATTTCACGGCAGTCTTCACCGGCGAGATCAATGATGGAACCATCATCGTCAATGCTGACAAATCAGGCTGGATACTGGAGGGAACTGTCCATATTAACGTTTCCCCCAACGGCAAAATGCGCTGTATTCATTATCCATTGGGCTATCCTGAAGAGCCGGCAGAGTACGTCTGGCTGAAAGCCGATAGGTCATTGACTCTCAAACATGCCTTCCATGGCACCATCGACCAACAAAAAGACATCAAAGACGGAAAGCCGGTTATCACCCCGGGAGGGAAGATCACATTTGATATAGGGATGAATGAAGTGGAAGAAGATACCGGTGATTACGTCTTTCTTCACGTGGTTGATGTGGAAATTCCGAAAGGATTCCCGGTTCCATAGAGAATTGCAAAAGAATGCCTGAACCAACCAATTCCTGGCTGATTATTGCCATTGTTCTCGCCCTGTTGCACTGGATTGCACGCTGGCGTGGTTTGGTTCGCCTGGGAGCGGCCACCAAATTGCCGGTCATGCTGGCTCTCATCCTGTGGAGCCTCTCATCTGGCGGATGGGAAGGCGACCGTCTTCTGGTGGGAGCCGGCCTGTTTTTTTCCATTATCGGAGATGGGATGCTCCAGCTTCCCAAACGGTTTTTCATTCCCGGCTTATTTGCTTTTTTAATGGCGCACATAAGTTACGCCGCCTGGTTCCTGTCACCGGCGCCCGTGTTTCACCCGATACTGGCAGCGCTGTTCATTCTAATGGGTATGGGAATGTATTTCTATTACCTCAACCTGGTCAGAGCGATGAAAAAGAACGCGCGCAGGAAGGTGTTTCTTATCCCGGTCATGCTCTACGGCGTCACACTGGGATTTATGGCCCTTTCAGGGTGCCAGACACTGCTGAGGGGAGATTGGCCTCAAAACTCCGCAATGTATTCGGCACTGGGTGGGATTCTCTTCCTGACCTCAGACAGTTTATTAGGGTATAACCGCTTTGTCCATCCACTGCCGGGCGGACGGACACTGGAGATGATGAGCTACCACACTGCCCAGGCGGTGATCATCGCAGGAATGTTGCTTCGCTGAGAACATGGTTCATCCATCCGCGGAAACTGCCGGCAATTGAATGATGAACCGGGTGCCCTCTCCGGCTTTGCTTTCCACGGAGATGGTCCCACCGTGTGCCTGAACAAGCTGGCGGGCAATGGCCAAGCCCAGCCCGCTGCCGGTGCCCTCATGCCGCGACCGCGACTGTTCTGCTTTCCAGAAACGGTCGAACACATGCGGCAGGTCCTCGTCCGCGATTCCACTTCCCGTATCTTCCACAATAATCTGCACAAATTCTTTCACACGGGCAACTTTTAAGGTTATCTTACCCCCGGCCGGCGTATATCGAACAGCATTGGCGACCAGGTTGTTCAACACCTGACTTAACCTGTCAGAATCAGCCGAAAGGATCAAGGCGTTCTCATCGCCAATAATTTCGAAAGTCAGGCTTATTCCATTTTCAGATGTCTGACCCGAGAAGCTTGTTACGGCATCTTCGATGAGATCCACCGCTGATATTTTTTCGAAATGCAGATGCAGTTTTCCGGCTTCAGCCAGTGAAAGTGTTTGAAGATCTGCCACCAGACGTGCCAGCAGGCGGGTTTCATCCAGCGTGGCGCTGATCTGTTCTTTCGTCGGTTCATACACACCGTCAAGCAACCCCTCAAGGTTTCCCTGTATGATATGCAGTGGAGTGCGTAGTTCGTGAGCCACATCTGCGGTCATGTTACGGCGGTTGGTGTCTGCCTTCTCCAATTCCTCTACCATGCGGTTGAAACTACGGTTCATATTCCTGAACTCACCACGGCTTTGTTCTGACAGGCGCACAGAAAGATCCCCGTTTGCCACGGCGTCAAGGGCAGACATCAAATCAGCCAGGGGTGAACTGAATTTCCGAAAGACCATTCCAGAAAAAACGGCAAACATTATGGCCACAAGAAGCACAATAATGCCCGGGCCGGTTAACCACATTATCGGATTCAGACCATTCCCAGTGGATTCGGGAGTCACAAGTTTTAGAATAAACGTAAACACCAAACAAGCCACTACCAGAAGAGGTAGAAAAAAGAACAGGAACCGAACGAACAAAAACCTGTGTTTGGTCTTCCGACTAATAAACCACCCGTTACGTTCAAATTCCTTTGATGCTCTACGATTATGTCTCATCGGTTATCCATAAATCGATAGCCTTCACCATACACCGTGGTGATATAGACAGGCTGCGATTGGTCATCTTTCAATTTACGGCGTAAATTCTTGATATGGGAATCAATACTGCGATCAAAGCTTTCCAACGATATGCCATGCATCTGATCAACCAGTTGTTCTCGTGTGAATAGCTGGCCTGGATGCCGGGCAAAAATAGCCAGCAGGCGAAATTCATTGGGTGTAAGGTGAATGGTCTCGCCTTTTAGCCGGATACGATGTCCATCCAGGTCAATTTCCAGATCGCCCACACTGATGATGGTTTGAGGTTTTATATGTCCCTGGGCACGGCGCAGAACAGCGCGTACACGGGCGACAAGTGTGCGGGGTGAGAATGGTTTTGTAATGTAATCGTCCGCTCCCAATTCAAGCCCCACCAACTGATCAGCTTCTTCTGACCTTGCGGTAAGCATGATGATCGGCACGTCGCTTTCACGCCTCAGTATCCGGCAAACCTCACGGCCATCCATTTCAGGAAGCATCAGGTCCAACACTATCAGGTCTGGCTTCTCCCTTCGGGCTTTTGCAAGCGCGGTCAGGCCATCACCCGCACTGGTTACCCGGAAACCATCTTTCTCAAGGTAATCACAGGTGAGCTTGACGATCTTGGGTTCATCATCGACGATAAGAATTAATTCCTGCATGATAGTAGTTTACCTGAATGTGAGAAAGTTGCAGGCCCGGCATTTTCCCGGGCCTTTTTTTTACTTAGCGGTTTGATCGGTCTGTTCACCTGCTTTTTGTGTTTTCTTTGCTTCTACTTCACCTTCCGGCTCATAACCCCAGAAATGGTGCCGTGAGAATCTGGGTCCATATGGATAGCAGCCTCTGTACGGGTATCCGAAAACAAAGTGCCTGAAAATGCTCCCGATGAAGATGAGAACGAAGAACATCAAAATGATGCCGGAAAAACCGATATGCGAGAAGAAGGGTGGATACATAAGGCTGTATCCGTAATGCGGAAGCTGCCCCTCAGATAATGGCTGGCTTGCCGTTCCTGCCGCTTCCATAGCCGATGCCTGCATAAAACCCTGAGCGTGTCCGGCCTGAAATGCCATGAAACCGCCCGCGCAGATCAACGTGATGAACAACAGGGCGCCAATCACCCGAAATACAATAGAACTTTTGTTAGACATTTTTTCCTCCAAATAATCATGACCATGGTCATGTGGTGTGATGGTATTAGTATGCGGCCGGATTGTGGAGGTTTTATGGATATGTCAGGGAGGTATTTTGGAGATTTAATCCGTCAGATCACACACGGTGAGGCAGTTGCGAACGTTGAACGGTATTCCTATAATGAAAAAATGAGTCAAGAGTTTGTGTTTCCCATATATGTCCAAATCGCGATTGGATTTTTTTACAGGGGGAGCAAATTAAGGTTTGATGCCAACAGACAAAAGGTGGAAATCTGGCGAAAAATAGAGTGAATGTAAGTTCAGGTTTCAATAAATCCGGAAATCAGTAAAAAATGGTACTGGTGACCTTTATGATCAAACAAGAACGAAATTTGATGACCAAAATCAAGCAGTGGGTAAAACCCCCGGAATTTCCTGATGAGGACGAAACCTCCATAATGGCTGGTATCCTCAACAGAATGGAGTTGATTCTTCTGGGGGTGCTTGTTTTAATGGCAGTTTTCTTTGTACCGATATTTATTCCTGAAACGATGTGGCAATCCTGGGCAATAATCTTCATTATGTTGATCATTAATCTTTTTTCAAGAAGCATCTTATTCAAAGGTCAGCTTGAGTTATCTGCTCTGTTAACCACCATACCTACCTGGATCATCTTTTATCTGATCGCCCTGGTTGCCGGTGGGATTAATAGTCCGCTCATCCCCATTATCATCACATCCACCATCGTTATCAGCTTTATCGTACACTCAAGATTGAAATTTATCTTTTTGGCGCTGGGAATCCTCCTATCCCTCCTCCTGGCGTTGGTGCATATCCTACCCAATAATGTTATCCCCGAATACCATTTCACTCCTTTGGCTTCATGGTTCCTTTTCTCTGTTTCTTTGATCTTCATTTTTATTTTTATAGATACAGCCATATCCAACTTAAAAAAAGCTCTAAAACGCTTCCAGGAGCAGACAAAAGCCCGTATTGAGGCAGAACAAGCTTTAATGCAAAGCGAGGAAAGATTCCGGCAATTTATGAACTTCTTCCCTGGATTGGCGTATATCAAGAATGCCAGAGGAGATGTTCTTTTCGCCAACTTGGGTTTTAAAACCTACATGGGAATGAATCCGGTGGATATGATCGGGAAAAACAACCTGGAATTATTTGAGAAAGATTTTGCGGAAAAGATTCAGCAGGATGATCAGGCTGTTATTGAATCTGAGAAAACGAGGGTGGTTGAAGAGGAATTTGGCGGCAAAGTCTGGTCAACCCATAAATTCACCATCAACCAACCCGGTCAGAAGTCTCTGCTGGGCGGGGTAACCATCGATATTACGGAAAGAAAAAATATCGAAAGAAAACTTAAGGAGAGTGAGGAATTCTTCAAAGAATCGCAGCGCGCGGCCAATATAGGTTCCTACTTCAATGACTTCTCGACAGATAGTTGGGAATCTTCCGAAGTGCTTGACCAGATTTTCGGAATAGATCAAAAGTTTACCCGTAACACCCAGTCCTGGATTGATCTGATCCACCCTGATGACCGCGACATGATGAGTGAATACTATCTTGACGAAGTGGTTAAACAGGGAAATGCATTCAACAAGGAATATCGAATCATTCGCCGGACAGATGGCAGCATACGCTGGGTGTTGGGGCTGGGCAGGATCAGCCAGGATATGAATGGTACTCCCATTTCCATGACAGGCACCATTCAAGATATCACCGACCGTAAACTGGCAGAAGAGGCTCTGCGTGAAAGCGAGAATCGCTTTGGCACTCTGCTGCAGAGTGTTTCGTCCATTGCCGTTCAGGGATTCGCTCCCGATGGCACCATTCATCTATGGAACAAGGCATCAGAGCAATTGTATGGTTATACCAGCGAGGAAGCAGTTGGCCGGAATATTTTCGATCTGATCATTCCTCCTGATCTCCAAGATCAGTTGCGTTGTTGTCTGCAGAATATGATGAAAACCGGTCAATCGCCGGTTCCAGCCGAATATCTATTCTTGAACAAAAATGGCACACGCGTACCGGTGATATCAAGTCCCGCCATTAATAATTCCCCCTTCCATCCGCCAGAATTGTATTGCATTGATCTTGATCTTTCTGAACAAAAAAAAGCGGAAAAGGAACTGGCGCAGTCTCAAGCGCTGATAAAAGCCATAGTTGATAACACCACTGATATTGTCTGGTCGGTTGACCCGGAGAATTATGGATTACTGACCTGGAATCCGACCTACGAAAATTATTTCCGGGTTCATCGTAAAGTTGAGGTAAAAGTCGGCATGCGGCCGGAAGATCTGTATCCGCCCGATTCGGGCTATGTGGAGATCTGGCGGGATCATTATAAAAATGTCCTGCAAAATGGATCGTTCACCACGGAATACACAGCCCTTTCCAATAATGAGATTTTTCAGATCAGTCTCAACCCACTTCAACAGGACGGGCGGATTTTCGGTATTTCGGTGTTCGGTGAGATCATCACGGAAAGAAAAAAGGCGGAAGCCCTCGTTGAGCAGAGTGAGAAGAAATACCGCGAACTTTTCAAGGTAAACAAGGACGGCATCACCATCCACTTTCAATCAACCGCCACCATGCCTGGCACGTATGTAGAAGTTAATGAAGCCGCGCCAAAAATTCTGGGGTATACCGCAGAAGAGATGCTCTCACTCACTCCGCTTGACCTTGAACCGACCGTCTCGGAAGAGCAATTGATATTCCGAAATATGGAACTGGAGAACTTTGGGAACGCGAGTTTTGAGACCACCTTCCGGAATAAATCCGGACGTCATGTTTTCGTCGATATCTCCTCCCAGAAGGTGGTATATGATGACAAACCAGCCATTATGACCATTATTCGCGACATAACAGACCGTAAACAGCATGAAAATGAACTGCAAGCCATTGCGACGTTAAGTTCCGCCCTGCGTACCGCGCCCGGACGGTCAGAAATGCTTCCGGTGATTGTTGAGCAAATCGTCAATCTGCTGGATTGTGATAGCGCGACCATTGAAATCATTGAATCTGGCACCAATGATGTGGTTGTCGAAGCGGCCCATGGATTGTGGGAACCGTTGATCGGCAGTCGACAAAAAGAAGGTACCGGCATTAATACCATCATTGCCGCGACCAGGCAGCCATACCTTACCCAAAACCTGGAGAAAGACCCGGGGCTTTTCTATCATCAATGGGCCCGATATGGCATTCGAGGCAGTGTGGGTGTTCCACTGATTGCCCAGGAAAAACTGATCGGCTTCATCTGGGTGGGACGCAGAAGCGATATCACCCAGAACGAAGTACGTTTGCTGGGCGCCATCACGGATATTGCCGCCAATGCCATCCACCGCTCCACCCTGCATGAACAAACCCAGAAAGATGCCTCTGAACTGGCTGTCGCCTATGAAACCACGCTGGAAGGATGGGCCAGAGCGCTGGAATTGCGCGAACAGGAAACAGCCGGCCACAGTAAACGGGTGGTGAAATACACGCTGGAATTGGCAAAAAGATATGGATTCAGCGCAATTGACCTGACACACATCCAGCGCGGCGCCAGTTTGCATGACATCGGTAAAATGGGAATACCGGACAATATTTTATTGAAAAAAGGACCGCTAACACCCGGGGAATGGAAAGTGATGCGGGAACATCCCATGCACGCGTTCAAGCTGCTCTCAAAAATACCCTACCTGTTGCCCGCGCTTGATATTCCCCACTACCACCATGAACGCTGGGATGGAACGGGATACCCGGAGGGTTTGAAGGGTAACGATATTCCCCTTGCCGCGCGAATTTTCGCGGTGGTGGATGTGTGGGACGCGTTATCGTCAGACCGACCGTATCGCAAGGCCTGGTCGGATGACGAGGTTGTCAACTATTTGCGTGAAAACGCGGGGATACTGTTCGATCCCAGTGTCGTGGAGATCTTTCTTGAGATGATCGGTAATTAATCTGGTCAGGGAATCAGGATTTTAATTTCCGTAACATCAAATGTATCACCATTGGAATCGTTTATTCCCAGTGTCTTTGTGCCACGGAATATTTCATCGGTCTTTGTGGCAGCCAGAACGTCATTAATATAAACCTTCATCTGGTCGTCGATGAATTCCACGCCAAATTTGATCTGCCCATCCTTCTCACGAATGCTGGTCGTAATATTGTCATTAATATTTTCCCAGGGATTCTTGTCGGTTGGCTTGAGAAAACCCAGAGTGCAATTGTTGTTTTTCCAGTTTTCTATATCTTCACCGCAACCAGCGATAAGAGCGAAACGAGTATTTCCCGGTTTGCTAAAGAAAACGCCTGAAAACCATACAGGCCGATCAAAAGTCACTTCCACCAATCCGTTGCCTTTAATGGTGGCTGGTTTTCTGGGTAATGTCCAGCTTCCGTAATATTTCTTTTTTTCATCTTTTTCTTTGGGGTAACTGAAACTAATTTTTCCATCTCCATAAGCCTTCACGTTTGCCCTATTTTTCCATCCCAATTTATCAGTTTTGAAATCTTCTTCAAATTGCACCTTCTGAAAAATGGGTGTGCTGGTTGGTTCAGGTGTATCCGTGGGTGTTGATGACGGTTCTATGGTTGGCGTAAATGTTTCTGTGGGCGCCAGTGTGGCAGTTTCAGTTGGTATGATGGTAGCGGTTTCTGTGGGGATTGGGCTGGCAGTGTCTGTCGGGATTACCGCCGGTACTGTCATCGGTGAGCAGGCAGAGACAAGAAAGACTAGAATAAACAAGGGCTTGAGTTTCATGGTTTTCCTCCCCAATATGATTGTGTTGTTTCGGGTTTTGTTCTATGTATGCAGAATGCAGTAGTCTTTAGTGGATTATAGTCCAGCACCAAAATTGAATGTTAATATTCAAGAAATATGACCCATTGAGTTTTTCACTTTTTTTGTTGGAAACACAGGACGGTCATCTTTTCATGTTTTTAATGGGATAGGGTTGGATCGGTATTTTATTCTCAATCCATAAAGCGAGTGAATATAAATAAGGAAACCACCATGGATAATTACCGGCACTTTTATCGTTTCGCTCCGGTCATTTTGATAGTATTTCGAAAAGACAAAGAGGCTTTCTGGAAAGCAATTTTTACGCCGTTTCTGGCGTCAAAATTTTCCTTCAGAGATAGGTTATCAAGGTTGATAGTTGACATCACTGAACTTCGTTTGAAAAAGTTATTACGGTCGGAATTTGGAAGGGACATCATCTGACCGGTTGTAAAATTCACTCAGGAGAGAAATACCCATGTTAAAAATCGCTGTGGGACAGACAGACTTCAAACTCGCCGATATTGAAAGCAACCTGAAAGCCGTTAGTGGTCTGCTCGAACAGGCTGACCGCGAAAAGGTGGATGTTCTGGTACTGCCCGAATTGGCCAATTCGGGTTACAACTTCGAAACTCCTGACCAGGCGCGTGCGTCCGCCGAAACTGCGGATCAGGGGCCGTTTTGCACCTTACTGCGCGACTGGTCTGCCAAAGAAAGACTAATCGTGGGCGGGTTTTGCGAACTGTCCGGTGGCATGCTTTTCAACTCCGCCGTGACCTACGCGGATGGCAGTCTCGTAACCGTGTACCGCAAGGCGCATCTTTTCGCCAATGAAATCACCTTCTTCCAACCCGGCAATGAAAAGCCGCCGGTGTTCACCTGGCACGGCCAGCAATTCGGAGTGATGATCTGCTTCGACTGGTTCTTCCCTGAAATGGCGCGCAGCCTGGCATTGCGCGGCGCGCAGATCATCCTACACCCGGCCAATCTGGTTCTTCCCTGGTGCCAGAAAGCCATGCTGACCCGCTCCATCGAGAATCGGGTGTTCACCGCCACGGCCAACCGCACCGGCATTGATCGCGACCTGTCCTTCTCCGGTCTGTCACAGGTCACCTCTCCCAGAGGGGATTTGCTGGTTCAGACAGACGGAATATCTGTCGGGGTGGTTTGGGCAGAGGTCAACCTGAATGATGCCGACAATAAATGGATCACGAAGCAAAACGACCTGTTCGCCTGCCGGCGGCCCGAACTGTATGACGATCTGTCCAGAAATGGTTGAACTTTCTTCCCAATAGAATCCGGTAACGAACCGGGAATATCTGGATGGCAAAAACAGCCAAATTTCATCGGAATTTGCATAAATGTTCAGAATAAGGTATAGTGAAACAAATCAAATCAATGCTGTTTCCGAGTAGATCCACCTACCAGATTTAATTTATTCAACCCTTTTGGGACATGGCAGAGGCGGCGCCCTTGGCGACCGTCTATTTTTGTTTTTATTTACAGCTCAGATTGGAGCGAGATATTGAAAAAGGAGAATGGCTACATGCAACAAACAACACATACGATTATTAAGAAAGTTGCATTTATCGGTAATTACCTGCCGAGGCAATGTGGTATTGCCACATTTACAACGGATTTATGCGAAGCGCTCGCAAATGAATATAAAGGAACAACATGCATCGCGTTACCGGTCAATGACATCGAAAACGGGTATGAGTACCCTTCAAGAGTCAGATTCGTAATAACTGAGAAAGATATTGAATCATACCGGCGTGCGGCTGATTTCCTCAATATCAACAATATTGACACCGTCTCGTTGCAACATGAATATGGCATTTATGGTGGGCAGGCAGGAAGCTACATTTTGACTCTTCTGCGTGAGTTACGAATGCCAGTAATTACAACGTTACATACGATCCTTCGGAATCCTTCCCCTGAACAGCGCCGCGTCTTGGAAGAAATTGCCCAATTATCAGACCGGATAGTCGTTATGAGCAAGCTAGGAGTTGATTTTCTAAAAGAGATTTACCATGTTCCAGCAGAGAAAATCGATTTAATACCCCATGGCATACCAGATGTTCCATTTGTGGATCCGAGCTTTCATAAAGATCTCTTCGGTGTTGAAGGGAAAAGCGTCTTACTTAGCTTCGGATTGCTTTCACCCAATAAAGGTATTGAAAATGTAATTAAAGCTTTACCTGCTATTCTTAAAAAACATCCCAATGTCGTGTATATCATTGTCGGCGCTACACACCCGCATATCCTGCATAATGATGGCGAATCATATCGGTTATTCCTGGAAAGATTGGCCCATGAAAACAATGTGGAAAAAAATGTAATTTTTTATAACCGTTTTGTTGATATCGATGAACTTGTTCAATTTATCAGCGTGGCCGATATCTATATCACCCCATATCTTGATCCTGCCCAGATTACGTCTGGTACGCTGGCATACACACTGGGTGCCGGGAAAGCTGTCATATCAACGCCCTATTGGTATGCGGAAGAAATGCTGGCCGAAGAACGGGGAGCGTTGGTGCCATTTCATGATCCAAATTCAATGGCCGAAAAAGTCATTGACTTGCTGGATAATGAATCAAAACGCCATGCCATGCGAAAACGCGCCTATATGTATGGGAGAGATATGATCTGGCCCCAGGTCGCCCGCAGATATATGCAGAGTTTCGAGCGCGCACGCGATGAACACCATAATTTCGCGCAGGCTGAGTTTGCCGTCAAGCCGCTTGATAAAAGAATTGGGGACCTGCAGCCGCTTAAATTAGATCATCTTCACCATATGACGGATGAAACCGGTATTTTGCAACATGCCATTTTCACCATCCCTAATTATCGTGAAGGGTATACCACTGACGATAATGCCAGAGCCTTGATGGTAAGCGCCCGCCTGGAAGAGTCAGGGATTGTTGAATCCACCGGGTTATCCACCCGCTACCTGGCATTTACCTGGTTCGCCTTCAATACGGAAACAAAACGTTTTCGCAATTTTATGGATTATCAACGCAACTGGCTGGAAGAAACCGGTTCAGATGACAGTCATGGACGATCCTTATGGGCTCTGGGAACAGTACTGGGCTGTTCAAACATACCGACTCTTCAAAATATGGCCGGGAGAATGTTCGAACAATCACTTATGGCAATTCTGGAAATGACCAGTCCGCGGGCCTGGGCTTTCGCCTTACTTGGTATCCAAAATTATCTGGGTAGATTTTCTGGCGACAGGCGTGTTGGCCAGGTCCAGATAAAGCTTGCAGATAGGCTTTTTGATCTTTATAAAAAGAACCGCAATGATGACTGGCAATGGTTTGAAAACAAATTGACGTACGGTAACGCCGCCCTGTCGCATGCCTTACTCTTGAGTGGAAAATCTCTGGAGAATAAAGGAATGATCAAATCCGGTCTGGAATCACTCCTCTGGCTGGCAAAATTACAGTACTCAGAGGGAGATGAACATCACTTCGTTCCTATCGGATCCAACGGGTTTTATCCGCGAAATGGGGAAAGGGCACGTTTTGACCAGCAGCCCATCGAAGCTCAAGCCATGGTTTCTGCCTGTCTTGAAGCCTATCGGATCACAGGCGACAAGAAATGGTACCTTGAAGCACGTCGCGCCTTTGAATGGTTCCTTGGACGCAATGATCTGCACCTCTCGGTATATGATCCGACAACAGGCGGCTGCCGGGATGGATTGCATTCTGACCGGGTTAATGAAAATCAGGGTGCTGAATCCACACTGGCTTATCTTCAGTCCTTATTGGAATTAAAACTTACCGAAAACATCACCAGGAAAGATGAGAGTATCTATAATGAACAATCCAACCAGGGAATTATTCCATCGCAGCAGTCAGAACCCGATTTTGAAAGCATCAAATTGGCCATATAGAATTAATAGTGTGTTTAACCCTGGTGCGATCAAACTGGCTGACGGAACCACCCTTTTATTATGCCGGGTGGAAGACCGCCGCGGTCTCTCGCATCTCTGTGCTGCGCGATCTGGCAATGGAAAAGACAATTGGGAGATTGACAACCAACCGACATTAATGCCTGACCCGGAAAATTTCCCCGAAGAATTATGGGGAGTTGAAGATTCCCGGATTACCTTCGTGCCAGAATTGAACCAATATGCCGTGGTCTATACGGCTTATTCGCACAGTGGGCCGGGTGTTGCGCTTGCCTTTACAAAAGACTTTATCAATTTTGAACGATACGGCCTGATCATGCAGCCAGAGGATAAAGATGCCGCCCTGTTTCCCCGCCGGATCAATGGCAAATGGGCTTTAATCCACCGTCCAGTAAATGAGGGAAAAGGGAATATTTGGATTTCTTATTCGACCAATATGCAGCAATGGGGCAACCATAAACCCATGTTGGAGGCCCGGTTGGGTGGTTGGTGGGACGCAAACAAAATCGGTCTTTGCGCTCCACCCATTGAGACTTCGGAGGGGTGGCTGCTGATTTATCATGGTATCCGGCAAAATGCCGCCGGTGCGATCTACCGTCTGGGACTGGCACTGTTCGATTTGGAAAATCCTGAAATCTGTCTGAAACGTGGCGACGAATGGGTGTTTAGTCCACAAGAACCTTTTGAATTGCGAGGAGATGTAGACAATGTTGTCTTTCCGTGTGGATACACCCTGGCAGCGGATGGGGACACGCTCACCGTGTATTACGGCGCGGCAGACACCAGTATCGGCGCAGCCAACGGTAGTGTAAAAGAAATGTTGGAATGGCTGTCTGAATCCGCCTCGCCTCAAATGCGGCGCCGCTCTTCAGACCATTGAAATTACAGCAGGACAATATAAATTTACAGAGAAATTTCCTGCTGGTTGAAAACTCGCAGGGGACAGTGGCCTTTTTGAGGTTCAGACGTTCAGGTTTTCGGTATTATCATAAACGACTGTTACATTACGGCCAGAACGCTTGGCACGCAGCATCGCCGAGTCCGCTTTGTCCAGGATGGCTTGAAAGGTTTCATCTTCCCCATCATGGCTAACCACACCAACACTGATGGTGATCTGAAATCGTTTGCCATTACCATCATCAATGGAAGTTTCTTTTACTTCCCGGCGCAATCGTTCCGCAATCTCTACGGCCTTCTTTTCTGAAGCGTTTGGCAGCAGGATGGCAAACTCATCTCCCCCCAACCGGCCAACCAGATCCGTCTCCCGTACGGACCTCTGGCAGATGGTTACCAGGGTACGCGCGGCCAGATCTCCGGAGCTGTGACCATGAATATCATTAATCCGTTTAAAGTGGTCAATATCCAGCATCAGCACGGAAAGAGGCTTCTGATCAATCTGCGAGAAGTGCAGCAGCTTTTCCCCTTTTTCCATCAGAGATTGCCGGCTGTGCGCTCCGGTCAGGTAATCGGTGTTAACCTGCCGTTGGAATAACTTTTGCCGTTCATAGGCCAACTCGAACATGCGTGCCGAATCAACCACCAGTTCATCCATATAGCCATCCGGGGTTTCATCATCCACAATCTCGTACTGGGCAACGGTTTCGTGTGTGTTGATGAATTTCTTCTGGTGCATGACCAGTTTCTTTCTGTGCTTGCCCGTTACATAGCTCATGCACAGGTTCAACGGGCAGGCCAGAAACGGATTGAGCGAAAGATCATACAGTTCCTTATACGCCTCTACGCCATACAGATTCGTCCACAGGTAGTTTTCCCCTTTTTCCGCCGGGGTGACCTTCAATGAATCAGCAAAACCGTTCTTCACGAAGAGGTCGGTCAACTGATTGAGGTCGTTGATGGAATCAGTCTCCTTGAAGCCGAATCCATGGTCATTCAGATAATCAATGATCTCTTTGCCAATATCCCGCATCATAACGCCCTGCGTGAAGGCGTCATACTTGGCCAGTGTCTTGCCAAAAGCCACCAGTACCGCTTCATACAGGGTGTTCTTAAATTCATTCATATGACCTTCATTTTCCTGCGCAATCCAAATAAGGCGCACTTAAAACGCCGCTACATGAAAGAGTATAGGCTTTTCAGGTCAATAAGGTTATTAAACCTGTGTAAAAAATGACTTTGGTGATTTATTCGCTGCCGGCTTCGCGGTCAACATCACCGCGCACGATCCTGATACCCTTGCTGGTGCCCATGCGTACGGCGCCCGCGGCGATCATCGCGTCACAGGTGGCGCGGTCATTGATACCCGTTGACGCCTTGACCTGCATGCGGTCACCCACGGTCTGCTTCATCAGGCACACATCCTCCACGGTCGCGCCGCCAGAACCGAAGCCGGTGGATGTTTTGACGAAATCCGCTCCCGCTTTGAGCGCCAGCTGGCACGCGGTCACCTTCTCCGCGTCAGTCAACAGGCAGGTCTCGATGATCACCTTGACCAGCGCCTTCGGGTGCGAGGCATCAACCACCCCGCGAATGTCACGCTCGACCAGGTCCAGGTCGCCGTCTTTGAACGCGCCAATGTTCATCACCATGTCGATTTCTTCCGCCCCGTCTGCCACAGCCCCGGCGGCTTCCGCCGCCTTGATGGCCGGCGTGTTGGCCCCCAGTGGGAAACCGGCTACGCAGCAGGTTTTCACCCCGCTGCCCTTCAACAGGCTGGAGACAAATGCCGCGTGCATCGGGTTGACACACACGCTGGCGAATCCGTACTGGCGGGCTTCGGCGCAAAAACGTTCAATGGTCGCTCGGGTGGTATCCGCCTTCAACACGGTATGATCCATGTAGCGGGCGTATGAGGCGTCAAATTGAGGGAAGCGTTCTTTTTCGTCCATTCCAATAACTCCTGTGAAACCGGTAAATTGATGAAAATCAAACAGCTTTGTACAACAGCGCAGCCCCGATCAGGGGTGCGTCGCTGCCAAGCTGCGCTTTTTCGATGCGAAGCTGTTTCTTCCTCGCCCAGGGGTGATAACCGTAGTGATACACCAGCTCGCGCAGCGGCTCGAGGATCAGGGTTTCGTGGACACACAGCCCGCCGCTGAGGATCACCGCCTGCGGCGAGAGAATGTCCACCGCGTTGGCAATGCCCACCGCCAGGTCATCCACCACGTCGTGGATCAACGCCAGCATGTCACTATCGCCCGCGTTTGCCAGGTCGAACACTGTCTCGGCTTTACGCGGCCGGCCGTCAAATTTCTGCGGATAGGCTTCAAACGCGCGCTCAAAGAAACCGGTGCCTGAACAGTAGCGCTCCAGGCAGCCGTCGCGGCCGCAGTTGCAATGCCGGCCGTTCTTCACATAGATGGTGTGTCCCAGTTCCCCGGCGGTATTCATGGCGCCGTGGAACAGCCGGCCATCGAGCACCATGCCCGCACCGATTCCTGTCCCCAGGGTGACGCAGATGAACGAGTGAAAGCCGCGCCCTGCCCCCAGCAGATATTCCGCCCAGGCAGCCGCGCGCGAATCCTGCGAGACGACCACATCCATATTCAAATGTTTTCGAAACAGTTCACCAGCGGGAACATCTTCCCAGCCGAGGTTGGGGCAGAATTCCACATACCCGCTGGCAATATCCGCCGTGCCCGGCACACCCACCCCGGCAAAGGTTACCGTCTCGCGAGGGTTGGAGTTGGCGGCGATCATCCCGTCCGCCGCCGCGCAAATGCGGCCAATGAGATCCGCGGGTGGCAGGGCTTTATCAACGGGCAGACGGGTGGAGGCGATGATCGCGCCGTCTTCCGCGATCAGCCCGATGTTCGCCTTGGTGCCGCCGATATCGATGCCGAGTGTGGGATTCATGGGGTTAACTATAAAACAAAATGGCAAAGAGTGGTTCAGTCTTTGTATTTTTGAAAAGATTTCAGAAGGTCAGAGAACTCTTTCGGTGAGTATTGTTTAAATGATTCTTCATCGATAAAAATGAAGTCGAATTTTATCTTTGTCTGCACGTTGTTGATATCATCACACCATTGTTTCAAACGTGCCATCTTCAACGGCACGTCCAGGTCTTCTTCCCCTTTCGTCTCCACAATCGTAATGCGGCCATCTGCCGTTTTCACAAAGAAGTCAGGGTAGTAATTGCTGATATTCCCATCCGCGTTCACATAATCGATATTGAAATGCACAGCCAGGTAATTCTTCGCGTACGTCAGCACATCCGGGCATTTTTCAAGAAATGCGGCAAATTCCAATTCCAGGTGACTGTCACCCACCACTTTATTGAAGACGCTTTTTTGAGGGACAACAAAACCCTGCTCTTTGACCACAAATGGACGCGTCTGGCGCAGCTTAATGTAATCCCGAATTTCAGCGTCGCCTTTCTCCTGTACGGTCAATTCGTTGATCTTTTTCTTGAAAACCTCGATCACGGTTTTTGAAGCTTCCAGCTCAGACAGGTTGCGTAACGTGTTCAAATCTTCCAGGTCAACAGACCGGTCAAATAAATTGTTGGTAACAAATTCTTTGACTTTGCCATACAGCGCATCATACCCGCTGACCAGACGCAGGTCTTTCATGATAGTCTGGGCAAAATAACCGATCACACTGCGATAATCTGGTATGGCATCAGAATCCAACAAGGTTACATGGTTAATTTCACCGCTGGTGATATCTTTAAAAACAATTTCGCGTTTTTCTTTTTCGCTAAATGTTTTGTATTCAATTCGCGTATTCCCAAAGTTGGCAGGTTCCAGATTATCCAGGTTCTTGTACTCCCGGTAGACCCGCGGAGTCATGACCGGTATCTCCATGTCCAGTTTTTCCAGATCTTTTTTCGAGTTTTCCGAATCGATCTCCACAATGATCGGGGCTTTCGCCGCGCTGCCGGCGCCCATCGGTTTGTAATCCAGTTCAACGCCCTCACTCTTGATGGATTCAACAAACTCAATAAACGCATCGGTGCCCACCACACTGACGTATTCCGTGGTTTCGACATCCGGGTACATGCGGCGCAGACCGCGTCCCAGGGTCTGTTCCGGCAGGATATTACTGGTGGCGGAATAGGCTCGCAACCCTACGATGGTGGTCACGTTGCGTACATCCCAGCCTTCCTTTAACATCAAAACAGAAATGATAACCTTGTATGGGCTTTCCCAGCCATCAATCTGATTGGCTTCTTTTCGCAGCAATTCCAGTTCTTCTTTGCTCTTTTTGCTGTCTGCCTCCGAGATTTCACCGTTGTTGTTCGTGTGAATGGTCAGAATGGCATCCTTGAATTCCGGGAAAGTGGATTCCATGTAGGCAGCGACATCGTCGCAGTTCTTTGTGTCATCCGTCATGATGAACAGAACCGCCTTTTTTCCCAGTTTTTCATGTTCGGTGTATACCTTGCGCCATTCCTCCACCCCCAGACGAATATAGTCGGCATATTTTTCCGTATAACGCGAGCTTTTTACTTCCACCAGTTTTGCCCGGCTGGCGTAATCCGGCAGCACCGGGTGCTTGACCACGTTCTGGGTGATGGCTTCCACCAGCGGATAATCACTTACCGTTTGCACAAAAATGGCTCCGTTGTTATGTTTCGGGGTGGCGGTGAAATCCACCTGCAGGGAGAGAAAATGGTCTTTCTGTTTCAGGCGGTTGTGGATGTCCTGGATGGACTTGAACCACGCCAGGCGCGGATCGTGAATATGGTGGGCTTCATCATTTATGACGATCAACTCGTCAATTTCGCGCACGATCACCCCGAGGTCAACTTTTGATTCATTGGTCTTGCCGACCGGTTTTTTGCCCAGGAAATATTCTTCCAGATTGTCATCATCAAACGACGGTTCTGTATCCGTGCCGGAATAAATCCGGTGAATATTTGTGAGGAACAGGTTGCCGGTTTTGCGGACAATGGATACATCATCCTGAATATGCAGGGTCATCTGGAAATCGTCATTCCAGTTTTGACCAGCGTACCCGTTGTCCGGGATCAAGGGGTCCTGGTGAAATATACGCAAACCGTCAAAATCGGTACGCAGACGGTCCAGCACGATAATGTTGGGCGCGATCAGCAGAAAATTCTGCGCCAGGTTTGAATCGGGTTCATACAGTTTATGAAAATAAGCCCAGGTGATGATCAGGCTGATCACCTTGGTTTTACCGCTGCCGGTCGCCATTTTGACCACCAGACGCAGCCAGTCTTCATCAAACATGCCGGCGGAAACCGCGCCGGAAGAGTCAAAACGGATCAGGTCATACTTGTCCTTTACTCCGGCCACTTCATACAGATAGATGACCGTTTCAACAGCTTCGCGTTGCGCAAAATAATACCGAAATGAGAAGACCGTTCCATCGCTCGCGGTGACAATATGTTCGGTGTTGAACCACCAGTCCAGCAGCACCCGGCTGGTTTCGCTGGCGCCAGCGTAATGCGCGGCGCGCCAGGTCTGCACCTTTTCACGCATTTTGTGTACCAGCGGGGGCATCAGTTTTTCGTAACTGGTGCCGCGCAGGGTTTCATCCGCCGGGAACCAGCGGTAAGCCGGGTCCAGAATGGCATACGGCGAGGTGGGGAACGATGAATGGATGGCCATTATTTACCCCCTTCCAGTCGTTTAATTCCGCTGTCGTTCGCCAATAACTTCATTTGCTGAATAGCAATTTTATTTAATCTACCCAAGCGTTCTTTTTGACTCAATCCGTCATGGATGAAGATGGCGTTTGAATTTTCAAGATTTGCCAGACACACCAATTGAGTCACTGTTGCATAGTCACGGATATTTCCTTTCAGATGAGGATTTGCCTCCCGCCAGGTTTTTGCTGTCATGCCAAATAGTGCCACATTCAATAGATCTGCTTCTGTAGCGAAAATCAAATTTGCCTGTTCCGCGGTAATTTCAGGGGGAATGAGATTTTCTTTAATCGCATCGGTGTGAATTCTATAATTTATTTTTGTCAGGTTTCTTTTTACATCCCAGCCAAGTTGTTTTTGTTCAATTTCTTTAAGTCGTTGAAATTCAATGATCAGGTAAAGCTTAAACTCCGGTGAAATCCAGGAGGCAAATTCAAAAGCGATATCCGTGTGGGCATATGTTCCACCACTTTGCCCTGATTTAGAGATCATTCCAATCGCATTGGTTTTTTCAATCCATTTTTGAGGAGATAAAACGAAATAATTTGACCCAGCTTCCAGGCGAAACTGGTCGAATTCGACCAGTTTGAAACCAGGATTATTCAATTTTTCCCATAGACCGAGGAAATCAATCGTACCTCGATTTCGCATCCAATTTTTGACAACATCGGCCGGGGTATCAGGACTACGGTAGCGGGCAATATCTGTCAGCGATAAATAATCATCGGAAAGCTTCTTGATTAGAGTAATCTCTTTGCCCTGCACATCCAACCTGGTCATAGTGTTCCCCTGTTCTGGTTTTTCAGTGATCCATTGAGGTGTTAATCATCGTTTGTTCTTTCAAACCCGTCGAATTCGACGGGTTTGAATTCATAATGACGTAGATAATCATCCAGTACTCCAATGAATAATCATATTACCTTTTCCCGTCATTTCCCCTCCACATACACATCAATGATCGTCATGCTGTCGTTGCCGAAGATATCCACCACCTTGACGGCCACCTTGCGCCGGCCGGGGGTGACCTCATGCGCCGGCGTGATCAGGTCAAGCCCGCGGTTCTTGCGCGTGCGGAAGGACTGCCACTCATTCTCAAAAATGTAATCGCCGGTCCACTGTTCTTCCCAGGCGTCCAGTTTGGGCTGCGGGCCGTTCAGGGTGGGCAATGCGGATTGGTCATCCGGGAACATTTCCTTCGGCACACGGATCAGTTCGCGTTTGGATTCATAGTTGAAATCCACCGCCCAGTAATCGATCCAGTCCGTCCAGTTTTTCGTCAGCACTTCGCGGGTGACAATGCTGTTGGCGTCTTTGGACACCTTGATGATCTGGCCGTTCTCCACCACGATCTTGCTTTTGCCTTCCTTCAATTCGGTGGCAGCACTGTCCACGCTATCCTGCGAGTAGTGCACGGAAAAATCGGTCAGTTCAATGGCCAGGGTGCCCTTGCCGGCATGCGGTTTGACCTCAATGTACGACACATCGTGAAAGACCACCTGGTTCTTTTCCACGGCGCGTTTGTCGAACACCTCGCGGGGAATGTATTTCAGCGCCAGGTCTATGCCTTTGGCGGCGGCTTCCTCCTGAACATTTGGTGAGAGCCCCATTTCAAACTCGAAGGCCAGAATATCCACGCGGGAGACGCGTTTCTCGCGGCATTCCAGGATGATCTCTTCGACGAACAGGCGCGTGACCGGCAGGTTGACCGGCCCCACCGCCACCAGGCTCCCGGCCTTTTTGCCGTGAAAGCAGCGGAAGTTTTCCACGGCTTCGGCCTTGTAGGCGCGCAGGATGAGGGCAAGGAAATCCTTTTCTTTTTGTTCCATTTGCACCTGGCGTTCCTCTTCGCGCAGGTTAGGGTTGACGCCGATGTAATGGGCGCGCTCGTACTTGCCCAGGTTGAGGATCTCAAAGGCGCGGTAATTCCTGCCTTCTTTTTTTAATTCGCGCTGCACCTGGATGAGCCGTTTGCGGCTGGTATGGATGGCGAATTTGCCCAGGTCGCTGCCGATCCACCTTCTCCCTAATTTTTCTGCTACGCCAAGGGTGGTACCTGAGCCACAGAAAAAATCGGCAACTATATCTTTTTCATTTGATGAAGATAGAAGAATTCTCTCTATTACTTTTTCAGGTTTTTGAGTAGGATAACCTAATAATTCTTGTGAAGATGTAGCGACACCAAAACCAGGTATGTCGGTCCAAATAGAATCTATTGGAATAACATATTCATCTAAATAATACTTCTTATATTTTTGACCCGTTGATGATACATATATATATCCATTTTTTTCAAATTCCTCTATTGATTTATCCGAATAATCGCCTAGAGTTGTTCTCTTGAACTTTCGACCATCAGGATCAGAATACCGAAATTCATTAAGTTGTTTTTCGCCTAATTCAGAGGGGACAAAATTAAAAATGTTTTTTTGACTTTTTGAGTAGCAAATTATATTATCAAATGTTTTTGGCCAATGTTTTGCTTGCTTTTTTGCTCCTTTTCCAACAGCATCTTTTTTCCAGATTATTTCGCCCTTAAATGTGTCTCCAAATATCTCTGACAAAACAATATGTAAGTATGAATTTAATCGCCAATCACAATGTACGTAGATACTTCCATCCATCGCCAACAAATCTCTCATCAATAGCAACCGTTCATATAGCATAGCAATAAAGCTGTCCGCTCCCCTGCCCCAGGTATCGCGGTAGGCAATTTCCTCCAGCACATTGGGGCGTTTGGTAAAGGTTTCGGTTCCCGAACCCGTCGATGGGTCGCCTATTTCAATATCCATGCTGAAATCCGCGCCCACGTCAAAGGGTGGGTCAATGTAAATCAGTTTAATGCCGCCCTGGGCTTCAATCTCTTCGCGCAGCGGCCCGTTCTTCAGGCTGGAAAGGATCAGCTTGTTGTCCCCCCAGATCAGCTTGTTCGTCCAGCCTTTCAACTGGCGGCCGCGGGTGTCAAACAGGCCCATTTGCAGGGCAGCCTCGTCCGGCTTCTCCGCGCGGGGTTCGTCCACCTGCTCGATCACCTGGAAGGGCAGCACAATGTTGGTCACTTCGTTCGTCTTGCCGTTCCACACCAGTTCCACTTCGCGTTTGTCGTCAAACAGCATGAAGCGGTAACGCTCCGGCAGGGGTTTCCCGGCCTCGATCAGGCGGGTGACTTCACGTTTTTCGGTGTCGGTCAGTTTCATGGGGTTATCCTACAAAAAAAGGGATGTGGGTTTAATTTCCCCTTATAATTAATTCTAGTACAGGTTTTCGAAAATGGAAAACAAATCATTCGCAACGAGAAAGGTTACAATTAATTTGGAATAATTGCGGAATCAAGCTTTCCATAAAAACCATCATCAGGGGAAAATTGTAAATGACTCTATATCGACTCTTTATTGACGAAACCGGCAATCATGACCTGGATCATGTTGAAAATCAGAACGAGCGTTTTCTTGCACTTACTGGTGTAATTATTGAGCAAAACCATTATAAAGACATAATTACCCCGGGATTTGATACATTAAAAACACTATTTTTCAAATCTCCCAGCACAATATTTCACCGAAAGGATATTATTAATCATAGACCACCTTTTGATGTGTTATTGGATAAATCAATAGAGATTCAATTCAACAAATTGTTGTTAAATTTACTGGAAATCTGGGACTTTCATGTAGTAACCGTAGTCATTGATAAAAAAGAACACCGGGATAAATACAGCATTTGGCGATACCATCCATATCACTATTGTCTTGAAGTCATGTTGGAAAGATATGTAATGTTCTTATGTGATGGGAAAACTGCCGGGGATGTGTTAGTTGAAAGCAGGGGTGGAAAAGAAGATACCAAATTAAAGGATTCGTTTCGTCGGCATTATGATAACGGAACAGATTATGTTTCGTCGTCCAAATTTCAGGATCACCTTACATCCAGAGAGTTGAAATTGAAGCCTAAGACCGCCAATATTGCAGGCTTACAATTGGCCGACCTATTGGCTCATCCATCACGGAGAGATGTCTTACTGTCTTATAAATTGATAAATGATGACCGGGATATCTTTGGTGGTGAAATATGCAAAATACTTCGAAAAAATAAATATTTGCGGTCTCGGTCAGGAAAAATCCAGGGATATGGAATGAAACTTTTACCTTAAAAAGAAGCGCCCATAAGGGCGCTCTCCGATAGCCATTGGCCATCCACCTCCGCTAAACGGATTAATATTATTATAAGAGTGAATGATCATTTGTCAATAATCATTATTAACCCATTTGCCCTTCCCCTTGACTTGTACTATAATTCACAAAATTCAATTTCCTTCGGGGCAGGGTGCGAGGCGCAACAACCTCAATTCCCGATCGGTGGTGATAACCCACGAGCGCAACACATCGCGCGCATGACCTGGTGAAATTCCAGGGTCGACGGTACAGTCCGGATGCAAGAAGGAAGCACTGGCAGGTAATCATTCCGATTTCTTCCAGTTTCCGCCCCGAAAACCATTCTGTTTTTCGGGTTTTTTGTTTAATGGCCGCCACGTACAAATCTCCAAAGCACACCAGCACCCCGCACCGCCTCCCGCGCCTGCGCCGATGGTTCCTACCGCTCTCGCTGCTCGGCGGGCTGCTGCTCTGGCAGTTCATCGTCAGCGTGGCCGGGCTGCCGGCCTTCATCCTGCCGTCGCCGCTGGAGGTGGCCGCGCGCTTCTGGGACATGCTGTGCGACGGCCGCCTGCTGCTGCATACCGGCGTGACGCTGGTCGAAGTGCTGCTCGGCCTGCTGGCCGGGGGCGGCGCCGCCACGCTCATCGGCTACGCGCTGGCCAAAAGCTCGTCCGCCGAGAAATTGCTCTCCCCCTACCTGATCGCCAGCCAGGCCATCCCGGTGGCGGCTATCGCGCCGCTGCTGGTCATCTGGTTCGGGCCGGGCACGGGTTCCAAGGTGCTCATCTGCGGGCTGACTGTGTTCTTCCCGGTGCTCATCAACACCATCGTCGGCCTGCGCGCCGTACCCGAAAACCTGCGCGACGTGATGCGCTCCCTGCGCGCCACCCCCCGCCAGACCCTGCTGCTGCTGGAGATCCCCTCCGCCCTGCCGGTGTTCTTTGCCGGTCTGCGTGTGGGCGCGACGCTCTCGGTGATCGGCGCCGTGGTCGGTGAACTGGTGGGCGCGGATAAAGGCCTGGGCTTCCTCATCAACCTGGGGCGCGGCCAATACGATACGGCGCTGGTCTTCGTGGCCGTTGGCGGGCTGGTCACCCTGGCGCTGCTGCTATATGGCACGGTGCTTCTGCTCGAGAAGCGTCACCTTGCCTGGCAAAACGAACCCGAAAACGAAAATCCTACTCATTAATGGGGCTACTATGAAAACCAAAACACTTTTACTCACCATTTTGTTGATCTCCCTCCTCACCGGCTGCGCCTCGGCGAAACCGGAAGCTGGCGCGCTGACGCCGGTCAAGCTGCCGTTGGGCTATGTCCCCAATGTGCAATTCGCGCCGCTGTATGTGGCCATTGACAAGGGTTACTTCAAGAACGAAGGACTGGATGTCACCCTGGATTACAACATGGAGACCGATTCCGTGGCCCTGCTGGGTGCGGGACAATTGCAATTCGCCATCGTCTCCGGCGAGCAGGTGCTGCTCGGCCGCGGCAAGGGACTGCCGGTGGTCTACACGGCCGCCTGGTACAACAATTTCCCGGTCGGGGTGATCGTCGACCCGGAGAAAAAAGTCAGTCAACCGGCTGATCTGCGGGGATTGAACATCGGCCTGCCAGGCACGTACGGCGCCAACTACATCGGCTTGCGCGCGCTGATGTCTGCCGGCGGATTGAGCGAAGCGGACGTGAAGTTGAATTCCATAGGCTACACGCAGGTCGAGAGCTTCATCACCGCCCGTGTGGATGCCGCCGCCATTTACGTGACCAACGAGCCGGTCATTCTCGACAGCCAGAAAGTGCCCTATACCCTGCTTCGTGTCTCCGATTACACCAGCCTGGTGGCCAACGGTCTGGCGACAAACGAAGCCACGCTGAAGGATCATCCCGATCAGGTGCGCGGGATGATCAAGGCGCTGCTGCACGGCATCGCGGACGCCACCACCAACCCGGAAGAGGCCTTCGACATCAGCAAGAAATATGTAGAAAACCTGGATAAAGCCGACGCGGCTGTGCAAAAAGCCGTGCTGGCGAAGTCCATTGAATACTGGCAAAGCCTGAAACCCGGTGCCACGCAACCCGAAGCCTGGGAGAATATGCAAACCCTGCTGCTGGACATGGGCATGCTGGATAAAGCCATCGACCTTTCGAAAGCCTACTCCAATGACTACCTGCCTGAGGCCAAACCGTAACCGGTATGAGCCCTGAAACCCTACTGCGCATCAAAGACCTGACGTTCACCTTCCCCGACAGCAATGGCGGGCTGGAAGCGCTGGAGTCCATCAACCTGGACGTCCCCGAGTGCCGCTTCCTGGCCGTGCTTGGACCTTCGGGCAGCGGCAAGTCCACCCTGTTGCGCGCCATTGCCGGGCTGATCCAACCGACCGGCGGCAGTGTGCAGTTCAACACGCAGGAGGGCAATCCGCCGCGCATCGGGTTGATGTTCCAGCAGGCCAACCTTATGCCCTGGCGCACAGTGATCGAAAACATCACCCTGCCGCTGGAATTGCAGGGCGCGCACCCCGGCGTGGCGCGCGACCGCGCGCGTGAGTTCATCGAGCTGGTGGGGTTGGATGGATTCGAGAACAGCCTGCCGCGCAGCCTGTCCGGCGGGATGGCGCAGCGCGTGGCATTGGCCCGCGCGCTCATCATGGAACCGGACATGTTACTTCTGGACGAGCCCTTCGGCGCGCTGGACGCGCTGACCCGCGAGCATATGGGCGCCGAGTTGCTGCGCATCTGGCAGGCGCGCGAGACCACGGTGATCCTGGTGACGCATTCCATTTCCGAGGCCGTGCTGCTTTCCGACCGGGTGGTGGTGCTATCTGCCCGCCCCGGCCGGATCCTGCGCGATGTGGACGTTCCCTTCCCGCGTCCGCGTACGGATGATATCCGTTACTCGCCAGCGTTTGGGGATTTCACCCGCGGTCTGCGCGCGAGCATCACGGAATGAGATGATACGAATTGCTGTAAAATGAATGGAAACCACACCCGACCAGCCGCCCAAGATTGCCCTCAAAGCTGGCTGCGAGCCTCCTCCTACAGTCACTTCCAGGTGATGGGAGGAGGTTTTTTTTCGATCGCCGAGCCTGTCGAGGCGTGAATGATGGCTTCGACTAGCTCAGCCACCGGAATCTTATGAAGTCACCTTCCTCCATCTCGCAGAGATGGGGGAAGGCCGGGATGGGGGTAAAAGACCGGCGCTATTCGACCGCCG
>CAYQUX010000015.1:51981-81246 GCA_964420995.1 uncultured Leptolinea sp. | reverse complement strand
GTCTCACAGAGATGGGGATAGGCCGGGATGGGGGTAAAAGACCGGCGCTATTCGATCGCCGAACCTGTCGAGGCGGCCCCGTTGGCTTCGACAAGTTCAGCCACCGGAATTTTATGAAGTCACCTTACTCCATCTCGCAGAGATGGGGGAAGGCCGGAATGTTTTTTTCCTTGCTTCCCCTCACCCGTCAGGCTATAATTCAAACAGATGTTCCATGATTGACACAACCGGGGAGACGTATGCCGCTCGATTACACCGCCATCCAGCAACAACTCCATGATCTATCCGTCCAGCTCGGCGCACGCCTGACGGAAGAACAGGCCAAAGCCGGCCAGGCCGGCATGCTGCTGGATAGCCTGGCCGGGCGCAACGCGGATGTCCGCGAGCGGGTTTTTGCCGCCGTCGCGGCCAACAGCAATTTCCGCGGCGCTGTCCCCACAGATGAAGAGATAACAGCCTCATTTCCGCCCCCAACCTTGACCCAGCCTTACACACTGCTGGCCGCCGACGGTTCTCAGGTCAACCCGAACCGGCATGACGCGATCCCTTTCGGGGTGATCAACATTGGTGTGTTCCGGTTGGATTCCACACTGCAGTCCCCGCCGCGCGAGATCGTGGAAACCCACCTCATGACCGTGGACGAACTCTACAACGAGTACGGTCTGGTGGGTGAAGAGGTTGTCGCGCTGCGCCGCGACCTGCGCGAGCGGCAGATGCTGGCAACTTTAGCCGGGGAAATCGAAAGTTCTGTACTCGCCCTGACGGATGGCCCGCTGGAACTGTTCCGCGACCCGCAGGGCAGCAAAGAAACGCAGCATGAATTTGAACAGTACCTGACCGTACTGCGCGGACTTGCCCAACTCGGCACGATCACGGCCGGGTATGTGGATCGCCCCGGCTCTGACCTGGTGGTGCGCACGCTCGAACTCTTCGATCCGAAATCAGAGGATGGAACGAAGCGCAGCCTGCAACCATTGACGGACGCCTTTCTATTCTGGGAGCGCATCCCTCCGGCCGCGCGTTCGGCGGTGTTTTCCATCCAATCCCGCTCGGCACAAAGTTTTACCGGCGAGACAGCCCTGCACTTTTTCTACCTGAACACCGGCACTTCGGGCAAGCCGTCGCTGGCACGCGTGGAAATCCCCGCCTGGGTGGCGGAAGACAAAGATAAGGTTGGGCTGCTGCACGCCGTCCTCCTGGAACAATGCGCGCACCTCGGCGGCGCGCCGTACCCGTACGCGCTGCACCGTTCGCATGAGATCGCCCTGGTCTCGATGTTGGACAAAAGCCAGATCGAGGCAATGATCGCACGCGTTTTGGTAAATCAGGGAATGACACCGCCGGCGCCATCCAACAAACAATTCGCCAAGAATCTGGCAGGAAGAACGAGGAACCGCTGATGCTTCCGCTTACCCCCACATCCATTCAGATTGGCCGCCTATTACGGGCTTCCACCACCGGCTGTGTGATCGGCTGCCAGGTCAACCAGGTGGAAAACCTGACCTTCGGCGGCATGGTGCGTGTTCCCGCCGCGCCCGGCTACCAGATATTCGGACTGGTATATGACATCCACATTGACGATGACGGCCTGGTGCGCCAGTTGGTGACCGCCGAACATGTCAGCGAGATGTTGATCCAGGACAATCGCATCAACCGTAACATTCCGGCAGAGATCAGCGTGCTATTCATCGGCTACCAGCGGGATGGGCGTGTGTCTCACCTGATGCCGCCCCGGCCGCCTCTCTCGCTGGATGAAATTTTCTCCTGCAGCGCGCAGGAAATACTGGCTTTCACCGCCGGGAAGCGCTTCGGGTACTTCCGCCATGTGCTCGGCAATCCCGACCTTCCGGCAGCCGAGCTGCTGGCTGCCCATTTGCAGCAAACCCACGACGTGTATACCCAGGTGGAAGATGAGACCTGGCTGGAAAGCGCGGTCAGCGAGTTGATCGTGCTGCTGCGCGACGATTACGAGACGCTTAACCGCGTGCTGGGCGCCATCAGCGAAATTTACCAGGATCAGGGAGCGTAATATGGCACAGAACAATCCTGTTTCCAACCCCGGCGAAAATCCCGAAATCGGCTACATCGTCGGCGGCTCGCTGAAAGACAGCCTGAACGCCCGCCTCACCGTCCCCGCGCATGATGTGCAGGAGGGCAGCTTTGTGGTCACCCGCAGCGGCGACTGGCAGTTCTACGGACTGGTCACCAACCTGGTGCTGGGTTCCACCAACCCGCGCTTTGCTGATGAGCAGAGCGAGCAGCGCCTTCCCCCGAATGTCGCCCGCCTGCTGCACGGTCAGACTCTGTTCACCAACCTGGAAATCCTCCCCGCCCTGATGCTGGATCGCGGCCCCGAACCCGGCACGCCGCGGTATGACGCCTGGATGCAGACCAACCCCGAAGGCGCGCATCCGCTGCCGGTCAAGACTGTGCCGGCGCATCATTCCCCTGTGCGGCTGGCGGCAGCCGGCGACGTGGCCGAGATCTTCGGCGACCCGGCAGAGGGCGACGGCAAACAATTCATCATCGGGCACACCCGCGAACAGGGTCACCCGGTATGTATCGACCTTGAAAAATTCGTGCAGCGTTCCTCCGGCGTGTTCGGCGCGACGGGCACCGGCAAGTCCTTCCTCACCCGTTTGCTGCTGGCCGGGTTGATCCAGTACAACCGGTCATCCCTGTTGGTCTTTGATATGCATAACGAATATGGGTTTGACGATACCTCATCGGATACCAATACCAAGGTACCCGGTTTGCGTTCCAAATTCCCGACGCGCGTGCGTGTGGTCGGGCTGGGCGCGTCAGCCAGTGTGCGCGGCGGGAATCCGGATTACACGCTGGAAATTGCTGAAAAAGATATCCGCCCGGAAGATATTGAACTGCTCACCCGTGAATTGAATCTTAAAGAGACCACACCCACCACACTGGACGCTCTTGTGCGCAGTTTTGGCGAAGACGGCTGGTTCCAGGCGTTTCGCGACCTGCGCCCCGGGGCGACGGAAGAAACCGAAGACGGGAAGAAGGTCCCGGCGGAAGACAGCGTGGAAGCCTGGGCGGTACGCGAAGGGGTTCATCCGGCGGCGGCGGCCGGCCTGCACAGCAAGCTGACCCGCGTGTTCAACCGTCCGTACATTCTGGAAGAACCCGCCACGGACGGCCTGAGTCAGATCATCAAGTCTCTGGAAGCCGGGCAGCACGTAGTGCTTTCATTCGGCAAGAACGAAAGCGACCTGGATTACCTGCTGGTCACCAACCTGCTCACCCGGCGTATCCGCGAAGCCTGGGAGAAAAAGACCAATACCTTCCGCAGCGATCCAGATAAGGGCGGCGAGCCCCGCCCGCTGGTCATTGTGGTGGAAGAAGCGCATAAAATGCTCAACCGCGAGATGGCCGCGCAGACCACCTTCAGCACCATCGCGCGTGAGATGCGCAAGTATTACGTCACCCTGCTGGTGATCGACCAACGCCCCTCACAGATCTATGACGAGGTCATGTCGCAGCTCGGCACGCGTATTTCCGGCTGGCTGGGCGATGACCTGGATATCCAGGCGGTGCTTTCCGGTCTGGCCGGAAAAGACAGCCTGCGCGGCATGCTGTCACGCTTGCAGCCCAAAGAGGAAGTGCTGCTGCTGGGTTGGGGAGTTCCCATGCCGCTGCCGGTGCGGTCTCGCCGTTACGACGAGCGCTTCTGGCGAGAACTGCTGGGAAGAGATGCGGATCGTCCGGTGGATGTGGATGCGCGGATCAGGGATATGGGGTTTTAATCCCACTGTCATCCCCTCGAAAAGACACCAGGACAGTTTGATCGCGGGGAAGGATCTCGCGTTGTCGGAAATGATGTTTATCTGTTTGGAAGATTTTTAATCAAATGAGCAGGTCGGATTATGATCCGATCTGTTACTTACTTAATTATTCAGCTGCCTTTATGATGCGAATAACAAGCTCTGGCATTACACTATCAGCAATCTGTTCACCCCAGAACCGCCAAAATCTGGTCTTATTTTTTATATATAACGTCTCTCGCGTTTTTTTGTCGCACATACTTAGATATCTAACCTGATTGTTATCTGATAATGCCCAATTTATAAAATCCTGATCAGTCAGGTTCTTATGCCACATCCAATTTAAATTATCAGGATCAGATGTGACTTTGACTAATATTTTCTCAAATTCATCCGAATTCTTCGGCAAAGATTTATTCATTGAAATACTAGATGGAATATATATAACTACTTGCTCATTACTGTAGATATATTTTTCCCATCTTTTGAATGCCCTAGGCAAATCGTTAATTTTGTTATTTATTTCTCCCTTTTCTAAATATGTGAAGGTCAAATACTCATTATTATTTACCCAACCTACTACTCCTCTAGTTATTAGCGTATTATCTGGCATTTGTTCATAGTCATGTGGTTGAATGTAATCCACCACATGATCCCAGTTTCCTGTTTGAGTATTTAGACATAGTTTTTGGTCATATAGGACAGCATCAACAGCAAATTGTGAAATTGATAATCGTTGGTTTCTTTCAGATTTTTGAGTGGTTCCAACATTGACACTACCCAAATTTCTTACCCATTGATACTTTGTTTCAAAGTTCAACGGTTTTTCATTATTTATTTTTCGGACAATTGCTTCGATTTTTGGGTCAGTTTGATTGGCCGGATCAAAGAATTCTTTGTAATAGCATCCATTCACATCCACCGGGTACCATTCCCCATCGATCTGTGTGGCACCCTCTCCCTTATCATTAACCACCACCTGTCGGCCGCCAATCTCTTTCGTCTCGGCAATACTTTCCCACCCGTCTGGCATGGGGATTTTTGTCGGTTCAGGTGTCGCAGTAGCTGTGGGCTCAGGCGTGTTCGTAGCCGTCGGGATGGCTGTGTTGGTCTGCGTTGGCGGGACCGCTGTCGCGGTAGGAGCCGGCACGGCTGGCGCGCAGGCGGAGAGAATGAAGATTATCGGGAACAGGAAATTTATTGGCTTCAAGGTACATCCTCCCTGATGGTTATGGTAGATTTATTATATTCCTTCAAACTAACCGATGACAAATCAAATTACTGCAATAAAGAAACTAAGCCAGAAATCTTCAGACACACCATCCCAGTGTGTTTCCGGAAATATAACTGCCTATCGTCATCCTGACCGAAGGGAAGGATCTCATAATGCCTTAAGTTAATTCTCCCTTCAAAAGTAGTCACTTGATATTCAGTGATTCATTTTGGTTGTAAGAGATGCTTCGCTTCGCTCAGCATGACAACACATAGTCATCCTCCCGGTAGGACACCGGGACGGTGTGACCGAAGGGAAGGATCTCGCAGTACCATAAGGTTGCATATCTTCCTAAAAGTATTTTCCAATTATTCGGTGATACTTTTTGATCAAAAGAGATGCTTCGCTTCGCTCAGCATGACAAACATTCGTCACCATCCCGAAAGGACGCCGGAAGGGTGTAATCGAAGTCAGAAATTACCCCATGGCAACAAGGTTGGATTTGCCCATCCGCTTCGCTTTATCCTGATACATGCGCTGATCCGCCAGGGTGAAAATCCCGATCAGATCACCCCTGTCTGCCGTGGCCGATCCGATGGAAATGTGTACTGGAATTTTGTTTTGTTCTTCATTATTCTTATCAAGTTTTTCACGAATGCTTGCAACCTTATGCTCCACGGAAATGGCATCGGTGTTCGGCAGGAGCACGGCAAATTCATCGCCGCCGATACGCGCCACCACATCCTCGGTGCGGAAAACGGACTTCATGATCAAGGCGGCCTGCTTTAATAATTGGTCACCGGCCGTGTGCCCCTGGGTATCGTTTACCATCTTAAGACCGTCGACATCGGCAATAATAATACTGATCGGGTATTCACGTCCGCCTTCCAGGCGTACCAGTTCCGCCTCGAAGAAAGAACGGTTATAGATACCGGTCAAAATATCATGTGTGCTCTGGTAACGGAGCTGATCTTCCATTTTCTTGTGTTCGGTAATATCACGCGCGGCCGCGTAGATAATGTTCCCCGCTGGAACAGACCGCCATTCTATCCACCTGTACGAGCCGTCTCTACAGCGGTAGCGATTGACAAAATTCATGATACTCTCCTGACCGGCAAGTTTGGAGACGGCGGTCAGAGTGGCATCCATATCATCCGGATGGACAAAATCCAGAAAACGTTTGCCTTCCAATTCTTCCAGATTGTAGCCCAGTGTTTCCTTCCATTGCGGGTTCAATCTGCGGAAGGTTCCATTTGTATCCGCGATGCAGAAAAGGTCAATGCTGGCGCGGAAAAACTGGTCGAGCTCTTCCGTCTTGCTGAGCAGTGCGGATTCCATCTGTTTCCGCCGGTCAATTTCTTGTTCCGCCTTTAGCAAACTTCCGCGAATATTTTGAACCAGAAAGTTCACAGCCAGAGCGGTAACCACCAGGATGGAGGAGACCAGAATGAAATCAAACCAGTCTGCTTTATCGTAAGGCTGGGCTGCATATAATCCGTGCGCTTCGCCAAACGTCAGCCAGGCAATGCAAAAGATGGTAAACAACACACCGGTTCGGGCGCCGAACCGGTCCAACGCCAGGCTGGCAAAAATAATAATAATCGGCAACGCCGTCATGGAAATATCATGAATGCCTTTACCGGTGGTTGCCAGAACGGTGACCAACCCCGCCACAACAACAACAATCAACATTCCGCTGGTATTAAGATACCCGCGCCGGATCAACCAATAGGGAATACCAAGCAGAGCCGCTCCGGCCACGGTAAAAATGGCCGGGATGGTATTACCCCAGTATATTTCTGCCATCAACACAATGGCAAGAACAATCCATGCAGCTTGAATTAACCTGGTTTGGATTTGCCCGGCTATCCGATTTTTATTTTGAACTGAGTCTCGGGGAGGTTCGAGGTCGTTCATCCGGTACTCTTATTGAATTTTGCTGGTATGAATATAGTATCGGCGCGGTCTGAAATGTCTGAATGGAATCACTATAATGATATATTTTACACGAAATGTATCATTACTACATGCAGTCAAAACCCCACTGCAAGACTATATTGACACCCCGGCCCGGCATGTGGAATAAGGTCTTTAACCGGCTACCTTGAAAAGCATCCAGACCACAAGCGCGATTGACATCCCAAAGAACACGCCGGCAATCACCTGCCGGGGTGTGTGCCCAAGCACTTCCTTAAGCTGCTTGTCGGTGATGGGCTGCCCGGCAAAAAGTTCGTTGATCATCCGGTTGATGCGCTCGGCGTGAATGCCCGCCTGCCGGCGCACCCCGGCTGCGTCGTAGATCACGATCATGGTGATCGCCATGGCAATGGCAAAATCAGCCGAGCCAAAGCCTTCAAACAGACCCACTGACAGTGTTGTGGCTGACATCAATGCGGAATGGGAACTGGGCATACCCCCGGCGCTGAACCACAACCCCCAATTCCAGCGGCGCGTGCGGGCGTAATGAAAGAACGGCTTAACAGCCTGTGCCAGGAACCACCCGAGCAGGGCCGATATCAGCATGCCGTTATGCAAAAGATCGCTGATCATTCCCCCTCATCAACATCATCAACCGGTTCAACTCCCAGCGTGCGGACACGCAGTTCGGCTTTGTCCAACAAATCCTGACAGTGTTTTGCCAGCATCTGCCCGCGTTCAAACCATGCGATGGTGGCTTCCAGGTCGGTCTGTTCCTGCTCGAGGAGGGCAACAATGCCTTCGAGCTCAGCGGAAGCCTGTTCATAATTTAGTTCTTCAACCGGGGTTAAGGAAACAGCGGGAGATTTCTTTGTCATGGGATGATTCTAATCCAGTCTGGTGGATTCCACGCGGCTGATCGCAGAACCGTGTGCCAGCCGTGTGGTGATGCGCGTATTAACAACCAGCTGCTCTGTCGAGCGAACCAGTGTTCCATCGTCCAATTGCACAATGGCATAGCCGCGCCGCAAAACCGCGCGTGGATTAAGAGCAGTCAAACGCCCTGAAAGGGTTGCCAGTTGTGATCTGCACAGGCTGAGGGTATGCGCCAGTCCCCGTTCTGTGCGGCTGGACAAAGCATCCACCTGCTGCCGCTCGCGTTCTATTCGCCGGATGGGCGATTCGCGATTCAAACGCGCCGAAACCTGGTCCAGACTGGTTTGCGCGGAATCCAGCATCATCATAACCCGGTAGTTGAGATCCTGAAGAGTTGTCTCAATTTCCCGGTGCAAATCATCAGAAGAGGGAGTGGCCGCCACAGCCGCGCCGGTCGGGGTGGGCGCGCGCAGGTCTGCGGCAAAATCAGCCAGGGTGAAATCCGTTTCGTGGCCAATACCGGTCACCACCGGGGCGTCGGATTCCGCCACGGCCCGTACCACGCCTTCATCATTAAAAGCCCACAGGTCCTCCATGGAACCCCCGCCGCGCGCCAACAGGATCACATCGGGACGCGCCTGTGAGTTCAATCGCTGGATGGCCTGGATGATCTCACCCGGCGCTTCAGCGCCCTGCACGGCAGCCGGAGAGATGATCACCTCTGCCAGGCGGTAACGGCCGCGCAGGGTATTCAGCATATCCTGCAAGGCAGCCCCGGTGGCCGAAGTCACAATGCCGATCTTTTCCGGCCGCTCCGGCAGGGGGCGCTTGCGTTCTTCATCAAACCAGCCATCGGCTTCCATTCGGGCTTTCAACCGCAGGAACTCCTGATACAGTTCGCCTTCACCGCGCAACCGGATGGCGTTCACATACAACTGGTAGGTGCCGTCGCGTTCATACAGCGAAACCGCTCCATGGGCTTCGATCTGCGAACCAATTTGCATCTCCGGAATGCGGAAAGCGGCCGACCGCCAGATCACACATTTGATGGCCGCGCCGCTGTCTTTCAATGTGAAATAGATATGGCCGGATGCCGGCCGCGAGATATTGGAGACCTCCCCGGAAATCCAGACATCCTGCAACAGCGAATCGCTTTCCAGGAGAGTGCGTAAATACCGGGTAATTTCTGTGACAGAAAAGGAAGATGGCCGGATAGGCGGCGGTTGGAACATGGATTAACTTTACCCGCGTAAAGACGGACTGTCAAATATGTTAGAATAATCGGAAGAATGAATCACATCTGGTCTCCCTGGAGAATGAACTATATTATGAACCACGAGCACAAGGATGGCTGCATCTTTTGTGATGCGCTGGAGCGTCAGGATGGGGAAGAAAATCTGATCGCGTACCGGGGAAAGCGTGCTTTCGTCATTTTAAACCGGTACCCCTACACCAGCGGACATTTGATGGTTGTCCCCACTGATCACAAACCTTCCATGGAAATGCTGGATGTTGAGACCTGCAATGAGATCATGGTGTTATTGAACGCGTCCATTAAAGTTCTTCGCGCTGTATACAGGCCTGAAGGGTTCAATATTGGCACCAACATTGGTGATGTCGCCGGCGCGGGGGTCGCGAGCCATGTCCACTTCCACGTGGTACCCCGGTGGGCGGGTGACACAAACTTCATCACCACCACGGGAATGGTGCGCGTTCTCCCGGAAGAACTTTGCCAGACATACGCCCGGATTCGTTCCGCCTGGGCAGAATTAAAATAATAGACCGGGATGCAATGTATGGCAGTATCCGGTTAGTTAATATAAAAGAACCTCACCAGTTTTCGATTGATGTAACAAACAAAGGAACCGCCCGTCGAACCGGGCGGTTTTTCTCATTTGATCTTTGTTGATTCAATCCTGCGGTGGGTGCCGTCGCAAAGCGGCTTGTTGGACGACGCGCCGCAGGAGCACAGGGTTACCCGGTTGCGCGTCTCGAATGGCTTGCCATCCGCCCGCTCGATGGGGATGTTGCCGGTAACCCAGAAAGCTGAACGTACCGGGCCATCGCTGGTGATATCCACGGTCACGGCAATTTGTTCCGGCAGGTCAGGTTCAATATCTGGTTCGCCTTCCGTCATGGCATATGTGTAGGCGCCGGACGGGCAGCGTTCAATCATGGCCATGATTTCGGCGCGCACACTGGGTTCGTCCGTCCTGGACATCATTTTCCTGATCGTGGTCAGGCGGTTGGCGCAAAAACCCGAGTCCATGCACAGGTTGTTGTCCAGTTTAACCACCAATCCGGTTCCACCCGGAAGGATGCGCATGCGCTCTTCAAAGGTATGCGTGTCGGCTGTCTCTGTGCCGTCAAAATTGATCTCGAAATGTGAGCAATCGCAAAAGGGGAAGGTTTTTGAATGACCACAGCGGCATAACTGGTAGACATCATCGGTGGGAATGCGTTCACCGGTTTTCCAGGTAAGCGGTTCGCCGTATTCAGAAACCACCTGGATTTTATTCACAAGCGGAATGCCCCCTTCCACCCTGTATGGGCCATCCTGTTCTATGACTATTCTCTTTCTTCTTGGTTTGATGTCATCCGTCATATGCTCAACTCCCGTCCTGCGGTTAATCCGTTGAAAAAAGATCTTTTGGTCCCAGAATTGAGTTGATCGTTTCCATCAACTCCGGCGTTAACTTTTCCACAATCGGAAGGGCTTTCATGTTCTCGTGCACCTGTTCCACACGGCTGGCGCCGGTGATCACCGTGCTCACATTTGGGTTCTTCAAACACCAGGCCAGTGCCATCTGCGCCATGGTGGCGCCCAGATCATTCGCGATAACCTGCAATTGTTTTACTTTTTTAATAGCATCCTGGTTGGTCAACTGGTTGCTTAACCATTCATACCCGGGAAGTTTTCCTCGAGAACCCTCTGGAATGCCATTATTGTATTTGCCAGTCAACAAGCCTGAAGCCAGCGGGCTCCATATGGTTGCTCCGTACCCGTATTCCCTGAATAGGCGGGCGTATTCCACTTCAACCCTGGCACGCGAGAACATATTGTATTGCGGTTGTTCCGTGATGGGTTTATGCAGGTGATGTTTTTCCGCGATCTCAATGGCCGCCACAATTTCCGCCGCCGACCATTCCGAGGTTCCCCAGTACAATGCCTTTCCCCATTCCACAATATTGTGCATCGCCCAGACAGTTTCCTCAATGGGTGTGTTTGGATCCGACCGGTGACAGTACAGGATATCCACGTACTCCATATCCAGACGTTTTAGAGAACCGTTGATCCCTTCGATCAGATATTTTCGGTTTAATGTATTCTTTTCATTGACGCTGTCTTGAATTCCCCAGAAGAGTTTGGTGGAAATCAGGTAACTTCCGCGCCGCCAGCCAAGCTTTTTAATGGCGGCTCCCATTATCTCTTCTGATTTTCCGCTGGCATAAACCTCGGCATTATCAAAAAAGTTCACGCCGACATCATAGGCGGCCGACAGTGCCTGAACGGCCATATCAATTCCCACCTGGTTGTGGAATGTGACCCACGATCCCAGCGACAACGCGCTTACCTGTATACCTGAACGTCCCAGATGACGATATTCCATCGTAATACCTCCAAAAATACCTACCGGGTAGACTATGAAGATTCTATCATTGTGATCTCGACGTCGAATACAAACGGTATAGTCTTTCCCCCGAGAAACCGGACCAAAACCGAATTCCCTCAAAAATTACCATTATGGAAGGAATATTTTACGGGTTTTTACTTGAAATTTATCAGCAAGAGAGGCACTGTATAGTATAAGTAATGTTCCCTCTTTTCCTTTTGTCAAATTCATAGACAGGATATAATTTGCATGAAAAAACCGCTATCACCCAGGGGAGAAGCAAACGTTGATTGTCTGGAATTTTAACCCATATGCCATAGCACTTCTCGCTACAGCGACATTATCATTTATCCTGGCCAGCCTGTTATTAAAGCGCTGGAATAATCAGGATAGCATGATTCTGGGTTTCTCCCTCTTATCTATTGCGGAATGGAGTCTCTTTGTTGGTTTTGAGAGTGCGGTTCAAAATAATGAATTAAAAATACTTTTCGCCAAAATCAGTTATTTTGGCGTCTACGCTGCAATGCCATTTATCCTGTTGTTTGTGTTTCATTATTTCGGGATAAAAAACAAAAAGATGTTTCAAGGGCACCGGGTGGCCCTGTTATGGGCTATCCCGCTTGTGGTGGTTAGTCTGGCCGCCACCAACGAGTATCACCACCTGATTTGGTCCACTATGGTGACCCCGCCAGGCGCGGCCTTTAATACCCTGGTGTACAATCGTGGACCGCTTTACTGGCTTGGTGTCGGTTACATCTATATGATTTGTCTGACCATGTCTGTTCTGTTGTTTATTAAAGTAAGGAATTCACACTCAACCATTTACCGCAACCAGGCATTATTGTTTTTCTTTGCCACAATTCCGCCCTGGGTTGCCAATATCATATATATCCTCCGCATCCCATCCATAAAATATCTCGACCTGACTCCGTTTGGTTTCTTCCTTACCGGTCTATTATTGTTCTTTGGATTAAGCCGGCTGCGGTTGCTGGAAATCGCTCCTGTGGCGCGCGACATGCTTTTTGACAGCCTGATAGACGCCATTATCGTCATCAACGAAGATTTTGAACTCGTTGATATCAATACCAACGCGCGGCAATTCTTAAAATACCCCGAAGAGAACTGGATCGGGAACAGTCTGACAGATGGAATAATAGAAATTCCGGGCCTGGTTATTCGCTTGAATACGATGAATGGTTTCCTTTATGAAACCAATGTCGGATCCTCTCACGCCTATGAAATTGATGGGCGGCCGGTTTTCAATGAGAACCCGCGGTTCAAAGGATGGATTATCTCCATCCGCGATATTTCTTCCCGGAAACTGGCTCAGAAAGTCGAGATTGAACGCCGGCAGTTTGCCGAAGCGTTGCGGGATGTTTCCATGGTGGTCAACAGCACGCTCGATCTGAAAGAAGTTTTGGAACGGATTCTCTCGAGCGTGTTTGAGTTCCTACCCTGCAACATGGCCAATATCGCACTCATCGAAAATGGTGTTGCCCATGTTGAAATTTTCCATGGCTACCTCAGTCAGGAAGAAATTGAATGGGTAAAAGCGGCCACATTTGATGTCAATCAGGTACCCAATTTGCGTTTAATGGTTGAGACGGGCAAACCCATGTTCATATCAGACACCCGCAAGGTGGATTACTTTACCAACCCGAGTGTGTTTAGCTACATGGGAGCGCCCATTAAAGTAAAGCATGAGGTCATCGGTTTTCTCAACCTCGATTCAGATGTGCCAGATGTCTTCAATTCACTGGAAGAGTGCGAACGCCTGCAAGCCTTTGCTGACCTGGCCGGAATCGCCATTGATAATGCCCGCATGTTCCAGAAAATGTCTGAAAGCGCCATCATTGATTCCCTCACAGGTATAAAGAATCGTCACAGCCTGTTGCAGGTAGCCGAGCACGAATTTGAACGATCCACCCGGTATGGAACCCCCATATCCATCATCATGCTGGATATTGACAAATTTAAACAGATCAATGATACCTGCGGCCATCAGGCAGGGGATATCGTTCTGGCGGATGTCGGTAAGGCTCTCAACGCGTTTATTCGCAAAATCGACACAGCCGGACGTTATGGCGGTGACGAATTTTGTATCATTCTGCCGGAGACTGATCTATCAGAAGCGAAAACGGCAGCCAGCCGACTGCTGGAAGAATTCCACAAAATAAAAATTCCCAGTATCAGCTATGAAGAATACCTGGAAGCCAGTCTGGGTGTGGCCAGTAAGAGCGAAACCATCACCAACCTGAAAGAATTGCTTGCCAGGGCAGATCAGGCGTTGTATCTCGCGAAAAAACGGGGGCGGAACCGCGTCGAGAGTCTGTCCAACTAAGCTCCTGCCAGCACGGTTTTTATATCGCTGACAGATTGGAACACATAATTGGGATTAAGTGTTTCGAGAATGGTGGGGTCAGTGTACCCCCAGGTAACCGCGCCAAACGGAATATTCATTTTCTGTGAAGCTTCCAGATCTCTAATTTCATCCCCAATACTGATCACATCTGAAGGCAGCATATCAAATTTCTTCAATACCTTCTTAAATCGTCCCTTTTTTCCAAATATCGAGCTGCCGCACTCAAAATGAGAAAACAGTGAGCTGATTTCGCTGCCCAGAACCTGCTGAATGACATCGACAGAATTGGAACTCACCAGGACAAGGATGATCCCCAGATCCGCCAGATCCTGCAGGACGGCGTCAATACCTTCAAATAATTGAATCTGGCCGCTGTTCTTCATCATTAATGAGCTGACGTTGCGGCCCATCAAAGGCAGTTTCCACATGGGCACATTGAACTGGCGCATAAGATCACGGGTATGCATCTTTCTTAATTCGGAAATATTCTCTGGATTTATCCGTGCCAGATGATATTTATCGGCCAGGTAATCGATGATGCTTAGAAGAAACGGAAAGCTATCAGCCAGTGTGCCGTCAAAATCAAATATTGCCAGTTTATATTTCATATGCCTTCAATTCCCAATATCAGTGATTTTCCTGCTTTTGCACTAAAATTAGTGGGTACTCAATATTTTAACTGATACTTCTCCTTTAACATCCCTTTTCAGAAAAAATCTAATAAATTCCACGGAGATGAACTATGCGCGCTGCAGTGTTTGAAAAATTTGGACAGGCTATTCATGTTCAGAACGTTCCAGACCCCTCACCCACAGAGAACGGGGTGGTAATCAAGGTCAAAGCGAACGGCCTATGCCGCAGTGACTGGCATGCCTGGATGGGGCATGACTCGGATGTGGTTCTGCCGCATGTTCCGGGGCACGAAATGGCGGGAGAAGTGGCTGCCACCGGAAAAAACGTGCGTAATTGGAAAATCGGAGACCGGGTCACCCTGCCGTTTGTTTGCGCCTGTGGAACCTGCCCTCAATGCCAGTCTGGCAATCAGCAGGTATGCGATCACCAATTCCAACCCGGTTTCACCCACTGGGGTTCATTCGCGGAATACGTAGCCATTGACCGCGCCGATATCAATCTCGTTCGCCTCCCCGAATCAATGGATTTCATCACCGCGGCCAGCCTGGGCTGCCGGTTTGTCACCTCGTTTCGGGCCGTCATCGAGCAGGGCAAAGTGGCAGCCGGTCAATGGGTGGCCGTGCATGGCTGCGGCGGGGTTGGCCTTTCTGCCATCATGATTGCATCTGCCGCCGGCGCCAACGTGGTAGCCATTGATATCGTCGATGATAAACTGGATTTGGCCCGCTCCGTGGGAGCCAACGCTGTTATCAATTCAAAAAATATCGCCAGTGTGGTCGACACTGTCATGGACATCACCCACGGTGGAGCTCATGTTTCTCTTGATGCGCTCGGAAACCCGACCACCTGCTTCAATTCCGTTGCCAACCTGCGTAAACGTGGAAGGCACATTCAGGTGGGGCTGATGCTGGGTGGGCAGAATCACCCGCAAATTCCAATGGATAAAGTTATCGCGCGTGAGCTGGAAATCTACGGCAGTCATGGCATTCAGGCTCACCGCTACCCGCAGTTGTTTGAACTCATCCTTTCAGGCAAGGTTGACCCGTCCAAATTGATTGGTAAGAAGATCACGCTGGATGAGGCCGCCATAGCCCTGACCGAAATGGATAGTTTCGAGGGCACCGGTGTAAAGGTCATCGACCGATTCTGAGCACAAAGATACAAGGCAGTGACAGCTCCCTCTATCAACAGGGAGCTGTCTTTTTATTCCAATTTCTGGTTGGCCTCCGGCAACACAAACCGCACCACCAGGCCGCCCTCCGGACGGTTTTCCGCAAAAATGTGACCACCCTGATTCTCAATAAATTGGCGAGCAATGGCCAGCCCCAACCCGGCACCACCATGAGCCCGTGAGCGGGATTTCTCACCACGCCAGAACCGGTCGAAAATCTTCGGCAGATCTTCTTCCGGGATTCCCGGGCCATTATCGCTCACCGATAGTTGCGTCCCGTTTTGTACTTTTTCTGCATGTAGAAAGATACTGCCGCCTTCCGGAATATAACGGATGGCATTTGCCAACAGGTTATTGATAACCTGGCTTACACGCTGCGGGTCACCCATGACTGTCGGCAGTTTCTTCTGCGATTTGCAAGAGAGAGTGATCTTCTTCTCGCAGGCTTCCGCCTCAAAACTCTTGACAGCCTGTTGCGCCAGTTTTTCGAGTTGAATTGTGGTTCGGTTGAAGGTTAATTGATTTGAATCAGCCTGAGCCAGCATATCCAGGTCTGTAATCAAACCTTCCAACTGGCGGGTCTCCTGCAAGATCGGCTGTACATGAGCGCAGTCGGCGGGATAAATTCCGTCGACGATCCCCTCCAATTTGCCCTGGATAATGGACAGGGGGGTGCGTAATTCATGGGCGATATCGGCAATCAAACCGCGTTGTTTACGGTCGTTCTTTTCCAATTCACCGGCCATCTGGTTGAAACTATCCGAGAGGACGCGCAGGTCATCCGGTCCCTGGACTTTCACACGTGCAGTCAGGTTGCCCATCGTGACCGCCCGCGAAGCCGCGATCACTTCAGCCAGTGGAGTGATCAATCGTTGGGATAACAACATCCCGATGATCAAAGTTAATATGGCGAGAAAGATGGTGATCGTACCAAATGGAAGAATCAATGTGTTGAACGCGTCAATACTTGAAGGTGAACGGGTAATTATGAGTGTACCCACCGGCCGGTTGTCATGCATTAATACCACAGGGGTTTCACCGGGTGCCAGCCGGTAAACCTGGCCAATATGGGGCGTGTCAGTCGTACCGTGATCCACCAGAATCCTGTTATTCTCATCCAGAAGAACGCTGTCCCACCATTCGTTTTGTTCCATGTTTGGGAGATTGCGCGGTCTCCGGGGAGAAATCATCCCGACGCCATCCCAACTCCCCCTTCCCGCATAATACGCTTCCAATGAGGTGGAAAGCATGGGGCGGAATGGCAGGTAATAATTATTGACCCGGTAGAAGATAAAGAAAATGGCTCCAAGTACCAGGATCAGAATAAGGATGATCACAGCCAGAAATGACTGGAAAAGCAGGTTAAACAGCCTTTTGCGTATGGCAGTCGCGGCAGCGTGAATATCCATCTGGTTCAATCCACGAATTTATACCCGTATCCATGTACGGTGACGATATGTCTGTCTGTACCCGTTTGGCAGTCAATTTTGCGGCGCAGATTACGTATGTGCGAATCAATGGAACGTTCATAACTTTCAAACGCCACTCCCCTGGCAGCATTTAATATTTCCGCCCGTGAAAAAATCTGCCCGGGTTGGCTGCACAACGTGGAGAGAATGTCGAATTCTGTGGGTGTCAGCTGTACCTCACCGGTGGGGAGGAAAACCCGGTAGTGGTCCCTGTCAAGGCGTATGGAAGAGTCAGCCGGGCTATCTCTATGGGTGTCCATGGATACCCGCCGCAAGTTGGTGTGCACGCGCGCCACCAGTTCACGCGGGCTGAAAGGTTTCGTCATGTAATCATCCGCCCCGGAATTCAGCCCGGTCAATTTGTCCAGTTCGCTTTGCCGGGCTGTGAGCATGATGATCGGCACAGAGCTTTCCGCTCGGAGGATCCTGCAAATTTCCATTCCGCCCAGTCCGGGGAGCATCAGGTCCAACACAATCAGGGATGGTTTCTCCTTGCGGGCCAACACCAATCCATCCGGGCCGTTTGCCGCCGAAATCACGCTGAATCCATCTGCCGCCAGATAATCACGGCAAATCTCCACGATCTGCTCTTCATCTTCCACGATCAGTATCGTACCGGTCATACGCCTTACCTCAAACAATTATCCCATAGGTGCAAATAGTGATGATGTATTGAGAATTTTCTCCATACTTCTCAACATTTTCTTCATGGATTCTTTATGACCAGATATTTAAGATGGTAAGTAACCAACCACGGATTACCCAGACAGAAGTACCACCCCCTGGAACTTACTGACCGGTAATACGCCCACCAGACTATACAAAGGAGCCTGTATGTCAATAGAAAGCATCAGCAGCAACCCGTATTTGCAGCAGATCACCGGGTCAGCGGGAACGACCGGGGTAAATGGAACTCAACCGCCGCCTCCACCCATGGGGATGTTTGGATTGTCAGGAACTGATTCCTCAGAAACGTCCAATCCGGCAGAGTTCTTTCAAAAATTGCAGGAATTGAAAGAATCAGATCCTGAGAAATTTCAGGAAGTTGTATCAAGTATTGCCGATAAACTGGAAGCTGCCGCGGAAGATGAAGATTTATCATCCGCCAGTTCCATGCTCTCTGATCTGGCAGCCAGGTTTCGCGACGTTGCCAATGGCGGCGACATTTCCCAACTCAAACCGCCTGAGCCGCCCTCCAATCCGGGTATGAAACCGCCCGATGAGCAATACGCCATGCAGGAACAGGATTCGTTAAACGATATCGCCTATGGCAGCACATCGCAGAATTCCATCCAGTCAAAATTGCAGGAGTTATTCACCAGCATTTTCAGCAGTCTTGAATAACAATCTGCCCCGGTTTATCGGATCAGGCAATACAGACAATCACGGTTCCCCCTCCCGTGATTGTCTGCTTTTTTTTACTCTTTGGGGATAAATGCCAGACCAGCCATGCCGGTTAAATTCCCATCGATGAAGAAACCGCTCATGCGGTCTCCGTTCGGCGCATACCATTCGTACGTAACCTTAATTTTTCCATCCGCTATGTACGATTCGCGGATAAAACCAGGGGATTTCAACAGATTCGCCATGTCGGCATAAGGTATGGATTTATTCTTCTTGAATTGCTCATCCAGAATTTTGTAATTCTCTTTTGTCACCGTGGCCAGTTTAAAATCTTTGGGATAGGCATTTGCCGGTGAGATCGACTTTTTGTAAACTTTTCCATCGGTCAAAATACCAACATAGGCTTTCATTCCTTCGGGAAAATCATAAATATATGTGTCTTTATGATCAGGGCGGGGTTTGTAGTTTTCGGTGCTCTTCTTGCCCTTTATGCCAATAAGCCCATCAATCTCTTTAACAGTGGTCTTATTGATCACGATGGCTGCAAAACCCTGGTAATTCTTCCCCGCCATCCAGCCGGTGTAATTACTCGGGGCTGGTTTCGCGGCACCGGCAGTGGCTTTGCTCTTTGGAGTCGGGTTTGCTTTCGGGGGGTCAGCGCTTGTCTCATCTGTCAACCCAACCAATTCCACTGCGTCAATTTCATTCCACCCCCATCCTGTAACGCGTTGATCTATTGTGATACGGATTTTGTTCACATCGGATTTTTGGGGGAAATCGGCAAAAGATAGAACATCAGGGCAATATCCCACCTCTTCCGGGTATCCGCTCCAGACAGTTTTCTTGCTTCCATCCGTTGCGATCATCTGCACCTGGATGACCTGTGAGGGATTGTAGCTTTGATAGATATTGATCTCCGTCGGCGTTACAGGTTTTTCATAGGTCAACTCAATCCACTCAACCGTATTACTATTGTACGAAGCCCAGGCATTGGTATTGTCGCCGCATTCATAGACATTCGGTTCACCAGTAGCCTGGGAAGCCGCCCATTCAGGATTTCCATATTGAGAACTCGCTCTGGCAGAAACAGCCCACTGGCGCAACTCGCCGGGTCTGGCCGTAGGCAAATCATAAGCCGGTTCTGATTCGGTTTCATTTGCCGGTTCGGCAGGCGCTTCGGGTTCCACAGCCGTTTCTTCGGTAGGCACAATTTCCGGTATGATGTCTGGCACCGGTTTTGGTTCGAAGAATTTGACCGTTCCCAGTACAGCATCATAAACGGGTGACACATCTTTCCATTTATCTTCAGGGGAAAATCCCATCATGGTAAATTGCTGTTCATCGGTTACCATGGCAACCACAATTTTGCCCTTTACCTTTTGTTCTTCATATGTCCCATTTAAATCTGCTGATAACCCGTCAATTCCGGATATTTTGATCGACTTTATATTTGACGCCTTGATATCTCCTGATTCGTCGCCAATTTTTTCAACCAGGCTTTCATTCGTCGTGCCTTTCGTGGTCAATCCACCCATAACCAGGATTCCCGGTCCAACCTTGTCATTCCCTCCGGGAGCGATCATGTTTACAATCCCAATCACTTCCTGAAAATCGTACTCTTTGGCTTTGCGGATGGAAAATCCTCCGTTCTCACTGCTGTATTCATCTCCCAGGTATTTATCTCCCGAAGAAGATGCTCCCAACCCACCCATAAGAGAGCAGGAGAGCATGAAAACCAATACGATCAGGCAAATGAAAAAAACCGCTCTATTTTTTTGTCTCATTTCTCCTCCTCCAAACAATATGGTTATTGCCCAATAGCTGAAGCGATTGATTCTCCCAGAAGAATGACCTTTTCCAATTCTTCCGGGGTGTCCAACCGATACCCTTTGATGGAAATTTCCATTCCGGCAGGTGTGATCTTGATCAGGGGGCGATGTTTGTCAGGCCATGCCTGCAACTGGCGGGGGATGGTGGATATTCGCAGGAAATCAAATGAGGTTTCATCCTTTCCCATAAAGACATACCGCTTGACGAGTTCATCCAGACCGGGATTGATCTCTTTCAAGCCGTTCAGTTCAGGCGGGAAGAATAATCCGCCAGTTGATTCAGTTGAATATCGAGGTCCAATAAACAGCGTATGGCTTTGAGGCGTTATCCAGTTGCACGACCAGACCGTGTCGCTTTGAATATTGGATGATCCAGAGTCGCTGGATTGACCGACAGATTCAGACCGGGCGATCAACTCCCAGGTCTTTCCTTTAATTTTCGTGCCCCACGTCAGATTCCCCGATATGGGGGTGTATTGCCAGCCATGCCGGGAGGCAAGTTCCTGGAGATTTTTAGACTTCTCTTTTCCCGCCCGATGGGAGAAAAAGAAAATTGCCGCGACAACAACGCCGGTGATACCAATCACAACCAGACTAGTAAACAGATCATCCATTTCCCACTCCCATGATAATGATCACCATAGTGGCTATGGCGCATAAAGGCAACCCGACAATTATGCCAGCAATCACAACCAGAAGAAAATTGCTCAGCGCCTGTCGGGATTTGACATGCCCATCAAGTTTCACGGCGTCAATGGCAGGCAGCCCGGCTGCTTCAAGTTCATCCGCCAGAAAATTTAGTTGTCGAAGCCAGTTGGCAAATATAAATTGATCCAGTGGATACGAGTTTATATTCCGGCTTTGTGAAAGGTGCAGTTCAAGTTTGCCGGAATGCAATTCCACCCGTCGGAAAATTACCCAGTCGGCGCCAGAAGACATCAGCTCATGAATGGCATGAGCAACTGTGGGTTTCTCTAAGAAATCCGGCAACCATTGGGCCGTGGCTGGGTAGAACGCATAAGGCAGAAGTTCGGGGTCGTTTGAAACAATGGCTTCCGTGTTCAATTTTGCGGCAAGGGAAGATGGCAGTGAATCTTTGTAAAAAGCCCTGAATTCACCTTCAACCGGTGCCGAGATTTGGATCTCGATGGTAGGGCCGCGAAAGAAATAGACATCAACGTCCCGCTTGCCGTCGCGGCGGTGATATTGCCGGCCGTTCAGCATGTACATGCGGCCGGAAAACCCCATAGGCAGGAAAAACTCATCCATAAGCCGGGCGCGGCGTTTGATTATCACCCATCCAATGATCAGGGGGATCGCCACGCATATCACTACCGAGGCGGAAACGACAGTCACTATCATCGTTGTCGAGTCTGGAAAATCCTGGTTTTCCATGCCGGGAGCAAGAACGTTAATGATGAACCACAACAAACCACCCAGGCAGGGAAATCCGATCAGAGCCGTTGTGCAACTGATAAGAATCTGGCGCTTCAATCGTGTCAGGTAAACATCTTTCATATCCCGCATGGATGGCACCTTACGGCCGCATACTTCTTTTTACAGTTACTTGATGATCTGGTTTGCTTGAATCGCAACTTGAATGAACGAGAATTCAGGCTGCGGCTATGAGGAAATCGTGAATATCCCGTTCAAGGTTAAATTATAAGAAAAATCTGAATTTTGAATACTGCGAATTTCTTTCAATACTTCCGAAGGTCACAAATCATTGACCATGCGCCCGGTCGTACCAGAGTTGATTCTCTGCCACCCAGCCGATGCGATCTTCGGTGGTGTAAAACACTTTGATCTTCCACCAGGTGATATTGTCGGCTTTTTGAGGACCTTCGAAAATTTCAAAGTAGGTTTCACGTCCTAATTTGTAGAGCACAGCGGCTGACTTTGACGGATTGGCGCGGACATTTAATGGTGGGCTGGCGCCAGCCTCAGAAATCTTATAGACATCCCCGACGCGCATGGCCAGAATATCCACAGGTTTCCCATCTTTTTTCAGATATTGGGCAGTATACGGTAACAAATCAGGCGTGCCGCCTTCCAGCTTCTTGCGCCATTCCTCATCCGTCAGGCGATTGGAACGCGGCTGTTTAAATTCGTAATACGTGAAAACCCCGCCCTGGGCGGCCTGCAGCCTGCCGTTGATGGGCACGACCACAAAAATGCGGTCAACCTTGCCAACACCGGCTTCCAGCACCTCGTTTTGCGCGCCGGAGACGGCGGCGACCACCGGCACGGGTGGATACTCCAGATTCTGCCCGGTACGCCTGCCGAAATCAACATGGTCTTCAATCGCGCCCAGAGGAGTAATGATCGTATAGCGGTCTTCTTCCGTCAGCGGCTCGCCGCGCAATTCTTTGGCGGCAATATCACCCAGGCGGTTCAATTGCCTGGCCAGGTTTCCCATCCCCCGCAACAGGTTTTCATAGGGCATGTCGGCTCCGGGTTCAGGGAAGTCTTCCTGTTGCGCCGTATCATACCCCTGAAGTTCAAGTCCTTCTTTTAGCGAACCGGCGATATACGCCAGACGATAGAACACATTCGGGTTTGTCTCCACATACCCGGGGGGTGGGGGCGCGGATGGTGGGCCGCCTCCGCCCATGAATTCAGCCATCTTGGTATACAGGGCAGTGTCATGCTTTAATTCCGCCCAGCTACCCAGCGCGCTGTTCAGTTCCTTATTTTGCCAGGCGAAAGTACGCATGGAGGATGGGTAGCCGCCACCCTTAAGCCCGACCTGGGGGATGAACGCGAATAACCAGCCGGAATAGAACGTATCCAGCCAATCTGATTGTTTCTGGGTTTTGACCAGCTTCTTCAGTTTTTCTATCTGGCTCAGATAGTTATCATAATTATCTTCACCGGCCGCTTTCTGAGCGTCCAGCGCGGCATCCGATCCCATTACAGCCATCACGTCCAATCCTGAGGGGAATTCACGTTTTTTGGTATCCGATCCCACTTTGTCAAAGACCAGGTTCTGGAACATCAGGGCGTCCAGGGTAAAGCGCTGCCCCATCAACCTCCAACTGCGCTCGGCTTTCAGGGCCATGGTGGTGTTGGCAAAGGTCGAATTTATCTGCGGCTCTGGCAACTCATCCACCCTGGCGAGGAATTCCTGCCAGGCCTGATCATCTGCCAGGTCTTTCAGGATGGCATTTTTTCCATAGACCGAATCCATCAGTGCCAGCACTTCCACCGGGCCGCCATCGTCCGTCGGACCGATGATAAAGCCCAGTGTCTTCATCAATTGTGAGTATTTCTGCCAGGTCTTTTCGTCTGACCGCATGGCCAGTGAGATGATCAGCGGCACACGGTTTGGTTTAAACCCGGGGTTTTCAATATCCTTGAATTTCAGCGCCGCGCGGCCCATCCAGGTCATTCCCCGGAAATAGCTCTCAAGGTCGGGGCTGCCGGCATAGTGCCCGACTGGCTTGTACGCGCCGTAATCGTCCTCAAAATTCGGGATCAGGGCGGATTTATCGCGTCCGGCAGCGGCCATGATCTGTTCGATCTGCGGCTGGATGCGACCACTTAGTGGGTCGGGTATCCCGGCGTTCTCATCCAGGAGTGCGAGTGCCACTGCCAGATAACTCTGCGCGAGTTGCATGTCGGGTTGCAGGCTGGTTCCCTGCACACTGGCGGTTTCACCAATGAGGTTGTTCAGCGTGGCCGCTACAATGGATGCAGCTTCTTTTTTCAAGATCTCTTTTTCCAATTGTTTCAGCAGGGCGTCAAAGTTAATGTGCAGGGCGTGGTATGCCGCGTCAGTCGTCAGGTAATATGGCTGGCCATACTTTTCAGCTACTTGATCGCGGATATCGGCAAATTGCGCCTCGCTGGAATGAATGACCACAAATCCATTCTTCATCAGAAAGGCGGTCTGGTCATTGGTCAAGCCGCTGGTGACGGCCAGATTTTCAATAGTATCTGGTTGGATCGGGAGATCATCACCCTGGGGCGTGTAGGTCATTTCCGTCCATTCTTTCAGCGGGGTCATACCAAAGCTGTTAACTTGACCGGCATCGTACCCTGAAGGCAGGGCCGCTCCCTGTGGTTGTTCCGGCACTCCAGAGGCATATACCGGAAGGATGATTCCCAATGCGAGGGAAACGATCAGGAAAAGTGAAAAAACAGATACTCGCGTCTTTCTTTTCATTGGTTTCACCTCATTCACCAGTTCCCCATCCGGGAGTCGTCATTCCACCACTGCTAGTAATTGTAGCGTTTCAAATAACCAATGCCAACTGCCGAAAAGAGAGAAAAAAAGAGAATAGGATCAACGAGGCTCCCATTCTCTTTATGGTTAATTGACCTGCGTGAAACAGCCCGCTTATTCCGTCTTCTTCAGGCTGTCAATCACTTTTTTCGTCAGGGGCAGATATTCTTTTTCATATTCGGCCGGATATTGGACATTCATAATTTGCAAATTTCCATCCAGACTCATACCCATGATTATTCCGTTGCGGTCAATACCCGGCAACTTGTAGATGATCCGCCAGGTCTGGTTTTCCTCCTTCAGCCGGTCTACAATGGCAGCGGACGGGTCCTGCTGCTCCAGGATAGTCTGCAGGGCGATAAATTTCTGCCAATCATCCCCGGTTGGAAGCGGGATAACTTCAAGGTGAATTTCACCCGTGCCTTCGGGCGAGGAGTAGGTTACCGGTTGAGCGTAACTCTTTACATCCTTACCCCAACCTGTGGGGACGGAATAGGTAAATTTGCCACCCGGATCTGATATATTTCCCAGATCACTATAGGGAATCTGCTGGCTGACATACTCCTTGTTCACGTTAAGACTGGCGAAAACACCCTGATAAAGCGAAAGGTAGAGCTCGACGTAGTTCTTCTCGGTCATAAAGTTCATAATGTAAATCACCGAGCCAACTCTGGTGTAATTAGATTCAAACATGTATTCCTTGCCAGATATGGTGATGGTTTTGGAAACGAATCCGGTTCCTTTGGCGGGTTCCACACTGCGGTTTATTTCCTTATATCCTTCACTATTCAGGCTGACAGATTTTTCAAATCCATCGATATAGTTCAAAAAGCCTTCATCGGTCAAAGGATTCAGCGTGTTGACCGCCAGGAAGGCGATAATTCCTCGTGCGTCTGGAGCTACAGATGTGAACGTCAGCGGACTCTGCTCTTCCAGTTTCCAGTTCAGAGGGAGATTCACCGTCACGGAACCTTTGGAATGAGTATATGGTTGCTGTGAAAGTTCAGGGATGGCGGAACTCTCGGTAGAAGTCTCAGCCTGCGATTGAGAGGCATTATTGGATAACGCGGCGGTTATTCTGTTGATTGTTGAATCTCCACCGCATACATACAAAATGGTGCCATCATTATTAAAGGTCACAGTGCTGGGATATGAGACGATTCCTTCGATGGAATGGAGTTTCTGACCGTTACTGAGATCCCACACGAAAACATTACCCTGTGAATCAGTGGCAGCCAGCACGCGCATATCCGGTGAATACGCTGTGCTGACTGGCGTGCCGGGAATTTCCAGTATTTCGACCGGCAGCCGCTCTTTGGAGGTTGCGTTAATCTGATAGATCATATTTACCAGACCGCGTTCCACCGGCTGATTCTTCCGCGCGCCAATGGCCAGGTATTGACCATCAGGCGAGAATGAAATGCTGTGAACGACCTCAGCGACGGTGGTGTTGAGCAATTTTCCGGTATCCACATTCGAGAAATACAGTTTATTGTCCGTGCTGTCTGTGACGATGGTCTTTTCCACCGGGGAAATGGCAAAATCATTCTGACCGGTCGTCTCCTTCAATTTTTTACCACTGGCAACATCCCAGAAGATGGCCTGGCCGCTGCTAAGCGTGGTCAGCATTTTGTCATCCGGGGTGAATTCCATCTTTTTTACGGGTTGACGGGTTTTCAATTCAAAGGATTGAACTTTCCTGCCGCTGGTCGTGTCCCAGATCATCAACCGATTTTTTTCATCGATGGCGGCTACCAGTTTCCCGGATAAAGAAATGGTCGGGATGGTCATCGAATATTCTTCCGGTCCAAATGAATTTGCGGCTTTCATTTGAGCCAAATCCACCACACCCACGGTCTTACGGTCTGCCGAAAGGAAAGCGCCCTTTTCCCCTCCGGAAGAGAGCGATATCAGGGATCGCGATAAGGGGAAAAAGAAATCAGCCTGTTTCACAGCAGCCAGACTGACCATATCCAGCAGGGAAAGTTTTCCGTCTGTCGTGACGGTGATGGCGCCCTGATTATCCGGTGTGAATGCCATGCCGGCAATAATGCCGTTCAAACCGGTGAATTCTCCCTTTTTGGTTCCCGACTCGGTGTCAAGCAGGTGAAGTTTGCCATCATTGGTGGTTGCCAGGATGGACGCACCGTCGGGTGATATTTTGTAATCGGCGATGATGCCAATTTGCGGATAACGTTTGATAATGGTGCCATTCAACGCGTTCCAGGCTGTGAGGGTGTTGGATGGCGCGGCCGTCAGACTGCGGGTATTGACTCCAAAGATCCGTTTGGCTTCCGGCGAGAACTTCCAGTTCACCATTTCCTGGATGACACCCAGCAGGCCGATCTTGTAATTGCCGGTGGTAACATCCCATTGCTGCACCTGTTTGTTGACCTTTGAATCAATCCCATCGATCAACAACGTGCCGCCTCCGGGAGACAGAAGGATGCTGTTGATTCCTCCCGGGCTGGATTTGCCATTATTATCCTGGGCTTTTTTGCCGGTGGTAACATCCCAGATGGTAGTGACTCCGCTGTAATCAAGAACAGCGAAATATTCCGCGTGCGCGGAGAGCGACAGGGAACGCACTCCCTCCTGTTGGGGGATGATCGTTCCCAGGGAACTGCCGGTGGCAATATCGCGCATTTCCACCATACCACCGGGTGAACATGAAATCAGATGGCTGCCGTCTTTCGTGAACGCAATATCAGTAATGTAGCGTCCGGGTTCCACTTGCCAGAGAATACTGAAATCGCTCATGTTGAGCATGATTAACCGGCTGGAATACGCGAACAGGATGGTCTTGCCATCCGGTGAAATGTCTATTTTTTGGAGCGAACCTTGCCCTATCCCCGACATTCTCTGGAAGGCCAGGTTTGCGCTATTCTCCGGATTTATTTTCAGAAGCCGGGGCGGCAGGGTAGGTGAAGGTTCAACCACTGGTTCAGCGGTTGGTTGCTCTTCAACGGCCGGTAAAACCTCTTGAGCGATCTCTACCGTAGGGCTGGGAAGCGCTGTTGCCGTTGCCGTGGGTGTTGGCGGAATGGCGGTAGAGGTGGGCGGTGGCAGGGTAACTGTGTCTGTGGGTGGGATTGGTGTTTTGCTGGCGAATGGAGATCCCAGGTCAACCGTTATTCCACAGCTTAAAGAAGAAGCCACCAGACTAAAGATCAGGATGCCAAATATCCACTGTTTTTTCATGATGACATCTCCTCCAGGATTAAGGATCGGTTGCAGATTACCTGTATTATATACACAGCAGTACAGGATTCTTCGGATGGTGCATCAAACAATTGCCTGAGTGGAATAAAACCCGTACCGCTTGAGACTGGAAGCGGGAACCGGCTGCAATTTTTCGCTGGTTGGACTGACCAGGTACGATCGGCCATTGCGGTGAAGCAGGGGGAAACGACGTTTTTCTCCGGAATAATAATCCCGCATCTCTTCAGACATAGCCGCGTAGCTCTCAAATTCATCCGGCCACTGATTAAAGATTTCATCATAGGTGCTGATGAACTCCCGGCGGTACTGGTCGGTCACCCGGTCAAGGTTGCTCATAATCCAGCACACGGGTTCGAAATCCCAGTAATACGCCAGCCCGATGAATCGGTAGGCTGACGTGACATAGGGAAAGAAAGGAAATTGCCGGCAGCTTGACGCGCGGAATTCCCGTTGGCAGGCTTGCGGCCCCTTGCAGGCCAGCAACATCAGGTGTTCCGGGGTCGCGGCGCGCATCTCCTGAGGGTTGACCGGTTCGGCGGTGCATTCGTCCCCGCGCCATTCGTGCCACAGGTCAGTATGCGCGGAAAGAAATTCCCACTCCTGGCGGTAGGCCACCGGAACCGCCCGGCAGATATCACAGCAGAAAGGTTTGCCGTATGGATTATGTGGAGCGCAAAATTTCCCGCAGTCCTCGAGGGTGATCGGGGAATTGAATCCAGCATAAAATGCCGGGATGTCCAGCCGGGGAGTGTGAACAGGTATGGGTTCCATATCATTTCGCATTGTACCGGAAAAATTGGATACAATTACGCTCTGACGTAAATTTTTTCACAGGAGAGTGATAACATGACGCGAGTAGAAAAAGCCCTGGCCCGCCATACCAGTGGATTTGGCTGCGCCCAGTGCGTGGCCAGTGTTTTCAGTGAAGATTTCGGGATCGACGAAGTAATCGCGCAGAAAATGGCGCTCGGACTGGGCGGAGGCATTGGCCGCCAGGGTGAGGTATGCGGCGCCATAAGCGGCGGTATTCTCGTCCTGGGGATGAAATATGGGGTCTCCTCCATGGATGGGGAAGCCAATAAAGCGATTAAAGAAAAGGTTTACGCTCTTGATCAGGAATTTGTCCGTCGATTCAAAGAACGCACTGGTGCTGTGCGATGCAACGATATCCTCGGGTTTGACATGAATGATCCAGCGGCTCGCGCGGATGCTTCGGCCAAAGGCATCATACCCAAGCGATGCGATGGATGCATTAAGGACAGTGTTGAGATTCTGGAAGAATTGCTGAAATAAGCCTTTCTTGACATTGAAGAGATGTGAACTCCGGTGCAACATCTCGTATGTCCATCGCGGCAGATAACACACAGGCAGCTACTCATTGAATTGCTGCCTGTGTTGTTGGTATGGAGACATCCTTCCCATCGGTCACACCGTCCCGTTGTCCTTTCGGGAGGATGACTGCTGTTTGTCATTTTGAGTGAAGCGAAACATCTCTTAAATTTATCGCAATAGAAAAACCAACATGAGTAACTTCTTATAAATAGCAGCCAACGTTTTTTGCATCCCGAGATCCTTCCCTTCGGTCAGGATGACAACTCATCGTCA
>CAYQUX010000015.1:0-51881 GCA_964420995.1 uncultured Leptolinea sp. | reverse complement strand
AGGATAACAGGAATGTTGTCATGTTGAGCGAAGCGAAACATCTCTTAAATCCATCACAATAGAAAATCCAATATGAGTAACCTTTTAAATAGCCGCCCACGTTTTTTGCATCCCGAGATCCTTCCCTTCGGTCAGGATGACAACTCATCGTCATGCCCCCGGTGTACTTCCGGGAGGATAACAGGAATGTTGTCATGTTGAGCGAAGCGAAACATCTCTTAAATCCATCGCAATAGAAAAACCAACATGTGTAACCTTATAAATAGCAGCCAACGTTTTTTGCAACCCGAGATCCTTCCCTTCGGTCAGGATGACAACCTATCTTCACGCCTCCGGTGTACTTCCGGGAAGATGGCAAATGATGGTGTATGGACATGCTTTAATCCCGACAGACCCTGTTGGGTTGACCGGGCTTTTATATTGGCAAGATATTTGTGTATTGAGTTGGTTCCGGTGCTGACCGGTCAACCCAACCTACGTTAAAATCACTATTCCATATGCAACCAGCAGAAGAATGCAGGCGACAGATGACAGGGCGATGGCTTTTGTCATGGCCGCTTTGTAGCGGGTTTCATCTTTGAACCCGGCTGTGAATTTCACCGCGTCATACGCCATGGGGATGGTGATGAGCACGATCAGAGTCCATGCCGGGATGATCCCCAGGACGACGCCAAGGACGATCCCAAGATAGGCGATCACCGAACTGACGGCCATCAGGCGCACAGCGGCTGCCTGACCGAAACGCACGGCAAAAGTCCGCTTGCCAGACTTTATATCATCGTGAAAGTCAAATGTGTTACTCACCAGCACGACCCCCATGGTGAACACACCCGGCACTAGCGAGATGATCAGCGGCTCCCAGTCAAACTTGCCAACCAGCGCCACAAACACACCAATGACGATCATCGGCCCAAAAGCCAGAAATATGGCGGTTTCGCCCAGGCCGCGGTAGTTGAGCATTACCGGTGGAGAGGTGTAGAAGAACACAATGAACGTACCGATGAGCACCATCCAGACAATGGGCATACCCACCTGAATGAAGACAAACAATCCAGTCGCCAGTGAAATTGCCAGACAGATGACGATGGCCACCAGAACCTGGTTAAGGGTTACTTTCTGGTCGATTAACGGGCTGTCATGGAATTGCTCGGTCTTATTTCCGAGGTTCCCTTTTTTGTAGTCAAAATAATCGTCAATGAAATCGGCGGCGGAATGCGCCATAACCACCCCGATTACCGAGGCGATAAGAATACCCATTGAAATTGGCCCACGGGCAGCCGCGACAGCACCGCCCAGCAAAGCCGGAAGCAAACTGACCACCAGAAACGGCGCCCGGGCTGCTTTGAACCAGGTCACCAGCCATTCTTTCATCTTTTTTCCTCCACGTTTGGTTTTTTCGAATAGATTACTTGAAGAAGAACCCCAGGGCGATCAAACCGCCCGTGGCAACATAAACGATCAGGGCATACACGGTTGCCCACAGATAATCACTCACCTGCTGTTCGCGGGCAATCTTGCGGGTCAGCAGATAGGCGAAGGGAACCGTCAACAGGGCGGTCAACGACCACAAAGGCAGAACGCGGGCGATCACCAGAATGATCAATGCGGCATAAGCCAGTCCAGCCAGCCAGCGGATGGTGTTAACATTGACGTTCAAGACCACCCGGCCGCTTTGCGATTCCTGAACGTCAAAGCGGGCACTCTTGAGGTATGCCACTAGGGTGACCAGAAAGGCTCCCGGCAGTGAGGCCAGAACTGGAGTAAGAGAGATTTGACGGGTGAGTACGTAGTACATTCCCAGCATGACCAGCGGGCCGAAGGTTACAAAGATCACCGGCTCCTTCCACCCGCGCAGCATGAGGGGGGTGAAAAAGATGGCCACCGCACCGCCCAGTGCCGCCAGCCAGATCACGGTATTGCCCAGTTGGACGTAGAAATACACACCGATAACAAACGCGGCAGCCAGACAGGCAAGTCCGGCGAAGACCGTGTGCTCCGGCTTGAGCAGGGTATCGGTAAACAGCGGTTTCCAGCCGGCGAAAATTTTCGTGTGCGCGTCGCGTTGATCGGTATGGTAATGGGTAAAGTAGTAGTACAAATAGTCTCCACCCACCTGGGCAATAAAAATGGCAAAGGTCGCCAGCAACAGCCAATCGGAATTGAAGCGGGCGGACTCATGTGTCATGGCGCCGGCCAGAAGGCAGGGAATGATTGATGCGCTGAACAGCAGGTATTTAATGAATCGTATGGCCTTCATTTGCGGTGCGGGTTGGGCGGGAAGTACAACATTATCCAATGTTATTACCCCTTCCTGTCAGAAATGGAAATGGATGATCGCGTGTGAAACGGTCATCCGTAATTGTAGCGGAAAATATCAGAATGCCGCAACAACCTGCGTCACGTTAAGGGCGAACCATGTACCCGTGACAATATACCGGTGAGATCGTTATCTTTCCGCGTGCCTACCTGTGTATCCGTTACAGCCAATAACTCCGCGATGAAACCGGTTTTCTCCGGAAAGCCGCGTCAACCGGATATTATGCCGCCGTGGGAATTTTCTTCTCCGGTAAGCGGGAGGTTAACGCCTGGTGGATCTTTTTCAGGTCGCTTTCACGGCCTTGCAGCATCTTTCGGTATTCCCGGTTATCGGTTTGCATTATCTCCTGTCGAATATCGGAGATCGCGGTATCAAGCAGTTCTTCCAGAAGTTTCAGGTCATCCAGTGTCAATTCCAGTTTGATCATGGCTTTCTCCTTTCTACAGTCCGGTGAATTTTGGTCTGCGAGAGGAGTGCGCGTCAAAGTAACTGGTTGTGATGGGCGTTGAAATCCACCGGTTAATCTCTGACCGGTTGCCTGTCCGGTCTGTCAGGATGGATTATGATTACCGGAAAATTACCATCCTTAATTTTCAGTCTAATCCGTTTTACGGAAATTACAAGCGTCAGGAGAAACACTGTGTCATATCATGGAATGGGAATGGGATTGGGCCGCTTTTCCCGCGAAACAACCGAGAAACCGAAGGTCACCTGGCCGCTGTTGAAGCGTGTTTTGACCTATGCCCGGCCTTACGGCTGGCATATTGCCATGATGCTGCTGGTCATTATGGCAAACACCGGCCTTACCATGGTCGCCCCGCTCATCATGCGCGACCTGATCGACCACACCATCCCCGCGCGCGACATTACCCGTCTGGTCTGGTTGTCGGTGGCGCTGCTCATCATCCCCATCCTTGAAGGATTATTCAGTGTTCTGCAGCGAAAAATTAACGCCGGTGTGGGTGAAGGGGTGATTTACGACCTGCGGGTGGCACTTTTTTCCGGCTTGCAGCGCATGTCGCTGCGATTTTTTACCAACACCAGGGTTGGCGAATTGATGAGCCGCCTCAACAATGACGTGGTCGGCGCGCAAAACGCCATCAGTAACACGTTTGTCAATATCATCACCAACCTCATCCAGGCGGTTATCGTGCTGTTTATCATGTTCTCGCTGGAGTGGCGGTTGACCATCATCAGCGTGATTGTCATGCCGCTGTTCATTCTGGCTTCCAACAAAATGGCAGACCGGCTGCGCGACATTGCCCACCAGCAAATGGAGGCCAACGCGCAGATGAACGCCATGATGATGGAAACGCTGAACATCGGCGGCGCCCTGTTGATCAAACTGTTTGGACGGCGGCAGGAAGAGATCAACCGGCTTTCCGATCGGGCCAGGAAAGTAGCCGATCTGGGCGTCAAACGTTCGTACACCGGTTCCATGTTCATTTCGGTAATGATGCTGCTCAGCGCGATTGGATCAGCGCTGGTGTACGGGCTGGGTGGGTATTTTGTGATCATCGGCACATTCACCATCGGCACCATCGTGGCCTTCGGCGCCTACCTTGGAATGCTGTATGGATCACTGCAGGGACTTTCCAACGCACCCGTCGAGTTTGCCACCTCAATTGTCAGCTTTGAACGCGTCTTTGAAGTTATTGATCTGCCCGTTGACATCCCTGAAGCCTTATCGCCGGTTGTGCTGGAAAGCGCGGATGGGCACATTGTTTTTGAGGATGTTACGTTTAAATATGAAGCCGGTGATGAATATGTGCTGAGTGACGTGCACCGTTACGGCAGCGTGGAAGCCGTGACCGCCGTACTGTCCGGAGCCGCGCCAGCCGCGGAAGAAGAGCCCTCCGCTCATCATCAGGCGCGCGGGAACGCATTGGAGCACGTCAGCTTTACGGTTGAACCGGGCCAGCTCGTGGCGCTGGTTGGACCCAGCGGGGCCGGTAAAACCACATTAACCTATCTGATCCCCCGTTTGTATGACCCAACGGAGGGACGTATTTTGCTCGACGGGCATGACCTGCGCGGGCTCTCTCTTGATTCTCTGTCCAACCAGATTGGCATGGTCACCCAGGAAACCCACCTGTTCCACGATACTATCCGTACCAACCTGCAATATGCCCGGCTAAACGCGTCACAGGCAGAACTGGAAACAGCCTGTCGAACGGCCAATATCCATGATTTCATTGCCAATCTGCCGGATGGGTATGACACAATCGTGGGAGAACGGGGTTACCGGCTGAGCGGCGGCGAGAAGCAGCGCCTGGCTCTGGCGCGCGTACTCTTGAAGGACCCGCGCATCCTTGTGCTGGATGAAGCCACCAGCAGCCTGGACAGCGAGTCAGAAGCCCTGATCCAGGAGGCCATGAAAACAGTCATGGCCCGGCGGACAAGCATTGTCATCGCGCACCGCCTGAGCACCATTCTGGCCGCGGATCAGATACTGGTGATCGACCGCGGGCAGGTGGTGGAGCGCGGCACGCACAGGGAACTGCTGACTCTGGACGGCCTGTACACCCATCTGTATGACACCCAATTCAAAAAGGGTGATCTTTAGCCGGAAGCCGGTCGGTTATTCCAGATGCAGAATGAACAGGCGCCGGTTTTCATTCGGGGCGAAATCCCTGCCGGCGAGCGGATTGGAGCGTGTATCGTACACTTTGGCTCCATCCACGCAATCAAAATTCAGGCTGATCGGCCCACTTTCATTAAGGACAAACGGGTGCGCCTGGGTGTAGGGAATCAGGGCGCCCGGCGGGGTATCTGTGAAATAGTGTGAAAGACGGCCGTTGAATGTTAATTGCACCAGCAGGCGGTCACTGCCGGAGCTTTCCTTACGGATTACGCCGGATACCCTGACGGTGTGCTCCATCACCGCGTGAACCATACCTGCCTGCGAGAGTGACTCAAAGTGGCAATCCACGGTACCGCTGCCGCTGATCGCTCTGGCAGAATTGACGGTAAAGAAGAAGAAGTTGACACAGTCTCCTTTGGAACCATCAAGAAGGTCCGGGGTGCGCATCTCAATGCTACCGCTGGTGTACCCCGTCACCGGGATGCTACCGTCGGACTCTGGATTGGCTGCCAGAGCGGGTGCCGGGGTTTGTGTTGTGGCGACTTCCTGGGTAAGCAAACGGGTAATGGATACCTGGTCGATATTTTCAATTTGTCGGGCAATCGCGCTGCACCCGGTCAAAACCAGGATGATGGCTGCCATGGTCAGTGTCAGGATCACAAATCGGAATCCCATAGTCCAAACCTTTCTCTGCTGTTGGAATGGGACGGCTGCCAACATGTTGAGAATCGGAATGTCTGACCGTTATCTTTAATCACATAGTACATCGAAGCACGTCAGGGTTCAATATGGCAGTGCTAACCAGTCATATTGAACCCTAAATGAATTCACAAACTGATTGGTCATATTGTATAGGCGTACAGGAACTGGTCGATCACCTGTCCGTCTTTTATCGCGCTCTTGCGCATGCGCCCTTCCAGCACAAATCCCGCCTTCTCCAGCACCCGCGCGGAAGCTCTGTTGTGCACGAAGGGTACGGCAAAAACGCGCTGCAAGTCGTGGTTTTTGATGGCATAATCACGCACGCCGATCACCGCTTCGGTGACGATGCCCCTGCCCCAGTACGGTTCACCCAGCCAGTAGCCGATCTCTGCGGAAATGCGTTCGATATCAGAATGCAGCACAAAGCCAATACCGCCCACGACTCTGTCATCCACACAGATGGCAAAGTTGGTTTCGGGGTTCATGGACAGCGCGTGTTCAATGAACGCCCGGCCGTTTTCCAGCGAATAAGGGTGCGGAAAACCGTCACGCAGATTCTTCCAGATGAAACGGTTGTTGGCGTACAAAGCCAGCGACTCGGCATCTTCCAGCCGGTAGGAGCGCACAGTGCAATTCTTCAATTCCAGTTTCATGGTCACAATTTCCTAAATCAATTTTTCAATTTGTCGATCTTGAAATACACCGGCCGGGTGCCATCGGTACAGCAGGCGATGATCGTTTCCCCACCTTCTGTCCACATACCAAAATGACCATCCGCGTAATACGCCGAGACCACTTTGTAAATATCATCCCACGCCCAGGCGCAGAAACCCGGCGGCATGCCGGTCACGGCATCTGTGATAAATTCCTGCCCTACTTTTAAAACTTCACAGGGGCCCAGGGTTTTGCGACGTTCTTTTTCAACGTAGAGATCAACGTATTCCTTGTTAAAGGAAGTATTGAGAACAGTTATTTTGACCCGTGCCATGGGATCAATCCCCTCCCGCCTGTTCCATCAGGTGTTTCGCCCAGGCGCCTTTATCCACGTGCGGAGCCTGATAGGTTTCGAAACGGTCGAGCAGGCGGGCGGGATTATCATCAACAAGCACCATCTGCCGCGGCACACTGCCAATAAACTGTTTTTCCACCGCGCTATCTAGGAAGTTCAGCAGGTTGTCATAGTAGTTCGCTGTGTTCAACAGGCCGCAGGGTTTCTTGTGAATACCCAACTGCGACCAGGTGAGCACCTCGAAAAATTCTTCAATTGTCCCCAGCCCACCGGGCAGGGCAATGAACCCATCGGCCAGTTCGGCCATTCTGGCTTTGCGTTCGTGCATGGTTTCAACCACCTGCAGGTTTTTCAGGCTGGTTAATGCCACTTCCATATTTACCAGTTGGCGTGTGATCACCCCGATGACCTCGCCGCCGCCATCAAGACAGGCGCGCGCCACCTGGCCCATCAGCCCCACATTGCCGCCCCCGTACACCAGCGTCAAATGGCGTTCCGCCAGTGCCAGACCGAGATGCCGTGCGGCCTGCATATACTCCACTCCCTGCCCGGGGCTGGAACCGCAAAACACGCAGATACTTTTCAAACCGATCCCCTTTCCTGGAACCTGTATGCGTCTATTCTACCCGCAATACGACGTCTTCCTGTTGGCTAAAACCGGTATACTTGCCAGTGAAAAATTTCCATTTCTACTGGGAGGCGGGAATGCGAGCCGGTCATTTGCTTAATGCCAGACCCTATCTCATCGATATCACCTTGCAGCGCGGGAAGATTTCCGCCCCGCAGGAATACCCATTCTGCCTGCCGGTGGTGCGCCACCTGAATACCTTGACCTTCCACCCGGATGTGACGTTCCTGATCGGGGAAAACGGCACGGGAAAATCCACGCTGCTCGAAGCCATTGCTGCGGCGCTGCGATTCAACCCGGAAGGCGGCACGAAGAATTCGCTGTTCTCCACCCGCGACACGCATTCCAACCTGAGTGATTACCTGAAGATCGGCCGCAGTTTCAAAACACCGGCGGATGGTTTCTTTTTACGCGCGGAATCGTTCTACAATGTGGCATCCTACATTGACGATACCGGCTACGAGGGCAGTTACGGGGGAAAGTCACTCCACGCACAATCGCACGGCGAAGCGTTTCTTTCGCTGCTCACCCACAAATTTCGCGGCAACGGCCTGTACCTTTTGGATGAACCGGAAGCAGCCCTCTCTCCCTTGCGGCAGCTTTCCGCGCTAACTCTAATCAATCATCTTGTTAAGCGAGAATCACAATTCATCATCGCCACTCATTCCCCCATTCTGATGGCCTATCCGGGCGCGCGTATTTACGCCTTCACCGATGGCGGTATTCGGGAGACACGTTATGAAGATACCGATCATTACCGTGTGGCAAAGGATTTTATGGATCACCGGGAAGAGATGCTGCGCGCGCTGTTTGATGATCCTGACAGGCCCAACTGACACACGACTGCCATAAATCCATGCTATGCTTGGTTCATGCAAACCACCATCCTGGTCGTGGATGATGAGCAGGCGGTCACCGACCTGCTGGCGTACAACCTGCGAAAAACCGGCTACACCGTTCTGACGGCGGCGAACGGGCGGGATGCGCTGCACCTCGCCATGGAGGGAAAACCCGATCTGATCCTGCTGGATGTGATGATCCCGGAAATGGATGGACTGGATGTGTGCCGCGAACTGCGCAAGACCAGCGCGGTTCCGATCATCATGATCACCGCCCGGGGGGAAGAGATCGACCGGGTGGTCGGATTGGAATTGGGCGCGGATGATTATGTGTGCAAACCATTCAGCGTGCGTGAACTGATGGCGCGGATAAAAGCCGTGCTGCGGCGCGGCACCACCGGCGGGGCTTCAACTACGCTCTTAAAAGGTCCCTTGGGATTGGAAATCGACGTGGAAAGCCGCCGCGCGTCGGTAAGCGGTCACCCGTTGGAACTGACCCGCCTGGAATTCGATGTGCTGCTCCTCCTGCTGCAAAACGCCGGGCGCGTACTCACCCGTGAACGACTATTGGAGCTGGCCTGGGGGTACGATTTCAACGGGGATACTCGTGCCGTGGATAGCACGGTGAAGCGGCTACGCGCCAAACTGCGTGCCGCCGGCCCGGGTGTTGACGTTCTCGAAGCGGTTCGCGGTCTGGGCTACCGCATGAAGGTGTGAGATGAGTCGCGACTTGCGGGAGCAGCTATTCTTCCATGGGTTGGCGATCACCCTTCTGGGGATGGGTCTGGCTGGAGTTCTATTCTGGCAGGCAGCGGGCAGCCTGTATCTGGACACCCAGCGGAAAAATCTGCTGGCACAGGCGGAGCTGACGGCCTCTTTACTACAGGGGCAATCCCTGCTGGTCTACCCGGCGGAGACGTACTCACAGGTATCCAATGTCATGCCGGGGGTGCATACCCGCGTGTTAAGCGAGCAGGGCGCGGTGGTCATCGGTCTTCCGGAAACGACCGGTAGCACGCCTGTTCAAATGCCTGCCGCAGAAGAGAGTGCCCTTGTATCCCCTCAGGAATTGCGCGCCCGCCCGGAAATCCAGGCCGCGCTGCAGGGGACGGCATCCACCCGGGTACGCGAAGTCACCGGCGCGAAACGGCGGGTTTTATACGCGGCCGCCCCGGTTTACGGTCAGGATGGCCAGATCCAGGGACTGGTATACATTGCCGAACCATTGCCGGCAGGCGGTTTGCCGGCAATATACCTGTTTCAGATAACTGGCACGTTGTTGGCGGCAATTGCGCTGGCGCTGCTGGCCGGCACATGGCTGGCCCGACGGATAACCCGCCCGGTCACGGCTTTCATCAATGGCGCGGACGCGGTCAGCAACGGCAATTTGGACCAAATGGTACCGGAAGCCAGTGGTATTTATGAGCTTGACCGGTTGGGGCAGGCTTTTAACCGCATGACCACCAACCTGAAGCGTTCAGACGAGGCGCAGAATACGTTTGTGGCCGATGTGGCGCATGAACTTCGCACTCCGCTGACGGTGATCAAGGGCACTATAGAAACACTGGAAGACGGCGCAGTGGATGACCTGGAAGGCCGCGGCGCGCTGCTCGAATCCATGCAGAAAGAGGCAGACCGCCTGATCCGCCTGGTCAACAACCTGCTGGTGCTCACCCGGGCGGATGCTGGCGTTTTGAAACTGGATCTACAACCTGTGGACCTGGTCGATCTGGTAAAGGAACGCTGTGAACGGTTTACTCTGCTGGCCGCTTCCCGGGGTGTGAAACTGACTGTGGACGCGGATGAAATCCCCCATGTTTTGTGTGACGAAGATCGACTTTTCCAGGTAATGGATAACCTGCTGGACAATGCCTTGCGTTACAGTCCGCCGAATGACGTTGTGCGGGTGGAGATCAGATCAGTGAAAAATGAAGTATTCTGCAGGGTGATGGATGCCGGCCCGGGGATAGCGCCCGAACACCTGCCGCGAATTTTTAACCGCTTCTATCGCGCGGATATATCGCGCAGCCGGAAGGGCGGCGGCTCTGGACTGGGGTTATCCATTGTGCGCGCGTTGGTACAGGCGCAGGGCGGGCAGGTGATTGCCGGCAACGCGCCCGAGGGCGGTGCTGCAATCGGCTTCATCCTGCCCATATTGCCGGAAAACTGACCCTGTATTGACACCAAACTGACCAGAATTCTGGCTATGCTCCGGGAAAACGTGAAAAGGAGTTTCCCATGAGAAAGCCATACATATGTGTAACCATCGGTTTGGGGTTGTTGTTCCTGTTTGAAATTGCGCTGCCCACAGGTCTGGTCGCGGCAGCCGACACGCCCCCTGTCACGCCGGTCATCAATCAAGCCTGCGACGCGAAGCGTTCCATCCATGTCAGCGGTTCAGCCATGATCAACGCAGCTCCCGACCGCGCTCTGCTGCAACTCGGTGTGCAATCCAACAGTACAACGGTGGAAGCCGCGCAGCGTGACAATTCCCGCGCCATGCAGCGGGTGATCGCGGCTGTGCAGGCGCAGGGGGTGGAAGCCCGTGATATTGCCACAGATCAGTACCACATTGAGCCAATCTATGAGGATTACGATGCCTTATTCATTAAGGGCTATCGCATCCACAACAACCTGGCAGTCACCATTCGGGATGTCAATAAAGCCGGAGCTGTTCTGGCTGCCGCTCTGGCTGCCGGTGCCAACCAGGTGAATGACATCAACTTCTACACAACTGAATTACGCAAGTACCGCGATCAGGCGCGTGAACTTGCCATGCGGGCGGCGGGTGAAAAGGCCAGGGCACTGGCCGGCGCGGCCGGCGCGGAGACTGGTTGTGTATTAAGTATCAGCGAGAATTCCTGGTCGTACTATAACGGCTGGTGGTACGGGTCCTCCCGCAATGCCAATCAATGGACTCAGAACGTAGTACAGAATGCGGCTTCCCCGGTTTCGTCGTCTGCTGGTGCGGGGGGTGAGGATCCTGTCAGCCTGGGGATGATCTCTGTGAAGGCCGAAGTTGATGTAAGTTATTCCTTGAACTAATCCCCCAACCCGGCTTGCCGGCATCAAATCTGGTGATATTTCCGGTGGCTGAGTCTGCCCGCGCTGCGTTCTATTGCATGTGGCAAAACCAAAGAAACCAGCTGCTGTGACATGCTCTCCCGCCTCGACAAGCTCGGCGAGCGTATGATCGCGGGATGTCAAACCCCCAACCCGGCCTGCCAGCATCAAATCTGGTGATATTTCCGGTGGCTGAGTCTGCCCGCGCTGCGTTCTATTGCATGTGGCAAAACCAAAGAAACCAGCTGCTGTGACATGCTCTCCCGCCTCGACAAGCTCGGCGAGCGTATGATCGCGGGATGTCAAACCCCCAACCCGGCCTTCCCCCGGCTTGAAAGATAAAGCCGGGGGAAGGTGACTATCAGCGGTAGAATTATGAGCAGGTAAAGTATATTTTTACGGGAATGTTTTATGGAAATACGTCCACTGAAAAAACCTGATCTCCCTGAAGCCCTGTCCCTCATATATGAGGTTTTCGACGAGTTCGAATCCCCTGACTATCCGCCGGAGGGTGTGGCAGAATTCCGTTCTTCGGTCAACCTGGATTCGATCCGCGAAAAGATGGAAGAAGGCATGCTAACTATGAAAGGCTGCCATGATGACAACACACTCACCGGGGTGATCGCCGTCAGAAATACCAACCATATCACCCTGCTATTTGTCCGCAAAGAATATCACCGCAGGGGAATTGCCCGCCAGTTATTCGAGGCTGTGGTGGAAGATATCAAATCGGCGGGCTGCACAGAGATCACGGTCAATTCATCGCCATACGCGGTGGAGGCCTATCATCATCTTGGATTTGTTGACACGGATATGGAGCAGGAAGTGAACGGCATTCGATTTACTCCAATGGTGAAAAAGATAGAAACATAAAGCAATGATGATTATTGGAATTTTCGAAAGAAAATCAATACTATCCAACAGAAAACCATCAAGCATAGTCTTTCATTTTTTCTTGTTTGGTACAATGCAGTCATGAAACCCCAGACGAAGAAGTTACTGCAGATCCTTCTGCCGATCATGCTGCTGGCCATTGGCGCGGACCTGCTGGTGCAATACAATCCGCAGTATACGAGAACAAGCACACCCACACTCACCTCCACAATCACCGCGGCAGTGTTAACAAGTGCCATTGAACCAACCAGCACGCAGACTTCCTCCCCCACAGCGACGGTAACGTCCACCCCGGCAGCGACCGAACCGGTAATCGCCTACCCGGTTGGTCCGGACACTTATCCGGCTGGCATTAATCCTCTCAATGGGCTGCCCGTCGCAGATTCCGAAAGTCTGAAACTGCCCCCCGCGCTGTTGTCCATTAGCAATTCACCGGTGACCGCCCGTCCACAGGCGGGATTATCTTTCGCCCCGTTGATCTACGAACTTTTCATTGGCGCTGGCAACAGCCGATTTTTGACCATTTTCTACGGCGACCTGCCCAAAACGCCCGATACGGATAATCCCGAGATCGGCCCGGTGCGTTCCGGACGACTGGCGTATGAGCATATCCGCAAACAATTGAACGGATTCATCGTCATGGCATACGCGTCAGACTGGGTTTTTCCCAGCCTGAATCACTACCACAACCTGCAAACCGAGCACCCCGATGACATCAACGGGGCGCGCATCCGGGTGGACGACCTGGTCCAGTTGAAACGCGATTACCTGCAGAAAGTGGGTGAACCCAACCCGGTCGGTCTGGTGTTTGACCCTTCCATTCCAGCCGGCGGCAAAGACGGACACACCATCTGGCTGCCCTACGCGTTTGTGGATCAGATCTGGTGGCATTATGACCAGGCCAACGGCACGTATCACCGCTGGCAGGACATGGAAAATGGCAGAGAATACACCGAACAGGTCGACAGTCTTACCGGCAAATCCCTGGAGATTGAAAATGTGGCCGTGCTGTTCGTGGATCATATTGCCTATCGCGAGACATTGATCGACCTGAACCTGATGCATGTGGTCAAACAAAAAGCCCTGTTCTTCCGTGACGGGCAGGTTTTCGAGGGATATTGGACATCGAAAAATGACGATTACGAGAAGACATCCGGGAAGTACCGTCCCATACGCTTCCTGGATAAGAATGAAAATCCGTTCCCGCTGAAACCCGGGCAGACCTGGGTGGAGATCGTCACGCAGGAAACCCCGGTATACGAAACAGAATACACTGAGGATTATTACCGCCTGGTACACAACCGTCAGCCCGGTTCGGGGATCTGGGTGGTGAGATTTGTTCACCCGGAAAACATGCAGCCCAACCAGTAGGGATGCGCAATCATCAAACACCACACCTACGCGCAGTACCTGTAAATATCAATATTTATATTAATTCCCTTACAGGATTGTCGATTATTCTCCGGGCGGTTCTTATGTAAAATTGGGAATACAGGATTTCAAAACAGGTTCAGGACAAAAACATGCGCAAGACTATTGGCTTAATCATTCTCGTTACCGGTTTGTTGACCATTTTTTCTCCCTGGCCAACCAGCATGGTTTCTGCGTCCTCACCTGTCCTGCCAGCCGGAAATAGAGCGGCTGAACCCATCGGCCTGGAGACCTTTCCGCCGGGCGTCAACCCGTTGACCGGGCTTTCTGAAACCAACCCTGATAATCTGATGCTTCCCCCGGCGCTTGTTTCCATCTCCACCTTCCCCCCGTCAACCCGGCCGCAATCCGGCCTTTCATACAGCCCCTGGGTGTTCGAGTTGTTCATCGGCGAAGGCGAGTCACGCTACCTGGCCATGTTCTACGGCAGTTACCCGCCGGAAGCCGTGCCGGAAAATTCTGAAGATGGGCCGTCCATCGGCCCCATCCGTTCCGGCCGGCTGCCCTATGAGGGAGTCCGCCAGTTATATAACGGCTTCCTGGTGATGGCTTCTGCCTATCACACCGTCGCGGCTAAATTGAACGAGTTCACCAACTCCTTTGGCACGGATGAAGATGTCAAAGGAGGCAATTCCATCAAAGTCACCCAGTTGCAAACGATCGCGGAAAACTACAGCGGCAAATTGAAAGTCAGCCCTGAAGCGTTGAACGGCATGCTCTTTGATCCCGCGCCGCCTGCAGGCGGCTTGCCGGCGACGCAGGTCTGGTACCCAATGTCGGTGCTAAATCAGGTTGTCTGGAAATACGACCCGGCCGCCGGCGCGTACACCCGCTGGCAGGATAATGGCGACGGGATGACCTTTATCCAGCAATTCGACAAACTGAACGGGGATAACCTGACCTTTGAGAATGTGGTGGTGCTCTACGCCGCCCACCACCGCTACGCTGAAGCCTTGATGGATGTCGATCTGCTGTACATCGAAAAAGGCAAGGCGGTGCTTTTCCGGGACGGGTTGAAATATAACCTTTTCTGGACCACACGCAGCGATGAATATGAAAAAACTACCGGTCGGCTGCGCCCCATCCGATTCATGGATGCGGAAGGTAATCCATTCCCCTTCAAACCAGGGCAAACCTGGGTGCATTTGACCCCTGAAAACACACCCGTCTACGAAACCACCCCCTGGGAAACTGGGGAGATTAAAGACGCCCAGGTAAGCTGGCGCGACCATAAGATTCATCCGCAATCAGGCAGCGGCTACTGGACAGTGGATTTCTATCAACCACCCATTGAACCCAAAAAATAACCTCAGGAATCCGGCGCGTCCAGCAAATAATGCGTATGTATTGATCCAAATGGCCTTTTGCGGGGAACTTTTTTGTTTGAGGTTTCGTCTTTACCAGAGGCAGAGGAACTCACGTTTCTTCGATCTTCTACATCACAGAAAACATGATGTAGAATTGGAAGTCTTGCATTATCCGCTTGTTTCAAACAAGACATAAAGAGTGTGCCTGCGATCAGGCCCGCCATTGAAGGAAAGAAAAAATGAACAAATCAATACACGTATCCATATATGTCTGCCTGGCTATATGTCTGGTGCTGGCAGGCTGCAATTTCCCCGGATTCAAAGGGGAAGCCACCAAGACGCCCGACGCCGCTGAAGCCGTCGTACAGACTGCCATGGCCAACGCCGTGCTCGGCTTAACCCAAACAGCCTCTGCCGGTTCTCAACCCATTCCCACCATGGCTCCGGTAAAAACCGAAACCACCGCTCCCATTGTTATTCCCACCCTGGGCAACACCCAGCCGCCTGTAGTTGTTCCTTCAGGCACTGACAATGCCGCCCTGGTCAGCGAGACCATTCCAGACGGCACCAAAATATTACCGGGCGCGGCTTTCACCAAGGGCTGGCGGATTATGAATTCGGGCACCTCCACCTGGACAACAGACTACAAACTGGTATTTTCTGAGGGTGAACAGATGGGTGCCGCGAACGAATACCGTATGCCCATCCCCGTGGAAGCCGGCAAGATCATTGAACTATCCGTCAACATGAAAGCCCCGACCACTCTGGGTACGTACCAGGGGTACTGGAAGATCAAGAACCCCAGCGGTCAAACGTTCGGCACGAACAAGACCGGCAATTTCTGGGTGAAGATCGAAGTCGCCGCCGCCACTCCGACGATCACCCTGTCTCCCACCGCCACCGTACCGGCCACCGCGACCACCGCGCCCGCCGCCACAGCCACATTGACCCCGGAACCGACGGCTGAATAGGTATAAAACCCGGCTTTCATGGCTTTCCAATCACAAAAAAGAGAAAGACAGTGCCTTTAGTCAAACAGGCACTGTCTTTTTTTCAATGAGATAATGTCAAACAGTGTTATGTTAGCGAATGAACTCTTTTAATGCCTTAATGCGTTTCGCTATAACCGGATGGTCGCTGAGGGTTTCTCCCAGCAAATTCTCCAGTGAGTCGTTTTGACGTTCAATCACGGCCAACGCCCGGCGTAATTCTTCCGCGCTGTCAATGTCGCCCACCTCAAGTTGTGCCAGCGCAGAGATGCCCTTGATGGCACTACCGCAGGCCACCATTCCCGCCCGATCGGCGCTGTATTCGCAGGCCCGGTTCCACCAGCGGAAAGCAAATGTAAAAATGAGCGCCGCGCCGATGGATGACGGCATTCCCGCCATCCCTCCTATTAATGTGTTCAACCAGGTATGCCCGAAGATCACATGTCCCATTTCATGCCCGATGACGAATTTTAATTCGCTGGCATCCATGATCTTCAGCATGGGACTGTATAAGACAATCGTTTTGGGCGATCCCAGGCCAAACGTGTAGGCATTCAACTGCCGGCTGGGGACGATGAATACTTCCACCGGTTCGCAATTCAACGCCTGCCGGCATTCACGCACCAGTTGACCGATTTGATCCAGACCCGCGTCCTCCCCTGTCGGTCCTTCGACAGGTACATGAATGGCCTGCTGCATGAGTGCCATGTGGTGCTGTTGATTGGCCATGTAGCTGAACACCACCATGAACGCGATGAGGATGGGTGCCACGCACACCGTTAACCCGGTGGTCAGTACAAGCACCACACCAACCACCAGCAGGGTTGCCAGCAGGATGGGGGTTTCGGATGGATGGCGAGAAGGCCGGGTCATTTAAATTTCAATCCAAAATTCAGAATATCACGCACAAGTTCCGGGCCGGTGTAGATCAGACCGGTGTACACCTGCACCATCGCGGCACCGGCATCGATCTTCTCCTGCGCGTCCTGCGGGGTGATGATTCCGCCGCTAGCGATGACCGGCAGTTTTCCATTCAACCGGGCAGCTACTTTGCGGACCATCGCTGTATTGATCGCCTGCAGCGGTCTGCCACTCAAACCGCCAATTTCCGCGGCCATTGCCGATTTTAATCCCGGCCGGTTGATTGTGGTATTGCTGATGATCACGCCATCCATACCGGTATTGACGACCACATCCAGCGCACCATCCAGCTCATTGTCAGTCATATCGGGTGCCAGTTTGACCACTACTGGGACTTTTCGTCCGGTGGCCATATCCGCCGTGGCAACCTCGGCTTTCAGAGGTTTAAGCAGATCATGCAGCGCATTTCGGGTCTGCAATTCACGGAGACCGGGCGTGTTGGGTGAACTTACATTGATCGCCAGGTAGTCTGCCAGTGGATGAAATTTTCGGGTCAGAGAAAGGTAGTCATCCAATGCGGATTCATTGGGGGTGACTTTGTTCTTGCCAATATTGACCCCGAGAATAAAACCATTTCCACGGGCGTTCTTGATGCGATTCGCGAGGAAGTCCGCCCCGTTATTGGGGAAGCCCATTCGGTTGATCACGGCTTCATCGTCCACCAACCGAAAAACCCGTGGTTTGGGGTTGCCTGGCTGGGCCTTGGGGGTGACAGTACCCACTTCGATATGCCCAAATCCCAGCGCAGCCAGACCACGCCAGCCCAGGCCGTCTTTGTCATATCCGGCGGCCATACCGACCGGGTTGGGGAAACTCAGACCCATACACTCCACTCGGGGTCCGTTTGTTTTTGCGCGGTACATGGCACGAACCAACGCCGTGGCAGGCGGAAACCATCCGGCCAGTTGTAGCATGGTAATGGTCGAATGGTGAGCCTGTTCCGGTGTCAGCAAATAAATCAGCGGCCGAAACAATTTATACATTTTTTCACTTTCCTGGTTGTTTCAAAAACTCCCGGACGGCATTGATCTGTTCGAGCGCGATGCGCTCGGTTGATTCCCAATGATCCAGAAGACCGGTCAGATTGAGGGCGGAATGCAATTTGAATCCGGCGGTTTCCAGAGATTCGCGGGCTCCAGATTGCCGGTCAATCAGCACGACCACATCCTCCACCGCCAGACCGGCGGATGTCAATTTTTCTATTGCTTCAAATTTACTTCCCCCGGTGGTTGCCAGATCGTCAATGACCACAACACGTTCTCCGGGTTTATAAAACCCTTCGATGTCCGCTTTGGTGCCATACGCTTTGACTTCCTTGCGCGGGTAGATTACCGGCCAGCCGGTTTGCAGGCTGATGGCCGTGGCAATCGGCAGAGCGGCATATGGAAGGGCAGCCAACCGGTCAAATTTCAATTCTTTCAGTATGGGGATATACGCCGCGGCAGCCAGCGCGAGCAGATCGGGATGGGAAACCAACTGGCGCAGATCAATGTAAATCGGCGAGATCAACCCGGATTTCAGGGTGAATTTTCCAAAACCGATGCATCCATCCGTCAGCAGTCCTTCGGCCAGTGCGTCAGAGATACGTCGTTTTCCGTTAGTGCGGGCGGAAGCGGCTGTCGGGCAGCATTGTTCCGTCTTTCGCTGAATGTCAGCGTGCAGTTCGAGCGCGGCTTTGCGCATATCGGGTGCTTTTGAGATGGCGCGTGATACCGGAATGAGCATCCCAGATTTATCCGCCCGCAGTCCTTCTTTCAACGCGGCGGCCAGGTCGGCTCCCTGCGGGCCGACACCGGGTGCGAGGATCCACATATTGGGGACCAGTTCGCGCACGCAGTGCAGGGCTTCCACCTGTGTGGCACCCACCACCAGGCCGATATTGTCACCGGTGTTCCAGTCCTGGGCAAGCAATGCGACTTTCTCGAAAAGGCGCAGCGGCATATGTTCACCGGCCAGGTGCAGGTCCTGCAGATCGACCGCGCCGGGGTTGCTCGTCTTGCAAAGCAGGAAGACGCCGCGGTTGGGATCTTTCAGGAACGGCTGGATCGAGTCATACCCGAGGTACGGATTCAGGGTAATGCCGCCGCCATTCAAGTTTTCAAACGCGGATCGGGCATAAGCTTCTGCTGTCGAAGAAATATCCCCGCGTTTGCTATCCAGAATTACGGGAATATCAGCCGGAACAGCCGCCACCACTTCCTTAAGCGCCTGCCAGCCTTCCGGCCCAAAGGCTTCAAAGAACGCCGAATTGGGTTTATAGGCGGCCGCGATGTCGGCTGTGGCTTCGATCATACGCAGGCTGTAATCCCGGGCGGCGCTGGCAGTCGGCTCTGCCAGATCTCCCGGGCGCGGGTCGATCCCCACACATAACAGGGATCCAGTCTTGCGGACACGTTCATCCAACTGGGTGAAAAAGGGCTTCATCTCTCCACCTTTTTTTTGCGTTGATTATACCTTGCCCAGCACTAATGCAAGCAAAGCCATGCGGATGTAAAGGCCGTATTCCATCTGGCGGAAATAGGCAGCGCGGGGATCATCGTCTACTTCCATGGCGATCTCATTGACGCGCGGAAGGGGATGCATGACGATCATTTCCTCTTTGGCTTTGGCCATGGTATCGGTGCCGATCACATAACTGCCTTTAACCGCTTCGTAGGAGGCTTCATCAGGGAAGCGTTCTTTCTGCACGCGGGTCACGTAGAGCACATCTGTTGAGTTGAGGAAGGGATCAAGTTTGGTGTTGGCATTCTGCGGGATATTCTTTCCCTTGACTTCGGCAATGACTTCATCCGGCATAGAGAGCACTTCGGGAGCGACATAATTGATCTTCACGTCGAACAGGGTGAGCAGTCGTGCCAGTGAATGCACCGTACGGCCATGTTTCAGGTCGCCCAGCATGGTGACGGTCAGACCGTCAATCGTGCCCATTTCCTGGTAGATGGTGAACAGGTCCAGCAACGCCTGGGTTGGATGTTCGCCCACACCATCGCCGGCGTTGATCACCGGTTTGCGGGCATATTTGGCGGCAATGGCCGCGGAGCCCACCTCAGGGTGGCGCAGGACGATCACATCGGCGTAGCATTCCAGTGAACGGATGGTATCGGGCAGGGACTCACCTTTGGACACGGAGGAATATTTCACCTCGTTGATCGGAATGACCGAGCCGCCCAGTCGTTCCATGGCAGACGTGAAAGACGCGGAGGTACGTGTGGAGGGTTCATAGAACAGGTTGGCGAGGATTTTCCCTTTGAGCAGGTCAAAAGTACCGACGCGGCGTACCATTCCCTGCATCTCTTTGGCAACGGCAAAGATGTAATCCAGGTCGCTGCGGTCAAATTGTTTGACGGAAATCACATCGGTTCCATAAAAACGGGTTTCCTTGTGGTCGCCGAACGGCAGGACAGGGTTCGGGCGATAGGCAGGTGGTTCGTGAGGGGTCATAAAAATCTCCTTTTTTTATTCGGGTTTAGAGATGGATGTACTTAAACAAGCGGCGGCTGGATATCGCGGCCGTAACCGGGTTCGGCCAGGATTTCGCCATTTTCATATACTTTTTTCCCGCGCAGGGTGACAGAGCGTACGCGCCCGGTCATCGGGTAGCCTTCGAAAGGCGACCAACCGCAGCGGGTATGGGTCGATCTCGCTGAGAACGTCCAGCGTGTTTCGGGGTCGATCTCCACAAAAGTATCCGGTTGTTCGGGCAGATGGAAGATGCGGCGCGGATTGGTCACGCAGCGCAGCAGAATGTCGTCCATGGTCAGGCGGCTTTCCGCAGCGGCGGTCAGGTAGAGCGGCAGCGCGGATTCCAGCCCCGGAAAACCCGGAGGCGGGTTATCCCCATCCTTTTCGGTCAGGGTGTGCGGGGCGTGGTCAGTGGCAAAACAATCGATAAAATCCATGTTGTCCCATAGCGCCTGCACATCCGAACGGGTTGCCAATCGAGGGCGCACTTCCGAGCGGCCGGGACCGATGGATGGGATGTCATCCTGGCTAAGGAACAGGTGGTGCGGGGTGACCTCGCAGGTCACCTGGATGCCCTTCTGCTTTGCAGCTTTGATCAACAGGATCTCGCTGCGCAGCGAGATGTGGCACAGGTGCACAGGCCGTCCGGTCAACTCGGCCAGCAGGATGGCCGTTGCCAGCGATGGACCTTCGGCGTGCACACACAGTGGCGAGGAAACCGGCCAATTTTGGAAATGCACCAGCCATTCCTCCATATCGTTCAGTTTCAGGTCGCCGAAGGTCTGGTCAAGGTACATTTTCAGCCCGGCGGCATAAGGCGCCAGCCCGGCGGCAGAATCACGGTTGCCCGTTCCGGCACCGATGAACTGCGCAAAGTCACAGTGTGCCCTGGTTGAGGCAATCGTCAGGGTGGACTTAAGTGTTTCGGCGTCGGTGACCGGAGGTTTGGTATTGGGCATGGCCAGCAACAGGGTCACCCCGCCGGCCAGCGCGGCGGTAGTGCCGGAAGCCCAGTCTTCCTTATGCTCGCCGCCCGGTTCGCGCATGTGCACGTGCGGGTCGATCAATCCGGGTATCCTCATATTAACCCTCCATCAGCAGGCAAAAAAAGAGAGCCCGATTCAGGCTCTCTAATAAAAACAAATATTTCATCTCCGCCGGTTGAAGGCCGCTTTATTCGGAAGTCCGTGTGCGGAGGGGTTAAGTGCATATCGTGCGCTATTTTACATGAAATGCGGGAAGAGTCAAGGAAAATCGACAACTTATTCATTTTATACCTGTTCATAATTTTTTATCTATAAATTACGAGAAACCGTAAGTTCCCGCGGTCTACTAATGCCGGACACCACCTCGTTTTTTAACCCACAATTTCTCACATGGATTATCCGAACACCATGGTCCGTTTGGTAAGGGCGATGCATCCGGAAGTAAACCATGGGCGCAAAATTATAAAGAATTCCAGATGCATCGGCCTTACACTTATCAGTATCTCTATTTTTAAAACATGAAAAGCCCCTGCAGTATGTCAAACTTCGAATTACCAAAGATTTAAGTAACAGGCAGTTGTAATTGGACAATTTTACTCACATAATGTTTATATTAGTCTATCCGTTCAATCAGAGGGTATTATGAAAAAATCAAATTTACTCATTCCTCTCGTGATCATCGGGCTTGTTATGATCTCCTGCAACCTGCCGCTGGTCGGGATGACATCCACGTCCACCCCAACGGAAACGCCCTCCACTCCCACCAATACCCCACCGGCAGCCGCCACAACAGCCGCGCCGCCCACCGTCCAGCCTCCCACGGCGACGATGGAAGCCTCTCCGACAGTATGCACGCCGCAGGTTAAAGCCAACACGCCGGTCAACATCCGCTCGGGGCCGGGAACCGTATACCCCATCATCAACGCTTTGGCGGAAGGCGCCACCACGCCGGTCAACGGACGTAACGCGGAAAGCACCTGGTGGTATGTCGGGTTTCCGGGCGGGGTTGGCTGGATCTCCGCCAGCGTGGTCACCGCCTCCTGCATCCCGGGCAACCTGACGGTGGTCGCCGCGCCTCCCACCCCGCTGCCGGCTTCCGGTACCTGCAAGGAAGGCTATGAACACCGCCTGATCAACGAGAGTGATAAAGTATGCGTGTCAGCCGCCTCGAAAAACCAGGCGGACGCCGATAACGCTGCCGCGGATTCCCGTCGTTCCGTCGTGGTATACGGAGCGGATGCCTGCAAGGAAGGCTATGTCTGGCGGGATGCCTTTTCCGGTGACAGGGTCTGCGTTGCTCCGGCAGTTCGCACTCAGGCTGCCACCGATAACGCCGCCGCCGCATCACGCTGGGTAGTCGGTGATTACGGACCGCATACCTGCATTTCCGGTTTTGTCTGGCGGGAAGCGCAGTCCGGCGATGATGTGTGTGTGACGCCGGAAACCCGCACTCAAACTGTCGCTGACAATGCCGCTGCCGCGTCGCGGGTGTCCGGAACGTATGACTGCATCGGCGGTTATGTGTGGCGCGAAGCCTTCTCCGGCGATAAGGTGTGTGTCACACCGGCAGTGAAGAGTCAGGTGGTCGCCGACAACGCCGCCGCGGCAAGCCATACCTGGTAAAAACGGCTCTCACCTGCCTCCCCCGGTGGGGGAGGTATGGTGCGTGAAAAGTTGATTATTTTGTATGCACCAAGGGTTTTGTAAGGCGACTAGTCTTCTTGGGCGACAGGGCGTCCATCACCCTGGCAGTCAAAAGTCATGTGGCCACCGATTACACCGCCGTGCCGAGTCATACGTGGTGGAAAGTTCAGTCAATTTTAGCCCCCACCTGCCTCCCCCGGTGGGGGAGGAAAACTGAAGTGTTAAATTAAAACTTTCCCCGGTTGGAAAGGAAACCTGGAATAGATCCAACTAGATTGAATATGGTTAATACTAATATCCTCCTCCCCCACCGGGGGAGGTTGGGAGAGGGGCCTTTTGTCCTTCTACATCCCATCCGCTTCGACTTACTCTGACAGGAGTTTTGTCTCTGAATTATTATAAATTTGGCAGTAGGAGCTTACGGCCGCCCGCACTGAATGGTTTCTTTCATGTGTACTCCCCTGCTAAATAATAATTTTCTCTTTCAATCGAATGCTTAATGGATCAACGTGACCACAAATTGCAAAATCCACAAAATAACCATACCTGAAGCAATTGTGGCCAGCACACTGCGCGTCTTCAACGCGATAATGGCCGCCAGCAGCCCGGCGATCAACCGCAGGTTGGTAACGGCAAACTGGATGGAACCATCTCGCACAAGCAATTCAGGCAGCACCATGGCGGAAAACACAGCAGGCGGCACCAGCCGCAAGATGCGGTCCATGTAGTTGGGGAGCTGCACATGCTGAAAGATAAGAATAAAGGACAGGCGAATCAGGTAGGTCCCCAGCCCGCCCAGGATGAGGATCAGCCAGAGGTTTAGCGAGTCCATCGGTCAACCCCATAGCCTGCCGCGATGCCCAACAGCGCCGCGGTGACCAATCCAAGTTGATAGGGCATTCCCCGCAACATAACAGCGGAAACCCCGCCCACGATCGCGGCAACCGCCGTTGACCGGTCGCGGATGGCTGGAACAGACAGCGCCAGAAAGGTCAGCGCGCCGGAGAAATCCAACGACCAACTGGCCGGGATCTGCCCGCCGGCAAACACACCCACCGCCGTGGCGATCTGCCAGGTGATCCACAGGGAAGCACCCGCCCCGAAGAAATACCAGTTCTTATGCGGCATCTGCGGTTCGGCATTGAAGCGCGTGATGGTCATGGCAAAGGCTTCATCTGTCAGCAGGTATGACAGAAACATCTTCCAACGCATGGGCAATGACTTGAAGTGGGGTGAAATCGTGGCGGAATACATAACGTGCCGCAAATTGACTATATAAATAGTGAAGATCACCACGGAAACAAGCGCGCCATTGGCGATCAACTGGGTGGCCGCGAATTGGGCGCTACCCGAGAACACAATGGGCGACATCAAAAATGCCAAAACGGGCGGGATGTGCGCGTTCACCGCCGCGACACCGTAGATCAAACCGAAAGGCAGAACCCCCAGGAGGATGGGTAATAAATCGCGAACGCCGGTGAAAAATTGAGTTCGAGCTGTCTTGTTCATGAGAATAATTGCCTGATTATACTGGATGGATTAAAAACCTCTTCTTTTAATCCATAAGAGGTTTATATGATTTGTATTCCATGGCGGCGATTTATTTCTTAAGGAGCCGGGTCAGTTCACCGGCTATGGCAAAGGCATATTCCCTCGCGCGAAGACCGGAAAGAAGCGTAATGGTTTTGCCAGCATTGGTTTTGAGAACCACATTAAATGTCGCGGAATAACCCGATGACACCCGCCCTGAAGCATTTCCCGCACGGCTGACGTGCCCGATTTTTTGCCACTCCACGCTGGAGATATCTGCCGAATTCAGGTCAAGACGAGTCGCCCCCGGGAAAGGCAGCGGCCCATGATGAACCTTCAGTTTGGTGCCATTCATCTCAAAAACACTGCGGTTGACCCCCAGAGCAAACCCCCGGTAGGCCAGCAGGAGCCCGGGCAGGAAGAAAAAAACGGGCATCAACACCGCATAAACGCTGACTGTTCCCTCGCCCATCTGGAGGATTCCGGTAAAGGATAGGACTGCCACCGCCAATCCACCAACGAAGAGCAAAATCTCGAAGATCTTTTCGGACAGACCGCCTGTGCCGCTGGACCATCGATAAACAATTTTCGTTCCAGAACTGGTCTCCTGACGGAACAGACCGGCCAGCAATTCCATGACAGGACTGGGTCCCTGTTTTATATTCATATCCCCTCCTCACGTCAAAACCCGCTTACCAATCCGGTTATCTCATTAATTTACCGGGCAACCTGTGCAAACAAATGTTTATTTCTGTTGGGCTGGTCAGCGAGACTGTCCGGGTATATAATTCGATATATTTACTCTTATTTATCAGGATGGAAATATGGCCGAAAAAGAATCCGTTTGTGTGGTCTGTGAAAAATCTCAGGCGCTGGTGCCCTTGATCCAGTTACAGTATCTGAACACCGCTTATCACATTTGTCCCGAACATTTACCCATGCTGATCCATTCGCCGCAGAAGCTGACCGGTTTACTTCCCGGCGCGGAAACGCTGCATCCCCACGAGCAATAAATAAAAGCCCGCTGGTTTCCCGGCGGGCTTTTTTCATGGTTCAAGCTTATTTCTTTGATAGCAGTGCGCCGAGACCCTGCATGAGCGTTCCGGCCACCAGTTTACCGGATTCGGCACGGTAACCGCTGCCCGCCTGTGTCCCGGCAATCACGGCATTCAACAGGGATGACATGGTGTCTTTTCCCTGCTGTTTGGATTGCATGAATCCCATGCCAGCCGCCAGAACCTGTTCCAGCGTGATCCCGGTTCCACCCAATCCAGCGGAAGTACCGGCGGAAGCCGCCGGAGATGGTTGTTCCGCGCCCAACAATCCGCCCAGCATGGACGAGAGCGCGTCTCCAGAGGCGTTGCCAGCCGAAGCGTTACCGGCTTGCCCGCCTTCAAGCATGGATCCCAGCAGACTGCCAAGGACATCTCCGCCGCCACCGGACGATTGCGCCGGAGCATTACCCCCGCTCATCATGGTTCCCAGCAAATTGCCGAGGACATCACCACCGGCAGACGATTGTGCCTGTGACTGGCCGCCGAGGTTGGAGCCCATCAGCGCGGTGATCAACTGCATGGCATTATCTCCGGTGATGTTCTGCCCCTGCAATTCCGCCGCAGCCCTTGCCAGACCTTCGGCATAGACGGTACCGCTGCCGCTCTGGCAGTTCTGGCGAACCTGCTCAGCGGCATATTCCATCTGCGCTGTAGGAGACGCTTTTGGTTTCTCCTGCATAGCCTGGGTAATGGTATTGAAGATGTTGACCATGTTCGTGCCGTGGTCATTGTTCTTTGTATCCGCCTGATTCAGGGCACCCTGATTCTTGGCCAGTTCCTGGGCGACATTACCAAATAATTTCGCCAGGTTGACTTTCGTAGTTTTCGCCATTTCACACCCTCAATTACGGCTTTGGAATGACCAGTTTGTCGCCGGCAAGAATATTACCCTTATGAGAATCAATCAGTGCTTTGTTGGCGTCTTTGATCTTGTTCCAATAGGGGGGTGTGGCATGGCCATAGTACTTGAGGGCGATACCGCTTAACGTCTCGCCGGCGTGCACCGTGTGAGTGGTCAGGATGGCGTCAGCAGCGGCTTTGGTCTCTTCAAAAGCCTTGGTCTGAGCTTCTGCTCTGGCCAGGGCGGCAGCCCGGTCTTCCGCTTCTTTTTTCGCTTTGGCATCAGCCTCCGCTTTGGCTTTGGCTTCCGCATCGGCTTTCGCCTTGGCTTCTGCTGCGGCTTTCGCGTCAGCGGCTGCTTTGGCGTCGGCGGCGGCTTTGGCGGCGGCAGCGGCGGCAGCCGCTTTTTCGTCGCGATCTGTTATAAGATCAATGGCTGAATCAAGAATGTTCTTCTTTTTCTCTTCAGGAGACATGGCAAACCTTTCTTCTAATTATTATGTTCTTTCATTATACTGATTTACCAATGATCGACAAATCGGGGTAAAAACTTTCGGCAAAAAAAGAGCAGGAAGATATAATCACATTATGAGGAACGTGCTTGTTTTCTTCGTGATCCTAATCATCCTTTCCTCCTGTTCATCATTTGAATCCGTTGAAATAATACCGGTTTCAACAGATGTTCCTACCTTAACACCCATCCCCTTGCCTACGGCTACCATCACCCTGCCGCCCACAGCGGATCCCAACACGCTGGTGCCATCCTGCCTGGATACGACAACCGGCGGGCAAATTGTGGAAGGGTATTTACAGCGCGAAGGTTTCTCCACATTACGGGACGCCTGGCAGGCTTTCCTGGATGAGTTTGGCGAAGAGAATCTGACCTCCTCGACCACGGACTACAATAACGAGTTCGCTCATGCGGTAACCTGGCAAAAGATGCTTTTAATTGGCGAGTACCCCTTTGCCGCGAAATCTGCAGACTGGGCCGGAACCGGGTACTGTTCGGTTCTGGTTTATCAGGGCGGAATGGGACCCGAAGTCGGTCTGGGAATCACAGATTTCTCCATTGGCGGACAGTGGAGCGGATACGCGTCCGGATTGGTGACTTCTGAAGAAGAGACCCGAGCGTATCTTGCCGGACTGATCGGCAAACCTGTCAGTGTTCGATACATGGTGGCAAAGAACCCACAGGATGAGGGGTTCCAGCGGCCGGGATTCTTCAGCCCGGTCATGCAGCGCCTATGGAACGATAGCTACTACACGCGCATCCCCACGGAGATGAACCTCTTGAGCGGGATGGTCGGTCAGCCGCGAGGGCCGAGCATAGTGGAGATGATGGGTGTGGCTCAAGCCCTGCAGGGATATGGTGTATTCCTGGAATACATCGTTGACGCAGTGCCTTAGAATCCCCCCCTTTCTGACCGGAAAAGCACCGGTCAAGGGGGGGATTATTTACGCTCTTGTAACTGGACAAGCATCATTCAGGTAGAGAAGACACCCATCTTTCCATCCCCAAATGTGCGAATTATTGGAGCTTAATTTGCGGTCTCTTGAAAAGGCTCACGCCGTTATGTATTTTGAGCTGTGTTTGAAAATCTAATTCTTAACGATTTCAAGCCTGGCAAGTGACGCGGCCAGGCGTTTGAAGCCTACGCTGTCAAAGAAAACATCCACGGTTTCATCGCCGTCTTCGAGCACACTCTTTACCACCAGACCTTCGCCCCACACCTCATGTTTTACACGGCAGTTGGCCGGGAAGCGCTGCTCAACCTGCGGCTTTTCCTGCCGGGGTGTCGGTTTGAAAGAGCCATATGCGGGTGAGGGTGTATTCCAGTTGGCATAACTTTCTTTTCGAAGGCTCATGGAAGGGCGTCCTGCACGACTGGATGAAACCAGACCCTGCTGAATCAAAAGCGCAGAGGGAATGTCTCGCAAAAACCGGGACGGAGTGGTGTCATCATACCCGCCAAAGGTGCTGCGCCGATCGGCACGGGTTAGATAGACTCGATCTTTGGCGCGGGTTATGCCCACATACAACAGCCGTCGTTCCTCCGCCATTTCCTCCGGGTCGTCCAATGACCGGCTGTGCGGAAGCAGACCGTCATCCAGGCCGGTGATGAACACCACGGGAAATTCCAATCCCTTTGCCGCGTGCAGAGTCAACAACGTTGGCGCGTCCATTCCTTCGGCCAGTGTGTCCTGGTCAGAAACCAGTGCCAGGCGTTCCAGAAATTCCTCAATACCGCGGTCATCATATTCTGAAGCCAGTTTCTCAAGCTCCAGCACATTTTCCCAACGCTGATGGCCTTCCTCGCTGGGATCGTCTATGTATTCCTGGTAGGCAGTATCTTCGAGTACCCGCCCGAACAGACGGGAGAGCGGCATTCCTTTGGACAGCGCATCACACCAGGCCAGCAGGTTCGCGCCAAAATCGGTCAGGTTTAACGCCGTGCGGCCGGAAAACGCGCCAAAATGCGGGGATTGCTGCCCGTGTTTGCCCAGGTCAATCAGCAGCTCACCCGCAGAAATTCCCGCCTCGTGGGCTTGCTGTTGAAGGGTGGATATTGTCTTTTCCCCAATTCCGCGCCCCGGCACGTTGATCACCCGAGTCAGGCTGACCTCATCCTTCAGGTTGAAGATCAGGCGCAGATAGGCAATCATATCCTTAACCTCACGCCGGCCGTAGAAGCGCTGTGCGCCCACCAGCCGGTATGGCAGGTTGGCGCGCAGAAAAGCCTCTTCAAGCAGACGGGACTGTGCATTGGTGCGGTACATCACCGCCACCTGGCTGCCCTTCCATTTTTGTGCCCGAATATTCTGTCGAATGGTATCGGTGACGTATTCGGCTTCCTGTTTATCATCCTGTGATTCAAACAGGGTGATGGCCTCCCCTTTGCCATTATCAGAGAATAGACGTTTAGGGGTGCGGTTTGAATTGCGGTCGATCACCGCGCGGGCTACATCAAGCACAGTCTGGGTGGATCGGTAATTTTGTTCCAGCAAAATTTTCTGGCAGCCAGAAAAATCACGCTCAAAGGATTGCACATTGCGGTAATCCGCGCCGCGCCAGCGATAGATGGATTGGTCTTCGTCGCCCACCACGAACAGGCTGTTCTGGCTTACAGAGAGGTTCTGCAGCATCTGGTACTGGGCTGTGTTGGTATCCTGAAATTCATCCACCAGGATCTCTCCGAAGCGGCGACTGTAACGTTCCCTGACTGATTCATTTTTATTCAACAGGTTGACCACTTCGTTCAGCAGGTCATCAAAGTCCAGCGCATTGTTGATCCGCAGCAATTCCTGGTAGCGGCGGTACACCCGCAGGTTGACTTCTTCCCGGTACGTGCGTGAGGTCAGGTCTTCGGGAGTCTGCATATTATTTTTAGCAGACGAGATGGCATTTCGAATACTGGCCGCCTTGTACAGTTTCTCATCAATATTCAATTCCCGCAGCGCCAGTTTTACCAGGCTTTGCTGGTCATCTTCATCATAGATCACAAAATTGGAGGAGAAATTCAGGTGTTCCGCTTCGCGCCGCAGAATTCGCGCGCAGATGGCATGGAACGTTCCCAGCCAGATGCCCTGCGGTTTTTCGCCCAGCAGGTCTTCCAACCGGCTTTCCATCACGCGGGCCGCTTTGTTGGTAAACGTGACCGCCAGAATGTTGGACGGGGGCAGGTGGTACCGGGTGATCAGGTAGGCGATGCGGTGGGTCAATACGCGCGTCTTGCCCGAACCAGGACCGGCCAGCACCAGGATGTGCCCGGGCTGCGCGGTGACGGCCATCTTTTGTTGTTCATTTAATCCAGAAAGAAAGTCAGTATTGGGTGTCATAGCGGGCTGATTGTACCGCAGGAATCGGGTAGAATTTCAGTCTATGTCATGGAATTTAATGGGTCACGATTGGGCTGTTCACCTGCTGGGCGAACACATTCGCGGTGGTGGGGTGCGGCACGCCTACCTTTTCACCGGGCCAGCCGGTGTGGGTAAACGCACTCTGGCTATGCGCTTCGCCCAGGCTTTGGTCTGTCAGCATCCTCCGGCGCCGGGTGAATTCTGTGGAGAATGCCGGCCCTGCCGGATGACCCTGCAGCAGCAGTTCCCGGACATGGCCATTGTGCAGGCGGAAACCATCGGCGGTGATTTGAAAGTTGACGCGGTGCGAGAATTGCAGCACACACTTTCATTGACTCCGTATGAAGCCAACCGGCGCATCGCCATCATGCTGCGTTTTCAGGAAGCCAATGAGAATGCCCAGAATGCCCTCCTGAAAACATTAGAGGAGGCTCCGGGCAGATCGATCCTGCTGTTGACAGCCGACACCCCGGAAAATCTGCTCCCCACCATTGTCAGCCGTTGTGAATTGTTGCGTCTGCGCCCGCTGGCCGTGGAAGAGCTGGCGAATCAACTGGCCGAAAGACGGGCGATACCACCCGATGAGGCGCACCACCTCGCGCGCATAAGCGGTGGCAGGCCGGGCGTCGCCCTCAATCTGCAGGGCGAAAGCAGTCTGAATGCCAATCGCCACCAGTGGATGGATCACCTGCTGACGTTGTTGGGGGAATCACTGGCACAACGTTTTGATTTTGTCGAAAAACAGGTCAAGCTAAAGAACAATAATAAAGAAGAACGAGACCTGCTGCGCATGCGCCTGCGGGAAGGGTTTATTTTCTGGCAAAGCCTGTGGCGCGATGTGCTACTGCAATCCAGCGGTCTGGGGGATGAGATCGCCAATGTGGATTACCGTCTTCAGATTGAAACACTGGCCGGGTCGGTGAATGCCTCGGAAGCCGGCGCACAGATCAGCCGGCTGGAAACCACGTCCAACCGGTTGGGCAATGCCAATATTCAACTGCTCATCGAAGCACAGGTAATGACACTGCCGAAGGTCAACCTGAATTAATTCCTGTATCGGGTCAATTCTTCGCGGTTTTCAACTCCAGCAGCCGATAAATATCTTCCAGGTCAGCCGGGCTTTCCACCGGTATAAACAACCAGCGGCCTTCGGGGTACGGATTGGCATCCTCTATGGCCTTCTGCACATTTTGCCCTGTTGATATGGAACGCGTGATTTCAACGCCGTCGGGATTTAAAATGATCTGCACCGTGAAGCCGCCATTGGTTGGATACAGCGCCGTCAACAACCGTCCTTTTACCTGAAACCGGTACGCCCAGCCATAATTTTTCCCATAAAGGAATTTAATATCCTCCTTTGGGGAATAGGTGGAGCGTATATGTGTCAGCAGTAATTCCCACAAATCGAAACGGATGCCTATTGTTTTTTGAATGTCAGCCTGTTCCGGTTGGATTCCTCTGTCAGTGAATACCCCGATACCCATTAAATCCTCATTGTTTTGGGAATACATACAAAAATCTGGATGTTTTCGAAACATCCAGATTCTAACAGTTCTTACAGTCAAGTACTGAACGGTCAAGCCTGATACACAACTTTTCCGCCGACCACCGTCATGTCTATCGTTAATTTTGGAATATCTTGAACAGCCGTTGTATACGGATTGTCATGCCATATGACCAGGTCCGCAAATTTCCCCGGTTCAAGTGATCCTTTCTTATTTTCCGAGAAATCGGCGTATGCTCCCGCATAGGTATGGGCATACATCGCCTCTTCCATGGTCATTGCCTGTTCGGGACTGACCTTTTTTTTCGATGCGGTTGCCCGCACAATGCTGGCGAACAGGGTTGATGGCGGGTCCCACCAGGGCATGGATGGGGCATCGGAACTCAGGCAAACCGGAATACCCATGTTCAACCAGGTACGGGTGGGGACCATGCGCTGCATGCGCTCTTCCCCCCAGATGCGTTCAGTCGCGTCGCCAAAAGCACGGATCATGGTTGGTTGGGTGGATATCACAACACCCAGATCTTTTGTCCTTTGTAATGCGCGGTCTGAATTTATGACTGCGTGTTCAATTCGGTGGCGCGGGTCAGGTCGCGGATTGCCATTCATGGCGTTTTCTATCGCGTCCAGCGCCATATCAACGGCCGCATCCCCAATGGTATGCAGAGCCACCTGGTATCCCGCGTCATGGAATGCTTTTACGGCTTCATTCAGGTCTTTTGTCTTCCAGACGGGAATATTCCAGGCAATGCCGTCGTGCGGTTCACTGGTACATGATCCTTCCAGAGCGCCATCCACCTGGAATTTCGCTCCGGCAAAATGCATAAAATCACTTTCAAAACGCATGGCTTCAAGAGCGCCGATGCGGCCTTTCAATTCCTGAATATATTCCAATACATTCATCACCTGTCCGCGGATGGTCATTTCACCGCGCTTTGCCAGGTTAAAGTAAGCCTGCATTCGGTCAAGGTCACGTGCGTAGACATCCTGAAAACTGGTGACACCCATGGATGCAAATTTAGCCTGGGGCCCCAGGATGCTGGCTTCCATCGTTTTCAAATTTGTCAAATCGGGCGGCCAAAGCTTGCGAAAATAATCCATGGCAGGATGGTTAAGAATGGTTCCATTTGGTTCGTTGTTTTCCTCCCGCAGGAAACGACCGTTACCGGGATCTTTTGTTTTTGACGTTATTCCCGCCATTTCCAGCGCCAGGCTGTTGACTACCGCCATATGGCCACCCTGGTTGGTGGCAAATAAAGGATGCTTTGGTGATACTGGATCAAGGTCGTGTTTGGTAGGGTTGCGACCCTCAAACGTCATCCATCCCGAACCAATAACCCATTCTCCCGGCGGGGTTTTGGCAATGCGCTCGGCAAATCTGTCCTGCATATCTTTCACTGTGAAGACAGCCGGCCAGCTCAGGTCAACATAGGTAGTGCCAATCAATCCACAGGCACTGAGGTGACAATGTGCGTCTATCAACCCCGGAGTGACCGTACGCCCGGCCGCGTTGACAACCTTTGTGTTTTCTCCCGCCAGTTTGCGGATTTCTTCTTCATCACCCACCGCGAGAATCAAACCATCTTTTACAGCCAGCGCTTTTGCCGTGGAACGTTTCGCGTCCATGGTGGCAATATTGGCGTTCACCAGAATGGAATCGGCAACCGTTCCCGCCGCAAGAATCGGTGAGGTAGTCGCCGGTTTTAAAGAGGGGACGGCTGTCAACTCGATGAATTTTGCACTGCTTCCGCAGGTTAGCCCAAACCCGCCCAATGCCATACCGGAATATTTCAGGAACTCACGGCGTGTTACCCGATGATCGTGGTTATGAGACATAATGGATATCTCCTTTCCATACCATAGCGGATTGAATACCAAAAGAAGACGCTTTTTATTTCAGTTAAGGTTCTACGGGAAAATCTTCTTTTAAAAAACAATTACAGCCACCTGAACCTCATCATCGACCCATTTTTATACTGTCATCTCAGGCAGGGTTGGCATCAGAGTATGGTGGCTGGTGGTACGTTGGGATATTGCCTTCATAACCGACAAAGTGCAGCCAAAAACAACCACAAAACAGATTATGGCAACAATGGACCTCAAAAAGATTCTCATCATCAGCCTCCCGAACATCTTACAGGCTGGATGGATTGCCCCCGCGATATGCAGAATAGTAAATAAAACCAATTCCATTATATTGACATTTTCACCAGATGTTTCACTTCATTTTCAAATCCGGCAAAAAGGGGGTTGATTTGGGTGATTACTTACTGCACAAATCTACCTGAAAAAACGAATATCCGGTTTTGAATGCGTCCATTAATCCGAAAACGAAAACCCCCGGCTTTGTAAAGAAGATCTCATTTTTACTCAATGGTTATCCCTCTGATTGATCGCGGCTTCTATTCTTTTCATACTTGTTTCTTTTAATGCCATAAAATCTTTATGGTATCGCCACCCGGTCGGATATGTCAGAAAAACAGGGATTTGTTTTTGTCCAAAATTTAGAAAGCCCATTATGGTTCCATTATTTTGCAATGTTGCCATTGATTGTTTAACCTGATTTGTGGAAATTTTATTGAAAACCATTTTGTTGAATACCACAATGGCCACGACGTTTGTAACTGTGACAATTTTATTTAATTCATTATGGGCATTTGGTTCAATGTGCTCAGTGAAAAATTTATCCCCAAATATGGGTTTTATATCGTCCGGATAATCTGTTGGAAATGAGTAAAAACAATGAAAAATGAGATCGAATGGGCCCGGGTAATCTGCCTTAAGGCACAGAGCGGCACGTTTTTCGGGTGTGGTCTCTTCGGAAAAAACAATCCAACTTGATTCCTTCATGACAGGCCAAAACAGACTCTCCTGGTTTCGCGAATTAGGCGAAAGAAACATACCCTGGCGAATAGAATTCGGATGAGGATTTGAGAACAAAAGCATGACGCGAGGTCTGCGATGTGAAAATGATGGCACCAATTCTTCCGTCAAAAACGCCAGGCTCCTGTCGGTATCATTGAATGAAAACAATCCATCAAAATTCATGTATTTCTGCAATTTATGATTAATGCGCTCTTTTATCGTCTCATAATGTTCAGACAGGTCGTAGATCCTTGGCTGAATTATTTGAGTCCTGCATTTCTCAGTAATGCCTTTTTTATTGTCCATACAATGATGTACCCATAGTAGTACCTATTTTATAATCGAATATATAAAGGAGACAGGCTATGCCATATCTTTTCGATCCATTGACCCTCAAGGGTGTCACCCTGCGTAACCGCATAGGTGTTCCGCCCATGTGCATGTACAGTTACACCGATGGCCTGTCCAACGACTGGCAGATCATCCACCAGGGAGCGCGGGCGGTTGGCGGTGCCGGGTTGATCATCTCCGAAGCCACCGCGGTCGAGCCGCGCGGGCGGATCACACCATATGACGTGGGAATCTGGTCGGATGAGCATATTGAACCACTCACCCGCGTTACCCGCGTGGTCAAGGCGAACGGCGCCGTGCCGGGTGTGCAGATAGCCCACGCCGGCCGGAAAGCCAGCACCAACCGGCCGTGGGAAAACGGCGGCCATCCCATCCAAAAGGATGATCCACGCGCGTGGCAGGTGGTCGGCCCCAGTCCTGCGGCCTACAGTGACAAATACCCAATACCACAGGAACTGACCCGAACCGAGATCACATCCATACAGGAATCGTTCCGCGCCGCGGCCGTTCGCGCGCTGGCTGCCGGGTACGAATGGCTGGAAATTCACGCGGCACATGGCTACCTGATTCACAGCTTCTATTCGCCGCTAAGCAACTCCCGTACGGATGAGTACGGCGGTAGTTTTGAAAACCGTGTGCGCTTTCTGCTGGAAACAGTGCGGATCATCCGCCCCGTCTGGCCGGAACGACTGCCCCTGACTGTTCGCCTTTCCGCCACCGATTGGACGGAAGGCGGCTGGACGTTGGAAGAATCGATAGAGCTGGCAAGGTTATTAAAGCAGGAGGGTGTCGACCTTATTGATTGCTCTTCCGGCGGCGGGGTACATAAAGCTGTGGTGCCTGTCGGTCCCGGATACCAGGTGCCGCTATCCGAAGCCATCCGACGTAGCGCCGGGATCGCCACCGCCGCGGTGGGGTTGATCACCGCGCCGGAGCAGGCGGATGAGATCATCCGCAACGGCCGGGCGGATATCGTGCTGCTGGGCAGGGAAATGCTGCGCGACCCGTACTGGGCGCTGCACGCCGCCTTGAAACTCAAACAAACGGCACCAGTTCCGCCTCAATATTTAAGAGCGTTCTAGGAAGTGTATTGGTTTAAAGGTAATACAACAAATCAGGTTTTAATTGAATGGCATCCCTGCCTGAGTATTTCAATGCTGTCTGAAGCATCAGGAGAAATGATGGCCGTGATTTTCATATGTGCTTCGAGCCTTGTATTCGCTTTGGGAACCCATTCCCGTTTCCCATCTGAACAACGGACTAGAATACAACCAGATGGTAAACCAAGTGAACTAATTCGCATTCCGGCAAAGGGCGCATTGGGTTGAATATGAAAATCCAATACAGCCGGTTCTTTTAACTCCAAAAGGTCTCCACCTCGTTTCAGATCTCGCTCCAACAATTTTTCATAAATTGGTGTGTCTTTCATGGCTTCTGCGATGACATAAGCAAAGAAACAACTTACCAGCAATGGGAGCATTTGGGAATAATTGCCCGTCATTTCAATGATAAGCATAATTCCAGTCAGTGGAGCCCGGACTATGGCTGTGAAATACGCCGCCATACCAACAACAGCAAATACTGCCGGTATCGGAACAGCTTCTGAAGAAAGCAAATGTGCTATTTCTCCTGTACCCAATCCGATGAGTGCGCCAAGCACCAGAAGCGGCGCAAAAATTCCACCCGGAGCTCCCGTTCCATAACTTGTTAATGTCAGGAAAAAGCGGACGAGGAGATAAACCGGGATCAAAGTAAGCATGATTTTCCCTTTTAAAACCTCTTCCGCAAGGGAATGTCCGCTTCCAATCAACATTGGAGAGAACCAACCAGTCAAGCCGACCAACGCGCCTGTAACCGCGGTCGCAGGAAGCACCCAGCGTTTTGGTATTCGCGCATATTGATTAATAGAAAAAAGCAAACCTTTATTGAAAACAACACCCAAAAATCCTGTTATTACTCCCAGTAGTGCAAAAAATGGCAGAGATGTCAACGGTGGCGTAGGGTATCCGGGAATGGAAAATACAGGAAATTGACCGGAAGCCATTCGGGCGATGATATCGGCGATCACAGCAGCAATAAAAGCCGCCCCGAATACGATAGGCTGAAAGTCCCGCCTGACTTCTTCCAACACAAATATTAGCCCGGACAGAGGCGCGTTGAATGCAGCCGCCAACCCTGCGCCTGCTCCGGCGGAAATTAGTGTCAATCTTTCGCGTTCGGAGACTTTTAATAAGCGTGAGACTGCGTCAGCCACAGCACCACCCATTTGTACGGTGGGGCCTTCCCTACCAAGCGCCAATCCGCTTCCAATGGCAAGAACACCTCCAAAGAATTTTACAGGCAGGATTCTTGCCCACTTTATATCCCTGAAACGATGCAAAACTGCCTCAAGGTTGGGAATTCCACTTCCGCTTGCCTCAGGCGCGAACCGCCTGGTCAGAAAAACCGAGATAATTGCCCCGGTCACAGCAAAAACAACCGGAATAACCCAACCCAGTATCGGAGTATTGTGCCCCCATGTGATCAAACCATTACGGAAATTATCCACCCATGTTAAAGCGATACGAAATAGAAGAGCCACAGTCCCCGCACATAACCCGACCAAGGCTGCCCTGGGGAATGTAAAGCGTCGTTGTTGACTTATATTAAGGTATTCCTGTATTTCCGAATTTGCGACTTCCGTCTGGTTGTTTATTAATAGAACTTTATTTTTCATAATGCGGAATATGCATAGTTTTTTACCCGAAAAAAGATTGGCTTGACGATTTTACTCCATAAGAACTGCTTTTTCTCTTTTAATGAGATCAATATGCAGGCAAAACATTGGAGATATCATGATACTTTTTTTAGTGGATTATGTCTGCATAACACTATGATCAATTATGAAATTAGATTTTGCTTATCGAATTCCAGGTTTTATTCAAAACAAAAAAGACAATGGCAAACAGAATAAACAATATGATGAATGGCAAATCCAGACGAATTGTAGAACCAACAACAATAACAAATATGCTGGTGACCAGAACCATTCCAAGAGATTTTAGGTGATTTAATTGAAATTGCCGTGTTTGAGCTTCCATTATGTTGTCTTTGGATATCTGATCCAGATATCGCAAATCCCAGGCAGCCAGCCCAAAAATTGTTGCGACCATCGCGATAATTACATAACCGCCTGAAATGGAAAATGCGGCGGTCAATCCTACAGAAAATAAAAGGGAAAGATACCCAAATGCTGTATTTTTCTGTCCCCGGCCGTAAATCCAGATGATGCCATTTGCCAAACCGACCACTGCCCAAATCCATCCACCAATAATAATGAAACCGAACACCAGGCACATGGTTAATAACCCTACACTTGTGTAAAAGAGAATCCCAACCACTGAGGTCGAATGATTAAACATGCTTTATTCCCCCTGCCCGCGCGAGCGGGTCAATGCGTTGCGTACCAGCGGGTAAAGCGGCTGATCCACCTGCCAGTTAATGACAGGCACGCGCAACTGCGAAATATTATTCAGGCGCAGTTGACGTTCGATACGCACAGTACGAATGGCCAGGTTGCTGTTCACATCCTTCGGGAACATCTTCGCGGAAAACTGGATCGGATCAGGGCTGATGAGCATGGCCTGATAGCCGTATGCCCGCAAGCGCTTATACAGCGCCTCATCCCCGGAGATCAGCGGGCTGATCACAATGACCAGCGCCCGGTTCGGGAACATGCGCACCGGCAGAAAATCAATGTGGGCAGAGGCGCGTCCTTCTGTTGCGACTCTGGCTTTGGAAAGACAGCTCATCACCCGGTTCAATTGGGTCTTACCATAACCCGGATACACAATGGACATTTTCCGGCCAAAGACCAGCAGACTGAGCCGGTGCCCCTGGTGCAGGAACATTTCAGAAAGGGAGGCGGCGGCTGTCACCCCGTGCTCAAACAGGCTGGCTTCACCGATACGCAATTCGGTATTCTGGCGCGCGTCAAGGATCAGGCCAATATCCGCGATCTCTTCTTGTTCAAATTCCTTGGTAAAGATTTTATAAGGATGACGGGCGGTCATCCGCCAATCCAATGATCGCAGCGGATCACCCGGCTGGTATTCACGCACCCCGTAGAAATCGGTGCCGCTGCCTCCCAGCCGGGCGGGAATGGAACCCGGGGAATGCAGAGTGCTACGCGGCCGCAGAGGGATGGATTTAAACTTGCGAACCTCCGGCCGGATCTGGGCGGAACCGGCCGCCGGCAAAATAATCTCTTTTTCGATCAGGCACAGCGGGTCGCAGGCTATAACCCGCACCGATTGCCATTCATAATTTCCCCGGTTGGCCGCGGGGGTGTAATCCAACTGCGCGGTTTCATCCGGCTGTAATGCAACCCGGGCGCTGCTGTCGCCTTCCAGAATTCGCACGTCCGATTTGACAATATCCTGAATGAACAGGTTTACTTCCCGCGATGATTCATTGGTTACTCTTAATCGATTTCGTAGAATGACTTTTCCATCCTGACGTGTCTGGTCGATTTCCCGGCTGGCCGTCAGAGACAGAGTTTCAAGACGCGGTGCTTTTAACACACCCATTCCCAGATATATCAAAAAAGGAACGGCCATCCAGACCAGATCGCCGTCACGAGTGATCATGGCAGCGACAAGCAGTCCAATTATGACCAGGCAGGTGACGCGAAGTTTATCAGTCATTCTTGATGTTGATCACCGGAACTGCCACCGATTGGGCAATCTCTTCCACAACCTTGTATTCAGATTTCTTCACGTCCCAGAGACTGGGGTCGAGAATAATGCGGTGCGCCAGCGCGGGCTGGATAAATTGCTTGACATCGTCAGGGGTCACAAAATTGCGGCCGCGAATGGCCGCCCAGGCTCGTGCCAGTTTGAGCAACGCGAGCGACCCGCGCGGACTGACCCCCACGGCCACCTGCCGGTGACCGCGTGATTTGTCAGCCAGGTTGACCATATAACGGCGTACGTCCGCGTCAACATACACGCCTTCGGTTGCCGCGCGCATCGCCAGGAATATTTCCGGGGTGATCACGGCCTGCAAAGCAACCGAGTCCTTCATGCGTTCCGCGCGGCGCTTCAGGATTTCGTCTTCCTCTTCGGGTAAGGGATATCCCACAGAAAGCTTGACCATGAAACGGTCTAATTGGGCTTCGGGCAGGGGGAATGTGCCTTCGTATTCGATGGGATTCTGGGTGGCAATGACGATGAATGGCTCTGGCAGCGATTGCGTCTCACCCTCCAGGGTGACCTGATATTCCTGCATGGCTTCGAGCAGGGCGGATTGCGTTTTGGGGGAAGCACGGTTGATCTCGTCAGCCAGCAGGATATTGGTGAATATGGGTCCCTTGCGAAGCACAAAATGATTGGCCGCGCTGTCAAACACATATCCGCCGGTGATATCCCCCGGAAGAAGGTCTGGTGTGAATTGGATGCGTTTGAAATGCATGCCCAGCGCCGTGGAGAACGAATTGGCGATCAGCGTTTTCGCCAGACCGGGATAATCCTCCAGCAGGATATGCCCGCCGGTAGACAGGAAAGCGGCCATCATGCGCTCAAGAACATCCCGTTTTCCAACCACAGCTTTTTCCACTTCGTGCACCACCTTCGCGGAAAGGTCGGCTACCTGTTCAATACTCATTTGGTTGGGCTTATTCGCTGTCATTATTCATCTCCAGGGAAGTTTCCAGATACGTCAACATTTCATCAATCATGCGGTAATGCTCCACTTTATCCTGCCCGGTGGCATGGCGAATCCATTTCACAGGTCTGGCACGCGCTGCCCGGATCAACCGTTTCAACGGGTGTACTTTCGCGGTGGGTTCTTCATGGAAGGCCATATCGTGGATCTGTTTTGGTAATGGGATATCCCCTTTACGCAGGGCATCATACAGTTGGAAATCCGGCTGGACGTGCAACCGGCAGGCATGCAGGGCCACCAGCATATGAGACATTTGCTGTTGAATGACCCGATCATCACTCACCAGGGTATCACCAGGCACATAAAGGCGGCGCCACATCCATATGGAATTTACCGTCTCATTTGATAAAGGCGCGTGTTCCAAATCGCTCTCCATCTGAATACGCGGAAGCAGGCGGAAAGCAATCAACAACGCAAGAATCACCAGTGCCGTCCAGTAATATTGCTGACCAATACTCAGCACAAACAGACGCAGCAGTAGCCAGACTGTTGTCGCCAACGGCATCAGGATTTGGCCATACACATACGGCCAATTGATCAACCCTAGGAAGAGGATGACCAGCAGAACAAAACCGGCAACTATCCACCGACGGCCTATATTCATTAGTCCCGCCTGCCTTCCCTGTCAGCCTGACAGTACGCCATGATGGACTCAAGGCAATGGATGGCATCCTGTTCGTCAACAGCGTTGGGCTGCCAGCGGCCGTACCGCGCCGTCTCGAAAAGGCGGGTCAGGCGGCGGATGGGTTCATGTGGTACTCCGGCGGAATGCAAATATTGTTCAAATTCTCCGGTGGTCATACATTGCTTGCGCTCCATGCCCCGCTCTTTTTCCAGAACCATGCTCATCTGCCAGTAACACCTGATGATCACATCCTTTAAATTCTGGCCAAGCCGCAGGTCCTGCCAGGCTTTTTCTGCCTCCATACCCAGCAGGTCAATGGTTGATGGCTGGTTTGACGACGATCGGACGATCCACACGGTAATCACAATTCCCAGAATCAGCAATGCCAATCCCACCAGCCAGAGCACCAGTGGCGGAACCGGTCCCAGCGGCGCCGTCTCGATTGGTTTGGGAGTGGGCAGGACCATATCCATTTCGTGGGTGCCCGTCCCTCTGGGCATTGTCAACAGGATTAACAGGAGAACGGACAGCGCGAGAAAGGCAGCCAGTAAGATTTTTAAAAAGGAGAACACATCCTTCCAGGTGATTCCCCGTAGAGCTTTGACAGCCAGATATATGAGAGATAGTGCAAGCAATAGCCCCAGCAAGATCGAGATGAACTTGTTTAATGAAAGGACTACCAGCGGTTGAGATTCAATGACCGGAACGACTAACTGCCCTTCTTCGATTTTGGGAAGCGGCATACCGGGTTTAAATTCCATTTGCGGCAGACTGGCAGCCAGAATTGCCATGATCACCAGGGACACGCCAAGCAGCAGAAGCAGATTACGTTGAGAAGTGCCAGTCATCCGGTCGATTTCTGTGAAACAGGGAATTTGTCTTTGATGATCCAGGATGGCAGCAAAGACAGGAACAATTCATGGGGGAATGTCAGGCTGTTTGAAATCACCCGCCAAAGAAACATGTGTGAGTGACCAGATCAACGGCTCCCGCGTAAATCCCCATTGGGGCCAATTATAGCACCGGTACAAAGGCCACCCTTGATTGCCAGAGTCAGTTTCTCTTTTTCCGGGTGAATGATGATGAACGCGTTAAGAACCGCCCACATGGCCAGCCTGTACCCGCCAGGCTCAAAGGGCGGCAGCCCCTGGGGAGTTAGTTGCTAATGTTCCTACAAGGCAAGGATGATCACCCGGCGAGGGTAATGACCAGGTAGGCGGTCAGCGCCAGAAATCCCAGCAGGAGGAGAATCAGCAAAAGCACGATTGTGCCCGGTTTAAAATTCATCCCTTCCTCCTGAATGACAGAAGGCGGTGGTTCCTGTGAGATCATCGACGGAATACCCATGGGTCTAGAGGGGGTAATTGTGGGTTTCTTCCCCAATACCGGGGGTTTCGATTCCAACACATCCGGAACACCGTTGCCATCCCGATCCAACCCCAGCGCGCCCAGCTTTGCCATGGCCTGGTCGAACTTCACGCGTGCCTCCGGCGGGAGTTCATTCACGCTGCTGTATACATTGCCGCCCATCACGATCTGGCTGCCCGAACGCACATCCACGTTTATGGGGATGCCGCTGGCATCCGGCATGGATTTCCCCTCCAGAAAATCCGGGATGCCGTTCTTATCCGCGTCATGCAAGACTTCCAGCGCTTTTTGATACGCCGCGCGGATATCGGCGGGCATCTCATCCATGCTGTCATAGGATTTTCCATTGACCACGATCTTTGGCATGCGCCCTCCTGATTCCCGGCAGATTATCCAAATATGCGAAATACTTTCCAGAATTCCGGCCACGACGTCTGAATGCCGCGGCACACGAAGATATCCGGGTGGTCACGGGTCTCTTCGTTCTCAATATTGTATGGGTTGGGCGTGTGACCGGCCAAAGTGCAATCGGAAAACACACTTTCAACATCCTTCTGGCTGAAACCGACGATGATCACCGTTTCCGGCGCGGGATCCCCGTACCCCTTCAGCCAGAACGTGTTGATTCCGCTGATGACGCCCGGCAGACCGTGTTCAGGTCCATACAGGTCAATCGCTCCGGCTTCGCCGTAGTTGCCGGTGAGAATCCCCGTTTTGGTTTTTTCCTCCATCGGCAGAGATTGGTAGATCCGAGCGACCTCGTTCACCTGCTCCGGCCAACCGATCTCCTCGCGAAATTCAGGGTTGAGCGCGGCAGAGAAACGCCATAATCCGCTATCCCTCGGAGTGAACGGGTACATGGCGATCAGGAAAAACAGGCCGGATACCACCAGGCATATGGTATACACGCGGCCGCCGCTGCTTAACGCACGCCAGAACCCGCCCGGGCTTTGCTCCGTCAGAGCTGGCATGCGAATCCACAGGCTGGCACCGACTGCGAAGAGCATGGGGTACGCTCCGGCCATATAGTAGAAACGGCCGTGCATATCCAGGAAAAGGAGCAACACGGCAAGGTAGAGCCATCCCAGAATACGGTATGGCTTACCCTCGGGTTTGAAAAACAGTACATACAATCCGCCCAGCCACAGCGGGACGGTAATGATATTGGTGCAACTGTACAACTGCTGGATGAGGAAGCCGTCCGTGCGGCCCATTTCCATGTTGCGGGCGCGGGTGACCGATTGAAAATCGAGCGTGATCCACTCGTGCTGTGCCATCCAGATCAGGTTGGGCAGAAAGATCAGCACCGCCAGTCCGGCGCCGGCCCACAACCAGGGACTTCTCAGGTGGCGGCGCAGCGGGGTGAGCAGCACCCCGATGACCACCCCGGCGATGAGGAAGGGGATGGAATACTTGGTCATCATTCCCAGGCCGAACACCGCGCCGATGGCCAGCCACCAGCGGGGATCATCCGTCTGCACCAGGCGGATGACCAGGTACGCGGCCAGCACCCACCACAGGTAATCGAACGTCTGGTAGGAATAGAAACGCATGTTGGTGATCGCCAGCGGCGCGACGGCCGACGCGAACATGGCCAGCGCCTGCGCCTGGCGGCCGCCGCCCAGCCGATAGGCCATCATCCCGGTCAACCAAACGCCGGTTGTCATGATCAGCGCGGCCGAAAAGCGCAGCGCGATCGGGCTGACCCCGAAGAGGTCAATAATCAAGCGGGCGAAGAAAGGCGCCAGCGGCGGATACTCCACATAGCCCCAGTCCAGCGTGCGGGCGTTGGCGATGAAGTTCAGCTCGTCGCGATGAAAGCCGTAGTGCCAGGAGCCCAGCAACCCGAGGATTGTAAGCAAGGCGAGCCAGCCCAGTGCCAGCAATCCCATCCAGACGGGATCCTTCGCGGTTAATTTGGTCCAGAAACCAGGTACGGGCGAATCAGATTTCGCCACGGAATTCGAATCCATAAATCACCCTCCTCCCCCCTTCAATAAACTTGTACAACCATTCACCAAGAGTATACGTCAAACCCGGCTGAATGTTTCAGGCCGGGTGGAAATATTCTTTTACCCTGGTTGTGCTGAGCGCGTTCAGCCTTCAGGCAGGCTCTGCCCTGACCCGCTCCAGCCACTCTTTGACCAGCGCGTTGAACAACACGTCCTGGTCGATCTGCAGGTTGTGGCCAGCTTTATCCAGAATCGCGTAACTCGCACGCGGATAAGCTTCAATCACTTTCCAGTGGTCGCGATATCCGACAACATTATCCTGCCGTCCCAGCAAAAACAGAGACGGTTTGTCATACGGTTTATCGGGTATGTCAATGGGGAAGGTGAACCGGTATTTCGGCAAAATGGTGCGATCCCACAGGGGAAAATCGGCCAGCTTCAGGCCGGGGTTGATCTCGGTATTGTAGCGCTCCCACAGCCGGCGGTTCTGCCAGACGTTGATACGGGAGAAGGATGCCCGGTCATCTTCAGAGAGTCCGGCCAGCAGGGCTTCATCTTTCTCAAAGACCCGCAGCTCAGGCAGATCACGGTTTTCATCCTCCGGTTCGCCTACCGGGCAGATGAGCAGCAGGCCGTCCACCAGTTCAGGCCGTTTGGCGACAAGTCCGCGCGCCAGGTAGCCGCCGTAGGATTCCCCGGCCAGCAGGAAGCGCTTTTCGGGCAGCACAGCCTCAATGTAGGCCATGACAAATTTCAGCATACCGTCTGAACCGTTCATCCCTTCCACGCCGGGGGTCTGCCCCATGCCGGGCAGGTCAAAGTAGATGCGCTGCCAGTCGCCTTCCGGCATGCCGGCAAACAGTGGTTCAAAACAGCCGCTCATGATTCGCTGATCCGGCCCCCAACCGTGGATCATCACGATGGGGCGGCCGCTGCCGACGATATTGTAGTTGACGAGAATACTTTTAATCGTGATCTGCATGCCTGCCTCCATAATCAATCCATGTGTCTTTTATCCATTATAGCAAATACTAGAATATTTGTCCTGAAATATCTGTTTTTATGGAAAATACCTGCGCAAAACAGACGAATTTCGGGTAATATCCTGTTTACCCTTGACCTGGAGTTGACTCCAGGTGCTAGACTAGTGTGCAGAGGTGAGCTTATGAAAATCGCGGAAGTCAGTGAAAAATATAACATCTCGCCTGATACGCTGCGTTATTACGAGCGCATCGGGCTGATCCCGCCGGTGCACCGCGCGGATAACGGCATCCGGGACTACTCCGAGGCGGACATCCGCCGCATCGATTTTATCAAGTGCATGCGCCGCGCCGGTCTGCCTATCGATGTGCTCATCGAATATTTAGGCCTGCTGGAACAGGGCGATGAGACCATTCCCGCCCGCAATGAGCTGCTGCAGGAACAGCGCCGCCTGCTGCTGGGGCGCATCAAGGAAATGCAGGATACACTGGCCGTGCTGGATTTTAAGATCAAGATGTATTCCGAAGCCGTGCAAACAAAAGAAAAAGAACTCGCCTGAATCATCATTGGGAGGTGCATAAATGCAAACACGCAAACTGGGAAAAAGCAATCTGGAAGTATCCGCCCTCGGGTTGGGCTGTATGGGGATGACCTTCTCATTCCCGCCATTCCCCGAGAAAAAGGAAATGATCACTTTCCTGCACAAAGCCGTGGAACGCGGGGTGAATTTCTTCGACACCGCCGAAGTCTACGGCCCATTTACCAATGAAGAACTGGTGGGTGAAGCCCTCGCTCCGTTCCGGGAACGGGTGATCATTGCCACCAAATTTGGTTTTGTTGTCGGTCAAAACACGCTACCCGGTCAATCCGGGGTGAACAGCCGGCCGGAACATATCCGCGAGGTATGTGACGCCTCGCTGAAGCGGCTCGGCACGGAGTATATCGACCTGTTCTACCAGCACCGTGTTGATCCGGCTGTGCCGATCGAGGATGTCGCCGGAACGGTGAAAGATTTGATCAAAGCCGGCAAGGTCAGGCACTTCGGGATGTCAGAAGCCAGCGCACAGACCATCCGCCGCGCCCATGCCGTGCAGCCGGTGACCGCCGTGCAAAGCGAGTACTCCATCTGGTGGCGACGGCCGGAAGAGGGCATCCTCGCGACGCTGGAAGAGCTGGGCATTGGTTTCGTACCCTTCAGCCCGCTGGGGCGGGGTTTCCTGACCGGCAAGATCGATGATAAAACCGCCTTTCTGGATGGCGACTTCCGCAAGAACCTGCCGCGCTTCACACAGGATGCCCGTAAAGCCAACCAGGTGGTGGTTGACCTGCTGACCGGCATGGCCAAACGGAAGAACGCCACCCCGGCGCAGATCGCCCTGGCCTGGCTGCTGGCGCAAAAACCCTGGATCGTGCCGATCCCCGGCACGCGCAAACTGGAACGCCTTGACGAAAATCTCGGGGCCATTTCCCTGGAATTGACCGCGGACGATCTGCGTGACATTGACACCGCCTACCAGCAGATCAGGGTGATGGGCGGCCGGTATCAGGACGCCATGGAGAAATTAACCAACCTTTAAAAGGTATTCAAGGAAAAGGAGTAGAGGGATGCAATACCGCACATTTGGAAAACTGGACTGGAAAGTATCCGCGCTGGGGTTTGGCTGCATGCGCCTGCCGATCATCGACGGCAACGCGGCCAATATCGACCAGGCGAAAACCGACGTGATGATCCACCGCGCCATTGAAGGCGGGGTTAATTATTTCGATACCGCTTACATGTATCACAGCGGCATGAGCGAAGCCGCGCTGGGCAAGGCGCTCTCCGGCGGCCTGCGCGATAAAGTGCGCGTGGCCACCAAGTCTCCGGTGTGGTTGATCAACCAGCCGGGAGATTTTGACCGCCTGCTGGATGAGCAGCTCAAGAAACTGCAGACCGATCATGTGGATTTCTATCTGCTGCACGCCCTCAACCGCGGCTCATGGGCTGACCATGTGCTGAAGCACGACGTACTCAAACGCGGCGCTGCCGCCAAAGCTGACGGCCGCATCGGGCAGCTCGGTTTCTCGTTCCACGACAATCTTGAAACCTTCAAGACGATCGTCGACGGATATGACAAATGGGATTTCTGCCAGATCCAGTACAACTACATGGACACCGCCTTCCAGGCCGGCACCGAAGGACTGCAATACGCCGCAGCCCGCGGGCTGGGTGTGGTGATCATGGAACCGCTGCTGGGCGGAAAACTGGCGCTGGACCTGCCCGCCACCCGTCCGTTGTGGGCAAAATCTCCGCGCAAAGGCACCCCCGCCGACCGCGCCCTGCAGTGGCTGTGGAACCAGCCGGAAGTCTCGACCGTGTTGAGCGGCATGAGCACGCTGGAACAGGTGGAGCAGAACATCGCCTCCGCGTCTGCTTCGGGTGTGGGCACGCTGGGCGCTGTTGACCTCGACCTGGTGAAGCAGGTACGCGAGGTGATCAACAGCCTGAGTCCCATCCCGTGCACACGCTGTGAGTACTGCCTGCCCTGCCCGAACGGGGTGAATATTCCGCGCAACTTCGACGCTTACAACAAGGCGCTGCTATACGACGCGCTAAAAGACAGCCGCAACGAGTACAAAATGTGGATCGGCGACGACGAAAAAGCCGAGCGCTGCATCCAGTGCGACGAGTGCCTGAGCAAATGCCCGCAGCAGATCCCCATCAGCACCTGGATGCCCGTAGTGGGCGAAGTGCTGGGACTGGGCCGGGAGTATGTGAAAACCTTGTAAGGTGGGATCGCTCTTGATCCCACCAAGGCTTTATCGACCAGAATCATATCTATTAATCCATCATGTGTTTTTTCTACTCTCCCCTGCTCACATCCATCAGCTTGATCTCCGCTTTCCCGCCCCAATCTATCGGATATATTCCCATCTTCGCATAGCGGTGAAAGTTGGACCACGGCCAATCTTTCACCATGGGAACCAACCCTTGTTTCAACGGGTTGATATGCACGTAATCAATATGCGCGTTCAGGTCATCCTGATCGCGAATGGTGTGTTCCCAATAACGACGGTGCCACAAAGTTGCTTCCCCCTGGAGTTGTTGCGAAAGTGTTCGCCCGATTCCTTCGTGGACTTGTCGATGGAATTCTTGTGTGAATAGTCGCTTGATCTCTTTCCAGCGCATCGGATAGTCATCGTCACCCTCGGGGAGAGTCCAGATGGCATGGATGTGGTCTGGCAGGATGCACGCAGCCACACTTTCAAAAGGGTGGCGGGATTGCACATCCTTCCAGATATCAACAAGAAGCTGACAGTTGGCTTTTTTGGAAAAAAGGTGACGCCGGTTGAAAGTTACGAGTGTGAAGAAGTACGTTCCCCCGGGATCGAAATTACGTCGGTATTCAGGCATTGGATTATTGTATACCTGCTGAAATGTTGTTGTGGATAAGATTCGGTATGTTTATGCCTTGGTGGGATCAAGAGCGATCCCACCTTACCTTGCAATTTATCAGGGAAAAGTGGGGGGTAAAATTTGTATATAATTCTGATATCTGAAGAAGAATTCTATTTTTTTATTGACAGGGGAGATGATCATGATTAATAAAAGTCCCTCGATTCGTGTGTTTTTATCCGTCCTTTGTATTCCTTTATTTCCTTTCTTTTCCATTTTTTCATCAGTTGATGGAGTTTTTAAAAGAACCAATAATCCAGCACCCAATTACCCACAATCAATATCAAAATCCATTTATCCAATTTTTGAGAATATGGATCCAAAAGTTGTGGGGGTCAAAGAACATGGCGCAATGGTTTGCATTAATTCTGATATATCAGATCAGCTGGAAAAGGTCGAGTTGTCAGCAGATATCGGACAGGAAGGGAAATTTCTGGACCAGAATGTTAAAGCTCAGTATATGGATGACATGGGGAATTGTTTTGAAGTAATGGATGCAAAATATCATTTGGGGGTCCCTGTTTCCGTCAAAATAAGAGCAAATGATATAAAAAATGAAAATGTAGAAGAACAAGACTATGAAATCGGGAAATATGGGTTATTAAATCCAAAAGGCAATCTGGATCATTACCCATTTCTTTCGTACATTTTTCCAATTGAAATTAATTCAATGTATCTTGTGAAGATCTTTATTCCTGGGAGGAGTGACCAGGGTTATCACCCTGCGTTGGATTTCTCTCCCGATACGAATTCGTCATATCCGGTATTGCAGGATATCCCCGTTTTAAGTCCGGTGAAGGGTAAAGTAATGCAAGTTGGTATGGATGATCCGAATCAACCAGGAGAGCAAAGGGTTAACAACATTATTATTGAGAGCGAATACACTGGTTGGTTGGTCACACTAGGTCATTTATCCAATAGAATACCGTCAGGTGAGCTGCTGAATAGTTATTGTGATGCAGATAAATTTAAAAACCTGACATGGAGAGATTGCACCACTACCTTTTCAACCGGTCAACATTTCAGTTTTATGTTCCTTTATAAGGCTTCAAGAGGGGGGACTCATATCCACCTGGGTGTTACAGATCCTGCCGGTGATGGGATTTATACGGAAGGCGATTTGAACAATATTGACCCAACTTACTTATGGCTTTCACCTCCGGATGTCCCAGAATTATTAAAAAACGCAAAGACAATTCTAACCAAGAAAATGTAAATCAATATTTGATTTTTCCAGAACATCGATTAAGCTATATCTACATTAAAGCATGGGGTGATTGTATACCGGCTGAAGTTTCGTCGTTTTGGAAATGATTCGGTTTGGCAATGCCTTGGTGGGATCAAGTGCGATCCCACCGTACGAGTGGGACCGTGTATAAAAACGCCCCTCTCATGTATGAGAGGGGCGTTTCACACTACATGCGAAAATCTTACTTGCTTACCAGTTTGCGGACGGCTTCGAGCTGACCGGCGCTGCCGAGCTTGACGTTCTTGTCGGCGATGAATTTGGCATATTCAGCCATGAAGATCTTGCCCACCGGGCGAAGATCGAAGTTTTCCGGGTGTTCATTGAAGTGTTCGCGGTGAACGCGGGTCCACACCAGGCGGCCGTCGGTATCGATGTTGATCTTGGTCACGCCCAACTGGGCGGCGCGGAGGAACTGATCGGCATCCACACCCTTGGCACCCTTGAGGTTGCCACCGGCGGCGTTGATGCGCGCCACTTCGTCCTGCGGGACGGAGGAGGAACCGTGCATCACCAGAGGAAAGCCCGGCAGTTTCTTCTGGATTTCGCTCAGAACGTCAAAGTGCAGGCCCTGGGTGCCGCTGAATTTGAACGCGCCGTGGCTGGTGCCAATGGCGCAGGCGAGAGAATCGCAGCCGGTGAGGTCCACGAATTTTTTGGCCTGGTCGGGGTCGGTGAGTTTGGCGTCGGCTTCGTTGACGGAAACGTGCTCTTCCACACCGCCCAGTTTGCCCAGTTCGGCTTCCACCACAATGCCCTTGGCATGCGCGGCATCGACCACCCGTTTGGTGATCTCAACGTTCTTTTCAAAGGGTTCGGCGGAGGCATCGATCATCACCGAGGAGTAGAAACCGCTGTTGATGCAGTCGTAGCAGGTTTGTTCGTCGCCGTGGTCGAGGTGGACGGCAAAAATGGCTTCGGGGAAGACCTGGTCGGCCGAGCGGATGAGGCCTTCGATCATGACCTTGTCGGTGTAGGAGCGGGCGCCTTTGCTGATCTGGATGATGAAGGGGGCGGAGCTGTCAATGTTACCGCGAAACAGACCCATGGTCTGCTCAAGGTTATTGATGTTGTACGCGCCGATGGCATACTTGCCGTACGCGGCTTTAAATAGTTCTTTGGTTGTTACAATCATGGCTTTCTCCTTAAGATTAACTTCCAGCAGGAAGGAAGTGTTAGGGGAATATTATAGCCCGAAAGTACCCTGAATGAATGTATATAAGGAAACCTTTACCTGACAGTCGGGAAATCCACCCGGATACAAATCTCAAGAACAGGGACTGACACGCAGGCCCGCCTTGCCCATTACGTATTCATGCTACAATTTTTTAACGTATCCACTTACCGTTAACAGGCAGGTACACATGCAGCCACCCCAGGCCTCCGATTTTCAAACGACCCTGATGCAGCAGGCGGATCTCGCCGTGCAGATCGCGCGCGACAATTACGGCGTCACCCTCGATTACACGCCTGAATCACTGGCGGCCCTCAATCCGTTGCTGAGCGAAGCCCATACCAATTATGCCGCCGCCGGGAAAAAAGCCGGGACGCCCACGCGCACCATTCAGGTGTGGGGGGCTTACCTGGGTGAAACGCTGCGGCGCAGCAAAGGGGGCGAGTGGCGCATGAGCACCACCCGCGGTGCGGAATGGCCGTATTATGTGACGACCCCCGCCGGCGACGAGTTCCCCTTTGACCAGGTGCGTTTGCGCGTGGTGAACGGCTACAGCGACGCGCTGTCAAGAACGGAATGGAATGTCAGTAAAAGGACGGTTTAAAATGTCCACTATT
>CAYQUX010000014.1:0-118912 GCA_964420995.1 uncultured Leptolinea sp. | reverse complement strand
GATAACGCGCCGGAAGAAAAAGCGCGCGGCATCACGATCAACATTGCGCATGTGGAATATGAGACCGAAGCCCGCCATTACGCCCATGTGGACATGCCGGGACACCGTGACTACATCAAGAACATGATCACGGGAGCGGCGCAGGTAGATGGCGCCATTCTCGTAGTGGCAGCGCCTGACGGCCCCATGCCCCAGACCAAAGAGCACGTACTTCTGGCCTACCAGGTGGAAGTGCCGAGCATCGTGGTGTTCCTGAACAAAATTGACCAGATGGGCGATCCTGAGCTGCTCGAACTGGTTGAGATGGAACTGCGCGAAATGCTGAACGAATACAAATACCCGGGCGACACGACCCCGATCGTGCGCGGCTCTGCGTTGAAGGCGCTGGAAAGCACCTCGACCGACCCGAACGCGCCGGAATACGCCTGCATCAAAGAGCTGCTGCGTGTTGTGGATGAATACATCCCGACCCCGGAACGCGCCCTGGACAAACCGTTCATGATGCCGGTGGAAGATGTCTTCTCCATCAAAGGCCGCGGCACCGTGGTGACAGGCCGTGTGGATCGCGGCAAGATCAAAGTGGGCGACCCGGTGGAAATCGTGGGCCTGCAGGAAAAGACGCGCACCTCCGTGGTGACCGGCGTGGAAATGTTCCACAAGCTGCTGGACGAAGGCCAGGCTGGCGACAATCTGGGTCTGCTGCTGCGCGGCATTGAGCGCACCGATGTGGAGCGCGGACAGGTTGTGGCCAAACCGGCGAGCATCACCCCGCACACCAAATTCAACGCGGAAGTGTACGTGTTGAAGAAGGAAGAAGGCGGCCGTCACAAAGCGTTCTTCAGCGGCTACCGCCCGCAGTTCTACATCCGCACAATGGATGTGACCGGCAACATCAAGCTGCCGGAAGGTGTAGAAATGGTTATGCCAGGTGACAACGTGAACATGGAAGTGGAGTTGATCATTCCGGTGGCGTTGGAACAGGGTTCAAAATTTGCCATTCGCGAAGGCGGCCTGACCGTCGGCGCGGGTGTCATCACCAAGATTATCGCGTAATGAAGTGAAAGGAATACGGCCTGATGACCAGGCCGGGGTATAATCATGGCAACTAAAAAGAAAGACATTCGACCGGTAATCACTTTCGCATGCACTGAGTGTAAAGAACGCAATTACACCTCTGAGAAAAACCGCCGAAACGATCCGAATCGGATGGAAATCAAAAAGTTCTGCACTCGCTGCCGCAAACACACCTTACATCGCGAGACCAAGTAGTTATTACAGCAGAGAAGCCGGGCGCGGTAACCAGCGTCCGGCAGACTGCATAGGCCAGTGGCTCAATTGGCAGAGCACCGCTCTCCAAAAGCGGGGGTTGTGGGTTCAATTCCTACCTGGCCTGCCTGATGTGGCAGGCGCCGTCCACGGGACGGCGCTTTGTCACGAAAGAGACTGTTTTGAGGAGTAACGCGTGGCCGATAAAATTGAAAAAGTCAAGCAGCCGAACGCCATCCAGAGGTGGTATCGTGAAACAACAGGCGAACTGCGCAAGGTTTCCTGGCCGACACGCGAAGAAGCCTGGCGATTGACCAAGATCGTGGTGCTTGTCATGGTTGCCATGAGTCTTGTGTTGGGTATCCTCGATTTTGTATTCTCACATCTAATCACACTTCTGCTTGCCTGATGTGGGTCTGCCTCCCTTTTATTTTAGGAGACTGAATGGAATTTCAAGACGAGTTTGAACGGGACGAGGGCGAGGAGATCGAAATCCCCGCACCGGAACCAGCGGAGAAAGTATCCCGCCCGGTGGAATCTCCCGTATCGTCAAAAGATAGAGACCTTGACGACGAGAGCGGGCAGATCACCCCGAGTGATACCCGCAACTGGTACGTCATTCATTGCTATTCCGGGTATGAGAATAAAGTCCGTCATAACCTTGAACAGCGCATTGAAACCATGGACATGAAGGAAAAGATCTTCGATGTCGTTATTCCGACTCAGGAAGAGATCGAAGTCAAAGATGGCAAACGCCGCACGGTGGAACGCCACGTGTTTCCGGGTTATGTTCTGGTGAATATGATCCTGACGGAAGAATCCTGGTACGTAGTGCGCAACACCCCGGGAGTTACCGGGTTTGTTGGCATGGGCAACCAGCCTACCGCACTGCGCCCCGAAGAGGTCAGCCAGATCCTGCGCCGCATGGAAGCGGAAGCGCCGCATATCAAAGTCACGTACAAAATTGGCGAGCGCGTTCGCATTGTCGATGGCCCGTTCAATGACTTCCGCGGCACTGTTTCTGAAATTGATCAGAACCGCAGCAAAGTGCGGGTGATGGTCAATTTCTTCGGCCGCGAAACACCGGTCGAACTGGACTTTTTGCAGGTAGAAAAGGCATAAACAGGCAAAAACGCCTGATCATGTGGGAGGGTGTCTCCCTTTTACCACCCGTTATAACCACAAAGGAGTGAAACTGTGGCAAAGAAACTTAAAGCAATAGTACGTCTTCAGATTTCGGCTGGAAAAGCGAATCCGGCCCCCCCGATTGGTCCTGCCCTCGCCGGACACGGGATCAACATTATGGCATTCTGCAAAGAATACAACGCCCGCACGAGCAATCGCGCCGGTGAAATTCTCCCTGCGGAAATCACCATCTACACCGATGGGTCATTCTCTTTCATTCTGAAAACCCCACCCGCGGGTGTTTTGCTGCGAAAAGCAGCCGGAATTGAAAAAGGCTCGGGCGTTCCCAACCGCGAAAAAGTGGGTAAGGTCACCAAAGCCCAGATTAAAGAGATCGCCGAATTGAAATTCAAAGACATGAATGCCAACGATATCGAAGCTGCCATGAAACAGATCGAAGGCACCGCCCGCAACATGGGCCTGAATGTTGTTGACTAGGTTTTGTGGGAGGGCAGTTGTGCTGCCCGCTTGGACCACTAAGGAGAAATAATGGCCAAACATGGTAAGAAATATAATGCTGCAAAGCAAAAAGTAGATGAAACAAAATTCTACTCACCCGTTGAAGCGGTGAATCTGGTCAAAGAAACCAGTACCAGCACCTTTGATGGCACAATGGAAATCCACCTGCGCATGGGGCTTGATCCCCGCCAGGCTGACCAGATGGTGCGCGATGTCGTCGTGCTCCCCAATGGCCTTGGCAAAACCGTGCGTGTCCTGGTCTTCGCTCAGGGTGAAGCTGTAAACAAAGCCACCGAAGGCGGCGCCGATGTGGTTGCCGACTCTGATGAATGGATCAACAAAATCGCTGCCGGTTGGACGGAATTCGATGTGGCCATCGCCACACCGGATATGATGGGCAAGGCTGGTAAACTCGGCCGGGTCCTCGGTCCCCGCGGTTTGATGCCGAATCCCAAAGCCGGCACCGTGGTCGCCCCGGAAGACCTGCCCCGCGTTATCCAGGAAGCCAAAGCCGGCCGCGTTGAATTCCGCCTGGACAAAACCGCCAATATTCACGTGGCGCTTGGCAAAGTCTCTTTCACTGCCGAAAAACTGGTGGAAAACCTGGCTGCTTTCATGGAAGCCATCAAGAAAGCCAAACCCGCTGCGGCCAAAGGTACGTACATCAAACGCATCACCCTGACATCAACCATGGGCCCCGGCATCAAAGTGGATGCCAACCAGGCTCAGTCCATGTCGTCTGCCGAGTAAAATCGGGTATAATAGCAAATCAAGAGAATATTTCTTCACCGCAGACAGTTGGTGCCGCTTGGCGGCTTAATATCCGGCCGAGGTGGAGACATTCAAAAACAGAGCGATCTGTCGATTATGAACGAATGTCTTTACCGGAGCAACACACGGTAAAGACTATTTATTTCTAAACGAAAGGAGGTGACATTCATTGGCTTTCTCAAAGACACATAAAACCAAAATGTTAACCGATTATGAAACCTGGTTGGGCAAGAGCCAGGCAATCTTCATGCTGGAATACACCAAAATGACGATGAAAGATATCGATGCCTTTCGCGCCAAAGTGCGTGAAACTGGCAGTGAAGCTCACATTGTCAAGAACACATTGATGGAACGGGCCATGAAACAGGCCGGTTACGAAAATGTGACCAAAGCGGAAGGTACGTTACTCATCGGTTTTGCGTATACCGATGCTCCCGGACTGGCAAAAGTATTTGCCGACGCGTCCAAGAACTCTGAGATTTTCAAGTTGCGCGGTGGTTATCTGGGCAAGCAGCAACTTGGTGCGGCACAGGTTAAAGCTCTGGCTGATCTGCCCCCGCTTCCGGTTATGCGCGCCACCCTGCTGGGTGTTCTGCAGGCTCCCGCGTCCAAACTCGTACGCACGCTGGCCGAACCCGCCCGTTCGCTGGCTTCTGTTGTCAAAGCATATTCTGATAAAGGCGCTCCTCAGGCAGCCTGAGTCACAATTTTCAATCAATAATCTGTAAGGAGATTTTAAAATGGCTGATTTAGCTAAACTTGTTGATGAACTGAGCGCCCTTTCTGTTTTGGAAGCCGCTGAGTTGGTGAAAGCCCTCGAAGAGAAGTGGGGCGTTTCCGCCGCCGCTCCTGTCGCTGTAGCTGCTGCCGGCGCTCCCGCTGCCGCTGCCGCCGAAGCTGTCGAAGAAAAGACCGAGTTCGATGTCGTCCTCAAAGACGCCGGTCCCAAGAAGATCGAAGTCATCAAAGTCATCCGCACCCTGACCTCCCTGGGTCTGGTCGAAGCCAAAACCATGGCCGAAACCGCCGGTTCAAAAGTTATCTCCGGTGTTTCCAAGCAGGTTGCCGCCGATGCCAAGAGCAAACTCGAAGCCGCCGGCGGTGTGGTCGAATTAGCCTAAGGGCTGAACACGCACAAGATAACAGGTTGCCACATTCAAATGGCAACCTGTTTTTTATGTTTACTACGTTAAAAATAATTATGGGGTGGGTGTCACTTTAAGATCTGACAAATTTACCGGCATCGCCAGCGTGAGATTATCTAGATTAAAATGCATGGAACTGCCAGGCAGATATTCAACATACAGTCCCACGGTTCTTCCTGGCGCAATTCCCGGTATGTATTTCTCTTGAACTTCTTTCTCGTTAATAAAATATTGAACATTTCTACCGTTTACCAGCAAACTGAAGTTACTAATTTTTTTCCAATCCTCATGAAGAATGAAATCATTAGCTTTACCTATTGCAGGAGTTTTAATTTCAGTCATAGATAAGGCTGGTTTTCCTTGTATATTGCAAATTCCAGCAAAATTAGTAGGGTAATCAGAAATTACATTTTTATTTTGATTGAATGAAAATCCAAAGCACGGACTATTTCCATCACTCATATCTTTAATATCTGTATCGATAGAGAGATAATACTTATCTGATGAGATAAAACCTAGTGGTTTTGATCTTGTCAATCTGGAAACAACATTACTGATGGAACAAACCAATTTCCCATCCCGGGTTTCGCATATACTATCATCATTGTCGTTGCCCAATTTCCATGAAGTCAAATATCCCCCACCATTTTCAAAATCCTCTTGATAAACAATAGGCCATTTTTTATAATCCTTCTCTTTCGTTTCACCATTAAATAAAAAGATTGTTGAGTCGATAAGATGATTTTTATCACCCGGTTGATAATCGAAAAAACCGTCATTTAGGATTTTATCGATAGTCCATCCACTTTGTGCATGATGGATTCCTGGAGCCCAATTATCCAGGATAGTGTAAAAACTAAACCCTGGATGGTTCCCTCCTTGAGTAAAACCTGTTACATTCTTACGAACAAGGTTTTCAAAAGGTATAGAAACTCCATCGACACTAAAAGACCAAATCATCGATTTAATGTTGTTCTCTAATATCTCATTAGTTGAAACATACCAACGCGAACTACCCAAAGCCATCGGCATAGATTTGGTCATGAACACCAGATTTGGAATAATTGGTATGGAAGAAACATCAACATTTGCGGCTTCTGCTTGCGAGTAAATCTTGGGTGGGATTACTGACGGGGTCGATGTTGGTATTGGAGTAGAAGTGACAGCTTCAGTTGGTATAGATGTTTGAGTTGAAGTAGGATCTAAGGTATTGGTAGCTACCTGAGTTCTGGTTTGCGTGAATGTTAAAGTGGGAATAGGAGTGGAAATCGGAGTAGAAACCGGAGAGCATGCGGACAAAATAAAGACATAAAGAACAAAAAGAATATGACATCGTTTCATATTGATTACTCCCCGCAGTGATTTGGATTTTGATGTTGTGAATGAGAATTATAAAATAAAAAACCACAATGAATTGGTGGTCTTTTATTTCTTAGTGAATTATTTTCAAGTCAGTAGATTATTGTGAAAATTCTCTTACGCTACAGGATTGGCAACAATCCTTTAAACAGCCACCGACTTGACTTGCCGGATGACCATGACCACCTTGCCCATGATACGCAATGAAGAAGGATTGTCGATCAGGATGGGTTTCATGGATGGGTTGGCGGGCTGCAAACGCACACGGTTGTTCTCTTTATAGAAATACTTCAGGGTGGTGGAGTTCTCGTCATCCAGCCAGACGGCCACCATGTCGCCGTTGATGGCATCCACAGCGTGTTTCATGACCACGATATCGCCGTCGTTGACCATGGCGTCAATCATTGAGTCACCGTCCACTTCCAGGGCAAACAGTTCGTTGATCTTTTCCTTGGCTGGCAGCAGGCTGCGGGCAATTTCGACGGAGGACTCGGGGTCAAAGTAGGCCATATCCGATGGAGGCATGGGGAGCGGCGCGCTGGCCACGATACGCCCAAAGATGGGGATGCGTAGAATGTCGGTAAGTGAAATACCGGGGTTTTGCCCGTGAAGTATCTCCGGGTTTAAGGCTGGTCCGCCGGCTTCAGGATAAATCGGTTTGAACACGCGGATGCTGCGAGAAACGCGGCCATCCCGGGCAATGTAGCCTTCCTGCTCAAGATAATTCAGGTAATAATCAACCAGCGAGGTGGATTTCACCCCGATACTTTCACCGATTTGACGGATGGAGGGAGAGTAGCTGTTCTTTTCCACGAAGGTCGTCAGAAACTCCATGATCTTCCTGTGGCGATCGCTAAGCCCAACTGTCTTTCTTGGCATAGTACATTCCTCCTGATAAAACCATATAGAAATACTATACCAGAACAATCGTTCAACTGTCAAGTAGTAAATATGTACTACGTACTTACAGAATTGTCATTATTTATTCTTCAAAAGAAGATGTATATGGTTCGCCGGGCCCGATGAAAATATTGTATTATAGAAAAAACTACTGAGGAGTAGATGGATGGGTACAACAAAAGTCAAATGGATCGGTGGAAAGCAATTCGTGGGTATTGATTCGACCAATCACTCGGTGGTTCTATCCACAACAGATGAAGGTGTAGGCATGAAACCGTCCGAGTTACTGCTGGTGGCGGTATCCTCCTGCAGCTCGGTGGATGTGGTGGATATCATGGCCAAGAAACGTACTCCGCTTGATTTTCTTGAGGTCAGCACCACCGGGGAGCAGGATGCGGATCCCCCGTGGACTTTCCGGAAGATACACATGTCTTACAAAGTCCGCGGAAAAGGGATCCAGGAAAAAGACATTGCGCAGGCGATCGAACTTTCGCACAAGAAGTATTGTTCTGTGGCTTCAACCGTGAGTGGAGTGGCTGAGATCACCACGTCTTTTGAAATCCTCCCTGAGGTGTAGGTGAGTTGGGTTTATAATTAGGTTCCGGAGGGATACCCCCTCCGGAATTTTTGTATACGGGAGTCTCACATGGCTGTTCTCGGCGTTATTGACCGCTATCGTCCTCTGCTTAACATTCCTGAGCATACTCAAAATGTCACATTATTGGAGGGCAGCACGCCGTTGATCCCGGTGCCGCGAATTGCTGATGAATTGGGAAAGAATTGCAAAGTTTGGGTTAAATTTGAAGGACTAAATCCCACCGGTTCGTTCAAAGACCGCGGAATGACCGTCGCCATCAGTGAGGCGGTGGGTCGCGGCGCCAAAGCGGTGATTTGCGCGTCCACTGGCAATACAGCAGCCTCAGCCGCGGCGTACGCCGCTCGCAGCGGGCTGCGTGCCATTGTGTTGATCCCCAAAGGGAAAGTGGCCACCGGCAAGCTGGCCGGCGCGGTGGCTTACGGCGCGGATGTTTTTCAGATTGATGGTTCATTTGATGACGCGCTCACCCTGGTCGTCGAAATATCCAACCGCACGCCGATCGCACTGGTTAACTCACTCAACCCCTACCGGCTGGAGGGTCAGAAGACCGCCGCCTTTGAAATTTGTGATGAACTTGGTTTTTCGCCCGACTGGCTGTGTCTGCCGGTGGGAAATGCCGGAAATATTTCCGCCTACTGGATGGGATTCAAAGAATACAACGAACTGAAAGGCATCCCCAAACCGCACATTCTGGGAGTGCAGGCCGAAGGTTCCGCCCCGTTGGTGCTGGGTCACCCGGTGGAACACCCTGAAACGATAGCCACAGCGATCCGCATTGGTAAACCGGCTCGCGGAGAGCAGGCGTTGGAAGCAGCCGAACAATCCGGCGGGCGAATCATCGCCGTGTCAGATGACGATATACTGGCAGCGCAGCGCAAGCTGGCCGCCAACGGAGTCTGGGTGGAACCAGCTTCAGCCGCCGGCCTGGCCGGGCTTCTCAACGAAGTTAAAGCCGGAAAATTCAATGCCGATGGAAAGCGCATCAGCATAGTATGTACCGGTCACGGGATGAAGGACCCCGACATCATTGCTTCCAGCATGCCCGCCCCACGACTAATTCCCGCCAGAGCCGACGCACTTGAAGCCGCCATCATGGGGGAGAATTAATGGGCCAACAACCACTTTCTTTTGACATTCGCGTTCCGGCTACCAGCGCCAACCTGGGCGCCGGTTTTGATTGCCTCGCTGTGGCCTTCAATCTATGGAATCAGGCGCATGTGGAGATCGGAGGAAAAGGATACCATGTGCGTATCAGCGGCGAAGGCGAGGGGATTCTTCCTGAAAACGCGGACAACCTGATCATTAAGGCATTTGAACACACATTGAAAACCTTGAAGATCACTCCTCCATCCGGAGCGATCTTTCGCTGCGAAAACCACATCCCACTGGGCTCCGGCCTGGGTTCCAGCGCGACCGCTGTGTTGATTGGAGTGATCGCTGCTACAGTTTTGGACCCTGATTGCGAGAATAAGGACACCTGGCTGCAAATCTCCGCCGGGCTGGAAGGCCACGCGGATAATGTGGCCGCGGCTATTTACGGTGGCCTGGTGGCGGTACGTAAGGTTGCCGGCCGCTACAAAACACAGTTGTTTGATATTGAACCGGATAATGCCGTGGTTGTCCTGCCAAATCTTGACCTGCCCACGCACACCACACGAAAGGCTCTGCCAAAAACTGTCCCCATGGCGGACGCGGTATTCAACATCTCACGAATTCCCGCCATACTCGAAGGGTTGCGTTTGGGTGACGTGGATTTGCTTCGCGAGGGTCTGGAGGATCGTATCCATCAGCCATACCGGCTTCCATTGATCCCCGGTTCATTCGAAGCTGTTCAGGCGGCCAACCAGAGCGGTGCTGCCGGCGCGTTATCTGGCGCGGGGCCAAGCGTAATCGCTTTCATGCCCGATAATGAAGACAAAACTACAGAAGCCATGAGTCGTTGTTTTGAAGAAAAGAATATGCTTTTCAGGGTGTTTCACCTTGAAATGATCAATCGCGGCGCTCAGGTAACCCGGTCTTAGGCCGGGTCATTTTATAATACGGGCCAGGAGATTTAGGACCAGAGTTAATATAACGCTGAGAAGGATGCTTGCCAGCAGGGGGAAGACGCAGGTGATCCCGTTGCCTTCATACCGCAGGGTACCCGGAAGGTTTGAGAAGCCGCCGAGCTTGCCGAGTAAATAGACCACTCCCCCGATCACGATTAAACTGATGCCGGCGAACATGATCCAGCGGCCAGCCTGCAGAAAGTCAAACATGGATGAATTATACGGGGAAGCGGAGAATACCTCAAGAAAATTGCAGGGGTTCTCAAGCATGTTCGGGATGAAATAAAACTCCCCATCCCGGCCTTCGCCCAATCCACAAGGCGGGATTCATTAAAAAGCAAACCCTTAGGGTCTTTAAGACCCTAAGGGTTTAGTCTTGAATATGGATCCTGGGTCTCTTCTATTTTCGGGTTTTGAAATGAATGAGGCTGGATAGAGTGTAATCCACCGAGTCAGAATCCCCCATCCCGGCCTTCTCCCAATCCCGCGTTTGGGATTGGGGGAAGGTGACTTTCGACTGGTTTTAATAACAAGGCGTGTCACATGACTATTTTATTAACTTTGAAATGTATGAGGCTGGATAGAGTCTTTTCTGACGAGGCAGAAGCCCCCATCTCGGCCTTCGCCCAATCTACGAGGCGGGATTCATTAAAAAAACAAACCCTTAGGGTCTTTAAGACCCTAAGGGTTTAGTCTTGAATATGGATCCTGGGTCTCTTCTATTTTCGGGTTTTGAAATGTAAGAGACTGAATTGAGTCTAATCCGCCGAGCCGGAAGCCCCCATCCCGGCCTTCCCTTAATCCCGCGTTTGGGATTGGGGGAAGGTGCTTTTTGAATGGTTCTCAATTTCAGGTGGAAACTATCTCAAATTCGGGATTTATTTATAAGCAAACCCTTAGGGTCTTTAAGACCCTAAGGGTTTTTTCTTGTTTACAAGTCCAGTGTCTCCTCCATTTTCGCTTTTTGAAAATGGGGGAGGTTGGAGGGGGTATCTGGTTATTGCTTGAGAGGTTTTCTGCCCTGGCAATTACCCCCGATTCAAGCCTTGACCCATCTCTTTGAGATGGGTCAAGGTGATAATTTATGACTTGAATATCTGCGCCACCCAGTCGTCAATCTGCAGGCGTTCCACGGGATGCAATCCACGCGCAACAGCCGCGGCTTCAACGCCATCGGCTTGTTCGGCCAAAATGCCCGATAAGATCATCGTGCCGCCTTCAGCCAGCAGGTCTGCCAGGCCGGCTTCAAACAGGCGGATGATCACCGGCGCCAGAATATTGGCTACAACCAGCGGGGCTTTTTTGCGCGAATACAGCCCGCTTTTCACCTCTTTCACCGATCCAAGACCGGTCTCGATCTTTTCCAGCACACCATTGGCTTGCGCGTTCTCTTTCGTCGATATCACAGACGCGTTGTCAATATCCACGGCCAGTATCTCGCCGGAACCCAGCAGGGCGGCTGTGATCGAGAGGATGCCGGAACCGCAGCCCACATCGATGACCGTCTTTCCCGGTTCCTGATAGGCTTCAATGGCCTGCATGCACAGCCGGGTGGTGGGGTGGGTACCCGTGCCAAACGCCATGCTCGGGTCAATCCGCACGGCAATACGATCAGGGTAGGTATTGGGCAGCCAGGCGGGCAGCACCAGCAGCTTTTTCCCAATGGGAATGGGCTTGTAATGTTCTTTCCAGGCAGCCATCCAGTTTTCGTCGTTGATGTAACGGAACTCAAGCGGCGGTAGAGGTTGGATCTGCCCCATGTGCCACAGGGCTTCTTCAAGATTACGCCGCGTGTTTTCCAAATTCTCATCCACAGCGATGAATCCATAGATACGAACCGGGCCAACTGGTGTGCCTTCATCTTCGGCATCGTTATATTCCACGCCCGATTCCGTCACTACACCACCGGTAACGAACCGCCCCAGCACTTCACTGACGGCTTCTACTATCTCACCATTACCGGTGAGGGATACTTCCAGCCAACGGGGATCAGCCACCCAGAACCTCCTTAAGGTAATCCAAAAAGCCACGTTCGGTTGGTTTGGCTTCGTTTCCAAGCACCCGGCTCAATTCTTCAAACGCTTTTCTTTGCTCAACGTTCAACCGGGTGGGTACTTCAACGGTAACCACCACATGTTGATCACCGCGCCCCATACCACGCAGGCGGGGCATACCTTTCCCTTTGAGGGTAAAGACCTTGCCGGGCTGGGTGCCCATGGGGATATTCAATTTCGCCTTGCCGTCAATCACCGGCACTTCCGCCTCATAACCAAGGGCTGCCTGGGCAATATTGATGCTGTAATCCAGATAAATATCATCTCCCTTGCGACGGAAGAACTGGTGCGGCTTGACCTGCACCTCAAAGTACAGGTTGCCGTTTGGTCCTCCAAAAGCGCCGGGTTGGCCTTCGCCCGCCAGGCGGATTTGCGTGCCGTTATCCACGCCGCCGGGGACGTTGACGACCTTCTTGGATTTCTTGCGTTCAAATCCATGTCCGCGGCAGGCATGGCAGGGTGAATTGATCACCTCACCGGTGCCGTTGCAGGTCGGGCAGGTGGTCACCTGTACCATTGAGCCAATGAAAGTCTGGCGCATCTGGCGTACTTCACCTTTGCCGCCGCAGGTGGAACATTTGACGGGTGATGTGCCCGGTTCAGCCCCGCTGCCTTTGCAGACGGAACATGGCTCGTCGCGGGTGATCTCGACTTCTTTTTCTGCACCATGGAAGGCCTCTTCAAAGGTCATTTGCAGTGTGTAGCTGAGGTCGGCGCCCCGCCGAGGCGTATTACGCCGGCGGCGTTGGCTTCCGCCCAGTCCGCCAAACCCGAAGAATTCTTCAAAAATCTCATCCAGCCCGACATTCGTGAAATCAGGCATGCCGCCCATATTGTTCACACCGGCAAACCCGTAGCGGTCAAAAGCGGCGCGCTTTTCCGGGTCGGACAACACGGCATAAGCTTCATTGAGTTCTTTGAATTTCTCTTCGGCATCCGACGATTTGTTAACGTCAGGGTGATATTCTCGCGCCAGACGGCGAAAAGCGGACTTGATATCGTCCGCTGTCGCCGTTCGGGGAATGCCTAAAATTTCGTAGTAATCGCGTTGTGCCATAAATTATCAGACTGTCTTAAATTCTCCATCGACCACATCACCGTCAGATGGGCCTTCGGATGAGGGAGCCTGGCCGGGTTCTGGACCAGCTCCACTGCCGGCCTCCGGGCCTGCACCGGCGGTGCCAGGCTGCTGGTAAAAGCTGGCGCCCATACTCTGGACGATGGCGCCCAGGTCTTCCGTGGCTTTCTTGATGGCAGCGGGATCATCGGAGTTGAGTACATCTTTGACTTTCTTTACGCCGTCTTCAGTTTTCGATTTCATATCCGCGGGGATCTTGTCAGCAAAGTCTTTCAGGGTTTTCTCAGCGGTGTAGACCATGTTATCGGCATGGTTGCGGACTTCGATCAATTCCTTGCGTTTGGTGTCCGCTTCCGCGTTGGCTTCTGCTTCGCGGCGCATCTTTTCGACTTCCGCTTCGCTCAACCCTGAAGAGGCGGTGATAGTGATATGCTGGCTGCGGTTTGAGGCTTTATCCAGGGCGGTTACTTTAAGGATGCCGTTGGCATCAATATCGAAGGTGACTTCAATCTGCGGGATGCCGCGCGGGGCGGAGGGGATGCCATCCAGAATAAAGCGGCCCAGCGATTTGTTATCCACCGCCATGGGGCGTTCGCCCTGCAAAATATGAATTTCTACCTGTGTCTGCCCATCAGCCGCTGTTGAGAATATCTGACTCTTGCGGGTGGGGATAGTGGAGTTGCGTTCGATGATCGGGGTGGCCACTCCGCCCAGGGTTTCCACTGACAAAGACAGGGGGGTCACGTCGAGCAGCAGAATGTCTTTGACCTCGCCGCCCAGTACACCGGCTTGAATGGCCGCGCCAACAGCCACGACCTCATCCGGGTTGACACCCTTGTGCGGGTCTTTATTGAATTCCTTCTTCACAGCTTCCTGAACGGCAGGCATACGGGTCATGCCGCCGACCAGAATGACCTCATTGATGTCGCCGGGTTTCAGATTGGCGTCAGACATGGCGCGGCGAACTGGATCCAGCGAGCGGGTGACCAGATCGCCGGTAAGCTGTTCGAGCTTGGCGCGGGTCATGGTGATCAAAAGATGTTTCGGGCCGCTGGCATCCGCGGTAATGTAGGGCAGGTTGATCTCCGTCTGCATCATGGTGGAAAGCTCAATCTTGGCTTTCTCAGAGGCTTCTTTGAGACGCTGCAAAGCCTGGCGGTCGGCGCGCAGATCGATACCGTTGTCTTTCTTGAATTCTTCGATCAGGAAGTCCATGATACGCTGATCGAAATCATCGCCACCCAGGAAGGTATCACCGGAGGTGGAACGTACCTGGAAAACGCCTTCACCGACATCCAGAATGGAAATATCGAAGGTACCGCCGCCCAGGTCATAGACCGCGATAACTTCGTTCTTTTTCTTGTCAAGACCGTACGCAAGGGAAGACGCGGTCGGTTCATTGATGATCCGCAGTACCTCGAGGCCAGCGATCTTGCCGGCGTCTTTGGTGGCGTTGCGCTGTGCGTCGTTAAAGTAAGCCGGAACTGTGATGACGGCCTGTGTGATGGTCTCACTCAGGTAAGCTTCCGCGTCAGACTTCAATTTTGCCAGGATCATGGCAGAGACTTCCGGTGGGGAGTATTCCTTGCCATCCAGCACCACACGGACATCGCCATTGGGAGCCTTGGTCACCTTGTAGGGAACCCGGCTGAGGGTGCGCTGCACTTCCGCGTCTTCGAATTTACGTCCCATAAACCGCTTGATGGAGAAGATGGTATTCTCCGGATTAACAATGGACTGGTTGCGGGCTACGCGCCCGACAAGTCGTTCGTGATTCTTGTTTACGGCTACAACTGAAGGAACAAGACGTTCGCCTTCTGCCGAGGGGATGACTACCGGCTCACCGCCGACCATGACCGCGGCGACGGAGTTGGTGGTGCCCAGATCAATTCCAATGATTTTTCCCATGAGTTCCTCCTATTTAGCGACTCGTACCAGTGCCGGACGCAGTACCCGATCCCCGATCGTGTACCCTTGCTGCAAGACTTCGATCACCTGACCGCTTTCATGGTCGGGGCTGTCTTCATGCGAAATGGCTTCATGAATATTGGGATCAAATTCGGCGGATTCGGCCGGTATTATTTTCACATTTTCGTTTTCAAGAATGGTTTGTAATTTACGGTAGATTAAATCGATACCCTCTGCCCACTTTGCTCCTTCGGGATCAACCGGGCGGTTTTTGAGGGCACGTTCCATATCATCCACGACAACCAGGTATTTCTTGATGATGTTGCCATTCAGGTTCTGTGATAATTGAACCTGATCACGCTCGATGCGTTTCTTGTAATTGGCAAAGTCAGCCCGTTCGCGCTGCCAGCCTTCAAAATACTCCTTTGCCTCTCCGCGAACCTTTTCCAGTTCGGCGGAAACGGGTTCAGGTGTCTCTGATTCTACGGCTCCCGGGGAGATGTGTTCCTCTGCGGGTTGTGTATGAACTTCAGCAGAGTGCTTCGATTCTCGTTTTTTGTGTTCTTCTGTCATACCTTACCTCAATTGCGTGAATTAATCCGCCAGCCCTGTGCTGACGAGTTCTGATAGCAGTCCGGAAAGGAACCGGACGGCTGAAATGGATCTTCCGTATGACATGCGCATGGGGCCAAGCACTCCCAGAGTTCCGGTCACCTGGCCGGGTGTACCATACCTGGCCAGTACTATGGAGCACTGCCGTAGTTCTTCCCAGGCGCCTTCGCCGCCGATGATGACATGCACGCCACCCAGGGTGTTGCCGGTGAAAGACCGGGAGAGCAGATCATCCAGCAAGGAGCGTTCTTCCAGCAGGCGAAATGCCCGCCGGGCCTCTTCTGAGCCTGAAAATTCCGGCTCGGCTAGAACGTTGGTCATGCCGTCCATATAGACTTCGCTCAGCGGCGACTGTCCGGTCTGGCTGATTTCCGGGATCAAAAGGTCAAGAATACTCTGGGCGAGTGGGTCCAATCGGACACGGATGTTATGTAGCGAATCCAGACGCAACCCCTGGGCGGCCGAAGTGATGGCAGCGGCTGCCGTGGAAAGTTGCTCCTGCGTGTAGATCTCATTCAGGGTAAAAATGCGCTGATTGATTTCTCCGCCGGTCATCACCATGACCATTAAAACCTGATGTCCACGGGTTGAGATCAATTCAAGGTGTTTGAAAATGGCATTCTCCGGCCGTGGAGCTGTAACAAGTGACACGGCACGCGACTGGTTGGCCAGTACCGAAGCGGCCAGACGCATCCACTGGTCTGAATCATTGCGCATCTGATAGAACTGGTGGCTGATGGTGCGGCGCGTTTCCGCCGGCAGGTCGGTTTGCTGAAGGAGCTGGCTGACAAAGTAACGGTAACCATCTTCCGTGGGGGAACGCCCCGCGGAGGTGTGCGGCTGGCGCAGATAGCCCATATCTTCCAGCGCGGCCAGCTCATTGCGTACCGTGGCGGAACTCAGATCAAGGTGATAATGCTCAACCAACGACTGAGACCCGACCGGTACTGCCGTTCGGGTGTACTCGTGGATCACGAGGGTTAAAAGCATTTTCTGGCGATCAGATAATATGTCCATTTTCAAGAATTAGCACTCTCGTCGTTAGAGTGCTAAAACCTATGGAAGAATCATACCATGCCGGTAGGGGAGCGTCAAGAAAGCAGGACGGTTCGCATCTATTTCTTATAAATTTTATATAAGCCTTTTTCAGGCAATTATTGTTGGAAAACAAACATCCCGTTGAGCGGATTTATTAGCCAGTGTTAGAGGAGAAAAACGTGACTGTAATGTAAAGAGAACCGGAACAGCCTCTCCCGGGATCTGATTGCTGTACCAGGACGCAAAAAAGCTCTGTCACACTTGTACAGAGCTTTTTTCATTTAGAATCCAGTTTATTTCAATAATTCTCTGGAGTGGTCAATCGCGAATACCTTGCGGGCTTCTTCACGAACCAGTTCGAGAAGTTGTTTTTTATACCCCGCGAATGGAACACTGGTTTCCATTTCCATCACTTTTCTGGGGCGGGGAAGATCAATGCGAATCTCGGTCTTGATTTTCCCGGGAAGTGATGTCATTACCAGAACACGATCAGAGAGCAGAATGGCTTCTTCTACATCATGGGTGACAAAGAGGACGGTGGTACGTTCTTTTTCCCACACCTGCAGCAAAAGTTCCTGCATCAATAGACGCGTCTGGGCGTCCAGTGCGCCAAACGGTTCATCCATCAGCAATATCTTGGGTTGATAGACCAGCGCGCGGGCGATGGCCACCCGTTGACGCATCCCGCCGGATAACTGATTGGGGAAGGAATTCTCAAATCCCTCCAGCCCGATCAATTTGATGTACCGCTGTACCCGTTCATCTTTTTCTTCCATCGAAAGCTTTGATTTCTTCAGGGCAAAACGGATGTTTTCCCTGACCGACAGCCAGGGAAAAAGAGTATAGGTTTGAAAAACCATACCCCTGTCGGCTCCCGGACGATCAACCGGCGCCCCTTCCACCAGGATCACACCCGAGGAAGGCTGCTCCAATCCGGCAGCCGCCCGAAGCAGGGTGGACTTTCCGCAGCCCGAGGGACCAATGAGCGAAACAAACTCATTGGCGCGCACGCTGATTGAGGCATCATCCACCGCTACGATTTCGGGTTGATGGGAGGGCTTGAACAAAACGCGGATGTTCTGCATTTCAAGCATGGGATCTGACATGGCTCAACCCTTTCTGTCCATCCAGCGGAACATGCGCCGGTATGAAATCTTGAAGGCCATATCGGTGAACAATCCAAGCAGCCCGATGACCAGAATGCCCAGGATGATGGATTCGGTCTGCAAAAAACGCTGGGCGCGCATGATGCGATATCCAAGCCCGACATTGGCGGCTACCAGTTCAGCCACCACCAGATATGTCCACGCCCAGCCAAGTGTGATGCGGAAGGTATCCCAGATTCCCGGCAGGGCATAGCGCAGTATGACGTTCCAGAGGATTTCAGTGCGTGATAGTCCAAAAGTTGAACTGACTTCGATCAGCTCGCGCGGAACGCTTTTTACATTGTCCATAATCATCAATACTTCCTGAAAGAATGTGCCGATGAAGAGGATCAATATCTTCTGGCCGTCACCCACGCCTGTCCACAAGATGGTCAGAGGGACAAAGGCCACAGCCGGCATGTAGCGCACCAGGTCAATGAACGGTTCAAACAGGCCTTCAAAGAAGCGGAAGTTACCCATCAGAATACCGACTGGAAGCGCCAGCAGGGTGGATACCAACCAACCCAGTGTGATGCGGTACAGGCTGGCACCGGCGTCTTTTAACAGAATGCCTTCCCGTATCTGCCGGGCAAGTTCATGCCACACAGATTGCGGCCCCGGCAGGAACATGGGGGGAACCAGTTCCAGCGAAGTGAGAATGAGCCAGACCAGCACAAAAAAACTGATGAAAGATATGCCGGCAGTAACGTACATACCTGCCGGAATATCAGCGCGCAATTCCAGAAACCGCGTTTTGCGGCGCGGCTTCTGGAAAGAAGTACTGTTTGTACCTGTGGTTGGCATTGGTTATTTTACGAAAGATGCATCAACCAATTTGCTGAGGTCCGGGATTTCCTCAAACAAACCAATTTCCAGGGAGACTTCCGCCACGTCCTTGATGGTGTCCATAAAGCTGCCTGTCAGGTCCGCCTGATTTTCTTTCAAACCGTAAAATTTGACACCATCAAAAGCAGTCACCAGATCTTCCGGCGCGCTGTCAACAGCTTTGGCAATGATCTCCTGTCCGGCTTTTTTGTCATTATTGTAGAAGTCCAACGCTTCGCCCCAGACTTTCATCAGCGATTTGGCTGCTTCCGGATTTTCTTTGGCGAATTTACCACTGATCACCAGTACGTCCGAGATCAAGCCGGGACGTTCTTCCGCTTTGTAGAGGGCCTTCAGTTTGGCGTTCTCTTTGAGGGCTTCGCTGATGTAGGGTTCATAGGTCACCGCCGCGGGGACTTTGCCGCTGATCAGGGCAGCTCCCGCGTCGCTGGCCGGCATGGGTTCCGGGGTGATGTCATCCAGGGTCATTTTGTTCTGCATGAGGGCGTAATTGAGGAGCAGGTCGCTGGTGGTGCCTTCTTCATAGGCCACCTGTTTTCCTTTCAGGTCGGCGATGCTGTTGATGCCCTCGCCGGAAAGAATGGCGTCCGCGCTGGTGGAAACATCTTCGAGAAGAACCAGCTTGAGGTCAACGCCCACGCTGAAAAGTTTGATGGCGGTGTGGGTGGCCAGGTTGGCGGCTTCCATATTGCCGCTGGCGAAGGCGGCGTTGACTTCTTTATCTTCAATGAAGTCGATCAATTCGGCATCCAGACCGTATTTCTCGAACAGAGCCTTTTCCTTGGCGATCCACCAGGGGCCGTACCCGATCCATGGCTGGGTGCCAATGCGTACTTTGGTCGGCGCGGCAGCCGGTTGGGCAGATACGGCATCCGCCAGGTGGGCGGCCGGAGCGGCCGGCGCTGCGCAGGCGGCCAGCATTACGATGGCGGTAAGAATAAGAATGAATTTTACAGACAACTTTTTCATATTTCCTCCAGAAAATTGGTGTTTCAGAAAAGACGTCAGCTTTTCTGTTAATAGATACTGTCAGGAAGCCCGTAAACGGCCTGCCAGGGCATGGGCGTTCAGGCCTTCCGCCCTCGCGATGATATCCGCCTGGCGTCCGAGATCGGCTGCCGCGGCCTGATTAAGGCCGACCACGCTGATGATGCGCAGAAAATCCCACACATTGAGCGGAGAGGCAAATTTGGCGGATCCGCCTGTGGGCATCACGTGGCTGGGCCCGGCTATGTAATCACCCATCACCTCGCAGGATGTTTCTCCCACAAACACGCCGCCCGCGCAGGTTACCTTTTCAAGGTAATTCCACGGGTCGCGGACGGCCAGATTGAGGTGCTCAGGGCCATACTGATTGGATATTTCCACGGCTTCTTCGATATCAGCCGTGATCACCGCACCGCTGCGATTCTGCAGAGAGATATTGAATATTTCCGTGCGGGAGAGGTTCGCGTTGTTGCGGCCTTCCAGCCAGGCCGCCATTTCCTTCTGCACAGCTTCTGCGACCTTTCTCGATGGGGTCAATAAAATAGCCGCCGCGAGAATGTCGTGTTCCGCCTGTGCCAGCAGGTCCGCCGCCGCCCAATCGGGGCGCGCGCTTTCATCCGCGATGACAATGGTTTCTGTTGGACCGGCCAGGCCATCAATGCCCACAGTGCCGAAAACCTGCTGTTTTGCCAGGGTGACAAACAGGTTGCCGGGTCCGACGATCTTGTTCACCGGTTGGATGGTTTCGGTGCCGTACGCCAGGGCAGCCACAGCCTGCGCGCCGCCGACCGCGTACACTTCATCCACTCCGGCGATGGCCGCCGCCGCCAGAATGACCGGATTGACCTCACCCGTCCCGCGAGCCGGAGGAGTGACCATGACGATCTGTTTCACCCCGGCCACACGCGCCGGTATGGCGGTCATCAATACGGTGGAAGGGAGGGGGGCTGTACCGCCGGGTACATAGATCCCCACGCGCTCCATGGGGCGCAGCATCTGTCCAAGCGAACCGCCCATGGATTGATCCAGCCAGGAGATGGCCGGTTGTTTGCGATAAAATTGTTCGATCCGACTGGCTGAGGTTTCGAGTGCCTGTCGCAATGCGGGTTCGAGCTTTTCGAGGGAGTTCTGGATTTTTGACGCGGGGATACGATTATCCGCGATATCCACGGCATCAAGGGTTTTGGTCCACCGGCGGAGGGCAGAATCACCTTCGACGCGGATTTCACGGATGATCTGACGGACGGCTTCGGAGGGGGAGATATCCCGGCCGAACGTTGTCTTAAGGCGTTCCAACACCTGCGATGGAACGGGCATATCGTCCAGGGGGGTGCGCTTCAGAATGGTTTTTTGGGCGGTCTCAACATCATAAATGGGAAACATGGGCTGCTCCATTAACTAAAGAAGAAGCCCCCGGTCTTCCGGGGGCTGGTTGGGTTTGTGTACGTCTGTGTTACAGGTATGCGCTAAAGCGCCCGCCGGAAAGATTCGAGGGTGTGAATTCGATGATGATGCAAATGGGCGGACATCTGGTTTCGCATACTGGATGGATGTTATCACAGGGAGGTCGGGATGTCAAACAGAATCCATGAATCAACCATGTAAACTTTAAATTTTGCAGAATCTGTGAATTAAGCGCAACACCTGCGTGAAGAAGTTTCCACGCAGGTGTGCGCTATGAAGAAGAGAAGATGGATGTGTTTTGGGGAAGGGTTTATAAAATCTGGTTGAATTCAACCTTTTCACCATCCGGTCCGCGAACGGTGAAGTACTTGACGCCATTTTTCCAGAAGGGCAGAAAGACGGGCGCATTGGCTTCCAGGATTATCCAACCTCTCGCCCTGGCTTCATTGAATAATTCATCGATATTTGCCACATTCAACGCGAAATGATCCACATATCCATCAGTGCGGGATGCCAGTACTTGATTTGTATTTCCAGATTTTTCGTACAATTCAATGGTTAAATTGCCCAGAGTCAGCATGGCCACCAGGGTGGTTTCATCATCAGTTGTCAGGGTTGATTGAAAAACACATGAGAATCCGAGTCTTTCATAGAAACCACATGATGTTTTTAAATTTGCGACCGGTATTCCCAGATGTTGTAAACCCGTTATCTTTAGTTCTTTCATAAACTTTCCATTCGCTGAATAATTATGTAATGGTAGATTCTTTACGCAATTTCTATGGCGCTTATGCCCAGGGCGATTGAGCCCAGAACACCTGCGCACCCGCCCAACCTGGGTGGAACAATCAATTCCTCAATGCGGTCAAGTATGTATGGCGATTGCACGTATCCATTTAATAACTCGATCACTTCGCTTCTTATCAATGGAAAAAGAAATTCCTTCCGCATCACACCGCCTCCCAGAATGATTCTCCGCGGCGATAACATCAGGATCGTGTTGACCATTGCCTGTGCAATGTAGTGAGCTTCCAGCTTCCAGGCTGGATGATCATCGGGCAGGGTTTCGCCGCGCTGCCCCCAACGCTGCTGAATCGCGAACCCGGTCGCAAGGCCTTCAAAACAATCCCTGTGATAGGTACAGGCTCCAGGGAATGGATCTCTGACCAGATCATGTTTCATGATCATATGACCGGCTTCAGGGTGGGTAAGGCCGTGTAACAGGGAATTGTTGACCAGACCGCCCATGCCGATACCTGTGCCGATGGTGAAATAAACAAACGGGTCTACTCCCACCGCGTTCCCCCACAAAAACTCTCCCAGAGCCGCGGCGTTCACGTCCGTATCGATGGCTACTGGTATTGGGAATGCCCGCTTAAAACAGCCCAGCAGGTCTGTGTTTCTCCAGCCGGGTTTTGGAGTGGTGGTGATGTATCCAAATGTGAGAGAGTCTTTTTCCAGATCGACTGGACCGAATGTGCCAATTCCAATTGATTTGATATCGTAGTCTAGTATGTGTTCACGGAAGAAATGGAGGGCTTTGCCGATGGTTTCATCCGGTGTGGTGGTGGGGAATGTAACTTGTTTTACCACGTCGTCAGGGCCGCTCCCGATGGCGCAGATAAACTTGGTTCCCCCGGTCTCAACTCCTCCATAGTAATTCATGGTGCCTCTTTTCCTAAAAAAAAACAGGTTGTATCAACCCCTCTGTCAGGATCACAACAGAGGGCATTCCTACGGCAATAATTAATTTATGACTGACTCAGACAATACCACAGTCAGTCAGAATTGTTTTTCTCAAGCTGCGTACGACATGATCACTTCTTCACTGGCCTCAGCACGCGGTAGTTCTTTAACCAATTTTCCGTCATGCATAACCAGAACCCGGTCGCTCATTCCCAGGATTTCAGGCAATTCCGAGGAGACCATGATCAATCCGACACCCTGCTCGGTTAACTGGGTCATGATCTGGTAAATCTCGTATTTACTGCCGACATCAATGCCGCGGGTGGGTTCGTCAAGGATTAAAACTTTGGGTTTGATATTCAACCAGCGGGCCAGAATCACCTTTTGTTGATTCCCACCACTCATATTGGCCACCATGAATTCGGGGCCGGGTGTCTTGATGACCAGGGTTTTGATCAATTGAAGCACTTTTGATAACTCTTTTTTCTTGCTGATCACCGTTCCCCAGCTGATATCTTTGAGGTTGGATATGGTCACATTGCTCTTCAGGTTGATTTGCATAAACAACCCTTCGGCTTTACGGTCTTCCGTGGCCAGGCCGATCTGGTTGGCAATGGCCGTTCCAGGAGTATGTATGGATACTGTTTTTCCGGATATGGTGATCGTTCCTTTATGGGCATCCGCGCCAAAGATGGCGCGTACCAGCTCAGTTCGGCCAGACCCGCGCATACCGGAGATGCCGATGATCTCACCCGCATGCAATTTGAAGGAAATATCATCCAACACACCGGGTCTGGAAATATGATTGGCTTCCAGAACAATGTCTGTCGATGGTTTTTTGCGTTTGGGGTAAATATCCTGCAGATCGCGGCCGATCATCATACGCACAAGTTCGGGCATGGTTACTTCGGTAACATTTTTGGTGCCTACCAGACAGCCGTCTTTCAATACTGTCACCCGATCGGCAATATCAAAGATCTCTTTCAAACGGTGGGAGATGTAGATGATGGTCATTCCATCTGATTTCAATGAACGAATCACCGCATAGAGCTTGTCCATATCGCGTTCACCAAGCACGGCGGATGGTTCGTCCATGATCAGCACTTTGGATTTGTGTGCCAGTGCCTTGGCAATCTCCACAAGCTGCTTTTCGGCAACGGACAACGTGCCAACCAGAGCATTCATGGGCATTTTAACCCCGAGGCGCTCCAGAATATCGCTGGCGGTCCTTTTTGCCGTGGCCCAATCTACCATTGGGCCTTTCTGAGGGAGCTGCCCAAGAAGGATATTCTCTGTAATGCTGAGATGTGGAGCAAGATTGAATTCTTGAAAAATTGTCGAAATACCAATTTGCTGGGCATGATGTGGATTTCGTATATCAATTGCCTCGCCATTAAAGTGTATGTCGCCTTTGTCTTTTCGGTATGCGCCAGCCAGAATTTTAATAAGCGTTGATTTTCCAGCCCCATTCTCGCCTACCAGAGCAAGGATCTCACCCCTCCGGATGGTCATATCCACCGAATCCAGAGCCTTTACGCCGGGAAACGTTTTAGATAATCCTTTGATTTCGAGAATGAGGGAATCGGATACAGGGTTCATGTGTAATACTCCTGAATAGCCCGGCGTCTATTTACCGCGATGAGAGAGCACGTCAACCGACACAGCGAGAATGACCAGGATACCGGTGATGAGTAGCTGATAAATGGAAGGAACACCCATCAGAGTTAAACCATTAATGAAAACACCGATAATCATGGCGCCAACCAGGGTGCCAAGCAGATTCCCCCGGCCGCCCATCAGGCTGGTGCCACCCAAAACCACGGCAGTGATGCTGGACATGGCGGCGTCACCACCGGCGTTGGGATCACCCACACTGGTACGTGATACCAGCAAAATGGCGCCAATGGCATACAGGAATGCGGCTGAAGCGTAGACGCCGAGTAAGACTTTGGTTGTATTAATACCGGCCAGACGGGCTGCTTCAGGATTATCGCCAACAGCATAGATCTGCCGGCCAAGTGTCGTGTATTGCAGCACAAACCAGACGATGAAGAACAAAATCAGCATCAAGACAGAGCCATAAGTGATCTGGGTGCCAAAGATTTTGAACGTATTTCCCAGGGCGGTCATTTCAGCAGGGACATTCGTTACCGTTTGTGCATTTGAGATGATTAACGTCAAAGCCTGGGCGATACTGAACGTTCCCAGGGTGACAATAAATGGAGGAAGTTTAATAATGGTGACCAGCAGGCCGTTGACAAGACCAAATCCGACACACAACAATATCCCAAGCGCCAGTGCCAGCAAGGGGGGAATGCCAAAGTTCACGGCCAGGGTTGTCATGATAATGCCGCCCAGAGCCATGACCCATCCAGCGGACAGGTCAATGCCACTGGTCAGAATAACCATGGTTTGCCCGATGGCCAGGGTGCCCACCACCATCACCTGTTGGACGATGAGGGATAGATTGCCGCCCGTCAAGAAACGGTCTGTGCGCGTGGCGAAGAAAATACAGGTGAGCAATAAAGCCAGCAGAGGACCTACGGCGGGTTTGGAAAAGATCTCGGTAATTTGTGTTTTTTTCATTGGATTTTCCTGGGAGGGGGGGATAAGGATGGCGGCACCATCCGGTAAAGACAGGCCGCCATCCGAATATCAACTTTGATATTACTTATTCCCCCAGCATTTATCAAGCCCAACTTTGGTGTCTACACTCTCGACACCTTCGACGGCTTTATTGGTGATCAGCATGACACCTGTATCGGTATATCCGGAAGCTTTCTTGCCGTTTGTAACGAAATCAACGGTTGCCGCAACGCCCATGGAGGCCATTTTCAACGGATATTGCTGAGAAGTGGCTGCGATCTGCCCGTCGACAATGCCCTGTACACCGGCACAACCGCCGTCCACAGAGACGATCATGACATCTTTTTCCTTGCCGGCGGCTTTTAGTGCCTGATAGGCGCCGAAGGCGGCAGGCTCATTGATGGTGTAGACCAGATTGATGTCGGGGTCTTTGGTCAGGCAGTTTTCCATGGCAGTCTGGCCTTTGGCTTGATTGCCTTCGGTATCCTGGCTGCAGACGACTTCGGGAGAATTCACGTTGTCAGGAGCAGAGGAATCAACTTTGGCCAGGCCCATGCCAGACATGAAACCGTTGTGCCGCAGGACACCGACGGTAATGCCGGGTTTGAGGTCAAGCGTGGCGATCTTGAGGGTTTTGCCAGCCATGGCGGCCTTGGCATACTGGCCGATGAGCACGCCGGCTTTGAAGTTATCGGTGGCAAACAGCGCGTCGGTGGCATCCTGGGGATCGGTGGGGGTATCGAGGGCGATGACCATGACACCGGCATCACGGGCTTTCTTGATGGCGGGGACGATGGCTTTGGTGTCGCTGGGGGTGATCATGATGCCTTTGACGCCGGCGGAGACCATGTTCTCGATGGCGGTCACCTGGGCGGCATTGTCGCCGTCAAATTTACCGGCGGCGGTCATCAGTTCTGCGCCTTTGGCTTTGGCTTCAGCTTCGGCGCCTTCTTTCATTTTGACGAAGAAGGGATTGGTGTCGGTTTTGGTGATCAGACCAACTTTGACCGGACCGGCGGCAGCAGCGGGCGCGGCGGCGGCGGGTTTCTCGCCCCAACACATATCCAGGCCGACTTTGGTATCGACACTCTCGACTCCGCTTACCGGTTTATCGGTGATCAGAGTTACGCCGGTGTCGGTATACCCGGAGGCTTTTTTACCGTTAGTAACGAAATCAACGGTAGCCGCAACGCCCATGGAGGCCATTTTCAACGGATATTGCTGAGAAGTGGCTGCGATCTGCCCGTCGACAATGCCCTGTACACCGGCACAACCGCCGTCCACAGAGACGATCATGACATCTTTTTCCTTGCCGGCGGCTTTTAGTGCCTGATAGGCGCCGAAGGCGGCAGGCTCATTGATGGTGTAGACCAGATTGATGTCGGGGTCTTTGGTCAGGCAGTTTTCCATGGCAGTCTGGCCTTTGGCTTGATTGCCTTCGGTATCCTGGCTGCAGACGACTTCGGGAGAATTCACGTTGTCAGGAGCAGAGGAATCAACTTTGGCCAGGCCCATGCCAGACATGAAACCGTTGTGCCGCAGGACACCGACGGTAATGCCGGGTTTGAGGTCAAGCGTGGCGATCTTGAGGGTTTTGCCAGCCATGGCGGCCTTGGCATACTGGCCGATGAGCACGCCGGCTTTGAAGTTATCGGTGGCAAACAGCGCGTCGGTGGCATCCTGGGGATCGGTGGGGGTATCGAGGGCGATGACCATGACACCGGCATCACGGGCTTTCTTGATGGCGGGGACGATGGCTTTGGTGTCGCTGGGGGTGATCATGATGCCTTTGACGCCGGCGGAGACCATGTTCTCGATGGCGGTCACCTGGGCGGCATTGTCGCCGTCAAATTTACCGGCGGCGGTCATCAGTTCTGCGCCTTTGGCTTTGGCTTCAGCTTCGGCGCCTTCTTTCATTTTGACAAAGAAGGGATTGGTGTCGGTTTTGGTGATCAGACCAACTTTGACCGGACCGGAAGCAGCAGCGGGCGCTGCGGCGGCGGGTTCAGCCGGAGCTGCCGGAGCCGCTGTGGGCGCAGGCTGACAGGCCGTCACCATCAGGGACGCCAGTACAATAAAAAGCACGAACTTGAAGAACTTACTCATAATTCTCCTCGCCTTTCCTATTCAGCTATTGTGAAATGTATTACAGGGGAAAACAGACCTGGCGGAGCGTAATTACACGTTATGCAAAGAACCTCCTTTCCTCGCCTGAAACCAGATTGCCAGGAATGTGAAATCGATGCCAGACGTGGTTATAGTAAACGTTCTTACACATGCGAGTCAATAGTCATATGTCACAGAGTATGTCACCGTAAAAACATGATAAAAATCAGTATTTATTGCACAAAAACCCCGTTATCATCGTAAAGATTGGTTTTGTATTGAGTAGCTAATATGATAACGATTTCAGAATATGTATCGGAATGGCCTTTTATTTGCCTGGTTATTCCATAATTGTGAAAACGTTATTAGAATAGATTGATATATGATGGCTGACTACCATAGTAAAATTGTTTATCCACCAGAAGGATCCATAATATGAACAGTATAAAAACAGTCGCGATCAAGGCGGGAGTAAGCACTTCGACCGTTTCTCGTGTCCTTTCCAACAAACCTTATGTTTCAGAAGATGTTCGTGCACGGGTGATGGAAGCCATTCGCGAACTGGATTACCGTCCAAACCAGGTAGCCCGATCCCTGCGTTCCCAACAGTCAACCACTCTGGGTTTAATCGTTTCAGATGTATGCAATCCTTTCTTCACGGATGTAAGCCGCTCTGTGGAAGATTGCGCTTATGAAAAGGGATACAGCGTCTTTCTCTGCAACTCCGACGAGGATGAAAAAAAGGAAAAATTTTATCTTCGTGAGATGATCGACAAGAACGTAGCCGGAGTAATTCTTTCTCCCACTCAGAAAGCGTCAGAGAATTTCCAGACACTCGGTTTGAATATTCCCGTGGTCGTGTATGATCGCGCGGTGAAAGGAATGGAAGTCGACACGATCATTATTGACAATCGAGATTCGGCTTTCAACCTTACCAACCACCTGATTGAGAAAGGGTACAGGCGAATTGCCGGGATATTCTGCAATGTCACCACCGGTATTGAAAGGCGTTCCGGGTTTGAAAAGGCCATCGCTGCGGCTGGTCTTGCGTCTCCCGCTGTTATTATGGCTCACCCCAGCTTTGAATCAGGGTATAACGCGACGAAAAAACTACTGGGCATATCACCAAGGCCTGATGCAGTCTTCACCTCGGATAACCTGGTTCTGGCGGGTGCATTACAGGCCATTAATGAATTGGGTGTGGTAATCCCGGAAGAGCTTGGGATTGTGGGATATGATGATGTGGCCTGGATGACCCTGGTTCGTCCCTCCATTACCGTTGTGCGGCAACCGACCGACCAGATCGCGCGGATGGCGGTTGATTTGCTTATGCAGCGCATTGAGAATCCCAAACGTCTTCCGTTGCAGGTTATTTTAAAAGGACAGATCATCATCCGGGAATCGACGAATTTCAAAAATGAACGGTGAATATTGTCATGCTGATATGGATGACAGGTAAATAATAACCAATGGATGCCAGACACCAGAAAAAATACCTGTTGGGAATCGATATCGGTACGTCAAATACCAAGACTGTGATCATTGACGATGGCGGCTTACTGGTAACGTGGGTGAATAAGGAGTACCCGATTTCCTCGCCGCGTCAGGATTGGGCTGAACAGGATCCAGAAATCTGGTTGGACGCTGTTATTCAGACCATACGGGTGGCAATATCTGACAGCTGGATTGATCCACGGCAAGTTGCGGGAATCGGTCTGGCTGGACAGATGCATGGGCTGGTGTGTCTGGATGGAAAAGGTGATGTCCTGCGGCCGGCCATCATTTGGGCGGACCGCAGGTCAAAGGACCAGGTAAAACGTATTGAACAAATACTCGGCCGTGATCGGCAGGCAGACTGGCTGGGTAATCCCCTGGCCACCGGTTTCATGCTTCCATCCTGGCTCTGGCTGACAGAAAATGAGCCGGAGACCGCAATGAAAACCCGGCATCTACTGTTACCCAAGGATTACATCCGCTACCGGCTTACAGGAACCATCGGTGCAGAGCCCGGCGATGGTTCTTCAACATTGCTATTTGACCCGCATCATCGTAACTGGTGTCAACCCCTGCTGGAGATGATCAACCTGCCCGATGAATATCTTCCTCCCATCAGTGAATCGAAGGACATTGCCGGAGGATTGCTCCCTGAAATGGCTAAATTATGCGGCCTGATGGAGGGCACCCCTGTTATTTTTGGCAGCAGTGATGTTTCATTGCAGGCTTTGGGGCAGGGGGTGATCGAACCAGGTCAGGTTTCATGCACTATTGGAACCGGCGGTCAGCTCTTTGCCCCGCTCTCACAACCGGTGCATGATCCGAATTTGCGTATGCACCTGTTCTGCCACGCCTTACCTGAACGCTGGCACCTGGAGACAGCCATTCTTTCAGCCGGCCTTGCTCTTAACTGGCTCAAAAACCAGCTCTGGCCTGACCAATCGTACGCGTTTCTGGCTGATGCCGCACTTACCGTGGAAGCCGCTGCGCAGGGATTATTCTTTTTGCCTTACCTGGTGGGGGAACGCACACCTGTCATGGATCCTTCCATCCGGGCGGCATTTGTTGGACTGGGACTGGAACACGGACGTGCTCATTTGGTCAGGGCGGTGATGGAGGGAGTGGTCTTCGCCCTGCGTCAGGGTTTGGAGTTGATCAAAGAAGCCGGTGTTGTTCCCGATATGATCATCGCGACAGGCGCTTCCATAAAACACCCCCTTTGGCTTCAGTTGCAGGCCGATATTTTCAACCTTCCGGTTCAACCCGGCAATACCGAACAGGCTACGGGATACGGCGCCGCAATTCTGGCGGGTATTGGAACCGGGGTGTTCAAGGATACTTCAATTGTGACAGATAGACAGTATTCAGGCACCGGGATTCTTGTCAGACCACGGCCTGACTATGTTGATATGTATGATCGGGCGTATGAAAATTATCGCGCGATCTATCCGGCGATAAAAGGAATGAATCAAAAACCCCGGTGAGCCGGGGAAATGGATTTCATTTTTTGCAGAATAACTATTTAGCGTCAGGTCAGAAAAGACGGGTAATCAACATGATGGCTTCGTAGGCGATCATGGCGATAACCGCCGCTGCCGGGATGGTCAATATCCAGGCCCAGACGATCTTTCCGGCCACCGACCAGCGCACAGCTCGTTTGCTGCGCACTGCGCCTACACCCACAATGGCGCCGGTAATGGTATGGGTCGTGGAAACTGGAATACCCAGGATGGATGACATAATGATGGTAACCGCGCCGGCTGTCTCAGCCGCGAATCCGCCGATAGGTTTCAATTTGGTGATCTTGCTGCCCACTGTGTGTACGATCCGCCAGCCTCCGGATAACGTACCCAGGGCGATGGCGGCATGAGCCATCATCACGATCCAGAAGGGGATGGTCAGGTGTCCATTGGCATCCGCCACCAGAAAACGGTACGCGGGAACGGTGAACAGTACACCGGCAATGATCCCCATAGTTTTTTGGGCATCATTCGTCCCATGGCTCAAGCTGTATACACCGGCCGAGAACAACTGGCCCTTACGAAAGATATGATCAACATCTGCCGGATTCTTTTTTCGGAATAACCAGTAGAGCGCCAGCATATTTAGTGTGCCAAGGATCCACCCCAGAACAGGTGCGATGATGATAAAGGACAGGGTTTTCGTCCAACCCCCGGGTACCAGAACACCAAATCCTGCCTTGAGTATGGCTGCGCCGGCATATCCGCCGATCAAAGCGTGTGATGAACTGGTGGGTAGACCGATCTGCCAGGTGATTAGGTCCCAGATGATCGCGCCGATCAAACCGGCGAAAATGACGTAATTGTCCACCTGGGTCACATCGATCATACCGGAGCCCATGGTTTTTGCCACGGCTGTCCCGAAAGTAAACGCAGCGATAAAATTGAAAAACGCTGCCCAGACAACTCCCTGCAACGGAGTCAGTACCCTGGTGGAGACGACCGTGGCGATGGAATTGGCTGCGTCATGGAATCCATTAACAAAATCGAACCCCAACGCCAGAATGATGATAACGATGATCAGAATAAGGTTTGGATCAGGCATTCGCGATGATCACTTTTTGGATGACATCACCGGTATCTTCAATACGGTCGGTGGTGGATTCAAGAAGCTCATATATCTCTTTCCAGCGGATGAAATTGAAAATCTCATCCTTTTCTGCCACCAGTTCCTTCAAACCGGCATAGCAGGCAATGTCACCTTCATTTTCAAGTGTATTGATCTTGACAATATGCTCGCGGACTTTCGCATATTGTTTCTTATCACCCATAATCTTGAATGCCATGGTCAATTCTTTGGAGCACTCAACGATCAGGCGGGTAAGGGTTTGCGCGGTCGAGGTCGGTTTTTTGACCCGATACACCAGAAGGCGCTGGGCGGTGGCGTTTACGGCATCCAGCGCGTCATCGACGGTGTTTATCAGCCGTTGAATATCATCAGGATCAATGGGAGTGATCAGAGTCTTGGGGAGTAAATTGGTGACTTCGTGGACGACCTGGTCGCCTTTATGTTCAATTTCAGATATTTTTAAAGCCAGTTCATCAGCCTGATCCATATGGTCTAGCATGAATTGCAAGGCAGTTGCTCCTTCAAGAAGGGTTTCACTGGCCTGTTGCAGATAATCATAAAACTTCACTTCAGCCGGCAGGAAGGTGAAATTCAAAAGAGCCTCCATCGATCCAGGGTTTTAAGAAGGGAAGCATATTATAAATCACTGTTAACAATACATTAACAGTGTATTAAGTAATGTTTAAACACTGACAGGATATGACCTAATCAAACCTGGTTTGACCCGGCATCCTTTTTCCATATAATTGGACATAGACCCTCCGGCATTATTCAAAGGAACCACTTATGTTGCACAATCCTTTTCCGTCTCGAAGAGCACCAGTATTCGCAAATATCCCTGATGAAAAATGGAATGACTGGCACTGGCAATTAAGTCACCGCTTGAACACTGTGGAAGATTTTGAAAAAATCTTCCAATTAACCGATAGTGAAAAGAAGGCGCTCTCCGCCGCCAACTTATTTCGGGTGGATATCACCCCGTATTTTGCCTCCCTCATCAATCCGGATGATCCGGATGATCCCATTCGCAAACAGGTGATTCCCACGGCGGGCGAGATCGTTCCATTCACAGGCATGATGGAAGATTCCCTTTCAGAAGACCGGCATTCTCCCGTTCCCGGGTTGGTACACCGCTATCCGGATCGCGCGCTTATGCTGGTGACTACCCAGTGTGCCACCTATTGCCGGTACTGCACACGTTCCCGGATAGTGGGTGACCCGAATGCCACTTTCTCACGGGCAGAATATGAACTGCAATTGGATTACTTGCGCCGCACCCCCCAGATCCGCGATGTGCTGCTCTCCGGCGGCGATCCACTGACTCTGGCACCGAAGATACTGGAAGAACTGTTGACTAAGCTGCGCGAGATACCTCACATTGAGATCGTGCGGATTGGCAGCCGGGTTCCCGTTTTCATGCCGCAGCGGGTCACGGCTGAACTGACGGATATGCTCCAGCAGTTCCATCCGTTGTGGATGAACATTCATGTCAATCACCCGAATGAAATTTCGGCTGAGCTGGCAGAGGCTTGCGACAAACTTTCACGAGCGGGAATACCCCTGGGCAACCAGTCGGTTTTACTGGCGGGGGTCAACGATTGCCCGCATATTCAAAAAAAGCTGGTCCAAGACCTGGTGCGCATGCGGGTACGCCCGTACTACCTGTATCAATGTGATCTGGTGGAAGGTGCCGGGCATTTTCGTACCCCGGTCGCCAAGGGAATTGAAATTTTGGAGGCTCTTCGCGGCCACACCTCCGGTTTTTCCGTCCCAACCTTCGTGGTGGACGCCCCTGGCGGCGGAGGGAAGATCCCGATAGGACCAAATTACCTGATCAGCATGTCTGATCACAAAATTGTATTACGCAACTATGAAGGCTTTATCACCACCTATGAGGAACCGGTCAATTACCAACCGCACGACTCGAAGACCTGCCGATATTGTCAGGCCAAACGGATTGAACCGGGGCAACAGGGCGTCAGCGGTCTTCTGGACAGCGACCAGATGTTTATTAAACCGGACGGTTTTGATGAATTACATAACCGCGGTGGCGGGAATCACCGGCTGCGGTCAGACGAGGGGAAATGGAAACCCCTCGGCATTGGTTCTGGAAACGAAGAGCCTTAAGAGGAGCAGGCCATGCATTATCGAAGGATGGGACATTCCGGACTAAAACTCAGTGAGATTGCACTGGGTTCCTGGCTGACCTTTGGCAGTCAGATCGACGAAAAAACCGCGAAAGACCTGGTCATGGCGGCGTATGAACAGGGTGTCAACTTTTTCGATAATGCGGATATGTATGCCAACGGGCAGGCTGAGATTGTTCTGGGGAAGGCTATTAATGGCATCCCCCGCGAGAGTCTGGTGATCTCGACAAAAGTGTTTTATCCCACCTTCCCCGGACCGAATGGAAGAGGCCTCTCCCGAAAACATATTATTGAGTCGCTGGATGCTTCGTTGAAACGATTGAAAACAGAGTATGTTGACCTGTATTTCTGTCACCGTCATGATCCGGATACTCCATTGGAAGAGGTTGTACGCGTTATGAACGACCTGATCCAACGCGGCAAGGTTCATTACTGGGGCACATCCGAGTGGGATCCAGGGCAGGCTGCCCAGGTCTACGGGTTGGCGCGACAATTTCTTTTAGTACCACCCGCCGTGGAACAACCGCAATACAATATGTTTCACCGCCGGCGGGTGGAATGGGAGCTGGCGCCCCTGTGCAAGGATTTCGGCCTGGGTTTGACAACCTATAGCCCGTTATATTTTGGTATTCTCACCGGTAAATATAACGACGGGATCCCGGAAGGTTCGCGGGCGGCTCATGAAGAATTGGGTTGGATTCGGGACAATATCACAGCAGAGACCATTGACCGGGTCCGTCAATTGACTCAACTGGCCCAGGAACTTGGAATGACCACCGCGCAATTGAGCATTGCCTGGATTTTGCGCCGGAAAGACATCGCTTCAGTAATCACCGGCGCCACCCATGTGGAGCAATTGGACGAGAACCTGGGAGCGGCAGAGATGGTCGACCGATTGACAGATGATGTTTTGGATCGGATCGAAGACATCCTTGGCAATTTGACCGAGTGACCGGATTCTAGATTGTTTAACTAGAAAACCCTAAGGGTCTTTTAGACCCTTAGGGTTTTAAATATTTCATTTGGAAACTGAAACGCCGGCAACCGCGGTAGTTCGGGGCTCCTGCCGGTTGACCAGGCGGTTGCGGACTATATTGATGGCCACCATCCCCAGGATATACAGGGCAATCAACCACACGCTAGGATTGGCGCCAAATTGAGTGAGCACCACACCCTGAATGGGCGGCAGGGCCATCCCGCCCAGACTGGCCAGCGCGACAATCAATCCGGCAGCTTTACCGGAAGCCTGGCTGAACAACGACGCGCTGATGGTAAACGTGGTGGGAAAGATGGGTCCGAAGAAGAAACCGATTATGAGTACCGCGGCAATGGTGGGCAACATCACACCGGTGCTGACTGCCAGCAGAATACCGCCGCCAGCCGCGCCGAAAAGACAGGTGGCCAATAATTGGAGGGGTGCCCAACGGGTGCCCAGAAAAGAACCGACCAGCCGGCCGAGGGTCAGAGCCATCCAGAAACCGGACACTACCAGGGCAGCCCTGTCCGCGGAAATTGTCGTGGTCTTCATCATGTAGGTGGCTGTCCAGCCGCCCAGGCTGCTTTCTGCCCCGACATACAGAAAGAGAATCAAACCAGCCATCAAAAGCAGCGGTGAAAGGAAAAATGGTGTGCCCGAAGCCTGGATGGTGGCAATCGGTTTTTCCTGCGGTGAGAGCAAAAAGAGGGCGATAAAGGGGACAAGTACGAGAACAAAGCCAACACCGATCCAGATTACCGGGATGGCCGTCTGCCATTGGGCAATGGTGTAACTGGCCATGGCCGGTCCGGCCACCGCGCCAACCCCGAAGAAAAAGTTGACCAGGTTTACTGCGGCCACACTACGGTCATTGAAGACGCGGGCGGACAGAATGTTTACACTGATATCCACTGCGCCGTGCCCCAGACCTCCGAGCAGGCCGAACGCCAGCATAACCGGCAAAGATCGGCTGAAGGTGACACCCAGCATGCCTGCGCTCATCAGCAGCATGCCTACGATTAATACCGGACGGGGACCAATCCGATCGGTGAGGGTTCCCGAGGCGATTTGCATCAAAAAGGCGCCCAGGAAAATAGCGGTGAAAATGGAGCCGACGGCTTCCAGGGGAGAGGTTGTATTCGCGGAAAGATCGGGCAGCATCGGCCCAACACTGGCGGTCAGGATTCCCAGAGCGATAAAGACCAGGCAGGATAAAATGATGGTGCTTAATGGGGTTCGCATTTATTCTCTTTCAATAATTGATCAGATGCCTATAGAATTGGTACTTGACTTTCATGGAATTAAATATGATAATACATGCAAATAAACGCAATGTCAAGTATAAAAACGCAATATAACGCAGAGTGATCGGGAGCAGATTATGCTAAAGGAAGAACGCCAGCAAATCATCATGGAGACCTTGCGCCATGATGGCAAGATCGTCGCGGTTGACCTGTCGGCGGCCATCAATGTGTCTGAGGACACCATCCGGCGCGACCTGCGCGACCTGGCGGATGCCGGGTTGATCCAGCGTGTGCACGGCGGCGCGCTGCTGCGTTCTCCGGCTGGTGTCAGCTACAAGGAACGCCAGTTCATGAGCAATGACGCGAAAATGGCCATTGCCAGAGCGGCCGTTTCCCTGGTGCAGAACCGTCAGGTCATCCTGCTGGATGGCGGCACCACCACGCTGGAAATCGCCCGGCGGCTGCCCCTGGGGCTCCACGCCACCATCGTGACTAACAGCCCACCGATCGCGGTGGCGCTGGCGGATTACCCGGATATTCAGATCGTGATGATCGGCGGGCACATCCTTTCGCCTTCACTGGTGACCATCGGCGCGGCAGCTGTGGAGGCTTTCTCCGCCATCCATGCCGACCTGTGCATGCTGGGAGTGTGCAGCCTGCACCCCGAGATGGGGGTGAGCACCCCGAATTATGAAGAATCGCTGGTAAAACGCATCATGGTGGCTAATTCTGCCGAGGTGGCCGCCCTGGCCACCGTGGACAAGCTGAACACCGGTGCGCCGTATACCGTGGCGCCCATCTCAGACATGACCTACATTATCACCGAACCGGACGCGCCGGATGAATTGCTGTCGCCCTATGCCGCGAAGGGGATCACCATTATGAAGGGAAAGCGGCCATAGAAGGGTCATGATCCAACCTCGGCCATCACACAAATTGGGTTCGGATAATAAAATATTAGAGTCACAACCTTAAATGATTTTGGGCTGCAGGATGTTGATTTATGAATAATGTCATTCTGAGCGAAGCGAGGAATCTCCTCTTCCATTCGAGAGAAAATATATTTTCACTGACTTGGGCCAACCGTGAGAGATGCTTCACTTCGTTCAGTATGACGGATGATGGGCAATCTGAGTGTAGTGGGATCAGAATTAAGGAAAGGTGCAAATGATCCAAAAAGTTAACCTGAAAGATAAACTGACCAAAGTTACCGAATACTGGCATCCGGGCATCGTGGGTGAATTGAACGAGTCCCACCTGAAGCTGGCAAAATTGAAGGGCGAATTCATCTGGCATCACCATGATGTGGAGGATGAATTGTTTATGGTACTCAAAGGCAGCCTGGTGATCAAGCTGCGCGATGGAGATGTGCATATCGGGGAAGGTGAATTCGCCATTATCCCGCACGGGGTGGAGCATATGCCGGTGGCCGAAGAGGAAGTCCATATTCTGCTCATGGAACCCAAAACCACCCGCAATACGGGGAATGTGGAGAACGAACGCACTGTGGAGACTGACTGGCTGTAAGAAAATGCGGTACACTTGCCGCACTATGGATAAAGAACAGAACCGCAATTTCCAGATCATTGCCGCCCTCGGGGTGGGTATCTTCCTCTTCTTCATCACCCCCAACATGAAAGGCGCGCAGAATGCCGCCATGCTCTCGGCCTTTGAGATCGATGAGTACGCCCAGTACCCCAACCTTATCGGCATGTTGACCCCCGGCGAAACGTTTTACGAGTCCATCCGCCACTTCCTCATCTATCTGCATTACTTTTACGGCTATCCGTTCTATTTCCTGTCCGCGCTGGCGGTACTACCAGTCAAGCTGATCTTCGGCGCGGACTGGTTGCGCCACACTGACGTGATCGTGGCTGTGCTGCGCCAGGTGATCAACGTCGGCCCAATGGTTATCGCGGGCATTCTGCTTACCTATATACAAACGCGTTTCCGCGATCAGTGGCGCTCCATCGGTGTGTTTGCCTTCCTCATGTTCATGCCGGCGGTGCTGGTCAATAACCTGTGGTGGCACCCGGATGGATTGGCTGTGCTTTCGGCCGTCTTGATCCTCTTCTTCCTCGACCGCGACGCGCTGAGGCTGGGGAAAAACTTCTTCATTGCCGCGGCGATATGCGGAGTGGCGGTGGGCATTAAATATACCGGGGTGTTCTTTGCTCTATCCATTATTGTTTACATCATCTGGGCCTGGGTTACGCAGAAGTATTCCTTTAGCAGGGTGATCACGGCAGCCGGAGCATTCCTGGGGATCATGCTGCTGGCGGTGGTGGTTAGCAATCCACTGCTGCTCTTCCCGCAGGAGCGCGCCGCGTTGATTGAGTATCAGAAGCTGCAATTCCAGCAAACAACCTCCGGCATCTTGCAGGCCAACACGCAGCCCTACTTCGCCACGGATTACCCCGCTGATTTCCGTTCGCACTATGGCGAACTTGAATTCCTGATGATGGCTTTTGCAGGTTTGTTTGTGGGTATGTTCTTTTCGAAGAAACGCTGGTACTACGCCCTGCTGCTGGCCTTCATTGTCCCCATGATTTTGACCATCAACTTCTCCGCAACGCGGCGCACCCATTATTTCCTGCCGGTCATCCTTCCCCTGGTTTCGTGCCTGAGTTTGCTTCTGCCCGGTAAAGGGAAAGAAGAAGACGAAAACCGGGTGAAGTCGTCCAATGTGATTCAATTTGTGACTGTCGCCCTGATGGCTTACCAGGCGTATCTGTTCCTCCCGGTGGATCAAAAGATATTCATAGAAGCGGTTCAGAAGGAAGAACTATCACCATCAATAAAATTCTACAACGAGGTGATCAAAACTCTGCCGGCAGGGTTTGACACGCAGAAGCGGGTGGTGTACCGCGATTGGAAGGTGTACTTCCCGCCGGGCGGCAACTACCTGACCGAAATGACCTGGGATATGCCGACAATGGAATATATCGAATCCATTGACCCGGATGTGATCTTGCTGGATCGAGAAAACATCGCCCTATTCTCAAGAGCGGAATCAGTAACCAATTCGGTCAACCCTGGGAACACACAGCCGGTGCATGAGTTTTATAAGGCATCCGATTCGGACACCATTCCGGGTTATAAAGAATTCTTTGAAAATCCATTCGGGATGGGTTTCCTGAAAACTGATTCGAGATAATTAATAAAGTTTTTGAAATGCAATATCCTTGGGAGTGATAATAAAACCCTAAGGGTCTTTTTGAGACCCTTAGGGTTTAGTCTTTTGCATGGTTTGAAAATCAACTACGCAATTTCGCGCCCAGTTCCTGTTCCAATCGCTTGACGATCCGCCCGCGGATTTGCGCCACTTCCTGATCGGTCAGTGTGCGGTCAGAGGACTGGTAGGTCAGGCTGTAGGCCAGGCTTTTCTTGTCCATACCGATCAACGGGCTGCGGAAGATGTCAAACAGGCGGACTTCCACCAGGTTCTTGCCGCCTGTCTGGCGAATCAGTGCTTCCACCTTGCCGGCTGGCAGAGATTCATCTACAGTCAAGGCCAGATCTTCGAGTACCGGCGGATAAGAAGGCACAGGTTCAACGGTGACGCGTGCCGGGATGGCGTTCAGCAGAGCTTCCAGGTCGATCTCGGCGGCCAGCACTGGAGACTGTAGGAAGTCATAACGTTCCTTGACCAGCGGATGGAGTTCACCGAATACACCGAGGGTCGCACCATCACAAGTCCATTCGGCGCACTTTCCGGGGTGGAATCCGTTCGCCTGGGCCGGGCTGAAGTCTGTCTTTGGGAGGTGCAGACCACCGCCCAGTTCCTCCAGGATGCCTTTCAGGTCAAAGAAGTCCAGCGTCGCGGTGTTCTTTTGATCCCAGGCATCATTCTCACGGCGGCCGGAAACAGCGATCACCAGACGGCGTGGTTCTTCCGGTAATTGTTCATTTTCGCGTGGCAGGTATGCCTGACCGATCTCGAATAGCATCAACTGGTCAGCAAGGCGGATGTTTTTCTCCAGCGCTTCGAGCACCGAAGCGGTCACGCTGCGGCGCATCACCCGCCGGTCCTGTGCAATAGGATTTTTGAGGGCGACATATGGCAGATCAAGAACAGGTCCATCCACCGGTTGCAGCCAGCGGGCTTCACGTTCCGGGGCGGTCATGCGATACGCCATGGTTTCCTGAAGGCCAAATTTAGCCAGAAGGTCGCGCACCAGCTCTTCCCGTTCAAGAGAAGGATTGTTGCGCTGCGGGGGCATTTCATCAGACAGCCGGGTATTCGGGATGTTATCATAACCGTACATACGGGCGATCTCCTCGATCACATCCGCCTTGCCAATGACGTCTTCACCGATATCCAGGCGGTTGGGAGGTGTTTTCACTTCAACGCTGTTGCCTTTTACCGTGCAGGCGAATTCTAGCGGTGTAAGCAAACGGGCTATCTGTTCAGCCGTCAATTCAATCCCCAGCCAGCGGGTGACATCATCCGTGGTGATGGTCACCGCCGGATCTTTTGGAGGCTTCGGGTATTCGTCCACCAGATCGGCGTGGATCTCCCCGCCGGACCATTCCGCCATGCGGCTCAAGCATAACCAGAGAGCTTCGTCGCACAAACCGGGGTGAATACCCCGGCCCATGCGGAAGGCAGCTTCAGAATTGAGTTTCAGGTAACTCATGGTCTTGCGGATATTGATGAAATTCCAGGCTGCGCCTTCCAGCAGGACAGTACTTGTATCCTCGGTGATCTCTGATTCAAGGCCACCCATCACACCGGCGATGCTGAGCGCACCTTTGGTGTCGCAAACCAGAACGGTGTAATCCTTGAGAATGCGTTCCACATTATCCAGGGTGGTCAATTTTTCGCCTTCCGCCGCGGTTCGTGTAATGATGGTGGGTGGATTGCCGCCATTGCGTTTCGCCAGGACATCGTAATCGAAGGCATGCAGAGGTTCGCCGAGTTCAAGCATGACGTAATTGGTGGCATCCACCAGCGCGTTGATGGGACGCATGCCGGCCAGGCGCAAACGGCGCTGCACCCAGTAGGGGCTTTCCGCGTGCTTGCAGCCGGACACCATACCCACAGCAAAGCGGGGGTTGAGATCGGGAGCAGTGATCTTTATTGTCACCCGGCCTTTGATGGAGGGAGCCTTGGGTTTGAGTGCCGGAACGGGTTTCTTCAGTGGTTTGTTGGTTAGTGCGGCCACTTCACGCGCCACACCCAGCACACAGGCGTTGCGGATCATATTGGGCAGAATGGAAATGTCGAAAACAGCATCGCCGATGTAATCCACCAGCGGTATTCCGGTGGGGGCATCCGGTTCAAGGAAGATGACACCCTCATGTTCGTCTGAAATGCCCAGTTCTTTTTCGGAGCAGACCATCGAAAAGGATTCGACACCGCGGATCTTGGCGCGTTTGAGGGTGGTGAGTTCCAGCCCGGCAGCGTGACCATCGTACAGTACGGCGCCTTCTTTCGCGTAGGCGACTTTTATAGGCTGCGCCAGCGGTCCCTGTCCCTTATAAGGGTACAGATTGGGAGCGCCGGTCAGCACGACGTACTCTCCCGTGCCATCTTTCAATCTGCATAATACCAGGCGGTCGGCGTTAGGGTGCGGCATGACCTCATCGATCTGCGCGACCACGATCTTCTCGCGGTCCCATTCCAGACCGGTGAATTTATATTCACTGTGATCGGTATGCGGAATGGGCAGGCCAACGGTATGCACCTCATCCACTTCCAGTCCGGCCATGGTCAACAGGCGCGCAAGTTTATCGAGGGGGAGGTCAATGTCAACGTAATCTTTCAACCAGCTAAGAGGTACTTTCATGAGAACTGCTCCAGGAAGCGGACGTCATTCGCCCAGAAGTTTCGGATATCGGTAATCTGATTGCGCAGCATGGAAATACGTTCCGGTCCCATGCCGAAGGCGAACCCTGAATACACAGACGGATCATACCCTCCGTTACGCAGCACGGTGGGATGGATCATGCCGCACCCCAGGATCTCAAGCCAGCCGGAGTTCTTACAGACCTGGCAGCCGGAGCCGTGGCAGACAAAGCATTCCACGTCCATCTCAGCGCTTGGTTCGGTGAAGGGGAAGTACGACGGGCGCAGGCGGGTGCGCGCGTTCGCGCCGAATAACCGGCGGGCGAAATCGGTCAACGTGCCCTTCATGTCGCCCATGGTAACCTGCTTGCCAACCATGATGCCTTCCACCTGGTGGAATTGGATTTCAGAGCGCGCGCTGATTTGCTCATAGCGATAGCACATGCCCGGGAGGATGACCCGGATCGGCTCGGGACAGTACTGGCGCATCACATGGATCTGCCCTGGGGAAGTATGCGTGCGCAGGATGACTCCCGGTGTGGTGGTATAGAAGGTATCCCACATGTCACGGGCGGGGTGATACGCCGGGATGTTCAAAAGCTCAAAGTTATATTCATCGGTTTCCACGTCACGGGCGCGGTACACTTGAAAGCCCATGTCGCCGAAAATGCGGTAGATCTCGCGCAGCATCATGGTTTGCGGGTGCAGCCGGCCATGGGATGGCCGCCGGCCGGGCATGCTGATATCCACCGCGCCACCGGTCAGGTACTTGTTCAACGCAGCCTGTTTAATAACTGCCGCATGTTCTTCAAGCGCGGTTTCAAATTCTTTCTTAACCTGGTTGACACGTTCACCAACGATGGGACGGAGTTCGGCGGAAACCGTCTTCATCTGGCTGAATAGCTGTGTCATGGGGGCACTGCGTCCCAAGTTGGCAACCTTCCAGGCCTGTAAGCCGAGTTCGTCCTGAACGACCTGCAGCGCTTCGATACCTTTCAGGCGCAGCTCTTCCAGTTCGTTTAAGATGGGATGATCCTGCATTCTCTCTCCTTGCTTAAATAAAAACTCCACCCCGCCAAGGGACGGGATGGGGTCCGTGGTACCACCCTTGTTGGCAGCCGGAGCTGCCCGCTTGTTGCCAGAAGGCTGTATCACATTGTGATACCTGGCGGCCGGTTAACGCTGGCAGGGCGGAGCGGGTTACTTTAAAATTTTCACCCGGACGGCTCGAGAGCGAACTTCTGTTGATTTCTTCCGAACGCACCTTACAGCGGTCTTTCGATCCGGCGCGTCTCTCTGGCGGTTCCCGTCAACGTACTCTTCTCTGTCACAGCCTTTTATTCTGTTAGCCTGATATTATCTCCGAATAGGGGGAACTGTCAAGTGTTTTACCATCCATCATGATCGGGTAGGGGTGAAGCATCCGGAAAGCAACATGCCATCCAAATTGGACAAATCTCCGGATGCTTCGCCTGTATATGCGTTGGTTCATTCTATCCATCTGTAGTCATTTTGCAGTTGCCCCGGACAAAGCATCCGGAGAATGGATCATTTCCCGACCATGAATGACCACCGGATGCTATGTCCCTACGAGAATCATAAGATTCTTATGCCATAATTCCGGCTTACTTACCTTTCAGCAAGCGTAACCTTACCAGTCAGGATATCTTCTTTTATGATCTGGTTCATCTTCTCCGGTTCTTCGAACATCGGGCTGTGGGCGGATTCATTGAACGTATAAAAGCCTTTCACCGGCGCCTTTAACTGCTCGAAATAATCCCTGGCAAGGGTGTAATTCACCGTGTAATCATGGATGCCGTGCAGGAAATAGACAGGGATCTTCAATTCCTGCACCTCTTTGGTCAGGTCAGTGGAGAGCTGTGCGTTCCAGGTGAACTTCCCGGAGAAGATCTTCCCGCGCCACAGATTGACTTTCTCCCCGAGGGTGTATTCCGGGAACATGAATGATGGCAATAGCAATCCGGTGACCACCGAATGCATCTCACGGATTGTGCCGATACCCAGGCTGTGCATACCCACGTCGCGGGCGGCTTGATAGGAATCAGGCAGGGGTACACTTTCTTCGCTCACCGGGCTTTTTTCGAGTTGGGCGACCATCTTTGTGTTTCCATTTTTCTTGAATTCCGCCAGCATATACTCGTACGCCAATTTCTCCGATATTATTTGGTGGGTCATCTGCGCCTGCCCGATATAGGCATAATACAATTCCGGCGCCCTGACGGCTGCTTGAAGACCAAAGAACGTTCCTCCGGAATGACCCATCAGGTAGATCTTTTCTTTGTGGAACCGGTCGCGCAAATATTTTGACACTTCGATCGTATCGAAAACCAATTGGTCAACCGTCATTTCCTCAGGTTTAATGTTGGGAGAAAAAGACAGGCCTGATCCGCGCATTTCCCACCAAACCATGGTGAACTGGTTTTCCAACCCGGTCGGGTAATCTTTCGTCAGGAAATAATCGGGCGTGCCACCGTGAATGTAGAGCATCACGGGGTTGGACACATCCCGGCTCTTGATCACCATACCCATGTCAGCCCCGTTGATCCTGACATGGATCTTCTCTGAAAGGCTGCCTGAGATTGATTTTCCATTTTTATCCAGAATTGGTGCCGTCTTTCCGGGACTGGCTGTGAGAATTACTCCAAGTATTACGAGAACGGAAATCACAAGAATGGCAAGGAAAATCTCCATGGCTCGAATTGCCTTTCGAAAAACAGAATTATTACTTTTCTTCATACCCAATCCCATGTTTCTGAAAGATCATGATTGATATTGGATTTCTATATAAAACCAAACGTTTTGATTGTAGACTATGTGAGGAATGTATACAATGACGGAAATGGATCCTTTATATAATGGAACAGGAACCCCAATCCATGAAAAAAAGCATAACCTTTTTGCTCGTTTTTATATTTCTGATTAGTATTTCGTGTCAATTTTTGACGCCATCTGTAAATCCGGTAGAAGTCCAATCCATGGTGTCAGCCACCTTGACAGCGCTGCCGACTGTCATAACAACACCTCAAGACACCCCGGTAATTCCCCCAGCGGAAGACCCCACAAAAACCCCCGAGATCATCCAACCCCCGCCGGAGCTTCGGATTGTATTCATAGGTCCAGACCGCGACCTGTATGCCTGGGCGCGATCGGTCGGTACAATTAAGCTGCAGGACACCGGCGATGTGAATGACCTGAAGATTTCATCGGATGGCGCTTTGATGGCATTCATCCGGCAATCAGATAATCAGCAAAGTTCCCTGTGGTTGTGTGGATTTAACGGCAGCAACCCCCGTGAGGTGATGACCTGGAATGACCTGTTCAAACTGCGAACCAAGCCGGAAAATCTCGGCACGGCTCCATCCAATCTGCAATGGATACCGGGAACGCATAAATTGACATATTCCACCCGGGAATTATTCGAGGGTCCGGGAATGGCTTTGAACGATGACCTGATCGTTTTGGATGGCGATAGTGGGGCATGGAACATACTTTTAAAACCCGGCCAGGGAGGGGTGGCCGCTTTCTCACCGAATGGAAAATGGATGGCTTTGTCAACGGCGCAGAATATTTCCATTATGGATGTGAACGGTATTCCAGCGCCCGGACCCGGTTTGGATTTTTTGCCGGTAGCCACTTACTCTGAGTACCAGTATTACCCGTCACCCGTCTGGTCGACCGATTCCAACCGCATTGCGGTGTTCATTCCGACAGATGATCCATTGAAAGAGCCGCGCGGGCCATCTGCGATATGGAGCCTGGATGTTCAGGGGAATGCGCCTGCTCGCCTGGCCCAGGTAACCCCGCAATTTATCGGCACGGTGAGTATTTCACCGAACCTCACATCGTTCTTCTATATAAAAGAAGTGGGCAACCCGGTTGAAAACAAACGGGAACTGAGAACTGCCCTGATCAACGGGCAGGGCGAAAAAACTGTTTTCAGCGGAGGTATTCCAAATGTGTACGGTTGGACTCCGGCGGGAGATGCCTTTGCCTATCAGGTCACCCGCGACGAGGCGATCACGGTCAGCCAGCCGGGCGGTTCCATCGGCGATCTTCCCGGAACCAACCAGGCTTACTGGTTTGCCTGGGTTGATGGGTCGCGCTATCTTTTCTCCCGAGTAAACGGTGATACGGTTGAGCTCTCCCTGGGTGATCAAAAAGAGGGCAACCTTATGCTGGCTGCCCTCCCGGTTTCCGATTATTTCCGCCTGCTGGTGGATTTTGTTCAGTAAGGCTCAGGCAGTCACCAGAGTACCTTCTTTTTTTCCTACCAGCACGTTGCGCAGCGCATTCTCATCCCACAGGTTCAAAACCAGGATCGGAAGTTTATTTTCCATGCACAGCGTGATGGCTGTAGTGTCCATCACTTCAAGCCGGCGGTTGATGGTTTCAATGTAGGTGAGATGGTCAAATTTTACAGCCTTCGGATTCTTCTGTGGATCGCTGTCGTACACACCGTCCACCTTGGTGGCTTTAATCAGCACATCGGCGTCTATCTCCATGGCGCGCAGCGCGGCGGCTGTATCCGTGGAAAAGTACGGATTACCTGTCCCGCCGCCAAAGATCACCACACGGCCTTTTTCAAGGTGACGGATGGCTCTGCGCCGGATGTATGGCTCGGCTACCGAGCGCATTTCGATGGCGGATTGCACGCGGGTCATCACGCCCACGCTTTCGAGGGCATCCATCAGCGCCAGGCCATTCATCACGGTGGCCAGCATGCCCATGTAATCTGCCGTGGCGCGGTCCATGCCGCTGCTCAGGCCGACTTTACCCCGCCATAAGTTGCCGGCGCCGATGACAATGGCCACATCCACACCCATTTCGCGCACTTCCTTAACCCGTCCGGCAATATCCAGCGCGCGACGCGGATCAATTCCCGAGCCGACATCGCCGCCCAGGGCTTCCCCGCTCAATTTCAACAATATGCGATGATATTTCAAAGATTCCATGCCACCTTCCTTTTCATAATAAAAGAGCCAACCATGTGGTTGGCTCTTTTAATACTCTATTCTTCGGCGGTTGATTCGCCCAATTCCCAACGGACAAAGCGCCGGATGACAACATTTTCTCCGAGACTGACGATGGTATCGTTCAACAGCGCCTGGATGGTGACGTTTTCATCGCGAATGTACTTTTGGCGCAGCAAAACTTTTTCGTCTTTGAATTTGGCCAGAGCGCCTTCGATGATCTTGGGGATGATCGCATCGGGTTTGCCATCTTCTTTGGCTTTGGCAGTGGCAATGCGGGTTTCGCGTTCAATATCTTCGGCCGGGATGTCTTCTTCCTTGATGTATTCGGGGGCGGAAGCGGCAATCTGCAGGGCAATTTCGTGGGCGAAAGAGCGGAATTTTTCAGAGCGGCCGACGAAATCGGTTTCGCTGTTCACTTCCACCATGACGCCGATGCGTCCCTGGGAGTGGGAGTACAACTCGAGCATACCGTCAGAGGCGTTGCGGTCGGCGCGTTTGGCAGCGGTGGCAAGGCCTTTTTCCCGAAGGAATTCCACAGCCTTGTTGTAGTCGCCATTGGCGTTTTCAAGAGCTTTTTTACAATCGGAAATGCCCGCGGCGGTTGCCTGTCGGAGTTGCTTGATCATTTCAGTCGAAATATCCATCATGTACCTTTTGTCAAATACCAGAGATTATTTAAATTATAGAGTATCTTCGACAACTTCGTCATCACCATGGCCGCTTAGTTTGGCCAGGGTGGCGGCGCCGAGAAGATCTTTGTCTTCAATGTCACTATCATCCACCAGGTTGCGTTTGGCAGCCGCGGTGCGTACAGCCTGTTCACCGGCTTCAACCGCTTCGGGTTCTTCGTCTTTACGCATTGATTTGCCTTCGATGGCGGCATCAGCGATTTTTCCGACAAGCAATTTGATGGCGCGGATGGCATCATCGTTGGAGGGGATGACGTAGTCAACGCCGCGCGGATCGCAGTTGGTATCCATCAGGGCGATGACGGGAATGTTCATGATATTGGCTTCGTGAACGGCGGTTTCTTCGCGTCCAACGTCAACCACGAAAACCAGGTCAGGCAGGCGTTTCATATTGCGCACACCGCTCAGGCGGATGAGGAGGCGGTTGATCTCACGTTCGATGAGCAGGCCTTCTTTTTTCGTCAGGCGGTTGATATCACCGGTATCGCGCAGTTTCTCAAGGCGATCCAGTTCAAGAATACGCTGGAAGATGGTCACCCAGTTGGTGAGCATTCCACCCAGCCAGCGTTCGGTCACGTAGGGCATTCCGCAGCGAATGGCTTCTTCTTTGATGGTTTCCTGCGCCTGGCGTTTGGTGCCGATGAACAGGACAGTGCCGCCGGCGGCCACGGTATCGCGGACCATGCTGTAGGCTGTGTTGATGGCTTTGACCGTTTGCTGCAGGTCAATGATATGAATGCCGTTGCGCTCGGTGAAAATGAACGGGCGCATGGCCGGGTTCCACTTGTTGGTGCGGTGTCCGAAATGTACACCACTTTCCAAAAGGGCTTTCATAGATATTACTGTTGACATAATACGCAGGCTCCTTTTTTGCGTTTTCTGCCGTTTCCTTCAACCCGGCCCACCACCGTTCATAACGGCACGCGGGGTCGGTCCAGAAACGTGAGGATAGGTGTCTCTGCCGAGGCAGAGCGAAACGAGTATACCACAAATCATGATTCATGAAATTTGAAAGAATCTGCTTTGGGTAAGCTGGGCGGACATATAGTTTCAGTAATCCATCCAATGACTGATGGCACGCCCCGGTTTCCACTATAATCAACGTATGGAACCGATAAAATTATCAGAACGATTTAAGGAAGCTCTTGCTCTGGCAACTGATCTGCATGCCGATCAACGTCGTAAAGGTTCCGGCATCCCGTATGTGGCGCATCTTCTTGGAGTAGCCAGTCTGGTGCTGGAATATGGGGGGACGGAAGATGAAGCTATCGCCGCGTTGCTGCATGATGCCGTGGAAGATCAGGGTGGTAAAGAAACTCGAAAGTTGATCGCCAAGAAATTTGGTGAAGAGGTGGCTCAGATTGTTGACGGTTGCACAGATACGGATGAGACCCCCAAACCACCCTGGCAGGAACGTAAAGCGGCTTACATCGCCCATATCGCCAGCGCATCTCCCTCGGTGCTATTGGTATCAGCCTGCGATAAACTCTACAACGCGCGCACCATCCTGGCTGATTATCGCAGGATCGGTGATGATATCTGGGAAAGATTTAAAGGTGGCAGGAAGGATGGTTCGCTCTGGTATTACCAATCTCTTGTTGGCGCTTACCAAAAAACCGGTGATCACCCTGTTTATGATGAATTGGATCGTACGGTAAAGGAACTACTTAAACTTGTTCAATCTGCCTGAATAACAAGACACAATTGCTGGTTTCATAATGACATATTCCAGGTTACCTTGTTGAAACCTGTATATTACGAAAAATTTTGGAGGTACATCATGCATATTGTTGTAACCAACGATGATGGCGTATTCGCTCCGGGGCTGCTGGCACTGGCCAAGGCTCTGATGAAATTGGGAAATGTCAGCATTGTCGCGCCTGACCATAACTGGTCGGCTTCCGGGCATGTAAAAACCCTTCACCGGCCGTTGCGCGCCAAGGAAGTTGAACTGGATGACGGCACACCGGCGCTGGCCTGTGATGGCGCGCCGTCCGACTGTATCGCTCTCGCCGCGTTGGGATTGCTGCCCGCCCCGATTGATTTTGTTGTCTCCGGGATCAACCCGAATGCCAACCTGGGGCATGATGTGACCTACAGCGGAACGGTCACGGCTGCCATGGAGGGCGCCATCTGGGGAATCCCGTCTGTAGCTGTCTCTGTTGACGCGCCGGAATATCATCGCGGCCCGCTGGATTACACGGTGGCAGCCGAAATGGGCCGGCGTGTGGTAGAGAAACTGTCAGCTAACCCGATTGAGAAGAATATTGTATTGAATGTCAATGTGCCTTATTTACCCATAGAAAAAATAAAAGGATTTGCGATTACCCGTCAGGGATTACGTATCTATCGGGATGAACTGGTCCGCCGGGAAGACCCGCGCGGCCGCCCGTATTACTGGATTGGTGGAGACGCTCCAACCGGTGTAAAGGAAGATGGCACCGATATTGGCGAACTGGCAGCCGGTTATGTTTCAATCACACCTTTACAGTTGGACCTCACAGCTCACAAAGTAATCACAGATCTGAAAAAGTGGAACCTGAATAGTTAAGTTCCATTATCTATAACCCTAAAGAACCGGCGAATTGGGATCAAATGTCATCATTGATCCCAATTCACCGCATACGTGGAAACGAGATTCCCGCAAGAATTCCGGCGGCCATCGCGGTTAACCAGTTAATGGTGATCGCGGCTACTTCGTACCGATAATTTCTATCAATGCCAAATTGGATGGAATAAAAAAGAAAAGCCAGAAGGCATAAGAACAGTGGCAATCCCAGAACGACACGCAAGGTTTTTTCCAATCGGGTATTTGACGGAATTCCCAGACTTAAAAAGAAAAATGAAACGCTCATAAGGCTAAACCCAAGCTCTTCCATTGCAATGAAAACCCCATGCCCGTTGTATTGTGTGAGGATGCCTACCCCTTCGTGTTCTCCCTGCAAAACACTGATCGGGATCACTGAAAATTGGACGAAATAGTCGATAAGCAATATCACCGCAGACATAATGGCAAAGGCGGTCGCGATGGTGGTAAAGATCTTCTTCCCGGGTAGCGCAGACTGGTGGAAGGCAATAATGAAAACAATATAAACACAAATTTGAACACAGGCAGCATACATCCAGAAATAATCACGGGAAAAATACGTGAGCAGACCGGTGAAGGGGTAGGTCATGCAATTTGACTGGCAATTGGGGCCTGATGGGGGAATAGCCAGCATGGCCAGTATGAAAGTGACCAGGGTGAGCCCCGCCAGAAGCCAGGAACTGATCACCCCGGTTTTTCGTGTTGATTGATCCAATTCACCTGCGGTTTCCTTTTGTTTCATTTTCCCTCCACCGGAATTTGGGCAACTTAAATAAACCTTCATTTAACTTAACGTTTTATTCTTCCTTTTTATTCGGATGAGGTTTTGTAGATGCCCGTTTATAAGCGACTATACGAGTGAGTAGTATTGTATTTTGCTATACTATTTAAAGATGAATTTCCGGCTCAGGAATCAGGAAAGGAGAAACGGCGATGCAATTTACAGTGCGTGATTGGATGGTCGATCTCATCGTGTTTATTGACCCTGAAAGCACCGTCAGCGACGCTCTGGCGTTGATGCGGCGCAGGTATATTCACAGCCTGATTGTGCAGAAATCCAAAGATAATCCGCAATATGGAATTCTCACATCCACAGATATCAACGACAAAATTGTTGCGCTAAACCGCAATCCTTCCAAAACAAAAGTCCGTGATATCATGACCAGCCCGCTGTTTTCCGTAAAGAAAGATATGTCGCTTCAGGAATGCGCCGGATTGATGAAAGAGAAGCACATTCACCACCTTCCTGTTATGGATGAGACGGGTACCCTGATCGGAATGATCTCGGCGACCGATTTTCTTGTGGCAGCCGAAGCCATGGGCCGGGAACCGGGAGAGCGCCTTTCCTGAGCGCGCGATACATGACGGTTTAAAATCTACCGATTGATTTCCCAGGCAAGGTGCTGTACCTCGGGCGCGATTAACTTTTCCCAGGCCAGTTGAACGGCTGCCGGAGAACCGGGGATGGAGAAAATCACCTTGCCCTGATACAAGCCCGCCGAAGCCCGCGAGAACATGGCAGCCGCGCCTACCTGTTGATAGCTCAATATACGGAAGATCTCACCAAAGCCCGGCAGGTTTTTTTCAAAATACCGGGAGAGCACATCGTACGTGGTGTCTCTTTTTGACAACCCTGTGCCGCCATTGAAAATCACGATCTGTGCGTCCGTTGAGCGGATTTTCTCCAGGAGCGTTTTGATTTCAGAAGGTTCATCACGCACTATGTGATAGGAGCTGACAAGGCAACCTGCCTGCTCAATTTGTTCCATTAAGAACTGACCATTCATATCAGTTTCCGGCGACCGTGTGTCACTGACCGTGACAATGGCTATCCTCGCGGGCGCCATTTTTGCTGATATTTCATGATGCTCTTTTTTTCCGGATGGTTGGGGGGCAGTCGCCTGGGTCATGATTCTTCTCTTTCAGATTTTTGATGAAAAGTAAGGAGCGGGACCTTTCTCGATCGAATTGCCAACCCCAATAATGGTATTGTAGACCTTTCTGTCAGTAAAAAACACTAACGAAATTTTCATGTGACGGGTGATAAAGGATTGAATCGCAAGGGTATAATGGGCGTGTGAAAGAGAAAATACAAAAAACAATCATCCCACTGGCGGTGATTTTCGGCCTGCTGCTGGCGGTAATACCGGTTAAAGCCGAGTCAAACGTGTATGACATGATCGCGCAGGTTAACGCGGTGCGCACCGGCACCTACGGACTGCCGGCGCTTGAAACTGATGGCGCTTTGATGGCATCCGCCCAGGCGCATGCCGAATACATGGCCATTACCGGGGTTTGCTCACATACCGGGGCGGGCGGAACAAACGCCAAGCAGCGCATGATCAACGCCGGATACGGTGGTGGCGCCACCGTATGGGGGACGGAGAATATTTACTGCGGCGGACGTTCTGTGGCGGAAGTGGTCTCCTGGTGGCAAAGTGATGATCTGCACCTGCTCCCGTACAAAGAAGCCAACTACCGTTCCATTGGCGGCGGTATCGCCACAGGGCCCAACGGGCAGGAATACTTCGTAATTGATGTTGCCTACACCTCCGGAAAGGGCGGAAACACCGGTACAACCGACGGAAAAACCGCCGTCGCAGCCGGTACGAGTGTGTCCGGCACAACCGTGGCTGCCCAGCGGGTGGCTCCGGTATTAACGGCCACTTTGCAGCCCGATGGGTCTTTAATCCATGAGGTTCAACAGGGACAGGCGTTCTGGAGCATAGCCATCGCGTACGGCGTGAAGGTCAATGAAATTGTGCAGATGAACGGTTTGAATTCTGGGGCGGTTCTGCGCATCGGGCAGAAATTGCAAATTCATGGCCCTTTCACCGCCACACCGCAGCTTTCTGAAACACCGACAATTGAACCTGATACCGCCACTCCCACCATTACCCAAACCCCGACCATCACTTCCACTCCAACGCTGACCAGCACACCCACCCCGCGGCCGCTGTTTGAAGGCGCTGCCGGACTGCAAAAGATAGACCGCCGTGGATTGGGAATCGGCCTTGTGGTTGTCTGTGTGCTTGGCCTGGGTTTGATGGTCCTTGGAGGTTTGCGAAAGAAAAAGAAAGATTCCGCTGCCGATTACGATCCGCTTGATCCGCCGATCGATTCGTTGTAGTCAGATCACGAAATCATCTCCGCGCCAGATGGTGCCGCCCGGACTGCCGGGTGAGAGAAATAATTCCAATCCCGATTCATCCTTGTAGATTGGCGTGTGCCCGTTCACATGGATATGCAGATTGGATTCCACCTTTTCCAGGCGCTCCAGTATATAGGTAATGGACGCGCTGATTGTGTCTGGCAGAAGGTCGTGGTGAAGGTCCGGGGCGGTATCATGCGGTTTGTTGCGCACCACCACCCGGCCGGGAATTCCCACGACCACAGAATCAGACGGTACGGATATAACCACCACGGCGTTGGCGCCAATGCGGCTGCCCGCGCCGATTGTGATGGCCCCGAGAATTTTGGCTCCGGCACCCACCACCACCCCGTCTTCCAGGGTGGGGTGGCGTTTACCTTTTTCAAGGCTCACACCGCCCAGCGTGACCCCATGGTACAGTGTCACGTTGTTACTGATTTCCGCGGTTTCACCGATGACCACCCCCATACCATGATCGATGAAGAAACCTTCACCGATTACAGCGGCTGGGTGAATTTCAATGCCGGTCGTGATACGCACGAAGTGCGAAATCAACCGTCCAATCAGCAGCATGTCGTGCACCCAGAACCAGTGCGCGACGCGGTGTCCCCACAGGGCGTGCAGCCCGGGGTAGGCCAGCAGAACTTCCAGCGTGCTGTGCGCCGCCGGATCACGGTCAAATACAGAACGGATGTCATTACGCATGGTTTTGAACATATGGACTCCTCACTCCACCAGGTCCGCGTACAAAGGCGTTGATAGATACCGTTCTCCAAACGACGGGATAATAACAACGATCAATTTTCCCGCGTTCTCACCGCGGCGGGCAACCTGGATGGCTGCCCACAGTGCCGCGCCGGATGAAATGCCGACCAGCAACCCTTCCTGGCGTGCAGCCGCGCGGGCTGTGGCGAAGGCGTCTTCGCCTTTCACCCGGATGATTTCGTCGTAAATACGGGTGTTCAAAATATCGGGGGTAAATCCAGCCCCGATACCCTGCAACGGATGTGGGCCTTTGACACCTCCCGAGAGTACCGGTGACGCGTCCGGTTCAACGGCAATAGCCTTAAAAGATGGTTTGCGTGATTTTAGTACCTCTCCAACACCAGTGATTGTCCCACCGGTCCCCACTCCGGCAACAAGAAAATCAACGGTTCCATCCGTATCCCGCCAGATTTCTTCCGCTGTGGTTTTCCGATGGATTTCAGGATTCGCCGGGTTTTTGAATTGCTGGGGAATGAAATACCCGGGGTCAGACGCGGCCAGTTCCTCCGCCTTCTTAATGGCACCCGGCATACCTTCCGCGCCGGGGGTTAATATCAGGTCAGCGCCGTAGGCTCTCAGCAGCATTCGCCGTTCGCGGCTCATCGTATCCGGCATGACAAGGGTGATCCTGTAGCCGCGCGCGGCCGCTACCATGGCCAGACCGATCCCGGTATTTCCACTGGTCGGTTCAATGATGATGGAATCTTTTTTCAATGCGCCGGATTTCTCTGCCGCGTCAATCATGGCAAAACCGATGCGGTCTTTCACACTGTGAGCCGGATTGAAGAATTCAAGCTTGGCGGCGATGGCGGCTTTAGCCCCTTCGGCCAGACGATTAATGCGAACCAACGGCGTATTGCCGATTAAATTGGTAACATCTGATGCGATATTCATGTTTAAACCTCTGTTTTGTTAATTATTTCGTACAACAAAAAATATCTCCCTGCGTATATGAATTAGCGGAGATAAAACAGAGGCCAGGTTATTCAGTTAAACTAATTGATTAATAATAAAATAACCGCGGCGGCTGACCTATCTCCGCCCGGTACACAAGCAGGTAATAACAAAGGAATTTAGAAACATCATCGCAGTTTCCATACGTATTGGCATTATTATACTGAATGCCTGACGTGAGTCAATGACTGAAAGATACGTTGTACAAGTTTTCATAACAATCAGGAGGATGTACATGCAAAAAGGTGGTCTTTTCTGGGGAGTTGTGCTTTTGCTGGCAGGGATTCTATTCCTGCTGGATAACCTGGGTTTCCTGCCCATCAGCGCGTTATCTTTATTTTTTCCCGCCATGCTGATCTTGATCGGTCTATGGTTCCTGATAGGGCCACTGGCGTTTCGCCGGGTGGTCGAAACACGTTCTTTGACCATACCTCTGGAAGGTGCGACTGAAGCTGAGATTAAAATCCGACATGGTGCCGGAGAAGTGACGGTTGTTTCCGCAAGAGAGAACGTGAATCTTCTGGAAGGAACATTTGCCGGTGGTGTTGAGGAAAGGATTGATAGGTCGGGTTCATCGGCGAGAGTTAAACTGCGCGTGCCGGAAACGGAATGGTGGGGCTTCCCTTCAACCTCTCCGGAAACCGGTTTCAAATGGGATATATTCCTGAACCGGAACATTGCTTACGCGTTAAATATCAAAACTGGTGCCAGCCGCAACACCTTTGACCTGCGCGATCTCATTATTACCTCGATCGTCATGGAATCAGGTGCCAACAACAATGAAGTCTACATGCCCGCGCAGGCTGGCCTGACACGCGCGGACTTTAAATTTGGTTCTGCAAGTCTGGATATTCATATCCCCGAAAATGTGGCCGCCCGTATCTCCATCCAGGGCGCTCTGCTAGATACGTCGGACATCGACACAACCCGCTTCCCTAAAAATGGGGATGAGTACTGCAGTTCAGATTTTGTGTCTGCCGCCAACAAGGTGGAAATCAAAATCGAGGCGGGTGTTGGCAAAGTTGTGATTCATTGAGGTTATTGTGAACAAGAAATTTCTCCTCGGCATCTTCTTTTTACTGATTGGTCTGGTTTCACTGGCGTCCAATCTCGGTTATTTTTCTCTTGAAGGTTTGATCTGGCCGGCATTGCTTTCCGGCGGCGGTTTGATCTTCCTGTTTTATTTTGTGACCTCCCGATCCAGCTGGTGGGCGGCAATTCCAGGAAGTGTGCTGTTCTCCATTGGAGTAACGGCAGCTTTACCCTGGGTGGCTCCCGGCCTGGAAGGCCGCCTGGGTGGACCCATTGTGCTGGCCGGGATTTCACTGGGTTTCTGGCTGGTGTATCTGCGTGTTCCGGCCAACTGGTGGGCCATCATCCCTGCCGGCGTAATGTTGACTCTGGCTTCCATCACCCTGATAAGCTCAGACAGTGGATTGGAGGCGGCCGGTGTGTTCTTTATCGGGCTGGGATTAACCTTTGCCCTGGTTGCCCTGCTTCCGGGCAGTTCCCTGCGCATGGCCTGGCCGTGGATCCCGGCTGGAGTGTTATTGACCATGGGTTTTCTTTTTATATCCTCCGCCGCCAACCTGGCGTCATTTGTCTTGCCTGTAGCCTTGATTGTGGGTGGGCTGGTTCTGGTTATGCGAGCTTTTCGTCAACGCTGATAGGAGATAGTTATGCAAAATCGTTTGGTACGTCCTGAAAATGGCAGAGTACTGGCCGGGGTGTGTGCCGGCCTGGCAAATTGGATGGGTATGGATGTAACCCTGATTCGTATCATTTTTCTGATCATTGGATTTATGACCGGGTCGGGGCTGTTGGTTTATCTCATTCTGTGGGTGGTTATACCGTCATCCAACGAATCATACGGAGCGCAGACTGACTGGTCGAACCGTGTCGGGCAAATGCGCGATGATTTTATTCAGGCAACCAGCAAGCCCAATATGGACGCCATGAAGATTTTTGGCGGTGTGCTTGTGGCGCTGGGGGCCTTCTACCTGTTCAAGGAATTTCGGCCGGATTGGTTCTTCTGGGTGAACAAGGGAGTTCTTTGGGCTGGTGTGTTGATTTTGATTGGTCTGGTGTTTCTTTTCCGGTCCATCCGTGGAGATAAATAATGAGTGAACAAGAATCAAATGAAGGTCGACGCAGGGACCGCGGTGGGATATTCTTCCCCCTGCTGATCCTCACCGCCGGTGTATTGCTGCTGCTGTCCAACTTTGGGTATCTCCCTGGAGGTTTCTGGGGATTTGTGGAAGTTTACTGGCCGGTTTTACTGGTGCTGATGGGGCTGGACGGCCTGGTACGCGCAAATGGTATTATCGGTTCCCTGCTGGTTGCCGGATTTGGCGGCATTTTATTGGCGGGGAATCTGGGATATATCGAAATCTCGGCGTGGGAAATTCTCACCAAAGGCTGGCCGTTGATCCTGATCGCCTTTGGCCTGGATATCATTGTCGGACATCGATCCGCTGCGAGATCCATAATTGGATTGTTGCTGGCCTTCATGTTGATTGCGGGACTGGTGTGGCTGGCGGATATGTCGCTGCCGGGTTCGGTAAAATCACAGGATTTTCAAACAAAATACCAGGAAGAAGCGGCCTTAACGGTGAACATCATGCGGGTGGCCGGCAGCGTCGAGCTGCTTACCGGCGGCTCATCCGCACCACTGATGGACGCGCGGCTGAACCTTTTGAAAAATGAACACGTTGAACCGGTCGTTGAAAGAAAGAATGCGACGGCGGTCATCACCCTTGAAGATCTTAAGAACTCTTTTCCTGCGACATCACGCCCGGTGGAAAATTCCGCATGGAAGATTAAAGTTAATGCCAGGCCGGAATTGAGCCTGAACTCGGAAGTCGTAATGGGTGAATCCCGTTACGATTTGCGCGGGCTGACAGTTGATCAGATTGAGACTTCGAATGCCCTTGGACGTTCGATCATTTATCTGGCAGAAAATGATGGTTCACGGAACCGGATCAGCGGAGCGATTGGACAGATCACGGTATTTGTGCCTGCCGGCGCGGCCGTGCGGATCGATGTCAACAAGGCCATTGGTTCTGTAAACATGCCACCACGCTATGAACACGAAGACGGCGGCTTTGTCTCACCGGCGTATAAAGCCGGAGAACCTTCCATCGACGTATCCCTTGAATTGCCGATTGGGGCGATACAGGTGGTTGAATATTCAACCTCTTTGTAAGTACTATGGAACAAATTGCGATTGCATGACGTCTGTTCTGAAGACTGATTACTTGTATGGAGGAAAAATGAAAAAAGCGATTACCCTGACGATGAGTCTGTTGTTCATACTGGTTATTGTGACGGGCTGCGCTCCGGCAACCAGTAATCCAACGGTCGTCAAGCAGGATACTCCGGCCGCTGAAGCTGTCAAAACGGCAGATGCAGGGAATGGATACCAGAGAACCATAAATGTGGTTGGATCAGGGCAGGTGTTTTTAGTGCCTGATGTGGCGTATGTATACATTGGAGTTCACAGCCAGTCGGACAATGTAACCACGGCATTAAAAGACAACAACGAACAGGCCAGAGCGGTAACTGAGGCGCTCAAGAGTCTGAAAGTGGAAGAAAAAGATATTCAAACCACCAGTTTCAATATTTACCCGCAGCAGCAATATGAACCGGGAACGGGAACTGTGACCGGGACATTCTACTCTGTCGATAATACCGTGTATGTCACCGTCAGAGATCTCAAACGTCTGGGTGAATTGCTGGATACCGTGGTGAGGTCCGGTGCCAACAGTATTAACGGTATCAATTTTGATGTGGTTGACAAAGAAACAGCCCTTACAAAGGCTCGTGAGTTGGCCATTGATAATGCCCGCAAACAGGCGGAGGAACTGGCCAAAGTCTCCAATGTCACTCTGGGCGAAATTTTGAGCGTTACCAGCGGGTACGCAACGTCCCCTATGGCAAAAGAGGCCATATACGGCATGGGCGGCGGCGGTGGCATGGCTTCATCCGCGGCACCGGTCTCTGCCGGTCAGCTTGTGCTATCAGCGGACGTATCCATCACCTATTCGATAAAATGAGCTAACGAACATTTAGGAAAGACTTCGCCCATTTATTGGAGGCGAAGTCTTTTTTATTTCCAGAATTGAATCAGGTAATATCCGATTGGCATGGCCCACAACCATGAATCGATGCGGTCAAAAATACCGCCGTGTCCGGGAATAAGATTGGAGGAATCTTTGATCTTGAAGTGGCGTTTAAACATGCTTTCGCCCAGGTCGCCCAGAATGCAAACCAGGCTGAGCGCCACACCCACGATCAATCCTCTGAGTGGGGTGATGGATGGAGCGGGTACCTGCCAGAGCAATGCGAGCAGGGGGCAGAAGACCACTACGAAAAGTAAGCCGCCAAAGTAACCTTCCCAACTCTTATTCGGGCTGGCGTTTTTTGAAATCTTATGACGACCAAAATGACGCCCGATGACATACGCCCCCGCGTCGGCGATCCAGATGGAGGGTAGCACCATCAACAACCACCACTCGCCGCCGGGAACAGCCCGCAGGGAGATAAAATAGCTGCCCAGCCAGCCCAGGTAAAGCGAGCCTCCCACCGTGATGCCAAAATCCAGCGCGGATGTCTGGCAGCCGTGTTCGAAATCGATCAAATGGATGGTCAGAGTCATTAGTAACAAGATGACCAGCATCACATCAGAATATTCAAAGGCAAAAAGATGGCGCATGAGAACGAAACACACCGGAGCGCCAACCAGGATCACCGCGGATGGTCTGTACCCTCCACGGGCGAACATACGCCAATACTCCCAGCCCGCGATGCCCAGAACGATGGCCACCGCGATTGTGAACAGCCAGCCTCCGGCCATGACCAGAGCAACCGCGGCAGGAATGAGAGGAATGAGGACGAGCAGCCGTTCTTCAAGCATGAGGGTTGGGTTTACTGATCGCGCGAATTTACTTTTCCAAACCGCCTGTCGCGCTCACTGAACGCGAAAAGCGCCTTGCGTAATTCTTCTCCATCAAAATCAGGCCAGTAGGTTGGGGTGAAGTACCATTCGGAATAGGCGGACTGCCATATGAGAAAGTTGCTGGTACGCATCTCACCGCTGGTGCGAATGATCAGGTCAGGGTCGGGGGTATCGCCGGTAAACATGTAGGAGCCAAACAGTTCAGGAGTGACTTTTTCAGGGTCGACCTTTTCTGCCAGCATTTTCTTTACCGCGCAAAGGATTTCATCACGACCGCCGTAATTGAACGCGATGTTCAGAATCAACCGGTGGTTGTTTTTTGTCATTTCAACCGCCTGACGCACCTTCTGTTGCAGGGTTGGGTCGAGCCTGTCCAGATGACCGATGTGTCGAAGCTGCGCACCTTCCCGGTGTAATTCACCGAGCTCTTTATCGATTACATCTTCAATGATATTCATCAACCCGGCAACTTCATCGGCAGGCCGCCCCCAGTTCTCGGTTGAAAAAGCGTAGATTGTCAGGAATTGGATCCCGAATTCCACACAGGCACGAATGATGCGCCGTAAGTTTTCCGTTCCGGCTTTGTGACCGGCGAGGCGCGGTAAGCCGCGTGCCTTGGCCCATCGTCCATTGCCGTCCATGATGACGGCTACATGGGTTGGAATGTGTTCGGGTAATCCGGTAAGTTTGGGTTCGGCAGCCATACGTCAGGAGGATCAGACCTCCATGATCTCCTTTTCTTTCTTGACACCCACCGAATCAATGACCTGAATGGTTTTGTCGGTTAACTTTTGCAGTTCATCTTCCCCATGTTTCAAATCATCTTCGGAGATTAATTTCTCTTTCTCAAAGTCACGCATGTCTTTCAACGCGTCGCGCCGGATGTTGCGGGTGGAAACACGGGCTTCTTCCAGGCGTGCATGCACCACTTTGACCAGGTCTTTGCGGCGTTGTTCGGTGAGTACCGGCAGATTTAAGCGGATCACTTTACCGTCGTTGTTTGGCGTCAAACCCAGTTCACTGGCCAGAATGGCTTTTTCGATGGTTTTCATCGTGGATGGATCGAAAGGACGGATCATCAATACCCGCGGTTCCGGAACGCTTATTGAGGCCAATTGCATGAGGGGGGTCGGAGCGCCGTAATAATCCACCGGAAGATGTTCCACCAGAGCCGGTGAAGCACGCCCTGTACGAATGGCTGACAGGTCATCTTCCAGAGATTGGATGGTGCTCTTCATTTTTTGATCTGATTCAGCAATCGACTCCTTGATCATCTTTCCTCCTGTATTTTGTCAAAGCGGGGGATGGTGGCGTAAAAAAAATCTCAGGGCATTATTATACAGCATACCGGCGAAACAGTTTTGGCTCAATCCTTGCATCTAGTGAGCCTGTAGTCGTTGTGAAGTCAGGTAATTGGAGGAGCGCATGAGCACCGGAATGCTCTGGTATGACAGCAACCCAAAAAACGATCTGCTGGCTCAAATAGCCCAGGCTGCTGCGTATTATCAGTATAAATATGGACAGTACCCGGAATTATGTTATGTTCACCCGGATACGTTGGGTGTTTTGCCAATACGAACGCATGATATTGTAGTTTTGCCCGATAATCAGGTCCAACCCGGCCACCTCTGGCTGGGTGTGCGGGACGGCCCCATACCTCTGGCCGCCTGATCTGTTATTTCAATGATTTTTTGAAAAATTGTGAAATCCTGTGCAGCACCTGCTGGACAGGATTTTCTGCGTATTTCTTAAAAAAGTTGCTCGCCGCCTCTTCAAAAGAGATATCAATGTTGTTGTCTTCCATCAGATACCAGCGGTGTTCCATGATCCACACATAAAGATCAGCTTCGGAACGTTCGGGGAATCCGGAAAGGATGCGATTCTCGCGGATCACCCTGATCATGGGCATATAGATATTGTCATACCATGACATGACGGTTTCATCAAAGGACACGCAAGTCTGCCGTTCTTCACCGAGAAACCACCCATGGGTTTGAATGTGTTCCAGGAGCAGGGAATACATTTCCGGTCTGCTCAATTCAATGGCGGCTTCGGGACGCAAGTTTTTCATCTTCGTTTTCTGGTAAAAACGGGCTTCCTCACGTTTCCCGATCAAATCCATCAGATCAGTTTCCGGCGTGATGGGTATGGGAGAATCGATCTCAATGACCACCGCGTCTATAAAAGCCTGGCCTTTCTCTCGCGCCACAGAAACCCGATGATTACCATCCTTGACGAAATAGACTTCCCCGATCTTGTACAGCTCAACAGCAGGCAGGTCAATCTCCATGAGGTGCGCGCGGTCTATGCTTTCCCAACGCCCACGGGTGGAGGTCCCTTTGGGCAGAAAAGCCCGGTCGAAATCCTGGAAACGGCCGACACTGCCGATAATTGAGTCAATGGGCACCTGCCGCATGCCGATATAATGCTGGCCGTTTATCGGCAGCATCTTCAGTACCTGGTCATACGGTAAAAGCTCGTTGGACTTCCGTGTCAGCAAACTGATCACACTGCGCCAGTTGCTTTTTCGGTGTGCGGTATCGAAATCCGCCTGGGAGCGGTGAACGAAGGAAGAGGTTGATGGATCCCGCGAATCATTCATTCACTCCTCCGGTTGCCTGTTTTTTCGAGAGGGAGATCCGTTATTTGATAACCATAGGTGTTCAAAATCTTTGTGTTTCCCAGAAAAGTTAGTTTCATGGCGTCCTGCCGGTAAAGGTGTACGTGCCCGTGCAAATGGTAGGAAGGCTGAAAAACATGATCCAACCAGCGAAATGCCTTTATGCCCTGGTGTGGGCGGTCGTCCGCGTCATGAATTCCACGTGGTGGGGCGTGGGTCACAAATATATCGAGAAAACGGCCGTACCGCAGCCGGTTATACACCATGCCTGGAATAAGGCGGAAGACATGCAGCCACATTTCACGCTGCGTGTACTGGCAGGGACCTTTGTTATAGCGCAGGCTGCCCTCCACCCCGGCAATCAACAACCCGCCTGGTGTTTTTTGTGTTCGCCGATGAATATTAAACCCTCCCAGGGGGAACTGACGTTCTCCTCCAGTTCCATATTCCACTACAGGCGCGTGATTGCCGCGCACGTAGTAGAGCGGGCGGTTCAACATGCTGATCATGTATTCCAGATAGTAATACGGCAGGTCTCCGCAACTGATGATCACATCCACCTGATGGAATCGGTCTACAATTTGCGGGCTGTAGATCATATTCAGTTCCACATCACTGACCGATAGTATTTTCACCCGGATACCATTCCCAGGGCTGTAACCGAAGCAGCCGCGATGGTACGCGTATGGGTAATGCTGACGGCCCACGAGGTGAGTCCCATATCCGCGGCCATCTGTTTGGCCTTGCCGTACAGAACAATCACCGGCGCGCCATTGGAGTCGTTGAGGGTTTCAATTTCCTGCCAGCTTACCGCGCCGATGCCGCATCCCAGCGCTTTTGCCGCCGCTTCCTTCACGCAGAAGCGGCCGCCCAGTGTGGGGTTGGAATCCCCCGATAATTCAAGTTCCTTCGGTGTAAAGACGCGTTTCAGGAATCGGTTGCGAATGGCCGGATCCAACTCCTCAAGCCGCTGAAATTCCAGCATATCGAGGCCGGTACGCAGGATCAAACGGGGCACGGGCTATTTCTCCGGACCGGCGCTGATGATGGCAACGTTGGCGGGGTTTATATACTTGCGGGCGGTCTCCAGAACCATTTCGGGGGTAACCGCGTTTACCATATCAGCATAACGGCGGTAGTAATCCAGCCCGAGCTGGAAACGTTCCATATTCAGCAACGCTCCTGAAACACCACCGTTCGATTCAAGCGATAGAGGTAACCGCCCGGTAAAATTCGCCTGACTGTCGGCCAGCTCTTCAGAGGTTACAGGTTCGGCGGTGAAACGTTTTAACTCGCTGATCACCAGATCAACGGTTCGCTTGATGTTGGAGGGATTTACTCCGGCTGATACTTCCCAGGAGCCGGCTTCGATCCAGGAGTTCAGACTGGCGCTGGCATGATACGCGAGACCGGATTTTTCGCGCACAATATCACCAATGCGGCCCATCATGCCGAACTGGCCCAGCACGCTGTTGCCCAGCGAAGCGGCCATGTAGTCTGGTTCACTGCGTTTGGGTCCCAGCGTTCCAATAATCACATCCGCCTGACTCTTTCCGGGGATTGTGATGTGACGGGTTACTTTTTTGCTCAATGGCACGACCGGCGGGAAGTGGCAAATGGGGCGTGTGTTCTGGGTTTGCCAGGCACCCAGCACCCGGCTAACCAGGTCAAAACAGGCTTCCGGTTCAACCGCGCCGACCACCACCAGCACCATTTCACCCGAGTGATAGAACGTGCGCTGGAACTGGCGAAGGTCATCCGCCGTGATTCGTGAGATGGTTTCCACATAACCGTCTTCCGGCAGTCCGTAGGGGTGATTGGCGAAGAGCGTCTCGTCAAAAGTCAATGAAGCCATTTCTTCCGTGTCCTGCGCGCGGATGGCCAGTCCGGTCATCAGTTGTGTGCGCAGGCGTTCAATCTGATCGTCCGGGAAGAGAGGTTCGCGCAAGGAATCAGACAGGATCTCAAGCACGAGCGGCAAGTCTTCTGAGAGGCAGCGGCCGCCGAAAGAGGTATGGTGGACGCTGGAACTGAAACCCAGGCTGGCACCGACACTTTCCAGCGCGTCATAGGTTTGCTGGAAATTGCGATGTGAAGAACCGCGCATCAATGCCAGTGAGGTGAAATGCGCCAGTCCCAGCTTGTCGCGGGGATCGAACATGCTGCCACATTGAATGTAACCATTCAAGACCACCGATTGATTGTTGAAATTGGGCCGGGTGAGTAATACCAGACCATTGCGCAGAACGTAGCGGTGAATGTCATCCGGGCCGGGAAGGCTGTTCAGATGGGGGAAGGAAGACGCGTTCATCAGGCGGCGCCTCCATTCTTCTCTTCCGCGTGATAATACCCGATCACCCGGTGTTCCGGCCGCAGATATTTCGCGGCAGTCTCACGCAGGTCTTCCGGGGTGACCTGCTCCAGCCGGTTCACGTAGGTCTCGAACCAGGCGTAACTGGAGAACATTTCAGAATAACCCAGCCAGAAAGCCTGGTTGGTGATATTTTCGCTGCCATAGGCGAACAGGGCGCGCGCCTGTTTCACCGCCCGGGCAATCTCCGCTTCGGAAACCCGTTCGGAGAGGATGCGGTCGATTTCGGCATCGATCACCTGCAGCGGTTTCTCCACAGGCCGGTCGTTGCGCAGGGTCAACATGATCTCGTACAGGAAGGGATCTATGGTAGCCTGCAATCCTCCGGCGACGGAAACCGCCAGTTCGTTATCAATAATCGCGCGGTAGAGGCGGGATGTCTTGTTGGAAATTCCACCGCCTCCGAACATATTCAGTCCTGATGGGCCGGTGAGCAGACTGTCTAGCACAGTGAAGGGGAAGAAATCCGGATTATCCGCGGCGGGCGCCCGGTAGGCCAGTTGAACGTATTCTGTCTCGCCGGGGCCGGTCACGTCGACACGTTTTTCCGCCGCAGACGGGTTTTCGGTTGGAATATCACCCTTATTGATCGCTTTCGCAGGAATGTGACCGTAAATGGAGTGAATGGTTTGCATCATTTCATCAATATTGAAGTCGCCGGCCATGGCCAGCACGGCATTCCCGGGGCTGTAATTGGCCTGATAGTGCGCGTAGAGATCGTCGCGCTGGATGGTGTACAGATCTTCCTTGCTGCCGATGATCTCCATGCGATAGGGGTGCGTGTTGAAGGCGGCGGATTGGACGGCTTCGCTCAGGCGGAAGATCGGTTCATTTTCGCTGCCTTCCCTCTCTGAAATGATCACCGTGCGTTCCGATTCCACCTCTTCGGGGTCGTACAGGCTGTTGACCATGCGGTCGGCTTCCAACCGGAGGGCCAGTTCAATTTTGTCCGCCGGAAGGGTTTCAAAGAAAGTCGTCCAGTCCAGGTAGGTAAAGGCATTCCAGTAGCCGCCATCTCGCGAGATGGCTTTATCCAGAATGCTGGCCGGAAAATCGGGTGTCCCTTTGAATTGCATGTGTTCCACCCAGTGGCTGATGCCCGTTTTGCCCGGCACTTCATTGCGCGACCCAACGCGGTACCACACCCAGTGACTGATGATGGGCGAGGTATGGATCTCTTTTAGCCGAACCGCAAGACCATTTTCTAGAGTTGTTTCGAAGATAGTATTCATAGTGTCAGGATTTACTATAGCATATCCGTCTTAAAAAGGGTATTTGACGTAAAAGTGATGACATTCGTGCGCCACAGGCGAAAACAGACGCATAAATACAAGACCATCCTGTGGGGTGGTAGGTGTTCCATTATTACGACGAAAACCGTCTCAGTCGGCCAGCGATTGTAAATAGGCGTGAATATCGCGTGCGGCTTTGCGGCCGGCGCCCATGGCAAGAATGACGGTTGCTGCTCCCGTGACCACATCTCCGCCAGCCCACACCTTCGCCTTGGAGGTCTTACCGGTGGTTTCTTCCGCCTCGATGTTGCCCTTGCGGCCGATAGCCAGATCGGGCGTGGTGGTCGGAATCAACGGATTGGGGCTGTTGCCAATGGCGTAGATGATGGCGTCCACCGGCATGGTGAAATCGGAACCGGGAATGGCGATGGGCGAGCGGCGGCCGGAGGCATCCGGCTCACCGAGTTCCATCTTCTGGCAGGCCAGCCCGGTAACCCAACCGTGCTCATCGCCCAGACAGGCGGTTGGCAGGGTTAGAAAATCGAAGATCACACCCTCTTCTTCCGCGTTTTCCACTTCTTCCAGGCGGGCGGGTAATTCCTGGCGCGACCGCCTGTAGACGATATGCGCTTCACCACCCAGGCGAAGTGCCGTGCGGGCGCAGTCCATGGCCACGTTTCCGCCGCCGATCACCGCCACACGTTTGTGCTGTTTGATGGGTGTCTGCACGGACGGGAAAGTGTACCCCTTCATTAAATTCATACGGGTGAGGTATTCATTGGCGGAATACACACCGTTCAAATTATTGCCGGGGATATCCGAAAACCAGGGCAGGCCGGCGCCGCTGCCGATGAAAATGGCGTCAAACTCTTCCAGCAGGCTGTCAACGGTGCGGGTTTTCCCGACAATGTAGCTGGTTACAATATCGACACCCATGGCCTTCAGGTTATCCACTTCCATACGCACGATTCGTTTGGGAAGGCGGAATTCGGGGATGCCATAGACAAGTACACCGCCCACTTTATGCAGGGCTTCATACACGGTCACCTGGTGCCCGAGTTGGATCAGGTCACCCGCGACGGTCAACCCGGCTGGACCACCGCCGATCACGGCCACTTTTCGACCGGTCGGATTGGGGGCGGGTGTGCTTTCAGGTGATTTGGCCTGAGCGGCTTCCCAGTCGGCAAGGAAACGCTCCAACCGGCCAATGGCGACTGATCCGCCTTTCTTCGCGAACACACAGCCGCCTTCACATTGTTCTTCCTGCGGGCAAACCCGGCCGGTTACCGCGGGCAGGCAATTTTTCTGCCGAATGATACGAATACCCCCGGCAAAATCACCGGCTTTGATACAGCGGATGAAGGCCGGAATGTCAATTTCCACAGGGCAATTCATCCGGCAGCCCGGTTTTTTGCAATCCAGACAGCGGCTGGCTTCGGCCATGGCTTCTTCTGGCGTGTACCCAAAGGCAACCTCGTCAAAATTCTGACAGCGCACTTCGGGAGATTGTTTTGACATTTCAACCCGTTGCAGGTTTAACTTTTTGGGGGCTGGGGAGTCGGGTGATTCCATGTTATTACTCACTTTTCAGGCGCGCTGGTGCGTAGTGTGACAGTTTCTTCGCGCAAATAGGCCAGACGCCGCGTTGAAAGTTCATCCCAGTTGACTTCGTGACCGTCAAAGTGCGGACCATCCACACAGGCGAATTTATTGACGCCATTAACCGTCACGCGGCAAACACCGCACATGCCGGTGCCATCGATCATCAGGGTGTTCAGACTGACGATTGTCTTGATACCCAGAGGGCGGGTTTCCTCGCAGCCGCGCATCATCACGTAATTGCAGCCGTTGATGATCACACGGTCAACGCCGCCATCAATGGAGGCGATAATGCCGCCCAGGTTGTCGATGTGCCCGCGCAGTCCTTGCGAGCCGTCCCGGGTGATGTACACCAAACGATCTGATACCTCTTTTAGTTTTTCCTGCCAGTAAAACAGGAAAGAGCTGCGGGCTTCAATAACGCAGATAACCCGGTTTCCCATGGCTTTCAAGGCACGGGCCACCGGATAGATACTGGCAATTCCGTAACAACCTCCGGCCAGAAGTACGGTGCCGAAGGAACCCAATTCCATCGGGTTGCCCAGCGGACCGGCTGCCGTGGAGATGCTGTCACCCGCGTTCAAAGCGGCCAGCTTATTGGTGGATGCGCCGATTTGCATGAAGGCCACGGTGATCTCGCCCTTCTCGGCATCCCAATCCGAGATGGTCAGGGGAACGCGTTCTCCATCTTCCTCCGCCTGCAATATGACAAATTGACCCGGCTGCGCGGAACGGGCTACATCCGGCGCATGAAGCCGGAGATTGTGGATATTGGGCGCGACCATTGTGCGTTCCAGAACAGGGATCATTTCACACCTGCTTTCTGCCCATCATCCGGGTAGAGCGTGCGCAAACCGGCCACATGGCGGGAGAGCTGTGAGCCCAGGAAGGTCGGAAGGTCATTTGACCCGTACCGCAGCCCGGAAAGAGATGACCCCACTCCCCACTCTCTGAAATCTCCCGAATGGGTGGACAGAATTTCCCTGTATATCTCTTCCGTCGAATTGAAATCAAATCCGGGCGCGCCCATCTTTTTCGCGATGGCCGCGATGATCTGCCAGTCAGGCAGGGATTCTCCCGCCGGTTCCACGGCTTTTTGCAGCCGCCGCGGGTTTAATTCCGCGTTGATGAATGTCCCATCACGCTCCGTGAACAGGGCGGTGGGCAATCCCAGGTCTGGCAGGCCTTCAAGCGTGGGAAAAGCATGCTGATAAATGGTAAAACCGGCTTTGATGCCCGGATTTTCCCCGATGCAGTAAAGCAGGCTGGGAGCGGCGATATCCCACTCGTTTAAACCCAGCGCCCCGGCCATTCGAGCGCCGAAGTAATTCCCAGACAGCGGTAGGCAGATCACACCGGCATTGACTTTTTCCGCCAGTCTGGCAAGTTCTTCCAGGGCATCTTCTTTATCCAGATATTCCGGCCCTGCAAGGATGAACGGATGTTGGCTGGCGCGCAGCGCGGCAGCCGCCTTTTCCAGCATGGATGACCCTGACAGTTCGGAATCCATTGTTTTTTGCAGTTCAGCGATCACCTTTGCGGCCTGGCCTTCGCGGGCGTAAAGGAACGCATCGACGAATTGGTCAATCGGTTTCTTGCCGCTGCTGATCGAAATCAGGCTGGCTCCTCCGGCGCGAAGCTGTTTCAGTTCATATTCCAACCAGGAGAAGGTGTATCGCGTGTCCAGTCCGGCGACCAGAAGGCAGTCTGTGTTGCGCAGACCGCCAAAAGTCTGTGTCCGCCCGATCAGCCTGTCAAATCCTGAAGGCTGATTGGTTTTTGAACTTTCAAGTTCCGCCAGATGCAGAACCCGGGTGGCAAACTTTTGTGCCACATACAGGTCTTCAATGGGTAAATTGGGTGAAATGCGAATGGCCATGGTTTCCGGACTGGCTGAGGAGAATTTTTCAGCCGCCAGTTCAATGGCTTCATCCCAGGAACATTCGAATTTTCGGCCATCCGCCAACCGCCATGGTTGTTTCAACCGGGTTGGGTGATTGACCACCTCGGATATTCCAAACCGGCCATGAACACACAGATTGTTGTGATCTCCCGGCCGGCTGCCGATCACCATGTCGCCGCGCACCTGCAGGTTTATGGAACAGCCGGTGGAACAATATGGGCAGGTGGATTCTACCTCGCGGTCCGCCGCGCCTTCCCATTTGCGTGTCTTTTCAGTCAGCGCGCCGGTCGGGCAGCGGTCTACGCAGGCGCCGCAAAAACTACACCCGGCGTCCACATGGCTGCGTTCAAAAGCCGTGCCGACCACGGTGCGCGCGCCGCGTTCCTTGAACGTCAGAGTGCTGAGGAAATGCAGTTTCTCGCATACCTGCACGCAGCGTCCACACAGGATGCACAGATTGTAATCACGGTCATAGAAGGGATCATATTTTTCCACCGGAAACATGCGGTATTTAACCGGCAGGCGGATGTCATTCACGCCCAGACGCTTGGCGAGAGTTTGCAACTCACACTGGTTGTTCTTTGGACAGGACCCGCAGCCGGTGGTCACGCCGCCTTTGCGGATGGTCATCATGCATTCCGTGCAGTTGCCGTTTTCGGGGCAGACCAGGCAGCTCAAGGGGTGCTCGCTGAGCAGCAGGTTGAAAGTTTCCAGGCGCAGGGATTGCAGCGCGGGTGATTCTGTGCGCACCACCATGCCATCCTCCGCCGGAGTTGTGCAGGCCGTGGGGAAGCCGCGCATGTTATCCACTTCAACCACGCACATGCGGCAACCGCCAAAGGGCGGCAGGTCTTTGTAGGCGCACAGGGTGGGTATATCAATGCCATTTTCCTGCGCCGCCTGAAGAATCGTGGCTCCCCGGGCGACTTGAATGACTTTATCGTTGATGGTCAATGTTACAGAGGTCATGCTATCGGCCTCCCTTCAATGGCGTTAAACCGGCAGGCTTCATAGCAGGCGCGGCAGCGAATGCAAATGGAACTATCCAACGTGTGGGTTTGTTTTGGCTCGCCGTGAATGGCGTCCACCGGGCAAACCCGGCTGCATGCCTGGCAGCCGGTGCAGGCTTCCGGCAGAATGACATACTGGAACAGGTCTTTACACACTCCAGCGGGACAGTATTTCTCTTTGATGTGCTCTTCGTATTCATCACGGAACGAGCGCAGCGATGTCAGTACGGAATTGGGAGCTGACTGTCCCAGTCCGCACAGTGAACCCTGCGCGGTTGTCCGTGACAGGCGTTCAAGCGTCTCAATATCATCCTCTTCGGCATCACCGGTGGTGATGCGCTCCAGTGTTTCCACCAGGTGGCGGGTGCCAATACGGCAGGGGGCGCATTTTCCGCAGGATTCTTTCTGGATGAATTCCAGGAAGTAATGAGCAATATCAACCACACAGGTGTCCTTGTCCATCACGATCAGTCCACCAGACCCCATGATGGAACCGGCGGCTTTAAGGGCTTCATACTCCACCGGGGTATCCAGGTACTCTTCGGAAAGACAACCGCCGGAAGGACCGCCTGTTTGAACGGCTTTGAACGGTTTATCCGTTCCGCCGCCGATGTCGAAAATGATCTGCCGCAGGGTCATGCCCAGCGGGACTTCGATCAGTCCGGTGCGGCGTACTTTTCCCACCAGCGAATAGGTTTTTGTACCCCGGCTGGAGGCAGTACCGAACTCTGAATACCAGTCCGCGCCGCGCCTGAAAATGTTGGGCAGAGCGCTGAGCGTTTCTACATTGTTGTTTACTGTGGGCTTGCCATACAGCCCTTTGACAGCCGGGTAGGGCGGACGTGAGCGCGGCATTCCCCGCTTTCCTTCGATGGAGGCGAACAGGGCGGTTTCTTCACCGCACACAAAGGCGCCCGCGCCTTCCTTGATTTTGATTTCAAAATCGAAACCTGTTCCCAGAATGCGTTTGCCCAGCAGGTTGTTCTCGCGCAATTGCTGGAGTGCTTTGCGCAAACGGGCGACCGCCAGCGGATACTCCGCGCGTATATAAATTACCCCGTGGTTGGCCCCAATGGCATAGGCGGCAATCAGCATGCCTTCCAGCAGCGCGTGCGGGTCGCCCTCAATGAGGGATCGGTTCATAAACGCACCGGGATCGCCTTCATCGGCATTGCACACCAGGTACTTTTCCTCCCCCGGAACAGCCCGGCAGATCTCCCATTTTTTATAGGTTGGAAATCCGCTGCCGCCGCGGCCGCGCAGACCGGAGATCTGCACCTGTTCGATGACCTCCTGTGGCGTCAAACACAACGCTTTTTGCAGTCCGACGTAGCCATCATGTGCCAGGTAATGATCGAAATCTTCGGGATCGATCAAACCACAATTCCGCAGGATAATTCGCACCTGCGGTTTGAGCATTGGCTGGTCAAAAAACATTGGAAGATCGCCGGTCTGCCTGTCTTTCACAGGTTCAAGGATGCCAACGGCATCTTCCAATGGCGGCGCGCCGGATTTCAACGCGGCCAGCACCAGTTTTTTGGCGCGCGCGGGGGTTACCTGACTGTAGCTCACCCGCGCCCAACCCGGCATGGTTATGTCCATCAGGGGTTCCATGTAACACGGACCGATACATCCCACATCCACCAGGCGGGCAGACAGGAAATTTTCGTCCAGAACCTCTTCAACGGCTTTACGGACTTCAAGCGCGCCGGCGGCCCGACCGCAGGAAGCCATGCCAAAGTAGATCACGGGCAGGCTGCTGGATTCCAGTTCCTGCCATTTTTCAACAGCCATTTTGCGGAGTGAGGCGAGTTCAGGCATAACTCTCCAGAATGCGTTTCAGGCGGGTATTGGTTACCCGGCCATAAATTTGATCATCAATTTGCATAACCGGCGCCAAAGCGCAACATCCCAGGCAGGCAACCCTCTGAAGATCGAAAAGGCCATCCTCTGTTGTCTCGCCGGGTTTGATGTGCAACTCGCGCTCCAGTGATTCGAGCAGTTTCTGACCGCCGCGCACATGGCAGGCTGTGCCCAGGCAAATCTTGATGGAATGCCGTCCCGGGGCATTGAACCGAAACTGGGCATAAAAAGAGGCCACACCGTACACTTCGTTTTCAGAAATGTGTAACGTCTGGGCGATCTCTTTCAGGCTTTCGGCGGATAAATACCCGGCGCGTTCCTGTGCCTGTTGCAGGAGGGGAATTAAATCCCCATGGTCGACGTAGGTCTGAGATTCGGTTTCGTTTTTATCGGGGGTTGTCATGGGGATCCGTCTGGGTAGGGATGTCAGAAGAAATATCGATACATTCTATTCCATATTCATTCAAAAATGAAGACAATTTCTTCCATTGAAACATCCAGATAGAAAAACATCCCTGAAAAGGGATGTTAATTTACTGATACTCAGAGTCTGCCTTATCCACGTCTGGCTGGATAAGTCTCTTTTTCCTTATGGGAAAGATACGGTGGAATGGGAACGTGAGGAAGATTCCCAGACCAATCACCAGTTCGCCGATTTGAACGCCGGTTGCCTGAAGTGGGCCAAAGAACGGCCGCGGCAGACGATGGCTTCCCAACCCGAAGACATCCGCCATCCCCGTGAATAATGTGATCACGAAGCCCGTTTGGATCAGGCGCATGCCGATCTGTGAGGCGATGCTGGTTGCCTTGCCCTGCCATAACGCCTGAATGGTGACATGCGCTCCGTAAGAAATGAAACCGATGCCAACAATAAACACGGCGATTTGAACAAAACCGATCACCGGACTGCGGTCCAAACCATAGACGGATGGACGCGCCCCAAGAAGGAAGACAGCATAACCAGCCAGGGTAATACCAATACCAATGAGGATTCGCCTTCGAAACTGGCGTACCGGTTGACTGGGTACTGCTTCATCAGCAGAGTGATTGGGGTTTACAGAGGAGATTTGTTCGTCGTCTGATATGGTCATGTCTCGGGTAGTGCCTGGTTAAGAATTCGTTCCCAGTTTCCGTGAAAGATCGCATCGACCTGTTCTGAAGTATACCCTCGTTTTCGCAGGATTGGAGCCAGTTTCTGGATATCCGCGATGGAATTCATTTCCCGCGGTACGCACGGCCAGCCGAATCCTCCGTCAAAGTCTGTGCCGATGGCCACATGGTAGGCGCTGCCGGCAATCTGGCAGATGGCATCCACGTGGTTGGCCAGATCGTCCAGGCTGACCTGCCGGGACACATCCTTCGCGTCCCAGTCGGTGCGTAGAAAACGCGCGTAGGGCATCACTCCGATCACGCTGCCGCGTTCCACCAGACGGCGCACGTTGTCCTCTGTCATGTGGCGTTGGTTGGGCGGTTCTTTCAACAGCCAGCGGCAATTGACATGCGTGGCGACCACGATTCCTTCATATTCCTCAACCGCGGTGGCAATGGACACGTCATTCATATGGGCCACGTCCAGAATGTAGCCGATCTCGGCCATACCGCGCAGCAGTTTATGTCCTTCCTCCGTGAAACTTCTTCCTTCATGTGTTCCCCCGCAGAAGCGTGTGCCCGCCCAGACTGGGCCCAGCAGACGGGCGCCAAGCTGCCACCATTCTTCCAGATCGGCCAGTGAACCCAGTCCCTCTGCCCCCTCAATCAAATTGAGAATACCCATCGGTCGGGATGAGTTGCTTTCTTTATGTGGCAAGAGGATGGCTTGCAAATCTGCTTTGGAAAACACACGTCTGAATTTATCCGGGTGTTCGCCAGCCAGCATTTCGTAGTAATCCGCGGATTGGCGGATGAGGTCGTTGTATTCCCGCGAAGTGGTAAAAATGGCTTTGTCCCAGTCTCCATCGGCATATTTTCGCGGAGCCATGAACAGCGTGCCGAATGCCAGAGCCGTCTGACCGGATTGATACTCCGGCCATCCGAACATGGTCTTGCCGCCGCGTTGTTGTTCCACTGCGCCGGTTTCCTGCCGGCGGATTTCGTCATTTGGCCGGGAATAATCGGTCTTAAAACACAACCAGTTCCAGGCCAGGTCTTCATGCGCGTCAATTAAATAGGGCATAGGGTATCCTGACAAAAAAAGAGCGCACCGCCTGGTGCGCTCTTTCAGTTGCTGTTTCAGGCAGCCGTAGAATCGTCCTGCTCGTCTGAGGGGGTGTCCTCTTCCAGAGCCTGCCAGTCCATTTCGGCATAGGCCATGGAGTCAACCCGGCGCAGGCTGAGGCCGATGCGGTGGTTGGCTGGATCGATCTTGATGACCCGCAGGGTGACTGTTTCGCCCTCTTTGAGGACTTCCTTGGGGTGCTCGATGCGTTTTTCGCTCAGTTCGGAGATGTGGATCAGGCCTTCAATGTCGCCTTCCAACTGGGCGAAAGCGCCGAATTTGGTCAGGCGGGTGATCTTGCCCTGCACAAGCTGACCGACGGTAAAGACGGCCGCCTGGTTCGACCAGGGATCGTCCTGAAGCTGGCGGATGGACAGACCAATGCGTTTCTTGTCGCGATCGATGGAGATGACCTTGACTTTGATTTCCTGCCCGACTTTGAGAACTTCACTGGGATGCTGAATGCGGTCCCAGGAGATTTCGGAAAGATGAACGAGGCCATCAGCGCCGTTTATGTTGACAAACGCGCCGAATTCGGCCAGGCTGGTTACGTGCCCGGCACGAACTTCGCCTTCCTTGAGTTCGTCAATGACGCGTTCTTTCAAGGTTTCGCGGGTTTCGGTGCTGGCGGCGCGTTCCGAGAGGATCAGACGGCGGCGTTCGCGGTCAACTTCGATAACGCAAACATCCACTTCCATACCGACCATCTTGCTCCACTTCTGTTCCGGCGTGTCACCGGAGATGTTGGCGCGGCGGGAAAGCGCGATCTGGGAGGCGGGAACGAATCCGCGCAGTGTTCCCAGGGGAACGATGAGACCGCCTTTGTTGAAGCCGATGATCTTGCTGTGGAAGGAACCTTTGGAAGCGAGCATATCTTCCGCTTCCTGCCATCCTTTTTCTTCGCGGGCACGAACATAAGAAAGCACCAGGGTGCCGTTCGAATCTTCGGGGTTGACAACATAGACCGGTATTTCCTGTCCAACGGACAGGGTGGAGAGTTCGGTGGAGGGAATGGCTTCGAATTCTTTGCCGCTGATCACGCCTTCGGACTTTGTACCGACGCTTACCAGGATCTGTCCCTGGCTGATGCTGGCAATGGTTCCGTTGCGGATTTCGCCCTGCGACGGAAAATCGATCCCTAGACCTTCCTTTTCCAACAGGGATGCCATATTGTTGCTGTCGTTCGTGTTATTTTCGGGTTGTTCTCCCTGATTCTGAAAGGAAGCGTTTTGTTCCATAGGAAATCTAACTCCGGACAAGAGGAATGTTGACATTATAAAGGTGAATCAACGGATTGGCAACCCTGATAAAGTCAAGGGATTTATTTGAAAACAAAACCCTAAGGGTTTACATTGGATCAATGCCTTCTGCGTTTCTTCTTCTGGTCAGCAGCCGATTGCGTTTGCTCACCGGAAGGCAGGGGCGCAGCCTGATCGCCCGTCGATTCGCTGGTCGCGGTCTGCGCGCGCCGGGGCTGATAGGCGAACATGCGGCTGATCACCCCCATGCGGATGTCGCCCAGAAGCTGGGTGAACATCTCGGAGGCTTTGCCCTTGTACTGCACCAGCGGGTCCCGCTGGGCATAGGCTTCCAGCCCGATGGAGACGCGCAGCGCTTCCACCTTGGTCAGGTATTCCACCCACAGATCGGATATGACGCTGAGGAGGATGTGGCGGTAGATTTCTGTCTGGACTTTGGCGCCGATCACTTCACAGGCGATCTCCTTGAAATCATCAGCCTGTTCTGGTAGTGGCAGAGTCGAGGCGGATTTGTAACGTTCCTCGCCCAATGCTTCTGCAAATTTTGCCTGAACGGCCGGGTCAACCTGTGCCAGAGTGATGTTGTTGTGCTCCAAACGTTCCCATTCGGCGCGCCCCATGGCGGTACGCAGCGCGTCAATGGCGCCTTCCAAGTGTTCCAAAACGGTGTCAGTCATTTGTTCCGCGGGAACGGAAGCAAGCAGTTTTGCTGCGTAGTAAATATAGTTCAAGCGGTTGGTCGTCTGGCGCACCTGGCGGTGGGTCTTTTTGTCGAAGGCCATGCGGCTGCCCTGGGCGATGGCCATCAGGGTGTTGACCAGGAAGGCGTCGCTGAGATCGGTTCCACCGCTGCGTTCCAGCAGGTTTTCCACATCCCGCGCGACCTGCCCATTTGGCCCGAACAATCGGTCCTTGCGCTGGTTCAGAATATCAGCGGTTTTCGCGTAGATCTGGTCGGCAATATCCGCCCACTGCGAGTCGGGGGCAGCGTTCAGGCGCATGTCAGCGGCTTCAGGCAGACGCCGCCGCAGACCGCCGACCACACGGGTTGCCGTGATTGCCAGCATGGAAGAAGTGCTCTGCTGACGCAGAGCATCCTTTACTTCATTGTCCGCTTCGGGCAGGCGGCGGAGCTGGTCATTTTGCAGACGCAGCGGAACGCGCACCAGGCTGATGAGTTCATCCAGCAATTCCTGCGGACGGCGGACGGGCATGCCTTCTTCCACATCTCCGATACCCTCGAAATAGGTATCAAGGGTGTCAAATCGTTCGTCAATCTGCGTTTGCAATGACGCGCCGGTGGATTCAAGCAAGTTGTTCAGGCTGCGTAACAGGTGCTCATCTTCCGCCGCGAGCGTCTGTTCGGCGAGATTGACAAGCACAGCCTGCAGACCTTCCAGCGATATCTCGCCTTTGGGCAGGTCCTTACGGATCTCGTTGACCAGCAATCGGAAGCTGAAAGATGGATAGCTGATATTGTCATAGCTGAGCGGCGGTTGGATCTCTTCCAGGTAAGCCAGCAGCCGCCAGGGACCTTCCTCATCCTTCAAACCGGCAGGGATACGCACTTTCAATTCCGAGTGCAGCATGTCCATGACATCTTCGCTCAGGTCTTCCTTGGTGAAGACCATGTCGCGCTGTGAATAAATACGCTTGCGCTGCGTGTTCAGCACATCGTCATATTCCAGCAGGTGCTTGCGGACATCAAAGTTGGAACCTTCCACGCGTTCCTGCGATTGTTCGACCAGCCGCCCGACCATGCCGCTTTCGATGGGCAGACTTTCATCGATATTCAACCGTTTGAGCAGGTTCTCCACATTGGGGCCGCCAAACAGGCGCATCAATTCATCGTTTAAGGACAGGTAGAAGCGAGATGAGCCGGGGTCGCCCTGGCGGGCAGCGCGGCCGCGCAACTGATTGTCAATCCGGCGGGCTTCGTGCCGTTCGGAGCCGATCACATGCAGGCCGCCCAGCTCTCTGACGCGCTCCATGTCATCCATGTATTGAAGAAAGGCTTTCACCTGTTCTTCGTAAATCCCGTAATCATCTGGAGAGATAGTACTCAGAACCCGGCGGCGTTCCTCGTTGTTCATGCCGTACGGATCCTGCCCGGTTTTGGCGATCACATGGTTGACGTCAGCCAGGGTATCTTCGGGCAGTTCGCCGCCCAGTTTGATATCCACACCGCGGCCGGCCATGTTGGTGGCGATGGTCACAGCGCCGAACGCGCCTGCGCGGGCAATGATCTGTGATTCTTCATCATGCTTGCGGGCATTTAACACCGATTGGGGAATACCGGCCTGCAGTACACTGATCAGGCGGGGCTTCAGGCTTTCATCAAAGTGGAAGAATGTGCTCAGGCGTTCAAGGTTTTCGGGATCTTCCAGGTTAAGTGATAGATCGAGAGAACGGGCAAACTGGCGCATATCACCGGCACGCAATTGGTCAACGGGAGTATTCAGGAATTCCAACTCGGGAATGGCGCGTTCGTCATCCTGGCGGTTATTCTTTTCCAGCCATAGTTGACGAATAAGAACCGTTTGCAGCAATGTGCGCACGGGTTCCGCACGCAGACGGTCGCCCAGCAACTCGCTGTGCTCCACAGATGTGGTGCCCACCAGTATGGGCTGTCCTTTAATGTGGCGTTCGATGATCTCCAGAGAGATGGCGCGTAATTTGGCTTCTTCCGAACGGTAGACCACATCGGGGTAATCCTTGCGGCGCCAGTATACGGGTTTCTTATCCGCTTCGTTACGGCGGGAGAAGTAGGCTACTTTATAGCCGTCATCATCTTTCGTATTAACTTCTTCCAACGGCGAATCGTTCTTGGTGGCCTGGTATTCCAGGTTGGTGGGAATGGGGAGAACGTCCAGCTTGTAGATCTTGTAAAACTCTTCCGATTCGGTCAGCGCGGTACCGGTCATGCCGGCCAGCTTTTCGTACATGCGGAAGTAATTCTGCAGGGTGATGGTGGCGTAGGTCACGTTTTCCGCCTCCACCCTGACGCCTTCCTTGGCTTCCACTGCCTGGTGCAGACCGTCAGACCAACGGCGGCCGGGCATCAGACGTCCGGTGAACTCGTCCACGATGACCACTTTTCCGGCCTGGACGAGATAATCCTTATTGCGGCGGAAGAGGAACTGGGCACGCAATGCCTGTTCCAAGTAACCCAGCTTCTGCGCCTGCTCAGGGGTGATATCTTCCGGACGGTCGGGATCGCGCAAGGTTTCGCCGAGAATATCCTCCACATGCGATTCGCCAATCTCAGTCAATGAGACGGTGCGGTCTTTTTCATTAATATCGTAATCTTCCGGTTGAAGCTGGCGCACCACCTGTGCCATGCGTATATACCACTCCGCCTGGTCGGCGGCCGGGCCGCTGATGATCAACGGCGTGCGGGCTTCATCGATGAGGATGTTGTCCACCTCATCCACGATGGCGTAGTAATGCCCGCGCTGCACGCGTTCTTGCAGCGTCATGGTCAGATTGTCGCGCAGGTAGTCAAAACCGAATTCACTGTTCGTGCCGTAGGTGATATCCGCCTTGTAGGCATCGGCGCGCGTAACCATCTGGAGCTGGTGCTGGTCTTCATGCGGCGACGTTTTTGTCAGGTCGACCAGGAAGGCGTTCTTGCCGTTCTCTGTACGGGCGGCCATTTGCAGCACGCCGACGGTCAGGCCAAGCGCCTGGTAAACCGGCGCCATCCAGCGCGCATCACGCCGCGCCAGATAATCATTGACGGTTACCAGGTGTACCCCGCGACCGGTGAGGGCGTTAAGGTACAGCGGCAGGGTGGCTACCAGAGTCTTACCTTCACCGGTGCGCATCTCAGAGATGTTGCCGCGGTGCAGGCTCAGGCCGCCGATCATCTGCACGTCATAGTGCCGCAATCCGATGGTACGCTTGCCGGCTTCCCGCACGGCAGCGAATGCTTCGGGCAGCAGGTCATCCAGACTGGTTCCGCCCGCCAGCCGCTGTTTGAATTCCGCGGTTTTGGCAAGCAGGGCTTCGTTGCTCAGTTTTTCATACTCATCCTCGAGCAGGTTGATCTGCTCGAGGATGGGAGCCATCTTCTGAACTTCCCGTTTGTGAGGGTCTCCCCCCAGGACTTTTACGATATTCTGGAACATGCTTTATATATGAATGGTTTGACCGCTCACGCCGTGGGCAGCCTCCATCAAGACCTCGCTTAAAGTGGGATGGGCGTGCACGGTGCGGGCAATCTCTTCCGCGGTGATCTCCATGCGCTGCGCCAGGGTTAATTCCGGCAGCAGTTCAGAGACTTCCGGCCCGATCAGGTGCGCGCCGAGGATTTCGCCGTATTTCGCGTCGGTGATGATCTTGGCGAAACCGGTGGTCTCCCCAAGGCCAAGGCTCTTGCCGTTGACCATGAAGGGGAATTTACTGACTTTGATTTCCAGACCTTTTTCTCTGGCCTGGGCTTCGGTATAACCGAAGGATGCCACCTGCGGATGACAGTAGGTGGCACGGGGCATCATGGTGTAGTCCAGTTTGACGGTCTCATGCTTGGCGATGGTCTCGGCTGCCACCATGCCCTGCGCGGAAGCTACATGCGCCAGCAGGAATTTGCCGGTCACATCACCAATGGCATAGATTCCCGGCACATTGGTGGCCATGTGGTCGTCAATGGCAATATGTCCGCGTTCGGTCAATTTGACACCCACGGTTTCCAGCCCCAGTCCGGCGGTAGTGGGTTTGAAGCCGATGGCTACAAGCGCCTGTTCGGCTTCGATGGTCTTCTCGCCTTCCGCGCTGGAGACTTTGACTTTCACTCCATTGTCGGTGGCTTCTACAGAAAGCACTTTATGCCCGGTGAGTATGTCAATGTGATTTTTCTTGAAGGCTTTCTCCAATTCGGTACTGACCTCAACATCTTCCAATGGGGCAATGTGCGGCAGCATCTCGACAATGGTCACCTTGCTGCCATAGGAACTCCACACGGTGGAGAATTCGAGACCGATAGCCCCGCCGCCGATCACGACAACAGATGCCGGCAGGTTTTCCTGCAGGATGGCCTCTTTGTAAGAGACAATCTTCTTGCCGTCCATGGCCACCCCGGGTATGGGGGTGGAATAGGAACCGGTGGCGATGATGATGTTTTTCGCTGACAGGTCCTGAGCTTTGCCGTCAGCCGCCGTGACGGTGACGGTGGTCTTATTTTTCAAAACAGCGTTGCCCATGAAAACATCAACATTGTTCTTCTTCATCAGGAACCCGACGCCCTTGGTCAGGCGATCGGAAACCTGGCGGGAGCGTTTGACAGCCGCGCTGAAATCCAGTTTCAAATTCTCAAAAGAGATGCCGAAATCTTTGGCGCGTTCGCGCAGGGTATGTGCCAGTTCGGCGTTCTTCAACAATGCTTTGGAGGGAATGCAGCCCACGTTCAAACATACTCCGCCCATCCATTGTTTATCCACTATGGCCGTCTTCAGTCCCAACTGGGACGCGCGAATCGCGCTGACATATCCACCGGGACCGGCGCCAATTACCACGACATCATACTCTGCCATAACATCCTCTTTTCTCATACTGTGTGTGAATGAAAGTCCACGACGGCAACTCTCTTTTTTGTGTTGTTAATTCATAAACAGTTGGATTATACTCATTTATCAAACTCAATAACCTTGTTAATGCGGCCTGAATGGGCTTTTTGTATAAGAAATTTGGAAGAAAACCAGAAAACTCTGCTTGCGGCTAATAATGCCTGAAGAAATGGATGGAGAACTGTGAGGATTCTTGTTTATGGTGCCGGTGTTCTGGGCAGCCTGCTGGCCCATGTTCTTCATAGAGGGGGAAATGATGTCACTTTGCTGGCCCGGGGCAATCGATTGGATGAATTGAGAAGCCAGGGGTTGGTCATCAGGCATTATTTACAATTGCGGACAACGACCGACCGGGTGGCCCTTGTGGATAAACTTGCCGCGGAGGATGTGTACGATCTTTGCTTTGTGGTCGTTCAACGGCAGCAACTGGACTCGATCCTTCCAAAAATCAGCGCAAGTACCGGTTGCCGTGATTATGTTCTTGTGGGGAATAATCCCACCATGGAAGAGGTTGTGGAAGAAATTCTTCGTACCAGTCCGGTAGAAAAAAGGCTGGCTTTTGGTTTCCAATCCAGCGGAGGACGCCGTGAGGGTGGCCGGGTGATCAGTATTCACGCGGGACCGGGATACATGACACTGGGATTCCCCGGTAGAGATGATGTATTGACAGGGAAGATCAAACTGGCTTTTGCCAACACAGACTATCGGTTGACATTCAGCGAGAATATGTCTGCCTGGCTGAAATGCCATGCCGCGTTTGTGCTGCCCATAGCTTTCGCCTGCTATTATGCCGATGGAGATTTACACCGGGTGGCCTGGGATAAACGGATGCTAAATAAGATTCTGGACGCCATAAATGATGCGTACCGGATGGTTAAAGCCGCCGGCTATCCAATTATGCCCCCGGAAGATGACGGTTTTCTTGAGCGTGACCGTTCAAAGACGTACTGGTTGTTGAAGATCATGTCAGCCACACCGGTGGGGAAACTTGCCGCCAGTGACCATGCCATGTCCGCTCCAGACGAAATGCGGCGTTTATATAACGATTTTCTGTCAATCAAGCAAAAGGCCGGTATCGATACACCGGCCTGGGATGAGATGGCACAGTATATTCAGAAGTATTGATTCTTATATTAACCGGTCACCTTCGTAGGCGTCGGCGGCATCTTCGCGGTAGTGACAGCCGCGGCTGTGACGGTTATGCAGGGCGGCCTGTGCGATGATCAGCGCGACTTCCACTTCATTGCGTAGACCGATCAGGCCGTCGCTCAGTTTTGTGGTGCGGTAGAAGGTCTCAATCTCGTTCCACAGGTGGCGCAATTCACGGATGGCGCGCGAAAGGCGTTCCTCGCTGCGCGCCAGGCCGACGTAATGCCACATGATGTTCTGGATGGTCTGCATGTCACCCTGAATGAGGGCGGAATCGGCGTCTTCCAAGAGGCCGCTTTCATCCCACTGGGGGATTTCCTCACGGGCGGGCAGGATCTGCCCGGCGCAGTCTTTCAGTCTCTGCGCGATATCCCGCGCGGAACGGTCACCCCAAACCAGCCCTTCCAAAAGGGATGTGGAAGCCAGACGGTTGGCGCCGTGCAAGCCGGTGCAACTGATCTCGCCAACGGCGTACAGGTTATCGATGTTCGTGCGGCCCCATTCGTCCACCAGCACGCCTCCGCAGAAGTAATGCGCGGCGGGCACTACCGGGATGGGTTCTTTGGTGATATCGATACCCGCTTTCAGGCAGGTGGCGTAGATGTTGGGGAAGCGTTCGCGGATGGCTTCAGAATCCATGTGGGTGGCGATGTCCAGAAGCACATAGGAATAGCCGCGGGTTTCCATCTGGTGATGAATGGCACGGGCGACCACGTCACGCGGGGCAAGGTCTTTCCACTGGGGAGCGTAATCCGCCATGAAGGCTCGTCCGTCAGGAGTGAGCAGCACCCCGCCCTCGCCGCGTACGGCCTCGCTGATCAGGAAGCCATCGGCCCCGGGGGCGATCAGAGTGGTGGGGTGGAACTGCACGTATTCCGCGTTGACAATCCGCGCGCCGGCGCGGTGCGCCATGGCAAGGCCGTCTCCGCGGGCACCGGCCGGGTTGGAGGTGTTGCGGTAAATACGCCCGATGCCGCCAGTGGCCAGAATGGTCATATCCGCCAGGTAGCGGTGCACGGTGCGCGCTTTGCGGTCAAAGGCGAACGCGCCGTGGCACACCAGCGGATCATAGGTCAGCAGCGGGTCACGCGAATGGTGCGGGAAGGTGATCAGGTCGACGGCGGTCATGTTGGGCAGGATGGTGATATTCGGGCATTGCTTCATCGTTTCCACAAGCCCGTTGATGATCGCAAGGCCGGTGCCGTCACCCACATGCAGAATGCGGCGTCTGGAATGGGCAGCTTCGCGGCCGTATTCCGGCTCCCCATCCGGTTCACTGTCGAAATGAATATGGGCTTTGTCGATTAACACGTCCTGCAGCAGACGCGGGCCTTCTTCAGCCAGAATGCGCGCTGCTTTCGGCGAACTGGCGCCCGCTCCGGCTGCCAGCACATCCTTGACCAGCAGGTCCGCGTTGTCGTCATGCCCGTGGCCAACAATGCCGCCCTGCGCGTAACGCGAGTTGGACTCGTGCGGGTCGGGGTCCCGGGTGATGACCAGAATTTTGCAACCAGGATCTTCGGCCAGGCGCAGCGCAGCGGTGGCACCGGCAATGCCGCTGCCGATGATCAACACATGTGTCGTATCGAGATGGACCTGTTTGTCAGCCAATGGCGATCATACGCTCCACCGCGCGGACGGCTTTCACGCGGATCTCTTCCGGTACTTCGATTTGAATTTTGTTTTCACGCAGCGATTCCAGCGTGTTCTCCAGGGTGATCTGATTCATGTGCGGGCAGCGCACCATGCACAGGCGTAGCATGTCCTTATCCGGGTTGGCAGCGGCGATGTTGTCGCCCATGGAACATTCGGTAAGCAGCAGGTAATGCGGTGCGTGGGTCTTTTCCACGTAGCGGATCATCGCCATGGTGCTGCCGGAAAAATCGGACGCGGCGCATACCTCAGGGCTGCACTCCGGGTGCGCCAGAATGAGCACATCAGGGTATTGCTCGCGCACGGTGCGGATATCTTCGACAGTATATTTCTCGTGCACCTCACAGCGGCCCTTCCAACCGATCATCTGGTAATCCAGGTCAGTGGAAGGCGCGGCGGGCATGGTCAGCGTGGGATAGATGATGTGCTTGCCGGTTTCGCGCGCCACATTGCCCGCCAGGAATTCATCCGGCAGGAAGATGACGGTTTGCGAACCGAGCGAATTGACCACCGCCACGGCGTTGCCCGAGGTGCAGCAAATATCCGATTCAGCTTTTACATCCGCGTAGGTGTTCACGTAGGTGACCACAGGCACGCCGGGATAGCGCGCTTTCAAGGCGCGGACATCTGCTGCGGTGATACTGGCCGCCAGGGAGCAGCCGGCGTCCGAAGGCAGCAGCACCGTCTTGGTGGGGTTGAGGATCTTGGCGGTCTCCGCCATGAACTTGACACCGCAGAAGACGATCACGTCCTTGTCGGTGGCGGCGGCTTTGCGGCTGAGTTCCAGCGAATCGCCGACATAGTCGGAAATCGACTGGTAGAGGACGGGTTCCATGTAGTTGTGCCCCAGAATAACCGCGTTGCGTTCCTTTTTCAGGCGATTGATCTCTACGGCCAATTCCGCCTTGTAACGCAGCTCACCGTCGGGGATAACGCCGCCCATACTGTGTTTCAATTTCGCATACATTTCCTGTACGTTCATTTTTTATTTACCTTCATATTTGAAACTGACATCGAAGACGATCACCGAGTGGGTGAGGGCGCCTACCGAAATAAAGTCTACTCCTGTTTCAGCCGCCGCCCGGATCGTATCCAAAGTAATATTGCCCGAGGCTTCCAGCTTTGCTTTGCCGCTTACCATGTGGACGGCTTCGCGCATCATGTCAGGTGTCATATTGTCCAGCATGATCCAATCGACCCCCAGGTTGAGGGCTTCGGTCACGTCGGCCAGAGTGCGCGTTTCCACTTCGATTTGCAATTTCTTTGTCGCGGCGCGCGCCATTTCCACGGCTCTGGTGATGGAACCGGCGAAATCAATGTGATTATCCTTGATCAGCACCATATCGTATAGCGCGTGGCGGTGATTATGGCCGCCGCCGCGTTTGACGGCAAGCTTATCCAGGTCGCGCAAGCCGGGGACGGTCTTGCGCGTGTCGAGAATCACGGCTTTTGTGCCAGCCACGGCAGCCATATATTGACCGGTCATGGTGGCGATGCCCGACATGCGCCCCAGAAAATTGAGGGCGGTACGTTCACCGGTGAGCAGCGCGCGGGCGGGACCTTCCACACTGGCCAGCAGGGTCCGGTTTTCCACGCGCGCGCCTTCGTCCACTTGCGGGGTGAATTTCACGCGCGGGTTGACCATTTCGTAGACAACCCTGGCCACATCCAACCCGGCCACAATGCCGGCCTGTTTGGCGATGACACGCCCCTTCATCAGAGCATCCACCGGGACGATGGCGTTGGTGGTCACATCGCCCGGGCCGATGTCTTCGGCCAGCGCGCGGCGGATGCAATCCAGTATTTCAGGGGTGATGGCGGATGGAGATGTGGTCATGGGTCAGGTTCCTCGGTCAAGAGTCAATCCGAGTATACAATGAACCCCTGCCTTTGGCGATAGGCTGGGCCAGGTTGATTCTCTCCTGAAACTTGTGTAGATCAATCTACTATTGCGATAGCATGGTAAACGGTGGATAAAACATATTTATTTCCACCGTTTTCTCTTTTTCATTGAATGGGAATTTGAGATTCTCATAATTGAAACTGGCCTGAACGGCAGAGGGATCCAGTTTCTCCCAGTTAACCAAGCCAATCCCTTCTTTGGGAAGATCGGTCGTCCTATCATAATCGGGGTAATAATTGACATTTTCATCATGGTAGGCGACAAGGACATATTCACCAAATTCCAGTCCGTCAATAGGGAAGGTCATTTCTTCGCTTGTGAAATTCGCATAATAGGAGTGGAAAGGATTTTCATCCATGGGTGCTTTGGCGTAAAGCAGGATCAGCAAATTTCCTGATGGTCTAAGGCCGGTGAAATGCAGGTTCAGTGATCCCTGCTTCAAATCCTGTTCCTGCCCTGTGTACGTATACTTTGCCGCTGTGAAGTTAAATTTGGCGTAAGGTTCTTCAAACACCCTGGCCTGACCGTCCAACTCCCAACCCTTTATTCCCTTGAGGATGGTGGCAATATTCTTAGTGCTTCCGGTATTGCAATTGATATACCAGAAGGATTTGTGGGTGGATAGCAAATCTTCCCTTTCGTTGTCTTTATGCAAGCGCGTCGCCAATGGCTCCAGCACCTGTTCCCATTGCTTTTCAACACTGTTATTGGAGTAATAATGAGTGGCTTGCGGGAAATAATACAGGGCGGGCCCCATGGAATACTGTTCGGAGGTGACAATCAAATCTCCGGGTTTTATTTCGTCCTCAAGGTAAGCGGCAACTTCCTTCATCGGATAATTAAAATACTGGGTGTAGATATCTTTGATCGTGAATAAGTTTAAGATTGCATAAATTGCGAGAGAACTTATTTGAAGCCATTTGTGTGGCAGCAGGCTGAACCCCAGGCTGAGCATCAACAGGAATAACCCGTCAAGAACAATGATATACCTCTCGTAAAAAATTGGACGCGAAAATTGCGAGATGATGATCGGGGTAACAAACGTGCAGATATATATCGCCAGGATAAAAATGGCAAATATCTTTTTGTCGCCAACCTTTTCTCTATATACGACGACCAGGCCGGAGATAATCACAAACATGGATAGCATCAACAGGATTACCATGCTGTACGTCACCGACGGAAAAATTTCTTTATAGGCGAACGGCTGGATCAAGGCATTGAATATGCCTTCGAGGGAAACAGCGCTTACCCAAAATCCTTTGCTGACGTTCTGGACTTGTTGAAGCAATACCTGTATCCAGGGAATGTACCCAAGGGTGACAATCCCCGCCATGATGAGAAAAGACTTCAGGTGGTCCCGGCATTTCCGTAATATCCAGATAAAAAGAAACAGGTTCACAAAAAACGCGGCCATCAACCCGTAATAATGGAGGTATCCTGAAACCAGGCTGAATAGTCCGAACATTACCCAATCTCTGAATCCGTTTTCTTTTACGGACAGAAATCCAAACAAGGCACAGGCGGTAACGCTGAAATTCGTAAGACTGTACATCCTGGCTTCATGCGCGTATATAAGGATAACCGGGGTAAGAAGTGTCAGACCTGAAAAAATAAGTGCGGCCTTATTACCCAGTATCCGGCGAACCGGTCCCGCGCCTAGTGCCACCAACCCAATGGCGCCCAGCGCTGATGGAAGGCGCAGTGCCCAGGCCGAATTGCCAAATATGGATATCACCAGGTGTAGTAAGAGGTAATAAAGAGGAGGGTGGTTATCTGTGGGAATGAAATGCATGATTTCTGAGGGTGTATGTTCTGCCATGAACGCAGAGAATGCTTCATCCCACCAGATGGATTCATGGGAGATGCCTGTGAAATAAACCAGGCTGGAAATTAAAATTAAAAAAAAGAACCATGCACAATGGCTCTTTTTGCCAGAAAATATTGTCTTTTTATACATTTTGCCCTCTGGATAATATCATTGAAAAACTACTTTTTGACTAGTTTTTCATCTTGTATTTCCCCTAGTAGAAAATAGTAAATAGCTAATTTAGTTTACTTTGTATTTAGATAATTCGCAATTATCTTCATCATTTTTATCTTTCAGGTTTTGAAATATTGGAAAATTCTAATTAATTTTTGAAATTGAAATAGCGAAATTTGTTATCCACAATTCATTCCGTTTTTTCATTTATAAAATTCGAATGAAATTGCCATTAAAAAATTGATTGAATTGATGATATATTAAACTGACCAGTCAGTCAATTTAGGAGAAATGAATGTCACCCAGACCAGATGTCAGCGATACTCGACGTAATCAAATTATCGAAGCCGCCATCCATGTTTTTTCCAAAGCCGGTTTTGATGATGCCCGCATGGATGATATTGTGAAAGAAGCAGGGATCAGCAAGGGCTTGATCTACTGGTATTACAAAAGCAAAGAAGAATTGATCATTTCCATCATGGATCGAATTTTTGGTGAAGAGTTCTTAAGGATGGAGAAGCTTGAAGATCCAGAAATTCATCCTAAAGAATGCCTGGACATGTATTTTGATCAATATATTAAAGATTTGACCGGGATGGTACCGTTTGCGCCGATAATCTATGAATTTTATGCACTCGCCTTTCGAAATAAAACCGTTAAATCAGTCATGCAGGGTTACCTTGAGCGATTTGTTCGATCTGTTGAGCCTATCATTCAACGCGGAATCGATATCGGGGATTTTATGGATATTGATGCCCGGCAGATGGCGATTGTTTTTTGTTCACAAATTGAAGGTACTCTACTTTTGTGGAGCTATGCTCCAGATAGTATGGCCATAGAAAAACAATTGCGCGGGGGATTGCAAATATTAATTTCAAGTCTAGAAAGGAAGGAATGAACACCATGTCAAATCAGGAAACGAATAATATCTTCTGTTCCGTGCAAAAATCTCCGGATTGTGATTCCTGCACAAATCGGACGAATCTGATGTGCCGGTATGATCCGGCTGACACGCTGCATTTTTTCATGATCTTCCTGCCCTTACTGGTTTCAGCGGTAGGAGGAGTGATCGTTACTGGCAATGGCATGTATCTTTGGGGATGGCTGGCCTACGCGATATTCTTCTTCTTTATCTGGGAGGCGAATGTATTGTGCAGCCACTGCCCATACTGGTCGGAACCATCCCGAATTTTGCATTGTCATGCCAATTACGGTGTGTTTAAATTTTTTCGGTACAAACCTCAACCAATGTCGCAAAGTGAACAGATCCAATTCATTGTTGGAGCTTTGATTCTGGCATTGTATCCGGTTGGTATCCTGGTGGTTGCCAGGCAATTCTTGCTTGCCGGCATCGCGACCGCTTCGGTGGTCAGTTTTGGTTACCTTTTATACAGGAACATCTGTGTAAAATGCGTGAATTTCTCCTGCCCGCTGAATCATGTGTCGGAATCATATAGATCAGCCTACCAGAAGAAGAATGCAGCGGAAGAAGTTCACGACTGATCCGATCTTTATGCGAAGAGTCGATTATAAAACAATCATATCAAAAGGAAAAAATATATGATCCCCTGGATAAATTTCTTCGTGTGTATTCTCTCTTCAATTTTCTTCCTACTTTTCTATGTTCGCAGTGTACGGCCGGCCGGACGCGCCCTGATAGAAGGTCCAACGGCCTATCAGAAATGTTATATTGATCGACTGATCTCCGGGGTGTTTGAGGGTGTCATTACTCTCAACTACATCTTATTCCTCTTCTTCCCTTTGCCATGCCTTCCAATCAGCGGACAATTCCCCTGGCCGTGGTGGATTTCCATATTGATCGGGTTGGTGATCGGTATTCCCTCTTGCTGGTTGATGGTCAAAGGTGCCAGGGATGCGGGTGAAGAAACCGTAAAACCCAACATCAACCACACCATGTATTCCGGGATTTATAAAAAGATGCGGCATCCCCAGGCTACCGGTGAAGTATTCCTCTTTGGAGTGATCGGTTTTCTATTAAATTCTCCTTTCCTGGTTTTGTATTCACTGGTTTTCTTCCCGATCTTTATCGTGTTGTGTTACGTTGAGGAGCAGGATCTTTTATTAAGATTCGGGCAGCCGTATGCGGAATACTGCAAACACACCGGGTCATTCTGGCCAAAGCGATCGATTTGATTTGGATAAAGGAATAATATGGCTAAGAAAATAAAAGATGTATCTCCACCCCGCGGTTTTTCACGTGTATTATGGCGCATTCCTATTTTGTTATACCGGATTGGTCTGGGCGGATTGCTTGGAAAGCGATTTCTCTTGTTGAATCACAAAGGTCGCAAGACGGGAGCTCCTCGACAGGCGGTCATAGAAATTGTCAAATTTGACAGTGAGAAGCAGAGGTATTATTCAGTATCCGGTTTTGGGCCTGGGTCTGACTGGTACCAAAACCTTCTCGCCCAACCGGATGTTGCAATCCAGGTAGGTTCTCAAAAGTTGAATGTGCATGCGGTTCAGGTTCCTGTACTGCAGGCGCAGGATGTTTTGATCGATTACAATCGCCGCTATCCTGGTGCCCTTAAAGAACTATCTCGCATACTGGGGTACCAGATTGATGAGAGTGAAGCAGATGTCCGTTTTCTGGCATCCATTGTCCCGATGATCTGTTTTGAACCGCGATAAAGAAAATAATTTACTACCTCACCTCAAACCCATCACCCAGACTCGCTCCGCGCATATACACATCAGGGTGCTCTTGCGGAGCGCAGGGGAAGGGGCTGTACCCGCATTGCTGGTATTGCGTGGCGCAGGCTGTACCAAAATTCCCAAATTCGCACCGCCCTGTGGGCAGGTTGACATAATCCGCCGGCAAAACAAGACGTGATCCTAACGTCTTCACATCCACCGAGGCGGAAAACACGAAACCCACATACAGGCAGATCAGCACCGCGGCGGCATACACACCCAGGCGGTCGAAGCGCTTCAACGCATCGCGGAACAGACCAACGCCGCACAACGCGCTCAACACCAGCGCGGAGGTCAACAGCCCGATACCGAAACGGATGCCCGGCACGCTAAAGATCCAAAACGCGAGACCGGTATAGGTCATCACCCAGAGCGGCCAGGTTACTTTAAACGGCTGGAACCAGTCCTTCATTTGCCGTCGGAAAAACGACCGGCTGACCAGGGCAGCCAGGCCAAAGCCGAACGGTGCCGCGGCTACCGCCAGCAGGAGCGCCTGCCGGTTTTTCGTCAGGTCATCAAACCACATGGGCGCCCACTGCCACACGGGCATGGCCAGGATGATGTCCTTGTCCCAGCGAGGGAAACGCGCCCAACTGGTGATCCAATCCGCTTCGTCGCGCACATTGACCAGAGGTATCTTCCAGGGGACGTTGAACAGGTCGACGACAGTCTGCGGGTAGGCAATGTACCCCGATACAATCACGTTGCGTGCCAGCCAGGGTGTCCACAGCAGCACGGTAAAACACGCGGCTGTGGCCAGCAGTCGCCAACCGCCCGGGGTATGCAGCCGGGGAAAAAGGATCCACGCGGTGACCAGCAGCAGGGGAAACGCGGACAGTTTTATGGAGACCAGCAAAACTGGCAGGCAGATCAACAGCAAAACCTGTACACTACCGCCGGTTGACGGTTCTTCCCGCGTTTCCAGCCACAGGCACAGGATGATCCAGGTCAGCAGGGTGACCGGCAAGTCGGTGCCGGTGGAGGATATCTCCGAGGCAAGAATGTAATAGGTCAGGGGAAGGAAGGCCAGACGCGCCCAATCGCTGAGACGCCGGTGGCCATGAACCAATCCCTGCAGCCCGCCGACGAAGTAAGTCAGGCTCAGTCCGGTCAACACAGCGCCCATCAGATGGAATGAGCGCAGTTTGAGGAAGGCGAAGCTGAAACCCGCCTGTAGAGGGAACCAGTTCGAGTTATAAGCCAACCGGGAATGGTAATTCCCCAGGCCGGGCACAGCCGGGAAGAGTTCGATCCAATGGATGGCCTGGGCGTGGTACAGCCCGGTATCCGAATTGCCCGGCTTCAGGGTGGATATGACCAGCGCGGTCAGCAAAGCCAGACCGCCTGTGACCCATACCAGCGGGTGCACATGCCGCAGGGAAGCGCCCCATGCTGCCGGCCAATCCCGGTGCATGAGTATCATCCAGACAACCAGAAGAACTGCGCCAATCAGCAAAACGGCTGCCGCCGATTTATTCACCGGAAGAAAAATGGACCAAAGTGAGGTTAACCAGACCAGCGGAACGAAACCCGCCAGCGCTGCGCAAAGAAACAGGGGCGGCCTGTCCATGTGGATACCGAAAAGTCGGCCGGCCAGCGCGAGGAAACCGGCGCCGTAAACGCTTAACAGCAGCGTGGTATAGAGAGCGATGATCAGACTGGCCAGCAAGGTCAACCTCCGCGGGTGATGGCATCGGTCATGCACGCCACCCGTGCCATGAAAGCCACGTCATGTACTCGGATGATGTCCGCGCCGCGGGTGATACCCACTGTCACCGCCGCGGCGGTGCCTTCCAGACGTTCTTCCGGCGGCAGATCCAGCGTGTACCCGATGAAGGATTTTCGCGAAGGTCCCAGCAGAAGTGGGTAGCCCAGCGCTTTGATCTCATCCAGCCGGTTGAGCAATTCCAGGTTCTGTTCAACGGTCTTGCCGAAGCCAATTCCGGGATCGAGGATGATGTTTTCGTCACGAATTCCGGCAGAATGGGCCATTGCGACGCTTTCCAGTAGTTCCCGTTTGACATCTGCCAGCAGGTCGTCATATTCCACGTCCACGTAGCGGCCAAGCACAGCACGCCCGGCTTTGCTGCGATTATGCATCAACACTACGGGCACATCCGCTTTTGCACAAACCTCCGCCAGGTCGGGATCCGCCCGCAACCCCCAAACATCGTTGATCCAGTCCGTGCCAGCTTGCAATACAGCCCGGGCAGTGCTGGCGCGATAGGTATCCACCGAGATCAACGCTGGCAGGTCCGCTTTCACCAGTGCTTCAACGACTGGCAGAACACGTTTCAGTTCTTCCTCGGCAGTTACCGTTTCTGCGCCGGGACGTGTACTCTCGCCACCCACATCCAGGATATGCGCGCCGGCCTGCGCGAAAGCGTCCGCCTGTTTCAACGCGGCTGACACCGGGTCAATGGTTTTCCCGAGCCCATCCCCTGAAAAACTATCAGGGGTAACGTTGATGATCCCCATCACGTGGGTTTGATGTCCGAATTCCAAACGAGATTTCATGGTTTAAGCGCCTTGATTCCGTGAGTGTTCTGCCGGCCGAGCAATTCCGCCACGCTGTATTGCATGCCGGGGATGATCATGTCAGGTTCAAGGTCAGCCAGCGGTGCCAGCACAAAGGCTCGTTCGCTGATACGCGGATGCGGGATGACCAGTTCGGCGGATTTGAACATCAGGTTGGAATAGAGCAGGATATCAATATCGATCAGACGTGGGCCGTAGCGCACAGACGGTTTACGCCCCAGTTTCGTCTCGACAGCTTTGAGATGCCGCAAAAGGTTCAGCGGGGTGAGTGTTGACAGTCCCTCCCAGACCTGATTAAGGAAATCCGGTTGATCCTGCAAACCCCAGGGAGCCGTTTCGTATACCCGGGAGGTTTTCTGGATGATGACGAATTCAGACACGGCCGTTTGGGCGGCGGACAGATTGGCCTTCCGGTCGCCCAGATTGGTGCCCACTCCGAGGAATACGCGGGCTTCCTTCATAACGGCAATACCAGCATGGCAGCGGCGGGATCGGTTTTGTTTGCGCTGACCCACACGCCAGGTTCGCTTTGCGTGGAGACCAGGGCTTTGACAAGCAGGTCAAGGCTGGAAAGCATGGTCAGGCCGTGGATCAGCCGGTCCACCGGCCAGTTTCCGGCCTGCGGTTTTTCGAGCGAATGCACAGACAGCCAGGGATTCGCAGGATGTATGGGTTTGGGGGCCGGTTGCTCGCCGTTTTCCGGTTCAATTTCCAGCGGTGGAATGGCCGCCAGCGCCTGCGAGGCGGCTGCCGGCAGGTCGGGGAATCCCTCGGGGTGGGTGAAACGTGCAGAAAGGTGCGCCTGCGGTGCAAGGTTTAACCGCCCGACGGCGGCAGGGCCGGCCAGCAGTACGGCGCGGTTGACCAGTGCAGTCTGCTCGGCGATCACGATAGTAGAAATCTCGCCGCATTCCAGAGCCCGGCAGGCAGAAAAAAAGCCGCTGACGGATAGAAACGGAATATAAGGCCAGAGAATGATTGTTCCCTGCGGCGTGTCAAGACGGCGCTTGAACAGGGCGGAAGCCGCGTCGCTGTACAGGTGAACTTCGTCGACCCTGGCAGGTTTAATACCGGCAGCCATGCAAACGGCATGCAGCAACACAGCGGGATCCGTCCCCGCGGGTTGTTCGACTCCGGCAATGTAATAGGCTTCGCTCATTCGCCGCGTACCGCGTTGATCAGGTCAGCCAGCAGTCCGTAGGCGGTGGTATCCGGGCTGGGATTGCCCTCGACGATACCCAGACCGGGGAGGACGTCAGTTTCAAATTGGACGAAAGAGCTGGTGCCGTTGATTGAGAAGAGGGGGGAAGTCGGCCGCACCCGCTCGGGTTTGACACTGGCGGTGATGCCATCAACCGTACGCCTGGCCGTGCAAACCAGTTTCCAGCGTTCACCGGCGGCTCGGGCATCGAGGATCATCTGCGGGGTTATACCGCGGATGCCTTCACGGTCTACCTGATCGGGTTTCAGGGGAATGCCCATGACCACATTGGACAGGGCGGCTACCTTGATAGATGCGTCCCATCCGTCGATATCAGCGGATGGATCTGTTTCGGTGATGCCTATGGATTGCGCGTAGCGGACAGCTTCTTCGAAGGTTTTTTCTTCCTCCATCAGACCGATCAGCAGGTTGGTGCACGAATTCAGGATACCGGTGAACCCCTTTAATTCAATGGCCGGCAGGGGGCCGCGGAACAATGAGAAGATCGGCGCGCCGTCCATCACGGCGGATTCGAACAGAAAACGCTTGCCCTGTTTTTTCGCCAGGTCAGTCAATTCTTGGTAGGCATGAACCACCGGGCCTTTATTGGCTGTGATCGCGTGCATACCCATCTCCAGCGCTGTTCGCAGGTGATCGGCAGCCGGTTGCCCAGTCTGGTGGTTTACCGGGCTATTTTCAAAGAGCACATCCGCACCGCTCAAGCGGATGAAATCGAATGTATCTTTTATTGTTGGGCCGTTATGAAAAAGGTCGATAGATTCACCGGCGTTCAATGCGGCGATCACCCTTTCCATTGGCAGGCCGGCCTGGTCCATCGCCATACCATGCCGCCCGGTGGCTACACCGATAATCCGATAGCCGAATCCAAATTCTTTTTCGAGAATGTGTTGTTTGCGTTTCAGCAGGCGGGCCAGAGCCTGACCGACATTGCCAAATCCAACAAAGATGATCGAAAGCGTATCCATGTTTAGCGTCCTTATACGTGATAAACAAAATTATACAGGCGGCCACGGGATTTGGCGGCGGCTTTTATCAATATCGGGGAATTTTCCCGTTTCCAATAGATATCGCGCCCGCCTGGCCAGTGCCCGAATCTCGCCTTTGCGCAGGTAATGGCGCAATTCGGCATAGTGTGGTTTTTCGCTCATCAAATTAGAGATCAATGTCTCGAGGTCACTTAATAAATCGAATGGAATTGACTGCCCTGAAAAATCCCAGATGACGGTGCGCAGCTTGTTGTCATGGTGAAAACAAACACCATGGTCGATGCAGAAAAGACGGTCATCCGATGAGAGTAAAATGTGACTGCCTTTACGGTCGGCATTATTTATCAGGCAGTCGAACAATGCAACCACGCGCAGCCGCTCTTTTTCTTGCGGAGAAAAGTTGAAGTAGTGTTTTTCCGGGTTATGATCAATAAACTGCTGCACGGAACCAGGCCCGAATGGCAGCTTTTTCTTCCGGAAAACAGTGGGCGGCACAATATGCCAGCCCAGCGCTTCGCTTAAGAGATAGGCTGCCACCTCGCGGCGCGCCAGGCTGCCGGTGGCGAAATCCCATAAAGGCGCCTCGCCGCGCACAGGTTTATATACAGCCTTCATTTCACCCGGATCGGTGATCAGCGAGATGTAAAACGTGTAATTTGAACCGTTGACAAACTGCCCGGCCAGGCTGCAGGGAGCGGTACGCAGGGTTTCCAGAATTAAATTCAGGTCAGGGGAATCAAGCATTCCATTTAGTGCTTGTGTCCGTTCTTTTTTGGACAAAAATGCCCTTCCGGATCCATCGGTTCACCGCATTGCGGGCAAAGCGGACGTCCGCGGCTGGTCACTTCAAGTCCCCAGGCGCATAAAGCCATGATCTGGCTGCGGGTGCACCACATGCGCACCACACTGGCTTCTTCCTGGTCAAGTTCATCGCCCAGTATCTCGCGGGCTACCAGGATCACACGGTCGCGGTCCGGTGAGTAAGCCAGACCCAGCTCGCCGATGCGGAAGAGCGGGTCAACAGGAGGGATGACGTGCATTTTGGATTCATCGTAATCCGCGTTGGCTGGAGGCAGGTTGGGATATTTTTCGGCCACCTCGTCCAGATATTCCTGCAAACCAATGGCCAGGGATTGGATTTGAACCTTTTCCACCAGCAGGCTGACGACTTTATTTTCCTGGCAGGCTTGCAAATAAAACGTCCGTTGTCCGGGCTGCCCGATGGCGTCCGTAGTGATGAGGGTGATCGGATCAATATCCATATCAATGCGGGTCATAGGGCTTTCCTTTCTTGATAATCAGTATACCAGAGGCACGCAACACGGGTCTACACTATGTATGGATTTACAGGTAACGGGGGGCGAGGCGGTTTTCTTTTTCCCAGGTGAGCGGGTGAATATTGATATCCGCGGAAATGAACAGATTGACCATTGTACGAAAATGGTTCACATCACCGGTGGTGCAGGCGTGAATTTCCCGCTTTCCGGCTGATGAAGCCGGTGCAGCCGCGGGTGTGGGTAGAACGCGCATTGCCTGGCGGGCAACGGCGGGCGCCGGGTCGATGACGCGCACCTGAGCTCCGGTGATCTCCTGAATCAATGGAATGACCAGCGGAAAATGCGTGCAGCCAAGCACAACGGTGTCGATCCCTTTTGCCAGCATGGGAATCAGAGCTTTTTCCAGAATCTGGCGGGTTTCACTTCCGTCAAGATTCCCAGCTTCGATCTCTTCCACCAGTCCGGGGCAGGTATCTTCCAGCACGGTGACATGGCTGGCAAATCGTTCGATAACCGAGGCGTACAGCGCGCCCTGAAAGGTGGCCGGGGTGGCGATCACGCCGACCACGCCGGTATGGGTCTGTTCAGCGGCCGGTTTAACGGCTGGTTCCATACCGACAAAAGGAACATGCGGGAACTCTTTTCGCAATTCACGCAGCGCGGCGGCCGAAGCCGTGTTACAGGCCACAATGATCTCACTGCAGCCCTGATCCAGCAGCCACCGGGTCACCGCGAAGGAATAGGTCTGCACCTCCTCCAGCGGCCGGCGGCCGTAGGGAACGTGCGCCTGGTCTGCCAGAAATAGGATGTCTTCTCTGTCAGATAGAGCCAGTAGTGCCCGTAAAACGGACAATCCCCCCACTCCTGAATCGAATATTCCGATCCTGGTTCGTCCGGCCACGATTATTCCTCCGGGTTGGCTGCCCGGATAAAGGCGGAAAAGAGTGCCTGATCTGCGGGAGAGTCCGGCAGGCATTCCGGGTGCCATTGCACACCCAGATAAAACGGATGGAACATCAACTCCACCCCTTCCACCAGACCATCCGGCGCCATGGCGGTGAGAGTCAGTTCGGGTGCCAGGTCTTTGATTCCCTGGTGGTGCATACTATTCACCTTCATCTGACTCTGCCCGGTGATGGCGGTCAGGCGGGTGCTTACTTTGATCATCACGGAATGGGCCAGGTAATCACGCGCGTAATCGGGGTAGCAGGGGTGTTTCAGCGCGCCGGGAAGCTGATCGGCGATATCTGTGTATAGTGTTCCCCCCAATGCTACATTGATCACCTGCAGACCGCGGCAAATGCCAAACAACGGGATCTTGTGGTCCGCGCAATATCTGGCCAGTTCAATTTCCACATGATCGCGGACCGCGTCAATGCCATACACTTTTGGATGCGCCTGTCCGTCAAATAATACCGGGTCAATATCCCCTCCACCGGAAAGCAATACCCCTTTCAGGGATGCGATAACCCCTGGAAGCTGTTCATCCGGCGTATCCATCGGGAAGGCTACCGGCTCGCCACCGGCGCGTTGAATGGCTGAAAAATACGCTTCTTTCAGGTTCAATTCCTTCGTGCGATCACGTATTTCATCGCTGCTGATGGTGACGCCAATTTTCGGTCTGCTCATGGAAGTTTCTCCCTGCCCTTATTAGCAAAAGGGGTGCAACCTCGGCGTAGGTTGCACCCGGAAGTATTGATGGGTGAGAAGTAATTAAGAGAACTTCTGTTTAAGACGCGCGGATTTGCCCGTGCGGCCGCGCAGGAAGTACAGGCGGGCGCGGCGGACAATATTGTGGCGTTCCACAACCACACGGTCAATGCGCGGGGAGCGCACAAGGAATGACCGTTCGACGCCGATGCCATTGCTGGCCATGCGGCGAACTGTGAAGGAAGAGTTGGTTCCGTTGTTCTTGACGTACAGGATGGTTCCCTTGAATTCCTGGATACGTTCGCGGTTACCTTCTTTAATTTTCACATGCACCGAAACAGTATCGCCAGCGCGTAATTCGGGGATATTCGGGTTTACAGGAGCCTCAACGGCTTTTAAAAGGTCGCTCATTGTACTTAATCCTTCCAGAAAAATGCCATTTCCACGTCACCGTTGCATGCTGATAAACGGCGCGACCGCAGATTATATCACGGATTCACAGGAACCATTCAAAACGCTAAGAATTTTTTATGAAGAACACACCTGCCGTAGCGCGCTATTATACATGAAAAGAACGGGGAAGTAACATTGCCCGCTTCCCCGTTCCAGAAGTACGACTGAAGTACTACTTCAGGTACCTCTCGTCCACAGCCTGGACGAACAGACTGACCTTGCGGCCGTCTTCCAGTGCGCCGGAAAATTCCCATAACGGCTGTAAGATGCGGGCTGGATGGTTTTCATCCAGGTGGCCACCGCCAAAACTCATGGAAAGATACACCAGGCGCGACCGGGTAATCTTCACCTGCCCGCTGATCAACCCGGAAATATCGGTTGGGGGCATGATCTCCATCATTCTGGTGGATCGGATTTCAATGTCGCCGGCTGTCCGGCTGTTATCGATCATCACATCGCGTATTACCGGATAGCCGTTGATGGTTTCGGTCTGCAAGGTTCCTTCCACCGTGATGGTCCCATTAACAGCCGGGATGGGGTGTTCAAAAGCCTGTGGCGGGTAGCTCATCGTCGCTTTCAGGATATATTTCGTTCCATCCTGGGCGGTGAGGATGTAGGCGTTCTTCCCATTGACACTGCGCGCCTCCAGGCTGCCCTGCCAGACAGAAACTTTCTCATTGGGATCAACCTGCTCCCAGCGGTCAAGCAGTATCACTGGCTTGTTGTTTTCCATCTGGTAGGTGCCCCAAACACGGATCAATGTGTGCAGGCGGGTATTCAGCCCGGTGAGATTTTCGCCGCGCAATTCGGCTGACCAATCACGGGCTCCATTCTCATCGAGGAATATCAGGTAATATTCCGGGATTCGCGTGCCGTTGGCTTTGACCAGTATATTTCCATTGATCTCACCGGGAATGCCTTCCAGCGTATCGCCGGTTTTGTACGGTGTCTTTACAGGCGCGGCTTGTCTCAGAGGATTCCCGGGTTGCAGGTTATCAAATCCGCCGGTAATGATGGTGCCATGCAGGTTCGGGTATTTGCTGCACATGTCTCCTTCACCACCGCCGCCGCCACCTCCTCCACCTCCTCCGCCACCGCCACCGTCTGCACTGACATCGGAATAAACAAAGCTGCCGGATGAGGAGGCGCAGATTGATGGGCCGGCCGATATGGTCTTCCATTCAATGCGTCCATCGGGCAATAATTGGCCGGAAATGGATGCCGGTTCATCGTCAGGAAGCCCGTCTGGCGGGTCTGCCAGCGTTAGGGTACGCCCATCCATGGTTGCCATGGTGAACCCATCCCCGGTTTTGTGAAGCAGACCGGTAAACCCAGTATCTTCCGGAGACACGTTGGCGGCTTCAATGGAATCCACGTTTATTGCCGTTTCCGAGAGCATGGTTCCCCGCACGCGCATCAAGGGTGTGCCTTCAACCGGGAGGGCTGGAACGTTGCCTTCCAACACCAGGTTATCCATCATAACGATTGGTTGGCTGCCTTCAGCGGGTTGGAGGGTTTCCGGTACCCCGATTATGTCGACCTGTTGCCCGGTCTTGTACGATTTTGCCCAGGACTGATAGGCTGGCGGGGTGTACAACCGGGAAACCTGATACCCGAATCTGCCGCTGAGCTTGCCGTTTAATAGAGCCTGCCAGGCGTCATTGGCGGACCGCAGGGGATACCTTCCTTCTGATTTAAGTTCATCGACCTGTCCCCTGACTTCAAGGATGCTGCCGTCTGAACCGACCGATACCAGGAAATCTGGATTATTGGGATCGGTGGATAACAAAGGTGAATCCTCACTTAACTGCCGGTTGATCAGCACCTGGTCTTGAAAAAGTATTCCTGGTTCAACGCGATATTGAGATGAAAGGAACCCTTTTGCTTTCAAGAAGTCGGTAGCTTTTTGGGATATCTGTTGAAAATCAAGAGGTTTCTGGTGTTCATTGTCCGGCTTAAACACATCCGGTTGATATGTAAATGACTGGTTGTACCCGAATACGGATAACCGGGCGGGTCCATCCACAACCAGGTAGGACAGAAAATCAGTCTGCCCCGAAGACCGTTGATAGATATGCCCTTTCATGCTAAATTGATCGGCCAACGTACGTACAGACGCAAGTGAAATATCAACCGGGTTCAATATCTTGTAAACTTCCGCCGTTGTCGGTTTTACCGGCAGTTCGGTTTGCAGTGTCCAACTGGCATTGGGGAATTGCTCGCTCAGGTTGGCGCTGGCCTTTACCGAGGATGGACCGAGTAGCGGTAAAACCGGCAGTTCGGTGGGAATGGCTGTCGATGGTGATATGGATGCGGCTTGCGATATGGCCGGGGTCGGGTTGACGACCACCTGTGGCGGCGTGGGCTTCAAGAATGGAATGCCAAACAACGAAATCAGGATGACAGCCGCCAGTCCCGCGGCCGCCAGCCAGAGTTTGCGGCCTGTCTGTTGGCGTCCGGTATGGGCGGGGTGCCTGCCCTGCAATTGCCGGGATAATTCTTTCACAAAATTGGGGTCAGGAGAGCTGGAATGGGCCAGACGCATCATACCCTCCGCCAGTTCTTTCTCTTCTTCAGGAAAATCGGCCGGAAGGCCGGAAAGCAATCGATCCAGTTCATCGGCCGCGTGATCAGTTTCAGGAGTGATCATTTCTCCTCCGTTTCTGTTTCAACGACCAGTTTCGCGCGCAGATCCTGTAAAGCACGGTAGACCAGATTGCGCACCGCGCCTTCGCTGCGCGACAGCAGCCGGGAGATTTCCGTTGTATTCATTTGCCCGAAAACGCGCAGACTCAGAGCTTCGACACGGTCAGGTTCAATGGAATGTAAAACGGCGCTTACCTGTTGCAGCCGCAAGCGTTGATCCACCGCTTCTTCCAAACCAAATACGGCCGTATCTGTTAAGTCCAGTGGTTGCGGTGACTGTTGGCGGTAGTGGTCAGCCAGTTTACGCCGGGCAATGCTGAACAACCAGACCGGGAAACTGCCCTGGTGGCGGTATGTGGATAACCCTTCCAACGCAGATAGAAAGGTCTGAGATGTCAGGTCTTCTGCCTCTTCCCGGCTGCCAGTACGAACCAGGTGATATGCGTATACGCGGTTCACATAACAACGGTACAGGTCATCAAACGCCTGCGGGTCGCGCACAGCACGTTTGACAAGATTTTCCTCGTCCCATGGGGATAGTTCCCTCCCGGTGGCGGGAGGGGAAAATAAGCTGATGATCCAACCCAATATTATGAACGGGCCAGTCTTTTTGGAAAATGGTATCGATGTATTTGTCATAATTTGTCCTTCTACAATCGGATGTGCATGCATGCTGCTATATAAATAGTCGGGAAAACTTGATATTTGTCACACCCTTGGAACCAAATGACTTTAATTCCCCCGTATTGTTCAGACTATTAATCCAGAGAAGCCCTTAAAGCCGCAATAATGTCAACGGTTATGCCTGGTACTGCGGCGAGTTGCTCGTCGCTGGAGGCCAGAATGTTCTCAATGGATCCAAATTGTTTAAGAAGAGCTTTGCGCCGGGCCGGGCCGACACCCTTTACTTTATCCAAACGTGAAGCCAGGCCTTCTTTCGTGCGGCGGGCACGGTGCGCCGTAATGGCAAAGCGGTGGGCTTCATCGCGCACGCGCTGCACCAGATACAGTCCCTGGGAATGCCGCGGAAGGATCAGAGGTTCGGATTTACCGGGGAAGAACAATTCTTCTTCCTGTTTGGCCAACCCGGCCAGACCGAACATGCCGGTAAGTCCCAGGTTTTCCAGGACCTGCACTGCGCGGCCAAGTTGTCCCTTGCCGCCGTCCACGATCAATAAATCAGGCAAACGGGAGAAGGATTCGTCCTGCTTCTTGCCAACATCCGTATTCTCCCGGGCGGCCAACCAGCGTTTGAAGCGCCGGGTCAGGGCTTCCTCCATGCTGGCAAAATCATCCGGGCCGGACACGGTCTGGATGTTGAAGCGGCGGTACATTTTTTTGTTGGGCACCCCCTGCTCAAATACGACCATGCTGGCCACCGAGTTGGTACCCTGCGTGTTGGAAATATCAAAACATTCGATACGGTTGGGCGGTTCGTTCAACTGAAAGGCCTGCTGCAGTTCGGTCAGGGCTTCTGTCTGCTTATTTGTATCCGCCTGCCACTGGTTTCGCAGGGCGGTGAGGGTTTCCACGGCATTGCTGGCAGCCATTTCGACCAGGTCTTTTCCCTGACCGGCGGCCGGAACATTAATGCGTACTTTTTCTCCTCCGCGCCGGGTGTTGAGCCATTCTTCGATGATGCGGTGCTCTTCGATCTCTTCCGGCAAAAGCACCTGCGGCGGAACGGTAGCCGCGTCAACATAGAACTGTTTGAGGAACTGGGAGACAACCTCGCTGTCTTTGGCTTCTTCCGTGCCTTCAAGAATGAAATATTCCCGGCCAATGAGTTTGCCGTTGCGGATGAAAAATATCTGAACGCAGGCTTCGCCATCCGCCCGCGCCATGGCGATTACGTCACTATCCACCTGATCGGACGAGATAACCTTCTGCTTTTCCACTACTTTTTCAATCGCCTGAATCTGATCGCGGATGGCAGCCGCCTGTTCGTAGCGCATTTCCTTTGAGGCGGCAGCCATATCTTTGCGCAGCCGGTTGACAATGGGATCGCTGCGCCCCTGCAGAAAATCGCACAGATCATCGAGCATCTGGCGGTAGGCTTTCTGGTCAATCGCGCCGATACACGGTGCCGTGCAGAGCTTAATGTCGTAATACAGGCAGGCGCGTTTGTCCTGCCCGGTGATCTCGCGGTCACAACTTAGATATGGAAAAATGCGCCGCAGCAGATCAAGAGTCTGGTGAACAGCCCACACGCTGGTATAAGGGCCGAAATAGCGCGAGCCGTCTTCCACCATCTGTCGGGTGACGGTCACTTTAGGGAAAGCTTCCGCCCAGTGGACCTTAATGTATGGGTAACGTTTATCGTCCTTCAGCCGGATGTTGTACTGCGGCCGGTAGCGCTTGATCAGGTTCATCTCGAGGATCAAGGCTTCCAGTTCGGAACCGACCACGATCCACTCGATATTGGCAATATGTTTTACAAGCTGGCGGGTTTTGAAATCCAGCCGGTTTTCGTTCTGAAAATAGCTGCGTACCCGGTTGCGCAGTACTATGGCTTTGCCTACATAGATCACCTTGCCTTCGGTGTTCTTGTAGATGTAGCAGCCGGGTTTTAGCGGCAGATTATCGAGAATACCCTGAATATTGGCTGGAATTTCCATTACTCTACTATAATGCCGCTGCCTTCTTCAACTATGCCGATTTCCCAGATGGGCAATCCAAGCTGGTTGGCGCGAAGGGAAAATTCATCTGTGGATATCTCTGGAACGCAGAGCAACAAACCACCGCTGGTTTGTGGATCGAAAAGAAGCATTTGGTGCGGTTCATCAACACCCGCAGAAAAGTGAACATGGTCGCCAAAGAACATGTGATTATCTGCCGCGCCGCCGGGAAAAGTCCCCATAATGGCATACTTTTCCGCGCAGGATATGTACGGAATTTTATCAAGGTAGAAGCGCATTCTCACCCGGCTTGCTTTGCTCATTTCGCTCGCGTGTCCCATAAGGCTGTAACCGGTCACATCCGTGGCGCCGATTAGATTGAACTCCCTGGCCAGCCGTGAAGCGTCGCGGTTCAGGCGTTTCATCCACCCCACCGCTTCAGCAACGTCCTGCGGGTCGGCTTTTTCGCGTTTCAAGGCGGTTGTGGTCACCCCGAAACCGAGGGGTTTCGAAAGGAACAAGCGATCATCCGGCCGGGCACCCGCCTTGGTAAAACTATGCCCATGCGGCACAAATCCCACCGCCACCAGCCCGAATTTGGGTTCCTTATCCTGCACAGTGTGCCCTCCCGCGATTACCGCTCCGGCTTCACGGGCTTTTTCCGCGCCTCCGCGGATGATCTCGCGGGAGATTTCCTCAGGCAGGTCGGGTGGCAGGGCGGCAACGTTCAATGCCAGAAATGGTTCGCCGCCCATGGCATAGATATCAGACAGACTGTTGGCAGCCGCAATAGCCCCGTAATCGTAAGGGTCATCCACCACAGGAGGAAAGAAATCGGTGGTGACGACCAGATCACGGGTTTCATCCAACTTCCAGACAGCCGCATCATCCGGTGAGTCCAATCCGACCAAAAGATCAGGGAAGGAAAGATCACCGAATGTGTCTTTTACCGGACGCAGAACCTGCGTCAACGCTTTCGCGTTAAGCTTGGATGCTCAACCGGCACAATTCGACAGACTGGTAAGGCGGATTTGCTTTCCGGAGGTAGCCCGAATGGCATTATCCATGCAACAAATTGTATCATGACGAACTTCACACTTCCCACAGACCGGGCAACCCGGTGGATCTTCCTGTCTCCGCATCTTGATGATGCGGTTTTTTCCTGCGGTGGTCTGATCGGTTACCTTTCAGAGAATGGAATTGACGTCGAAGTCTGGACGATCTTCTCTGATCAGGAAGAAGATCCTGAGTGTTTTACCGAATTTGTCCGGTCGCTGCATACCCGCTGGAAATGCGGAGATCACCCGTATGAATTTCGAAAGAAAGAGGATGCCACCGCCAGCCAGATTGTCGGAGCGCGACAGGTACATTTTGGGTTTTTGGATTGTGTCTACCGGGTTTTGCCAGAAAGCGGCCAACCGGTGATCACATCAAACGAGGATTTGCTTCAAGGTATCAATCCGGAAGAATCCTATCTGGTAAGGAAAATAGCATCGCGGCTGCAAAAACGCCTGTCCGAATCATCCATATGGGTCTGCCCTTTGGGATTGGGCAGCCACATGGATCACCTGATCACCCGGACGGCGGCAGAGAATGTGCGACAGATGATGTTGTATTACGCGGACCTGCCATACGCCTTCCGTTCCCCAACGCTTTCCATTCCGGGCATGATCCAGCTTTCCATTGGCTTGCCGGAGAAAAGCATTCAGCAGTGGGGCAGGGCAAACCTGCAGTATGTTTCGCAGATATCCACCTTTTGGAAGGATGCCGCAGAAATGGCCGGACAATACTCCACGTATCTGGAGGCGTATAAAGGTATGCCATTGTGGTTATCTAAACCGTCTGAAGAGGAAAGGAAGTAGTCTATGCTATACTTTTCTCATCTGAATCTCAGACGATGCGCCATTATGGAATCGCCCAACAACTCTGCCCAATCTGACAACACCAACCGTTCCACGATACTACCGGATGAACTCCTGCCTTTTGGCTTATTCCTTTCACAACTTGTCTATTCCGCAGGCTGGTTTTTCCCCGGAAACCAACTACCGGCCTGGCTTCAGTCCATTGCTGCACAATTGGAAGCAGCGGGTGGCAATGTTCAGGGAATGGATGAGGCTGAGAAGAGGTCTCATGGCCGGATTTGAAGGCCTTATCGGCCTGATGGTCATTGTGCTCACCACGGCCTTCATGCTGGTATTCACCCTGCAGGATAAGCGTTCGCGCCTGCCGCTGCGGCGTATGACGGCCATGGAACATCTTACCCGGGCGGTTGGCATGGCCGTGGAGGATGGGCGCCGTATTCATGTCACCTTTGGACGCGGCAATTTCTTCGATTCTCATGCCGCCACCACTGTGACCAACGCGGCCTTATTAAAGGAAATCGCTTCGCGGTCAACCGGCAGTGATCGGCCGGTGGCAGTATCGGCCGGTGACGGCACAGCCACCCTGCTGGCTGTGGACGTATTGGATTCCGCGCCGTCCGCCGGGTTTGCCACAGAACGCCTTGACGCTCGCCGCGGACGCCTGGCAGGTACAACACCCATGTCCTACGCGGCAGGGCTATTGCCCGCGCTGCATCAGGAACAAACCTCCATGCTGGTTGCCGGAGGGATGTTGGGGGCGGAATTGCGCCTTATTCTGGATGCCGCTGATGATGAATCGGTTCAAGTACTGGCCGCCTCTGATTCACCGGCCGGACAGGCTGTCGCTTTCGCCAGCCCGGTGGATGTGTTGATCGGGGAGGAAATATATGCCGCTCCGGCATATCTGAAAGCCGGCAGCACCTACGCGGCGAGCCTGCTGGCAGAAGACGCCTTACGCTGGCTGTTGATTGTGGCCATCATCCTCGGCGCGGCTTTGATCAGTCTGGGAATGCCCATATTATGAAGACTCCCCTGACCACCCTGATTGCCCTTCTTTGCGGATTGATCGTTCTGCTGGCGTATTTTCTTCCAATCGAGCCGGTACAGGCTGTGAGCCGATTGATCATCAACTGGGCAGTGTCGATTTCCGGTGTGGCCATGCTGGTGGCCATCGCGTCTTTGCTTTCAGCCCACTGGTTGAAGATCCGACAGAAAAAGATGGCGGACCGTTACAGCATTCTGGTGATCTTCGGATTTTTGTTGACGTTTTTGATCGGACTGGTTCTCGGCGGTCCCGGGAATATGGATTACCAGAATGTGGTTACCCATATTCTCTTCCCTGTAGAAGCTGGATTGCTGGGTGCTCTGTCCATAGGCCTGGTTGTCAGCGCGTTCCGGTTATATCGCGCCAACCGCGGCTGGATGACCGTTGTGTTCGGCATTTCCGCCATCCTGTTTTTGTTATTGAACAGCGGGGTGTTGACCACCGGATTGGATATCCCGTTGATCAAGAGCACTCTCGGAGTGTTACAGCGTCTGCCTGATGCCGGCGGGCGGGGTATTTTGATCGGACTCGCTCTGGGAACGATTACCGCGGGATTGCGGATTATTCTTGGAATCGACCGTCCGTATAAAAGCTGATCCATGAACGAGATCATTTGCCCAAAATGTGGTAAAGCCAATTCTCCGAATGCGGATGTCTGTGAAAGCTGCCTGACACCCTTACCGAAGCCGCCTGCCGATGAAATGCCGGATTGGCTGCAAAAGATCCGGGATAAAAACCAGTCTGAAAAGTCAAAAAAACCTCCATTGGGAGAATTTGGTGAAGCGGAAGAACGTTCCTTCGGGGAAGATGTTACCCCCGGTGACATTCCGGACTGGTTGAAAGAACTTCAAAAGCTGGAACCACCGAAACCGAAGGAACCCGCGGAACCAACCAGTGACTGGATGTCGCGCCTGCATAATGTGTTACCGGAATCAGACCGACAGACACTTCAATCTACCACTTTCTATTCCCAGGATGAACTGCTGGCCATGGCGGCAGCCGCCCGTAGGCTGGAACCGGCTGATATCGAGCCGCCGGAAAAAGCCACCACCCGCCCGTTGGACGAACTTCAAGAATCTGAAACTGAAGGTCAAACACCCAAACAGGCAACTCAACACGAAGGCCAGACTTCGTCTGAAAACCTTATTCGCCCATTCCATGAACCGGATGTGTTTTTGCCGGGTGAAGAAAATCCGGAAATTTCACGTATCACACCCGGCCTGGACGAAAAACCGGGATCAGGGGCAACATCGGAACAACCGGTTGAAAACCCTGATGAATTTCCCTGGCAATCACCTGCCGCGGGTGAGGGAATAAATCCGCCCGCAGGGGAAAGTGAAGACCAGTCGGGGAGTAGACCCTCCACGGGTTCGCAGGAACAGCAAGAACCTGCCCTGTATATGCCTCCCGAGTCCGGTGAAACTTCAGAAGAGAATAAAACCGGACCATTTGAACCATTTTCGGTTGGCGGCGATTCCCTGGAAACCGATGAAACCGCGCCTGAAAAGCCGGATCAATTAATTCCCGAGGGGATATTGCAACCTCAGTACAGCCGTCCGGTTGAATATTCCGGCAGGTTGGAATTAAGTGAAACTCAGAAAGCCAGCATCAAGGTTTTGAAGAACATGCTGGTGGGAGAAATTCAACCGCCGGCTTCAGATTCATCTGGAAATAAGAATGGACGGGTTCTTCGATTGATCATCGGAATCCTGCTGTTACTGGTGATGCTAATTCCTCTCGTCACCGGCCTCACCATAACCGGCCAGCAGGCGCTTTTCTCCCCGGGGGTCGTGGCGATGCGTAAAACCATCGTGGATCTGCCGGAAAACGCGTCCTTCCTGATCATCACCGACTATGAACCTGCTTTTTCCAGCGAACTGAAGGCGGCTTCAACAGGTGTAATTGACAGCCTGATGATGAAGAAGATGAACTTCACCATCCTGTCCACAATCCCCACCGGGCCAGCCCTGGCGCATGATTTGATCTCCTCAGTGCGGTCCGATCCGATAGCGTATCAACCAGAAAAGATAGCCTATCTGGGTTATCTGCCGGGCGGAACTGCCGGTTTGCAGGATTTTATCCGCGGACCGAGGCAGGCCATGCCGTTGCTGGAAAACTCACACTATGCCTGGACGTATCCTGCCGCGCAGGCGGTAAACACCATTCAGGATTACGCGGGGATTTTGGTGATCACTGAGAACACGGAAATTGGACGGGCCTGGATTGAGCAATTGCACGGTTCCATTCCCGGAATACCGCTGCTTATGATTGTGTCCGCCCAGTCTGCTCCCCTGATGCGCCCGTATCTCGATTCTGACCAGTTGAGCGGCCTGATCGGAGGACGGATGGAAGGCGCCATGTATGATCGCATCATGGAGTTCCCTCCCAGGGCGACCGCAGTGACCGCCGCCTATCAGGCTGGAATGCTCCTGGCTGCCGCGTTGATGCTTCTGGGTGGTTTGTATGGATTAATCCGCGGCCTTTTCAGCCGCCACTCCACTTCATCTTCGGAGGACTGGCATGTCGGCTGAATCTTTATGGACAATCACGGCATTTATACTGACCGCCGGCGTTATTGTTGCATACCTGATTGGTGAGAAGTTTCCCCCGTTCAGGGTGATCTCATATACTTTCATTGGTGTGGCGGCCGGTTATGCGGCAACTGTCGTAATTTACCAGGTGATCTATCCACGGCTTGTCATTCCGCTTCTTTACCCCTCTTTTGGGTATTCGCAAATTGAGGCGTTCGTCCCGCTAATTCTGGCATTTCTTTTGTTATTCAAAGCGATTCCGCGGCTTTCAAAAGTGGGGAATGTGGCCACCGGGGTAATGGTAGGGGCGGCTGCCGGTGTCATTATTGGCGGCGCGATCATGGGAACGGTATTCACCCAGGCCAAAGCGGCTGTCATGCTTTTTTCTCCTGCGACAAACGCCCAGTCAGGGCAGATTGTGGATGCTCTGTTCATGCTGATCGGGACCGTTTCAACCCTGGCGTATTTTCAATTTGGCGGTATCCGCAGGCTGGGAAAACCCGTTGATCGACCGAATGCCACAAAATTTCTTGCCAGTCTCGGAAAATTCTTCATCGCCATCACTCTCGGCGCGTTATTTGCCGGGGTTATTTCGGCAACCATGGCTGTACTGGCCGAACGGTTGGGCTTCATCGTTCAGATCGTTCAAACATGGGTGCGCTGAGTCATGACATCTGAATCAGGTGAAGTAGAGTCCGTTCTGGCAGTTGACATTGGATCGGTCAACACCCGTGCCGTTCTGTTTGACCTGGTTGGTTCATCCTACCGAATGCTATCGGCGGGAAGCGCGCCGAGCACCCACCTGCCTCCCATACGGGACGCGCAGGAAGGCGTCATGGCGGCCGTTCAACAGGTGGAAGAAATTACGGGAAAGACGTTGCTGGACGCGAACCATCACCTGATCATTCCGGCTTCGCCAGATGGCGCGGGTGTGGACAACCTGGTGATAAGCAGCTCGGCGGGTGTTGAAGTTCGCATAGTGACAATTGGATTGCTGGATGAGTATTCCCTCGCTCAGGTGGAAAAGCTGGCTGGCGGTAGTTACGCCCGGGTGATTGATCGTTTCACCCTGGGTGATCACAGGAAACCGGAAGAGCGGTTAAACGCATTTCTTGATTCCAATCCCGATCTGGTTTTGATGGCGGGCGGAACAAACCGGGGTGCCACACGCGCCATCCTGCGCATGGCTGACCAATTGCGGCTGGCACTTCAGGCTTCCAGCCCTGAAAAGCGGCCGGAAGTCATTTTTGCCGGAAACGCCATGCTCAAAGACCGGATCAAAGAGTTACTTGAAGCCCTCACTCCCGTCTACCAGGCGTCCAACGTGCTGCCCTTCGCGGAGAGCGAAGATACCGGCGCGGCGGAAGAGACGTTATTCCAGGTATTGAATCACATTCGCGCCAGGCGGTTGAATGGATTTACCGAACTCGAGCGGATCAGCGGCGTACCGATTCTTCCCAGTGCCAGCGCTGAAGGGCGGGTGATCCGTTTTCAAAGCCTCCAACAGGCCGTGGAAAAGACGGTGCTGGGTATCAATGTGGGATCATCTGCTTCTCACTTCATCACGGCTGCCGCGGGTGACATCAACAGCAGTGTGTATCGTGGGTTGGGTATTGGCCAGGCGGCAAGGGAAACCATCACGCGGCTTGGGGTGGAGTCCATTCTTCCCTGGCTGTCTCTCGACATTCCGCAGGGGAATGTGCGCGATTACCTGTGGCAAAAATCACTTTTTCCAACGGGTTTGCCGATGGATGAGGAAACACTGGAAATTGAACAGGCCGCTGCCCGGGCCATTCTGGCAGAAATGAAGCGCATCTATTTTGGCCTGCCGAATGCCTTTTTACAGGGATTTGAACCCATACTGGTTGGCGGCGCTGTGCTGGCTCAGGCTCCAACGCTTCAACAGACCCTGCTGATGGTACTGGACGGGCTGCAGCCAGCCGGAGCGACCACGATTCTATGTGACCGGCTTGGAGTGCTTACCGCGCTGGGTGCCTGCGCGCCGATCAGCCCTCCCCTGGTGGTTCAGGTCCTGGAAACCGGTGTATTGACCAACCTGGGGACGGTATTGTGCCCCATTCCCCGCGCAAGAGTGGGTGAAGTTGTTTTGCGGATCAAGTTACAGGAAGATGATGGAATGGAAAAAAGCTTTGAGATCCGTAAAGGGGATATTGTCCGCCTGCCACTTGGATTGAATAAAACCGCGCGGCTGTCCATTAAAGCGCAAAAGCATCTGGATGGTTTTCAGGGATTGCGAAATCTCAAGGTGGTGGGGGGAGAACTGGGTGTGATTGTGGATGCCCGCAGCCGGCCCATCCGTCACCCATCGGATGAGGGAATGAATCGGGAACTTTTGAAAAAATGGAAGAATTCCCTCCAGGAGTGTCTTACCTGATGCAAGCCTCTGTCATCCATTACCTCAAGCAGACAAATATTCGCCGCACCCGCCTGCTGCCCATACCTGGCAGGGTGGTGGTTTCACCGGGGCAGCGTGTTTCGGCAAGCGATGCGATTGCCGAAGTGCCGAACTCCACCGGTCATTTCTTTCTGGATGTACGGTCCATTTTAAGAGTGGACACGCCAACGGCCGAAGAACTGATCCAGCGCAAAAAAGGGGAACGCCTGGCCAAAGGGGATATTCTCGCGGAAACCGGTGGGACCTTTTCACGGGTGGTACGGGTCCCGGTGGATTGCCTGATTACGGAGATCAATGCCGGGGTGGTCATCATGGAAACCCGGGGAGAGCCTGTGACCATCAAAGCCGGACTTCCAGGCTTTGTTAAAGAATTGCAGGGGGATACTGGTGTGGTCATTGAATCAGGGGGAGCCTTGATTCAAGGTGTATGGGGCAATGACAAAATAGACGCGGGGAGCGTGGTGGTGTTATGCGACGCGGCTGATCAGGAATTAACTGCCCGGCAGCTTGAAGCAAGTGTAAAAGGATCGGTGGCTGTGGGTGGATTTTGCGCCACCGGTGAGGTGATCCGGTTGGCAGCGGAAATGGAGTTGCGCGGCCTGATCCTTGCGAGCATTAACCCGGAGCTGCTTCCTTTGATTGACAATTTGAGCTTTCCGGTTATGCTGATAGAGGGTTTTGGGAAGATACCCATGAATCCAGCCGCGTTTGCCATATTCCATGAACTTGAAAAACATGACGCGGCCGTCCACGCGCGGCAGTGGGACCAGGTTTCTGGCGAACGGCCGGAAGTGCTGTTCCCAGCGCAGAACCAGGCATTACAGCCCCCTGAAGTGGATGAATTTGCTGTTGGGCAAAATGTGCATATCAAACTGCCTCCCTGTGCCGGTGAAGTTGGCACGATTCTTGGACTGATTCAAGGACTGACAAATCTTCCCAATGGGTTGCGCGCGCCGGCTGCGGAGCTGCGCAAAAAAAACGGTGAAAAAATCACGGTTCCGCTGGCAAATCTGGAATTGATTATTTAGGGATTGCCGACCCGGATACCAGGAGTTGAAAATATGTCATACCCTGACAATCAAAACCAATACCAGGATTTCGACGAGTACGAAGGTGATGATCTCTCCGGCGGGCAGGATCCCAAACCCAGCAACCGGACGTTCTTCATCTCCTTCGGTTTGATCGCGGTGATATTCGCTTTAACATTGGCCGCGTTGGCTTTTGTGATTTTCTATGTGTTGCCGCAATCACGGGAAAAACGCGAATCACAGAACATTCAAATATTTGCCGCCAATACCGCCACAGCCCTGGCGGCCACGCAGCTCTCTGAGAGTCTGGCAATGGCCGCGGTACAGTCGGAACAGGCAACCGCCACCATCGCGCCCACATTCACCCAACTGGCTCCGGCTACAGCAACACCTGAATTGGAGGAGTTAAGCATCGCCCCGGTGGAGGAAGTGACAGCAGAACCGGATGCTGGTGGAGTGGACGCGCGAACGGCCACACTGGCTTTCCTGCAAACCCAGGCCGCTGCCGCCCGAATGACCGCTGAGGCGGATGGAGCAGGCGCCTTACCGGAAACCGGTATCATGGATGGGGTTGGTCTGCCCGGCCTGGCCGGATTGACGGTGGTGCTGGGGCTCGTGATTTTCGCTTCCCGGAAATTGCGCTCAGCATAGTCATTTCCGCCAAAAGAAATCCAGTTAAAAAAATAAAGATCGGGATTGACGAAAAAATCATCCCGATCTTTTTTGTGTTTTGTCAGGCAGGTTAGCAGACGCTGGCAGCGATCTGTTCGCCGAAATCCAACAGGGATTTCACCATTTCCTGTGTGCGCCCTTCGGCATACACACGCAGCACCGGTTCCGTACCGGATGGGCGGATGAGAAGCCAGGAGTCATCGGCCATGATGTATTTCACACCGTCCAGCGCGGCTACTTCCTTGACGGTTTCTCCGCCGATCTTGGCCGGGGCTTCATTGATCAACTGGGAAGTCATCTGGGCTTTGGCCACCGGTCGTTTCAAACGCAGGTCGGTGCGTTCATAAAAGGCGGGACCGACTTTTTTCAACAGGTCTTCCACCAGTTCGTACAATGTGACACCTGAATCGGACACGATCTCGAGGAGTAGCAACCCCATAAGTATGCCATCGCCCTCGGGAATGTGACCTTTGAAGGAAATACCGCCGGATTCTTCACCACCGATCAACACGTCTTCCTGCATCATGATATCGGCGATGTGGTTGAATCCAACGGGGGTTTCATGCACTTTCAAACCATACTGGTTGGCCAGCCGGTCGATCATGCGGGTGGTGGACACAGTACGGACGACGGATCCGGTCCAACTGCGTTTCTTATAAAGGTATTGGAGCGATAAGGCCATGATCTTGTGGGGATCGACAAAGTTCCCGCGTTCATCCATTGCACCGATACGGTCGGCATCTCCATCTGTGGCCAGACCGAAATTACCCAGGTGTGTGCCGATGGCGCCGGCCAGCGGGCCCAGGAATTTGCCAATGGGTTCCGGATGCACACCGCCAAACCCCGGGTTCATCTCGCCGCGGATTTCGGTGACTTCGCAGCCGGTACCCTGCAGGATGCCTTTGATGACACCGCGGCCGGCCCCGTACATGGAATCGACGACGATGCGCTGCGGGTTGCGGGCAATTTTGTCGAAATCAATCAACGTGCGCAGGTGATCGTTGTAGGTCGGGATGGGATTGAACCGCTGGATCAATTTGGCATCGATGGCCTTGTCGAAATCCATCAAGTTCGGCCCTCTTCCCTGGTTTTCATTATCGTTCAGGTAGACTTCAACCCGGCGGCACTGCTCGGGCAGGGCGGATCCGCCGTAAGCAGATTTCAATTTCACGCCGTTATAGCGTGGCGCGTTGTGCGACGCGGTGATCATCACGCCGCCCATGGCATTCAAATTACGCACAGAAAACGAGATGGCCGGAGTGGGGGCGTCAGCGTTGGTCAGGTAGACGGTAAAACCGTTGGCGGCCAGCACGCGCGCCACTTCCGCGGCGAAACGGTCACTCAGGAAACGGGTGTCAAAACCGACAACCAGTTTTTTGGGATCGGGGGTTACATGTACCACCGTACCGTTGTTCCAGGCGTCAGAAGCGATGGCGTCTGCGATGGCCTGGGTTACCTGTCGTAAGTTGGTAAAGGTGAAGGTGTCGGAGATAACCGCCCGCCAACCGTCGGTGCCGAAATGGATCGTCATAAAGTCTTGCTCCTATACATTTGATAAATATGACCGTCAGGGAGTTATGGAAGGCTCGGGTGTGTCTGTCGGTACGGCTGTTGCCGTGATCAGAGCGGATTGTAACACCCAGCCCTCGTACCCGTCAGGGCTGATGACATGCAGCCAGATCTTCCCGTCGACCTCTGTGGCTTCGGGCAAAATGTTCAACCGGCTGCCGTTCAGAAAACTTTTAACCAGGCTTCCTTCGAAGCCGGGTGTTTTGCGAATATAAGCTCCGCCGCCTGTTTCAGCAGACATCCACGCGCGAATGGGGGTGGTTGTCGGTGTAAGAGTGATGGTGGGCGTATTGGTCGGCGCGGGCGTGGGTGATAGCGTGGGGGTGGGGGATGGCGGCACCCTGGTTCGCGTGGGTGTGCGCGTGGCTGTTGGCACCGGTGTTTGGGTGGGCGCGAGTGTGGGCAGCGCGACCTGGAAATGACGCGCGGTTTCCACCCCGCTGAAAGCCACCAGCGCGCACATGGCCACCAGAGCCGCGGTTGTTCCCAGGGTGTAACCCAGGTGGATCATGGGACGCAGTCCGGTGAGCGCGAGGACGATCACCCCAACCAGGGCGGAAGTGGCCAGATACACACCGAAAACCAGCAGTCCATCTGGCAGGAGCCCTTTGGGGCCGGTTAACACTCCAAAGCCGGCCACTCCCAGTGGAAGGTAGAGCTCGTAAACCAGCGCCACGTTGGTGATCTGGTATTTGGGACTTTGATTTTTGCGGACGATAAACAGGGTGGTAAGTGCCGTGCCGACAATGAGAAGAAAAACGTCATACCAGGAAAAGTGGGCGTGCAGATAAGCATGTTGAATGGGAACACTGGACACTTGCAGCGCGATCGTTCCGGCCAGCAGCCCCCCGGCGAAGACAAGAATGGCGCCGATAAGTGTGGCGATCAAAGCCCGCAGGAAGAAGTTTCGGGAACCGATGATGGATGCCAGCGACAGACCAATGACCGGTGAGAGAAATGGCGCGGTGAGGGCAGCCAACAGGAAAAGCGCGGGCGAGTTGGCCAGCGCGGCGATGCCGGTGATCAGGCCGCACAGAAAGGAATAGATCAGGAAATCGGCGGACGGAGTTAACCGGGTGACCAGTTCTTCCAGCAGGCTGGTTTGTTCATCCGAGGTATCCGGCGCCAATAGACGGCGCTGCCTCCGCCGGCGGGCCGGGGGCAGGGAGGATGAATCATCGTTCGGGAGGGATTCGCTGGTTGGCAGGGTCATTTGCGCAGAGTGGCTACGATCCGTTGTGGTTTTTCCAACAGACTGAAAGCGGAGAAAATGTCGGGCATAACGATACGGGCGGATTTCAATGTATCCACACACAGCCCTTCCGGTGAAAGGACGGCAATTCCCAGGAAGGCTTCAGCCAGCATCTGAACATCGTTCGCGCCCTGGCCGATGGCGGCGCAAAATTGGCCGCCCAGCGTGCGGATGTATTCGCCCTTTTGCCGCGCTTCATCACCGGGCTGCAGACGAACGGCTTTCAGACCCAGTATGTGATCGATTTGATCCTGCCGGCCGTGTGTATCGGCGGTGATCAGGTGGATTTGAAGGAGGTTCGCCAGCGATGCGATGGCACGCGGCATACCTTCCATTAATACACCATCCACGGCCAAAGTACCATTCACATCCATGACCAGGTGCAAAATTTGGACATTTCCCATGCCCGGGATGGTCAGATCGATCATGCCGCTATTATAATATAGCCGCCCTCGGGTGTATTTCGTTAAACCATCTCCCGGCATCGGATTGGACATCAATGAAGCGTTTATCAGTCATAATTCTTTGCGGATCACTTTATGCCAGCTCCCTTGCCGGGTGCAGCGGTCTCAACCTGCCTTCCTTCAATCCCACGGCTACTCCCACAGCCACCATTGTTCCCACGCCAATACCCCCAACCGCCACCCCGGAGGCGGCGCGGGTCACGCTGATCGCTCCGCCGGGCATCCTGCCGGAAGAGGTAAAAGCGGTCACCGATGCCATTCAACCGGCTGTATCCGCGGCTGGTCTGATAGTGGAAACGCTCGGCCAGGCACCTTCCGGCAACCTGGGACCCAACCGGGTGGCAGCCATCTTCCTTACCGTGCCTGACAATCTGGTCGATATTCTGGCTGCCAATCCGCAGACACAGGTTGTTGTAATCAGCACCGCGGACCTGCAAACCGGCCCGACCCTGACCGTGCTGCGCGTGCATCCGGAGTTTTTGTCCTTCATGGCCGGGTATACGGCTGTGATGGCCGCGCCCAACTGGCGCGCGGCTGGACTGATCCCGACTGATGGGGGTGAGGTGAACGTGCAGGTGAATGCCTTTATGAGCGGCGGGCGTCACTTCTGCGGCCGCTGCGGCACATCTACCCCGCCTTTTGCCGCCTACCCTCTTACAGAATCCGCCGGTATTGGCGCGTCACCGGTGGAATGGCAGACGGCCGTCTCCAACATTCTGCCGGCCGGTCTGGAAAGCCTGTATTTTTCCAAAGAAGCCCAGTCTCCAGAATTGCTTCAATCACTGGTTTCACAAAATCTGATCTACCTGGGTACCAGCTATCCGGGAGACGAACTGAAAAACCGCTGGGCGGCTACCATTTCCATTGATACCGCCGGCGCGCTGGCCGCGGTCATGCCGGATGTTTTGAATGGTCAGGGCGGAAAAACTGTTCCCGTTGGCGTTAAGGTCACGGATATAAATGAAGCGTTCATCGGAGTGGGCAAACAGCGCCTGATCGATGAAACCAACGAAAAATTGATGAAAGGCTGGCTCAACCCGTTCACCGTTACCGGTTAAGAGCGGTCTATCCCTTTGAATTCTTCCGCTGTGGCGGAGCCCGGCTGGTTGATGCCCTCACGCCTGAATACTTTCAAGAAGGTGAGGGCGAGAATTTTGATATCCAGCGCGATGGAACGGTGATCCACGTACCATACGTCCAGGCGAAATTTGTCTTCCCAGGTGAGCGCGTTGCGACCGTTGACCTGCGCCCAGCCGGTGATGCCGGGCAGCACGTCATGGCGGCGCGCCTGTTCGGGCGTGTAACGCTCGAGGTAAGCGGTCAACAGCGGGCGGGGCCCCACCAGGCTCATTTCGCCGCGCAGCACGTTGATCAATTCGGGGAGTTCATCGAGGCTGGAAGAGCGCAAAAAGCGGCCGAAGGGTGTCAGGCGCTCTTTGTCCGGGAGGAGGTTGCCTTCGGCGTCGCGCCGGTCGGTCATGCTGCGGAATTTGTTCAGGGTGAAGGGTTTCCCTTTATAACCGGGACGAACCTGCCGGAAGAGGATGGGGCTTCCCAGTTTGACGCTCACCAGCAGCGCGACAACGACCAGCAGCGGTGAGATCAGGATCACACCGGGGATGGTGAGCAGAAGGTCAAACAGTCGCTTGGATAGGGGGACGCCGCGGGGCATGCAGCAGATTATAGCCCGCGGGCAAACCTTTGACAACCAGCCCGCGGCATGGTATATTTTTCGTCCCCGCCCCCATCGTCTAGCGGCCCAGGACGCGGCCCTCTCAAGGCCAAAACAGGGGTTCGAGTCCCCTTGGGGGCACCTTCATGAAACCACCGAATTGGTGGTTTTTTGATTCATCAGCCCTTCTTCACACCATCGAGGTACACGAGGCCAAAACAGGGGTTCGATTGCGAAGCAATACGCTGATGTGAAACCATCGCATTGGTTATATTTTCATTCAAGGAATCAACAATAGCCTCCTCCATTTTCGCTTTTGAAAATGGGGGAGGTTGGAGGGGGTGCTTTTTTTTCTGCTGATAGCCCCCATCCCGGCCTTCCCCCATCCGGAAAGCGCGGATTGGAATAGATCAAAAAAAGTGGACACATTTAATGTCCTGAAATTTGCTCGA
>CAYQUX010000013.1:0-119460 GCA_964420995.1 uncultured Leptolinea sp. | reverse complement strand
GCAGCAATAGACATTCACCGTTTATGGCATTGCGAGATGTTTCGCTTCGCTCACACCGTCCCGGTGTCCTTCCGGGAACATGACAATGTCCCTGGCGACCTTCAAGAAGCTTGTCAAGAGACGTTGGGTCGCGACCCAACCAACGCGTTCCACTCCTCAATCATCGCCTGGACGGAACGCATCATCTCCACGCTGTACACTCTCAAGCAAACACCCCGGTTGATCAGGGGTGCGGGGTGGGTTTTTCAGCAGATTTCAGGGTATAATAATTCAACTAAAACGTTTCAGTAACAGGAATTCAATGGCCGTTACCATTCATGATATTGCCCACCGGCTGGGAATCTCCATCAGCGCCGTTTCCATGGCGCTGGGGGGCTACCCGGATATCTCTGAAGAAACCCGCAGAAAAGTCATCCAGGCTTCCCTGGAGATGGGTTACACCCCCAATCAGGCTGCCCGCCAGTTGCGGCGCCAGAAGGCGGAATCCATCGGTTACATCCTGCCAGCCGGTTCCCCGCGCTTTGCCGACCCATTCTTTACCGAATTTCTTGTCGGGTTAAGCAATGAAACGGCTGTGCAACCCTACGACCTGCTGGTCTCCATTGCCCCCCCCGGGGAGGAAATGGAGAAGAAAATCTATAAGAAATGGGTGATGGGTCATAAAGTGGACGGTTTTATTCTGACCCACATGCATTTGAACGATTGGCGGGTTCAGTACCTCACCCAGAACAATGTACCCTTTGCTGCGTTGGAAAATTCTCAAGACGAGTTGGATTTTCCCCGCATTGAGATCAACCGCACTTCGGGAATGGTTAAGTTGATATCGCACCTGGTGGATAAGGGCTTTTCCCGGATCGCCTTCATCGGTGGGCCGCCTGACCTTAAAATCCAGGTGGATTTATTTGAAGGGTTTTGCCAGGGGCTCAAGGAGCGGAATATAATTTTGTATAACGAATACATTTTCTCTGGTGACCTGACCAGTACCAGCGGTTATCAGCTCGCCACTCATCTCCTGTCCAATGCGACTCCTCCCGATGCCATCGTGTGTATTAATGATGAGACGGCGTTTGGCGTGTTGCATGCGGCTCATGACAAGGGATACGATGTTGGCAAAAACCTTGGCGTGACCGGTTTTAACGGCGTTCAGGCATCCAGCCACACTGAACCCCCGCTGACTACGCTGGATATCCCGGTTATTGAGATAGCCTGTGAATTGGTTCAAATGTTGGCGGCCGAGATCTCGGGAAAATTGATTGAAAATCGGCACAGGGTTATTGATCCTCGTTTGCTGCTCAGAGAGTCAACCGGCGATTAGGGAAAAGAAAAAAAGGAAAAACTAATACAAATGACCCCCTTCCTTCAATTAACAATTATTCTGGTGATCATCATTGCTTCAGCGAGATTGGGTGGATATCTCAGCAGAAAGATCGGTCAATCCGCCGTGCTGGGTGAATTGCTCATTGGCATTATTCTCGGTCCGACAGTGTTGGACCTGTTGCATTTTTCGTTCATAACAGATTTACACCTTCCAGATATCATCCATGAACTGGCAGAAATCGGAGTCCTGCTTCTTATGTTCCTGGCCGGGTTGGAATTGAGCCTCCGCGAGTTGATAAGCTCAGGCAAGGTAGCCGCGTTTTCTGGAACATTGGGCGTCCTGTTTCCCTTATTGCTGGGAATGGGATTGGGATTGCTTTTTTCCCAGGAAATGTCTACGGCCATCTTTACCGGGCTTGTTCTTTCAGCCACCAGCGTAAGCATATCTGCACAGACTCTCATTGAGATGAAAATGATCCGCAGCCGGCTCGGAACAGGATTGCTGGGAGCGGCTGTATTCGATGACATTCTGGTCATCATCGGCCTCTCCATTTTTAGCGCACTTGTCATTCCCCAGGAAAGCAGCACAGGAGTCACCGGGATTCTTCTGACCATCTTAAAAATGGTTCTTTTCCTGGGAATTTCATCATTTATTGGGTATAAATTTTTCCCCAGAATTGGCCGTTGGATCTATGAGCAATCTGGCAGCCAGAGTCTCATTTCGTTTGTTTTCATCACCATTTTGCTCTATGGTTTTTTTGCAGAGGTGTTCGGTCAAATGGCGGCTATCACCGGCTCCTTTGTTGCCGGGTTGTGGTTTGGCCGAACTTCGCAAAAAGCGGAAATTGATGCCGGTATATCCGCCATTGCTTATGGCGTATTCGTGCCAATTTTCTTTATCAACATCGGATTACTGGCAAATGCAAAAACCCTATCCTTTGATAATCTTTTCCTCTTATTTTGCATGTTGATCATAGCGATCATTGGAAAAGTATTGGGGGCAGGTTGGGGCGCGAAATTAGGGGGCCTCACCAAGGGAGAATCTATCCAGCTTGGAATCGGTATGATCTCCAGGGGGGAAGTGGGATTAATCGTTGCTTCCTATGGTGTCTCAAAAGGATTGATTGAGCCGGAAATTTTATCTGTATTTATCGTGGTGGTAATAACAACTACTGTATTAACACCACTGCTATTACGATGGATTATCACCTCAACCCCCACACCTGCAAAAGATATTGCGAGCGTACAGGAAGGAGTCAGTGAATGAATTACCTGGTTGTTTTGATCGTAGATAACAATGATATTTGCCCGGATGTGCTGGATGCCTGGCAGGAAATTGGAGTGCCCGGAATAACCATTCTGGCAAGCACAGGAATTGGCAGAGTGAGAAAAGCGCTTTTGAGTGATGATATCCCCTTATTACCAAGTATAAACAGCCTGTTTGTCCGGGAAGAAGAAAATCACCGAACATTATTTTCAGTAGTTCAGAGCCAGGAAATGGTGGACAAGATGATCGCTGTTGCGCAGGAGAAGATAGGGAGTCTTGAAGATCCCCAGTCCGGTTTCCTGTTTGTAACACCGGTCAGCCAGGTAGTTGGATGGAAAAAACCCGGGACTGATCAATCTCAAGACTGAAAGGAGTAGGAAAAAGGGATGCGTTCATGATGGTCGAAACATACTGAAACGTTTCAGTTAGCTGAATGAGAAGGAGGTTCCCATGTTTAATAATATTCTTCTGTCATTTGATGGTTCTGAATGTGCAATCAACGCGGCCAAACTGGCGGCTGATTTGGCATTTCAACAAAAGGAGCCTGGTCTCTGGGTTGTATGTGTTGTTGAAAGTCCAAACGACAACCTGCAAGAACCTTATCAATCACAAAGCATAGAAAAACAATTAACGAAGGGGGTAACCCTGATCAAAGCCGCTTCCAATATTGTCGGTTTTGGAGTGACCATAAAGCAAGAGATCCTCTTTGGTGACGTAGCAGAAAGTATATTACATGTGGTCGAAACCCGTAATTGCGATCTTATCGTCATGGGAATCCGGGGCATGAGTCTTGTTTCAGAGTTTTTAATGGGAAGCAAAACACAGAAAGTCATCAGCCAGGCGAAATGCCCTGTTCTGGTAACCAAATAACTATTGGGTGTTTGAAGTTCTTTATCATGTAGATATAAGGCTCCTTCCGTAGCTTATATTCCTTAAGAAGGAATACAAAATGGAGGCATGAAATTTGACATTTGTAAGAATATTTATTAGCGATCTTGACGGCACAATTTTGGGGACCGCAGGACAGAACCAAAGATTTTCCCAACTGTGGTCATCCATCCCTGAAAAAAGAAAGCCAATTCTTGTGTATAGCACAGGCAGGCTTTTCAAAGATGCCAGACAAACCATTGGCAGCAGTGGACTACCCTGTCCGGATTATTGCATCTGTGGAGTGGGAACACAAATTTTTGGTGGGCGGAACTGGACAGAGTTTGAAGAATATACCGATCTTCTTCGCAAAGGATGGAATAAGGACATAGTTGAAGATACCCTTACACACCTGGGAATTGATTTGAAAAAGCAATCCGTTCAATTCCAGAGTGAATTTAAATCCAGCTGGTATCTTGACAACGCATTACCAGACCAGCTTGAAATGATACAGACGGCACTGGGTGCTTCAGGAACAAATTTTTCCATTGTCTATTCCAGTAGTCGAGATCTTGATGTGCTTCCTGGAAAGGCTGGAAAAGGAAGTGCGCTTAAATGGTTAATAACACGGGTAGGTTTTACACCCGGTGAGACACTGGTGGCAGGGGATAGTGGGAACGATAAGCAGATGTTCCTCATCGAAGGTGTCAATGGAATTATCGTTGGAAATGCAAAACCTGAACTTATACATTTACCAACAACAAACACAGTTTATCAATCCAGAAAACATGGAATTTTTGGCGTACTTGACGGCTTATTCCATTTTGGAATTTTTAAGAAAGATGAGTTGTTGACACAACTCCCTATGATTCGGAGAGAGAAATGAATGGAAATATCAAATCAGTATTAATGATCTCGTTGCATGGATATGTCTCCACTGAACCGGAACTTGGTAAACCTGACACCGGCGGACAGGTGGTCTATGTGTTGGAATTGGCCAAATGTTTCAGCCGATTCGGTCTGCATATCGATCTGGTTACCCGGCGATTTGAAGATCAGCCGGAATATGAAGAAGTGAATGAAGGTTTTCGAATCTGGCGAATTCCATTTGGTGGCAAAAAGTTCATTCCCAAAGAAGACATGCATGATCATGTAAGTAATTTTGTTACGAATATTCTTGCCGCAATTCGTAAACAGAATATTCAATATGATATTGTTTATTCCCATTACTGGGATGCCGGTTGGAGCGGTCAGAAGATTGCCGACGAATTGGATATCACCCATATTCACACACCTCATTCTCTGGGTTGGTGGAAAAAGTTCAATATGGGAAACGAGATGAGTGATGACCAAATGGAGAAGAAATATCGGTTTGAAGAACGGATCCGGAAAGAATTTTTAATCTATCAATCTTGCGATAAGATAATCGCAACGACCAACAAGCAACTTGAAATCCTTCTGGAACATTATGATGTATCAAACCGGCACGCAATGGTCATACCGGCAGGAATTGATGAAAATCGTTATTCACCCATGCAAAAGGAAGCCATCGAAAAATTACGATCGAAGTATGGTTTAAAAGAACATGATGTACTGGTTGTCGGTCGCATGGCTGCCAACAAAGGGTACGACCTGATTATCCAATCATTAAAATCTTTACTTGAACTGGTGCCTGACGCCCGATTGATAGCCGGGATCGGTTCCAATGAATCAGATCAGGATCATAAAGGGATAATGGAATTAAAAGAACTGGCAGATCAACTGGGGGTTTCCAATAATATTGTTTGGGAACAATATATCCCGGATGATGATTTACCAAACTTTTACCGTATGGCAGAGGTATTCGCCTTGCCTTCAAGATACGAACCGTTTGGCATGGTGGCGATAGAGGCCATGGCCTGTGGAACTCCTACGATTACCACTATTCATGGTGGATTGGCTGAATTGATCGATTTCGGCACCCAGGCTCTATATGCCGATCCCAACCATCCAACCGAATTTGGCACTCTCATGGCATTGCCCATGCTGTATCCGAATCTTAAGAAGGAACTTTCAATTGAAGGAGCACGTTTTGCCAGACGTAATTTTGGCTGGACTGGCATTGCTAAAAGAGTATTGGAGATTGGTGAGCAAGCAAGAAATTCCAGATTTCATTAATAATCCCGGTACTGGAGTCTGAGTATTACAAAAAAAAACAGCCTGAGGGCTGTTTTTTTATCACGTACCTTATTTGCAACGTGTATACAGAGAAAAGTGTCCGCCTAATTTAAGTGGTTCAACGCAAGCATAACCCTGCAAAAGTTTTCCTGTCTCCGATCCAAATGAACTTACTTGTTCCACTCCTCAATCATCGCCTGGACGGAGCGCGTCATCTCCACGCTGAACTCTGAGGCGAACTTGCGCAGGTACACATCCTGCCCGAAATTGGTGGCGCCCTCCTGCTCGGCGGGCCTGCCCAGCCCTTTGAACATCATATCCAGTTCCAGCCCTTCCAGGTGGTAGTAGCGGTTGTGCTGCACGATGAACTTCGGGTCAAAGCGCCGCGAGCGCGGACGGTCGTCCGCGGTATCGTGCGGGTAACCCACGCACAACATGGTCACCGGCAGCACGTATTTCGGCAGGTGGAACAGCTCGCGGTGGTATTCGTACTTTTCCATGATGTCGCCGATGTAGCACGAGCCCAACCCCAGCCCTTCGGCGGCGATCACCGCTGTCTGCGCGGCAATCAGCGTGTCATTGACCGCCAGCATCATGTCGCCCACGCCGGGTTTGCGCAGGGCAATCCCGCGCTGCTGGCAGAGCTCGAACACTCCGCTGCGCAGGAAGAAGTCATACCAGCGCTGGTAATCGGCCAGGAAGACCAGCAATAACGGGGCTTTGGCGATAAACCCCTGGTTGTCGCAGGAGGCAGCCAGTTTTTCCTTCATTTCGGGATCGTCAACTTTTAAGATGCTATACAGCATCATATTGCCGGCGGTTGGCGCCCGCAGGGTGGCCTGGATGAGGTTTTCCACCACGTCATAGGGCACCGGTTTGTTCTCAAAGGCGCGGGTGGAACGCCGCTCATGGATGGCTCTAAGAATGTCATTCATGGGTATCTCCGTAAGAATGGATGTCAGCCGGAAGGCCGCGGGTTACTTCTTCTTCTTCGGTTTCGGTTCGGGCAATTCCGGCATGATCGCGCGGATCAATCCGCTTAACCATTCCGCGTTGTCCCACTTCTCGCCGGAGATGTGCTGGTACAACTTTGACCCCGGATAAGCCGGGGCTTCATCGTATTCATCTCCAAGGTACAAACGGCCGGCTTCCGTCGGCTTGATGAACAGACGGTCGTCGCACACCAGCGCGACGATCTTGCCGTCGCAGTACATGGCGTATTCCCCGAACATCTTGCGCGCGGTGATCTTCCCCACGCCTGACATTTGCTCAATTAAAAAATCAACGGTTTCCTGTTTGCTTGCCATGCTGATAATTATACAGGTTCCGCGTGGTTGGGGAAATTACTCCGGCTGAGGGGTTAGCATTTTCTTACCAAGTACATCCAGTTTTAATTGAAAAGTAGGCCAGGCTTTCTCATAATAATTTATTGCCAGCTCGTAGATATTTTCATCCATTCCTTCCAGTAGCATGGCCTGGTGGATCTTCTCACGCTCGGTCATAAGTGATTCCCTTTCACGGTTTAGCTCATCCATCGCCTGGGAATAGTCCTTTTCACCATTTACCCAGTAAATCTCCAGTTCGGTTAATTTTTCGTAATTATCTTTCAAACCGAGAAAGAAAGGTTTGACTGCGGGCGTGATCCCCAATCCCAATTCTGACAGTTTGGATTCCACCATTTCCTGATCCGAAAACCAGAGCATGACGATGTCAAAGGAATCCGGAACGATCATCAGGTGGGCTACGTCTTCTTCTGTTAATACTTTTTTGTTGAATTTTGTCATCGTATCCGCCAGGGCATCCGCGTGTTTTTCAGCGGTGATCAGCATCAAAATAGGCACGCCCCAATCGCGGGTGATCTTCCCCTGGAGGGCAACCTCGGTTGCTTCGTACGAATCTTGTGTCAACAAAAGCGCGCGTTCCTCTTCCTCTTTTTCCGCTGTCCGGGAAGCCTGTTGTTCCGCTGCCCGGGTTGCCTGCCTGACTGCTTCGGTTGCCTGCACTACAGCCGCTGTCTTTGTGATGATGCGATCCGCGCGGCCCCGCTCCGCGGTCTGAATAGCCTGAGGGATGGAGTTTTTCCCCAGCATCGGCAAGAGTACCTGTGAGGTCAAAACAACGCCCAGACATCCCAATATCCCCAGCCCCAAAATGACAACGAGGAGGATCAGTCCTTTGCTGATCTTGCGCCCTGGTCCGGCGGTTTCCGGATGGGTTTCGACCGGGATATCCGTTGGAAGGGGCGGCTCGGATATCGCTTTCCCGCAGGACGGGCAGAACTGCGAATCCGCGAGTATCTCTTTCCCGCAATGACGGCAGAATCGTTTGTCAGACATGGGGCACCCTCCAGGAACAATCGAATTTCCAGCGAAATCCGGTGTCAGGCAGGGATTGGTTTCCGGAATTATTAATGAAAAATTGATGGATGGAGCGGCGTTATGTCCCTCACTACGACCGGCTCATGCACACCAACGAATCGGCATCGATAAGCTCATTATAGCAGGCAGATTGCCCTGTGCTCACTATTTTGATGTCCAGAAATCCGCGTGTACGGCGCGGGCTTCGGCATCCAGTTCGGTGCAGGGCCCTTCAACGCTCATCGCCTGCGCGCTGTGTGAAAAAACCTCACGACAGGGCAGCAACAAATGTTCCGGCGATGGGCCGACCATGGCGTACAGGGCGTCTTCGCTGAGGGCGTATACCACCCGCCCGATATGGCTCCAGTGAATGGCCCCGGCACACATGGCGCAGGGTTCGGTGCTGGTGTACAGCGTACAGCCTGCCAGTTCATCGGCGCTGTAACGGCCTGTCGCCAGCCGTACCAGGTTGGTTTCGGCGTGACCGGTCACGTCGCGCCCGGTGATCACCGTATTCCCGGCTTCCAGCAGCACCCGTCCATGCCCATCCGCCAGAATGGCGCCAAAGGGGTGGTTTCCGCGATCGCGGGCGATCTGCGCGATGGTTATGGCACGCCGTAAGTGTTGAATATCAAGGTCGTTCATGGCTTGCTCCGTATTCTATGTACAAGAATTGTAATTCAGGGAGAAATAAACAACCCGAATTTCTACCGGGACTACCTGCGTGTTAACTTTTTATAAAAAGGGAGGTCAACCATATACGGATTGTGGCAGGTATGTTCCGGTTCTCTTATCATCAGGGAAAATTGCGTACTGGAATTTTAATATGAACAGATCACGTTTGCTGACCATTTTCTTTGTTGTCTTTGTCGATATGCTCGGCTTCAGCCTTATCCTCCCGCTGCTGCCGTATTATGCCGAGTCGTACGGGGCGAGCGCCTTCCTGGTCGGATTGCTGGTCGCCTCCTATGCCGCCGCCCAGTTGATCGGCGCGCCGATATTGGGACGCCTGTCTGACCGCTACGGCCGCCGACCGGTATTGCTTTTCTCGGTAGCCGGAACATTTGCCGGTTTTCTCCTGCTGGGGTTTGCCGATCCCATCGGCCGGGCGTTCGCTGAAATATTTTCGCCCGCGCTGGCAAAAAGCTTCATCATCGGCATCCTCTTCCTCAGCCGCATTTTGGACGGTCTGACCGGCGGGAACATCACCGTGGCGCAGGCCTATATCGCGGATATCTCTGACGAGCAGAACCGCGCGAAAAGCATGGGCATCATCGGCGCCGCGTTCGGGTTGGGGTTCATCATCGGCCCGGCCACCGGGGGCTTGCTTTCCCGCTGGGGTTTCAACCTGCCGGCTTTGGCTGCCGCGGCCGTCTCATTCACCAACCTGCTGTTGATCTATTTCCTGCTGCCCGAATCGCTTTCCGGGGAACAGCGTGAATCGGCGCAGGCTCAAAATAAGCCGCCGTTTACCCTGAAAGCTCTCACCGACGCGCTATACCGTCCGGGGGTAGGTCCGCTGCTGCACATCCGCTTCTTCTTCGGGCTGGCATTCGCCATGTTCCAGAGCGTTTTCGCGTTGTTCGCCCAGGCGATCGGCTTTTCTTCACAGACCACCGGCTACATTCTGGCGTATGTCGGTATCCTGTCGGTCATCACCCAGGTGGGCTTGATCGGCCCGCTGACCCGCCGCTTCCGCGAGAATGTGTTAATCATCACCGGCGTTTGGCTGATGTCCTTCGCCCTGTTGGCCTGGTCATTCACTTCCAGCCTAATCCCGCTGCTTCTCGTCATGCTGCCCATGGCGCTGTCCGGCGGCGTATTGAATACCGTTCTGCAAAGCGCCATCAGTAAATCGGTCAGCCGTGAAGAGGTCGGGGGTATGCTGGGCATATCCTCCTCGCTGGAAGCATTCACCCGGGTGATCGCCCCCACCGTGGGCGGGTTCCTGCTCGAAAAGCTGGGCGTCTGGTCGCCGGGTGTGTTCAGCGCGCTGTTGATGGCCTGGGTAGTGGCCTTCACCTACCGCCGGGTGATCATCCCGGCGCATCGTGTAAAAATGGCAGCTACAGAATAACTGCCTTCAATCCAGAATAGTGACCAATCCCGCCAGGGCGGAGCGCATCCGGGTGGGACTCCACCAGGCAGGTTGTTCCATTGGCTGCCAGGTTTCCATCGCCTGGTGGGCAAGTTGATAGCCGTGATCCATCAGCTCAACAGAGCGGCGAAAATCCCACATGGGGACCGGCGGGTCAATGGTGAGCCGGATGTGCTTCACCGGGATGCCCCGGGCTTCCGCAAGTTTTATTTCCATCTCAACCTGCCGGTTTTCCACCGTGCGGCTATATTTCCACAGAAGCGGGTGCATTCCGGCGGATGTTTCTTCGTCCTCTTCCTGGGGGTCGAACAGATCCAGCGCGATGATCTCGGTGGCACCCTGTTGCATGGCGGCTTCGATCGGCAGATTGCTCACCGCCCCGCCATCAATCAGGAGACGGCCGTCCTTGTTCTCGGGGAGCATCCATGGAGGCAATGTCATGGAGGCCATCACGCTGTCCAGCACATGTTCCTGAGGATTAAGACCGAAAACCACCGGTTCGCCCGAATTTAAGTCAGCCGCCACCGGGTAGAGATAAACACTGTCAAGGTCACAAAAACGAAGGTCAGGTTTCAGTCCGCTTTGAATGGCGAACTGGCGGACTTTGTTCAATGAATGTCCATTTTCCCGTTTAAAGAGGATCTGCATGGTTTGCCACCACAAATTGGTGGATAGCAGGTCTTCGTGCATGGTGCTCTGCCAGATGGATTCCAGCCTGGCGATGCCATTGAGATTATAGCCGTGCACGGCAAGGAAAGCGGCATTGGCCGCCCCTATGGATGTGCCGGTAACCAGCTCCGGCTGGTACCCGGCTTCGAGCAGCGCGCGCAACGCCCCCACCTGAAGCGCGCCTCTGGATCCCCCTCCGCTTAACACAAATGCCAGTCTACCGTTGTTGTTGGATTTCATTTTTTAGTCCCTGTTATTTCTGTATACGAATATGTCCGTACTAATGTTTCAACACCCGGACAATTAGTAGACAGTGTGTTGATTATTTCATTTGCGAAAAGTATAATATCAACAATCACAGCTTTCAATACGCAATCTTGACCGCGGTGTCGCATTAACGACACATCAGACAATTCTGTCTATCAAAAGGAATTCCGTATGTGGAAATCGGGTGATATCGACCGTCGGGTACAGCGCACGCGCGAAGCCATTCAGAACGCGTTGATCGCGCTCATTGAAGAAAAGGGCTACGATTCCATTTCAATCACCGATATCACCACAAGGGCGGATATCAATCGCGGAACCTTCTATCTGCACTACCGCGACAAAGCCGACCTTATGGAGAAGACGGAAGATGAGATTATCGAGCACATTAAGGATATCCTGATCAAGACCGGGGGGATTGACCTGGAAGCCTACTGCGTGTCTGACGAACCCATTCCGGCCATGGTTACCCTGTTTGACTATATCGGCAGCCGGGCGCGTTTGATGTATGCCATCCTCGGATTAAAATCCAATCCAGATATTCAAAACCGCATCAAAACCGCCATCGCGGGCAACCTTTTCCGTATCGGTTTCATGGCCAATACCCGCCCCGAAGACCTGCTCGTTCCAGGCAATTATCTGATTACCTATGTCACCGCCGCGCATATGGGGGTGGTTCAATCCTGGTTGGAAGGCGGCTGCAAAGAAACATCAGAAGAGATGGCGCAGGTTCTCGCACGCCTGTCATTTCACGGGCCGTTCCATGCCATTCGCAAAGCGGGAAAAGCGGCCTAGATTCGCCGGGCGGTTATACCGACAAAATTGAAATAGCGTCCGCCTTCGGCCTTGATCATCTCCCGGTCGGACACGGCGTACTCATTCTCACATTCCAGCCAGTCTGCCCAGGCTTCGGCGCATCCCGGCAGGCTGCGGCAGTCTGTGACATTGACCAGTTTGGATCGCTGCCAGAGTGCCTGCCACCATTCGCAGGAGTGAAATTCATATTCCGGTTTCACGTATTGGCTGATATCCGCCGGAATGTTTTCGCCATACTCCTCAACAAATCCCGGCACAGCCATGCCCAGCCAGCCGCCCGGTTTTACCAGCGGCGCCAGGTGCTGGTCAAGATAGGTTTCATTTGCCCCGAAATAATGGAAGGCATCCACGCTGACGGCCGCGTCAAAATAATTATTGGCATACGGAAGCTCATTCGCTTTCGCGTGAATGGGGATGATGCGGTCGGACAATCCCATCGTCTGGAATCGTTCAAAATTTTCGGTCGCGCTGATCCACAGGTCGGTCGCAAACACGGTCACCCAAAACTCCCTGGCCAGAAAAATGGAAGTCAATCCTTTCCCACAGCCCAGGTCGAGCACCCGGTCACCCGGTTTCAGGTCAAGTGTTGAGGTGAGTTCCTCCAGCAGTTTCATGGCATTGGGGCCCATCATATTGGCCCGCACAAAATCCCTGTCATACGCAGCGCATTTAGGATGGTTCATGGATCATATCTCCCTTGATAAACATCTGGTGGAATAAATCGGGGCAATTATTTTAAACTATTCCCTATTGTAACCTTATGCGCAGGGGAGTATGATAAATAATGAACACTCATTATCTATAATACCTGGTGATTTTATGCCCCGATCCAGCCGTGAGAAAAGCATCGAAACCCGCGCGAACATCATTGATGCCGCCTACCAATTGTTTGTAGAAAATGGATACAATGCCACCGCCCTTCGGGATATAAGCCAGTGGGCGGGGGTGACGGTTGGGGCTGTTTACAACCATTTTGACACCAAGGAAGACATCTGGCTGGCGGTGTTGCATGAAAAACATCCCTACCATGAGATCCTTCCACTTATCGATAAAGTTGAGGGGGAAACCGTAGCCGATGTTTTCCGGTCAGCGGCACGGTTGCTGGTACGGGAATTATTAAACCGGCCTGATCTTTTTAACCTGATGTTCATAGAGATCGTAGAATTTAAGGCAGTTCATGTGACTGACCTCTATAAAGCCATTCTACCGAAATTGATCCATCTGCCGGGGTTGCTGGCAAGTAGAAAAGGACGCCTGCGAGAAATCCCACCGGAAATCCTTTTGCGCTCGTTTATTGGTCTGTTCTTTTCGTACTATATCACGGGTGTCTTATTGAAGAGCATCCCCATGATCACGACAGATGAAACATCTCTTGAAAAATTCGTCGATCTGTATCTCACCGGCATTCTGGCCGACGATGATCCCTCCCGGTTGGAAATGACGGGAAAATGAAACAACGCCTTCTTTCCCTCATCCGTAAGGAATTTATCCAGATCATGCGCGATCCGCGTACCCTGGTGCTGACCCTTCTCTACCCGGTAGCCATGCTTTTCCTTCTGGGTTATGCCATCACCAATGATGTGCGCAACATTCCGCTGGCTGTTTTGGATCGCGACCATACCAGCCTGTCTCGCTCCCTGCTCGACGCGTACCGTTCATCGGATTATTTCAAGCTGGAGTATTACATCACCAGCGAAGATGAGATGAACTATCTAATCGAAAGCAATATGGCGCGCGCGGCAATCATCATTCCGCCGGATTACGGGCGTGAAATTGTGGCCGGCCGGGTGGGTCAGGTGGCATTCATAATCGACGGTTCCGACCCCAACGTAGCCGGAACCGCCCTGACCGCGGCCATCATGGTAGGGCAATCACAGGCGACCAGGATCGTCGCCAGCCGCACCATGAAACCCTCGCAAACGCAACTTCCGGTCGACGTGCGCACCCAGGTCTGGTACAACCCGGGCATGATCACCGCGTACTATATGATCCCCGCGCTTATCGGCATGATCCTGCAATTTCTGACCACCTTCCTCACCTCCACCTCCATTGTGCGTGAACGGGAGCGCGGCACGATCGAGCAGTTGATCGTCACCCCCATCCGCTCATGGGAACTGGTGGCGGGGAAGATGCTGCCCTATGTGTTGATCGCCTTCTTCGACATGATCGAAATCCTGGTGGTGGGGGTGCTGTTGTTCAGTGTGCCCATTAACGGCAGTCTGATCCTGCTGCTCATTCTGTCGTGCCTGTTCCTCATCACCACACTGGGGATCGGATTGTTAATCTCCACCGTGGCCAACACCCAGCAGGAAGCCATGTTGACCACCATGTTCACTCTGCTGCCGTCCATTTTTCTGTCCGGTTTCATGTTCCCGCTGGCTGCGATGCCGACCTTTCTCCAGGCGGTCAGTTATGCCATTCCCCTGCGTTATTTCCTTATCATCACCCGTGGTATTGTGCTCAAAGGAACCGGCGCCGGCGTCTTGATGCCGGAAATTCTGGCGCTGTGCTTCTTCGCTCTGCTGGTGATGGTTGCCACGGCCCTGCGCTTCCGTAAACAACTGGATTGATCATGCCCGACCCCATCCTGACTGTCCAACACCTCTCACGATCCTTCGGCGCTGTGAATGCGGTGAATGATGTCAGCCTGTCCATTAAACCGGGGCAGATATACGGTCTGGTTGGGCCGGATGGAGCCGGGAAAACAACCACACTGCGGCTGATCTGCGGTGCGTTCAAACCGGATCACGGTGACGTATCCATTGGCGGTTTCGCGTTGGAGAAAAATCCCGAACAGGCGCGTGAATTGATCGGGTACCTTTCGCAACAATTCTCGCTGTACGAAGACCTGACCGTTCTGGAGAACATACGCTTCCTGGCGGAAATTCGCGGTCTTGCCAATTCCGAATGGCTTCCCCGCTCCCGCGAGAATCTGGCTTTTGTTGGTCTTGGCGCGTTCGAAAACAGGCTGGCCGGTCAGCTTTCAGGGGGTATGAAACAAAAGCTTGGCCTGGCCTGCGCGTTGGTCAACCGGCCGCGCCTATTGCTGCTTGATGAACCCACCACCGGTGTTGACCCTGTCACCCGGCAGGACTTCTGGCAATTGGTCATCCGCCTTGCGGGTGAGCAGGGGATGGCCGTTCTGGTGTGCACCCCGTACATGGACGAAGCCACCCGTTGTTCACGGGTCGGATTCATGCGCGGTGGTCACCTCATCCAGGAAGGCACCCCCAGCCAGTTACGCCAGATGTTGGCCGGGAGGATACTGGAGCTATCTGGCAGCCCGCTGCCGCTTGTTTTGCAGGCTGCCCGTGCCGACACGGATGTGCAGGATGCCCAGCGTTTTGGCGACCGCCTGCACCTGCGGGTGGCTCAAAACCAGACGGCAAAAGTACGCCGGCGGCTGGCCGAATCGATACGCCTGGCTGGCGGTACGGTTCAATCCATTCATGAGATCGCGCCGTTGTTGGAAGACGTCTTTATTGACCTGGCCGGTGCGGAGAGGGGTGAAATGTAACATGGCCCCCATTATTTCCATTCGAGATTTAACCCGCCGCTTTGGCGACTTCACAGCTGTTGATCACATTTCGTTTGACATTGAGCCCGGTCAGGTTGTCGGGTATCTGGGGCCGAACGGCTCCGGGAAGACCACGACCATCCGCATGCTGCTCGGGTTGATCCGCCCCAGCGAAGGCACCGCGCAGGTGATCGGGTTTGACGCGGCTACGCAGTCTGAAGAGGTGCGCGCGCGCACCGGTTATATGTCGCAAAAGTTTGCCCTGTACAACGATCTTACCGCGCGGGAAAATCTGGCTTTTTACGCGGGGGTTTACGGCGTAAGCGACACCCATCGCGTGGATGAATTACTGGAACAACTGGGACTGGTGGAAATGAGCGGACAACTGGTACGCACATTGTCAGCCGGGTGGCGGCAGCGGCTTTCTCTGGCAGCGGCCATCGTCCATCATCCAAAATTGCTGCTTCTCGATGAACCCACATCGGGTGTCGATCCCACCGCCCGGCGTGCCTTCTGGGAATTGATCTACGATCTGGTCAACAAGGGCATCACCATCCTGGTAACCACCCACTATATGGATGAGGCCGAATACTGCGGTCAGGTGGGCATCTTGAACAACGGAAAACTTCTGGCATTGGATTCGCCCACCAATTTAAAAGCGACCCTGCCGGGCCGCATGTGGGAAATATTCCTGCGAGGGGAGACCGGCGAGCGTGCCGACCAGTTGCTGCCCGTTTTGGACGCACTATCTCCCGCATCCGGCATCCTGCGCGCCAGCCTGGCGGGCGATCACGTGCGCGTGCTGGCGAAAACATCAGTCAGGCAGCGCGACCTGGCCACCGCACTGGAGAGCCATGGTATTGCGCAGGTTCAAATAAACGATTCCGCCCCGCTTATGGAAGACATGTTCATGTCGCTGGTGTCAAAATAGGATATCCGAAAAGATGACAACCGTGCCGCGAATCATTATTATTAAACAAGGTGAAATATGCCAGAGAATATGAAGAGGTTTGTCCCTGTATTTATCATCATCCTGGGCGTCGTTATCTATGGGATTTATTACCTTCTCCAGACGACCGTCTTTAACACAGGCGCCACTGCGTCAGGTTCCATCGAGGCCAATGAGGTGCGACTGGGAGTGGTGACAGGCGGTATTGTGGACCGTATGCTGGTCAATGAAGGCGATCCAGTTAAAAAAGACCAGTTGTTGGCAGTTGTCAAGCAGGGAGGGGGAACGTCTTCGGGCAGCATTCGCTCACCTCTGAACGGTGTAGTGTTGCTGCGGGCGGCCGACCCGGGTGAGATCACCACCGCGGGCGGCGCGTTGTTGGTGGTAGCTGATCTGACGAACGTCACTCTGACGGTGTATATTCCCGAATCGCAATACGGGCAGATCTACCTAGGGCAGGATCTGCCGGTAACCGTTGACTCATTCCCCGGCAAGGTGTTTGTCGGCAAGGTTTCGCGTATTTCTGATGAAGCCGAATTTACCCCGCGCAACGCGCAAACGGTGCAAAACCGCAAGAACACTGTCTACGCGGTGAAATTGACTATTGCCAATCCTGATTTGGATTTGAAACCCGGCATGCCGGCCGATGTATCGCTGGATTTGTATTAGGCAGGCTCGCCCGAATCAATCGGCTTCCACGCCTTCCGGACGGGAACTCATCTGAGGTTCCGGCTGCTTTCCGGTCATAACCACATAGGTGTAAAGCGCCAATAGAAGCAGGAATGAAACAAACAGACAGGCTGGAATGATCTCCAGAGAGGAGTTATTTGCCAGAATACCAATTAACGCGGGCACCAGGGCGGATCCGATGCCGGCGGCGCTCATTTCCATGCCGATCGTATTGGCGGCAAACCGCGGTGTAACCCGGTCACTGGTGCCGGACATCAACCCCGGGAAGATGGGCGCAATGGCCAGACCGGTCAGCCCAATACCGGCCAGACTGATTATGTTGGATGGATTCCACCACAGCATGATCACTCCGACCATGGCAAGTCCGATGCTCGAGAAGATCAACGTGTTAAGCTTAATCTTGCGGGTATACAGGCCGGCGGAAAAGCGGCCAACGGTAAAGAACGCCCAGTAACTGCCGGTAAGCCAACCGGCCACGGATGGCTCGATACCACGGCTTTCTGTCAGCAAGGTGTAAGCCCACGCGCCAAGCGATACTTCCACGCCAGTATAAAGGATAAACAAGAGACAACTCAACCATACCCTGGCCTGCTTCAGGGTTTCCCCGTACGGGGTTTTATAATCCGTCAGCTTCTTTGTGGTGTCCAGGTCGGCGTTCTTTTTTTCGGTTTTCCACAGGGGGAGGGAAATGAAGAAACAGATGGCGAGAAATAACTGAAAAGAACCAACAATTACATACCCCAGGCGCCAGGAGTTTAACGAGTTAACCGCGAATGACATGATCAGCGGGCTCATGGTGACACCGATGCCATAACTGGCGTGCAGCCACTGCATCAACCCTTCATGAAAATTGGCGGCCACAAACGTGTTCAGGCCGGCATCAATGGCTCCAGCTCCCAGACCGGCGGAAAACCCGAGCACCACCATAAAACCCCAGGCGGGTGACACAGAATACCCGAAGAGGGTAAGCCCTGTTAGCGCGCAGCTCCCCGCCAGGGTACCGCCGACACCAAAGCGGGCGATTACTTTGCCGTTCATGAAGCTCGATGTCATGTACCCGATGGTAGCCATAAGCAAGAGCATACCCATTGAATCCAGGGATATGGAAAAATCAGACCGGATGGTCGGCCAGGCGACACCCAGCAAGCCGTCAGGCATGCCCAGAGCGATAAAAGCAATAAATGATAGCAAGATGATCATCTTGCGCGCGTTGATTTTCAATTTTCCAAGCATAAAAACCTGTCCTCCCAGACAGGAAGGCATTCTAGCACAACCTGGATTTATTTGCTTACATTTACCTTCTACCGGAGGAACTTCAATGTTTTTATGGCTGCCATAAAACCCGGCTCGTATGACGACCAGTACTTTTGCGGGGCAACCATGACACATTTGAACAATCGACTTTCCTGGAAAACGGCGATGATCACCCTGCCATGTATGGTCTCGCCCTCATCCGCTCCCGGGTTTTCAAGAACTATCCCATCAACCGCATGGTATGTGGTGGTGAAATCCACAGACCGGGCGGGTATTGTGTCAACCAGAGTCTTATCGATAGCAGAAAACTGATATGAGGGTTCATTCTTTATGAAGACATTGACGGCGGTATTCAGGTCAACCGGAGACGTGAACTTTTCCACGGATAAATACATCCCCGGTCCACTCTGTCTATCGCCTTTCACCGGAAACATGGACAATGTTCCACCGGCCATAGTTGCTTCGAGACTCTTCAAAGGGCGGATCTTGTAACCACCTTCAGGATTTACGATCGGGTGATCCATTAAATATTCATCCTCCTGAGTGCCGGCAGGATAAACGGGAGGGTCAATCGCGCAGCCATTGAATGCTAACAGGAAGGCCAGCGAGACCACGAGTGACATCACGCCTGTCAATAGCGCACGCGTTATCACACCCGGACCTTTCTCATGCAAGGCCGAATCCCTGCTCCAACACCCGAATGATCTGAAAAACCGTCTGATTAACCGGCGTCGGGATGTTGTGCTTCTTTCCCAGAGCCATTATTTCACCGGCAAATAATTCCACCTCGGTCTTCTGGCGGGCTTCAATATCCTGCAGCATGGAAGTCTTTCCCCGGGGTGACAACCGATTGAGTACCGGGTACCAGGCGGTGATATCTTTTTCCGTCAGTTTTATCTTTTCCGCCTGCGCCACGGTGACCACTTCGCGCATCAAGGCTTCCATCAGTGCTTGCGCGTTCTGGCTGGTTTGAAGAACCTGGTATGGTGAGCCTGTCACGGCGGAAACCTGGTTGGCTCCCACATTGACCATCAACTTCCACCACAGCCACCAGAGCATATCTTCGGGGGTTTTAAAGGCAATTCCGGCTTTATCAAAAGCCTCCTGAACTCGACGAACCCGCGGGGAGATGACTTTGTTTTCGGCTTCCCCAAAATAATGCGTCCCCGGAACCGTATAGTTAATCTCATTACCAACCCGCAGGGCATCGATACCCAGTGAAAGAGCGTATAGAACCTTATCCATCCCGTAAAGACCACCGATATAGGCTTCGCTCTGGATACCGTTCATCATGGACAATATGGTGGTCTCAGTCCCGATGAGTCGATCTAACCCGGGGATGGCCGCTTCCATATGCTGGTGCTTCAGCGCAACAATCAACAGGTCGAGCGGTTCAGCGGCAGCTTCCGGATTGACCACCGGGATCTGGTAATGCTTTCCATTAACGGTGAGACCATTCCTGCTTAGTTTTTCATAATGGTTTCCCCGGGCCACCAGTGCGGTGGTAAAACCTTCGGTTTCATAGAAGCGTGACGCGAAATACGCGCCAATAGCCCCCGCGCCCAGAATACCCACTCTGCGAATTTCCTGCATATATTCCACCTGTTTCAATAGAATTTAAACAAAACTGGTTCTATTTTAACGGGTGTTTGCAACCTTACCCAAATAAAAACACCAGACTTCTCAAAGTCTGGTGTTTTTTGCTATTCAATTTTCTCTCAGGCTATTTGGTATATTTAAACATCCGCCATTCAGATGAAGCGCCCTTAACACCATTGGCATCCACAGCCGTGACCCGCCATTTTCCCGGTTGCGCGCCGACAAAGTTGAAGGTATATGATGTTCCGAAAACCTCATGGGTGGGTTTGTTGGCTGGCCAAACAAAACAATCAGACGTGTTACTGTTACTGCAGGCCATGAGTTCAAAAAAATACTTGCCGGCGCCGGGTACCGGAGACCAGGTGAAGTTAGTTGATCTCGGATACGTGGTTAACACCTGCCCTTCCGCGGGTGTTAACAAAGCTGGAGCAGATAAACCTTGGACCGGGGTGGAGGAAGGAATCAGAGTCGGGGTTGGCTGCGCAGCGGGGGGCTGATTTTGAGAAGGCGCCGCGGGTGGAGCGGCAGCCGGTGGTGCGCTGGACACAGAAAATTTCGCGGGTAGTTTTGAAAAAACAGCCCCGGCCAGATTGTTCGCTTCATTTAAAACAGTCTCTTCTTTTTGCGATTCAGGAACAACCACATACAGACTGATCACGGTATTGCCGCGCACTGCCGCGAAAGCGCCGGTACGCCGTGGAGGAACGGTGATCCAGGCCCAGTAGGTCAGATCATTGCCACCGCCGGTGAGCATCTGTGCGTTGATCGTGCTGGAACTCTTACTCAGCGCGACCATCTCTGTGAAGAATCCCTTGAAATCCAAACCATCTGCCATCGGTTTGAGTTTTGCCAGCGCGGCTTCATCCAGCCGCACGCCCGCCATTCCCAGCAGCATGGCCTGTCCCTGTAAAACATTGGACGCGTCTTTATCCTGTCCGGCTCCAAACGAAAAGGCATACAGGCTGTCCTTCGCGTTGGTGAAAACGCAACCGCCCGGCGATGCTTTCGGTTCGCTGGCCGGTTCATTGAAGAATTTTTCCACGTCGGATTTTGCGATCAATGTGCAGAAATCCAGCGCCCCACCGGCTGAATCGGGTTGAGCAGGCGCCTGTGGCACAGTTGTCGGCACAGCTGTTGGCTTGGCTGTTTCCGCCGGCTTCTCAACGGCATTTGTCGGAGTCACACTGGGCAAATCCACAGAGGGTGGTTTGCTGGTGCTCAACATATTGGTAAGATTACAGGCAAGCAAGGGCAGAACCGCAAATACAATAATTAGAAAGCGGATTGATTTTTTCATTCTTCTCTCCCACTACCTATCAAGTTGCTTTGAACCAATTATTCTGTAAGTATAGTCAACTCAAAAGATTCAGCAAATCGGAATACTCACAGACCGGTTTATCAGGGAACTTAAAGGGATTTTCTGCAACACGGCGGTTCTTCCCTTTTACATCTACCCGAAGAATTCCAATAAATGTTCCGGCTCACCGGTCCCAATGTATAATACTTTCCCGGCGATGGGATGGTGAACATTGGTTGAGTATTGATATTGTTTCAAAGGCATTTCCTCCATTAACTTTCCATAGAGCAAATGCAAATAATACTTACTGAGACATATTGGCGGCTTAGATTACCTAACCTGTCTGGTTGCTCCCGCCTATTGCAGGCAGGTAAATCTAAACCAGCCGGAAGGGGTTCCGAGCTTGCCGCTCGCGTCGATGATTGAAACCCGCCATTTACCAGGTTGTTTCCCGACAAAATTGAATGTGTACGATGGAGCGGTGGTTTCTCGAGTGGTTTGTTCGATCATGGGATGCGAGAAACACGTATCCTGATTGGTCGGACTGCAGGCCATGATCTCCACCAGGTATTTACTGGCATTTTGAACAGGCGACCATGTCAGGGTGATCGTTCGCGGGTAGATATTTATTTCCGTCCCGTCTGCGGGAGTTAACAGGACTGGAATGTCGGACGATTGGGCGTTTGTTGTGGGAGTTGACACAGTAGCTGGTGAAGTCGGCTCAATGGACGGCGAAGTTTCCTGTGGAACGGCAGGTATGCTTTCTGGTACAGGCGTCTGTTCCGCAGATTCAGGGGCCGCGATGGTTGGGAAAAAGGAGAAATCCCGGGGTAATTTGGCAAAAATCTGCCCGGCCAGATTATTGGCAGAGGTTAGCATGGCTTTCTCTTCCTGTATTTCAGGAACGACAATGTACAGACTGACCAAAGTGGTGCCACGCACAGCCAGAAACGCTCCAGAGCGGCGCGGTGGAGCGGAAATCCATGCCCAGTACGTCAGATCATTCCCGCCGCCTTTGAACAACCGCGCGCTGATCGTGGTTGAACTTTTTGACAGCGCAACCAGTTCAGAGAGGTACCCTTTAAAATCCCTGGCGTCAGCCAGTTTGTTGAGATTTCCCGTGACGGTTTCATCCAGCTTTATCCCGGCCAACCCCAGCAGCATCGCCTGTCCCTGTAATATGGTGGCGGTATCGTTATCCTGACCGGCACCGAGCGAGAACGCGTACAGTCCATCTTTCGCATTGGTATACATGCACGAGCCATTGGCTGATTTTGGATCACTCGCCGGTTCGCCAAAGAATTTTTCCACATCCTCTTTTGTGACGTATGAACAAATATCAGCGTGGCCTTCCGGAGCAGAGGTAATATCCGAAGTAGGGGTCGGCTCATTAATATCGACCGGTTCAATTGTTTCCTCCGGTATGTAGGCTGTCGGCAGAACCGTCCCTGAACCCGGTGTGGCCACCTGTGGAGTGAGCAGCGCGGTACTGAAATTACAGGCCAGGATGGAAAAAACCAGTGGGATTACCGCCAAAACGCGGAAATAGTTACTCATTCAATGCTCCCCATTAAATAATGACTTAATCAAGACACGATTAAGTATATACGACTTTAGTGATCATGGATTACTTAAAAAAAAAGCCCGCTTATAAAGCGGGCTTCTTTTGTAGATCAAATCCAATTACTTGGCAGCTTCAGCGGCAATTTTGCCCGCGCCGCCCTTATGGGTCTTATTGAAGGCAGAAATCGTTTCTACTGCCATCCAGATCGCCAGCACCACATAAATAACACAGGTGATTGGAATAATGACATTCGCACCAGCGGGGAAACCAACCCAGGCACCGTCTTTGGTCGTGTACTGGATGAACATATTGATCAACGCCCAGGTGCTCATGATGAACATGAAGACGGCTGGCAGGAAGGTAACCAACCAGGCTTTTTTGTTCTTAGCGGTGTTGACCAGCCAGATGGTGATACCGATGAGGGCCAGGGCAGCCAGCAACTGATTGGAAGCACCGAATGTTTTCCAGAACACACTCCAGGCGGTCACCGGTTTTCCGGCAGCGTCAGTCATGGAGACGGTCATCAAGTACATTGGCAGACCACCCATGATGATCGTGGAAATAATACGACCCGTCCAGCCTTTCAAGCCGGTGAGTTCCTGGATAATAAAACGGCCCAAGCGGACGCAAATATCCAGAGTGTCATACACGAAGGTAGTGAAGGCCATCAAACCGAAGGAGATACCGAAGGCCGGGCTTACACCGATCAACTGCATGAATGAACCGATACCGGAGGCGTACACAAAGTTCGGGGATTTCTTCAGTAGTGCATTATCCTTGGTAAGGATCATGACACAAGATAGAGCGATCAAAGCTACAACGCCTTCCAGGAGCATGGCGCCGTAACCGATCAATTTAGCATCGGATTCTTTCTTTAGTTGTTTGGATGTGGTACCAGAACCCACCAAAGCGTGAAAACCCGAGCAGGCGCCACAGGCTACCGTGATGAACAGCATAGGCATCATGGGGGTCCAGAAGTTTTCACCGTAAGGAATGGTAAAGGCAGGGTACTGAATGGTGAATCCACCAAAAATAACACCAATGCCAGCCACGATGATCGATGCATACATAAAGTAGCCGCCAAGGTGTCCGCGAGGTTGCAGCAGAGCCCAAACAGGAACGACACCTGCGATAATACAGTAGACCATAATGAGCAGGTTCCAAACTTTCTGCGGTTCCAACCCGGCTACAGCAGGCATGACAATGGGAATATATTTACCAGCCCAGATAGCCACACCGACAAGAGGAAGGAAGATGATGGTTGCCCATTTCAGGCTGAGCTTTGTGTAACGCAGCAAGAGGCCCATGATGATCGGCAGGATCAGGTACATGATGGAGGAGGAAGCAATGGCTCCACCACCAACGCTTTCTCCATTGGCCAATTCAACTACATTTACAAAGGAGGAACTGGTGACATCTGTGAAGGCAACGATGACCAATACAAGCGCGAAGAAGATAAACAGGTTGAAAAGAACCCAGGCGCTCTTTGAGACATGAACCCTGACAGTCTCTGTAATGGAACGGCCTTTGTTGCGTACAGAGGCCATTAGAGCACCCATATCATGAACGCCGCCGATAAAGATGGATCCGATGATGATCCAGATTAACGCGGGAACCCAACCGTAAGCAATACCGGCCAGGATGGGGCCGGTAACAGGACCGGCTGCCGCGATGGCTGAGAAGTGCTGACCGAGCAGGAATTTTGAGTCGATTGGTTCATAATCGAGCCCGTCTTCCATCTCAACGGCGGGTGTTACATTCTTGTCATTTAGTTCGTAGACTTTAGTAGCGACGAACTTGCCGTAGGTGATATAAGCGATATAAAAGATCGCTGAACCACCCAACACAATGAAGATAATGCTCATACCTTTTCCTCCCGGCGCTCTGAGCGCCATAAGTAAATGTTGTGTCACACCGGTAGGCAGTGTGATCGCCTGAATAAAATCCTGTTTTCACAGGGGATTGAGATTCCTCCACAGAGGTTGCTCTTTCAGCGTCATTGAATTGTGGGGGAACATTACGGGACAAAACATGCCAAGAGAGACAGCTCTTTTCTAATAATATATTAATACTTCTCACTCAATTCGATATGTGATATTGCTCATTTTTTTACTGGTCAAAACGCAGTTTAATTTTGCTTTAATGGTAGGCAGAAATATGACTGTTTAACAGCTATTGATTTAATAATGTGCGGTGAAATCTGGTGATTTATACCCTCTGCTCACCGTGGAGCGGTAATTGTTTTTCTTCCGGTTGTAATAACCCTTCAATCCAGGGAAAAGTTACGCAAGCCTGCACCCGTTGGGAACCGGACTGGCAGGCATTGCCAGCACCACGGCGCCGTCTTCACGGTAGAAACCGGTGACCAGGCATTCAGAAAGAAATGGTCCCACCTGCCTGGGGCTGAAATTGATCACAGCCAGCACCTGCCTGCCCAAAAGATCTTCTTTTGAATAAAGCGTGGTAATTTGCGCGCTGGAACGTTTGATACCAATTTCAGGACCAAAATCAACCTTTAATTTATACGCCGGTTTTCGCGCTTCAGGGAAGTCTTGAACATCCACAATCGTTCCAACCCTCAATTCCACTTTAAGAAAGTCATCCCATTCAATAATTTCCATGCTGCCCCTCTGCCTTGGAACTAATAAAGAACATTCTTTTCCAAAACCTTGAAAAAGAGCTGTTCGGGCAGCAGCCAGCGCAAAACACTGACCAGCCGGGCGTCATTTCCCGCGATATAACGCAGCCGGTTGCCGGTATCAGTAGCTGCCCGATAAATCACTCTGGCCACAGGCAGGGGTTCAGAAGCGTTTTGAATGGCGGCCTCCCCCATGGTTTTGGCAGCCCGTTTGATGAATGGGTCATAAACACCCGGGAGGAACGAATTGTCCGCCCTGTCCATCGAACGGTTATAAAAATCTGTTCTTATCACCCCCGGTTCGACCAGCCGCACGCGAATATTCAGGGGTTTCAATTCGTACATCAGCGCTTCGGTAAAACCTTCCACCGCCCATTTTGTGCTGTTATAGGTGGAATACAGCGGAAAACCAGTTCGGCCTCCCATTGACGCAACATTTATAATGGTACCGTCATTTTGCTGCCGAAAGACCGGCAGAAACGCGCGGGTTACGGTCATCAGACCGAACACGTTGGTGTCAAATTCGCGTTGAATCTGCGCTGGAGAGGTGGTTTCAAAGGGTCCGTATACGGCATATCCGGCATTGTTGATCAACACATCCACTTTTCCATATTTCTTCAGAGAGTGATCCAGCGCAGCCAGAATGGAGGATTCATCCTGTACATCCAGGTGCAGTAAATCCGGAAGTCCTTTTTCGTGCAGCGGAGTAATCCTCTTGTCCGGGTGGCGCATGGTGGCAATCACGTTCCAGCCTCTTTTGAGAAAATACTGGGCTGTTTCCAGGCCGATTCCTGTTGACGCCCCGGTGATGAATACTGTTTTGGGTTGCTTTTCCATATATTTATCCCTGTTTGGAAGTTTCGGGCAAAAATCACCTTCGCCTTCATATCTTTTTATGCATCCAGCTTGGTGGAAAAAGATAGAATAATTGTAACCAGCTTTTCAATTAAAAAGACGACCCGCTGGAATTCCGGCGGGTCATCTTTTTTGGAATGCGAGGGATCAGGAGCCGCTGCTTCTTGTAGGGATCTGCGGGATGATCCAGTTGATCAGGGCTCTTGGTGAGCGGGTCTGCAGATAGAGCTTGCCAGGGCCGGTCACCTCAACCACCAGTCCTTCTCCGGAAAGCATGGTGGATTTGAACCCGCCAACGGTTTTCGCCGTTACGCTCATGGTTCCATCGAAGGCCACCAGGTGGGTGGAATCGACGATGTAGCGTTCACCGGATGCCAGGGTTTTTTCGTAGATCGCCCCGTAAGAGGACACCAGCACTTTTCCACTCCCGGTGGCTTCTATCATGGAAAAACCTTCCCCTGACAGGAATGCCTTGCTGCTGAGCTTGCCAGAGATATCGATGCCCGCTTCAGACGCCAGATAGGAACCGGATTGGATCATCAACGGTGTTCCGGTCATGGTGATACAAACGATATCACCCGGCAGATCGGGCGCCAGAGTGACTTCGCCTCCCTGCGCGCCGGCTTTCCAGAAGTTCTGGAAGAACGACTCTCCGCCCAGAACCGCGCGCCCCAGTGATTTCAGGAAACCGCCCTCAGCCTTGGTTTCCACTTCGACGCCGTCTGAATGGCTGACCATGGCACCGGAATCCGCGCGAATACGTTCTGACGGGGCCAGTTTTACAACTGCCAGGGAATACGATGGACGAAATTGAATGTCAATTTCCATAATTGTCTCTCCTTGATTGGATTTTCAATCTATATACGCTGAAATATATTCTGAGTGGCAAAAGAACAGCCGGCACACAGGTGCGCGCCGGCTGTTCCTGGTAATGAAGCTATTTCTGTTCGATGGTAAAACCACCGCGCTGCGCCAGGTGATAATCTACATACATCTCGACTACATAGTCGCCCGGATCAAACACAAACGTGTCACTGTACGCGTAGCTGATCGGGATTTCTGCTGTGCCATCCGCACCCATTTCCCAGGGCTGCTGGATACGCCATGACGGATCTTCTGTTCCATTGATGTATAACTTGAAAAGAATATCTTTGCCAACCGGCATGTTCTTGTAATCAAACTGCACCGCAAATTCATCTATGCCGTATTCGAAAGAGGTGGCAGGATCAGAGTACCCGGTGATTTCACCCTGGTCATCCTTTTCAGGCAGGACAAAGGTAAAAGGGGAAATGGAAGCTGTCATCTCACCTTCAGGGGCGGCACCGGTGAATTCCAACGCAGCGGCGGTGCTCTTCAACCGGGTGAGGAGTTCTTCCCCGGAAGCCTTGAACCCTTCAGGATCAGCCACTTTAGCCGCTGGCACGTCCGCGGTGCCTTCAGCCAGGTCCGTCAACATGCCAACCAGCATATCAGCGCCGTCTTCCATTCCATACCACAGATAGGATGGGGCTTCCAACCCGTTCTTCTTAGCTTCCACCACTTTGTTTACAGCTGCCTGAATTCCCTGCTGGTAAACTGCCTGTGCTTCATCTATTTTTCCGGAAGCCAGCAGGTTCAACCCCAGGTCAAATTGCAGCCAGAGTTCGGAACCGCCAATGCCGGTGGCTTTGCGTTCAAGTTCCACTGCTTTTTCAAAGTTGCCTACAAGATGGTACTGATAGGCAAGGTCACCCATTGTATTGGGGCGTGTATCCCCGGCTTTGATGGCGCTCTCATAATCCATGATGGCTTTGTCGTGATTACCCAGCGATGATTGGGCGCTCGCGCGTTCCACCAGCGCGTTGGCATATTCAGGATACGCGGCAACGGCTTTGTCAAAGGCACTAATGGCATCTGCAAATTTCTGTTGATGCGCCAACCCTACTCCGGCCGCGTACTGGTCAATGGCATCTTTTTGTGTGCGAAGATCAAAAACGGGTTTAAAGAAAATGGATAACGCCCAGACCATGGCGATGACGGCAAAGGCCACACCGCCGCCGGAAAATACCCAGCGGGTTTTACTGTTTGAAATGGCTGTGGACAGACCGAAGAGGAAGAGGGAGACTGCCAGCAGGGTCAAATGAACGATATAGGTATTGGCTTTTGAATCCCACGCGTCTTTAACGGCAGATGCCGCCGTAAATTTCTCGAGAAGAGACGTGATCTTAACCAGATATACATCTGATTCATACAGGGGAACATTGGGAGCGGCGCCTTCTTTACCTTCCGTGTATGGAGCAGCCAGCATGGGGCTGAGTTTTTTCATCTCAGCGGCCATTTTGGCATAGGTCTCAGAAGCCAGAGTGTTTTCACGATTGGCGGCTGAATTGGAAAGTAAATTGTATTCGTACATGGCCTGGTAGGCTACGTTGTAGTCATAATTTACCCTTGCGTCGCCGCTGACCTGGGCGCCAAAGGCTTCCAGGATGTAGCGCATTCCGTCACGATTGGCCTGGTCATCACGGCCGCTCGCGTCGCTCTGCCAGTAGGCTACCACAGCCGTGAAAAGCGTTACCAGAGCGATCAATACCGCAATTACTTTGTTGAAATCCAGTGTACCGGTGGTTTCAGGAGCATTATTTTTTGTATTTACAGTCATTATGGTTACTCCAATCAGGCGCCAATCCAGTTAATTACACCCATTACAACGCCGCTTATAGCCACCAGCGTTCCAAGGCTGATCATGATGTATTTGTACTTATCGTTCACAGATTCGACGAGCGCGTAAAACACTGTGGCGATGGTTAATATCATCACTGAGACCAGCAGACTGCGTGTTTTTGCCCGGCCTTTATCCGCTTCCGCGAACTGGCTTTCATAATCCAGGTCATTTTCACGGGAGGCATCTGCCTGCATCACAGCGAGCTGGCGCTGCACAGAATAGGAACCATCCCGGTTTAAATAGCGGGTTTCGAACATATCATTGGCCGCGTCCGCGAGATCAGTGGCCACTTTCATCTGTTCCGTGAGTGAGTCCTGCTGTTCGGCCGGGGCGGTTTCAAGGTCTTTGGAAATCATCTCGGCCAGCATGGAATTACGATGATAGTTCACATAATTACCATATGATTCATACGCGTTAAGGTTGTTCAACGCCATCGCCCGGGCGGAAAACACAGCCGAACGCAGACCGGCATAGTCCGCATCTCCCGCGCCATCATCAACAACCGAAGCCCGCCAGCTTATCAGTGCGGCAATCACAACCACCACGGCGATCAGAATAGCCACGGTTGTCTCCAGGATTGAACCTTTGTCCTCATTCTCCATTATTTCCTCCTGCATTCACCGGTAGGTTGGGGTGTTTTCCGGCAAATGAATTTTCAGTAGTATGGGATTTTCTATTTCCACTGACCAGTAGTGCGAATCGTCGGTTCAGTTATTCTTCGGGTAATATAGATCGTTCTTGTTTCACTTTTTTCTGTCGGAAAAGAATCCTTTCGCCTGTGAAAATGTGACGGCCGGAACGGATTATTCGTATGGGCTTTGGGATACCTAATTATTATCCAGCCTCATAGAAAAAAAGCATTGGGAAAACCCGTGATCAACAGGAATAACCCACATACAACATGCAATACTCAAACCCTTGGGGGTATTCTAAATCATTGTTACCCCGCCCTCTTTTCCCCGGGCGAACTGCCAGGGTGCATGGAATACTATCTGGAAGATTTATTCATAATACAGTGAATCTGAACAAAATTCATCCGGGCATAGCATGTTTTTATACAGAATTTATCAGTTGCTGGCGTTTACGACTTTCGGTCAGCCGCATTATTCAGGTCATATGTGGACAGGATACTTCGTTGGAATCTCCCCGTGAAAAATCTTTGTATAATATTTCAATATTTTCAAATATCTATACGGTTTATGGATTCATGATGTATTCAAACCCGATCCAAGTGCTTATCCGGCGTCGGTATTCCTGTCGAAGTTACGACGCATCGCGTAATACGCACGAAACCTTTCAGAAGTTGGGGGATTTCATATCCAATCTGGATACCGGTCCTTTCAACGCGCCAACCCGCTTTCTTCTTGTAACGGCAGACGGGGAACAGAAGGGAAATCTTCGCGGATTGGGGACATATGGCACCATCAAAGACCCTGCCGGGTTTGTTATCGGAGTGTCATCCAAATCGGCCATGTATATGGAGGACTTTGGTTATCGCATGGAGTTGATTGTATTGAAAGCAGCCGAACTTGAGCTTGGAACCTGCTGGCTGGGCGGTTCCTTCACGCGCTGGTCCTTCGCGCGCAAGGCAGCCATAAAAAAGGGTGAGACTCTTCCCGCCGTATGCTCAATCGGCTATCCCGCTGAAGCAATGTCCATGGAAAAGGTGGAACGGGCGAGAAAACGCTTTAGCCGGGAAGCCCTCTTCTTTGATAACGATTTTGGGAAACCGCTTGATTTCGATCAAGCCGGGAAATACGCCGATCCGCTGGAAATGGTCCGGCTGGCGCCTTCCGCGAAGAACTACCAGCCCTGGCGTATTGTCCGTCAGGGAAGACGCTGGCATTTCTTCATGCAGCGAATCAAAGGGTACCGGGAGTTCGTCGTTCCCGTGCTTACCGGAATTGCCGACCTGCAGCGTATGGACATGGGAATTGCCATGTCGCATTTCGAACTGGCAGCCCGCGCCGCCGGTTTGGACGGATCATGGGAAATATCGGAACCAGGCATCCCGGTATCCAATACCCTCATGGAATATTGCGTAACCTGGAGCGGCTCGCAAAATTGATACCCGTGTTGGCCTGCTATTTACCGGTGATCAGGGATAGCAGCGGAAGCATTCCAAGAATATTAACGGTGCAATGGGTAACCATGCTCAGATAGATATTCCGTTTCCACGCTACGGTGTACACCATGGGGATAAGTGCCAGAATGCGGGTGATGTTTTGCCAGGGGGAGAAGAAGTGATACAGCGAGAAAAGAGCCACATTGATCAGCGGCGCCCACCCGGGCGAAGCCGGAATGCGCGGAAGCAGGAATCCACGGAAGTAGAGTTCTTCCACCAATGGCCCGGCCAGCCCGTTTAGAAGAAAACCGGCTATCACGGTGGTCACGATTGTGGAATGTGAATATTGTGCCAGAACTTCAGGCTCGGAGGAGATGGTCAACCAGGCAGGCAACCAGGAAAAATAATCACGGATGATAGCCGCGTCCATATCTCCAAGGCCGATAAATGCCAGCCCGCACCAGCCGATCAACAGGGGAACAAAAACGACGTATTGCCACACCGGTAGCGGCTCACGGTTCAACACGATTCCCTTCAGTGACCAGGTGCCAATACTCTTCTTTCCTTCCAGGAACAATATACCCAGTTCAACCGGTACAAGAACGAAGAGTATGGCCATCAGGATGGCCATTAGCGTCGGGTATCCGCTTCTACTTGTTACCAGTGAAGCCAGAATATAGAATACGGTGATCAATATTCCAGGGATGAGATGCAGCGCGAGCGTTTGTCTGCCGGTATGAGGTTGGATTGTCTGCTCCATGTGGTTTATATCAATTCTTCAGAAAGTGGGATTTGTTCATACTGTTTACGTCGATTTTAAGGAGGGGTTGCGAAATCCCCTCCTCAACCATCCCGATTCAAATACCAACGATGATCACGGATCAACAAAATGAATGTGATAGCGGTGATGCCGATCAGGGTGAAATCCAACCAGCCCAGGTCATCCATGAATGAGACAACAAGGATGGTGCCGAGCAGGGCAACCGACATGTAATACACAATCCGGTTGCGTCTGGATAGGAAAAAGGCAGCCAGCGCAATGATTAATGAGCAGACAATGGTACCCATTCCAAGTAAGGTACTGTATAGCCCGGAAGGGATGGTCGGGATGGAGTTGGTGACTACGAGTATGCCGAAAACCAACCAGCACAGGGCGATGATGGTAATAAGTACAATCGTGATCTTTGCGGATACGGGTTTTATAGAATTCATGCTACACCTTGAACATGCGGCGGATTATGGATTCCCATAATGGGTCGCGCAATGCCAGCCCAAACCGGCCGAGAAAATTCATCCCTGCCAGGTAACGAGATTTCGGCTTCCTGTCCGTGATCGCTTTCAAGACAACCTTGCTGACAATTTCAGGTTCATATTCAGATGAACGCATGGAAACCGAAAAATCATCCACTTGTTTGTAAAGCGCTTTATACGGAGAAACGGCCAGTTCTTCCGGGGAGATACCCTGACGACGAAAGGTCTCATCAAACCGGGTGCGGATGGGCCCTGGTTCGACAAGGATAACTTTGATGCCAAAAGACGCCAGTTCCCAGCGTAATGCATCGCTGGTAGCTTCCAGGGCGAATTTTGTGGAGGAATAGATGCCATTGACCGGTGTGACCACCCGGCCGGCGATCGAACTGATGTTGATTATGTGTCCGCTTCCCTGCCCGCGCATGATGGGCGCCACTGCCCGCACCATGCGTAATGCGCCAAACACATTAACGTCATATATTTTCTGTACATCATCTTCAGATACTTCCTCAACCACTGCCCGTAAACCATAACCGGCGTTGTTGACAAGAACATCTATCCGCCCGTATTGCCGCATGGTTTCCGTTACAGCCTCATTGACAGATGTGGTCGAGGTAACATCTAACTGTAGTTTCAGGCTGGTTGGAAGGTCTGCCAGGGTGTCCACCCTGCGCGCGGTCGCGACGACCACATATCCTGCTTCGGTCAACCGGATGGCCAGATCGCGGCCAATTCCGGAGGAACAACCGGTTACAAGAACGACTTTCGACATGGGCTGTCCTCTATCAAAAAAGAAATAAAAACTCTCAGGCGGGGCGCACCTGAGAGTTCATCTATTCAGCGAATTGAGATTATAGACCCTTGACGAGGTTGGCAACAACCAGCAATGCCAGGCCAATCAGAGCCAGCCAGAAGGCATAGGTCCCCAGCACAGGAACAACGGCAACTTGACCCAATAAGGCCAGAACACCCAGAATAACAGCGATCCACCAGGTTATTACTTTCGGCGCGTTTAATTTCATGATTACTCTCCTTATTCTTTCGAAAATATTCTCCCCTGCCCCGAGGTCATATTGACCGGTCGAAGAGATTTTGAGATTAAAACTACTATAGACCATTCCGGATGAAAGTCAACCCGAATTAATATAAATCTAATACTAATAACACCATTGATCAGCCGGAGATGCGATTTAGCTCATCCAGCAGGGCCTGCGCCTTATCACGGGTGAACCCAAGGGTAGCTGCCTGCGGCATGGAAAGGATGGTGTTGACCGTCCAATTCTTGACCATGCCCAGCATCGGGTTGCCCGACGCGCCAGGAATATAGGTATCGATCATCGTCTTCGCTTTGGGATCGTCCATCAGGGTGCCGATGGTCGTGTCCAGTGTATATGCCATGTTTCCTCCGGAACATCTTTTCAAAAATTATTGGAGCCATTCAGACTGATTTCTAAACAATGCCCAACCCAGCAGAAAGAAGACCACCTGCGATAGCGCCAGCCAGACGAATGCCAGAGTCAGGGCGATGGTGGAATACAGCAAGGTCTGATCAAGGTTGGCACGGGTTTTCTCCAGCATGGTTTGAACTTTCCCCAGCGATTCTTTCGAATCCATTACCAGGGTCTCATACTGGTCCAGGCTTGTAGAAATCTGGCCGATACTCTTTTTCATGGACTCGAGGTTGGCTTTGACCACCTCAAGGTTGCCATCCGCTCTGTTCACACTGGTAGACAGCCCTTTCAGAGTGGATGGTAGATCTTTCATATCATCGGACAGGTTTTTCAAAGAGTCAGCCAGGGGTGTTTCAGGCGCGTACTTCTGGCTTGCCTCCGGCAAAAATGTGGAAAGCAAAGGAATGCTTCCAAAAAGCGACTGGAAGGACTGCATGGATTGAATGGCACTCTCCAGTGAACGGGCAGCGGATTCCGCCGTTTCGAGTGACTCTGTTGCCGCATCCAGTGTGGATGGAAGCGTATCGGTCAACATACTATCCATTCCTGTAAGGGCAGGCTGCATGTCATTCAGCGAATTTATGGTTGAGTCGAGAATTTCATTCAGCGAGTCCACGCTGGCTGCCGCGGATTGAACAGTCTCGTCTGTTGCCGCCATGGTTTTACCGCCGGTATCAAGGCTGGTTATGAAAGTATCCAGGGCTGCACCCACAACTTCGGCAGCCTGCGGCCTGATCAACCACACACCGGTGATGCCGGCCAGACTGAATAAAACGCCGGCTGTCCCCGCCGTCATTAAAAGAACGCCCAACGCGCGGCGTAGAAAGGTCATGATCCCTCCGGAACAAATATACTGTTCACATCTAAATATACGCAACCGGGCCAATAAGGTTGTGGAGGGTTAAGTCAGAACATCCCCGGCACTCAAACCTACCATCTGGCAAAGGCGTTCAAATATCTGCCTTCGCGCCGCCGGATCCTTTTCATGGAATTCGTAAATAATGGCCTTATTTGTATCAAAATCAGACGTTGCCTTGCCATAGAGATACAACGCCATGGCGGCGCAATGCACACGGATATCATCATTGCCGGTCATCGCGCAGCGTAGCACAGTTCGGCGGATGGATTCGGTGACGGTGTTCTCTTTGATCAACCAGAGAGCGTACGTCATGCCGTTGCCGATGGTCGTGTGCGGCAGGGTGCGGATCACAACTTCCTCGATGTGGTCCGCGATTTTCATCTCTTTCAGGAATTTCGCGGCAAACAGGCGGCATTCCAGGTTGGGGCTTTGCAGGCAATCTTTTAATGCCTGAATACTGAAGGGCGTATTGAGCGCGGCCAGAGCTTCCACATCGCGCCAATCAGAATCTTTGCGCGAGATCAGCAGCGATTCAACTTGCGAAATTTCGTCCCTGTTCATTTCATTCAGCGCGTCCAGGTCATAACTGATCCCGTCATGCCATTTATAGAAGTCAATGTTCATGCTTTCCATGAAGCGTTGCATGGCCGAGCCAGGTGTGGATCCGTGATTACTGGAAGACTGTGCGAATTGATTAGCGGTCATTTCTTTTTTAAAACTTCTTTTGCTCCATCTCTGATCTTTTGGATGGTGCGAATGCTGACTACATAAGATAATACCGGCATTAACAACCAGATGGCATAAACAGGATAGACGCTTATAAACAACAGCGGGATCGAAACTGCGATCAGTATTGGCGGATATAACCAGAGCCGGTTAACCATTTTAACGGCCTGAGAATTAATTTCTTTCACGATCAATAGACCACTCCCGGATGCGTATAACCATTGGAACCAGGAAATTAGACTAAAAAGTGCGATATTCGCACCAAAAAAGATCAAGGCTAAGGGTTGTAGAGGATGGTTTCCCAGGATACTTGCCGAAGCGGGCAACATGACAATAAACATCAATGAGAAAAGGTTAAGCCAGACATATCGTCCGTCCGCATGATCAATATATCGCATGGTACGCTGGTACACGTCCCATTGTTGCGCAACGACGAGGAACGTGAAAATAAAAATACCTAATTTGGGCAGAAATGCCAGAAAATTTTGTGAAAGGTCAGAAGACACCGATTCGGGAAGTTTCAAATCGAAAGCCAGCAGTGTGAGAGAAAATGCAAAAATGGCATCCCCCAATGTTTCGAGGCGGGACAGTTTCATAAACAAATGAGATTCCATTAATGCTTTGCTTTCTTTTTCTGGCATAAAGCGAGAACCTCTCGAGAGATATTCCGATGGAATTTTAGGAAAATATTAAACCGTTCTTAAAGGCGCTCCAGGCCGGGTCAGCGCGCGTATCAGCTCGGCTTCCCGCGGGTATTTCCGGATCATCTCATCACGGTCGCCGCCTTCGTAATCCGTGTCCTCATAACCGGGAGACATGGTGGTGCCAGCCAGCGCGTATTCACCGCCCGATATCAGGTGGGAACTCTGCCATACGCCGCGCGGCACGGTAAATTGCACTTTCTGTCCATTCAGCACGTCATGCCCCAGGATCACACGTTCACTGTGACCATCGGGGTAAAGCAGCAGCATTTCCACAGGATCGCCCATGTAGAAATGGTAGGTCTCGTCCAACGGCAGCCGGTGGATGGCTGAAAAGCTGTCCGGATCATCCGTGTAGAAGTACAGGATCACAGTCCCCATGGGATGCGCGCCCACACAGCCAGCCGGCAATAAGTTTTCAGGGATTTTTTCGCTGGCTTTATACGTTTGCTTATAAAACCCTCCCTCCACCCGTAAGGGTTCGAGCTGGAAGAAATCCATCAGTTTTTTGATGTAGGTTCTGTCTGTCATGGGTAACCTTCCTGTATCTGAATAAATTAGTAAAGGAGAACTAAAACAGTGGGCAGGCCTGTACTCCGCCATCCACGATCAAATTCGTGCCAGTAATCCAGCGGGCGGCTTCACTGGCCAGGAATACACAGGCATCGCCGATATCCTCCGGTTCGCCCAATCGTCCGGAGGGAGCTCGATTCATAAAGCGGTTGTAACCATCCGGCCAGGCTTCCGATAGGCCGGGTCTGTTGATCAAGCCCGGCGAAACCGAGTTCACTCGAATTTTGTGCGGCCCCAATTCCTGGGCAGCCGCTTTGGTGAAGGCGATCACCCCGGCTTTGGCCGCGGAATAATGACTGTGCGCGGCCAGGGGATTGGTGGCGTCTATTGATCCAATGTTGATGATGGCCCCGCCTTTACCGGCATCGACCATCCAACGGGCGGCTGCCTGTGTGCACAAAAACACAGACCGCAGATCAATATTTATGGTCTGGTCCCATTCCTGCGGAGTCATTTGCAATATCTCCGCGTTCGGGTAGATGCCGGCATTGTTCACCAGGATATCCGGAACGCCGAACTGTGAGCACACGGTATTGAACATGGCGGTGACCTGATCCGCGTCGGAGACATCGGCCGTTGCGGCAAACGCCCGCCTGCCAGCGCGTACAATGTCATCACAGATTGCCAGAGCAGGTCTCAGGTCACACACAACAACGTCCGCACCGGCCAACGCGAAGCGCCGGGCAATCCCCGCGCCTATCCCTGAACCGGCTCCTGTCACCAGCACGATCCTGCCGCTCAGATCAAAAATTGGTTTGGAATGTTCTTCTGCCATCGAATCACCTGTTTGTGTTCTACAATAGACCGATACCTGATAATTGTAGCATTGCCATTTTGTTTGCCGGAAAAAATGTGCGTAATTGCAGGAGAAACATCATTTCTGAGAAATAAAGACAATTACCTCATAAAAAACACAGGGATTGGCAGATGCCAACCCCTGTGTTTTGAAAATATCAGGGAAAATTAGATGCTCACTTTGAGTGTATACGTGGCGTTCCCGCGGGTGGGGCCAACCACGATGGAGTAGGTACCTTCCACTGAAATGGGCACTGCCCAGTTGTTGATATCTTTTCCCTCCTCGGTTCCGGGGAGTGGATTGTTGTCTGGTCCCAGAATAGTGAATACGGCATTGGCCTCGGTTGAGGTGATGATCACATCGAGCGTTTCACCGGCAAGGCAATTCAGCCGGTAAACGTCACGCTCACCGCTGATCACCGCGCCATTGATCTCCAGAGAAAGTGGACCGGCATCGTAGCGGATGATCTGATTCCTGGCAATGCGGGCACCGAAAATGGTCTGAGGAGTGTTAGGGTCGCTCACTGGTGCTGCTGCCGGCACCGCTGTGGGCGCGATGGCCAGGGGAATCCCACCATCAACCGGTATATTGACGCTCAACTGGTAGGTGATCGGTTGGTCAACTACAGACCAGACATCGATGTAGTAATCCTGAGTTGAAGGTAATTTGATGGATACATGCTGCGTAGGTGAAACCATCGTGTAATCCATCCCGTCTGCGCTCCAGATTTTCAGAAATGCCGCATCGGGAATGGACGTTGTTAAATCGACATACATTTGCTGACCAGCCATGGCGTTCAATACAAAGAGCAGATGCCCGCGGGCAGGCAGATCACCGGGAGTGTACCAGCCAGTGGTGTTCGGTTGGAATTGAATTTGAACACCCGCCGGCATTATCAACGGAGGCAGTCTTATCTCGGATTGATACAGGATGGGCTGCTGCCCTGTGTTGCGGAAGTTCAGGTAGTAATCCTGAGCGGTTGGCAGAATACCTTCCCACGCGGTGATTCCGACAGTCTCCGGGACGAGCACATTTCCGTCTGCACCCCAGATGGAAAGGGCGGCGCCGCTGCCCGATTCAACGGTCATTTTGATGATGATCTTTTGTCCGGCTGCCGCGGTGAGCACGTGCTGCAGGCTTTGACCGGGTTGAATATCCCCGGGTCCCGCCATCATGGTGCGTCCCGTGAAATCGAGCCGGATGGCATCCGGTTTGACTGCCGGATGATCGGGTGTGGGAGAAGGGGCAATAGTGGGAACGGCCGTAGGAGGAACAACCGTGGGTGTGGGTGGCGGCGGTGTCGGCTGGCACGCGGTCAACAACGCCAGTATGAGCATGACAAAACCCGCTGTACGCATGGTTCGACAGGACATGATGATCTCCAGTGCTGCTTTAAAGTTGAATGGCATTGGGGGAAAACTGTCCTGCCGATTATATCAGGGGCTCATTTGGAAGGGGTCATGGCAGTCAAAATCAAACCACTGCCCAATCCAATGATGTCTGTGAGGCAGGGAAGACGTTCCATTTCAGGCAGGCGGTTTTATTCCCTGACCTTGACGGTCAGTCTATATACGGCATTCCCGCGCAGCGGGTCAACCAGAATGGCATAGGCACCATCTGAAGGAGCGGAATTGGAAAAAATCCTCGTGGCTTTGCCTTCGTCTGCGCCGGAAAGCGATTTGCCATCCGGGCCCAGAATATTGAAAAAGGCATTGCCTTTGCTGGTAACAAGGACCACCTCCAATTCTTCGCCCTTTACCAGATTAAGGGTAAAACGATCACGTTCACCGGAAACCAGGCTGCCATCCAGGATGATATCCAGCGGACCGGCATCCATGCGAATGATGTCATCACGGGCGATCTTCGGGGTGATCACCGGTCGCGGTGTCGGCGGGATTGGCGTTTCGATGGCAGAAATGGTTATGGTCAGGCGGAACGCCACAGGTTCAGTGGAGGTTGAAACCAGTTCAATATAGTAATCCTGAGTCGCCGGAAGCATTCCAGACCATTGCTTACCCTTCGAGCTCTGGGTGTATACGGTACCGTCCGCGCTCCATATATAAAGGTAGGAGTCGCCCTCATCAGAGGCAGTCTCCATGATGATATCCATCTGCTGACCGGCCATGGCGCGCAGCACGTAACACTGACGACCTCCTGCCGGCAGGTCTCCCTGGGTGGAACCGCTGGTGGTGTTGGCTTTAAACTGCACACGTGTGGCGGCCGGTTGGTCAACAGGGGGCATCTTAATGGTCAGACGGAAGGATAACGGTTTTGAAGAAGTATTACGCAGATTAAGGTAGTAATCCTGAGCGCGCGGCAGCGTGCCATCCCAGTCGGTGACACTGGCAATCTCAGGAACCAATTGTCTGCCATCCGCGCCCCACAGGGACAGGATGCCGCCCATGCCGGTCTCGATGCTTGTTTTAATATTGATCCGGCGGCCTGCTTCGGCAGTGAACACAGCTTGCACGCTCTGGCCGGGGTCAAGCTTGCCGGGTGAGGAGATCATGGTGGTGGTTGAAAAGTCCAGGCGCGAAGCATCCGGACGGGCATCGGGATGCTGAGGCGCCATTGTCGGCGGCGGCATGGGCGTGGCCGCGACAAGACTGGGGATCACAGGTATCGCTGTCGGAGACGTGGTTGGTGTCTGGCAGGCAGACAGGACAAGCGTACCCGTCAGGCATAGTATTATCAGACCAAAGGATCGCGTCTTCATATATCTCCCTGGAGAACGGATCAAAAAATTGAAAAACAAAATTCAAAGAGATTAATCCATTGTACCTTTTAACACCGGTTTCTGTTTCAATAAAAAAAAGACACGCTTGCCCGGTGGATGAATATTCCATACAATGTTTATTGTTTTCGGGTGAGAGGGAGAATCATCTGTAAGTACGGAGTAGAATTTTTACGCCATTCGTTTTGGGATTATTTCAACGGGAAGAGGTATTTATTTATGCAAACCAAATCGGGGAAGTCTGTCCTTGCCGTTATCGGTGTGGGTTTCTTACGGGTTCTGGCCGGTCTGCTCAGTTTGATCATCAGCCTGCCGCTGCTTTTGCTGCCAAAGGCTACCGCTGTGCCGGCGCCGCTCTGGGTGTTTTTTTTCATCCTGGGACTGGCCGCTCTCTCCTTTCAGTTCTGGATCAAACCGGGCTGGAAAGGGACACTTATCAGTCTGGCCGGCACGCTGGTCGTGACCACGATTGCCGTGCTGACGTCTCAGGCATATGCCATTACGCCGCCCATCGTCGGCGTTGACGGCAAACCGCTTCCAGGCAGTATTGCCTCACTGGAACAGGTGACCCTCAACGGGAGCAAACAGTGGGTGTCCATACGCGGTAAGGACGCCACCAAACCGGTTCTGCTCTTCCTGGCGGGCGGACCCGGTGGCAGCGATCTGGCCGCGGTTCGGTTGAACCTGGGCGGACTGGAAGACCATTTCGTGGTGGTCAACTGGGAACAGCCAGGCGCGGGTAAATCCTTCGATTCGGTTGACCGCTCCAAAATGACCGTCGAGCGCTATCTGGATGATGGACAAGACCTGGTTATGCAATTAAAGAAACGTTTCAAGCAGGAAAAAATTTTTCTGGTGGGCGAATCGTGGGGCAGCGCCCTGGGTATATTGATGGTGCAGCGCTACCCGGAGCATTTCCAGGCATTCGCGGGCACCGGGCAGATGGTGGCCTTCACGGAAAATGATCAGATCTGCTTCGACTTTGCCTTGAATTGGGCAAAGGAACGCGGTGACACAGAGAAGGTAGAGAAATTGATCAAACAGGGCCCCCCACCGTATTATGGCAAAGATGTTGCCATGAAACAGGTTACGTACCTGATGGATACATTCAATTATATGAACATGAATCCGGCGATCCATGGCCGCAAATCTTCAACATGGGATGATTTAGCCGCGTCGGAATATGGCATGTATGACAAAGTTTCCTGGCTGCTCGGTGTACTGGATACTCTGGGTGTGGTCTTCCCACAGTTGTGGGATATTGATTTCCGCCAACAGGCCACTACGCTGGATGTGCCGGTGTACTTCCTCATCGGGCGGCATGATGTCAACGCCCCGGTGAAACTGGTGGAAGAATACATGACGGTGCTGGAAGCCCCTCATAAAGAGATTATCTGGTTTGAGCATTCCGGCCATAATCCCTGGGTTACTGAAGCGGATGAGTTTGTGCGCGTGATGGCTGAAAAGGTGCTGGCAGAGAACAGGTAGGCTCGATTTCTCGCATGGGATAAAACCCGCGGGTCGTTCAGCGAACATTGCGGGTTTTATCTTTATTACTCAATAGCTCAAACTACATCGAGCAAATCTACATTATGGCTCTCCTGATGGGAAGGTGAAGCATTTAGGTTGGCGGTTTTTTGAGTTATTTCAACTCCCCTCTGACCGAAAGACGGTCTTACGTATCCGTCGTTCATATTTAAAGGTGTATTGTCTATTTTCATGAAAAATCTGATTTTTTCCAATAAAAGAGTGATTTAATATGTACTATTATTAGCCCATGAACGAAGACATAACCGCCATCTATGACATGCTGTGGAACACCAGCTACGACGCCGTCTCCCGGGGCCAAATAGACATCGACCCGCATATCACCCATCCCGAATCTGATCACCGGCGCGGGTTAACGCTGATCATTCGTCCCTCCCCCGCCATTACCTCAGGAATTTGCGCGTTTCTGGCCGAAGTTAAAAAATTTGAACCAGATCAGTATTACTATTCCGCATCCAACCTGCATTTCACCGTTCTATCCCTTTTCACCGCCACGACAAAATATCAACAAGAATATGACCGCCTGCCATTATATGAGGAGGCGGTTGAAGAATCCCTGCGCGAAGCGACACCCTTTGTCTTAAAACTGTCCGGTTTGACCGTCTCAAAAAGCGCCGTGCTGCTGTGTGGATTTCCCCGGCCGGATATGGTGAACAGTATCCGGTGTAAACTGCGGGAAATCCTGACGAAAGATGGCCTGGCAGGCGGATTGGATACCCGCTACTTACTGGTGGGCAATCACACCACCATCGTGCGCTTCTCTGCCCCGTTGCGCGATCCGGCTGCCTTCAGCCAATTCCTTCTGGATAATAAAGGGCGGGAGTTTGGCCGGTTGGAAGTGAACGAACTGCAACTGGTAAAGAACGACTGGTATATGACGGAGCAGTACTCCCCGATCGTCGCCAAATTTTCTCTCCGGGATGGCTGATTACCCGTACCGGGGAAAAGGACAGGAAGCATGGAATATAGCAGGGTCAAACTTGAAATTTATATCCCGGACGAATTCGTACCCGCCCTGCGCGAAGCACTGGCGGCTGCCGGCGCGGGGATTATCGGCAAGTACGACCATTGCTGTTCGGTCACGCCGGTACGCGGCTACTGGCGCCCTTTGGAAGGCGCCGACCCGTATGACGGCAAAGTGGGTCAGGTAAGCGAAGGGCGGGAATGCAAGGTGGAGGTCAATTGTCCGCGGGAGATCACCCCCCGGGTGATCCGCGCCATCCGCGATGTACATCCATACGAAGAACCGTTGATCAATATTCTGCCATTGCTGGATGAGCAGGTAAAGTAATCCAGGAATTGCATCCCCAAAATATCAATTATCAATCTGGCGTAACCTGCCACTTGACTCTATGGTAACAGGAGGGTGTATAGTGATGAGCGTATGGAACACAGCATGAAGCTCAAGATCGGTGAATTCGCCCGCCTGGGTCAGGTGACGGTGCAGACCCTGCGTTACTACGCCGACCTGGACCTGCTACGCCCTGGTGAGGTGGATGCTTTCACCGGATACCGCTACTATCGAATGGACCAGCTTCCCACCCTGCACCGCATTCTGGCATTGAAAGACCTGGGACTTCCGCTGGAACAGGTCAAGCGCCTGCTGCACGATAACATCAGCCCGGATGAGATGCGCCGCATTCTGGTGTTAAAACAGGATGAAATCCGCTCACAGGTACAGAACAACCTTGACCAGTTGGAGCGCATTCAAATGCGCCTGCAGATGTTGGAGCATACCGTTCAACCCTCGAGGTATGAGATTAATATTAAGCATGTGGATGCTTTCCCGGTGGCGTCGGTGACCGGCGACGTGCCCGACTACCGCGAGGTCGCCCCGTTATGGATGGAACTGGGCGAACGTGTGCGGGCGGGGGGATTTGAAGTTAAATCACCCTACCTGACCCTGTGTCATGCCACCGAACCGCAGATCAGGCTGGAAGTTTGTTCTCCTCTGGCAGAAACCCAGCCTGACGACGCATCGGGGCTGATCCACGTGCTGCCCGAAGTGAACACCATGGTGTTCACCACGCATCACGGGTCCTATAACGGCCTGATCGATGGATTCACCGCCCTGTGGCAATGGATAAACGACCACAGCTTAAAGATTTCCGGACCCGACCGCGAGATTTACCTGCGCATGCCGGAGGATGGCCAGTATTTCGCCGACTCGGATGCGCTTACCGAATTACAAATCCCGGTCACACCGGTGTAATGACAGAATACATACATGTTATCTTCAATGGAGGAAAACGTGAAATATTGCTTTGACCCCAATCAAATCAGCCTCGAGCAATTGGCGGAACGCATCAAATCATGCGACCTGGTTCCCAGCCGCCAGTCCCTCCTTGAAGGGCTGGATGAAAAAATCGCGATCCTTGAAAATCAGGGGTTGACCAACCTGGCGATTTTGCGAAAGGAATTGAAGGACAATGCCCGCCTGTTTACCATCGCGGACAGAACTGGTATCGACCGGGATTACCTTGCCCTGCTGCGCCGCGAGGCGGAGAGCTATTTCCCCAAACCGTTCGCCTTGAAGGAATTTAACTGGTTTCCGCCCGAAACCATCGAAAAACTGGAAGCGGCGGGAGTGCAGACCACGGCAGATGTCTTTGAAAAACCGGAAGAGATGCGTGCTAGCGGACTGGATGCCGCAATTCAGGACAACCTGCTGCGCTGCGCCGACCTGACGCGCATACAATGGATCAACCCGACAGCCGCGCTCATGCTGCTGGATGCCGGTTATGACAGCCCGTCGAAAACCGCATCGGCAGACGCGGATAGCCTGTGCGCCGCCTTGATGGAAAACAACAAAGACGCGCGCTATTTCAAGGGCAACATTGGGCTGCGCGATATCAAACGGTTGATCCACGCCGCCCGCTATGTTCAGGAATGGTATTGAACAGTGTGAATGCGTAGACGCGAACCGGAAGTATTGTTTTGAGTGTGAAACCAGCGGCCGCTGATAATTGAAAATCATATACATAAGGAAGGTAAAAAATGGCACAAACTGATTGTGTTCTCTCTCCGCTTGGCTACATCCGGTCAGGAGAAGAAGGTTTCATGGTGGAGATCAAACCCGAATATCGCAAGGCGTTGCTCGGTTTGACCGGCTTCAGTCACATTAATATCCTCTGGTGGAGTCACCTGCTGGATAATCCGGAAATACGTAAAACGGTAACCTGCGAGAAACCCTATGTAAAATCCCCCGATGTTCTCGGCGTATTTGCCACCCGGTCTCCCGCCCGGCCCAATCCAGTGTGTCTGTCTGTCGCCCAGGTGATCCAAGTGGACGAAACCAACGGGCGCATCATCCTCGCCTGGGTGGACGCGGAAGATGGCACCCCGGTTCTGGATATCAAGCCGTACTTACCCTGTTCAGACAGGGTCAAAGATGTGAGTACGCCGGCATGGAACGCCCACTGGCCGTCATGGTATGAAGATTCGGGTTCCTTCGACTGGGCAGCCGAGTTCGTCAACGCGCAATAAGCCAACAGCCGGAACCTGAAACAAAGGTTCGCCCAAAGACGATTCCTGGATTTTTTCCTCCTCCATTTTCACAAAACGAAAATGGAGGAGGCAGGTGGGGGGCCATTTCCATCAGGCGAGATTCTTCCCAAGGTTGAACCCACATCCCGGCCTTCTCTTGTTTTATTTATTTTAAGCCCAGTAAAGTTTTTTATTTTTGAGTCAATCGGCGCGCCGGATGATTACAGATCCATCTCCCAGTTTTCAAAGACCAGGTCTTTGCCGTAGGAATGCTGCGGTTCTTCATTGACCTTGTGAAAGCCGGCTTTCTCATACAGGTGGATGGCGGAATAGAGGATGCTGTTGGTCCACAACACCATCTTCCGGTAACCGCACAGGCGGGCAAAGCGGATGCATTCGTCCACCAGCTTCCCGCCCAATCCCATCCCCCGCGTTTTTGGATCGACCAGCAGCATGCGCAGTTTTGCCGTCGCGTCATCCAGTTTTACCAGAAAGATGCAGCCGACGTTCTCGCCATCCTGTTCGGCGATCCAGCAGCGCTCGTGTTTCTCATCGAAGTTCTTCACAAAATTCGCCACGATCTCCGCCACCAGGCCTTCGAATTCCTCATTCCAGCCGTATTCCTGCGTATAGAGTTCCCCATGCCGTTTGACCACCCAGCCCATGTCCCCGGAATGCGGCGGACGGATGACAATGGGAGACTTTTCCGCGCCAGAACCTGACGGGGACAATAGCTGCTCCACGGTTTGCATGGCATTCATCAACCGCTTTTGCTGCTCTTCCGACAGGGGGCGTAGAAGTTCCTGTATTCCGTCTTTGGAACGCGCGTTCAGGGTTTCAAAGGCCGCTTTCCCTTTATCGGTCAATGAAAGAATGCTCTGACGGTTATCTCGCGGTGAGACCTGCCTGTCCACCAGGCCTTCGCGGTGCAGACGCTGAATGATACGGCTGAGGTACCCGGCATCCAATTCCAACAATTCGCTGATCAAACTGGCGGTGGGAACCGGATTGCTGGCGATCTCATAGATCACCCTGGCTTCCGTCAGGGAAAACGGGGTATCCAGATAATGCCCGTCAATCACGCCGATCTGGCGGGTATAAAACCGGTTAAACCGGCGTACGCGCTCTATGCGTTCGTCAATTAAATTTTTCATGGGTCACATCCAATCGTAATATACTTGTCAGTATCACATATATGGTTGCTTATGTCAAGTATATTGAGTACCCATTTTTTTACCTTTCACAGTTTGAAAACCTGCGTGATCAAAACCACAATCAACACGCTGGCCCGCCTGCCATAATTTTGACGGATAACACCCTTGTCCTTCCCCGTTTTTTTTATCCCGCACCTGGTACGCTTTTACCTATTGAAGTTCAATCGAGATTATTGTAGAATAAATTTACTATATAAAGCAGAGGGTGACTATGAGCTGGAAAGATAAATTGAATGGAAATTCTCTCGATTGGCTGGTGAATTCACCCATTCCGGAAATCCGCTACATGGCCGGGCGGGACCTGTTGGATCTGCCTGATGCAAACCCGGAGCAGCGAGAGGCTCGGGAAGAAGCCTATGTCAGCGGCAACACCGGCCTGGTACTCTCCAAAATGGCCGGCGATGGCTACTGGCAGAAAGCCGGTCCTGGTTACGGGCCAAAATACAAATCCACCGTATGGTCGGTCACCCTGCTCGCCCAGCTTGGCGCCAACGTGGACGGAGATCCGCGGGTCAGGCAAGCCTGCCAGTATGTGCTGGATAATTCGATGGCGGTTCACGGCCAGATGAGTTATAACGGCCAGCCCTCCGGCACCATAGACTGCCTGCAGGGCAACCTGTGCTGGGCGTTGCTCACCCTGGGCTGCGATGACACGCGCCTCGACCTGGCATTCGACTGGATGTCCCGTTCGGTAACCGGTGAAGGTATTGCGCCGGTCACCGAGAAAAAAGCCGAAATGCGGTATTACGCGTATAAATGCGCCCCCAATTTTGCCTGCGGCGCCAACAACAAACTGCCCTGTGCCTGGGGCGCGGCAAAAGTCCTGCTGGCGCTGGCCAGCCTGCCTGAGGTAAAGCGTACCCCCATGGTCAGACAGGCCATTCAAATGGGTGTGGACCTGTTCTTCAGCGTTGATCCGCTCACGGCGGATTATCCGCGCGCTACTGAAGGCAAACCCAACCGCGACTGGTGGGCTTTTGGCTTTCCGGTGTTCTACATAACCGATTTGTTGCAGGTGGCTGATGCGCTCACACTTTTAGGGCTGGGTGGTGACCCGCGCCTTAAATCCACCCTGGATTTAATCCGGCAAAAGCAGGACGATCAGGGCAGGTGGAACCTGGAATATCGATATGGTTCAAAAACCTGGGGAAATTACGGCCGCGGCGGGCAGCCAAATGAATGGGTCACGCTGCGCGCCTTAAGGGTCTTAAAACAGGCGGACAGCCAGGACCTCTAGTTTGATCCAAACAATTTTTGCCAGGTCAGAGGGCCAACCACGCCGTCCGATTCCAGGTTGTTGTCAGCTTGGAATTTACGAACAGCCGTATCGGTATTCGAGCCAAAAATCCCATCCGGTTTTCCAACCAGGGTGTATCCAAGTTCAAATAATCGGTCTTGAATGAGGAACACATCGTTCCCCGTCATGCGGGGATCGGTCAGGTAGAGCTTGCGTTTCAATACAGGGGCTGTTGGCGTTACCGTGGGAGGCAGTGGAGTCATTGTGGGGATGATTGTCGCCTGTCCCGATTTCTTCGCGTCAATCGAAACCCGGCAAGCCATGGAAGGGATTGATCCCGGGGTTTGCTTCAACACGTCATTTTGTCCCCAAAGGGTAACCAGATCATCATCTCCCACAGAAAGAATTACACGCCCATCCGGGGAGAAATTCAACTGCCTGATCGCCCCCGCATGCTCCCACCATTGTTTTACTATGACATGCCGTGATAAATCCAGAATCGATATCTGCCCTGATTTTTCTCCCACCGCCAGCAAGCAACCATCCGGTGAAAACGAGATTTTCAATGGGTTGGTATCGAAAGTCATTTCAAGAACATTGACGCCTGATACTGGCTCGAGAACAAACACCTGGTGCGCCTGCCCTACCGCAAGCAGGCTTCCATCATGATTAAAACTCGCGGCTGTGATTCCGCCATCGCTGCCCGGAAAGGTTAACTCAATGCTCTTCCGTCCATCCCTTATGCGCCAGATCTCGATTTTTTCAGACACAACAGCCAACCATTCGTTGTCGTCACTCAATGCCACCGGCACACCTTCACTCTCCAGTTCAGCAATGATTTGTGAGCTGGTGGTATCCCAGACACGCACCCGGTGATAGCGATTCGCGCCGCCAGATCCTCCCGCAGGCTTTTCCTGATAAGCAAACAGCTTTCCATCCGTACCACATTCAAATCCATAGGTAGAGTGACTGCCTCCGCGTGAATACGTGTACGAAAGTGAGACGCCCCGGGATTTTCCATCATAACTCCACCGGTTGATAAATTCATCCAACCCGGAAGAGATTAAGTTTTTCGATTCTTCATTAAACCGTAAACGCGTTACCCCATCGGAATGTGCCTCTTTCAGACTCACTATGTCTCTTGAATCTTTTGGCTCCAGAACATGAACATCCCCATCGGAAAAACCGATTGCCAGTCGATAACCCTGATCATCACCATAGAGCCAGGCGCTTGAAGCCTTTTTAGTAGCGCTGGTAAATTCTTTTATGACGCCCCCTGTTTTATCCAGTAACGTGATTGTTCCACCGGCGGCACTGGCGACGATAGTCTCTTCTTTGACAGGTTTTAAAGCGAACAGCGGGACTGACAACGTATTCGTGTTGATCTTCACCGCGTAGTCAGAAAACATCTGGGCGGTCAATGAAATTTCTTTCGCTCCGGCAGAAAAATCCCTCACATGAAGCGTTCCAGAAAAATCCAGCAAAGCATAGCTGTTGGATGAAGGATTGAAGGTGAGATACGGTGAATACCCGGGAAACTCCTTTATAGTTTGCTTGTGAACGCGCTGTATTTGTTCTGTCGACCACAGGCCAACGTCATAACGCGAGGTCGTTATCGGTTGGCATGTGGGATCATCTTCTGTGCAGGGAGGATCCAGATAGGTTACATAACAGGCCAGGGCAAAGTTCCCCCCGGTCTGACCGTCGGCCTGGCAGAAACCATTGCTTAACCGCTGCCGGGTGTCATAATTCACAGCGGAAGATACCAGTTTTTCGTCAGTAAGATTCCATGAAAGCACATCACCCATATTTGTAACAGAAAACAATGTCTGATTGTTCTTTGAAAAGTACATGGCAATGGTTTCAGGAATATCAGGATTCCATTTATTAATCGGCGTCTTCCCGGTCATGGAATGAATCTGATGTCCGTTTTTTACATCAAACACGTTGATGGCCGTGATAGGCTGCAAGAAATTCCCATCCTTATCCAGCTCAGGAATATCTTCAGACATGGCAAGCAAAGTTCCGTTGTAATTTATGCCTATGGTATACCCGCCACCGCGGAATATTCCCAAGCTTTTTCCGCTCTCAATATCCCATACCTCGGCGGTCAATTGAACCGTATCAACTCCGGCCAGCCGTCTGCCATCTCCGCTGAAGGCAATGGACCTGACATTTACGTGGCGGTCGAATTCCCTTTCAATTGCCAGAGTCCTGCCATTCAGGAATACCAGTCCACTATGGCCACTGACTGCCAGAAAATTCCCTGCCGGTGACCAGGCGATATCATATATTTCTCCCGGCAGGGCGGATTTCGATTCAAATTGGCGGGAGATTTCCCCTGCTGTTGCGGGTGAAATTATCCAACCCGATTCTTTTTGTAATGAAAATGATTGCCCTGAAGCGTTAACATCACCCGCCATAATCAGATTCCAGAGCACCAAAAATAAACCGCCCACCCGGACATAGAATTTGATCATACCGATTTTCACCTGATAAAGGGTTTGTTTATTAAATAATGCAATATTTTTTCGAAAAACACAATATCAATATTGACAAAATAGAACGTATGTATTATTATATTTATATAATACATATTTTCCGAACATTTGTTTAATCAAGGAGCTGGACATGGAAAAATCGAATTTCGGCCATATCGTCGCCTGGGTTAACCCCGGAAATCTTGGGTTCTACAAAGACCTGTTCACTTTTCTCGAATGGGCTGTCTTATATGATGACCCCAATATGCTGGGGGTGGGCGATGAAAACGGCGGCAGCCTGTGGTTTGGCGCGCCTTTGAAAGACCATGCCAATGATTACGATGGTATCGGCGTTAATCATATAGGCATATCCGTAAAAAAACAGGTGGATGTCGATGCGACGGTGGATTACCTGAAAAAACGCGGTATCCCCGCCCTGTTCGAGACGCCCCGCCACCGCCCGGAATTCAGCGGCCCCGGCTCCACCTACTACCAGGTGATGTTCGAGACCCCGGACCGGCTTCTGCTCGAAGTGGTTTACACCGGCACCAAAACCGCCTGATACCCGGCCAAAAACTGACAGCGCCCCGGAAGACCGGGGCGCTGTCTTCATTATATTCATACTTGCCATGGATTCTCATCATATATTTAAAGGAACGTCTGGTTCAGAATTTTTCACACGGTCCCCCTTGGAAACCGGCCCTACTCGTGAATTGGGCAATTTTTTCTTATGGTTGGTGCGTTCCAATACATTTTCGACGAGACGCCTCAGAGCCTCACTGAACCCGGCGCCGTGTAATTCCATAATCACCGAGAAGGCGACATCCTGTTCACTCGGTCCAAGAGCGGGATTGCAATTTGTATCAATAAAGAAATACCGACCTGATTGATCCAATCGGATATCAAATTTGGCATAACCCGTCATTTTTGTAACATTGAAGGCTTTCTTTACATATTCCCTGAGTATGGGGTCATCATACTTGATGTAGTGAAACGCGGCGTTCATTTCAGTCAACCACTGATCCTCAAACGTAAGGAAAACATATTTCCTGTCCATGTTCTTAAATATTTTTTCCGCCTGGTACACACTCTTTTTCTTTTCCTGAAGAACGATAACCGTGAGCTCTCGCCCGCTGATAAATTCTTCCACAAGTACAGGTTGTTTATAGGTACTGATTAAATAACCCAATCTTTTTCTGAGTTGTTTCTCGTTTTCTGAAACCGCGTCTGACGTGATCTCCACGGAGCCGTGAATAGAATTCAGCTTTGAAATCAACGGAAATCGCAACGCGGGATCAAGATAGTCCTTCGGCGTGGAAAACAACTGGAAGTTCGGTACGGGAACGCCATGCTGCTGGAGTAATTTCTTGATAACAAATTTGTTGGTATCCAATGACATTCCCAGAATATCAGCCCCGGTATAGGGGATCTCCAGCAATTCAAGAACACCCGGGATGGCCGCGGCCCGGCTTTCCTTACCATTAACTGAATCAACAAGGTTCACCACCAGATCGGGTTTGTTTTTCCGAAGCCAGGCTGGCAGGTTGTAATTCCCGGGGTGGGTTTGAACCGAATAGCCCAACATTTCGAGGTAATACCCGATCAGCCTGGCATCCGCTTCCGCGTCTTTTTCGGTAATAAACTGGGCTTCCGTTGGGAAATATTCGCGGCGCACATCGCTGTAGACAATACCGATGCGCTGATTAGTGAGAGGTACTATTATTTTTTCGGAAAGCCGTTCATTTAAATTTGGCATGGTCATTCCCTTATAATTTTCATTGTACCTTTACACTCGTTTAAATAAAAACCGAACACCCCATGGCAGCGGGGTGTTCGATGGGAAAACATGAGATCGCGTACATATCAAGTCTTTTCCGAAGGGAGAAAATGGAATAACCCGGATGCAGTTATCAGGTTGAAAGGTTAAGTACGGATGCAACTCCCGTCATTTAAGAGGGTGAAGTACCACGGCTTATGCAACCTGACAGGACGGTAGATTGTTCCAGTTCTTCAGAGTGCATTAAATAAAAAAGAGCGCGTTCACTGGCCGATGTTTTGCATGACATCTTAAAACACAATCATTAAAAAATAAGGGGGTTGTAGGAATAATTTCCGGATATGGCTATTTTCCATCCCATAGTGATTTGAGACATCCAACATGTTCTATAGAAATCGATCATCCAAGACCATGTTGTATTGCAATAACCGCCGCATTTGTTCTATCGTTTACCCCCAACTTTTCCAGTATTGAGCTGACATGATTCCTCACCGTTCCCTCTGACAGATAGAGGATTCCGGCGATCTCTGCATTGGAATGACCGCGCGCTAGAAGCCGTAAAACGTCCACCTCACGTTCTGTAAGTTTATCAGTCAGCAGTGTAGGTAGTCCGGGTGCCTTTTCGGCCACATGGGATAAGACTTTACCAGCAACGGCAGGATCGAGAAAAGTTCTTCCCAACAGCGTGCCGCGAACTGCTTCCACTAATTTTTCCCGGGGTGTATCCTTCAGTAGATATCCCGAGGCGCCTGCTCGAATGGCATCAAATATCCATTCATCGTCATCATACGTTGTCAAAACAAGAACTTTTTGTTCGGGATGCTGCATCAGTATCTGGCGGGTGGCTTCAACCCCATTCACGCCGGGCATTTTCAAATCCATCAATATCAGATCAGGGTTTTCACTGTCTGCCAGTTCAATTGCCTCAGCGCCATCCTGTGCCAATCCGCATACCTGAAAATCCTGTTCAAGGTTGAGAAGCAATTCCAGCCCTTCGCGAATAACAGCCTGGTCGTCGCAGATCAGAATTTTCATGATTTTCCGTCCCGGATCATCAATTCAATACTAGAACCCATCCCTGGTTGGCTGGATATTTCCAATTGAGCTCCGATCGCCTGCGCGCGTTCCCGCATTCCCATCAGGCCATAATGGTTGGGTTTACCGGGTTGTGTAGTGTCGAACCCAATGCCGTCATCCAGGATGGATAACCGGCAGATTTTTTCTGAAAACGCCAGGCTGATCTTGACCTTTTTTGCATTGGCATGGTGGCAAATGTTTTCCACCGCTTCCTGGACCACTCGGAACAGGCATTGTTCCACCTCCGGCCTGACAGCCGGCATTTTTACGGGAAGATTCAGTTTCAGTGAAAATCCACATCGGGCGGATGCCGATTCAGCCATTTCGCTTATTGCCAGTTTAAGGCCCAGATCATCCAACGGGCTGGCGCGTAGAGATTTTAGTGCCCTGCGTGTTTCTTCAATTCCGGAGCGGGTTGATTTAAGAGAACGTGATAATAATTCGCGTGATTTTTGCGGGTCGATATCAAACATAGCCTGTGCAGTTTCCAGACTGACTGACAACCCGGTCAACGTATGCGCCAGGGTATCGTGAAGCTCTCGCGCCAGGCGGTTGCGTTCCCGGCTGATCGTAAGGCTTTCAAGCGTTGAAGAATAGTTGGTTAACTGGTCATTGGCGAGCTTGAGTGACCGCTGCTGTGATCGAAGTGTCTGGATCAATAAATTGATAAAGAGTCCCACCACAATAAAACTGATTGTCCGTATTGCCACCACAAAAAAAAGTGCTGAAATTCTGTCAGAGTCCAGATTGGTTGTGAACGTAACCAGCAGCAGATCAAACAGATTGATAACAATACTGTAACTGATCATGACGAAAAGATCATAATGCCAGGCAACCAGTATCAGGCTGATCATTAAAACTGGAAGTTGTCGAAGAACCATTCCTTCCAGGTTCGAAAGTGGTGCTGGCGGTAACCGCATATCAAGAAGCCGGTTCACCACCAATGGAACCACCGAGATCAGCAGGATAAGCAATGGCGTAAGCACGTTGGAATACTTTTCATTGGTTAACAAGTAGGCCAATGCCAGGAAGATCAACGTGGGTAAAAGGTTGACCATGTGATACCAGAGAACCGGTGTCAAATCCCGGTTTATGTAAATCACCGAATCCACCACTACCTGACAAACCTGATAAAGCAGCCAGATCCAGGCGGCGAATCGTATGATGCGGGTATTGACCGAGCCGTTCATAACCATGACATCATCATAGCATGTCCGATGCAAAACGATCCATGACAGTGGTCACCGGTTTTTGTGTCAACCCGTTATTCCAGTCATATGGATTGATGTGTTCAATCATGGGGAATTTTTTTCATTTATGACTGGCTATACTCGAATGAACATCCTCCTTTGGCTAGACTTGTATTAAGAATTCAAAGTCATCCCTTTTAGACCTGATTACTTGAAGGAAAAAATGAACCGATTTTTCATTTTGATCTGTATATTGACCACAGTATTTTCACCTGGACTAAACCCCGCATCCACACTACCTGTAAAGGCTGACGGAGACAGCGACAGGCAAAGAATCCCCGGGACATACCTTTTTTCTGAAGGCCCTGCCGCAGATAGTGCAGGGAATGTCTATTTCTCCGATATTGATGCCGGAAAAATTTTTATATGGTCGCCCGGAGGATCAGTCAGTGTGTTCAAAGACGGATTGAACAAGCCCAATGGTCTGGCATTGGACAGGAATGGATCATTGATTGTCTGCGAGGGGGGGAATGGTCGATTGATTTCGATCGATCGGCAGGGAAAAATGACCGTTCTGGTGGATCAATATGGACAAAAACGTTTCAACGAGCCGAATGATCTATGGATCGATCCACAGGGCGGTATCTATTTTACCGACCCGGCTTTCCGGTCACCGGTCATTCAGGATGGAGAAAACGTTTATTACCTGATTCCAGATCATAGCAGGGTAATAAAAGTTATTGATGACTTAATAAGGCCTAATGGCATTGTTGGTTCTGTTGATGGCAAAACGCTGTATGTGGCAGATTATTCAGCAGGGAAAATATTCGTCTACGATATTATGGCGGATGGAACCATCAGCAATAAAAAGCTGTTTGTACCCTCTGGATCAGATGGTATGAAACTGGATCAGAAGGGGAACCTGTTCATCACCACACAAAACAAGATCCAGGTTTATTCTCTCGATGGGGAAATGGCACAGGAAATTCCCATTGAAGGGAACCCGACCAACCTTGTTTTTATCGGAGATAGCCAGGAGACGTTATTTATTACTGCTAGAGAATCGGTATATCTGATCAAACTGAATACGAACTCACCTGCCGTTGAATCCGGGGTATCGGGTTTCACCCTGACAAGTCCGGATATCCAGGATGACGGAAGACTTCCGGTTGAATATACCTGCGATGGAGCCAGTTCCACGCTTCCTTTGGATTGGAGCGGCACGCCCGCTGAAACGCAAAGCTATGCTTTGATCATGCACCATGAAGCCAGCCCGCAAGATATTCACTGGTACTGGATACTGTACGATATCCCATTCGATGTCTCGCATTTAGCGAAAAATGTCAAAGGGATTGGCACGCCTGGAACAAACGGCGTGAACGACCGCACGGAATATGCCCCACCTTGCTCAAAAGGTCCGGGAGAAAAAGTCTATATTTACACCCTGTACGCGTTATCCACCCGGCCGCAATTATCGGTTCCAGCCAGCCAGGTGAATAGGGACGTTCTCCTGAAAGCCATTCAAAATATCACCCTGGCCAGTACCGAATTAAAAGTAACGTATGCCAGAAAATCTAATTAATAAGAATTGGAGAAAAAATGAAACGGACTTTCGTATCGCTTTTCATGTTGTTGACGATCCTTCTGTCTGCGTGTTCGCCAACAGTTAGTACCGCACATACCCAGGGAAAGAGTTCTGGCGCCAGTAAAAATGCCCTTTTGGTCAGTCAACAGGGTATTCCTAATGGACTGTCCCAGGGGCAAACGCCTCCGCCCGAAGCCATAACCGCCTGTAACGGGAAAGCTGCTCAGGACACCTGTGAATTCACGGCGAAAAAGGGTTTGGAAACCGGCGTCTGCGAAATGGTGCAGAACCAACTTGCCTGTTCACCAGAGAAAGGGCTATCTGAAGGAAACAAGCAGGGCAAGAACGAAAATCCTGAAAATGGGGGGAAATCTCATGCCGGAGGTTCAGCCTATAATATCGAACAGGCAATTTCTGATAAAGCCCAGGGAATGACCATCGCTTACGATGCTCTGGCTTTTTTAACCGGCGATCTTGGTTCTGATTCTTTCTTCCCTCCCGGGAAAGTGGCTGACTTCTGGGGATTCCAGTATTTGCGGGATAACGACCCGAGCCAGATGGGGCATGCCGGTGACTTTTTAACCAGTGCCGCCATGAATATGCTGAATATCTTGAATGCAGATCAACGGGCTGAGTTGGTCGCACTGGCAAAAAATCAGGTTGCTTCCATCAATGATTACGGGTATAAGCGCTTTGTGCTCATGGAGGCATTCCGCCGGTTGATCAACGGGGAACTTCCCTCAGGCACCACCGGATTGAGTGAAGACGCTGTTAAAAATTATTCCGCCGAACTTTACAGTCTGGATGGCGAAATCAGTTATGCCCGCGCCCAACTGATGGGAAAATTGTTAAATTCTTTAACACCCGCCCAGAAAACAAGCCTGAGCGCCATGGTCGGCAAAGGTATGTCGGATTGGCCAAAAGTGGTGGAACCTTCCGATATCAAGGGTATTGATAGAGATGTAAAAGTGGCGGTGATGACCTATGCGGCTGATATGTTCAGCTGGTATGCCGGTTCTGTGGACGCTGATGTGTACTTCTGCCCCGAACGTCACGGAACATACTTCGGATCTTTCTATCTGAAAGATATCCATGCCATGAGCGATCCCACGTATGCCATCCCGACCAACCTTACCGGTGATATGGGGGAGACGTTCATAAAAACATTGAATACGGAACAGGCGCAGGTGATAAACGAGCTGGTTGCCGTACAGAAACCTTCGCTTCAGGGTATTGTTGATATTCGCCGCCAGATTTCAACGGAATTGCGCAAGTTCCTGAGCGGCGGTACGGCTGATAAGACCCTGGTGCTGAGCATGATGAAAACGTATGGTCAATTGGATGGAGAGATCATCTATAACCTGGCTGTGAACTTTGTAAAAGTAAATCAAAGCCTTACCAGTGATCAAAAAAACCAGCTTCTTGACATGCGGAAGCAAACACTCGGGGACTTGATGTACCCCAGGGGAGCCTTTCTTTATTCGCAGGCAATTCCTCTACCTCAAGCTTCCAATACCGACTTCTTATTCAAATAGTCTAAATATTTCAATAGTGAAATTCTGGAAGTAGAAAATGAAACGCACAATCCTTCTCATCTCACTGGTTATGGTTCTTCTTTACGGGTTTTCCGATAAACCTGTTTCTGCCATGGCGGCAGAATACTCACATGAAGAGATAGACTGGGTTTCCGGCAAGAAACCCACCGCCATTCCAGGTTCGGCTGATCCGGATTTTATCGCCACCGAGATTACCGGTCGACCCACTGATAATTCGATCTGCATCAACGTCGTCCCGGCAATAAATATGTCGGTCTTCTATGAATACGGAATATCGTCTGGAAGTTATTCTGCGAAAACTCCCGTTCAGGAAGGCGCCGCCGGTCAACCTCTGGAAACAACCATTAGTGGATTGAAACCCGACACCCGGTATTATTATCGAATCAACTATGCAAACAAACAGGGCACAGAACGAACCTTCATGACACAGCGCTCTCCAGGGAAAACCTTTGTGTTCGATCTTATGGGTGATTCCCATCCGGAGCGGGTAAAAAATCAGTTTGATGCTTCTCTTTACACGAAAACCCTGCTCAGCGCTGCGAGTGATCAACCCGATTTTTTCCTGACAAGCGGCGATGATTTCAGCGTGGATACGTTGAAAACAGTAAATCAGGAATCTGTCCGAGAGCGATATATATATCAGCGGCAGTGGCTTGGTCTGGTCGGTGTTCCTGTTTTCCTGGTTAACGGCAATCATGAACAGGCTTCGATGGCTAACCTGAATGGAACGGCAGACAATGTGGCAGTCTGGGCGCAAACAGCCCGTAATGCGTATTATCCCCAACCTGCGCCGGATGATTTCTACACAGGTGATACGCAGAATATCCCCTTCATCGGTCAGCTCAGAGACTATTATGCCTTCACATGGGGTGATGCCTTATTTGTGGTCATTGATCCGTACTGGCATTCATCTGTAACTGTAGATAATCAATTTGGGGCCAATCGTCAGGATAAGAAGGGTCGCGATCTCTGGGATGTAACCCTTGGGGATGAACAATACAACTGGTTTAAGAAAACCCTTGAAGGAAGTCAGGCAAAATATAAATTCGTGTTTACACACCACATTTTGGGAACCGGACGCGGCGGCATTGAAATGGCAAAAACATTTGAATGGGGTGATGCCGCCAATTTAGCCAGCCACCGGCCGGGTTGGGCAAAAACCATCCATCAATTGCTGGTGGACAATCATGTGACTATCTTCTTCCAGGGCCATGACCATGTCTTTGCCCACCAGCAACTGGACGGGGTCACCTACCAGACCCTGCCGGAACCGGCCAATCCTAACTATTCGCTTGAAAATGCGAACGCCTACAAAAGCGGGGATATCCTCCCCAACAGCGGGCACGTGCGAGTCACGGTGTCATCGGCGGGAGTTAAGGTCGATTACATCCGGTCATATCTCGATAAACCTGATGAGCTGGCTTTCTCGTACACAATTCAATGAATCTTTAGGTCAAAATGCCATGAAAATTTACACCGTCTTATTGTCTTTTCTGATTGTTTTCACCAATATTTTAGGGATTAGTTCACCTGTTTTCGCTTACTCGCCTGCCGGTTTCCATACCGGCAAGCTGGCAGGCGCCGGGTTTTCCAACCTGTCAGCGGAATTCAATATCATACTCGGGCGGCCGACAGACAATTCAATCACTATGAGTCTGTTTTCTGAAAAAGATGTAACGGTGAATATCCAATATGGAACTACTGCGGGCAAATACAATATAAAAACATCTGATATTGCATTGAAAGGCAATACCCCGCAAAGCATCGATATTACCGGGTTGTCACCAAATACTCAGTACTACTACCTTTCCACCATCAACGGACAACAATCTGCAGAGCACACGTTTCACACACAGCGGGCTGCTGGCAGCCTATTTACCTTCACAATCGATGCTGATCCCCACAATCGGGATCCTAAGTTTGACGGTGAAACGTATGCAAGCGTGTTAACCAGTGCATTGATGGATAAACCAGATTTCCATATTAATCTTGGCGACACCTTCATGACGGAAAAAACCAAACCATATACACTCGATGAATCGGCGGCCACATTCCGGGAAATGCGTCCCTATTTTGGTCTACTGGCTGCCGATGCGCCTCTTTTTCTTGTAAACGGCAATCATGAAGGTGAGTTGGGCTGGCTGCTTTCCGGCAAAGACAGACAATTGCCTATCTGGTCCACCACACTTCGCCAGCAGTATTACCCGTGCCCGGCACCTGACAAGTTTTTTAGTGGTGGCACATCAGTGGATCCAAACCTTGGATCTGTAAGGGATGGATATTACGCCTGGACGTGGGGAGATGCGCAATTCATAGTGCTTGATCCGTTCTGGTACACAACGGCTAAACCAAAAGCTGAAGACCTGAATTCCAACTGGAATTGGACACTGGGCAGGGAACAGTATGACTGGCTGGCATCAACCCTGCAAACCAGCCAGGCAAAATATAAATTTGTTTTCATCCATCACCTGGTGGGCGGCAGTAAAGATGCGCGCGGCGGAATTGAGTATGTCCAATATTATGAATGGGGGGGCAGCAACATGGATGGTTCCTATGGCTTTGACGGTCAACGAGCGGGATGGGGCAAACCCATTCACCAGCTTCTGGTTGAAAACCATGTAAATGCCGTGTTCCACGGGCATGACCATGTCTACGTAAAGCAGTACCTGGATGGCATCATATATCAGGAAGTTCCCCAGCCAAGTGTTCGTGATGGTAATTTTTCAATGGCAGCTGAATACGGGTATCAAGATGGACAGGTGCTGGCCAGTCCGGGATATTTACGGGTAAAAGTTACCCCTGAAAGCGCAACTGTTGAATACATTCAACTCTGCTCAGGGAAAGATAAGAAAGGTTCAACCTGCGTTCCGCAAGTAGCCGCCACATATTCCATTACTGGTCAGTGATACGAGATGTTGCCTACGCCCAGAGGTCGATGATCCCGTAGTGCCCCCCGGCGTATTCGTCCACCACGTCCATGCCCGGGTAATTGAGTGTGATTCCCTGCTCTTCCATATCGCCCAGCTTGCGCAGGAAGGCCAACGCATTCTGGTTGGCCTGCGCCATGGTCCCCTGATTGAACATCTCCACCCGCGGGTAAGAGGAAGTGGTCACAATCTGGCTGACGGCTGGCGCGGCTATACTGGCGCTGACTTTTGCAGACCGTACCCGGTAGTCTCTATCACCGGGTAACACCAGCGTCATTATTTCCGGTCTGTATTCAATTCCCCCGGTAATTCGATTGATCTCCATTCCTCAACCTGATGAAAACCAATGTTTTCTAAATTATAGCCACGTTTATCTAAATTGGAATACCAGTAGCATACATTTTCTCCACCGGTATTCTTAAAACTTTTTTACAAACACAGAATAAATCTTCATAATTTCTTCACAGGTGAAAGTTAATATCATCGTTAGAAGATCATATATACCTTAATCGAAATGAAAGAGAGAAAAAATGAGTAAGAATATCATTATCGGCGTTGTTGTCGCTTTGATCCTGTTCGCAGCCGCCGGCACTATTGGTTTCTTCTGGGGACGGGCTTCAGACAATGTAATGGGGTTTTCCCCGTTTGGTATGATGGGAAGATGGGACGGGGATGGCTATGGCAGCCGTGGCGGAATGATGGATAACCATTATGCCGGTAACAACCCCCGGAGCGGGATGATGGGCGGACGCGGGATGATGGGTTACCGCGATGACGATAATCGTTATGGGTTTATGCACGACGAAATGACCGCTGCTCTGGCCGAAAAACTCGGTATGTCCGCGACAGATCTGCAATCCCGTCTGGATAAGGGCGAATCCTTTACCCAGATCGCCGAATCAAAAGGATTTACCGGTGAAAAGTACACCACCCTGCTGACTGAGGCACATACCAGCGCGCTTGACCAAGCCGTGAAAGATGGAAAGGTCACCCAGGAACAGGCAGATTGGATGAAACAGCGCGGCGGATGGATGTTGGGCGGCCGCGGCGGTTTTGATGGTCAAGATTGCCCCTGTATTGACGAAAACTCATAACGCATTTCTCCCCTTGAAACGAGGTTGTTCCTTTCGCGAACAACCTCGTTTTCGTCTTTCCCTACTGCCATATCGATTTGCCGCTTTCCACATTTATAATGGGGGTATATTCCAGCCATAAGGAAAACTGCCATGAAAACATACCGTCTTGCTCTGATCGGGTTTGGTAATGTGGGACAGGGATTTGCCCAGATACTTCGGGATTATGGGTCGAAATACGAAAAAGAATTCGGCGCCCGCTATATGATCACCGCGGTCAGCGATATGCAAAAGGGCAGCCTTTACGATCCCGAAGGGCTGAATCCCATTGATCTGCTTAACGCTGTGGAAAAGAGCGGAACACTGGAAGTGGTTAACGCCCCCCATAAAGGCTGGGATGCCCTTAAAACCATATCTGAATCCAACGCGGATGTGATCATCGAGATCAGTTTCACCGATCTGCAAACCGGCGAGCCGGCCATCAGCCACCTGAAAACCGCCCTGCAATCCGGGAAGCATGTCATTACCACCAACAAGGGTCCAGTCGCGCTAGCATATGGCGAGCTGCGTAAACTGGCGGAAAAGAAAGGTCTGACCATAGGGGTGGAAGGCGCGGTGATGAGTGGTACGCCGTCTTTGCGTATGGGCATGGAATTGCTCAGTGCTGCCGATGTTTGTTGCATTCAGGGGATCGTAAACGGCACCACCAATTACATTCTTTCACAGATGGATGCCGGGGCCGCCTATGCAGACGCGCTGGCCGAAGCCCAGGCAAAAGGGTACGCGGAAGCCGACCCGACCGGGGACGTGGAAGGGTTTGACGCCGCCGGTAAAGTGGTCATTCTCGCCAATCTTCTGATGCGCGCCGGTATCAGCATGACGGATGTGGAACGTGAGGGTATCACCCGGTTGACCGTGGAAGATATCAAGATGGCAAAAGCCAGCGGTGAACGCTGGAAACTGATCGGCAAGGTGGAAAAAACACCTGAGGGGATCAAAGCCAGTGTCAAACCGCAGCGACTGCCCGACACGCACCCTCTGGCACAGGTAAGTGGCGCGACAAACGCCATAACATATACCACCAGGCTTCTGGGTGATGTGACCCTGATTGGACCGGGAGCCGGGCGGCTTGCCACCGGTTTCGCGTTGGTGGAAGACCTGCTGGCGCTGCACCGTTATTCGGGTGATTAAATGTTTATCCACCGGAGAAAAACCGGCATAATTTCGGTAGAAATTTTCGCGTATCCGTTCTTGCATACTGCATTTCTATGATTCTGACGTTAAAACTGATCCTATCCCCCCTGTTGATTGCCGTGGTTTCACTGGCTGGCCGGAAATGGGGTGAATCTGTCAGCGGTTGGTTTCTGGGATTCCCTTTGACATCCATGCCCATCAGCCTGGTGCTTGCGCTGCAGCACGGAACCGACTTTGCCGCCTCTTCGGCAGCCGGTAACCTGGGCGGACAGGCTTCTGTGTGCGTTTTCTGCCTGGTCTATGGGGTCAGCGCCCTGCGCTTCAATTGGCCGGTCAGCGCGGTTGCCGGTATTACCGCATTTTTCGCGTCGGTAGCCGTGTTAAACCAGTTCTCTCTCACTACCTTTTCAGCTTTCGTTATTATTCTCTCAATTGTGGCGATAACCTTCACGCTTCTCCCAAAATCCGGGGGAGAGGTGAAAACGACGGTGCTCCCGGCCTGGGATCTGCCCCTGAGAATGGCTCTGGCAGCGGCCTTTGTTTTCGGGCTCACTCTGGTGGCAGACAGGCTCGGGCCGCAGCTAAGCAGTCTGCTGGCCACATTCCCGGTGTTTGGTCTGATCATGTCCATCTTCACGCACCAGCAGGGCGGATCTGCCGCGGCGTTAAAATTGTTCCGCAGTTATATCTCAGCGTCCGCCGGGTATGCCTTTTTTTATTTAATTGTGGGGACACTGCTCACCCGGCTGGGTATCGGGTTTACCTTTTTACTGGCGACCCTGGTGATCTTTGTGATTAATGGACTGACCCTGTATGCCCTGCAAAAGAGAGGACAATCTGCTGCCGGTTAATCGGTGGAGGTCAAACAACTGTCATAACAATACAGCCGGGTATCCAGGTTTTTCTGCCGCCGCGCTGATCCGGGGGAATGGAAATGGCGGCATCATCAACCACAACAACCATCTTTTGTTTTTGATCACTCGCGTCAACCTGTTTCACGCCGGGCAGGTGTTCTTTCAGCGGTAGAAAAGAGAGCCTTGTAAAACCAGCCCGCAGGGTTTGTGACTTTATTCACACAAAATCAGTGCAGAATGGCGCAAAAGTAATCTGTTGATAAATCCAAGCCTGATTTACAATCAATCCTAACAATCGACTTATAAAATGATAGGCATATAATGGCAGAAAAAATAGCTCTGGTTACCGACAGCACCTGTGATATTCCGGCAGAATGGGTCAAACAATACAACATTCAGGTAGTCCCTTTGACCATCGTCATGAAGGGTGAAACATTCACGGACGGTATGGACATTACACCAGTCGAGTTCTACGAACGCCTGGTTGCAGAAAACATCCGCCCGACAACATCACAACCCACGCCGAGATTATTCCTGGATGCCTACCGCAAAGCGGCGGAAATGGGCGCCGAACAGGTGTTGGTGGTGACCATCAGCAGCGCCATGAGTGGAACCATCGAATCCGCGCGCCAGGCAGCCGCCGAATCACCCATTCCGGTCACCATCTGGGACGGCAAGTCCAATTCCATGGGCATAGGCTGGCAGGTGATCGCCGCTGCCCGCGCGCAGGAGATCGGCGGTGGACTGCGTGAAATGTTATCTGCGGCCGAAAAAGCGCTGAAGAGCATGACGTATTACATATCTCTGGATACGATCGAGTATCTGGCGCACGGCGGACGGATCGCCGACGCGGCCAAATTTCTTAACTCACTATTACGAATAAAACCGATGATCTTTGTAAACCACAATACAGGCACGGTCGGCGCGGCCATTCCATCGCGCTCTCGTAAAGCAGCCATAGAAGATCTGTATAAAGAATTTTTCCGCCATATCGACACATCCCTGCCGCTGCATATCACCGTATTGCATAACAATGCCTTGCCGGAAGCCAAAGACCTGATGGAGCGGGTGATCAACGAATTTCACCCTGCCGAGATCTTCATTTCCATCGTCTCGCCGGTGCTGGGTGTGCATACCGGGCCAAAAGCCCTTGCCCTGTGCGGGTACGCCGGGTAAGACCGGTGGGGATTTTCATACAGGGAGCAATATACTCCCCTCGACGGGCTCGGGGAGCGTTGGTGAAAGATGTAAATGATGTGATGCAGGAAAAATGACTATCGAATGTCATTCAGATGCGCTCAAAAGCATGCGTGTCTTATCCGAGCATTTTTATACTGATACCAAACTCAATTTAGCCCCCATCCCGGCCTTCCCCCAATCCACAAGGCAGGATTGGGAGAAGGTGACTTTCGACAGGTTCTGTATTTCTGACGTATCTTGTGTCTTTTCTTTTTTTGATTGACGAGTGAATCTGGATAGAATCACGTCTGCCAGACAAGAATTCCCCATCCCGGCCTTCCCCCAATCCACAAGGCAGGATTGGGAGAAGGTGATTTTCGACTGGTTTGGAATTTAAGAAGCATCCTGTGTCTCCTCTATTTTCGCTTTATGAAAATGGAAGGGTGGCTGCTTGCGATCAAGGTGTATTTTCCTGGAGAGGGGGCTTTATCCGACCTGGCCAGAAACCCACATGTCAGGAATGGAGAAGGTGTCTTTTGATCGGTTAATTCTTACCCTGTTGCCTCACCGGCTGAATTATTGCCGGCCTTTGATTTTATGGCTACAATGAGATCAATCTGAACACGAGGGAATCCCATGACCATTAAAGCCACCTATACCCACACCAACCTGGTCGCCCAGGACTGGCGCACACTGGCTGAATTCTATACGAAGGCGTTTGGCTGTGTATTCGTTCCTCCCGAACGCGACCTGCAGGGTGAGCCCATTGAAAAAGGCACGGGCGTTCCTCAGGCTCATATCACCGGCGCGCATCTGCGCCTTCCCGGTTATGGGGATACCGGCCCTACCATTGAGATCTTCTCCTACAACCATCTGAGCGAAGCTGGTATCCGGCGGGTCAACCGCCCGGGTTGGAGTCATTTGGCCTTCCGGGTGGAAGACGTACCCGCGGCGGTTGAAGAAGTAAAAGCCCTGGGCGGCGCGCTGGTCGGCGAGATCGTCACCACACCGGTGGGAACCGACAAATCCATCTCCTGGTGCTATATGACCGATCCGGAAGGGAATATCATCGAACTGCAGACAGTTATCCGTTGACCAGAGCGATAACCAGCAATCCTTCAACGGTACACTGTCTCGATTTTTCTACTTTTTTCTGAAATGTAAATCAAATAAAGTATGATTATGGGCACGGAGACCAACCCATGACCATTGATCAAGCCTTTAACGCTTCCACCCCCACCTACGACGACTGGATGAAACGCGCCCTGCTGGGTTATTCTGACCTGTTCGGGACGGGTGTTCGGGTGATCCCTTTTGAACACAATCAACCCATTCGCGTGCTTGACCTGGGCGCGGGAACGGGTTCATTTTCGCACCATGTGCTTGATGTTTTTCCCAACGCGAGTTTTGTATTAATGGATGTGGCTGATAAAATGCTGGAATCCGCCCGCGAACGCTTCCGTATATACGGAAATCAATTCCGCTACGAGGTTTTTGACTACCGTGATTTGCGGGGGGAGAGTGAATATGACCTGGTCATATCAAGCCTGTCCATTCATCACCTGACTGATGATGAGAAGAGCCGCCTTTTCCATTCCATCTTTCGGATCCTGAAACCGGACGGGGCATTCGTAAACATTGACCAGATTCGCGGTAAAAATGAGACCCTGCGTAAACTCTACTGGAACCGCTGGCTGCAGCATGTGCAAACGTCCGGTGCCACACAGGAGCAAATTGAGGCCAGCATCAGACGCCGTACTGAATTTGACAAAGACGCCCTGCTGGAAGACCAGTTAGACTGGTTGAATCAAGCCGGGTTTTCCTACGCGGATATTGTTTACAAGAATTTCTTTCTGGGCGTCTTTCTCGCCCGGAAAGAAGACAACCAAATCCCTCAAAACTGAACCCAATCATTATATTCAGGCAATATGTGGAGGTATACCCATGAAAGCTGTTGGATATTACAAATCCCTGCCCATAACCGAAGCTGAAGCACTGCTGGATGTGGAATTACCCGACCCCAAACCGGCCGGGCGCGATCTGCTGGTTCAGGTCAAAGCCATTTCGGTTAATCCGGTGGATTTCAAACTTCGCAAACGCATCACCCCGCCGGAAGGGCAGGTGAATGTGCTCGGGTACGACGCTTCGGGTGTGGTCGTTCAGACCGGACCGGATGCCAGCCTGTTCAAGGCGGGTGACGAAGTCTGGTATTCCGGACAGAATAACCGGCCCGGAAGCAATGCCGAACTTCAACTGGTGGATGAACGCATCGCCGGAAAAAAACCAGCCTCCCTCACGCACCCAGAGGCAGCCGCCCTTCCTTTAACCGCCATAACCGCCTGGGAGATGCTGTTTGACCGCCTGTGCCTTAATCCTGCACCGGCCACCACCGGCACCCTTCTGGTGATCGGCGGCGCGGGCGGCGTCGGTTCGGTTATGATCCAACTGGCGCGCCAGTTGACCAGCCTGACAGTCATTGGCACGGCATCGCGGCCGGAAACTCAGGCCTGGGTAAAAGAAATGGGCGCGCATCATGTCATCGACCATAGCAAATCGCTGCTGGATGAACTCAAACGTGTTGGAATCCCGCAGGTCCAATATATCGCCAGCCTGACTCAGACCAGCACGCACTATAAAGAGATCGTCGAAATACTCGCCCCGCAGGGGAAATTGTGCCTGATCGATGATCCCGATCCAATCCTGGATATTAACCTTTTGAAACGCAAAAGCGCCACCATCTGCTGGGAATTTATGTTCACGCGTACCGCCTTTCAGACGGAAGACCTGGCCCGTCAGGGTGAGATTTTGAATGAGCTCGCCCGGCTGGTGGATGAAAAGAAGGTGCGTACCACAATGAAGGAGAACTACGGTGCGGTGAGCGCGGTCAACCTGAAACGCGCCCATGCGAAACTGGAGAGCGGTAGCACCATCGGAAAGATCGTTCTCGAATGGGGCAAGTAGATACTCCTTTGACCCGCGAAACCCTTCCGGAGGGGTACCGGCAGACCGGCGAGTTCAACCTGCGGGATAACACCCGCATGATGATCATTCTGAACCTGGTGGGGTTCGGGCTGTTCATTCTGTCGGCTGCCGTATTGCCCGGTTACATTTTTCGGGTGCGGCCGCAGGATGCCGGTGTGGTCTTAAATTTTGAGGTGGACAACTTCGGACAATTCGGATTCTTCCTGCTGGCCATGGTTGTGGATTTCATCCTTCTGGTGATATTGCACGAGGGTGTGCACGGCATCTGTTTCCGGATGATCACCGGCAGGAAACCGATCTTTGCCATTGGCCCGGGATATGCCTACGCGGCAGCCCCCGGTGTGTATATTTCAAAACCCCCCTACCTGGTCACCGCCATCAGTCCGTTGATTGTGCTCACATTGCTCGGGCTGGCAATCATCCCGTTCGTGCCCCGTGAGCTCATCTTCCACGTCGGGTTGATCGTGGTGATGAATATTGCCGGCGCGGTGGGTGACCTGTGGGTGGTAGGCGGTCTCTTGCTCAGACGGGCCCCGCTGCTTATTCAGGATAGCGGCGACCGCGTTGAGGTTTTTCAACCAATTGTGTAAATTACCCGCCTATAAAGACAGGCTTTCTCCCGGTGAAAGCACACTGACTTTCGCCGGCGTTTGTGATTGCACCTCTCGCGCCCAGGCCTGCGCGTCCTGCCGAATGAGCGGGAAGGTGCTGTAATGAATGGGCACCACCCGCGCCGGCTGGATCAATTTAACCGCCCGCAGCGCGTCTGCCGGACCCATGGTGTAGTTGTCGCCGATCGGCAGGAAAGCCAGATCCACGCCTTCTTCACCAATCAGACGCATATCACCAAACAGGCCGGTATCACCGGCAAAGTAAACCTTCCTGCCATTCTCCTTCAGGGTGATCAGGAATCCCGCCGGGTTGCCTCCGCAGGAACCATCCGGAAGCGCGGAGCCATGCGCGGCGAAGGTCAATTTTACATACCCAAAGGGATGATGGAATCCGCCGCCGATATGCTGGCTGTGGGTTTTCACTTCTTTCTTCTCCAACCAGTCGCAAATCTCAGCATTGCTGATAACCGTCGCGCCGGTGCGGCGGGCGATGCGGATGGTGTCGCCCAGATGATCGCCGTGCCCGTGGGTGACAAGGATATAGTCTGCCTTGATTTCCTCAACAGACACGGCCGCGGAAGGATTTCGGGTGATAAACGGATCAACCAGAATGGTTAATTCGTTCGTGGATAATGAGAACGCGGAATGTCCAAGCCAGGTGATTTGTGACATAAGTTGCTCCCGTAAGTAATAACAGGTAATCTGATGATACTCCCACATCGACAATAACGTATATTGTTAAAGATACTTAATGTTTGTTGCCAGTCTTCCATGGCTTGTATATAATGAAACGAGAAAAAGAAGGGTGAAATGAACTTTCTACTGGATCCAAATATATCGTATGTCATTCTGGTAGGCGGCTTTGTCATGGCGATTCTGGCATTGTTCGCCCCTGGCACCGGTCTTCTGGAAGTTGGTGCCGTGCTGGCCATAATCATTGCCGGGTATTCCGTGGCAAATTTGCCCATCAACTGGTGGGCGCTGGTCATACTGCTGGGAGGAGTATTTCCCTTCCTGTTTGTGCTGCGTAAATCACGCAACCTGCTCTACCTGGTGATCAGCATTCTGGCCATGATCGTCGGTTCGGTATTCATGTTCCGCACCGAATCAGGCCAACCGGCCATTAATCCCATCCTGGCTTCGGTAACGTCCGTGCTGGTCACCGGATTGATGTGGATCATCGCGACACGCGGCCTGGAAGCGTTGAAGATGAAACCCTACAATCGCACAGGAAAACTGGTTGGACAGTCGGGTATTGCCCGATCAGCCGTTCACCATACAGGAACCGTTTTTATGCTGAATGAAGAATGGAGTGCGCGTTCGAAGGAACCCATATCTGCCGGCACGAAAGTGACTGTAATCTCTCAGCATGGCTTCACACTCGAAGTAGAACCATGGACAGAGGAGAAATCTTCCTCTGATCTGTTGCACGAGTAAGAAAACTTAGTATAAGGAGACAGAATGGATCCCGCTTCAATTACCCCCGTATTATGTCTTGTTGGATTTGTCGTAGTCATCGCAATATTTTTCCTCTCGTCGGCTATCAAGGTCGTGCCTGAGTACCAACGACTGGTTGTCTTCCGACTGGGACGTTGCATCGGCGACAAAGGCCCTGGTTTGATCCTGCTCATCCCGATCATCGATCGAGCGGTGCGGGTTGACCTGCGCGAGCAGGTACGCGAAATTCCACATCAGACTTCCATTACCAAGGATAATGCACCCATCTCCATTGATTTCCTCTGGTACTACAAACTGGTCAGCCCAACGGAAAGCGTGCTGCAGGTTGGTAATTTTGAACTGGCTGCCCAGGGTCTGGCGACTACCACACTGCGTTCCGTTATCGGTGGTATTCCGCTGGATGGTGTGCTTTCCGAGCGCGAACACATCAACACCATGCTGCGTACCCGTCTGGATGAAGTGACCGAACGCTGGGGTGTTAAAGTGACCAACGTGGAAATCCGCGAGATCATTCCGCCGCGCGAAGTACAAGAAGCCATGAACCGCCAGTTGACTGCGGAGCGGAATCGCCGCGCCATTGTCACAGAATCTGAAGGTACCCGCGAGGCGGCTGTCAATGTGGCCACCGGTGAAAAACAGGCGGCCATTCTGCGCGCGGAAGGCGATAAACAATCCAGTATTTTGAAAGCGGAAGGCGAGTTGCAGGCCCAACAATTGCGGGCCGAAGGTTACGCCGGCGCCCTGTCTAAGATCGACGCGGTGGCCAATAAGCTCGATCAGCATACCGTCACTTTGCAGTACTTTGACACCCTGAAGAATATGTCGGCCAACCCGGCTACCAAATACATATTCCCGATGGAATTCACCAGCATGTTGAACAACTTTGTAAAAGGAGTTGGTTCGAAAGCTTGATCTTTCGTACATCACCGGCCAGGCTGCAGGATTTGAACGCCTTACGCAGGTTGATCAAAGAGGTGTTCAAAGAAGACGCCTGGCCGGTGCTTGATCTTCTGACAGCCCTGATCTTTCCCGGGGGAATTCATATCAAAGCCCACACAGGGGATACCCTGGTGGGCTTTATTTCTGTGGAGGAGAATTTCTTTGAATCCTGCGCCTGGGTGAGCCTGGTGGGTGTGGCTTCAGAGTTCCGCCGTCAGGGTATTGGGGAATCTTTGATGAAAGAAATTGAAAAACTGGTGCGTCGGCCGGTCATTCAACTCTGCGTTCGAAGGTCGAACCAGGCAGCCATCCATTTATATGAGAAACTGGGATACCAGAAAAAGGAAATCCGCCAGAGGTACTACTCTGACGGAGAAGACGCTCTTGTTATGGGGAAACGTATTAATTCACCGTCTGATCATTAGTAGCATCTGATGTCTCTTCGCCATCAGCAAGTGTCTCCTCTTCCTGGGGAAAAGGAACATATTTGGCTACCTTTTCCAAGAGCGTGTTCAAATCAAAAGGTTTGGTAATGAAGTCATTGGCACCCAGAATACGGGCTGCCTGCACAACATCGCCCGAACTGATGGTGGTCATCATGATCACCGGTAACTTCTTCAATTCTGGTTCGGCCCGGATATCCTTCAAGAAAGATAGACCGTTTTGTTCAGGAAGCATATAGTCCAGCAGCAACAGGTCGATTGTTTCTTGAAATAATTCCTTCAATCCACTGTGGGTATCCTCGGCGCAGTCAACTTCATACCCCTTATTGCGCAGGGTTAATTTGACGATCCGGGTAATGGTCGGATCATCATCAATTACAAGGATACGGGGAATTCGCATACGTCACCCCTCCCGATCAGGACAACTTGATTAACTCAAAACAGGGGCGTATCTCACCGATTTCGATGTTTCGCCAGTTGGTAATCTTGCGGGTGTCAAAGGCGGCCAATTTGTCGGCTTCATCCGGTGTCAGCAAATCCAATTGGCGTAAGATTTCCAATCCCATCAATGACCGCGCGCGGTCATTCACATCTCCATCCGCAATTTTCAAGGCAATTCCCAAACCGGGACGCCCATCCGCAGCCGGAATACCGAAAGCCTGGTACCCTTCCGCACCGGTTTTTGTCAAAATCCTTCCCTTGTTCGTTTCCATGAAAAGAGTGTCAAAGCGTCCCGGTCCAGCCACCATGCCGGGCGCTCCGGTCATACCGTCGAATATCTTCCGGCAGGCTCTGGCGCGTTCAGGCTTCAATTCACGTGGATCACTCAAGCGGGCAAAACCGAGCGCGGCATTGAACAAAGGAACCGCGAAAACCGGCGCCGAGCAGCCATCTATTCCCAGTTCCACCTGCTCTGAGGGAATTTCACACATTTCGGAAAAGGCTTGAAGTATGCTTTGCTGCACGGGGGAATCCATATCAAGGTATTTCATTAACGGCATACCCCTTAACCGGGCATGCGCCAGCATGCCGGTGTGTTTACCGGAACAATTGTGCCGGTTGGGGGTGGGTTTTTCTCCACGTATGAGTAGAGAATTTGCCGTGGGTTGGTGGAAGGGGGGATGCGTGCCGCACATTAAATCCGCTTCGGTAATGCCGATCTTCGCCTGCAAACGCAGCAGCGCATCGCGATGTTCATCGGTACCCGAATGTGAAGCGCAGATCAGTCCGACTTCGGCGGGAGTAAAGCCAAATTTTTCATCTCCGTCCAGTTCAATGAACGGCAGTGCCTGGAATGGTTTGGCGGAGGAGCGCATAAAAGAAACCGCGTACGGATCACCGTAGAACGCAATCATTCGACCTTCACTGTTAACGACAGCCGCCGCTCCATAATGGATTGACTCGACGATTCTTCCACGGGTAACCTCAACAACAGCCTTGTACCAGTTGGCGTACTCTGCGGGCATGGTCATTCTTCCGATTCGGCGCGCATGGGGAAGTAACGGTGCGCGTAATACTGGAAAAGACCCCATTTCAGACGGTCTGTGTACTGGCTCTTAAATTCTGCCGGGAAGGCAAACGCCCCCAGAAGTCCATTGACCAGTCCCGCGGTTTCCTCAGGCGGTGTGTTTTTCTCACCCATGGCCTTTATCTTCTCTTCAACACCATTCAACCATTGGATGAGCGCGGGAACTTTTTCCACTGTGGTCATACCGCCCCTGCCGCTGACAATTCTATACCCCGTAAAACGCGGAGATTGCAGTATTTCAAGAGATGTTATCCACGCTGGAATATCAGCGTTTGCCAGGAATGGCGGTTGATCAACCGGAAGTGTATCGCCGACAAAAATCACTTTCTCACCGGGAATTTCGACCCAGCACGACCCGGCCATGGGGCCGGGATGGTGTTCCATCACCAGGGGGTGACTATCGGGATATAGATAAATGGCACAATCAAAGGTAAGGTCGGGCGGGACCCAGCGCACCGTTCCCAGGTTGTTGCTTTGTTCCCATGCGGCTCCTGTTCCCAGGTGCTGGTTCTTGAATGTCAACGGGCGGCTGCGAAACGCTATGGCGGTTGCTTCATGGGCGATCAATGTGGCTTCCATGGCGCGCGACCCCAGGGTGCGGTCGTAATGCGCGTCAAGGTTAATGAGCACACGCTCTCCGCCGGCTGCCAGGTTAACCAGTGAGGCACGCCAGGAGCGGATATCATCATTGCGGAAGGGTGCATCGATCAGAATCTGCCCCTGTGAAAATGGGATGGCGCCGATGGTTACACCGATAAATCCTGTCTCAATAAAGACGTTTCGCGCGATTTCTTCCATTATTTCATGAACTCCAGTAGGAATTAAAGAGTCTCTTTTGCAAGAGGAACCGTCAAAACAAACCGGCTGCCCTGTCCACGTGAGCTTTCAACCCAGATATTTCCCCCATGGGCTTCCACAGCCAGCCGGCAGAATGCCAGACCAAGTCCGAGCCCTTTGGGCGTGTTCTCGCTCTGGAGACGAACATATTTGTCAAAAATTGTTTTCGCGCTTTCCGCCGGTATTCCCGGGCCACTATCTCGCACCCACAACTCTGCCTTCTCGTCCTGAACAAGGCATCCCATTTGAATGGCGCCGCCGTTCGGGGTGAACTTGTTGGCATTTTCTGTCAGATTGATCAATACCCGGCGCATCATGTCAATATCCACATACAGAAAAACTGGTTCTTTGGGTAAAACAAGAGCCAGGGTTTGCTGTTTTGTGTCGATATTTGGCTTTACCACATCAAAGGCTTCCTGCAAGATGGTTCGCGCCTCAGTGATTTTTGGTTTCAGAATGGATTGCCCTGCCTCCAGGCGGCTGATATCCAGCAGCGCGCTGATCAAACGTTGCATGCGTTCCGCCGAGCGGTAGGCGATCTGTATCAGCCCGGCATTGGGCGTGGTGAGATCAGGCTGTGAGGCCAGCATGATATCCAGGCTGGAGATCACATTGGCCAGAGGAGAGCGCAGATCGTGATAGATCATAGCCGAAAGATCGTCACGCAGCCGGTCGAGCTCCTTGCGCTCGCTGATATCCCGGAAGAGCCATTGCATTAAATCCACGTCGTCAATGTTCTCGCGGCGAATATGCACCATGACCGGTAGTGTGGCGCCGTTGCGCAGCATCATTTTTGATTCAAAAGAGATCGCCATACCGGTGGAAAGTCGGGATTGTTCCTCCTGAATAATGGAACGGTCGCGGGTTTGCAGGTCAAACAACGAGCGACCGATCAACTCTACCGGCTGGTAGCCGGTGACGCCGCTGGCCTGCCGGTTGGCTTCGAGGATCTCCCCTTCCATATCGGTAATAAATATGGGGTCAATGCTATCGTCGAACAATTCACGATACCGCCGGTTGGCCGATTTGAGCGATTCAAACAGACGCGAATTGCCAATGGCAGAACCGCACAGGTCGGCAACTCCCTGCAGCAACTTGTAATCATCCTGCGAATAAGAATCAGGCTGGGGGTGCACAATTGTCAGCACGCCCACCAGAGAGTCGCGCTGCATCAAGGGTAAACAGATGGCTGATTTTGACCCGGTTTTCTCCGGTTCATCGTCCTGCCGTCTCAACCAGCGATTGTCCTTTAGTGTGTCTTTAATCCAGACGCACTTTTTTTCTTTAATCACCCAACCCGCCAACCCGCTTTCAATGGTGGCCTGAAGCTGGTCGGTTCGATGCGCGATGATTCGGCCATCCACCATGATGGCCGCGTCGATGGGTTTATTGCGGTCATCAATAACGATTAAACTGGCCCGTTCCACCCCGATACTCCCCGTGGAAAGCGCCAGCACCCTTTCCAAAACGGTATGTAAATCGAGAGCGGCTGTTAACTCACGACTAATTTCCAGTAACAGGTTTACTGGCTTTTGGGTGGAATCCTGGTCTTTGTTCATGGCTATCTTGTCGGTAGATTCCAGTAGATATGCTTACCGGATACGTTGAAAGTATAGCATATGCAAGAATTATTCCATATGGAAAAGAGTTACCTCAACTTTTTGCAGGTGTTCCATGATAGCGTCAAGATCACTGCGGGCAGTTTCCGGATCACTGGTCAGGTCTTGAATAGCCGTTTGGATCAACGCGTCCAATGTGTCGGATGCGTGGCCGTCTTTCTTGTTGATATATGGTCGTAATTGATCAAACAGGGTGCGCAGATCAGCCAGGGATTTCCGGGCTTCCAGCCCCTTTTTTTGCTCCACTTGAAGATGGGCGGTGGTAACACAATTTTCCATGCGTAACAGGAGAATATATTGATTGGCACTTTCCAGACGGGCAGCCGCCGTTAAATATCGAATTTCCATCTCCTGCTGCCGCAGCCGGGTATTCGACAGGTCAGACTTGATCTGGTTGGTTGACAAATCTTCATCCACCTGCATGACTGAGGTTACCGCCAGTTGTTCCCGGGCTGGTTTGACCAAGAGGAAAAAACTTAACAGGTAACCCAGTACCAGGCCTCCCAGCAAAGACAGGCCAAATACCAGCCACACCCGGTTGTCAGGTCTGGCAGGCGATTCAATATGATCTGTCTCGCGCGTCGCGGATTCCATTTTTGTGTTTTCAGCAGTTTCCGAATGTGAAGCATCGGATTCGGGTGTTTCCGGTGTTTTTTTATGATCGGGAGAAGATTTCTTCGCGGGCATGGTCCGTCCTTTACAATTCTTTCTCGAAATAATTCATCGTTGATCGGTTGCTTTTTGCCCCGGGAGTTATTCGATGCTGCAAGCCATGCATCCATGCAGGCAAGCTATTATATTTTATATCGTATAATCTCTGACATGTCAGCTGAACCTGATACAGTCCATTCAGCCAACCGCCAGATCGCCCGCGCCGCCGGTACCGTGATGGCGGCTTTCGTTCTCAGCAACCTGATCGGGCTTGCGAGAGGCATTCTGATCATGCGCGGGTTTGGTACCGGCGCGGAAATGGAAGCCTTCAATACAGCCAACCGGCTGGCCGAAACTCTGTTTAACCTGGTTGCCGGGGGCGCGCTGGCATCCGCGTTTGTACCCACATTTACCGGTTTTCTGACCCGCAAAGAAACCCGGCGTGCCTGGCACCTGGCATCGTCCATAGCCAACCTGATCGTCATTATCCTGACAGTTGTCAGTGCCCTTTCGGCCATATTCGCACCGCAAATTGTTAAATACCTTCTGGCGCCGGGTTTCGCGGACGAACCAGAAAAATTCCTGCTGACCGTTCAATTACTGCGGGTGATCCTGCCGTCCGTGGTGATATTCGGTCTCAGCGGATTGATCATGGGCATCCTCAACGCCAACCAGGTTTTTCTTTTCCCGGCGCTGGCTCCATCGATGTATTCTGTCGGTATCATTCTGGGTGTTATTTTTCTTTCACCCACCATCGGGATTTTTGGTCTTGCATGGGGAACCGTGCTGGGCGCGGCCTTGCATCTGGTGGTGCAAATTCCGTCTCTTATCCGGTTGAAAGCTCCTTATAAAACCATATTGGGGTTGGAAGACCCGGGTGTTCGTGAAGTTGGTCGTTTGATGTTACCCAGGCTTTTTGGCGCCGGTATTGTCCAGCTAAATTTCTGGGTGAACACCAACCTGGCATCCCGCCAGCCGGAGGGCAGCCTGACCGGTATCAACACGGCTTTTACCCTGATGATGATGCCCCAGGCATTGATCGCGCAGACCATTGCGATTGCCTCCCTGCCTACATTCTCCGCCCAGGTTGCCCTGGGGAAGCTGGATGAAATGCGGTCCTCACTGGCATCCACGCTGCGCGCGGTATTGCTGCTTGCCATGCCCTCTTCGGTCGGGTTGATGCTGCTGCGAGAACCAATCATCCGTCTGCTTTACCACGGCGGCCGGTTTGGCGACCGCTCCACCGAACTGGTGTCCTGGGCGCTGCTTTGGTACGCGGCCGGACTGGTCGGGCATTGTGTCGTTGAGATTGTCAGCCGGGCTTTTTATGCCCTGCATGACACGAAAACGCCGGTCAGTGTTGGTGTACTGGCTATGTCGTTGAACATCGGTTTCAGCCTGATGTTTTCCATGCTCTTTCTTCAGGCGGGCTGGATGCCGCATGGGGGTCTGGCACTGGCCAATTCGCTGGCCACCGGACTTGAAATGGCTGTCTTACTGGTAATCATGCGGCGTCGGCTGAATGGCTTGCAGGGAGACGCGGTTCTGGATGCTGCCTGGAAAGGCCTGATTGCCTGTGGATGTATGGCCGTGACACTTTACCTCTGGCTTGTTTGGAGTATCTCTTTGCCCATCTGGCTGGTTACCCTGGTCGGATTGGTTCTGGGAGTGGTGGTTTACAGCCTGGTTCTGATCTTTTTCCGGATCAAAGAGGTCAGCCTTCTATGGAAGGCAATTTCGCGGCGCATCTTGCGCCGGAGGGCATAATTTTTCTATAATTATTGATATCGGGAGGAATGAGCCATGTCCATCGGTAACGAATTTTTTTCAAAAACAAAATATGCCCATCTGACCGAGCCCGGTCAGCGCAGAGGTGTTCCCCAGCCGCCTCTGGAACAGTCTGTTCCCCCGGATGCCAATGTCATTGAACTTCCTGATCCGGCAAAGGTGTCCGTTCCATCCATGGATCTTCGCACCGCCATGGAAGTCCGTTCCTCACTCCGAAAATATTCGCAAACAGAATTGAGCATGGATGAATTATCCTACCTGTTATGGGTCACCCAGGGGGTCAAATCCATATCAGACCGGCCGGCCACAATGCGGGTTGTCCCTTCGGCAGGCTGCCGGCACGCCTTCGAGACCTACCTGCTGATAAACAGGGTGGGAAACCTCAATCCCGGTTTGTACCGCTATTCCGCACTCAAACACATTATTTACCCCTTTAATATGGAAGCTGGCATCAACGAGAAGATCACGGCCGCGTGCAAAGACCAGAGTCACATTCGCACCAGCGCGGCTGCTTTCTTCTGGGCGGCCATCATGGAACGCATGGCCTGGCGCTATTCAGAACGAGCCTACCGCTATGTATTGCTGGACGCCGGACATGTCTGTCAGAATCTTTATCTGGCAGCCGAATCCATCCAATGTGGAGTCTGCGGGATTGCCGCCTATGATGACGATCTGCTCAACACGGCGCTTGCGTTGGACGGAGAAGACGAACTTGTAGTCTACGCCGCCACCATTGGCAAACGATAAACCTGCCGGGTAGATTACTCCGCCCGATCGGCAAATTTCAGACCGAGGTCTTTGGGTGTGACCGATTTGCCGGTGAAATCTTCGAATGACAGGTTTTGCATCGTCCAACCACAATTGGCTTTAACCCGTTCAAACAGAGCGGAATAGCTTTCCATGGAGCGCAGAGACCAGTCCAACCAGAGTGATTCGGCGACTTCCTGCAGGCGGGCCGCGTTCGGACCTTCGATTTCGGAGAAATGGCCATAGGGCATTTCATCCAGGGTGATCTCAACATCTCCCAGAATATACGTGGTGCGATATTTCTCATACAACATGAACGGCCTGTACCCGAGCATTTCAAGGATTAGCCGTGTATCTTCAAAATTATTGACTTCAACCTCAATTTCTTCGCGAACACTCACCGTGTGATTGACCTGAGCCGCGCCCTTGTATGTAAGGCGAACAACCTGGTCCTGCCTGAGCCGCAATACCCGATGGTCGCGGGAAAGATCTCCGGTTGAGGTATCAAAGCGCAGATTGGTTTCCTTTACCCGCGGGTGGATCAGTTTTCCCCCCATGGCTTTCAACCGAAGCTCCAGCCGGGGAAGGTCTTTAAGAAGGAATTTCACTTCAATTTCATCAGCCATGACTGCACGTCCATTCTTTTAAACGGCTTTTGTGGTTTTGGAATACATCAGTATCAAGGCGATCAGAGTCAAGCCGGCAGAAAACACCAGCGAAAAGGGCAGGCCAATCCGGGCGTCTTGCGAACTGGCAAAGCAAATCCGGTCAATCCAATGCACCACAAGACCGGAGATTAATAACCCGGCAACTGTTTTCTTCCAATTTCCAGGCTGGTACAAAACCAGAATTCCAGCCACAGTATACACCAATCCAATCACCAGCCCGTTGACGCACAGGTACCATACCCCGGGCTTGATACCCAATTGTTGGTAAAGATTCCAATTCGCCAGAGACAGGGAGAAGCGTGTCCAACCTGTGACCGCCGATACGAAGATTCCGGCCGCGACCACCCAATTTTTCCCTGTCAGGTGTGAAAATATTGGCATTGAACCGGACAGTCTCACTTCAATTCCAGATCCCAGAGGTGAACATGCGAGGGCACACTGTCCAATATGCCACGGATTTCCATGCGGATCTGCGTAACCGGTTTTTCCTGCCGGATGGGGATATTCACCCGCCGTACCTCACTTGATGGGCCGACCGTCACACTGGAAGCGTACGGTATGGCCGATCCTTCCGGGAGGACATACGCGAAAACCTCTGTGGATGATCCGCCAATACGCACAGAAATATCGTGGATAACTTTTGGTTTTGGAAAAACCAGTTCCACGACCAGCGGATTTGCCTCTTTTGTGCGGATCAATGTAGCCGGGTCATTATCAAACAACTGGGAGAGGTTTCCCATATCCAGGACGGAAGAAGCCATACTGACAGGATCATCATGGATCATGAAGTTGGCGCCCTGCAGGTCATCGCGTCCTTCCAGATCCTGATTAAACGCCTGGCGGGCCAACTGGTTGTATTTCATGTGGGCAAAATAAAAACCAGGTTTTCCGTTGGGGTAGAAGATCACATCGATGATCCGCAGCGGTTCAAATTTGCCGCTGGAGATGATGTTGGTGAGATCATCGGGCGTCATGATGAATATCGTCTTTTCGCTGAAATCCTTTTCTTCATCAATAAACGCTTTATACCCCGCCAACTCAATGGGGGGCAGTCCTTCCAGGAAATAATTGGAAAGTGTATCCGTTCCATTTGCCCATTCAGGTGTCAACACAATGGGAACCGTCGGGTTGGACTGGCGAATCTCCTTGATACGCCCAAATACCTGCCGCGCGCCGTATTGCAATCCATTTAATCCATAATCATCAAACCATGTCGGGCCATTGGTTAAAACATTGTCCAGGAAAAGGAAATTAACCAACACCAGAAAGAGAAACACGGGGGTCTCAATTGACCGCTTGATCTTTATCCGCTCTTTGAGCCATTCAATGGAATGCTCGATTCCAATGGTAATGAAGAAAGCGGCTGGAATGACCATGAATTGCGCGCGGGTGATCCCGATCTCGGCAACTGCCGCGCCGGATGGAGCCGCCAACAATGAAAGCAACATCAACCGGTAGCCTGAATTCCTCCAGCGTTTTATGCCTAAAACGACCCCACCGATGAAGAATGGCAGGAAATACCAGCCCAGGTGCCCCATTCCCCGCATGATGTGACGCTCCAGGTCAATGGAGTTGGGAAAGAACCAGTAATAGGGATTCAAACCCTGGGCGTAGGTTGTGATTAACTGCCAGATTTTCCAGGTAAGCGGCTCGGACCTGACCCAGTAGCTCCTCAACAACTCGAGATGGCGCTGGTTTTCAATGGGATGCAGGTACAAATATCGAAAATATGGCAGGGTTATGATCACAAAAAACAATAATGGCTTCCAAAGGTTTTTGCGATTGTGCCAATGGTATTTAAAATCAGAAACCAGCATGATCAAGGCGGTAATAGCCACCACCACACGGGCAGGGCTGTAACTGTAAAAAGCCAGTGCCGCCCCGGTGATGGCCGCGTATAACCAGCGCAGATTGCCGTTTCGATACTCAAAATAACCAAGAAGGAACAGTGTGTAAAACGATACGGCAATCACAGTCTCAAAGGCGGTTCGTGAATGGTAAAACCACGCGGGGGTAATGGAGAGGATCAAGACCGCCAGCCAACCGCGCCGGGGGCTGTGAATACGGGAATAGATCATGCCAAGTCCGGCAGCCGCCAGCAGGGTGGTGATTACTGACACCAACCGGGTGGCCAGAACTGACCGCACTCCCAGCAGCACCGGTAAAAGGTGCATATAAACGGGAAAACCCGCGTTGAGCGTTTCCCCACTTTTGAAAAATGTGGGTAAGAATTCGCCTTCGGCGCTGGAAAACCCATTCTTCAAAAGGCTGTCTGCCAGCATGGTATGGACAGCTTCATCGGTGAAGAAGTAGATGGGAAAATCTGACAGGTGGATCAAGCGCAGTAGTAGATACACCACCAACGCAGCAGCCATCAGGTAGTAGGGGTAATTCGGCCGGGTGGAAAAATGATGCCACCAGGCTTTAACCCGGTCAAATAATTGCAATGGTTCCGGGAGTTTTTCAAGATCAAAAATAAGTGAGCGGTGCTCGGCGGCAGCGCCCCCGGTCAGATCGACAACCTCTGACTTAAATGGCGCGTTTTCATTTGGCCTGTATTGAATGGTGATCCTGACCTCTGCTCCCGGCGGCAATTCAACCGCAGCCTGCACCCGAACATGGTGGGTGTGATCATCGGCTTCGGTCCGCGTATCCCCCTCAAGTGGAAGCTCAGGCGTTTTCTTCACCACGGAATGATTATAGCATGCCTGAGTTGTGCCCTGTGATCAAGCCTTAACCACAGCAAAGTACCAGATGTGACGAATTGGAATGTATACTTAACCATCCAGATCAGAAGCATCCCCAAGACTGTGAAGATATCAATTTGGGACACCCTTTCAATCATTCTGCTGGCAGCCTCCCTGGTCCTGGCTGCGCTGTTTTTTCATCTCTATAACAACCCCGAATCAGCCGTGAACCCCTTTCCCCCGCCCACACCCGCCGAGGTGGTCTTTGTACCCTCCATAACACCGTCGACCGTTGCCCTGCCCGAAATCTGGACACCTTTGCCATCTGAAACACCGGATGGATCACTGGAAACATTGGATGGGTCTTCCCCCACAGAGATGGCCTTTACCAATACCCCAGTATTGATTCTGCCTCCGAATGATGGGAAAAATGCTTCCACTGGTACCCCGCCGCGATTAAGCGGCCTGTCACTGCCAACTAAAAATCCATTGGCACCCACCGGGTCGAGAGAAGCCGACAAAAAGGTTCTTACCATAACCGCCCCCATTGGTGTATTTGATAATACCTGGCAGAACATTCAATCCATCCCCTCCTTTTCCTGGAGCACGTCCAAATCCATTCAAGAGATCGATCATTACCTGTTGTATTTTGGAACAAAGCAAAACGGGAAATTATCCATCAAAACGTCCAATTTGCATTACAGCCGGGCAGCCGTCACCAGTGGAATCTATTATTTCCGGCTGGTGGCAGTCTCACCAAAGGGAAAAATCGTTGGTTCGCCGTCCACTTTCCTCTTTAAGTATGATGACAAACCCCCGTCAACACCCCGTAACCTGAAAACCGACAGTCCGGCGAACACCGAGCGGCCCTATTTTACCTGGACAGAATCCACCGACACGCATTCGGGAATGATCGGCGGGCTGGCCGGGTATTCCATTTATCAGGGATCCGCCAACAAATGCGGTAAGCCGGTGGCTTTTACCACCGTTTCGCACTGGACACCCGTGTACCCGATGACAGCCGAAACGACAGAATACTTCTGTGTTCGCGCCTATGATGCCATTGGAAATGAATCAAACTGGGAAGGCCCGGTGGCTTTCACATATGCAAATTGATCTTATAACAGGATCTGTAACCTGCCGGTCTGTTTTACTACAGCAGGCTCGATTCTTGCACTTTCCCTCATTGGATTTCCCGACAGCTATCCATCGCAAGGCTTGCCCAAACGGGGATTTTTGCCGGTAGGTTCGAACCGGTATTTCAGATTCTGAAATACAGGCCGGTTTGTATCGGCTTGACTCTGAAATATTCCGGACTATACTGAAAAACACAGTCTGGGTTTTCGTTAAAAGGATGGGAAGCGATGAAACTATCGTTCTGGGATATTCTGGCTTCTATGGTGATGCTGGGCGGGCTGGCACTGGCCACCATATTTATTAATATCTTTGTAAATCCATATTCCTTTATTAATCCATTTCCGCCGCCAACGCCGGTAGCCAGCCTTCAAGTGCCCACACTGACTCCTTCACAGCGTTCTTTGCCAGACCTGTGGACATCCACCCCGGAAACACCCGGGGTGCCTTCCGTGACTACCGTCTACGCGACCTCGACCATAACCGCGACCGGCACTCACCTGGTTCTTCCCACCGGAACAGCCACCCGCACCCGTACGGCCAGTCCTTCCATAACCAAATCCATAACCAATACTCCCAACCGGACATTAACATCAGTCGCGTTAAAGACGGCAACAAAGACATCGACCAGTTCCACCGGCACATCAGATACCATTCCGCCGACCACGCCGGGTTTCCCCTACTGTTATGATCCGACCTCGGATTCCACCCCCACCTTTACGTGGACAGCCTCCACGGATTCTGGTGGCAGCGGTCTCAAAGGGTACAAGATCACCTGGGGCACAGACAGCGGCGGCAATAACACGATCTATACCTCTGATACAAATTCATGGACAGCTCCCACGATCACATCGACCGGGTTGTACTATATGTTCGTCAGGGCTGTGGACAATGATGGCAACGAATCCTCCTGGGCGGGCCCCAATGGATTTAATTACGGCGGCGCGGCCGCTCCGACCGTGGTTACCAACGCCGCCACGGGTATTGGTAATACTACGGCTGTCTTGAATGGTACGGTGACGGCCAACCTCAGCTCGACGACGGTTGTATTCCAGTACGGTTTGACGTCCGCGTATGGGACCAATGTAACCCTTGGGACAGCATTAACCGGTTCCGTCCCGACCAGTGTGAGCACCTCTATTTCCGGGTTGACTCCCGGCACTCTGTATCATTTCCGGGCGGCGGCTTATAACAGCGTCGGCGGAACCTACGGCGGCGACCTTACCTTTACCACATCTTCCCTGCCCGCATCCACAACGACCATCACCGGGCATGTACCCAATCCATCACAGGTGGGCGATGCCATTACGGTTACCGTTTCGGTCACCGGCTCCGGTACACCCACGGGCACTGTGACGGTCAGCGACGGCACCGTGTCGTGTTCACCGGCCATTACCCTGGCCGGCGGCACCGGCTCCTGCTCATTGACCCCCACCACGGCTGGCAGCAAGACTCTTACCGCCACCTACAGCGGCGACGGTTCGAATGCCGGTTCCGTGGGCACAATCGCCCATACGGTAAATCCAGGCGATCAGGCGACCCTGGTCGCCAGTGTCACACCTTCATCACTCACGTATGGAAGCACTGCCACGTTGAGCACCACTGGCGGCAGCGGCACAGGCGCGGTGACCTATAGCGCCGGCGCCTCCACCGGTTGTTCAATCACCGCCGTAACCACGCTGAATGTGACAAATGCCAGCGGTACCTGTGATATTACCGCCACCAAGGCGGCTGACGCGAATTATCTTTCAGCCACCAGCGCGTCTGTGAATGTCCCGCTATCGAAAGCCAACCAGTCCACACTGACAGCTATCAGCACGCCAAACCCTGTGACATATGGCGCTACGGCAGCGCTCAGTTCATCGGGCGGTTCAGGCACGGGAGCCGTGACTTTTAGCGACGGAGGATCCGCAGGCTGCTCGGTCGCGGGAACCACCCTGACCGTTGTGGATGTCAGCCAGACCTGCCAGGTGACCGCCACCAAGGCATCAGATGACAATTACAATTCTGTCACCAGTGCGGCTTTGACGGTGACGTTACAAAAAGCCAACGCGACAATAACATTTGATGCGGCGCCCGCTGTCACCTATGGCGATCCAAACTTCACCGTAAACGCGACAACGACCAATACTGACAGCGGGACTCTGACTTACAGTCAGGTCAGCGGACCATGCGCCTTCAGCGCGGGCAGCACCTTCACGGTATCCGGAGCGGGAACCTGTGTTGTTCAGGCGGACGGCGCCGCCACCACCAATTTCAACGCCGCGTCCAATACGCAAAACGTCACCATTGCCAAAGCCAACCAGACGATTACCTTCTCGGCTCCGGCAACCGGCAGCGTGGGCGGTTCCTACGCGCTGTCAGGATCAGCAACTTCCGGGCTTCCGGTTACCTACACCAACAACTCCCCAGGCGTCTGTACGATATCTGGCGGCAATGTCACCTTTGATACTATTGGCACTTGCAGTATCACTGCCGATCAGGCTGGCGATACCAATTACAACGCCGCCCCTTCTGTCACGCAGACAACGGCTGTCAGTTAAACAAAGAATACGAAACTGTTTGCATATGCCCCCGCCTGTTGCATGGCGGGGGCTTGTTTGTTATTCTGTGATGTATTATAAAAAAGAAGGTTTGAAAACTATCTACAAATTTTATCCAACGGTTTCCTTAAAAATGGCACAAAGCCTGTCTTTTCCAGTATGATTGTTAGAAGAGTTGCATTGGTATAAAACAGACTTGGTTAAGGCTTTCGTGATACGAGGGACGAGATGAAATTAAAATTCTGGGACATTCTGGCTTCCATCATCATGCTGGCAGGGTTGATCTTGACAGTCCTGTTCATTAATATTTACGTCAACCCGTACTCCTTCTTGAATCCCTTTCCCCCGCCAACCAAAGTGCCAACCATGAACGCCGCGGCGGCTACCGCCACCGCGAGGTCGCTGCCAGACGTATGGACGGTTACACCGGTTACTCCCGGCGTTCCCTCGTTTACCAGTGTTGCACCGGCTACGGTAACCCCCGTCAGCCCCATCGTGATATTACCCACGCGGACTCTTTATCGGTCTCCCACCCGCACTCCAAACTGGGCGCTCACATACTACGCCTACCAGACGGCAACCCGGACAAAGACGGCATCAACAGATACCACGCCTCCCACCGCTCCGGGTATCCCATTCACGAACTCGCCCACCAATGATTCAACCCCGACCTGGTACTGGAATCCCTCAGGAGATACCTGGAGCGGTTTCAGCCTGTACCAGGTCGCCTGGGGCGGAGATATCGATTGTAATAATAACGTTTGGGCCGTCACCACCAATACCTGGACAGCTCCCACGTTAACATCCAACACCTATTACTACATTTGCGTGCGCGCCAGAGACAATGCCGGCAACTTCACCGGCTGGATCGGGCCTTCCGGCTTCTTCTATTCCGGCGGCATGGCAACCTCCACGTTTACTTCAACAGCCACGCGAACCTTTACCTCAACGGTCACCCGAACCGCCACACAGACCAGCATTTACACGTCCACCTCAACATCCACCAGCACCAATACGCTGGTACCAACGGCTACATTTACTGGCATTCCCACCTCAACGTTTACAACGGCTCCAACATCCACGTTCACGCTTGCGCCTACCTCCACATTTACCGGTGTGCCTACAGCCACGTTTACAACGATCCCGACTCAGACATTTACAGTTGTAGTTCCCACCAACACGGATACCGTTGTTCCGACTAACACCGACACGGTGGTTCCGACCTTCACCGATACGGTAATCCCGCCCACCCCGACAGACACACTTATCCCGCCTACCCCAACAGATACACTAATCCCGCCTACCCCAACAGACACACTTATCCCGCCCACCCCAACAGACACACTTGTTCCGGCAGCCACTGCCACATTTACCGAGGTGCCGCCGGTTACGAATATCACCATTTCCGGCAATGTCGGCGTGGGACCGACCGCTACACCGGCCGGTGAACCTGTTCCGGCGGTATCCATCACCGTGACCGGCGATCCGGGCGCGGTCGTCACCGGACCTGACGGAATGGGCAATTACTCGGTGGTGGTACCGGTTAACTGGTCCGGCACAATTACCCCATCACGCATCGGATTCAAGTTCTCCCCGGTAAAATACACCTACGCCAATATCAACGCCAACACCGGCGGGCAGGACTTCGTCCCGGAAGCCTCGGCCACATTCACTATCTCCGGTAATATTGGAGCCGCCCCCGGCTCAACAGTCAGCGCGGATAATGGCGCGGTTGTCACATTGCAGCCCGAGATTGACGGAAACTACAGCGTGGTGGTCTACAGTGGATGGTCTGGTACGATCAAGGTTACCAACCCGGTCTGTACCTTCACTCCGCCGCAATATGATTATGCGGGAGTGGGAGGCGACCTGATTGACCAGAATTTCAATCCCGCCTGTCCATAGGCAGTTACCTTAAGCTCTGAACCATCCCTGCTGTTATGGCAGGGATGGTTTTTCATTCCAGATGATCGGAATCAAAATACGATACAATTACGGACAGGAGGCCTGCATGAAAGATCCCATCACCCCTGAAGTGTTTGCGCATCTGGTAGACCTTGCCGCGCTCGAACTGGAACCCACTCAGTCTGAATATTTGCGGTTGCAATTAAATCATCAATTGAAAGCCATCCAGGAACTGGAAGCCATTCCCCTGGAAAGCGGCTTGGAGATTACCGCCCACGGCGTCCCTTACACAGCCGTGATCAGCCCGGCTCCCAGAGATGACACCTGGAGACCCTACCCGGAGCCCGGTGAGATCATCAAGCAGGCCCCGGCGACCGGGGACGGATATATTGTCGTTCCTGAAATTCCTCATATCACCCTAAAATGACCATGAACCTGTGCGACCAATCTGCTGTTGAACTGGGAAAATTATTGCGGCGCAAAGAAGTATCCGCCGTGGAAATCCTTGAGTCCTCGCTGGAGCGCATCAAACTGGTGGACGGCCGGCCGGGCACGCTTACCCCCGGCACGATCACGGATGAAGACCAGCAGCGAGTGCATTCCTTCATTACACAGACCCCCGAGCGTGCCCGAGAGCTGGCCAGGGAGGTGGATAAAAAACTCAAAGCAGGCGATGATCCCGGCCTTCTGGCGGGCATTCCGTTGACGGTGAAGGATATTTTTGTGCTCAAAGGCACTCCGTCCACAGCGGCATCAAAGATACTTGCGAATTTCGTTTCACCCTACACAGCCACTCCCGTTGCCCGGCTGGAAGCCGCCGGTGCCGTAACCCTGGGGAAAGTCAACCTGGATGAATTCACCTATGGTTCATCCAATGAATCATCCGCTTTCCAACCCAGCACACGCAACCCCTGGGATACCCGTACGGTTCCAGGCGGTTCTTCGGGCGGCAGCGCCGCTTCAGTAGCCGCTGGTGAGGCCGTGCTGTCCCTGGGCACGGACACTGCCGGGTCCATCCGCCAGCCAGCCGCGTTTTGCGGTGTGGTGGGTGTCAAGCCGACCTACGGGCGGGTATCACGCTTCGGGTTGATCGCCTTTGCCAGCTCTCTGGATTGCCCCGGCCCGGTGGCGCGTTCTGTGGAAGATGCCGCCCTGATGCTCAAGGTTATGGCCGGCGCGGATCCTTCGGATGACACCGCCGCCACTCTGCCGGTTCCCGATTACCTGGCGGAACTGGAAAAGGGTGTCAAGGGTATGCGTATTGGTCTTTCTCCCGACTACTTCCGTATCACCTACCCCGATCCGGCTACAGGTGAGCTGCGCATGCAGCCCATCTCCCCCGAGATCGAAGCTTCCGTGCGGCGGGCAGCCGCGCTGCTCAAAGACATGGGCGCCGAAATCATTGACGATGTACCCATGCCGAATACCCGCTATGGCATTCCCGCCTATTTCGTCATCAGCCGCGTGGAAGCCGCTTCCAACCTGCACCGTTATGACGGCGTGAAATATGGATTCCGCACCCCGGAGACCATCCATGAGTTGCGAGACCTGTACAAGAAGACCCGCGCGCAGGGATTTGGCCCGCAGCCCAAACTGCGCATCTTGATGGGTATGTATGTCTCTGCCGCACAATACAGTGAACAATACTACAACCGGGCGTTGAAGGTGCGTACCATCATCCGCCGCGATTTCGACCAGATCTTTGATCGGAACGGCAAATACCGGTTGGACGCGCTGCTGACCCCCACCACACCAACCACAGCCTTCGAAATGGGCGCGGTTTATGGTGATTCGGTGCTTATGCAGTACGCCGATCAGTTGACGGTGCCGGCCAACCATGCCGGTATTCCCGGCCTGTCGCTGCCTGCCGGGTTGGATTCAAAACAACTGCCCATCGGCATTCAGTTACTCGGCGCCGATTATTCCGAGGCCACACTATTTCGCATCGGGCGCGCCTATGAACAGGCTACCGAAACGGATGCCTGGCGTAAAGAAAAACCTGCCGTTCTATCCGGTTCAATCACAAAGTAGAAGGTGAGTATGACCGAATACGAAGCCATCATCGGGCTGGAAACGCATATTCAGCTCAATACGACCACCAAAATTTTCTGCTCCTGCAAGGCGGATTCGTGGTTCGACCCGCCCAACACGAACATCTGCCCGGTTTGCACCGGCCTGCCCGGTTCACTGCCTACCCTGAACAAAGCTGTGGTGGAAAAAGCCGTGCTGCTATCAAAGGCCATGCATTCCAACCTTCTGCCGCTTTCCTATTTTGCCCGCAAGAACTACTTCTACCCTGACCTGCCCAAGGGGTACCAGATATCACAATATGACAAGCCGATAGCCACGGGCGGATACCTGGATATGCCCATGAATCCGCCCAACGGGCAGGCGTATGTGCGCCACGTCAGCATTGATAACATGCACCTGGAAGAGGATGCCGGAAAAACGCGCAACGAACCCGGCCGCCGTTTGATCGATTTTAACCGCTGCGGCGTACCGTTGATCGAGATGGTTACCGGCCCTGACCTGCGTTCGGCGGATGAAGCCGCCCAATACCTGATCCGCCTGCGCCAGTTGCTGCGCTGGCTGGGCATCTCGGAAGCGGATATGGAAAAAGCGCACCTGCGCTGTGACGCCAACGTGTCCATCCGACCCAAAGGCGCCACCCACCTGAACCCCAAGACCGAGATCAAGAACGTCAACTCGATCGATGCCGTCAAAGAGGCCATTGCCAAAGAAATTGAGCGCCAGATCAGCGAGGTGGAAGCCGGGCACAAGATCGAGACCTGGACGCTGGAATGGGACGAGGACTCCGGTGTCTTGAAAAAGATGCGCTCCAAAGAGACCGAAGCCGATTACCGCTACTTCCGCGAACCGGATTTGCTGGCCATCCGCATGACGGATGAATGGCGGGATGTCATTTTGAAGGATTACCCCGAGCTGCCGCTCGAACGCCGCGCGCGGTTTATCCAGGCGTATGGCCTGCCGGAATATGACGCGGAAATTTTGACCGGTGAGCGCTCGCTTTCTGATTACTACGAATCCACCGTGCAGGTATACAAAGGCGACCCCAAACGCGTGTCCAACTGGATCATGAACGATGTGCTGCGCATGGTCAACGAAGCAGGCAAGCCGGCTTACGAGCTGAAGCTGACACCAGCCTTTCTGGCAGATATCATCAAAATGGTGGATGCGGGGACGATCAACACCTCCACCGGCAAGAGTCTGCTGGCTAAAGTTGAATCCACCGGCAGAGCCCCCGCGAAGATCGTGGAAGATGAAAACCTGGCGCAGGTCAGCGATGACAGCGCCATCCGTGATGTCTGCGCGAAGATCATGGCAGCCAGTCCCAACGAAACCGCCTCGTATAAAGCGGGAAAAGTCACCCTGATCGGCTGGTTTGTGGGCCAGGTGATGAAGGAAATGCGCGGCAAAGCCGATCCGCAGATCGCCCGCAAAATTATGGAAGAGATGCTTTCCAAATAAATCTTCTCCAAGAAAATACGTTCAATTGGCCGGGGCTGATGCCCCGGTTTTTTTCCTTCCCCCAAATCCTCTAGGATTTGGGGGAAGGTCAGGATGGGGGTGTACCTTGACACACGATATATCGCCTGGTATTATATCGTCATACGCTATAGCGAGGAACAGAGTATGACTGATAAAGAGATGTCAAAATACCTTCCGCTGTCCGAATCGACCTGCTTCATCATGCTGTCACTGGCGGAACCCCGCCACGGGTACGCCGTAATGCAATATGTGGAGACCATCAGCAAAAATACCGTGACCATTGGGCCTGGCACGCTGTATGGCGCGTTTTCCAACCTTGAGAAAGCCGGGCTGATCCGTGCTGCGGGGGAAGAAGATCGACGTAAATACTACGTGCTTACAGATCTTGGCCGGAAGGTTCTGGCTGAACAGATCCGCCGGCTGCAGATCATGGCTGAAAACGGCAGCGCCCTGCTGCCCATTCTGGAGAAATGAGTAAAAATGTCTGCAACGAACACAATTCGCACATTCCGCTGGTTTTCGGCCTGGGATGATGAAAAAGAGGAAACCTGGCTGCGGGACATGTCCAACCAGGGGTACCACATGGTGAAAGTCATCTTTCCGGGTATCTATACCTTCGAGAGCGGTGAAAAACGGGATTATGCCTACCGGCTGGATTATTCCCCGGATATTAAGAAGATGGAGGATTACCTCACTCTTTTCCGGGATGCCGGCTGGGAATACCTGGGTTCCATGAATTACTGGCAGTATTTTCGAAAAGCGGTAACCGGGGAGGATGTACCTCAGATATTTACCGATTCTGAATCAAAAACCGTTAAATACAAACGATTGATCGCTCTGTTTTCGGCCATATTGCCTCTGACCGTGATCAATATTATCAATCTGGCCCACATGTCTTTTCGGCCGGTGGCGACATGGATGACCATCCTGATGGTTCTGTGTCTCTTTTTCCTTCTGTTTGGGATTGCAAAGATGCTGAGACGCATAAATGCATTGAAAAAACTGTGAGCGTTGAAACGCCAAAACGGACGGCTGTGGAAACTTCCCCGGCCGTCCGAAAATTTTTGACCCTTTACGCCTACCGTTTCCAGTTATGGGCAGTATCGATGGCGGTTTTCAGGTTATCCCAACTTGTATCCGCCGGTACTGTACAATCCGCCGCCAGGATGTAGCGCTCGGGCGCTTCTCGCAGGGCCGCTTCCGCGGCTTTTCTGACCTCCGCGGGTGAACCTTTGGCCAGCGTGCCCAGCCGGTCCATGCCGCCCATGAAGGGGCGGTTGAACATAGTGGCCACGTCCTTCGCGCTGATCTTCCCGCCTGTCAGTTCCAGGCTGGCGTTGACGACCTGGCCGGGATAATCGGCAAATCGGGATATGCTGCTGTATGGCAGTTGATAGTCACAAACATGCAGGATGCTGAATGGGCACGTTCGATTTATTTCTTCCATTAATTCCAGGTCATACGGCCGGATGCAGGCATCAAACAGCGCGGGGTCAGAAAATCGTGCCGCCTCGCCTCCCTGGGTGGATGTGTAGAAACCGTCCAGCCCAAGACGGATACATTCCTGAACAAAGCGCATCGCGCTGTTGGTGATGGCGCGCATGCCGATCTTCACTTTATCGGGATCAGTCTGGATATGCCGGGTGATCAGGTCGTAGCTGGTGGTCTGGGCGGCAAACATGAACGGCGAATAGAGTGTCAGAATGACCAGGGCTTCCTTTTTCGTCGCCTTGACCAGGCCTTCCACCACCTTCAAGGGTTCTGCGTAGAAATCCAGCGGGTATTCCGGCATCTTCGCCCAATCATCCGGCGTCTTGATTTCCGGGATGGGCGGAAATTTGCGCTCGTACTGGATTTTCACAAAATCCATGCCGGTGTATCGAAAGAATTCCAGGTGCTTATCCACGGCTGCCTGCCCGGTACGGCAGGCGGGATCAAAATGCAGAAAGAAACCGGCAGGTATATACGCCGGTATCGATTGTGTATCCAGAAGACTCAAGACGGCATCGCGTTTGTTCATGTGACTCTCCTCATACAGGTTTCACAGGTTCAGGAAAATGCGATTTATTTCTTCATGGTGTGACCGATCAGCACGCAGCGCATGGATATGGAACCGGCCGTGATCGATTCGTTCAGGAAGGATAGCGGCTCTCCTTGTTTCTGCATGGCCAGAATATAGAGCAGCGGCAGGTAATGTTCACCCGAATTTATCGCCAGCTCCACAGCCTTGCCCTGTTTTTGAAAGTGTATCAGCGGATCATGCTCACCATTTAGAATCCATTGACGCACTTTTTGGTCAAATTCCGCCGCCCAGTCATATGGATAACTCCCCCATGACATCATAACCAGGTTATGAACGATGTTGCCGCTTCCCATCACCAGCACACCCTGATCGCGCAGAAAATCAAGCGACTTTCCCAGATTATAGTGATATTCCCCGTTCCGGGTATGGTCAAGACTGATCTGCACAACAGGAATATCCGCGTCAGGGTACATGCAAGACAACACAGACCATGCTCCATGATCCAATCCCCAGTTCAAGTCCGGCCGGATGGTCACCGGTTTCACCGTGGAGCAGATGGTGATGGCCAGTTTTGGGTCACCCGGCGCCGTGTATTCCTTTTCAAACAAGGCGCGCGGAAAACCGGCGAAATCATGGATTGTCGCGGGTTTTTCCATGGCTGTAATGCAGGTTCCCTCCGTTTCCCAGTGGGAAGAAATACACACAATCGCTTTTGGGCGGGGCAGCTTTTTGCCCAGTTCTTTCCAGGTAGCAGAGTATTCGTTAGTCTCTATGGCGTTCATGGGGCTGCCATGTCCAATAAAGATTACCGGCATACGTTCAATACTCATTTTTTCTCCCGTCAGGTTTACACACCCGAAATCGATCACTTAACTACCATCTTACAGATATTTCAACAAAGAATCCATACCCCCACTCACAATATTATGCGTTATGAAAAATTTATAAATGAGTTATCCCTATCCAGTCGACATTTCCATATCCAGTATCTGGAGAAACACCCTGACGACTTGCGGGTCAAACTGTTTTCCGCTTTGTTCCTGCAAATAATGAAATACCGCCTTTTTGTCCCAGGCAGGCCGATATGGGCGATTTGACAGCAACGCGTCCCACACATCAACCACGGCAAAAATCCGCGCCGCCAGCGGAATTTCTTCGCCTTTCAATCCCTGGGGGTAACCGGATCCATCCCAACGTTCATGGTGGGAATATGGGATTACCAGAGCGGATTGAAGATATTCAATATCTTTCAATAGGTGGAACGCGTTCGTGGGATGCTGCCGCATAATCACCCATTCGTCATCCGTCAATGAGCCGGGTTTCAAAAGAATATTATCCGGCACACCGACTTTTCCGATGTCATGCAACAAAGCTCCTCGTTGAATATCCATCATTGAGTTTTCGTCAAAATTCATTTGCGACGCGATTCTCACCGTGTATTCAACCACCCGCCGGCTGTGATCGGCTGTCTCATGTTCACGGAGGTCAAGCGCGCGTGCCCAGCCTTCCAGAGTGGCCTCATAAGCACGCTCCAATTCTTTGTGAGTCTCACGTAGTTGGGCTTCTGAGCGAATTCGATCAGTAATATCACGGGTAATACTTAGCAGACAGTCTTCACCATTTACTTTTATCAGGCTGGCCGACATAAGGGCGCGAATGATTCGTCCATCTTTTCCCCTGAAATCAGCTTCAAGATTTTGGAAATATCCATCCTTTTTTATACCGGCAACCAGTTTCTTTCGGTCCTCAAGGTTAACCCAGATATTTAATTCAACAGATGTTTTTCCAATAACATCTTCCCGTGTAAATCCGGTTAAGTCTGTGAAACCCTGGTTGATATCCAAATACATACCGTCAACAAGGCGATTGATATTGACGGAATCGGGTGAGGTATGGAAAGCTGTCGAGAATTTTGCTTCAGAATGCCGCAGGGCTTCTTCTTTTTTTATTCTTTCGGTGATGTCAGAAAAGAAAGCGGCCATTTTTCCCGGAGACGTCTGGAAGGCATGTACTTCAAAAGCCCCCTGGAGAATTTCGTCTTTATAAATCACCTGATGGCCAATCCACGCAACCCCTGTTCGCGTTAGGTCACGATAACGATCAGGAATTTCAGTTCCTATCAATCCAGGGAATGCTTCTTCAATGGTCTTTCCCAGGAACTTCTCATGATCGAGATTGAGAATTGAATCTGCTGATGGATTGTAACCAGAAAAGACAAGGTTATTATTCTCATCAAGGGTATACATATGAAGCCCGAGAGGCACGCCTTCTATAATGGAGCGATATTTTTGTTCTGAAGCCAGGTTACTCTCTTCCGCCAATCTCTGGGAGGTTATATCATGGCTGGATATGATTAATGTCTTGATGCTTGTTTCAGTATGGTCTGTAGCAATACCGGAAGTCTGTACCCAGATATAATGTCCGGCGGCATGCCTGATGCGGTATTGAACTTGCCCGGGATTTCCGGTATCCACAACGGCCTGAACAGCATCCAAAGCTATTGCGCGGTCATCAGGGTGAATATTACTAAACGCATTGATTTCTCTCAATTCCTCCGGATGGTATCCAAGCACGGAGAAATAGGATGGCGACGCATACAGGTAATTCCCGTCCAGGTCAATTTCAGCAACCATATCAGTCATATGGTCGGTCAACCGCTTCAATTGTGATTCTTGAAGAATCCGGGCTTCTTCAGATTTTTTCCTTAATTCACATTCTTCCTCCAAAGCTTTAAGGGCTTTTGTCTGACCAGAGATGTACAGGTTGATCTGCCGCGCGAAATACCACTGGATCAGCAGAAAACCGGAAAGGCACATAAATACAATAAGTGATGCTGTTATATGCCCGACTGACGAAGAATTTATGGATGGCCATAAAACATAGGTATAGGTAATTGAGCACAGAAGAACAAAAAGAAAACTTGTCCGGTTGCCTTGAAGGAAACCGGACAGAATTACGGCAAATCCATATAGAAGAATAGAAGTATTCTCAATATTATAATTTCCAAGGCTAAAGGTACCCAGTAGAAAGCAAACCACCGGAGGTATAAATCTGGCCCAACGCCATCCCCCTCTTTTTGCTCCCTGCCAGCCAACAATCAATAACAGAAGGTCAATAAATATCGGATGGGATTCATCTATTTTATAGACCCCTGTCAATATACTGATTAATACAATTATTGCTGGAACAATCGTTATAAAGACCAGCAATCGCAGGACTTCAATTGTCCATTTTTCCAGATTAGCCGCAGGGAAAGAGTAGGATGACTGATGAAGAAAAGACTTCATGGACGCGAGGTGTTTCACCAGATAATTTCTCCGATACAACCTGTATACCCAATTCAGCCAGTAATCGCCAATAGTTCATGGCAGATATTTGATTATTACAATTATCCATTAACCTCCCGTAAGTTCAAAGCGGTTTTGAAAATTTTTGGAAAATTTTTACGCCGAAAAATTCATCCGGGAACGGTCACATGATACCGATAATACAGAGTGCGGCGCAGATCATGTTCTTCCAGAAGATCGCCACCGGGATATTGCCGCATACACTTGTACAGGTCTTCTTTTCTTCCAGGGAGAAACACAAATAAAACATTGCTTTTGGATGGCGCCGGGTTGCGCGGATCACCCCAGGCGTAGGGCAGGTCAATACCTTCAATTTGTGGGACCAGATAGGGAAGACTGTTGATGGAGTTGTACCCCATAGCCGGCCAGCCCATGAACATCACTTCCAGGGAGCCATCCTGGTCTTTCAATGAGGTTGCCAGACGTTGCGCCACCTGGGTCTGGAATCCACCAAAGTTGCTCAGGGGAGAATAGTCATAAAAATAAAACCAGGCATCACTTACCGCTGTGAAAAAAACCAGAATGTGAATACCGGTAGAAATGAGCTTTTTCCCACCCGTGAACCGCTTCGCCATGCAGGAGATGACCTCACTCATGCCATAACCAATGATCATCATGGCGGGCGGTGCTGCCGCAATATATCGCTGTGAACCGGGGGTATCTTTACTGAGAGCGCCGCCGGTAATGATCACTCCCAGCCATACCAAAATCAGCCACAGGCGGTTGTCTCTATATTTCCTGACAAGCATTATTACCAGGCTCAGGAAGAACAGACCGGCTGCAAGAGGCCGCAGGATGCTTGTGCCCGGTGAGTACCACTGCTTCAAGGGGACAATGGTCAAACCCAACGCGCTGGTGATGAATTGCTCTGCCAGAATGATCAAGGCGGATTTACCGGTAATCCGGGTTCTTTCCGTCAGCCATTCACCCAGAATGGAAACGCGCAGCATGGGGGCATTAAATTCATCCGGTTGGTTGATGTAATACCAGGCCAGCGGCAGGTATATCAGCGCGGAGATGATGAACATTCGCAGGATGTGCGGCCATGCCCGCTTGAAACGCGGCCAATCCTGCAACACGGCGAAAAACAACCAGACAGGAACAGCCGCGAACAATCCCCGGGTGGATGTGTAGAAGTATTGCGAAAGCCCCAGGCAGATACCCGCCAGGGTGATGGCCGCTTTCCTCTCCCGGTTCCAGGCCCACCATAAGGCTCCCAACGTCGTCGCCCACCAGAATCCGTCCCAGATATTATTCAAACCCAGCCGGGAAAAATGGATATGAAAGTGAGAGAACGCCAGCAGAATAGACCCGAAGAGTGCCGCACGGTTGCCAAACATGGCACGCGCGACCAGATACGTGACCAGCACGGTCAATCCACCAACCACGGCTGATGGCACACGCAGGGCTTCGGTGGTCTGCCCCAGGAACGTAATTCCCCAGGATTGAATAAAGTAAAAAAGGGATGGGAAGGAATACCAGCCGGCAAAAAACAGGTTGTCTGTTCTCCCGCTGCGAAACGTGTTGGAATACAAACCAAATGAGGCTTCGTCGCCGGAAAGGGCGTTGGGATAGACGGACGTGTTCAATCCGCGCAGCAGGAAGGACAACAAAAATAATCCCGCCGCCCACGCAAGTACATCCCCGGCAGGTTGACCGGGTGTTGATCCACTCTCCCACATGGCAGCCACACAGAGCGTGATCGCGCCTCCCCAGGAAAGCATGGCGATCAGTGGATCGATCATGCGCGGTCCAAAACCACTTGCCAGGGTGGCGGTGATAGACAACAGAATGGCAAATATTTGCATCAGAAACCGGCCGGCAGAAAGACCGGTCACCCGGCCGCCTCTTTCAAGAACGCGAAAAAGCCTGACAGACACCCCCGGCCGCCGCCAGGCAGATACACCCACAGAGCAGAGAAGCAGGCTGGAAAGAAGCAGGAAAGTATTCAATGCCTGCCGGTTCTCCGGTAAAACAGAGCTCAACCGCAGATGAAACAGCGTGAGCAGCACTCCACCGGTCAGCAGTATGATCCAGTGAGCGTTACCCGGTGTCTCATTTACGGTTTTGCCAGTATCCTTCACTGATTCCTCAAGTAAAATGCGCCGCTTCCGTTAATCCATTCGGCCTGTATTTCAGCGTCGTCGATGGATTTTCAAACCCGCCTGAAAAATCCATTCGGTTATTATAGTGTAAGGATTATTCTACAATGGTATTGTTCGTTCCGAAGAAGCATTCCATATTGGTGAAATCATGATTATTGGATAAACTTGGTGTTACTAATAACCATTATCTGCACCATATTCCAGGCAAACGGACCTGTATTGGAAGGGAATCCATGACATATCCCATCATTCAGAGAGAATTAACAGTACACCTGAATAATGAACACTGGTACCTGAAACCAATCGAAGACCCTGATATTCTCGGGCCGGTGGATTACGGGTGGAAGCGCTATCGCATCTACCCGGACAGCTTTTCCTTTGGTGAAGGACTGCTTGCCGGTAGCAGCATCCCAGGTTCACGGCGGATGGTATTCACCGGCTGGTCAACCCAGTGGGATGGTTTTTACATCTCCTCCATGGGAGGGGCGGCCTACACCTTTCACGGAGTAGGCGTGAACTATGTATCCCTGCGCGGTCGCGCGCCGGAAACCAGTGTGCTCCTCTTAAACCACAAACAGGGCGAGGTTTTCGTGCGCCTGGAACCGGTCAACGCGCAGGCCATGTGGAACGGTTACGCCGATCCGGAAGGGCGGCCGCTGGCAGGTTTCTTCGCCCTGCAGCAGGCTCTTTTCGACCGCTATAAAAACGAATATCAGGAAGGCAAGATGCGCATTTGTGCCGTAGGCCCCTCTGCCCTATACACGCAGGAAGGCGCCATCGGCTCAAACCCGATCCGCAAGGGGGCGCTATCAGTGGTGACGGACTGGGCAGGGCGCGGCGGACTGGGATCACGCCTGTTGCAGACCAATAACCTGGCGGCCATCATTTTCGGCGGAGAGTGGGAAGACCCCGACCTGCGCGACAGTTCGGAGATCGACGCGTATTTCCTGGAACACTTTGGCAAAAAGACTATCCAGACAGACATATCGGTGACCGAAAAATACCGCTATGTGCCTGAATTTGAGACCGGCGGCACATTCGGCGTCAACAACCGTGATATGGCCGAACGAATAATGAGTTTCAACTACAACAGTATTTACCATTCCGATGAAGAACGCTTGAAACAACACGAAGGCTTCATCTTGAAACACTATCTTGTTCAGTTCAATGAAGAGACCATCAAGACCAAGAACTTTCAGCACTGCGGTGAACCCTGTCCGGTGGTCTGCAAGAAGATCAATGATGTTTATAAGAAAGATTACGAACCCTACCACGCGCTGGGCCCGCAGATCGGGGTGTTTGACCAGCGCGCGGCGGAAATGATCAATGATTATGCCGATTCGATGGGTTTTGACGCCATCCAGATCGGCGGCACAGTCGCCTGGATCATGGATCTGGTGGCCAATAACCTGATTCCCCCGGAGGATTTCAACCTGCCTCCAAAAAGTGAATTGCCGTTCCAGTTCACCGCGGATACCGCTGCGTTTGACCTGGTCAAGGACAGCGCCCGCAACGCCGCCTACGCAAAAGCGATTATCGATGTTCTGCTGTTTGACCCGGCCGGTGCCATTTTCCGACTCGGCATCCGCGCGGCAGCCTTTGAGCTGGATAAGAAATACCATATCCGCAGCATGGATCGCGCCGTGTACATCCCCCATGGTGATGAAGGCCACATGGTCCCCAACCAGTACTGGGTGGCGGGTATGTTCAGCCCCATGCCGATGATGGGCAAGTATTTTGTTTTTTACGAGAGCAAGTTTCTGCCGCCGGATGTACTGGGAAAGAAGAACGTGGAGCGAATGACCTATGAGCTGTTCAATGAGAACAGCGGTATCTGCCGTTTTCACCGCAAGTGGAGCGAAACGATCACCGATGAGATCCTTGAAGCCCATTACGGGCTGAAGGTGGACTATAAAGCCCACCAGTTCGCCCTGGCGCGTGCCATCCATGAAGCCGAATCCCCCAAAAGCGTGTTCTGGGAAAGCGAACGGGTGATTGATCTGCTGTTGACTTTTTTGGAACAATGGGCAAAGGCCGGTCTGAAAGATGAGCAATTGAATCTGTGGCTGGAGAAATTCCACACCGATAAGCATGCCGCCGCCCGGGAATGGTGGAAAGCCGTCAAGAAGGGGATTAACGATGCCTTCAATGCCGGAGCGGAGGCCATTCCGGATGCCCTGACCCCCGGCCAATCGAACAAGTTATAGGTTATCCATGGAAAGCATTCGCGAAATTTTCAAGATCGGGCACGGCCCATCCAGCAGCCACACAATGGCGCCGCGGCGTGCCGCTGAAATCATTGCCAGCCGGCATCCAGAGGCGGCGGCATTCCGGGTAACCCTTTACGGCAGCCTGGCGGCCACCGGCCGCGGCCATCAAACCGACACAGCCATCACCACTGAGCTGACTCCCCGGCCGGTGGAGATCATCTGGAAACCGGACGAACTGCTGCCACTGCATCCCAACGGTATGGAATTTGAGGTATTGGACCATGCCGGGAATACACTGGAAAACTGGCGGGTGTACAGCCCGGGTGGTGGGGCGCTGCTCGAAGAAAATCAGCCCGCGCCTGCCTGCATATATCCGCAATCCAACATGGCGGATATCCTGAAATTCTGCACTTCCAGCGGGTTGACCTTCTGGGAATACGTTGAAACCTGTGAGGGCCGTGACATCTGGGAATACTTGAAAGAGGTCAACCGCGTGATGCACGAAAGTGTGCAGCGGGGGATACAGGCGGAAGGCGTTCTGCCGGGCGGATTGGGCGTGTCTCGCCGGGCGTGGACGTTCCATCGCAAGAGCCTGTTGGGAGGCAGCCACCTGGTACGTGAAGGTTTCCTGCCGGCGTACGCGCTGGCCGTGGCGGAAGAGAATGCCACCGGAGGACAAATCGTCACCGCCCCCACCTGCGGATCGTGCGGCGTGCTGCCGGCGGTGATCTGCCACATTGAAGATACCGTGCAGACATCGGAAAAACATATTTTGCGCGCGCTGGCCACAGCCGGTTTGTTCGGCAGCCTGATCAAGCATAACGCTTCCATCTCAGGGGCTGAGGTGGGCTGCCAGGGTGAAATCGGTTCCGCCTGCGCCATGGCCGCCGCGGCCGCCGCCCAGTTGATGGGCGGCACCATCCGGCAAATTGAATATGCCGCCGAAATGGGGCTGGAACACCACCTCGGCCTGACCTGCGATCCGGTCAACGGGTTGGTGCAGATCCCCTGTATTGAGCGAAATGTGTTTGCCGCCACCCGCGCGTTGGATTGCGCCACATTCGCCACCTATTCAGACGGCTCGCACCGTGTGTCCTTCGATGAGGTGGTTTCAGTGATGAAACAAACCGGTCAGGATCTGCCGCAGGTCTACCGCGAGACGGCGGAGGGCGGTCTGGCAATCACCTACCGCTTTCCCAAAAAGAAGCTGTAATATAAATAGTCGCCAGCCCATTACATCATACCTGAATCAACGCAAAGACTCTACGACCAGCTGACCGAGTTTGTCCTTCGCCGCTACCGCACCAACGCGCGGCGTTCCATGCGTGATGTGTATGAGGTGGATCAAACCTTCACCCGGCTCGAAAAGGACAACCTTGAATTCATGTACGAAAATCGTGCCGGGGTATCCTCAATTCTAGCCGACCCGCAATATTCCGCCAGCCTGGCGCAGGTATTTGTCAAATCAAGTCTGGAATTCACATATAACAATAATCAATACATCCACCTGGATAATGAGGAACAGTGCAGGCTGGTCAGCTTGTACCAGTCTTATCTACAGGGTATGAAAACCGTCCTGCTGTCCAGTCCAACTTTTCCTGAATTTGAGCGGGATTTCACCCAGTTGGTAAAGGATCATTTCAGCGACCTAAGCCGCAACATTTCCCGCTTTTTTGACCGGGAAGCCGGCTGGCAGGTGCAGGAGAATATCATCCTGAAACAGGTGGTTTGCAGTGAATACTCGCCCGGTTTTCAATTGCAATTGCTGGGATTGAATCTGAATGACCTGCGCGAGCCGGTGCTTGACCTGGGCTGCGGAAAGAACGGGCCTCTGGTTCAATACCTTCGGGAAAAAGGGATTAAAGCCCTCGGAGTAGACCGCCTTGTGGAGAATACACCCGGATTGAAAGAGGTTGACTGGTTCGATATCAATTTCAATCCGCTAAGCTGGGGAACGGTGGTCTCTCATATGGCGTTCTCGAACCATTTCCTGTTTCAACATCGCTATAAATACGGTCAGCCCAACCGCTTCGCCCGTCTGTACATGGATATTCTTCATTCTTTAATCCCGGGCGGAAGCTTTGTTTACTCACCAGGGTTGCCGTTTATTGAGAAGTACCTGCCAGAAGAACAATTTTCTGTCACGCAACAGGCCATTTATTACGGTAATCAAAATATGATGGGGAACAAACAACAAACGGCTGCCACAAAAATTACCCGATTGATTTAACAGGTTCCGTGCGCCAGTAGAGCCACAGAGCGACCCTCGCGAAAAAGCTCGTTGTATTTCCGGCAGGCAGCCGGGGTGCGTTTCAAGATCAAGCGGCTGATCCCATGGTTATGTATATATTGTCGGGTTTCCTCGGGTACTTCGACCAATCCATCAATGCCGATCCCGATGATCAAAACTTCCACATCACAATCCAGCACCCCGGTGATCATGGCCGGCGAGAGGGTGTGCCCCTTGCGTTCCTTCCATTCTGACACGGTCGACCCGACCAAACGGATGTCTTTTCCCACGCCTTCCCCCTGGTCGGAATGCGTCTGCCCGTGGATGACAAATCTGCCCCGGGAATATTCCTCCACGGGTCCTTCAGGGTCGCGGAATTCGTCCATCCTTGCCTCCTCTAATCCGGGTGTTTCTCCATCCACTCCCGATCCAGCATGGCGAACCATAATTCAGATGCCCAGTAGCCTTTATACCAGAGGCTTTCCACGAAACAGCCTTCCCGCCGGAATCCCACACGTTCAAGCAGGCGGTGCGCCGGATAGTTTTCAGGGTCGCAATTGGCGATGATTCGGTGAACCTGCAATTCACCAAACAGGTAATTTACCAAAGTAGTGACGGCTTCTGACCCATACCCTTTACCGTGGTGGTTCGCGGAGAGAGTCATGCCGATTTCTGCCTGCCGGTGGCTGTCTTTGATGATCTGAAAGGCCACGTCGCCGATCAACGTGCCGCCATCCTTCAATTCCATTCCCAATTGAAGCCATTGACCGATCTCACCGGGCGTGACCGCTTTCATCTGCTCAATAAATTCTTCCGCCTGTTCTTCGGTGAATGGGGTTCCCCATCCCTGGTAGCGGGCAATATCCGGATCGGACCGATAGGCAGAAAAAGCCTGAATATCCGGCGTGTCCAGCGGTCTGAGATACAGGCGGTCTGTTTCCAGACGAAACATGTCAGGCTTTCAGGTCAGCAAGCAGGCGGTGTGAGCCATCCACCAGCATGAGTGTGTCGGTGCCAACAGCCACAAGTGTAAAACCGTTACCCGCGCATTCCCGGGCAAACGCGGTTGACGCGGTGAAAATTCCCAGCGGCATGCCTTTTTTCTGGCAGGTCAGGCGGACTTTATCAATGGCCGCTTTGACAGCCGGGTCGCCGACTTTGCCAGGGATGCCCAGGCTGGCTGAAAGGTCATACGGACCGATTAATACCGCGTCCACACCGTCAACCGAGGCAATTTCTTCAATGTTTTCCACAGCCTGAATATGCTCCACCTGAACAATCACGGCCACAGAATCGTTTATCGTGTCAATGGTCTCCTGTAATCTGGCACCATAGCGATGCACCCTGCCGACACCCACACTGCGGGAGCCCTGAGGCGGGTATTTGCTCCAGCGAACGGCGTTGCGCGCGTCCTCCCCGGAGTTAACCAGGGGCAGCATAATCCCGGCTGGATCGATATCCATCGCCTTTTTGATCCACACCGGGTCATTGGCGGGCAGACGGATGATACCGGCAATGCTTTCTCCACCTGCCTGCAAAATCCGCTGAACATCACGCACTTCCAGCGGGGTGTGTTCCATGTCAATGAACAACCAGTCGAAACCCGTGTCCATCAGGATTTCGGTAATTTCAGGGGCTGGCAGGGAAACCAGTGTTCCCCAGAGCATTTTTCCTGACTGTAATTTCTGACGAAAGTTGCCTTTCATTCATCCTCCCACATGGATACATATAAAGTGAGGTGCATATCTATTTTTAACACATTAATTATGCATCCCACAAATGAGTATTGGTAAAATCAATATGCTTGTTGGTTATCTCACTGCCTGACAGATAAGGAAAATCATGAACAACGAAAAGAACACTTCCAGGAAGTTTCGGTTGCATTATGCGCTCTTCTCAGTGATTCTGGTGCTTAGCATAGCATCAATTAGCTGTTCATCGACTGTTGAAGAAACCAGCGGTGGAGAGACAGAATTACAGGCTGTTGAATCACTGGCCGAAGGTGAGGAGGAAATCGCGCCGGAAGCCGCGTCACCCGCCGATAGCTCTGATGAACCGTCTGCTCCCAAAACGGCCAAAGGCGATACCTGGACAGTCATGTTCTACCAGGACGCGGATGACCAGATACTGGAAGAGGATATCTTCACGGATCTGAACGAAGCCGAACGGATCGGGTCTACCGATAAGGTCAACCTGGTCGCCCAGATAGACCGTTACACCGGTGGATTCAAAGGCAGGCAGAATTTTTCGGGAGCAAAACGCTTCCACCTCACTCAGGACAATGACCTTGACGTCGTGAATTCGGAGGAACTGGACAATCTCGGCGAGGTCAACATGGCCGACAGCGAAGTGCTGGTTGACTTTGTCGCCTGGGCGGCAGAGCAATACCCGGCCGACCACTACATTCTCATCCTCAGCGATCATGGAACCGGCTGGCCGGGCGGCTGGACGGATGCCGATGTGGAAAGCAACCCGAAGGATATTCTTATCGAAGGTTGGGATGACATGCTTTATCTCAATGAGCTGGATGACGCCATGGCCAGCATTCAGAAAAAAACCGGGATACAGAAATTCGACATTATTGGATTTGACGCCTGCCTGATGGGCAGCCTTGAAGTGCTGAGTATGACCGCCCCGTATGCGGATTATGCCGTTCTTTCGCAGGAAACCGAACCATCCATGGGCTGGGCGTACACGGCTTTTCTGAAAAAGCTCACGTCCAATCCAAAGATTGATCCCGCGGAACTGGCAAAAACCATCGTCGATACCTACATTAATGAAGATACCCTGGTCACAGATCCGGACGCGCGCGCGAAGTACGTTTCCCGAACCTATGAAACCACCGGCAGGGTCAGTGCGGAACAACTGGCGAACGAGGAATCAAAAACTGTAACCCTGGCAGCCATTGATCTATCCAAAATTCCGGCCGTGATGTCGTCGCTGGATGACCTGGTAACTCCAATGAGCAAGATCAACCAGAAAGTGGTAGCCGGTTCACGCGCACATACAAAAGCGTATGAAAATGTCTTCGGAGAGAATATTCCGTCACCGTATATCGACCTGGGAAATTTCGCCAAATTGCTGGAAAAGAACAGCACCAGTGAAAATGTAGGCAAGGCATCCCTTCAATTACAGTCCGCCATCAAAAAAGCGGTCATTGCCGAAAAACACGGTCCCAGCCAGAAGGGTTCCAACGGTATTTCGATCTACTTCCCCACTTCCAATCTCTTCCAGGCGAATGGGGCGGACTACGGAACCTACATCAAAACCGCCAACCGATTCGCGAATGAAAGCCAGTGGGACGATTTCCTGGCATTCCATTATTATGGTATGGAGATCAAACCGAACAACAAGCCGGCGGAAGACGCCACGGTTACCGCTCCGGGCGCCGGGGAGATATCCATCGAACCCATCAAGTTGACAGGCGATACCGCCTCGACCGGGAATCCTGTTACCCTCTCCACCTCGGTCAAAGGCGAAAATGTGTCGTATTTATATATCTTCAGCGGCCGGTTCACGAAAGATCAGGATCAGTTGCAGGTCATTGATCTGGATTACATTGATTCCGAAGAAACGAAGGATATTGACGGACGCATCATTCCTGACTGGGGTGAGGGTGATATCCCCATCGAAATGGACTGGGAACCCCTGGCGTATGTAGTCAATGACGGCACCCACAAACAGATGGTTCTTCTGGAACCGGATACCTTCGGCGCCGGCACGGAAGATACGTTCTACAAAGTGGATGGTATTTACAAGTTTGCCAATGGTGAAGCAGATCGCTATGCCATGTTGTATTTTGATGGAGATGGCAACCTGACGCGGGTGATGGGTTACAGCTCGACGGAGAGCAAAGGCCCGCAGCACGAAATTACTCCTGAACAGGGTGACAAATTCAATATTCTTCAACAGTGGATCCCCATGAAGAGCGAAGGCGGGGAAACCGAGACGGTCTACAAAGAAGCCGGCATCCTGACCTTCGGTGATACCCCCTGGACGTGGGAAGAGCATCCCGCAGCCAAAGGGCAGTATCTTATCGGCATCATCGCGGAAGATATGGATGGCAATACCTACGCGGAATACGTTCCGGTCACAGCGGAGTAATATTTGGGAATCACCAGCCGGTCGGCTACCCGACCGGCTTTTTTTTATCCCCTTCAACGGGGATAGGCACCCATAAAGAGGAGAAATACCCGATGGCTGAGCTTGTCGAAGCCATTTCCCGGGCTGTCCTTGGCAGGGTTTTGCAGTGCGGTGACGCGAGATTTCGCCCAGGGTGCGCTTAACACTCCCAGGATCAACCAATCAGAAACAAAATGTCATTCCTACCTTGAAGATCGTTCAACACAGCACGGGGCTGTCTAATAGATTACATTCAATTCAAAGAATTGAAGGTTTGGAAAAAATCCAGTGGAACATGCAGACCCGGCCGAATGTGGATAAAACGCAAATTAAAGCCTCCCTCGCCGGGGGAGGTTGGGAGAGAGAGGTCTCTGTCTCGGATTCCCATCTTGGAAAAATTTCCGCCTGTCTACTCCCCGGGGAGGTTTTACTTATGTAGCTCGTGGCTTTTCTGTTTCAATTTAAGTAAAAGGTGAGGTTGGATAGAGTCGAGTCTGCCATGCCAGAAGCCCCCATCCCGGCTTTCCCCGAATCCATATAGCAGGATTGGGAGAAGGTGCTTTTCGACTGGTAGCGAATTACAGGCGCGTCTAGTGACTCTTTTTTCTTTTTGATATCGGGTGAGTTTGGATAGCGTTGAGTCTGCATGGCCATAAACCCCCATCCCGGCCTTCCCCCAATCCACAAGGCTGGATTGGGAGAAGGTGACTTTCGACTGGTTTAGAACGCAAGTCGAGTCTTATGGATTTTCTATTCCCTTTTTTAGGGCAAGTGAGTCTGGATAGCTTCAAGTCTGCCAGGCCATAAGCACCCATCCCGGCTTTCCCCCAATCCACAGGACGGGATCGGGAGAGGGTGACTTTCGACTGGTTTAGAACGCAAGTCGAGTCTTATGGATTTTCTGTTCCCTTTTTTAGGGCAAGTGAGTCTGGATAGCTTCAAGTCTGGCAGGCCATAAGTCCCCATCCCGGCCTTCCCCCAATCCACAGGACGGGATCGGGAGAGGGTGACTTTCGACTGGTTTAGAACGCAGTCGAATCTTATGGATTTTCTGTTCCCTTTTTTGGGGCAAGTGAGTCTGGATAGCTTCAAGTCTGCCAGGCCAGAAGCCCCCATCCCGGCCTTACCTCAATCCATATAGCAGGATTGGGAGAAGGTGACTTTCGATTGGTTTAGAACGCAAGTCGAGACTTATGGATTTTCTAATTCGTTTGAGGACAGAGGGAATCATTCGTGAAGGCGGTATAATCCAACTCAGTTAAACGAAAATAGTACATTCATCCTTGAACGCAGGGATATTTATCCTGTACAACGTAACCAGGGTTGGAATTATGTGTTATACTATATAGGCAATAAATGAGGGCTTGTGTGCAATTGTCGCCAAACCTTTTTTGCGAGGTTGGCGGCATATTTTTTCTGGAACACTCCCAGGATAAAGGAACAAATTTGATGGAAGTAAAGTTGTATGTCGGAAACCTTTCATTCTCAACGACTGAGGATGAACTGCGTTCCCTGTTTGCCCAGGCAGGCACCGTCCTGTCCGCCGATATTATCAAAGATCGGGATACGGGCAATTCGAAGGGGTTTGCATTCGTGACCATGAGCAGTCAGGCGGAAGCCGATGAAGCCGTGAATAAATTCAATGGTTTCTCCTTTGGCAACCGCGAACTCAAGGTCAATCCCGCGCGTCCCAAAGAAGAAGGTGGACGAGGCGGATTTGGTGGCAACCGCGGAAGCGGTGGTGGATATGGTCGTAACCAGGGCCGTCCCGGTGGTGGAAACCGCGGGAATGGCGGCTATGGTCGGTATTAGGATTTTCAAGTAGAAAGTTGGAGAAAAGAAAAATGGCAGATCGTGTAGTTGGTACAGTCAAGTGGTTCAACAATGACAAGGGTTATGGTTTCCTCTCACAGGAAAATGGTGCTGATGTCTTCGTACATCATTCCGTTATCCAGAGCGATGGGTTCCGCACCCTCACCGAAGGACAGAAGGTGGAATTCTCCATCGAAAAAGGCCCCAAAGGTCTTCAGGCTGTAAACGTAGTAAAAATTTAATTATTTCAGCCTTTTCGAACCCCCGCGATGACCGCGGGGGTTTTTTTTATTTATAATAGGTTTTCTGGTGATTTTTTCCTGCCTTTCCAAAAGAACCGACTATACCCTTCCCCTGGGATGGATCGGACTTTCCATACAATCCAGCCAGTCATTTCAAGACAACCAAACTGATATGAATTTTCTTCAAGCCAACAACCGTATTCTTCCCAACTCACGCCGCTTTGTCAGCGTTCATGGGAAATCCGTTGCTTTCCTGTTTCTATCCAAAGCCTGGTTTCGATATTCCGTTCTGGCTATATTGATCGCGTTGTATTTTCTGGCTTTTCAATACGCGCTCATCGATGACGCATTCATTTCGTTGGATTACGCGAAGACGATTGTTACAACTGGCAGATGGGGGCTAACTCCCATGCAGGTAACCAACACAGCCACATCGCCGTTGAATGTAATTCTGATGGCACTTTTGGCCAGGATTATGGGAATTTCAACCCGGATTCCTATCTGGCTGACAGTCATTGGCTCGCTCGTCTCCATCCATTTTCTTGAAAAAATATCACTACGCCTTTTCAACACCCGGTTTATTGGAACTACCGGCGCGCTCCTGTTAATTTTTAATCCCCTTCTTCTTTCCACTCTGGGAATGGAATGCTTTCTTTTCGCGACATTGACAATCACCGCGCTTAATTATTTTCAAGAAAAGAGATGGTATGTTCTTGCCTTTGTTCTCGGCCTTCTCTCCCTAACCCGTCCGGATGGCACGGTCTACGCGGTGGTATTTTTATTTTTCCTTCCCTCAATGAAGGTCCGCCTGAAATATGTGGCGGTCTATATAATAACGGTTCTCCCCTGGCTTGTCATTTCCTGGGTGTACCTCGGATCGTTTATCCCGGACACATTTTTTATCAAGACTCTGCAAAATACCTGGGGAGATTGGAACTATTCCAATGGAATTACCCTCTATTGGGAAAGATTTCCTCTTGAGACGGGATTATCCCTTATATTCCTTCCCGGTCTGGTTTTGTTCATGTCACGGCGAGTAAGACAGATGGATTTAATAAAAATCCTGCTCCTCTCTGGCCTGGCCCACTATGCGGGCTATTCCCTGTTGCACGTGGCGCCCTACCACTGGTACTACGCACCGGAAGTCATCAATCTGACCCTTATCGCCTGTCTTGGTTTTGGGATTCTGTCACAAACACAATCCCCCGCATGCCATGTATTCAAATGGATCCCGGGCTTCATTCTGCTTGCACTGGCAGCATTTCAGGTTTTTTGGTTGGGAGAGGCTTCTTTTAATGTTACAGAGATGCCAATCCATACGAACAGGGCAACCAGAGAGCAATACCAGGAGATCGGCCAGTGGATAAATGACAATTGCGGGAAAGAAACCATCCGCCTTGAGGGTGAAATCGGCACGCTATCTTATTACAGTGATTGTTCCCTGCTGGATTGGTTCAGCGACCGTCGCTGGTTGATCCGCCTTGTCAATGACCTTGAAGGTGGTGATGGCGCCTTTGCCCAGTTGCTGCGATTCAATTTCAGGTATCTGGAAAGGGACATTACATTTCCTCCCGAAACGCATCTGCTTACCGCGCATATTGATCGAAACAGGGCTACAGGCCTATTCACCCGAAAATGGGAAACATCCACCCGATGGACTCCCAACAGCCTGGTCACATACGGGCCTCTTAATGGAAAAGAGCAGGCCAGGTAGCCTGCTCCAGGAATAAGCATATATATTTCGTCGTTATTTGGTTTCGCGGGTGTTGAAATCAACCTCAAGCAGGGCGTCAATAATATTGCAAACACCCTGGAGGACAACAAAGAAAGTCACACCGGTGAAAAGCGGGGTCAGGATGTTTGAAAAAATCCAGACGCGGATGGATGGATTGGCAACCATTTCGGTGAACGCGGTGTTCTGAGATAGTTCACGCAGGTTGTAAATGTTACCGGACATCATCAACACAAACGCGGCAAGCATCACCCAGGAAATAATGCGGGCAGAGGACGCGATTGAGGTCAGTGTTTGCATGTTAAAAAACACGGGTTCGTTTTCGTCTACATCAACGTCAACATCAGCGACTGGTTCGACAATTTCGTCAGACATGATATTCTCCAAATGATTTGATGAGCAAGTCTAACACAAAACCCACTCATTCCCCAAGTCAAATTATAGCGTCCAACTACGCCGGGAAAGGTGTTGAAAAAAATTTTTTTACCAAAAAACATACTATACGGAAAAGAGATTATTTTTTGATCAGTCCCGCCAGCCCGCGCAACCCCAGCAGGTAAGACTGCACGCCCAACCCGCTGATCGTCCCCGCGCATACTGCGGAGACCATGGATTTATGCCGAAACTCCTCGCGGGCATGCACATTCGAGAGGTGTACCTCGATCACCGGCAGGCTGATGGCGCTGATGGCGTCCCGCAGCGCCACCGAAGTGTGCGTGTATCCTCCGGGGTTGAAAACCACACCGGCCGCCCAGGTACGCGCGTCGTGCAGCGCGTCAATCAACGCGCCTTCATGGTTCGACTGGGCGCAACGTATGTCCAACCCGAGTTCCCGGCCCAGTTCGATCATCTTCGCGTTGATGTCTTCCATGGTCAATGTGCCATACACACCCGGCTCACGCAGGCCGAGCAGGTTCAAATTAGGTCCGTGTAAAACAAGAATTGAAGGCATGGTTTCTCCGTAAATCATCCATTGTCAGGCGTATTCCATATCTTGCCTGTCCGATTTCCACCGGCAGGGCAAAATTGACCCCGTTGCCGGAACGTTTCTTGTCGCGAAAGATGGCGGCTTCCACCGTGTCGCGGTCTATTCCAACCGGCATCATAACCGGCAGACTCACTCCGGCCAGCGCTTCACTGATCTCATCCGCCAGTCCCGCGCGGGCCACGCCCAGCTCTTCAGCCATGCGGGCTTCCACCACCAGTCCAATGGAAACGCCTTCGCCGTGGCTGACCGTAAAGTTGGTGGCCAGTTCCACCGCGTGACCGATGGTATGGCCGGCGTTCAGTGTGGCGCGAATGCCCTCTTCAAAGGGATCCTGCTCGATCACCCCAATCTTAACCGCCATGGCCCGCCGGATGATGGCGGGCAGCGGTCTACGGTGAATTTCTTCCACCGGTATGCCGGACAATACCCGGCAGGCTTCAAACAACACCCGGTCGCTGATCACGCCGTGTTTGATGACCTCAGCCATGCCGCCGCGCAGTTCCCGTTCCGGCAGGGTGGACAGCACATCCGGGTCGGCAAGCACCAACGACGGCGCGTGGAACGCGCCGATGAGATTTTTGCCTTCTGGCAAATCGGCGCCGGTCTTGCCACCCAGTGAAGCATCTGCCATGGATAAAAGTGTTGTCGGCAGGCATACCCAGCGGATTCCGCGCAGGTAGGTGGCAGCCGCGAAACCGGTCAGGTCGCTGACCACGCCACCACCCAGGGCGATCACTGTACTCTGCCGGTCCAATTGATTCGACAGAAAAGAATTCCATAGTTCATTTACTGTCTGGATGGTCTTGAATTCCTCCCCGGCTCTGATCTGCACCATTTGCGCGGGAATATCATTTTCACGAAGGGATTTCATGACCAGTTCACCATACAGCGGGCCGACATGGTCATCGGTCACCAGAACAACCGGGCCCGATAGTTTCCGTGCCGCCATTTCATGGCCAACAGTGGAAATAATTCCCGGTTGCGTAAGTACGTCGTACGCACTGGTTTCGCTCGCGCCCATTCCCCTGATATGAAACCTTCCCAGCAGGATTTGCGCCTGCCAGGCAGCTTGCCCGGCTGTCAGTTGGCCGGTATCGACCCGGTTAGTAAAGGAATTGTAGTGATCCGAGCGGGTTTCAAGCAGGTTCTTGAGTTTCGTTTCCAGTTCGCCATCCAGCAGCGGGCGCTGATTCGGGTCATCTTTCAAACGAATATGGATCACCGGAAGGGGTGCGTCCAAAACAATGACCTGTCCGGCGGTCTCGGCGATTTGCCGATTTCCGGGATTAAGCAGGGTTCCACCGCCCAGGGCGATCACAGCCGGTTTGCCCGATGCCATCTTCTGCAGCATGTCAGTTTCAAGGCGGCGAAATTCAGCCTCACCTTCTTCGGCGAAAATCTGCCAGACGGGCTTGCCTGTCTCTTTTTCGATCTCATTATCCAGATCAAAAAAAGGCAGGTCAAGATTGGCGGCAAGGATGCGGCCGGTAGTGCTTTTCCCGCAACCGGGCGGGCCGTACAGAAAAATTGTGGTCATTCCGGCCACCAGATATGTGGGGTATTGTCGAGATGAAAATCATCCATTCGCAGGGTATTCAACGAGGCGAAGCGCGGGCGCATCTCCTCCAGTGAGTCGCCGCCAAGTTTTTCAAGCAGCGCGTTTGCCAGCACAAAACACAGCATGGATTCGACCACCACCACGGCGCGCGGGACCGGGCAAAAGTCGGAGCGCTCGTATTTTGTTTCCACAGTCTGACGGGTTGCCAGGTCTACCGACTGTTGCGGGGTGAGCGTGGTGGCGATGGGTTTCATGGCCGCTCTCACGATCAGCGGCTCTCCGTTGGTAATGCCGCCCTCCAGTCCACCTGCCCGGTTTGACGGCCGGATGATACGTGTGCCATCGGTTTGAATGGCGTCATGCACGGTGGTACCGGCCTTACGGGAATTCTCGAACGCGGGGCCAATCTCCACGCCTTTGATGGCCTGAATACTTAAAATTGCTGCGCCGATTTTCGCTTCCAGCCGCCGGTTCCACTGCGCGTATGAACCCAATCCAGCCGGCAGTCCGGCGGCTGCCACTTCAATCACTCCGCCAAGAGTCTCCTTGCCCAGGGTGGCTTCGCGAATGCGCGCCTGCATGGCTGCGGCGGCCTGTGGATCTGGACAATTCACTTCAGACAGGCGAGCCTGCCTGACTCGGTCATCCAGCGAAATGGATTCAATCTCAGCATCTATCCCATCAATCGAACGGACATAGCCTTCCACGCGTATTCCAAACTGCGCCAGCAATTGGCGGCAGACCGATCCAACAGCCACCCGCGCGGCGGTTTCGCGGGCAGACGCCCGTTCAAGCGCCGGACGCAGGTCGGTCAGGCCAAATTTGGCCGCGCCGGTCAGGTCGGCGTGACCGGGCCGTGGAATGGTGAATGGATCAATTTCTTTACCGTTCCAATGACTGTGATCGCGATTCTCAATCGACAGCGCGAGCGGCGCGCCGGTGGTCAGGCCGCCCATCACGCCGCCCAGAATTTGAGCACGGTCATGTTCCATTTTCATGCGCGGACCGGCTCCCGTGCCGCTCTGGCGCCGGGAGAGATCAGAATTGATGGACTCGGGATCAATCGCCAGCCCGGCGGGAAGACCGTCAAGTATGGCTGTCAAAGCCGGGCCGTGGCTTTCACCGGCGGTGAGAAATCGCAATGTCATGCGGGCATCCTTTCAATCGCGGCCTGGCGGAACAGATCGACAGGTAAATTAATTCCAGTCCATATCTCGAAAGACCGGGCCGCCTGCCCGGCCAGCATCCCCAATCCGTTAGTCGTCCGCAAGCCGTATGCGGCTGCCGTCTTCATCAGGGTTGTTTCCGGTGGATTGTAAACCAGGTCATAGAGTGCCGCGCCCACAGGGAAGGCGGCTCCGGCAGGCCAGGGCGAATCTGCGACACGCGGGCTCATCCCCAGAGGGGTGGTGTTGACGATCAGCCGAATGGATGAATTCACACAGGTTTCATTCAATACAACCGGTTGGATTTCAATTCCGGATGAGGTGAAATCGGCAGCCAGTTTGCCAGCCTGTTCCAACCGGCGGGCGGCAACCGTCACCTGCCAGTTCAACTGAGTCAGGGCAAAAACCACCGCGCGCGCTGATCCGCCAGCCCCCAGAACCAGGGCTTTACGGTCGGAAAAAGGAATTATTTCTTGAAATAAATCCTCAAGCCCATTGGTAAAACCGATCCAATCGGTATTTTCCCCGATGAGTTTTCCATCGCGCCATGTAATGGTGTTTACCGCGCCAATGGCTTGCGCGGCGGGTGACAGTTCATCCAGCAGGGGAATGACCTGTTGCTTGTGCGGAATGGTCACATTCAGGCCATCGATTTCACCGGCGCGCACCTGTTGCAGGGTTTCAGCAAGCCGGGACGCTCCCTCATCCCCCGGTTGGATGGGAAACAGAGAATAGCCGCCGGCCAACCCGGCTGCCGCAAGCGCCGCCTGGTGCATGACCGGTGACAGGCTGTGACCGAGAGGCCACCCGATTAATCCCAGGTGGAAGGTTCTCCCAACGGAGACCATCAGGCGGATACCTTTTCAAGGTTTGAAGCGTCAACGGTTTGCGACATGCTGCCGCCCAATTTGATGATCACATCGGCGAATTCAGGGAAAGACTCTTTCATAATCTCAGAGTTTTGAATGGTGATGTGGTTTTGAGCTGCCAGTCCCGCAATGGCCATGGACATAGCCAGACGATGGTCGCCATGGGGATTGATCGATCCGCCTTTGATCTCGCCGGTGCCACGGATGGTGAAGCCATCAGGCGCTTCGTTCACATCCACACCCAGATTGCGCAATTCATCGCACAGGGCTGAAATACGGTCAGATTCTTTGACGCGCAGTTCTTCCGCGTTGCACACTATGGATGTACCCTGAGCGAAGGCGGCTGCCACGGCAAAGATGGGGAATTCGTCGATCATGCGAACCACCTGCCCGCCGGAAATGGTCACCCCTTTCAATGTGCTGGAGCGAACCGTCAGATCACCCACCGGTTCGCCATTACGAGAGGGCTGCGCGGTGATCTGGATGTCCGCGCCCATGGAAAGCAGAATATCCAGCAAACCTGTACGGGTGGCGTTCAATCCAATATTCTTCAGCGTAATGTCAGAACCCGGTGTGATCAACGCGGCCACGATGAGAAAAGCGGCCGATGAAAAATCGCCGGGGAGAGTCATGTTAATGGGTTTCAAGGGATACCGCGCGGGCAGAGGGGTCAGGTGGGTCAGGTAGCGGGATGATCCATTTGTGCCGGATTTCTCCGCGCGGATGGTTACTCCCATACCGGTCAACATTCGCTCGGTATGGTCACGAGAGAAACCGGGTTCAATGATGGTCACCGGTTCGGCGGAAGCCAGTCCAGCCAGCAGAAGACAGGTCTTCACCTGCGCGCTGGCCACGGGCAATTCAAAGGTTCCGCCGCGCAGGGGAAGCTGAGAGACCCCCATACTCAGTGGGGCAAACCCGGAGTTCCCCTTGATATTCACTCCCATCTGCTGCAAGGGGGTGATGATGCGATCCATCGGGCGGCGGCGCAGCCCGGCGGATCCATCCAGAACAGCGGGTGTTCCACTGGATGCCAGCGCTCCAGCCAAAAACCTCAGAGTGGAGGCGGAATTACCGCAATTTAATGGGCCAAAGGGAATGGAAAATCCGCCCAGTCCTTTGCCATCCACGCTGAGGCTGGTTCCATTCAGCTTCCAGGTGATGCCCAGCCGGGTTAACGCGTCAAGCATCTGTGACGTCACGCCGGAAACGAGAAAATTATCTATCTGGCTTCGTCCGGAAGACATGGCCGCGAATAATGCCGCCCGATGTGACAGTGATTTGTCACCGGGAAGCGAAATGGTCCCTTTAAGAGGGTGTCCGGGAAGAATGGATAAATTCATAACGATTTGCCTTTTCCAGATGATTCAATACGTATCCGGTTTTCCGCCCCGGCAGCCAGGCAAGCTTGCAGCGCGGGGAGATCTCCGGTTAATAACAATTTTTCCAAATCCGCCAGATGCGCACAGAAACTGTGGAGAGATTGCAGAATGGCGTCACGGTTGGTGTCCAGCACATCCATCATCATGGATGGCGGGGTGACGGCCAGCCGGGTGGCGCTGGCGAAACCGCTGGCTGCCATCGGAGCCGCAGAAACGGGCGTGCAGAAAGCCAGCGCGTTGGCAGCAAGGTAGGGAAGATGACTGGTGGCTGCCACATGAAAGTCATGGGTTTCCGCGTCCATCCAGACAGCGCGTGAGCCAAGTAATCTTGCCAGTTCAGCGGCTGTTTCACGCGCTTCCGGTGTGGTTCGTTCAAGTGGAACAAAAGCGAAAGCGGCATCTTCGAAAAGTGACGCTTCCGCCCCATCCAGACCGCCGGTTTCCTTGCCGCACATGGGGTGGCCGCCCAGGGCATCAAAACGGGCGGGAAGTTCATTCATAGCCGAACAAATGCGGCGCTTGGTGGAACCAAGATCCAGCACAAGGCATTTTCCCGGCACCAACGCTGGAAGTTTTTCCAACAAATGGATGATGGTGTTTACCGGCGCGGCAAGAATGACGATATCCACATCTGTCAACCGTGAACCAACCCGTACATTCGCCTGGTCCACGATCTCCCTGCGAAGCGCGTTTTCCACGGCGGTCACATCCGGGTCTATACCCGTCAATAGACGCGTATGACCTTTTAATGCCATGGCAAGCGATCCGCCCATCAGTCCTAAACCGAAAATGGCCACGTGTTTCTCCGTAAAAAAGCCAGGTTCTTCATCAGGCATATTATTTTCGTCCCACTTCCCGGGCGATCCCTTTGGCCTGTTTAACCAGAAGCGCGAATTTTTCCGGCGTCAGCGATTGACCGCCGTCGGAAAGGGCTTCCTTCGGGTTGGGATGGACTTCGATGATCAATCCATCGGCGCCCGCGGCGATACCCGCGCGCGCCACCGGCGCGACAAGGTCAGCATGACCGGTGCTGTGGCTGGGATCCAGGATCACAGGCAGGTGGGTCAGGTTTTTCAACACGGGAATGGCATTAATATCTGTGGTGTTGCGTGTGGCGGTTTCGAAGGTACGCACCCCACGTTCGCAGAGCATCACCCGCCGGTTGCCGTGCGAGAGGATATACTCGGCTGCCATGAGCAGCTCTTCGATCAACGCGGACGGTCCGCGTTTAAGGAGTACCGGTTTGTCACATTCACCGGCGGCATGCAGCAGGGAGAAGTTCTGCATGTTACGCGCACCGATCTGTAAAACATCAGCGTATTTGGCGACCAATGGAACCTGCTCGGGCGCCATGACTTCGGTGAAAATCGGCAAGCCGGTCTGTTCACGGGCTTCCGCCAGGATTACCAGGCCTTCCTCACCCAGGCCCTGGAAACTGTAGGGTGAAGAACGCGGCTTGAACGCCCCGCCGCGCAGGGCGTGCGCGCCGGCTTCCTTGACGGCATGCGCGGCTTCCAGCAGTTGTGAACGGCTTTCCACCGCGCATGGACCGGCAATAAGCACCACTTCATCTCCGCCGATCTCAAATCCATCCAGCGGAAATACCGTGTTTTCCGGGATGAATTCACGCGAAGCCACTTTGTACGGTCGGGAAATGGGTACGGTATGATCCACGCCCGGCATGAACATGATCTGTTCCCGCAGAGCGGAAGGATTGGGACCCACAACGGCGATCACCGTGCGTTCTTCCCCTTTGTTGATGATCACCCTGTACTTGTTGGCTTCCACCCGGGTGACCACGGCGTCAATTTGTTCCTTTGTTGCGTCCATATTCATAACGACCATCATTTCGTCTCTCCTCCAGGATTGTCACCCGGAAGGTTGGCGTTTTCCATCCCGGATGATGTGATATTTAAAGAAAACGCCAGGTCGGGGCGTAAAGCGGCCGCCTGGCGTAAATAAACATGTTTGATCTCTTTCTGGGTCAGTGGAGTGTTCCAGGTGAGCAATACCCGGATGCACAACGGCAGACTGTTCTCCACCGGGATTTCACGGGCGCACATCAACGGGACGTTCGTCCAACCCATTTGACGGGCAGCCCGCGCGGGGAAAGCGGCTGTTATGTCATCGGTCACGGTGAACAGCGCGAAAGACAGGTCCTCGGGAGCCAGAGAGGGATTCGCCTGCTGAATGACTGTCAACAGCTCCGTGATGGCCGACAGGATGCTTGCTTCTTCATTTTTAGCCACTGTGGTGGCGCCGCGTATTCCTCTTGAAAACATGCATTACTCCTTGAACAACAAAAACACGATGCCGCTTTTGGCATCGTGTCAGGGGATTTACTCGTTTATTCCCGCTTAACCTAAACCAGTGGCGGCCTCAGGGCTGTGGCGCCATAAAAATAGTAATAGGTAAAAAAGCGGGAGGATTTATATGTGTTCATTTCAAACCGTTCAAATTATTGTAGCTCAAAAAAACATTCCGTCAAGAGGGAATTTGCTTTTTAAGAGTATGAAGTTAAGAAAATCCCCTATAATTAAGAAAAAAGTGTGGGGGTTTTTCGGGGATGTCTTCCGGTGATACTTTCCACAATCGCTGACACTGAGGAGTTATACATGAAGGAAATCATTTCAGTTCTGCTTTGCGCGCTGCAGGCCTGGTGGGCGCAAAGCAAAGGATACAACCCGGCTGCCTGGTTCCTGACTGCCGGTCCAATCGGCTGGATCGCCCTGGGGATGCAAAAGAACCTGAGAAAGTTGAATGTCCCTGAGGAAGAAAAACTGAAGATAAAAAAGGCGGGTGACCTCGTTGGCTGGGTGTTAACGGGTATTTCCATCGCCTTGATCATTTTCCTGTTTATTCTTTATTTCAAGTATTGATCTTACAGGGTAAACAGAGGAGATTTAAGAGGGTCCCGAGATTCTTAATCAGTCGAAAATCACCTTCTCCCAGTCCTGCTTTTCGGATTCGGGAAAGGCCGGGTTGTGGGCTCTTGCCCGGGATGCGCATGCAACCTGACCTGGTCCCCTCTCCAGGAAAATACGCCTGGAGCGCAAGCAGCCAGCCTCCTCCATTTTCATTGAGCGAAAATGGAGGAGACACAGGACACTTCATTAATTCGCAACCTGTCGAAAGTCACCTTCTCCCAATCCTGCTTTTCGGATTGGGGGAAGGCCGGGATGGGGGCACCTGGTCAGGCAGATTCGACTCAATCC
>CAYQUX010000012.1:0-126183 GCA_964420995.1 uncultured Leptolinea sp. | reverse complement strand
CGCCGGGCTTCGACAGGCTCAGCCGCCGGGCTTCGACAGGCTCAGCCACCGGGCTTCGACAGGCTCAGCCACCGGGCTTCGACAGGCTCAGCCGCCGGGCTTTGACAGGCTTAGCCGCCGGGCTTCGACAGGCTCAGCCGCCGGGGGCGCGACAGGTTTGGCGACCTGAATCAGGCCTTATAACGTTCTTTGATCGCCGGGATGAGGTATTCCTTGAACGCTCGTTCGCGTTCGAAATCCGGTTTCCAGTGCCAGTCCTGGCGGGCGGCGCTGTCATCCACATCCTGCGGCCATGAGTCAACTATTCCCTGGCGGGCGAGATGGGGCTTGAAATCCACCTTCGCGTTCGGGAAATGATCCAAAACAATCTTGTAGAAGTCCTCCGCGGTCAGACTGAAACTGGTGATGTTATAAACCAGCTTGGTTAGCGAGTCGCGCGGGGCGGCTTCGAGCTCAAGAAGTGATTTTATGGCATCCGGCATCATCATAAAAGGAAGGCGGGTATCAGGCCGGACGAAACAATTATATTCTTCCCCACGGGCGGCATGATGAACCATTTCAGGGCCGTAATCACTGGTGCCGCCGGTGGGCACGGTAACCGCGCTGATCAAACCCGGGAATCGCAGACAGCGGAAATCGACATTCTTGCTGGGTTTGTCAGCGGCCAGCTGACGATAATGGCGGGTGTAATAGCGACCCAGATGCTCACAGTACAATTTATTGCAGCCATACATGGTGAAAGGTTCAAGGTACTGTTCTTCTTTAACTTTGATAACCTGGTTCTTCAAGCCAAGGCTGGGAATGCCGTACGCGGCAATTGACGACGGGTAGAGGAATTTAACAGTTTTTCCCTGCCAGGCGGCCTGTTCAACAGCCAACCGCAACAGGTTGAGCGTACCTTCCACATTAACACGATGGGCGGTCTCAGGGTTGTATTCCGCCTTGGTGGAAAGTATGGATGCGAGATGGTAGATGGTGCGGATCTCGTATTCCGCCACCAACCGGCCAAGAAGCATGTTATCCAGAATGTCCCCCTGTATGTAGGGATGGCAATATTGCCGCAGGCTTTCATCGATCGGATTGACATCCAACGCGACAATTTGCACGTCTCCGCGCTTACCCAGATGGCTTATCAGGCCATGACCAATTTCCCCATTCGCGCCGGTGATCAAGACTACTTCTTTTCGCATAGGTGGCTCCTATTCAATAGAATGAATCACGGAACGGCACAGGCAAGTTATCTTGATTTATTGTAGCAGATTCGGACATTACAAAAAATGGGACAGTTCAAGAAATCCCTTTTTGATTAAGAAAATAGATAACCTGTTGCCGGACTTCTTCCGCCGTAAGTCGGTCTGTCAGAATATACAGGTCGGCATGCTGACGGGCATGAGCCAACCGCCGATGCTGCTCGGCGTATTCTGCTTCGGTCCAGTTCAGGTTTCTGCGGCGGCAGGTGATCTCATAGGACGCATCCAGAAAGATCAAAAAATCAGGATTGGTCAATTGCCGCCACATGGTTTGCACATAGGAATGTTCCTGGGCAATATGCCGAAAATTGACCGCGGGGTACTTCAATGCGGCAATCAGGGTACTCTTGCCTGACGCGCAGGGACCTACAATGCCAACAATCCTTTTATTTTCCGGGTGAGCGCTCATTTTTAAACAAAAACCCGCCGATTTTGGCGGCGGGCGCAATACGGGTTCAGTTCATGCTCTGTTCATCATCGGCCGGGTAGGGTTCTCGCAGGAGCATCGCGTTGGTTGCCCGGAAGGGCAGGCGCATCGATAGGCGGCGGATTTGATCTGTCTCCTGGGCAATCACTTTCAGTACAACAATGCTCATATCATCGTTCGGACGGCCCTGATCCAAACGGATAGCCTGATTCAAAAGGGTATCCGCGATTGTCTGGGCTGGCGGGTCTTGATCTTCAATCAGGCTGTCCAACATCGTACATATATCCAACTGCTGGCCGTATCGGTCTCCGGCATAGAATACACCGTCTGTATACATCACAATGGTCACACCGGATTCCAATGGCAGCTCGGAAATCGCCGGTTTGATGTTGCGTGAAGTGCCTATGGGTTTGCTTTCCGCGTTGAGGCAATCGATTTTGTCATGGGTGGCTACAAACACGGGTGTGGGGTTATTGCGGGCAATGACCAGTGTTCCGGTTTGCAGGTCAGCGGAGAGTATGTTGAGACACGCGGTGACCTTGCCGTTCCGTTCTGTGAAAAGGTGATCAGATGCTGCCCGCGCGGCTGCCCCGTCACGCACTCCTTCTGCCAGCAATCCAATAACTTTGCGAACCACCATGGAAGAAATGGCTTTGGCTCCGCGGCCGGATGTCTGTCCATCGGCCAGTACTACCGATATTCCACCGTTGGGGCGTTCCACCAATTCCAATGTGTCGCCAGATTCAGAAATGGCATATTTGCTTGTTTTGGCACACGCGACGATAATTTCCATTACCCTGATTCTAATACAAAGTGTCCCGAAAAGTAAGAACCTGATGGTTATACAGGCTGTGCCAGGATCACCAATAACCGGGCATTGTTCCCGGCAATCCACTCCAAATGACCCATAAAACCACAAGCGCGCAAAGGTGCCTGAATGGCTTCGTGAAGGGATTCAGAAAACCGAACGTGCCCGTTGATACCGGATAAGAATCGGATCAAACGATCATGCAAAGTAGTGCCGGTTACCTCGACAGTTAGCAATATGATCAATTTTCCACCGGGCACCAATATGCGACGAATTTCATTCAATGTATCGGGCTCAAAGATATACGGTGCCGGGAATGTGGCGGTTACGGTTTGAAAAACAGCCGTATTAATTGGAATGGATTGCCCTTTCCCACGGATCAGGTTTCCGCCCGGGAGTAATTTTTGAGAATATCGCAGCATTTGCGAGCTCTCATCCAGTCCAATAGCGAAAATTCCCCTTTCCTGTGCATGTTGCAGGAGGATTCCTTTCCCGCAGCCCAGGTCCAACAGCGGGCCGGGTGCAGCCAGCCAGCCGGCGGCGCGGATCCAATCATTCCATTTGCCGGCAGATGCCACCCAGGCAGCGAAATCGTAAACCCAGGCAAAACTGTGATAAAGCAGGTTGAATCCCCAAAGAACGATCTTTACCCAGGTTTTTCTGGAATATTGCTGCAACCAATCCTTTTGCATGGTCCCATTTTCCAGTATTACTCATAGAAGATTATTGTGTGAGAAATTAACTGTAACACGATGTGCCCTGTTGGAATATAATTCGGCAATTCTTAATTGAGTTTAGATCGGAAAGAGGTTTTTCATGCCTGGTTTTACCCCCGGCCGCCGCTGGCAGCCTGCCTATTATGCCTTCCATAATGATACTCTGCCCAAAAAAGCACTGGCTGCTCTGGAACGACTGATAAAAAGTCCATTTTTTGGCTGCCGTATGTGCGGCAATTGCCTTTTACAGGAAACCGCATTCATCTGCCCGATGGAGTGCCCAAAAGGATTGCGGAATGGACCCTGTGGCGGCTCCACTCCTGAGCATTGCTATGTGGATGAAACAAGGCCGTGCATCTGGTACCGTATTTATGAACGCTCAGAACGACTCGGGCAAACCGATAAATTACTTGAAGTTTTACCACCGCTGGATTGGGAAAAGGTGGGAACAGAACAATGGTGGGATCTTTTTCAGATGTGGCGAAGGAAAGTTGGATTGAAAGCCACCTTCAAGGCCATCGCCTCAAAAGATCGTGTCGCGATCTTTGAACGATTTATGGCGGAATACCGACAGCCAGACTGGTGGCAGGGAGATGATCAACCTCACCCGGCGCCGGAACATGAACCTGTTTCAGGGCTGGAAGAGAAGCTTATAAAGGGGAATTTTGTCATAACGGCTGAAGTGGCTCCGCCCATTTCGGCATCTCCGGCGGACCTTATCAAGAAGGTCAATCTGTTGAAAGATTATATAGACGCCGTGAATTTTACGGATAATCCATCTGCCACACCGCGTATGTCGTCACTGGCATCATCGGCTTTGTGTCTTCAGAATGGGATGGAACCGATTATGCAGATTGCGGCACGCGATACGAACCGCATGGGTATTCAGGCAACCATTCTGGGTGCCAACGCGATGGGAATCCGTAATGTGTTGTGCCTTTCCGGTGACCATCCTCATATGGGGCCTGCGCCGCACGGTCGCATGGATATTTGGGATTTGGACTCGGTGCAATTGATATGGGTGCTGCGCCGCATGCGGGATGAAGGCAAATTCCTTGATCAACGCGAGATCAAACCGCCGCCGCAACTTTTCATTGGCGCGGCAAGTTCACCGAACGCCTCTCAACCACGCTTTCAGATCATCCGGGAAACCAAAAAGACCAACGCGGGCGCCCAGTTTTTCCAGACAAACCTGATCTATGATATCGATTCGTTCAAAGCTTATCTGGATTTGATGGACACTGCCGGTATTCTCGGAAGAGCATTTGTACTGGCCGGTGTCGCCCCCATCCGAAGCGTTAAAGCGGCGCACATGTTGAACGCGGTACCGGGCGTAAAAATACCCGCGGCGATGATTGAGCGTATGGAAAAATCCGCTGATCCCAAAGAAGAAGGGCTGCAGATTACGCTGGAATTGCTCGAAAAGATCAAAGAACTGCCTGTCAATGGGGTCCACTTTATGGCAGTCGGGTGGGAAAGCATCGTTCCACGCTTGATTATGGAAAGCGGATTGCAGGAAAAACGCGGGAAAAACTAAGCCGGCTATCATTTTTGTTGAGAATTAATCTAAAAACAATCCTTCCCATTTCCGGAAAGGATTGTTTTTGATTTCTTGTTCCACCGAGACCTTTATACCAGGCTTCTGGCCTCAAGATAGAATCGTTTTTCGTGTGCCTCACCCATGGAAAAGGTTTTGCGAGGCAGGGCGCTGTCAAGAATGACGGTGCGGAAGAGCTCGTCTTTTGACATGGCTGGTAAATAAAATCCAACATGCGATGGCTGATTGGAAAGATCAAAAAGTACATCGTCTCCGTGTACATAATCGATCTTCACGGAGGTGGCAGCTTTCAACCAGGCATCCAGAAATATTTGCAGGGTACCGACTGGCAGATTGGCTTCCGGTTGCATTACCTCTGCCACCAGAAATCCACCGGCTGTGATCATACCAAAGCGCTGCGCGAAGTCTCCCTGCGCGTACACACTCTCCTTCATCTGCTCCATGGAAGCTACCCCCTCAAGTTTAAGACGGGCGCCAAAATGGGTTTTCATTCCGGCAATCACTGACTCAGGATTAGCTCCTTCCAGAATCCGGTGAATTGGCTCAAATACCAGTGCCGGATCATGCAGGTTTTCGAGTTCAACCAGCGCGTACCGGGCAGGGTGATCCATGCCTAGTTCGGCTTTTCTCATCTCCCAGACGGATTTTGCCGTTGCCAGAGAGTGATTGCCATCTCCGACGGCATAGAGGAGTACGCCTTTTTCCGGTCCAACCCGGTATTTCTTCTGGAAGTGATCCGGTTGTGCCAGGTGTTCGAGAGCTTTGATAGCGGCTTCTTCCCAGACTTTGTCAGTGATTTTCCAACCCGTAATATGGCCGCTGCCCTGCATCAAGTCAAAATCATACACCGGGGAAGTTTTTCCAACAGCTTCATGAATGGGTTCGATCACTGTTCTTTCGGGATCATCGATCAAAACCATGATATGAGGTAATTCGACCGACGCGTTTTTCCTGATCTTGATTCGAGGAGGCAGACGGTCAAGGATGGTTCCCTCGGTCGCGCGGATCAAGGTTTGCGACCCCCGGTTGAAATCATATTTCTCAAGGTCGAGGGCGACCATCAGCCCTTTGCGCCTGGCAGAGCCAATCGTTCGTTCAACGGCGATCATCCCCTCAAAGGGTATAAAAATACCCTGTTGCCGGTAGGCGAGCATATTCTGGTAAGAGGATTGAATGCGGGCGTCTTCATCATCTCTGCCAAGATAGACCTCTGGAAGGATCAGATTGAGGGTGGATGGCGCGTTTCCGACGATGTGTGAAACTTTTAACCAATAATCGGGCTGAGATGTGAATTGATCACAGGCGATTACCGCCCATTTTGTGTAGTCTATCCCTGCTTTAGGCAACAGAATATCTGGAACTTGAATCCCAATAGATGGGTAAGCCCGCATGTAAAGCCTCCCGGTGATATGAATTTGTTAGATTGTAACAAATTTACATGCCGGCCATGAAGGCGATCCCGACTGTTCCTGGGCCGGTGTGCGTACCAATCACCGGGCTGACTTCTGCCACATAGGTTTCACTGACTTCGGAAACGTTGAACTGCTTGCGGGCTTTTTCCAGCAACATCTGGGCATTTTCTGAATCATTGGCGTGGATGGTCGCAATGCGAATGGGGGTGCGTTTGTCAATTCTACGCAAAGCCAGTTCCAGCATCCTATCCAGCGCCTTGTTAATGTTGCGAACCCGTTCCACAGCTTCCACACGACCGTCACGAACTTCAAGGATGGGTTTTAAATTCAAGGCTGTTCCCAGAAACTTGGCGCCTCCACCGATTCGTCCGCCGCGATGCAGAAATTCCAGCGTGGCTGCCGTGAAAAGAACACCGGTGTGCTCACGGGCTTTTTCAGCGACGGAAAGACATTCATTTAAAGAAGCTCCAAGCGTGGCGGCGCGTGCAACGGACAGAACCTGAAAGCCCAAAGCCATCGATGTGGATTTTGAATCAACCAGTTCAATGCGCGCGCCGGGCAGCTGGGCTTTTGCCTGTATGGCGGAATCCATTGTGCCACTTAACTTCTGGGAAATGTGGATGCTGATGACGTCAAAGCCTTGACGTAAAAGGTCTTCATATAATGTTAGAAATGTAGCCGGCGTGACCTGTGAGGTGGATGGCATGGATTTCGAAGTTTCCAATCGGGAATAGAAATCCGTGGTTTTGATATCAATCCCGTCCAGCAACACTTTTTCATCCCAGAGTACCTGTAGCGGGGTGGTAAAGACCGGGTAGTTCTTAGTCAATTCAAACGGGATATTGGCGGTACTGTCTGTAACTATGGCTACTTTTGACATTAAACGTCTCCTTACGTCAAATCAATCGGGCATTTTCATGTTCATTATTCAATAACACTTAAACCCCGAATTCGTTGCCAAATTCTTTATTTGCCATTATCCACGACATTCGCTTAACTTTTCAGAAAATTAAAAATCGAGGTATACTACAACGTCTTTTTGATAGGATAATGATCGTCACGACATGTTTGAATCACTGACCAACCGGTTAAACCAGGTTTTTACCCAGTTGCGACGCCACGGAAAACTTTCCGAGGCTGATGTTGACGCAGCTCTCCGTGAAGTCAGGCTTGCGTTATTAGACGCGGATGTACATTACTCGGTCGTCAAGAAGTTCACCGGCCGTATTCGAGAAAGAGCCGTGGGCGCGGAAGTGTCTAAAGCGCTGAATCCCGCCCAGCAGGTTATCAAGATTGTGCATGAGGAATTAATCTCCACCCTGGGCGAACCGGAACGATTGAATTTAATCGGCGAGAAGCCCCGTGTGATTATGCTGGTAGGCCTTCAGGGCTCCGGAAAAACAACGGCTGCGGCAAAACTGGCGCGCCTTTTACGATCGCAGGGCGAGCGTGTGATGATGGCCGCGGCAGATCCATACCGCCCGGCGGCTGTTCAACAACTGGTCACGCTGGGAGAAAAAGTTGACGTTCCGGTATTTCACGAAACCGGTTTGAAACCACCTGATCTGGTCAAAAAAGCGTATGAACAGGGTGCCAAAGGCGGATTCACCGTTCTGATTGCCGATACCGCCGGCCGTTCGCAGATGGATGAAACCCTGATGGATGAGCTTAAAGCCATCACTCGCAGGGTAACACCGGCAGATACACTGCTGGTGGTTGACTCAATGGTTGGTCAGGAAGCCTTACATATTGCCGAAGGTTTTCGAGATACCGTCTCGTTAAGTGGACTAATATTAACCAAGATGGACGGAGATGCCCGCGGCGGCGCTTCCATTTCCATTCGAGAAGTGACCGGAGTGCCGATCAAATTTCTGGGTGTGGGTGAGGGAATTGATGCCCTGGAAATGTATGATCCGCAACGACTGGCTTCACGCATACTTGGAATGGGGGATATGCTGGGGTTGATCGAGAAAGCTGAAGCGGCTTTCGACATGGAAAGCTCGAAACAGCAGGCTCAAAAAATGATGTCCGGCAGGTTCTCACTGGAGGATTTTGCCGATCAAATGAAACAAATCCGCAAAATGGGACCGATTTCGCAGATTTTTGACATGCTTCCAGGAAATCTTGGAAAAGCTGCCCAACAAGTTTCCCCACAGGATGCGGAAAAGCAATTAAAATTGACAGAAGCGATCATCAGTTCAATGACCCGCGAAGAACGCCGTGATCCGGATGTTCTCAATGCCAGCCGGCGAAGGCGAATTGCCCGCGGCTCCGGTGTTGATGTTCAGGAAGTCAACCGGGTTATGAAGAATTTTCGCGAAGCCCAAAAGCTGATGAAAACGCTACAAAAAACAGGTGGGAGGGGTTTGCCAAAACTATTTGGCTAGTGATATATATCGGTTGCGCCCCTTCAGCGCTCCTCACCCGAGATTATCACACTCCACAAACCTGACATACCTTTCATGTTCCGAATAAGGAGATTTTTTCGATGGTTCGCATTCGTTTACGCCGTACAGGCCTGAAGGGCCAGGCAAGTTACCGGGTTGTTGTTGCTGACAAAGAAGCCCCCCGCGATGGTCGTTTTATTGAAATCCTGGGTTTCTACAATCCGCGCACTGAACCTTTCACGTTGAATATTAAAGAAGACCGTGTCTACGATTGGATGCAGAAAGGCGCCCAGCCCAGTGAGTCCGTTGTCAAGTTGTTCAACAGCGTTGGCCTGTCAGCCCGATTCACCCGCCTGAAAGCCGGGGAACCTGTGGAAACTCTATTGGCTGAAGCTAAAGCCGCTGCAGAATCTCGGCACATCAGCACAAAAACCCGGAAGGCTGCCTAGTTCCTCTGGCAGGTCTCATCCAGGATCATATCTGAAAGTCGTGGGGAGACCATGAAAGAATTGATTGATTACATAGCCAAATCTCTGGTTGACGATCCCAACCAGGTGAAGGTAACTCAAGATCGGGTAGGCGGTAAAGTCCGTCTTGAGTTGCATGTCGCCAAGGAAGATATGGGACGGGTAATCGGGAAAAGCGGTCGTGTCGCCAATGCCATGCGCATTCTTCTCAGAGTATCTGCCGCCCGTGAAGGCAAGCAGGCATCTCTGGATGTGATCGAACCGCGCTAACCTGGTTCATGATGAATAGAAAAACAAACCGAGCAGGCAAAACAGGCTCGCCCCAAAAGGGTGAGCCTGAATATGTATTGATTGGCAAGTTTCAACGTGCTCACGGTGTTGCCGGTGAGATCGTCCTTGGAATTGAAACGGATTTTCCTGAACGAATTCGCCCGGGGAAGATCGTATATCTGGGGTCTCACTACATTCCCCGCAAGATTACCGGAACCCGGCCATTCAATGACCGGCTGCTGGTAACAATAGAAGGAATCCGGAACCGTGAGGAAGTCGCGGAATTGACCAACCTGCAGGTGTTTGTTAAAGTCAGCGACCTGCCGGTATTGGACAAAGGCCGGTTTTATCATCATCAACTGATCGGATTGCCGGTGGTAACCGGGGATAACAGTCTGATCGGCACCATCAAGGAAATTTTGGAAACCGGCGCCAATGATGTATTTGTTGTGGTTGATAAAGACGGGAAGGAGACTCTTCTTCCTGTTATTGACTCTGTAATTCTCAACATTGACGTTGAGTTGGGACGTGTGCTGGCAAAACCGCCTGAGTGGGAGTGACACGAGCGGTATGGATGACCGGCTTTACTGGATTGGATTTACGTATGTAAGGGGAATTGGCGCAGTCCGTTTTCGCGGATTGTTGAATACGTTTGCATCCATGCAGGAAGCGTGGAACGCCTCTCCAAACCGGTTACTTGAGGCCGGTTTGAATCAACGAATTGTCGATAATTTTCTTCAGGTACGCAGCCAGATAGACCTGGAGAGGATCGAATCAAATATCCAAAAAGCTGGCATACAGGTTTTGACCTGGGATGATGAGAACTACCCGCGACGGCTCAAAGAAATTGACCAGCCGCCACCGGTGCTTTATTTATTGGGAGAAATCACCCTTCAGGATGAATGGGCTGTTGCCATTGTGGGCACCCGGCGGATGACCGGTTACGGCCGGCAGGTAACGGAAGAGCTATCTGAGTTGCTGGCACACCATGGGGTGACGGTGGTGAGTGGGCTGGCGCGTGGTGTCGATGCCTCGGCCCACCAAGCTACGTTGAAACATGGCGGGAGGACACTTGCTGTATTGGGCAGTGGTGTTGATCGTATTTACCCGCCGGAACATCGCAAGCTGGCAGAGGATATCGCGAAAAACGGCGCAGTCATCAGTGATTACCCTCCGGGAACCCCGCCGGAAAGCAATAATTTTCCCCCACGTAATCGGATCATTTCGGGTCTATCTAGGGTGGTTGTGGTCATTGAAGCTGGTGAAACCAGCGGCGCATTGATCACCTCAACATTTGCGGCGGAACAGGGTAGGGATGTGTTTGCCCTGCCTGGCAGCATTTACGCGAACCAATCGAAGGGCACCAACAGGCTGATCCATCAGGGCGCCCGGCCGTTGCTGGATGTAAAGGATGTTCTTGACGCTCTCAATATCGAACAGGTGCAGGAATACCGACAGGCGCGCCTTGATCTTCCGGCGGACCCGTTGGAGCAACAATTATTGAATGTTCTGGGATATGAACCTGTCCATATTGATGACCTGGGTAGCAATTGCGGATTAGGCATGGATACGCTAACCGCCACCCTTACGATGATGGAATTGAAAGGGCTTGTCAGGCAGGTTGGCGGAATGAACTATATACTGGTAAAAGAAAAATCCATTTTATATCAGGCAGAAAAACATGATTGACCATTTATATGCAGTGATCATGGCTGGCGGAGGAGGGACGCGTTTATGGCCGTTGTCCCGCCGCAGCCGGCCTAAACAAATGTTGACATTAACCGGCGATCGGACTTTGTTCCAGGTTGCCGTTGATCGATTGCGCGGTTTGCTATCACCCGAACAGATTTTTATCGTGACCGTGGAAGAACAGGCAAGGGAACTGAGCCGGCAGAAACCGGAGGTACCCTGGGAAAATTTCCTGATCGAACCCATGCCGCGGGGCACGGCGTCAGTGGTTGCCCTGGCTGCCCAGGCCATACAATTGATAGACCCACAGGGGGTTATGGTTGTATTGACGGCTGATCATTTTATTCAGAACGTTGATCACTTCCATCGGCTGATCACCTCGGGGATGAAGGTGGCGCAGGAAGGATACCTGGTTACGCTGGGAATTGAGCCATTATTCCCTTCCACCGGATACGGGTACATTCAGCGTGGAGACCAGTTGGGTGAATTCGACGGACTTCCGTATTACAAAGTATTGAAATTTAAAGAGAAACCTGGCGCAGATCAGGCGCAGGAATTTATTGAACGCGGAGACCATGACTGGAATTCCGGCATGTTCTTCTGGCGGGTTGATCGGATTCTGGACGAGATTTCCATCTTGATGCCGGAGTTGTACTCAAAGATATCCGACATACAAAATGCCTGGACTGGCGAATCCAGGCAGACCGTACTTTATTCAAAATGGCCTGAGATACAACCCGAGACAATTGACTATGGTATTATGGAAAAAGCCTCCCGTGTTGCCGTTATTCCGGCAAAGAATCTGGGCTGGAACGACGTCGGTAGTTGGGACTCTTTGTTCGATGTCATGGCACCGGATGAGCTGGGGAATATTACCCTTGCGGAAGATGCCTTTTTGCAGGATACTTCCGGCTCATTGATTATCAGTGAGAACAAAGGGAAGAAGTTCATCACAACCATTGGTATTGAAGACGTAGTCATTGTGGATACACCAGATGCTCTGTTGGTCTGCAAGAAATCGGAAACACAAAAAGTGAAACAAATCGTTGATTTCCTGAAGAAAAACGGGAAACAAGAGTTATTGTGATTGGAGTTGGCATACTTGGAAGCCTATTGCGTACGTTGTAAAGAAAAAAGAGAAATTCAAAATCCGGAAGCTGGTTTTACTGTTACTGGTACTCCCATAACAAGAGGGACATGTTCCGTGTGTGGAACAAAGCTGGCTCGCATGGGGATGACAGAAGCTCACGCCGGCCTTGAAAAACCTGAGAAAGCCCCGCGCAAACCCCGGGCGGATAAGTCTGAAAAGAAAACACTGGCCGGTCGAAAGAGTTCAAAGAAATCCGCGGCGGAACCCGAAAAACATGTGGGTAAACTGGTTATTGTTGAATCTCCGGCAAAGGCCAGAACGATCGGCCGTTTTCTGGGCCATGGTTATACCGTCAGGGCATCCATAGGTCACGTACGCGACCTGCTACGTTCCAGCCTCTCTGTGGACGTGGAGCATGACTTTACGCCGAAATACCGTGTTCCCAACGAGAAGAAACAGGTTGTCAAAGAATTGAAAGTTCTCGCCCACAACGCGGATGAAATTTACCTGGCGACTGACCCTGATCGTGAAGGTGAAGCAATTGCCTGGCATCTGCTTGAATCAACGGATATGAATCCGGAAATTTCGAAGCGGGTAGTATTCCACGAGATCACCGAACCGGCTATTGCAGAGGCATTTGCCCACCCGCGCTCGATCGACAATAGCCTGGTTGACGCGCAACAGGCTCGCCGCATCCTGGATCGTCTGGTCGGATACAGCCTTACCCCTCTGTTATGGGAAAAAGTGCGCGGACGGCTGTCCGCCGGCCGGGTGCAGTCTGTGGCTTTGCGTTTGATCGTTGAACGTGAACGTGAAATTGAAGCCTTTAAACCAGAAGAATACTGGACCATCGGCGCCGAATTTACCCCTGAGGGCTCACGCGTAAAATATCTGTCGCGTTTCTACCGCATGGACGATCAGGAACCGGTGCTGCCGGAAGAAACGACGGTGAACAACCTGTGCCGCGATATGGAAAAAGCGGCTTATGTAATAACAAAGATCAAAAAGAGTGAACGTCGGCGTAAACCCGCCCCTCCTTTTACCACCAGCACACTTCAACAAGAAGCTTCAAGAAAGTTAGGTTTTACCGCCCGCCGGACAATGGCGGTAGCCCAGCAGCTTTATGAAGGAGTCTCCATTCGCGGGGCTGGAACGGTAGGTTTAATCACCTATATGCGTACTGACTCAACAAATGTTTCGGAAATGGCGCAAAATGAAGTACGCAAATTCATTACGGAACAATACGGCGGTGATTTTTTGCCGGCCACCCCACCACAATACAAAACCCGAGCCATTGGGGCACAGGAAGCTCACGAAGCTATTCGGCCAACCTCGGTTCTGCGCAGACCGGATGATTTGAAAGAAGACCTGACACCTGAACAGTTCAAACTCTATCAACTGATCTGGCTACGCTTTGTTTCCTCCCAGATGGAAGAAGCCGTCTATGATACGGTCACCGTGGATATTACTGGAAAGACCGATCTGCATGTCTATGTTTTCCGTACTTCCGGCCAGACGTTGAAATTTCCAGGATTTCTGGTAGTGTACGAAGAATCAAAAAACGAAGACCGTGACGAAGAAGAAAACCAGAAGGTTCCTGCCGGTCTGGAAGAAGACCAGAAACAACATCTGAACCGGCTTATTCCAGAACAGCATTTCACCCAGCCGCCGCCCCGTTACACGGAGGCGTCACTGGTGGCAGCATTGGAAGAGAACGGTATCGGAAGACCTTCGACGTACGCGCCAATCATCTCGACCATTCAACAACGCGGCTATGTAACCCGTGAGAACAAGCGTCTTTTCCCCACAGACACCGGTATTCTGGTAACAGATTTGCTGGTCGAACACTTCCCGGATGTGGTGGATGTGCAATTCACTGCCGGAATGGAAACCAATCTGGACCGCATCGCCTCAAATGAAATGCGCTGGGTGGATGCCATCCGTGAGTTCTACACCGGTTTTGAAGTTGAAGTGGAACGCGCGCGCAAGGAAATGCCGGAAGTCAAAGCCGAACCTGAAAAGATCGACCGTCCTTGCCCTGTTTGCGGCAATGATCTGGTCATTCGCTGGGGTCGCTATGGGAAATTCATTTCCTGCAGCACATACCCAACCTGCAAGCATACCGAACCATTCCTGGAAAAGATCGGGGTGACCTGTCCGGAAGACGGAGGCGACCTGGTGGAACGTAAATCCCGCAAAGGCCGTTTCTTCTATGGTTGCGCCAATTACCCGAACTGCCAGTTTGTTTCGTGGAAAAAACCGGTTCCATTCCCGTGTCCAAAATGCGGTGGATTACTGGTGGTTGCCAACAAACGCGAATTTCAATGCCTGCAATGCAATGAGACGTTCCTTCAAGAACAGGTGACTGAGGGTAAAACAGACCAGGCATAGTTATTGCACCATCCTTTACACGCTCCCCCTGCTTGAAGCGATGTCAGGGCGGGCTGATTATCTGCAACCCTCGAAGTAGGAGTGTGATCGGATGGAAAAAATACTTGAGTGGCTGAAAAACCCTCTATACACAGGCATTGCCGGTTTCCTGGCAGGATTAATCGTTGGCCTTCCCATCATGGGATGGATGGTGTGGCCTGTCCAGTGGACGGACGCGTCTCCACAACACCTGCGCAGTGATTTACAGGTGGATTATCTCCGTATGATGATCGATTCATTCAAACGCAATGAGGATGAATCTCTTGCCATTAAACGATGGTCAGAACTTGGATCCTCCAACCAGTCTACATTAAAAGCCCTGGCCGCTGCACCTGGTTCAACGGACCCGAACGAAATTGAACAAATGGCCCTGCTTGTACAGGCACCCATCCCGGTCGTGAATGAGGATACGAATCCAGAGGCGGAGAACAAGGGAAAAGCCGAACAACCAAAATCAGAAGAAGCGGCAAAAGACCAGGCAGAGGAAACTCTACTCCCTGTGGATGAAACGGAGACCACACCGGTAAAAACCACAAGCGGGCTGTCCAGTCTGCCAATCCTCCTTGGCGTGATGTGTTTGCTGACCCTGGTGGTGGGCGGCTTGCTGGTTTTCCTGTTATTAAAGCGAAAGAAAGGCGAATCGGAAGCTGAGGAACCGGCGGAAGGTTATGATGGTTACGCCGGCGAGGATATGGATTACGTTGCAGAGGAAACACCCGCTGCCAGACCGGTTATGAATGGAACCCAAAAGCGCACCAGCTTGGACTCCGAGGAACCACCGGTTGTACAATTTATGACAACTTATATGCTGGGTGATGATCTTTACGATGACTCTTTCAGCATTGACGCACCCACAGGAGAATTCCTGGGTGAATGCGGTGTGGGAATCTCTGAGACCATCGGGGTGGGTGACCCAAAGAAAGTGACCGCGTTTGAGGTCTGGTTGTTCGATAAGAATGACATTCAAACAGTGACCAAAGTATTAATGTCCACGCACGCGTTCAACGATCCGAACATCCGGCAGCGGCTGCTGGCCAAAGGTGAGCCGCAACTGGTCGAACCTGGAAAGCGCATTTTGCTGGAAACCGCATCACTGCAAATGGAAGCGCGTATCGTGGATGCCAGCTACGGCGGTGGAGCCATGCCGACGAACAGTTATTTTGACCGCCTGACACTTGAGCTAGCTGTCTGGCCCAAAAACGCGTAAAACATAATTAATATAAGTAAGAAGCTGACCATTTCGGATCAGCTTCTTTTTTTTTATTCAATGTCAGTGATCTTGAACTGGATCAAACCGCCCGGGGTGTCGGCTGTTGCCAAATCGCCAACGCTTTTACCCAGAACCGCTTTTCCAATGGGGGATTCGTGTGAAATGCGATTATTCTTTGGGTCAGCTTCTTTCGGACCCACCAGTTGATATTTTTCCGCCGGATAATTGCCTTCCTGGATGGAGAAATGTGTGCCGATATTTATCACAGAATGTCCGGAAGAGGATTCATCAATGATCACCACGTTACGTAATGTTCTTTCCAGGTCCTGAATTTTTCCTTCAAGAAATCCCTGTTCTTCCTTGGCGCTGATATAGTCCGCGTTTTCAGAGAGATCGCCCATTTGAATGGCAGCGCGCAATCGCGCGGAAAGCGCATCACGTTCCGGTCCTTTAAGGCGATCCAGTTCTTCCTGCAGGCGGGCGAGCCCTTCGGCGGTTAAATATGAAACATCTTCCATCATCAATATCTCCTGTTGTGTTTCGCAGGCCTAATTTTACCGCAACAGATCGAATTGAGTATGGAAGTTGGTGAAAACCGACCGTCTTGCCGAACAGACACTATGGAAGGGTTTCGGGATCGAATAGACGTTTATATTCATCCACAGCAAAACGGTCTGTCATCCCGGCGACATAGTCACAGACCGCGCGGTACAATCCACGTTCTGAGATCAACAGTTGGATATGATTGGGCAGGACAGATGGTTCATTGATATACATTGTGAAAATTCGGGTAAGCGTGTTTTCCGCTTTAACCTGCATACGCATGACACGGTGATGGCGATACAGGTTATGGTAGAGAAAATCTTTCAACTGGCGGTTCCGTTGAACCATTTCTTCATCTGTTCCTACAACGTTGTACTTCAAGCTTTGCAACTCTTCCACGCTGGTCACAGAACTCTGCCGTAACTTTTCCGCCGTGTAGTGAACCACCGAACTCACTTCCATTCCGATTAATTTCCGGATCAAGCGATGCCGGGTTAAATCGTCCAGGTGTCCGTTCTTAATACCCAGTGTGCTTAAAAGGATCTCCCATAATTCAATACCGGAAAGCATATCTTCATTGATCATACCGGAGCGTAGCCCGTCATCCAGATCATGAGCGGTATATGCCATTTCATCCGCCGCGTTGGTAATCTGGGCTTCCAATGAGCCGCGCCGATCCGGGTTGAAATCCGCGGCATCGGAGATATCATATTCCGTTTCGTGTTTGACAATGCCTTCCAGTACTTCCCAGGAGAGGTTCAATCCGTCAAAATCCGGATATCGTTTTTCAAGTTTGGTAACAATGCGAAATGAATGTTTGTTGTGGTCAAATCCTCCCTGGTCTTTCATGAGTTTGGCCAGGGCGGTTTCACCGGAATGACCAAAAGGCGGATGACCAAGATCATGCGCGAGACAGATCGCCTCAACCAGGTCTTCGTTGGCGCCAAGAGCGCGTGCCATAGTTCGTCCAATCTGGGTAACTTCCAGCGTATGCGTCAGACGGGTGCGGTAATAATCACCTTCATAATTAAAAAAGACCTGGGTCTTATATTCCAATCGACGGAAGGCTGTTGTGTGCAGGATTCTGTCCCGATCACGTTGAAAACAGGTACGATATTCCGGTTCTTCCTGGGAGAATTCACGTCCGCGGGATTCTTTACTGCGGATACCGTATGGAGCGAGATTTCTGTCTTCCTGTTCCTGCAAGATTTCCCGAGAAAATAACATTTCAGGCTCCTTTTTTCACTAGTCAGTTTGACTTTAACAAAGTTCCGGATGGTTTGTCAACCAGGGCGTCATAGACCGCATTGGGATTCAATCCGCTGGTGATGGAGATGTGTATTGAAGAGTCTTTCTGCAGTAATTCCATCATGATGGAGACCTTTTTGGCCATGCCACCTGTGACGTCCATTCCGGCGGAACCACGGATGGCATTTGAAATCGAAAAAAATTCAGTCTGTGTGAGTGTTGCCGCCAATCGGGTATTGGCCGGGTAGTCTTCCCAGACACCCGGTTCTCTGGAAGCGAGAATGATCTGATCGGGACGCATCTCCCTGGTTAGGATGGAAAAGACCTCTTCGGTGGAGAGAATTGTTCCTCCCAGTGAACGGTCAAAGATCACGTCCCCGTTGACCACTGGGATCAAGTGATTCTCCCAGGCAGCCTGTATAGACTCAGTAAACGCATTCGCTACATTACGGTTATCTGTAACCAGCCAGGCTGAAGGAGGAAAAGCGATTACCGGAAGTCCGGATGAAAGAAAGGTTTGAATGACCAGCTCATTCAGCTTGCGGGCATCGTCCCACACTTCAGCAAAACCCTTCCAATCTTCTTCCGTTTTAACGCCGTTTCTTGTGTTGTGTTTTTGCGCGGAGAAATGGCCGAAAGAACCAGATCCGTGGCCGATAAGAATGCGCATTTCAGGGAATTGATGGTGTACCCGGAAAATCTCATCCGCCAGCCGGCGAATGTTTTCGGGCAGCGCCGTGCGGGGTTTGGCTTTATCTGTGATGGCCGCGCCGCCCAGTTTGATGAAAACACGCTTGCCGCTTTTCATCAGGTTGCTGATTCTCCGGTAAGGGTAAAGGCAAATACCCTTACAGCTCCGCTGGAATTCAAAGCCTGGCTGACCGACCGGATAGTCTCCGCAGTGCACAGGGCGATCATATTTCCGCCGCCACCCGCGCCGATCAATTTGGCGGCCAGCGCTCCGGCTGATCTGGCATTTTTTACCAGGCGGTCAAGCGCGAATGATGATACTTCCATCGATTGTAATAACCGATGATTTTCATTCATCGTGTCGGCCAACGTTTGTATTTTTCCTGTTTCAAGGGCGCTGCGCGCGATAATCACCTGTTCTTCGATAGACATGAAGAGCTGGTTGTAGATATCCTTGTTTTGTTCATATCGTTTCCGTACACCGGTCACCATGAGGCTGGTCGCTGAATTAATGCCGGTATCGGCAATAACCAGATGAACAGGGTCTTTGACGCGGACTTTTTCCAACGTGGAGCCGCGTTGGAAAAAAATAGGCTGCTCGTACGTGATTACTGTGTTATCCACACCGGATGGGTTTCCGTGATGGATCTTTTCCACCTCAAATGCGAGACGGTTGACGGTTTCGGCAGGGAGCGGCTGTCCATCAAGAAAGTTCGATAGCGAACGGATTAACGCGCAACTCACCGCAGCACCAGATCCCATTCCGCCACCGATAGGCAGGGAGGAATTAATCCGGATCATACAACCGGGGAAGTGCTTTTGTTTACATTCTTCGCGAGTCAGATCAACCGCCAGACGGAGCGGATGGTCAGATGGCAGGTCTCCGACATTTTTGTAAAGACGGATCATGGGGGAATCGATCCACATTTCATCCGAAGGGCAACGGAACGACTCAACTGTAGCTTCCACCCGTAATTGAGAAACCGGTATGGCAATTGCCGGTTTGCCATAGACAACGGCATGTTCCCCCAAAAGTATTGCTTTGCCTGGAGCACTTGCGGTGGAAAGGACGTCGGTCATTTTGAATTTAGAAAATGTAGAAGATAGCCAATACGCAAAGTCCCCAGAGAAGAATGACAATTTGAAGCGGCCGATCGACAAGAAGTACCTCATCCGGTGCCAGATTGATTTCCTGAATTTCTGTAAGTTGAAGGTAACGCAACAGGCCATAGACCACAAAAGGAATGGTCAACATCATGGAGTGGTTCGCGGGCAAATTGGGGGCTGAGAACGTATAAAGACTGTAAGCGATGATCGTCGTTCCGGAGATCATCATCATGATCTGGTCAAGGAAGGGGAGTGAATACCCATCCAGGACTTTTCGATGATTGGCGGCTGAAGAGGAAAGCAGTTTCAATTCGGCACGGCGTTTGCCAAACCCGAGATAAAGCGCCAGAAGGAAGGTGACCACATACAACCATGGGGAAAAACGCTCCACCTGGATAAGGGAAACACCACCGCCAACTCGAAGAACAAACCCGATTGAAAGCATAACCACATCAATAATGACGATATGTTTCAGGCGCATGGAATACGCCAGGTTAAGTGCAAAGTAACACACCGCGATAATCAGAAAGACCGGTGATAGCAGATACGCGCAGATGAAAGTCACGAGGAGAAATATCCCCGCTGTAATCCAGGCTGCCCGGATGGATAATTTCCCGGAGGCAATGGGTCGATTTTTCTTGCGGGGATGCTGCCGATCTGCTTCCACATCCATAATATCGTTGATAATATAGACGGTACTCGATAGAATACAAAAAAGAAAGAAACCGGCAAGGGTACGTGCGAAAGCGGTTGGATTGGTCAGTTGGCGGTCAAAAACAAGCGCGGCGAAGATCAACCCGTTCTTTACCCATTGTTTGATCCGCATGGTTTTGATGATAGCGCGTAGCATAAAAAATATCTTATCACAAAACGAAAAGGTGTATTTAAACCGAAGTGTTAAAAACCCGCCTGGATTTACGATTGGTTGAACTTGGACTGGTGGAAAGCCGCAATCTGGCGCAGCGCATGGTCATGGCTGGCTCTGTGCGGGTTAATGGACAGATGGTCTTAAAGCCCTCGCAAATGGTAACAGCCGATTCTGTTCTGGAACTGGTTGGAAAGCAAAAATATGTTTCGCGCGGTGGTGAGAAGTTGGAAGCCGCGCTGATCGCCTTTCAATTGACTGACCTTGCGGGGTATTCCTGCGCGGATATTGGCGCTTCCACTGGAGGATTTACCGATTGCCTGCTGCAGCATGGCGCTGTTTCAGTATTATCTGTAGATTCCGGGCATGGTGATTTTCACTGGAAACTACGGACTGATCCACGTGTGACGCTATTGGAACACACCAACGCCCGCAGTTTGAGTGTTTTACCGTCACCCGTTCAACTTGTCTGCGTGGATGTCTCGTTTATTTCACTGCGGGTTCTTTTTCCTGTGATTCGAGGCTGGCTGGCGGAGCGAGGGGGAACGGCTGTCACTCTGATAAAACCTCAATTTGAGGCTGGACGGGAAGAAGCGGATAAAGGCAAGGGCGTAATCCGGGATCCCAAAATTCATGCCCGGGTGTTGTCGGATGTGCTTCACGCGGCTGAGGCCGAAGGTTTTGGTGTGGAAGGTCTTATTCTCTCACCATTGGAAGGCCCAAAAGGTAACAGGGAATTTCTCGCTCATTTTCTTTACCCGGGAAAACCAAAAAAAAACACCGAGGAATTAATCCTAAAAGCGCTGGCATCACAGACCACAGCCAATTAATCACACCGGAGCCCTGGGAATGAACCAATCCTATATGATGAGATTGCTTTCTGCCGATGAAAGAATTTTACTGGTCACAAGGCAACACTGGCTGGTATTGAGTAAAAATATCCTGGTTGATATTCTTCTCCTTATCATACTCACTGTTGGAATTGCCATTGCCATCCCGTTGACCGGGCCATTCTATGGCATAGGCTTTCTTTTCATCATCATTCCACTTGTCGATATGATTCGATGCTTTTTGGAATGGAACAACCGGCAGTTTCTGATTACCAGCCGGCGGGTGATACAGGTTGCTGGTATACTCAGCAAAAACGTGACCGATTCGTCATTGGAAAAAGTGAATGATGTGAAACTCTCACAGACGTTCATTGGTCGGCTTTTTGGTTATGGCAATGTGGAGATCCTGACTGCCAGCGAGATGGGATCGAATCTTTTCAATTTCATTGGCGATCCGGTAGCGTTCAAAAAGGTTATGATGGACGCGAAGAACCAATTGGGTATGAATAAAGAATCAGGAATGACCTTCCGTAATGTGGTTAAGGAACAAACCATCCCTGATCTGATAGAGGAGCTGAATGCTCTGCGGATTAAAGGGATTTTGACCGAAGAAGAGTTCCGCGATAAGAAAAAAGACCTTCTCAGCCGGATGTAATTATTTACGGATTCCCCGACGCAATAAAATTAAATAAAGTCCAAATATGATCAGGCTGATCGAGCCCGTATTGCCGATCAGCGTAACGGCGCTGCTACGGTTGCCGCCAATGGTCAGTCCCCAACCCACCATCGTCAGTATTCCCCCCGGAATCAACGGCCACCACAGGAAAACAGGATTGATCATGCGGGAGGTCAGGGTAATTAAAATCCAGCCAAGCCCAAGGCAGGTGATCAGGAAGCCGATCTGAACCAGTTCATTGCCATCCGCGTTGGAGATAAACCCAAGGTAAAAGCCGGGTCCCAACCCACACAGGAGGCTGCCGGGGATGAGCAGACCGAGCAGTCTCTCAAAAAAGCCCCAGGCGAGGAAAGCGATGCCCATACCAGAAGCAATGGATGCGATAAAAACAAACACGGATAAACGTTCTGAAATAAACGGATAGGCTGTTCCAGCGAAAATTCCAGCCACGAGGAAAGCCCACCAGGCATGATGACTACTGTACAGGAGGGAAAAAAACAGGATCGCCATAAACCCGGCCGATAAAGCCAGAAACGCCCAACCCAGGCGTATTGTAAATACCGGCTGGTTGATAAGGCCGCCGAATAGGACCATGCCTCCGATTCCCAAAGCCCCAACAAGAATACCTGGAATGATCCATGCCATGCGCCGGGTGTTCAAGCCTGTAGCCAGCAATATCAACCCGATGGAAGGCACCACCGTAAAGCTCAACCATTCCGTTCGCAGGTATTGGTCAAGCAGAATAAGAAACCCTGCCATAACCAGCAGAATACCAAAGAAGGTCGGTGTGAATTTTGGTTGGTCAGATGGAAATTGATTATTCAGGTTATTGGTTTCCGGTTCCATACTTAGATTATTCCCAGTTCTTTACTCTTTAGCACAGCCTGCATTCTATCGCGGGCTTCCAGCTTGTCAAATATATTACTCAGGTGATTCTTGACGGTGCCTTCCGCAATGACCAGTTCTTCGGCGATTTCCCTGTTACTCGCACCCTGCGCGACCATCCTCAGAATCTGTTTTTCACGTTCTGAAAGTAACGTCTGGTTGGGAGAGGCTGTTACAGGTTGAATGCGTGGAAGGCGAGAAAACTCGGCCATTACCCGGGCTGTTACCGAGGGCATGAGGAAGTATTCTCCTCTGTTGGCGGCGTAGATAGCCTCAAACAATTTTTGTGAAGGAACATCTTTTAGCAGATAGCCGTACGCGCCGGCGCGAAGACCCTCAAAGATGTATTCATCTTCATCGAAAGTTGTCAGGGCGATGACACGAGATGCGGGGTAGAGTTCATGCAACCGGCGGGTGGCTGCCACCCCGTCAAGAACCGGCATGCGCAGATCCATGAGAACAACTTCAGGCCTGAAGATGGCTGCCTGCCGCAAAGCCTCCTCTCCATTGGAAGCTTCAGCGACTACTTCAAAATCCGGTTGGGAAGAAAGCAATATCCGCAGACCTTCACGGAAAAGCGCCTGATCATCCACAAGCAAGATGCGAATAGATTGTTTCATCCTGGGACCGTTATTTGAAGGGTAAATCCTTCACCTTTCGATGTGAATATTTCGCAATTGCCATCAACGAGGGTTAATCGTTCATGCAAACCGATTAATCCGAAACCGCCTTCAATTCTATCTGTTCCTTTACCATTATCCTGCAGAGTCATGCGAACCGTATCTGGATTGGCAAAGTCAAGGGTGATGGAAAAGAGCGTGGCTGAGGCGTGTTTTCGCGTGTTACTGAATCCTTCCTGCGCGGCTCGATAAAGGGTGATGGATTTCTTGCTATCCAATTCCCTGTAATTACCCTGAATGGTGAACTCTGTATGCAGGTTTGCCATTTCGCCGTCTTCGAGGAGCCGGTCTATTCGATTCTTTAACGGCAGACTCTCTTCCGAGGAAGATCGCAACGCGTTGACAGAGCGGCGAACATCCTGTAGGGCTTCCTGACTTAAGTTTTGCGCTTTCAAAAGCATCGAATGAGCGGTAGTTGGATCCTGCTGCATGACGGCTGAGGCTGCCTGGATTTGCATATTTATGGTTGTCAGGTAGTGTCCCAGCCCGTCATGAATCTCACGTGCAAGGCGGTTGCGTTCCTTGGTTATGGTGAGATCTTCCACCTGAATGGCAAATTCACGGAGGCGGGCATTGGCCGCTTCCAGATCACCGATCAGTCGGTTAACTTCATGTCGGGCCTGTTCTTCGCCAATGGCGACCTGTGTGAAAATCATAATGAAAAAGACCCCGGCTGCGTATATCGGGAGGGCTGCCATGGTTGTCTCAAGGTTCTGCGTGTAGCCTTGTACGGCAATCCCATAACAGATGGCTGAAAGGAACGCTGGAACATACATCCAGAAACTACGCAAAAGAAGGACGCTTTGTCCGGCAAGGGGCAGCAGGATTAACAATGTTAATCCGTTTCCGCGACTCAGATACACAATAATCCCGCCAAGAAGCATCTGGCAGGCAAAGTATGCCACGATCAAGGACTGCGTTGGCTGGCGGGATACATACGAATAACCGTAAACCCCCACACTTAAATATGCAATTCCAATCAGGGTAAGCCAGATCAAAACCTGGATCGATTCGGGTTCAAAAGAAGAGAAGATGGAAAGATACGAAGCCATGACAACGATGGCAAATGCCAGGTTGATGCTTGATCCAGTTTGAATGGCGGGGCGTTCCGGTCTTTCCACAATTGGGATTATAGCATTCAGGTGGTACACAACAATCAACGATAGGCCTATTTTTTCCGTTGGGTCACAGATGCCAATAGGCCTTTAACTGTGACTTTCGGTTACTGGTTATTGCCTGAAAACGGACTATGGTTAGACGAAAGAATTTTTTGAAGAGAATTACCAAAACAGGTGAAACATGAAAGTTTTATATCTTTACCCTGAATTTCCTGATACCTTCTGGAGTTTCAAGCACGCTCTGCAATTTGTTCGTAAGAGCTCATCCAATCCGCCGTTGGGTCTGGTAACCATTGCAGCCATGTCCCCCACCCATTGGGAAATGCGTTTGGTGGATATGAATGTGAAGAAACTTTCGGACCAGGATATTGCATGGGCTGATATGGTATTCATCAGTGCCATGGATATCCAACGTGTTTCAACCCATGAAGCAGCCATGAGAATAAAAGCAGCGGGGAAAATGATCGTCGCCGGTGGACCCATGTTTATTGGAGAATGGCAGGATTTCCCCGAGATCGATCATTTTGTTCTGAATGAAGGTGAGATCACGTATCCCGTATTCCTGCGCGATCTGGAAAATGGGACGTTGCAAAAGATATATTCCACCACGGAATACGCTGATATGTCCCAGACTCCTGTTCCCATGTGGGAATTGATTGACATGAAACGCTATGATTCAATGTGCATTCAGTTTTCCCGGGGTTGTCCCTTTGGCTGTGAATTTTGCAATATAACAGCCATGCTTGGGCACACACCCCGATTAAAAACCGCCAAACAGATCATCGCGGAATTGGATAAGCTTTACTCACTCGGCTGGCGGCGGAATGTGTTTTTTGTGGATGATAATTTCATCGGCAATAAAAAAGCCTTAAAAGAGGAAATTCTTCCGGCATTAATTGAATGGCGGCAGGGAAAAGCTGGCACGAATTTCATAACAGAAGCGTCCATCAACCTGGCGGATGATCCGGTGTTGATGAAGATGATGACCGAGGCCGGATTCATTTCAGTGTTTGTCGGAATTGAAACTCCTGATGAGATCTGTTTGACGGAATGCCATAAGAGCCAGAATAAAGGCCGCAATCTGATTGACAGTGTGAAACTCTTACAACACAATGGTTTGCAGGTTATGGGCGGTTTCATTGTTGGTTTTGATTCTGATACCTCTTCCATCTTTCAGCGACAGATTGAGTTCATCCAGACGAGTGGGATCGTTACGGCAATGGTGGGGCTGCTTCAGGCTCCTTTTGGGACGCCCCTTTACAACAGGCTAAAGAATGAAGGCCGCTTGAATGAAGAAATGTCAGGTGACAACGCCGATGGTTCAACAAACATCATCCCCCGCATGGATATGCACGAATTAAAAGCAGGCTACGAGACAATCCTGCGCACCATTTATTCCGCTGAGGGATTCTACAAACGAGTAAAGACTTTTCTCACAGATTACAAACCGGCTAAACGAACGGTGCATCTGGAAACCCAGGAAGTGCTGGCATTGTTCCGCACCATCTGGAAAATCGGGATCATCAGCCCGGAACGCGGGTATTACTGGGATCTCGTGTTCTGGACGCTGTTTCACGAACCGGAAAAACTCCCGTTGGCCATTACTTTTACCGTCTATGGATATCATTTCAAGCGGGTAAGTGAACTGCATGTGCTTGAAGGAACAGGTACGGCATGAACCGGTAAGAAGGGTTCAGTCAAAATTAATAACGTGACGGCTCTCCTGGTGTAGGAGAGCCGTCATTTTTACGGGGATTATTGTTTTTGGTGTTTGCAGTCTGGAAAATGACAGTTCCAAAACATCCATGATTAATTGCTACCATCCTGGATGGTGCCTGTTCTGAATTTCAGATTTATGGCGGTTCATGAGTCACTCCTTTTTGTGATGAATCACTTTTTTACAAAAAGGGCACAGGATGTTTTCAGGGTATACTAACGGCGATTATGATAGAGCGAATCCGCAATTTTTGTATTATTGCCCATATTGATCATGGGAAATCGACCCTGGCAGACCGCCTTCTGCAATTGACTGGTACCATTTCTGACCGTGATATGACCGCGCAGGTCCTGGACAGTATGGACCTGGAGCGTGAAAAAGGGGTAACTATCAAAGCCTCCGCCGTTCGAATGATGTATGCTGCCAAAGACGGAGAGACCTACGAACTAAACCTGATCGATACGCCCGGGCATGTTGATTTCAGTTATGAAGTCAGCCGCGCGCTAGCCGCCTGCGAAGGCGCGCTCCTGGTAGTTGACGCCACACAGGGTATTGAAGCCCAGACGCTGGCCAACCTTTACCTCGCGCTTGATTCCAATCTGGTGATCATCCCGGTGATCAACAAAATTGACCTGCCGTCTGCCCGGCCTGATGAAGTCGCTCAGGATTTGAGCAATTTGCTTGGTTTTCCCGCGCAGGAGATCCCACGAATTTCTGCCAAAGACGGTACCAATGTTGACCAGGTACTGGAGATCATTGTCAATCACGTCCCCCATCCAAAGGGCGATTTGAACGCCAAAACGCGTGCCTTGATCTTTGATTCGCATTATGACAGTTACAAAGGTGTGATCGCCTATGTGCGTGTCTTTGAAGGAAAGATCACGGCGCGCGATGAATTGCATTTAATGGCCAATACATCGAATTTAAAACCGGTGGAAGTCGGTATTTTTGTTCCTATGATGAAGACTATCGATGTATTGGAAGCCGGCGATGTGGGGTACATTGCCACGGGTCTTAAATCAGTCTCTGAATGCCGTGTGGGCGATACAATCACTTTGACGGCGAATCCGGCAGGGGGCGCTCTTGCCGGTTACCGGCATCCCAAACCGATGGTGTTTGCGGGTATCTACCCGGTGGAAGGGGAGGACTATCCGGAGTTAAAAGACGCTCTTGAGAAATTGCAGCTCAATGACGCATCACTGATCTATGAACCGGAGACCAGCCAGGCGTTGAACTTCGGTTTTCGTTGCGGATTTCTGGGTCTCTTTCATATGGAGATCATCCAGGAACGGCTTGAACGCGAATATGACCTCGATATCATAGTAACGGCTCCCTCGGTTGAGTATCAAGTACAGATGCGTACCGGAGAGGTGAAGGTCATTGATTCACCGGTCCAATTGCCGGATGAAGGTCTGATTGAGGAAATTCGGGAACCATGGATGTTCCTCGAAATATTCAGCCCAACAGATTACTACGGTACCATCATGGACCTGGTTACCAAGAGGCGTGGTGTCTTTAAGGAACAGGATTATCCTGCGCCCAACCGCGTTCAACTGACCTTTGAGATTCCTCTTTCTGAGATCATCGTTAATTTCTTTGATGAACTGAAATCCCGTACACGTGGATACGCCTCCATGGATTACCATTTTGGCGATTACCGCCCCGGTAACCTGGTTAAGCTGGAAGTACTGGTCAATCAGGACCCTGTGGACGCGCTGGCAACCATTGTCCATAAAGACGAAGCCTACCACCGGGGCCAGAGCCTGGTGACGAAATTAAAAGAGCTTATTCCCCGACAACAATTCGATGTGCCGGTTCAGGCGTCATCATCAGGCCGGGTGATTTCGCGGGCCAACATTAAGGCCGTTCGCAAGGATGTTCTGGCCAAATGTTATGGCGGTGACATTACCCGCAAGAATAAACTGCTCGACAAGCAGAAAAAAGGCAAAAAACGCATGAAATTGATTGGCAAGGTGGAAATTCCTCAGGCTGCGTTTATGGCAGTTCTTCAGCTGGAGGAAGAATGACCGAAGAGAAATCCAGTCTTTGGGATAAGATAAAACGCTGGCTTCCGGGGGTCATGATCAGCCTGATTGCCCTGTACCTGGTATTCAGCCTGGCGAACATGAATGATCTGGTGGGAGCTTTCTCCTCCATTAATCCAATATTTGTCGGCGCGGCAGTGATCTGTACGATTCTTTTTTGTCTTGTGCGGGCATTTGCCTGGCGAATCTTATTAAACCGAAAAGCCACAGTTTCTCAGGCTTTTTTTGGGATCAACGCCGGTTATTTGCTGAACAATCTTTTCCCATTTCGCGCCGGTGAGATTGGCCGTGCCATTCTGCTCGGGCAAACCACAGGACTTGGAACGTTCCATGTGCTTTCTACAATTATCATCGAACGTACATTTGACCTGGCATTCGCGGCATTACTGCTCTTGAGTTCCCTGCCAATGGCGCTTGATCTGGCATGGGCACAGCCGGTTGCCATTACAACACTGATCCTGGTAATCATTGGTATTACTGCCATGTTCCTGATAGCCCGGAACACAAACGTTGTGCATGATTGGGTGATCAGAGTTCCTGGTCGGATTGGATTTGTTAAAAAGCACCTTGTTCCCTATCTGGACAACCTGCTGGAAGGTTTGGGCGCGCTCACCCAACCTCAGATGTTCCTGTCAGCCGTCTTTTGGATCGCCATGTCCTGGTTGATAGGTGTGACCAATTACTACATTGTTATACTTTCCATAAACCCGGCCGCGCCCTTCTGGTGGGGTGTTTTAATCGATTCTGTTCTGGCAATGGGTATTGCTCTTCCGGCCGCTCCGGCTGGGATTGGTGTCTTTGAAGCATCTCTGGTCGCTGCCCTGGCGCTGGTCAAGATTGACAACACGGTTGCTCTGGCTTACGCCGTCGTAATGCATATCATTCAATTCGCTGTAACAGGAATTCTTGGTATGATTGGGCTTATGAAAGAAGGCCGCTCGCTGGGTTCGGTTTTTAAAGCGGCACAGACCCAAAAAGAAATGACCTCCTCATCGGCAAATGAGGAATAATTCTCGGAGATTAAACCTGTGAAAACCTACTTTATTACCGGCGGTGCTGGATTTATCGGCTCCAATTATGTATCCCGGTTGTTGCAGCGCAAAGAAAAAGTCATCGTCTACGACAATTTGTCGCGGAACGGTTCCCGGAAGAACATAGAATGGCTGCGGGATCAGTACGGTCGCGATTCATTTACCCTGGTCATTGAAGATATCCGCAAAACGGAAAAATTGATGGAAGCCTCTGCCGAAGCCGATGTGTTTGTTCATCTCGCGGCACAGGTGGCTGTCACTACCTCGGTGACACATCCACGTGATGATTTTGAGATCAACGCGCAGGGAACATTCAACGCTCTTGAAGCCGCCAGAGCGTCAAAAAAGAAACCCATTTTCCTGTATGCCTCGACAAATAAAGTGTATGGCGGAATGGAACAGGTAAAGGTCCGCGAAACCGCAACGCGCTATGAATATGAGGATTTCCCTGAAGGTATTTCAGAAGATATGCCGTTGGATTTTCATTCACCTTATGGCTGTTCAAAGGGCTGCGGTGATCAATACGTGAGAGATTATGCCCGTATTTACGGACTGAAAAGCGTTGTCTTCCGCCAGAGTTGTATTTATGGCACCCGACAGTTTGGTGTGGAAGATCAGGGCTGGGTGGCCTGGTTTGTCATCGCGGCGGCGGCCGGCAGAAAAATGACGATTTACGGCGATGGGAAACAGGTGCGTGATCTTTTGTTTGTGGAGGATTTGCTGAACGCCTACGATATGGCGATTGCTAACATCAAAACGGCGGCCGGCAAGGTTTATAACCTGGGTGGGGGTAGCCAAAATGTTATTTCTGTCTGGAATGAATTTGCCCCCATTCTTGAAAAACGGGTTGGCCATTCTTTAACTGTAGAGCGCGCCGACTGGCGTCCTGGGGATCAGAGAATCTATGTTTCTGATATCCGTAAAGCCCGGAAAGAATTGGGTTGGAGTCCAAAAACAAGTGTGGAAGAAGGGATAAAAATTCTGCATGACTGGGTGAAATCCAACATTCACCTATTCCAATAAATATTAATCCTGCCATGCGAATTCTGATCGCCCTGACATACTACCGCCCGCATACCAGCGGTTTGACCATCTACGCAGAGCGTATTGCCAGAGCCTTCGTAAAACGAGGCCATCAGGTAACTGTACTGACGTCGCATTATCGCAAAGACCTGCCTTATGAGGAAATAAGTGATGGGGTAAGGGTTGTGCGGGTACCTGTACTCACGCGCATCAGCAAAGGGGTGATCATGCCCACCTTTGGCGCAGTGGCCAGTAAGCTGGTTAAAGAAAACGATTGGATGCAATTGCATCTTCCGCAATTTGACGCGGCCGGTATCGCGTTGCGAGGCAGGCTTTTGCGAAAACCGACCATTGTGACCTATCATTGCGATCTACACATGCCGCCGGGAATACTGGCATGGGCGGCTAATCAGGGGGTTTTGTTAATGAATGACCTGGCCGCCCGGTTCACGCATAAAATTGTCACATACACACAGGATTACGCCGAAAATTCCCCCTATCTTTCCGGACATTTGAACAAGATTCGCATCATTTCACCTCCGGTTGTTCTTCCAGAAACAACTGACAGTCAGGTGACGATTTTTGCCGAGAAAAACAATCCGGAAGATCGCTCTCCGGTGATTGGCATGGCCGCCCGTCTCGCCACCGAGAAGGGTGTTGAAATATTGCTTTCCGCCATGCCAAAAATTTTGCATTACCACCCAAAAGCCCGCGTGCTATTTGCCGGCCCTTACAAAGGAATTGTTGGCGAGGAAGCCTACGCTCAACGTATTGCCCCACTCCTGCAACAATTTGAAGAACAGGGTGTATGGAAATTCGTTGGAGAGCTCAATCCACACGAAATGGCCGCGTTCTATCGATCCATTGATGTCCTTGCTCTTCCCAGCCTTAATTCGACCGAGGCATTTGGACTGGTTCAAATTGAAGCCATGCTCAATAATGTTGCCTGCGTAGCTTCCAATTTACCCGGTGTGCGCCAACCTGTTGGGCGGCATGGCATGGGAAAGATCGCTGAGATAGGAAGCGCCGAAGGACTGGCGAGTGCCATTCTTGACATATTGCGGAACCGTCGCTCCTTCACGCCGGATATTCCGGCAATCCAGCATGAGTATGATCCTGACAGGATCGCCGCCTGTTATGAGGATCTATTTCGTGAAATCACCGAAGAAATTAAAACCCGATGAACATGACAAAGAATCCAACCCAAAAAGATTACCTCTGGCTGCACATCAAAGAGCTTCCTTACTTCCGGGGTATCCTACGGGCTGTTGAAGCCCGTAAATACCCAGAGTTTAAGCTCCAGCATCCCATCCTGGACCTTGGGTGCGGGGATGGTCATTTTGTGACCATCGCCATGGATGAAAAAGTCGATGTCGGGATTGATCCCTGGACAGGCCCGGTGCGATTGGCACAAAAAAACGGCGGGTATGACATGGTCATCCAGGGAAGCGGTTACACCCTTCCGTTTCCTGATAACTATTTCGCGGGAGCGTTAAGTAATTCTGTTCTGGAGCATATTCCTGACCTGGATACGACGCTAAAGGAAATGGCGCGGGTGATGAAACCCGACGCTCAATTTGTTTTTTGTGTACCCAACCAGAATTTTCTGCCCAATCTTTCCATATCCAACTTCTTTGACCGTATTGGATTGAGATTTCTGGGGAATGCGTATCGGCAGTTTTTCAACCGGGTCTGCCGGCACATTCATTGCGATGATCCGGATACCTGGGAAAAACGTTTAAACGACTCAGGGCTTGAAACTGTCCGCTGGTGGCATTATTTCTCTCCGCGCTCCCTGCATGTACTCGAATGGGGGCATTATTTTGGTTTGCCTTCACTGATCCTGCATGTCTTAACCCGCCAGTGGAATCTGGTACAGGAAAAATGGAACTTCGCGCTGGTTAATCGGGTAGTTCAACCAGTCTATGACGAACCGCATGAACAAAAAGGCGGAGTGTATACTTTCTATTTGGTAACAAAGAAAAAACGTTGACCGCGTGGTATTCGCCTGTGGGTGGGGTAAAATTCACATGTGAAAATCGGAGACAACGATGACGCTTCCTGAAAAGCCGGAACCCACCGTACTGGACTACCTTAAGAGCAAACTCTTTCCCGGGAAGAACCCGGCTATATTGATTCAGGAACAGTTGCCATTAGAACAGAAAACGCCGGAACCATTCAACGAAAAGAAGGCGCGGCCTGTAGCAACTGGCAATATCCGTACGTTTTGGTTAATTATCGTCATTATTCTTTCCGTTATGAGCGGTCAGAAATTACTTGAACCACCCAATCCATCCATAGTTTTAGGTTTATTTTTCTATGGCTGTGGGCTGACTCTGTTCTTAATTATCTGGTTCCGTGGACGATTTGAAACCAACCTGTACACGTACGAGGATAAAGAACCGGGTGAAGATAAGTTCAATCCGCTATTTCTTGGGCTAACGGTGGTTGCCGGGATCACGGCTGGCGTATTTTTCACCCGAAATCGATTTACTACCATAAATGTGACTCTGTGGGTATTGTCCATACTATTCTTACTGGCTGCCTTTACCACAACCAATCCATGGAAAACCATCAAAGGATTGATTTCGAAAATCCAGCATGGAAAATTTCGTGAGAGTTTTTCAATCAGGGTGACCCCGTGGAAGTTGGTTCTGGTGCTGTCATTCTTGCTGGTGATATTCTTTCGGTTTTTCCGCCTTAACCAGGTTCCCATTGAAATGATCAGCGATCACGCGGAAAAACTCCTGGATGTGAATGACGTACTAGGTGGAAAGTTCCCGATTTTCTTTGTACGCAATACCGGACGGGAAGCATTCCAGATGTATCTATCTGCGGCTGTTGCCTTGATTTTCGGAACAGGAATTTCCTTTATGACCCTGAAGATCGGGACATCCATCATGGGGATTTTCACTGCGATTTATGTTTACTTTCTTGGCAAAGAAACAGGGAATCGTTGGGTGGGATTGTTCGCCTTCCTGCTTTGCGGTATAGGGTACTGGCCGAATGTGATCTCCCGAGTGGGGTTGCGTTTCACCCTGTATTCCGCGTTCACCGCGCCAGCCCTGTATTATTTCTTCAAGGGAATCCGCAGGAAAAGCATTTTTGACCTTGTACTTGCCGGGATTTTCACCGGCATTGGACTTCAAGGTTACAGTCCATTCAGAGTGGTTCCGGTTCTACTTGTGTTCGGCATTATTCTTTATATGTTTCACTTCAGTAGTAGGACAAAAATCAATTTCGCATTTAACGGATTGATTATTCTCGGACTGGCGGCTTTGATCTTATTCCTGCCGCTGCTTCGATTTATGTTGGACCAGCCGGATATGTTTTCATACCGGGCACTGACCCGGGTAAGTGCAATTGAACGTCCTCTTTCGGGACCTGCCTGGCAGCTTCTATTATCCAATTTCTGGGCAGCTGTGATCATGCCTTTCTACAAAGATGGAATTATCTGGGTACATTCCATTGCCAATCGCCCCGCGCTTGACGTATTGAGTGCCGCCATGCTTTTTCTTGGGATGATTACAGGCATACTCCGTTACTTCCAGCAAAAAGACTGGCGTGTTCTCTTCCTCCTTTTTTCAATCCCGATATTGATGATCCCATCCATAATATCCATTGCCTTCCCAGCTGAAAATCCGTGTCTAAATAGAACAGCCGGGGCTTTGGTTCCCATATTCATCATCGCTGGAATGGGGTTGGATACATTCCTGTACAACCTGAAACGGCAGCTAAATGGATTGACTGGAAGTCTGATCAGTAGTTTTGTCTGTGTTTCACTACTGACAATTAGTGTGTTCCAAAACTATGGACTGGTCTTTATTCAATACAAAAACACCTATATAAACAGTTCCTGGAATTCCTCCCAGATGGGTGGGGTCATTCGGGATTTCGTCAATATTTATGGAGATCCCAATTCGGCCTATGTTGTCGGGTATCCTTATTGGGTGGATACCCGCCTGGTTGGGATGAACGCGGGTTACCCGACGAAGGATTATGCCATCTGGCCGAAAGATTTTGCCAAAACACAGGCAAATCCACGCGCGAAACTCTTTATTTTGTATCAGAACGATACAAAATCATTGGACGCATTGCGAGAGATGTACCCTGAATACTATGAATACCTGAGTAGAGGTTGGACGATGCCCAAAGATTTTATTGTATTCATCGTTCCACCTTCTATAAATTCAAACCAGGAAGTCACAACACCGGTTCCCTGACATGAGAAAAAAATCCGTGCTGCAACAAGAGAAAATTCCATCCCAACCGGCTCCCCGGAAAAAGAGTTATTCCCTTGTCTGGGAAATAATTCTATTAATCATCCTCGTGCTGGGTGCTTATTTCCGTTTCACTGGAATGAATTGGGATCAAAACCAACATCTTCATCCTGATGAACGCTTTCTTACCATGGTGGCATCAGCGATTCAGCCGGTCAATAACCTGGGTGAATATTTCGACACGGCAAAATCCACCCTCAATCCAAATAACCGTGGATATGGTTTTTATGTTTATGGCACATTGCCATTGTTTATTGTTCGGGGAGCGGGAGAGTTATTAAAACAAACTGGATACGATGAGATATTCCTGGTTGGCCGGGCTTTATCCGGTTTTTTTGACCTACTGACAGTATTTCTGGTGTATTTGATCGTCATACGGCTGTATAAAAAGCCATTAATGGCGTTGCTCGCAGCCGCATTGACCGCCGGATCGGCCATGCAGATCCAGTTATCGCATTACTTCGCGGTGGATACTTTTACAACGTTTTTCACGACAGCCGCGGTTTATTTTGCCGTTCGAATCCTGACCCAAAAGGAGAAACCAACCATCCCTGCCTGGATAGGATTGGATTCAGAGGATCCGAACCTGCAATCTGTCAGTTTCTGGCAAAAGACCAAAAAGCTATGGAAGAATACCGGTGATTGGGACGGTATTGGCGACGTCTTATTTTTTGGAATTTTTGTCGGATGCGCGATGGCCTCCAAGATCAATGCAGGTCTGGTCGCGTTGTTAATCCCGGCGGCATACATGATCCGCTATTTAAACCTGCCTGCTGATAGACGAGCCGCCTCCTTGACCACGTATGTTCGGAATGTTGTAATTGCCGGAGCCGTTTGTGTTCTGGCTTTCCGCATTTTCCAGCCGTACGCCTTTTCCGGTCCAGGATTCTTTGGACTTGTTCCCAGTGAAAAGTGGATCGCCACCTTGCGCGAGATCAGTTCACAGAGTTCCGGCGATGTTGACTTCCCGCCGGCTTTGCAGTGGGCGCGCAGACCGATATGGTTCGCGCCAGAAAACATGATCCTTTTCGGAATGGGACTTCCTTTCGGACTGGCAGCCTTCGGTGGGTTTGTATTGATGGGTTGGCGGATTATTACAGCCAACTGGAAAAAGCACATTCTGATCTGGGGATGGACGGGTGTTTTCTTTACCTGGCAGGCAATCAACTGGGTGCGTGCCATGCGTTACCAGGTTCTTGTTTATCCCACCTTTGCTGTCATTGCGGCATGGGGAATTTTTGCCATTTGGGAAAAAGGCAAGCTGGTTACTCGCCCAAACAGGTCTGTTATTCTTCGCAGTCTGGCCGTGGTTGCCGGAACCCTTTCCGTAATTGGAACTCTGGCTTATGGGTATGCTTTTACCCGGATATATAACCGCCCCATGACCCGTATCGCGGCCAGCGAATGGATTTATCAGAATATCCCTTCCGCGATTACCCTGCACATAGACGATGATACCAACTCAACCCGGCAGCCTCTGGCATTTCGTGGGAATCGTGTTTTATCTGCCGAAGAACCTGTGGATATCGCGTTCAAAGCCAATGATAGTGGTGCACTTGCGATTATCAAGCTGGCGCATGTTATTGACGCGGCTTATACACCGCAGGTGAAAACCATAATTGGGCAGATCACCGATGCTAAGGGAAATGTGTTGACAACAGGGCAGGTGGCGGGTGATTTCCCGACAACCAGTGATCCACGGGGAGATGCGGCATCCATTTCAGTCAACCTTCCCATGGAGTTGAAGGAAGGGACGATCTATCACCTTAGACTGAGTCTCGTGGACCCGGGTATCAACCTGGTTCTTGCCGGACCGGTGTCCCTTGGCATGGTCAGCGGATCGCTCACTCATGACATGGTATTGCCTGAACTTGTCAACGGGATAAGCATCAACCGACCTTATACTCTTACATTTTCGGCCATTTCCTCAGGTGTGCTTTCAGAGATCACTTTGCCAAAAGTTGCCAATCTGGGTTCCACTACTGGAACGAAGGTGCTTACATTCACGCTCTCGCTCACACCGGGGGGAGAAGAATCACTCGGGTCATCCTCTGTGGCGGTGACATTTCAGGAATCACTTGCTGATGCGTTTCAGAGTGCCGCGGTCAAGTTCGACCCGCCCATTAAGGTTGAAAAGGATAAACAATACACCTTAATCGTCACCACAGAAGACGATGCGAATATTGCTCTGTATGGCAATAAACCCGCGCTTGAAACTTCATGGGATGATCCTCTTCCTCTGGGCATCAATGGAATAACACCGTTTGATTACAACTCCGGTCCTTATCGAACTGACCTGAATTTTGAAATGTACTGGGAAGAAAAACCGGACAAATTGAACCGGTTCCTGAGCACCATTCAACAGGCGGATTACATTTTCATGACATCAAACCGGCAGTGGGGAACAACGACCCGCGTTCCCGAACGTTACCCACTGGCTACCGAGTACTACCGAAAACTGCTGGGGTGTCCAGCGGACAGGGATGTTGTCTGGTGTTACAAGGTGGCTGAACCCGGGATGTTCACCGGACAGTTGGGATATGAACTGGTAAAGATTTTCCAGAGCGACCCAAGTATTGGCAATTTCCGGATCAACACGCAATTTGCCGAAGAAGCCTTCACGGTCTACGATCATCCCAAAGTGATGATCTTCAAAAAACAGGCAGATTTTGAAATTAAAAAGGTAAAAGACATTTTAAGCGCGGTCGACCTTGGCAAGGTGGTCAATGTAACGGCGTACAAAGCCGGAAGTTATAAGGGAGACTTGACCCTTCCCGCAGGCCGACTGGCTGCTCAACAGGCGGGAGGTACCTGGGTTGAACTGTTCGATCCTAAGTCAATTTTAAACACGTACCCATGGATTGGAGCCGTAGCCTGGTATCTACTGATCTCATTGTTGGGCTGGGGTGCATTCCCGATATTGCGAATAGCTACCAAAGGTTTGTCTGACAGAGGCTATGGGATATCAAAAATCGTAGGAATGGTTTTACTGGCATACTTCTCCTGGCTGGCAGGTTCCATCGGCGTGGAGTATTCCCGAATCACCATCCTCTTGATCCTGGTGTTATTGCTTGGAATCTCTGCCATCTTTTATCATTTCCAGAGAAATGAGATCGCGGAAGACTTCCATGATCTGAGGAAATTGTTCATCTGGATTGAAGCGTCCAGTCTGGTTCTCTTCCTGTTCTTCCTTGGCATACGATTGGGTAATCCTGACCTGTGGCATCCATGGAAGGGGGGAGAAAAACCCATGGATTTCTCGTACTTCAACGCGGTGATGAAAAGTACCAGTTTCCCGCCGTATGATCCATGGTTCGCCGGCGGATATATTAATTATTACTACTATGGATTTGTAATCGTGGGCACCCCGGTAAAACTGCTGGGCATCACGCCTTCAGTAGCCTACAACCTGATCCTGCCAACGTTATTTAGCCTGGTGGGAACTGCCGCGTTTTCGATTGGATACTCACTCATTGATTCACTCCGACGTCCGCGCATTCAGGGGTATGGGGAGAAACTTCGACAGAAAATACTGCGTACCAGGCTGGCTTCAGAGAATCCAGCCGTGATCCTGCCATCCGATGTGTCTGATGATGAATACGTATCAGACCGGGTTGGGTATTACGAACCTGAAAAAACGGTTGTTGAGTCTATTAAACCAGAAAAGCTCAATCCCATTTTCAATCCTGTGGCCGCGCTGGGCGGGATTGGTTCAACCCTGTTGTTGTTGATATTTGGCAACCTTGGAACCATTCGCATGATCTGGCATGGTTTCATTCGCGTGGGTTCTCCCACGGGCTCCATGGAAGACTCGACATTAATTGATCGGTTTGTCTGGTCGGCGCAAGGATTGGTGAAGATCCTTCAGGGTGGACGCTTTCCTTACCCTGCCGGTGACTGGTATTGGATCCCCAGCCGGGCCATCCCTGGTGAACCGATCACCGAATTTCCTTTCTTTACATTTCTCTACGCGGACATGCACGCGCACATGATCGCGTTACCGCTTACCCTGGCGATTCTTGCCTGGACACTGGCCATGATCCTGCGTGATTGGCACTGGCATGATTTTGAAGAAAAAATCCCGGATTGGGCCCAATTGGGAATTAGCCTCTTCATCGGAGGGTTGCTGGTTGGCGCGTTGAAACCTACCAACACCTGGGATTTGCCGGTATATCTGGTTATTGCCAGTATCGGCCTGGTATGCAGCGGTTTTTCCACTGGTGGATCTCGCCTGCTGCACAGCTTTAAGTTGAAAACCTGGCAAAACCGGCTTCTGGAAATCCTTATCGCGCTGGTAGCATTCATTGGTTTCACGTTCCTCCTCTACCAACCATTTTCCCAATGGTTCGGGCAGGGTTATAACGCTGCAGAAATTTGGAAAGGGGCTCGGACGCCTTCCTGGAGCTACTTCACGCACTGGGGCCTATTCCTTGTATTGATCCTTTCATGGTTTATTCAGGAAACCTATGATTGGATGGCGACTACACCGGTTTCAGCGTTGAGACGCCTGAAGCCGTTCAAGGGTTTGATCATCGCCATCGCGGTTGTACTGGCATTGATACCTATCGCGTTGGTCATCGGCGGGGTGGGAATCGCCTGGATGGCTTTACCGCTGGCGTCATGGGCCGGTGTGCTCTTGCTGCGGCCGCAGTTAAAACCGGCAAAACGTTTTGTTCTTTTCCTTATTGGAACAGGGCTGGTTTTGTCGCTTGTGGTTGAATTGATCGTGCTGGTCGGTGATATTGGCCGCATGAATACGGTCTTCAAGTTCTACCTGCAGGGGTGGACGATGCTCTCCTTAAGCGCGGCGTTTTCCTTCATTATGGTATTCCCGCGACGCATGGAATGGCCTGACTGGCTGAATAACGGCTGGCAGGTGGGTGTCAGCGTGCTGGTTGTATGCGCGGCCATGTTCCCGTTGCTGGCTGGAATTGACAAGGTGCGCGATCGTATCAGCCCAATGGCGCCGCATAGCCTGGATGGGGCGAAGTACATGTCCACAGCCACATTTAGTGATGACGGGGTGATCATCGACCTGGGACAGGATTACGAAGCCATTCAATGGATGCAGCAAAACGTGAAAGGTTCGCCGGTGATTGTTGAGGCCAACACGGTCGAATATCGCTGGGGAAGCCGCTATACCATTTACACCGGTCTGCCCGGTGTGGTTGGCTGGAACTGGCATCAGCGTCAACAGCGCGCGGTTCTGGCATCTTCTGTGGTAACTGACCGTGTTGAAGAAATCAAGCACTTCTACGAAACGACCAGCCGGGATGAAACCAGGGCTTTCCTGAAAAAGTATAATGTTCGATATGTTATTGTTGGACAATTGGAATATCTGCATTACCCCGGAGCCGGCCTGGACAAATTTGCTGATTTGAATGGTGATCTCTGGGATGAGGTTTATAAAAAAGATGCAACGACGATTTACCAGGTAAAGGCTGAAAAATGACCACTCAACATGACGATGTGATCTTTCATATGGCTCTCCTTCAGGACTGGCAGACAGGTCTTGAAATGGGTGAGTATTCCTGTCAATCACTGCCCATGGAGGGTTTTATCCATTTTTCCCGGGCTGAACAGGTGATTGCCACAGCCAACCGTCATTACCATGGCGTATCCGGTCTTGTATTATTGCGCGTGAATGTGAAAAAGCTGACCGCGCGACTTAAATATGAAACCGCACCCAATGGGGAAATCTACCCGCATTTATACGGTCCTCTAAATCTGGATGCTGTGGAAAAAGTGGTTGATTTTCCCCCAAATACCGATGGCAGTTTTTCCAGTCTGCCTGATCAAATCGTATGATGTCATTTTTTGTCTGGGTCTTTGTACTGATTCCCCTGGGCTGGTCAATTTTTCCAATCCTATATCTTTTGTTTCCGAGATTGGCGGAAAGGGGATATGGCCTTGGCAAGCCGGCTGGCCTTCTGGTATTTGGGTACCTTTACTGGATTACGGTCACCTTTAACGTATTGCCAAATAACTGGGTGGGAGTGGCGGCTGTTTATTTGCTGGTCATGCTGTTTGGAATTCTGGCTGCCTGGAAAGCAGGCTTTTCAACCATCAAGAATTGGGTAAAAATCCACCGTGTGTTCATCACCGGAATGGATATCGCGTTTATCCTGTTATTCGCGTTTTTCGCGCTGGTTCGTTCCGCTTATCCGGAGATCACCGGAACCGAAAAACCGATGGAACTGGCATTCATCAATTCCATTCTGCGTTCACCTTCATTCCCTCCAGCGGATCCCTGGCTTTCGGGTTATGCCATCTCTTATTATTATTTCGGTTATATCATCGTGGCCGGTATTATCCGATTGACGGGAACCATATCAGGTGTGGGATTTAACCTTGCGCTTGCTCTCTGGTTTTCCATGGCAGCGGTTGGTATCTACAGCCTGGTTTTTAATATCCTGGCTACCATACGGTTTAACGGAGATTCAAAAGAAACATCTGAGATCAGAAATCGAAAAGGCGTGGCGGCTATTTTTGCCCCGGTCTTCTTGATTTTTTCTGCCAACTGGGAAGGCTTGCTGGAACTTTTGCATTCGACCGGTTTTGGTTGGGATGCTGCCGGACAATCCGCCTTCTGGAAATGGCTGGATGTTCAGGAATTAACTGAAGCCCCGGCCAAGCTGGGCCTTTTCCCAAGCCGGCCGGGAGGAATCTGGTGGTGGCGGGCGTCACGGGTGCTTCAGGATTATGACCTGGCGGGAAATTCAAAAGAAATCATCGACGAATTTCCATTTTTCTCACTGTACCTGGCTGACCTTCACCCACATATTTTGTCCATGCCTTTTGTCTTACTGGCATGCGCGCTGGCATTGGAGTTTTTTCTTCAGGCAAGAGCCGGTCAGAACTTCCGTACTGGTTGGTTGGATGTGTTAAAAAATTGGTTCAACGAATCCCTTACCGGTTCCGATTTCCGTGAAAGTTTGATGCCACCGCTGCAATTCTGGGCGGGCGCACTTTTATTTGGTGGGCTTTCATTCCTGAATACCTGGGATTTCCCCATTGGAGTAGGCCTTTCCTGCGGGGCCATTGTCCTGGGAGTGTATCTTTCCAAAGGATGGAGTGGCGCCCGGATAATCGAATTTCTGGAAAGCGGTCTGGCATTCGGAATTATCGGCGGATTACTTTACCTTCCGTTTTATATCGGATTTGCCTCGCAGGCTGGCGGATTATTGCCGAGCCTGGCCTTCTTCACGCGGGGAGCTCATCTCTGGCTCATGTTTGGGATTCTGCTGGTTCCCATTTTCCTGGGAATTCTCAACTGTTTTTCCATGCAGGAAAACCGGCAGGCGGCGTTTGCCGGACTCGGAAAGGCGCTCAGTCTGATTGGGATTTTGTGGGCAGCCATGCTGGTCCTGGGACTGCTTTTTTCGTATGTTCCCGGAATGCTTGTTTCCATTAATCCCGGTCTGGCGGGCAACCTGAGCGCGGCGGCTGGTTTATTTTTCAGCATACAGGGCAGCGCGAATGCGCGGGATATCCTGCTGGATACCACCATACACCGGCTGGCCATACCGGGTGCCTTGCTGACATTACTGCTTCTATTAACTCTGGTGTGGGGGGGCGTGCTGCGAATCCGTAAAAATATATGGGATGCACAATCTTCTCTGCCTGATAATGAAATCAGTGGTCAAAGTGAAAGCAGTGAAAATTCCCTGCCATTTGTCTACCTGATCCTGGCTGTTGGAACCGGTCTGGTGCTTTTCCCTGAATTCTTCTACCTGCGCGATCAATTTGGTTGGCGCATGAATACGATCTTCAAGTTCTATTATCAAGCCTGGATTCTCTGGTCGGTGGCAGCGGCGGTATGCAGTTATATATTCTGGAACCGAGCGCGCGGATTGTGGCGAACGCTGGGAAGCATCCTGTTTGTTGCCAGTCTGTCGGCGGGTCTGATTTATCCGTTCTTCTGTTTAAATGATCGCTTCAAGGGAATCGAAACACGAACCTTGACGCTGGATGGCAACGCGTACTTTTCAAGCGGAAATCCGGATGAGACTGCTGCCATCAATTACCTGATAGGTGCTCCAGTAGGAATAGTGGCGGAAGCCGTTGGTGGCAGCTACACCGGTTACGCGCGTGTCTCCACGCAAAGCGGTCAACAAACCGTGCTTGGTTGGCCCGGTCATGAATCCCAATGGCGGGGTGGAGCGAAAGAGATTGGCAATCGTGAGACTGAGATACGTCAGCTTTACCAGACAACCAACTGGCTGGAAGCTCTCGAGATTATAAAAAGGTACAATATTCGCTACATTTTTATCGGCATGCTGGAGCGCAGCACATATCGGGTAAATGAATCAAAGTTTTCATCAAACCTGGCCCCTGTTTTTGAGAACGCCGGCGTGATTATCTACGAAGTGCCTTCGCAATTGAGGGAAAAATCCACTCCGAATTAATGGACGTATGATGACAAAGTCTCAAGTATCAATTTTCAAGATGGGATATGGGCTGCTTCTATTGGTGGCGCTTGTCCTGCGTTTTCATAACCTCGGAACGCAGCTTCTAAGCGAGAAAGAAGCGGCAATTGCCCTTCTCGCGGCGGCTGATGCACCAGCGGAAGCGATCAACCTGCCAGGATCAAGCGGTTTTATCGCCCTGGTGGGATCCGCACTTTTTGTGCTTGGCCAAAATGAATTCACAGCGAGATTAATCCCCGCGTTGTTCGGGACATTCTTGATTTTTGCGCCTTTTCTTTACAGTAAGGTGATTGGTAAAGAAACGGCTGTAATTCTCAGTGGATTATTTATGTTTGATCCCGGCCTGGTCGCGTTTTCTCGTCAGGTGGATGGTGCCATGGTTACCATAACAGGACTGGTATTTGCCGGTGGATTTTTGGTTAAAAACAAACCCGTGTTTGCCGGGGTGGCTATAGCATTCGCGTTGATAGGCAGCCCAATACTCTGGCCCGCAATACTTGCGGCGGGATTGGCTCTGTGGATCACGCTTTCGCGCATGGACAATCCCGGGGAGGCCAGAACAGGCATCATTCGGGAGGTTTCGTGGGAGAAAAAGGATTGGGGAAACCTCGCACTGGCAACGGCGATCACGATCATAATCGTTGGGAGTGCTTTCCTTTTTCGGCCAGGTGGTTTGGCAGCCCCTGTATTAAATTTCGCCGCGTTTGTTCGAGGTTGGTTTTCTGCGGGGGATTTCCCCCTTTCTTTGTTATTGTTTTCTTTTATTTTGTACCAACCATTTTCGTTTTTTGCAGGAGTAATCGAGGGATGTAGGAAAAGTACCACCGGTGACCAATCCAACCAATTCCTGTTGTGGTGGTTCATACTTTCCCTGCTGCTGGTCGCCATTTATCCAGCCCGCGGGATGGATTATCTTCTTATCACCTATATTCCATTACTGGCTCTAACGGCTAAATGTGTCTGGCGGATCATTAAATCCATGGAAAAGCCAGAGATTCCGGCGCTTGGTCAAATGGTGCTGGTGGTTTTACTGGTGATATTTAGCTGGATGAATATCATCGTTTTGAAGTTCCCCATTGAAGGGCAGGAGAATATTTTACGGGCTGTAGCGGCTGTGGGATCGTTGGTCTTATTGCTTGTAGCCAGTCTGCTTATTCGCATGGGATGGCCTCCCAGACAGGCTTCAACAGGTTTCTGGATGGGAACGGCTATCCTGCTGGCCATTTTCTCCCTATCATCCGCCTGGCGGGCAGCCGGCCTGGGGCAGCATCCGCAAGCCGAATTGTGGAATTATTCCGGTGTGACCGATGAAGTTGATCTTTTGAAAAAAACCGCGGGAGATCTGAGCGAATGGAATATCAATACCCGGCAAAGCATTAACATAGTCATTCTTGATAACCCCTCGGCGGCTTTGAAATGGGGATTGCGGGACTTTGAAAACGTAAAAGAAGATACCGAACTTCCCAATTTTTCCAACCCGGCTATCGTGATCACGCGCAATGAAAAAGCGCCATCGCTGGCCAACTCCTATCGCGGTCAGGATTTCGCGTTAACCCGCAAAACAAGCTGGTCTTTGATCTTGCCATCTGAATGGATAAGATGGTATGCCTTCCGTGAATTAACCTCGGAAACGGAACAGATCATCTTATGGGCGCGTACAGATCTGTTCCCTGGAGCCGCGAAAACAGCTCCTGCCACATTTAATCCAATACAGTGAGGTTTTATTAATTGAAGACTACCATTGCCATTGATGGCCCGGCCGCATCGGGAAAATCAACCGTTGGTGAAAAAGTAGCCCATCGCCTGGGTTTTCTGTTTTTTGATACCGGAATCATGTATCGCGCGGTTACACTGGCCGTTATCCAGGGTAAAGTGGACCCTGCCAGTGAGCAGGCAGTATCAGCTGTCGCCAGAAATGTGCAAATTGATATCGTTCCACCCAGCAAGGATGATGGCCGCAAAGCTGACGTTCTGCTGGATGGTGTGGATGTGACCTGGGATGTGCGTAAACAGAATGTGGAGAGCTCGGTTTCGCTGGTATCCACCTATAAAGGTGTGCGTGACGCCATGACGGAACAGCAGAGGCGCATCGGGCAGCGCGGTGACGTGGTCATGGTCGGCAGGGATATTGGTACCGTCGTGTTTCCGGATGCCAATCTGAAAATATACCTGGAAGCCAGCGCGGAAGAGCGCGCACGCAGGCGTTGCGACGAATTGAAGAACAGGGGTGAGACGGCTGATTATTCGACCATTCTTACCGCCACCCGTCAACGGGATGAAATTGATACGAATCGCGTAATAGCGCCACTACGCCCGGCAAAAGATGCTGTGATACTCTTCACGGATGATGAATCGGTTGATGGGGTGGTGGAAAAAATCCTAACGCTGGTTCAGGAACATGGGTTGGTTAAACTAAAGGACAGATAAATGTGCGACTCCTTCGTCTTTCGTGGAAATGGACAGGGTTCACGTCTCTGGTTTGGCAAGAATTCTGATCGGGAACCCAATGAGGCACATGAGGTCATATTCCAGAAAGGCGCCAAACGCCGTAAAGACGAAATAGTCAGATGCACGTACATTGAAGTTCCCCAGGTTGAAACTACACAAGACGTGATACTGTGCAAACCTGCCTGGATGTGGGGCGCGGAGATGGGCGTCAACTCCAGGGGAGTCTCGATCGGGAACGAAGCGGTTTTTACCCGCGGAAAACCTCCCCGCGAGCCGGCTTTAACCGGAATGGACCTGTTGCGTCTTGGATTGGAACGTTCTACCTCTGCGCGTGATGCGTTGGATTGCATAACTGGCTTGCTGGGAAAATATGGGCAGGGTGGCAATTGTGGGTACAGCCATCCTTTTTATTACAATAACAGCTTTCTGATAACTGACAGGCAGGAAAGCTGGGTATTGGAGACCGTTGGGAGAGAATGGGCTGCCCGAAAATATCAGACGGCAACAGCCATATCAAACGCGTTAACCCTGAACACTGATTGGGATAAAGCCTCCACCGGTACACCCAAAACGCGAAAACTGGCCGCGGAAACCAGTGATCCTGTTGTTACCCTGTTCAGTCAGGCCGCTCATCGCCGTGAATGTGTTCTGGATGGACTGGCTGGAATATCCGATAAAGAAGATATTCGGGCGGTGTTTAGTGTTTTGAGGTCTCATGGTGGTACGAAAAGAATACCCACCGATTCATTAATCGCCAATACCGTCTGCATGCACGCCGGTTTTGGGCCGGTCCGAATCGATCAAACCACCGGATCAATGGTGGTCGATTATTCCGGAAAATCCATGGTTACATGGATCACAGGTACAGCAGCACCGTGTCTGAGTGTGTTTAGGCCGGTCCTCATTGATGATTATTCCGTGGAAACGCAGATTTCTTCTCAAACTGATTGGTGGGACAATGAAAAATTCCACCGGCGGATGTTATTTCTTCCCGCTGAGGTCATTGAGGAATTTTCCATTGAACGCGACAGGATTGAAGCCAGGCAGGTGGAGATGATGACAGACGCCACCCGGCTTTCTCTGGAAGTACAAAAGAAAGCCGCGGCAGGCTGTTATGAAATTCGCCACAATTTTCTTATTGGTTGGGCGGATAAGATTTCAAAACTGGAATTGGGGCACGGACATTTTCTATACCGCAATACATGGCAAAAATTCAACAGGGAAGCTGATTTAGATATTCATTCATGATTGTACGTAGTCCACCTTTGGGAATGCTATAATTTAAACACATTAATTTTCGACCGATCATTGTGATACTTTCGCTGCTTGAAACACCCACGAAAATTCTATTACCTGATTCCATGACTGGCTGGGTGGGATTGGGTATGTATTGCCTGCTCTTTTTTATTTTTCTTGCCCGTTGGTGGGAATTTCCACTGGCAATCATTAAAAATCGCTGGCAGTTACTGGTATTTTTGTTTTTTGCGATGATTCCCGCCAATTTATTCCTGGGAATTGGTGATATTTCCGTGGAAGATGTTGTCATTGCCAGGGGGCAGATCCCTGGAATGATCTTTTCGGCTGTGCCATGGTTCCTGATCAGCCTTTTTTTTGGGCCTGTTCTGGGTGGTCTGGCCGGTTTGATCAGCGGATTGATCCAGACGGCACTTTCTACGTATTCTCTGTTCACCCCACTTATCCTGGGGATCAGCGCTCTGATTCTGGGAGCCTGTTACCGCCAGAATTACCGCGGAGGGATTTACACGTTCATACGCCGGCCGATAGGAGCAGCAGGTACCACGGTACTCATACTTTACCTGTTAACTTCGGGGGCGGCGTTTTTCGATTCCAGCGGCTCTTTTGCCGGCATGGTTAATGCGGGACTTACAACCTGGAAGACCGCCCTGTTTTTTGCCGTAATTCCCCCGCTTGTGGCGGGTTTGATCGGAGAAGGCTTACAAAACCAAAAAATCGGGCCCTGGCGCAAGGTATCCACCTTATTTCCTTCTCCTGAGGAGGGATTTGCGGAGAGTAAATTCTGGCGCATAAGTCTACCGATAATTGGTCTGTTCATCTTCTTTTTTGCCCAGATTTCCTGGGACATTCAGACCCGTCAGATCAGTGGAATATTGCAGAATGGAATAAGCAGTCATGCCGGCTTGACCGCGCAGTACTGGCCCCAAGAGGTTGAGATTTTATCCGCGAAGGCCAAAGATATTGCCGTTCCCGCAACGTTATCGCAGGCGCCATCTGAATTCCAGGCTTCCATGCTCAAGACCTTTGCCGATATGAAAACACGCATCGTTGTGGTTAATCAAAAATCGCAGGTTATACAACAATTCCCTGAAGATGCCACAGCACACGCTTTTTCAACCGGTGTATTGACGGCTTTAAAACTGAGCCTGCTGGAAAATGTCCCCCGGCTGGTTAGTTCACATGCCGGTACAATGGACCATTTCTTAACCATCTCCATCCTTCAACCAATCCAGAGTATGGATGGGCAACAGATGGGCATCTTGATCGTTGAGCAGGGAGAATATCCACGGACAGGGGAATCACGATTCTGGGCAGAAGTAGACAGGATTGAGGAAGCCGGCGGCCAGATTTGGGTAATCCGGACGGATGAAAAGACGCCCATGCTTGACGACATTCCGGCACCCGACCTGCAATCGCAGGTTTTTCCGGGTGAGTTTCTCACACTGGAAGGCTGGAGGGATACAGCTTCATATGCGTTCTGGAATACATCCGACGATTGGATTATCTATGTCAAGATTCCGCCAACAGCCGCCGCCGAGAATATATTGATCGATTTTCTAAAACAGATGATGTTTCTCGTGCTGGTATGTGCGTTCCTAATGATCCTATTAAGCCAGTACTGGACGTCGCTGTTTCGTGATGAACAACGATTGTTACAGGCTTCACGGCAAATTTCCCGGGGAAATTATCAGGCGATTCCCGGTTTACAGGAAGTGACCGAACTCACTGATATTTCCTCGGCAGTGGAACAGATCAGGGTGAATGTAAAAGCTCAGATAGACGAAGCCCAGCGGCTCATTTCCATCGGGCGCGGGGTGGCTGTACGGGAAGATTTTGGGACATCCGTCGAGCCGATTTTGAACGCCGCATTGCGGGGTGACGCTTCCTGCGCGCGAGTAATTTTGATCCCTCCCCAGGTGGAGAGTGTTGTGCAGGCGCCGCTGCGCCGGTTCGGTAGGGGAGACAGGGCCAATGCGTATGCGGTTCTGGACGACCAGGTGTTGGAAATCTGCAAACGCGAAGGGATATTTGTCATCCGCAATACAGCCCGCAGCCGACGGATTGATTTCAATAACGCCGTGACTGTTCCGGCCTCCATAATCGGATTACCCATCTACCTTGAAAAGGACGATTTTCTTGGAGTCTTCTGGATTGGTTATGAAAAGCAGCAAGTTTTTCCGGATGAAGAGATTGCCCACTTGAAAGCATTGACCTCAGAGATAGCAGTGGCGGCCGCTGGGGAAAGACGACTATCTGAGACGGAACTTGGCCGGAAACAGTTCGAAGCTCTGGTCAGCTCCATTCAGGACCCACTGATGTTGTTGGATATTTCAGGCGAGGTGGTTTTTGCCAATGACGCCGCCTTATCGATGGAAGGTTTGATTGTGCGGGATGATAATGACCGGCGCGTGGCGGCACTACCTTCATTGCAAAAAGCCATTACAGGTTCGCCGATGGATATTGACCGCGAAGGGATGATTCGCGAAGTTCAGTTCGCTGATGGAAGAATCTACTCGGCACGGTTCACCCCGTTTCAAACTGATGGAAAATTTGGTGGTTCGCTTTGTCTCCTGCGGGATGTAAATTCTTATGCGGAAATGCTTTCACATAAGGGTGAATTTGTTGAAACCGTAAGCCATGATCTGCGGCAGCCGCTTACCATGATTAGCGGGTATGCCACCATGATCCAGATGGTGGGTGAGCTTAATGACCAGCAGCGCTCCTACCTGCAAAAGATCACCGGTGGACTGGATACACTGAATCGCATGGTAAATAATATCCTTGACCTGGGGCGCATTGAGACCGGAACGCGGTTACGCCTGGAAAAAGTGGATATTGGCGAACTGGTTGCTTCCGTAGTGGAAGAATTTTTCCCCAGGGCCGACCAGAGAAAAATTAATCTGACCAATTCCACTCAGCTCGTTGAGCCGCTGATTTTGGAAGCGGACAATGAGTTGATGCGCCAGGCGGTTTTCAACATACTGGATAATGCCATAAAATTTACCGGGATTAATGGAAAAGTAAAGGTCTGGGTTGAAAACCAGGCCAGCAAATGTGTCATCTATATTCAGGATACCGGAATTGGGATCTCCCCGATAGATTTGCCGGGAATTTTTGACCGGACGGCTCGGACAAACATCCATGAAGCCGGACAGCGTACATCAAAATTGGGATTGTCCATTGTGAAATCAATCGTTGAATTGCACGGGGGGAAAGTGCTTGTGGAAAGCCAGTTGGGGAAGGGCAGCACATTTCGTATAGAGATTCCATACTAATCTGGCAGATATCTTGCAATTGGGGAATTCTTTGTTATAATAATGGATTGCATTAACCTGCAATTATCAACGCTCTCTACCAGGTGTGTACAGAGTGATTTGTCAACACCTTGACTTGTTTGCCAGAACCCAGATTCGCGAGGAGGTAGTTTAGTGGAAACCAAGGGATTAACGGCGTTACGGATCAGCCTGGCTTCCCCTGAGACCATTCGAAGTTGGTCTTACGGTGAGGTTTTGAAACCGGAGACGATTAACTATCGGCGTCTTCGCCCGGAAAAAGATGGATTATTTTGTGAGGCCATCTTTGGGCCAACCCGAGACTGGCAGTGTTATTGTGGAAAATACAAGAATCCCCGATACAAGGGCATTGTCTGCGATAAATGCGGTGTTGAAGTAACCCGTTCTTCGGTACGCCGTGAACGAATGGGGCACATCGAACTCGCCACCCCGGTGGCGCATATTTGGTACACACGTAGAATTCCTTCCTATCTTGGCCTGCTGCTGGATATTTCCCGTCGCAACCTGGACAGGGTTTTGTATTTTGCCCAGTATATTGTTACGTATGTTGATGAAGAAGCCCGCCAGAAAGCATTAAAACGTCTTGAGGACGAGATTAATGTATCCGAGCGTGAACAGGCCCAGCAGATCAACTCCAAAATCATTGAGGTCAAACAGGCCCGTGATCGTAAGCTGGCTGAGATCAACCAGCAGAAATCCGACCTGGAAACACGCGCTGATGAGCAAATCGCTTCCCGGCTGGAACCCATCATCCAGGAAGGACAGCGGTTGGAGCAGGAGCTTCAGGAAAACCTGGGCAAACCAGCCAAGAGCCAGATCGTTTTCTCTGCCACAAGTGTGAAAATTGCTGATAAGGGTGATGTGATTACAGCCCAGAGCATTTCTACCGTTCAGAAAGCGGTCAAGGAACGTCTGGATGAGATCGATACCGAATTCCGCGATCAGTTGCAGCGGGAAATTGAAGCCCTCAAACTTCGCCTGGATGAGATCAGAGCGGAAGCCGATCTCAATATGGAAAACCTGCGCAATCAGTTGGACGATCAATCCACAGAAACAGCCGACCAAAATTCTCACCTGCGTGATGAATTGCAGGAACTGCGTCCCTTCACGTTTGTCAGCGAACAACGCTACCGTGAATTGAAGCAACGCTGGGGACAGGTCTTCAAGGCTGATATGGGGGCTGAAGCCTTCTACGATATTTTAAAGCGCCTTGATCTGGACAAGCTTGCCGAAGACCTGTGGCACGAAGTGCGTACGTCCAAGAGTAAGCAGAAGCGCAAGAAAGCCACCTCTCGTCTGAAAGTGGTGGAAGATTTCAAACGCTCTGGAAACCGTCCGGAATGGATGATTCTGACTGTACTGCCGGTTATTCCGCCGGATCTGCGTCCCATGGTCCAATTGGATGGCGGACGTTTTGCCACATCTGATTTGAATGACCTGTATCGCCGGGTGATAAATCGCAACAATCGTCTGAAACGGTTGTTGGAACTGGGCGCGCCGGATGTCATTGTACGCAATGAGAAACGCATGCTTCAGGAGGCTGTTGATTCCCTGATTGACAATTCACAGCGCGGCAAGGCGCTCTCACGCCGCGGACGCCGCGAATTGAAATCATTGAGCGACATGCTGAAAGGCAAAAAAGGCCGCTTCCGCCGTAACCTGCTGGGTAAACGCGTGGACTACTCCGGCCGCTCTGTGATTGTGGTTGGACCGAACCTGAAACTCTACCAGTGCGGTCTGCCCAAGACTATGGCGTTGGAACTCTACCGCCCGTTTGTGATTGCCCGCCTGGTAAAACATAACTACGCTGCCAATGTTAAAGGCGCCCGCCGCTTCATTGAACGCAACCGGCCTGAGGTTTGGGAAGTCCTGGAAGAAGTGATCAAGGACCGTCCGGTTCTGGTCAACCGCGCCCCAACCCTGCACCGCCTTGGTATTCAGGCCTTTGAACCCATCCTGATTGAAGGCAGCGCCATTCAATTGCACCCGCTGGTGACAACGGCTTTCAACGCCGACTTCGACGGCGATCAGATGGCTGTGCATGTACCGCTTTCAGAAAAAGCCGTGAACGAGGCTCGTCGATTAATGCTGGCCTCCCGCAACCTGTTGAAACCGGCAGACGGTGAGCCTATTATCAGCCCTTCGAAAGACATGGTGCTGGGTGTGTTCTACCTGACCACCAGTGACAAGCTAAATCACAAAGGCGACGGTCACATTTTTGCCAACTGTGATGAGGTTGAACTGGCCTATGGGCTGGGACACCTGGATATTCATGCCAAAATCACCGTGCGGGCCAAAACCTGGTTCGACGACAAGGGTGACAAACTCCCCGAATTGACCGAACGCATGATAGAAACCACCACCGGCCGGGTTATTTTCAACCGTATTCTGCCGATGGACGTGCAATTTGTTAATGAAGTTCTGGATAAAGGCGGTGTTAAGGACCTCATCGCCCAGATCTACGAAGTGTGCGGACAGGAAACCACCACTGAGGTGGCTGACCGGATCAAAGACATTGGCTTTGAATATGCCATGCGCTCCGGTTCCACCATCGCCGTATCTGATATTACCGTGCCCGACCTCAAGAAAGACATCCTCGCCAAGTCGCAGAAGGATGTTGACAGTCTGCAGCGTGATTATCGCCGCGGACTCCTGACCGAGCATGAACGCAATGAACGTACCATTGAAGTCTGGCAGCAGACCACCAAAGAAGTAGCCGATGCAGTCAAGAAATCCATGGATCCGAGCGGCAACCTTTCAACCATGGCCAATTCTGGCGCCACAAAGGGCGGTTTCGGCCCTATCGCCCAGCTGGCTGGCATGCGTGGTTTGATGGCTGACCCGGCTGGCCGCATTATCATCCTGCCGATCAAATCAAACTTCCGCGAAGGCCTTACCGCCCTCGAATACTTTATCTCCACACACGGTGCGCGCAAGGGCCTTGCCGATACCGCCCTGCGTACCGCAGATGCCGGTTACTTAACCCGTCGTCTGGTAGATGTTGCCCAGGATATGATTGTCAATGAGTATGATTGCGGCACGCACGAGGGCATTATTATGCGCAAGAGCGATGATATTGCCGGTCAATCACTTGGAACCCGCCTGTATGGCCGTACCGCCGCCGAGCGGATCATCAACCCGAAAACCGGAGAAATCCTGGTAGAACGTGATGCCCTGCTTGACCACGAAGCCATTCGCAACATCACGGAAGCGAATATCACTGAAGTGAAAGTGCGCTCTCCATTAACCTGCGAACTGACCCACGGTATCTGCCAGAAGTGTTATGGCATGGACCTGGGACGCGGAACCATTGTCGAACTTGGTTCGGCTGTGGGTATTGTGGCGGCGCAGTCCATTGGTGAGCCGGGAACCCAGTTGACTTTGCGTACCTTCCACACCGGTGGTGTGGCAGCCGGAGGCGACATCACGACCGGTCTCCCGCGCGTGGAAGAGCTCTTCGAAGCGCGTCGCCTTCCGAAAGGTGAAGCGGTCATTTCCCAGATTTCCGGTGTGGTTAAGATCATCCAGTCTGATAAATACAGCGATCAACGTGTTGTCCGACTGGAAAACAGCGAAATGATCAGTGACGAATACGAAATTCCCGCCGGATGGGAAATTGTTGTCAAGGAAGAAGATCAGGTCTCGGTGGCAGATACCCTGGCAAAAATGGGTGAAGCCGAGATTAAAGCAGAGCACGCCGGACGGATCCGCTTCGAAGGAACAAAGATTATTAATTCCTACGAACAGCGCGAATCTGAAGAATACGAAATTCCAAGCACGGCACGTCTGCTGGTCAAGGAAGGCGACCATATTGGCGCTGGCGAACCGCTTACCGAAGGCTCGTTGAATCCACATATCATCCTGCGCATCAAAGGCCGCGATGAATGTATGAAGTATCTGCTGGTAGAAATCCAGAAGGTATACCGATCTCAGGGCCAGAACATTAACGACAAGCACTTTGAGGTCATCATCCGCAAGATGCTCGGGAAGGTACAGGTAATCCGCCCGGGAGATACGAAATATCTCCCGCAGGATCTGGTGGACCGCCTTGAAATTTACAAGAATAACGAGAACATGCTGTCCGAATCACGGCAGCCGGCAAAATACGTCGAAATCCTGTTGGGTGTGACCAAAGCATCCCTCAGCACCGACTCATGGTTGTCCGCATCCTCCTTCCAGCATACCATCAAAGTATTGGCCGGGGCAGCTATCGCCTCTACAGGTGATCCTTTGTATGGCCTGAAGGAAAACGTGATTATCGGAAAACTGATCCCCGCAGGGACGGGATTTGTCCACGGGCGTTTTATAGAGGAGCATGGCTTTCAAACTGTGGCAGATGAATCAATGCTGCCCGCCGCAGAGTAGCACAACAACGTATCTAAACTGAAGAGAAGCAGGACGGTTGAGATTTTGAACCGTCCTGCTTTCATTTGAATGTTATGACGTGGAATATTACGTCAACCCATACTGGAGTAATGGTAGCTGATCAATCCATCCATCAGACCAAGAGTATCTGTGCCTTTGCGGTTTGTCGATGAACAAATGGATAACCACGAAAAATTCCGGGTTGGATCCATCCCGGTCGTGGATGTTAGCGTAAACTTGACACCCGGCTGCTTATTATTAAATAGCTCTGTGTACCAGTTCATGATGGAAACACGTCCCTGAATGGTCTGACCGGCGGTAATATGTACCGCGTCTTCTGTGTAGAGTTTAGCGGCAGCTTCAGCATCATGGGCATTCAGGGCTATCAGCAATTTCTGAACAATACCTGCCGGTTGGTCTGTGGGATACGAAAACGAGGCAACAACATCCCACAACTCGGGAAGATATTTGCGACAGTAATCCCAGCTAAAGAAATTCACGGCTGGAATATTCAACGAGACTGCCGTATTAAGAAAATCCAAAACGTCAGCGGCGGTCGCAGACCAGCTTTTTGTACCATATGTCGAACCGGTTGCCAGGAAAGGACGATAGGGAGAGATGGATAGAAACTCTCGCTTTGAACGTGAAAGCTGCGCGCCGGCGTTATGAACCTGCTCCCAGTACACCTGCGGCATGTTGTAATCTGATTTATTTAGAAAATCCTTCCATGGAAATTCCAGGTGGTAGGAGGGAAAACGAAAAGAGCATAGGGCTACCGGAATGGTGCCCAGATAACCACGCAGATCCGTGACGTAACGACGGGCAGCCGCGTCCATTCCGGATTTCTTATATTCCATTTCTGCGTCTATTACATAGCCATCCAGCCCAAGTGAACGTGCTCTGCGACCGCCGGTCCAGGCTTCACCATCAGGATCGTTTCCATACACATAGTGCCAGCCCCAGGCTTGAATACCGGCTGATTTTAATTCCTTGACGAGTGCTGCGGCATGATCAATCCCCGTACTTGAATCTACATTGGAATGGTTCATTCCGTCGGCAATTTTGAAGAGAACATGGGAAAGGCCGGCGCTTTGAGCGGCAGCGGCAATAGCCTGTGGACTGCCGCCTTCGCAGTCACGTATTTTCCAGATGAAAAAGCCTTTTCCGGTTAATGCCATACGCCTCTCAAAATTATTATCGGGGTGTCCCGTCAGGTAACAGGCTGCCTTCCAGGTCCAGAACGGGTGCGATGCGCCGCATCGCCAGTATTACATTATCAACATGCTGCCAGAGTTCAACGCCGAAAGCCTGCGTATTCTCGGCAATTTCTTCCCGGTTTATGGCCGCGGCAAAGGCACGATCTTTCCACTTCTTTTTCACGGAAGAGGCTGTGAGATCATACAGTGACCGGGACGGACGGACGAGTGCAACCGCGGTGATCAAACCGGTTAATTCATCCACGGCTGCGAGGCATAATTCCATTGAATTAATGCGCTCCACTCCCTGTCCGTGGCTGAGGAAGGCATGAACAAGTTCTTCTGGTACATTCCGTTCACGCAACAGGGGCGCTCCGGCAGAAGGATGTTCTTCGAGAGTGGGATGAATTTCCCAGTCGAAATCGTGCAATAACCCTGCCAGCCCCCATTTTTCGACATCGCCGCCGGTTTTTTCCGCGTAGTAGCGCATGGCAGCCTCAACCGATAACATGTGATTGATGAGGCCTGCGTTCTTCACAAATTCTGTCACGATCTGGTAGGCTTCTTCTCTTGTGGTCATGGTGTTTTTTCCTCAAAGTATTGCTCCATGGGATCACCGTCCTGGGGGTAGATAGGTTCAGGATCACCCAGAATCGGTTTGGGCTTACGTATATATAGATCGATAAAGGCTGTGAACGTAGCAGGAATTTCCCGCAACCGCCAGTAGATATATGTTCCGAGTCGATAATTTCGACGGTCGGCGCTTACACCAAAGGTTTTCAGGCCCAGCACATCACAGATATACAAAGCGCGGGGTAGGTGATAATCCTGTGTGACCAGGGTGGCATCGGTGACACCGAAAATGGATTTGGCGCGATAACATGTGTCATAAGTTCGCCTGCCGGCATAATCCAACACAATGGCATCTTCCGGGATTCCCAGTTGCATGGCATATTTTTGCATCGCCCCCGGCTCGTTATAGCTCAGGGTGCTATTGTCGCCACTCATCAGGAGCTTTTCGACTTTTCCGGCTTTATAAAGCTCCACCGCGGTTTGGACGCGATCACGTAAAACCGGAGAGGGGGAACCGTCGCGGTACAGACCGGCGCCGAAAACGATGGCTGTCTTTCCCTGCGGCGCGATACCAAGCGGGTAACGCTTACCGGCTGATGCGACGTATGTGATCGCGGCTGGGAGCAGGAAAATCACGGCGAGGATGAATAGAGTTATCAATGTGATTTTTCGAAGAAAATGTTTTTTCACTATGGGAATAAATTCTACCATGCCTGAATAAACGCCATTCCCGTGAAACAAAACCGGAGAAATTTCGTAAAATATTAATAGAAAAGGTCAGGTGATTCAATGAAAATTAGCCAGATAATTGGAATATTGCTTCTTGTTCTGGTGCTGATTGGTTTGATCGGTGCGGGGGTGTTTTTCTTCATCAGCCAACAGGTTATCCAAATAGAGCAAAGGGCCGTAGAGCCTTTGCAACAGTTGAACCATGATATGGCAACACGGGTGGCGCGATTTATGGAACCTACGCCAACCATCCTTCCAGACCCGGTCAGTATTATTCATGAAATCCGCTCTCTTGCCCGTTTGGAAACGATTCAATATTCTGTCGAAAAAGTAATCAGCGCGGATTCCGGGCGGGAAGACCTGAAAGCACTGTTTGGAGATAAATTGCTTTTTGTCGCACATGGAGAAGTGCTCGCAGGGATTGACCTGGAAAAAATCCGCCTCGAAGATATTAAGCTTGACGGAAAGGTTGTCACCATCAAACTGCCGGCGGCAGAAATTCTCTCCACGCGCCTGGATAACGATAAATCGTATGTGTATGACCGCCAGACCGGCCTTCTGGCGCGCCCTGATTCAGAATTGGAAACAAAAGCACGCCAGGAAGCGGAGGCACAGATTTACAAAACCGCCATTGAAGATGGAATACTCAAGCAGGCTCAGACCAACGCTCAAGCTTACCTTGATCGATTGATCCGGTCTTTGGATTATGAAGAGGTCATCTTTTCGGAATGAACTTATTTATTCCATTCTTATTGAAACGTAAAAGACAATCAATCAAAATACTAATACGAGTTTGACCGAGTGGGACTCTGGAAAAAACACTCGTATTCCATGCTAGAATTGACTTTCCTATGGAAAATAATACCTTCTATTTAACTCATCCTCAACCCTCTGTGGAAGTCTACCTGACCGACGGTCGGGTGATACGGGGGGAACGGGGAAAAGAAATTGTGCATTTCCTGATGGCTTTGCCCGAGTGGGATAATCCTCCCATTGTGGGGGCGGTGATTAACGGCGAACTGCGGGAATTGACCTACCCGATAGATATCGATGCCCGCGTAAAGCCGGTCACTATGGCCGACGCTGACGGCGCTCGTATATACCGCCGCTCGCTGACTTTTTTGTTGGAAGCCGCTTTCGAAGAGCTGTATCCTGACTTTCAACTGACCATTGACCATTCCGTGTCATCCGGTGGCTTTTTTTGCCAGGTGATTGGGCATGAGGATCTGGCCAGTATTGACCTGGCCAGCCTGGCCAGGCGAATGCGTGAAAAGGTGGAAGCGGATATCGCCTTTACCCGTGAACAGGTTCCGCTTTCTGAAGCCATTGAATATTTCAAAAAACGTGGGAATGAAGATAAAGTCAGGCTTTTGAAATACCGGCAGAAAGACAAACTGGTGCTCTACCGGCTGGAGAATCACCGTGATTATCACCATGGTTATATGGTGCCATCCACTGGTTATTTGCGCTGGTTTGGCGTTTCTTCCTTTGGTGATGGATTTGTTTTGCAATTCCCGCGTCGGCATTCTCCCAAAGAATTGTCTCCTATGCCGGATTATCCAAAATTATTGACCACATTCCACCGTTATGGAAGGTGGTTAAATCGGCTGGGTATTGAATCTGTGGGCGCCCTGAATGATGCCATTGATTCTGGACGGATTCGCGAAATCATTCTGGTATCTGAGGCTCTTCACGAACAGCAGATTGCTGAAATTGCCGAATCCGTTGTCAACCATTCCCGGGAAACCAGGATCGTGTTAATTGCCGGTCCTTCTTCATCCGGTAAAACGACTTTCTCAAAACGGTTGTCCATTCAGATGCTGGCGCAGGGTTTATTGCCTTTCCCAATAGAGATCGATAACTATTTTGTGGATCGCGAAAAGACCCCCAAAGATGAAAAAGGTGAATTCGACTTTGAGGCTCTGGGCGCGCTGGATACGCAATTGTTCAGTGATCAACTGCAAAAATTGATTGCCGGTGAGGAAGTTCAACTTCCACGCTATAACTTCAAAACCGGCCTGTCTGAACCGGGAGAGGTAGCCCGGCTGCGCAACGACCAGATCATCATATTGGAGGGTATTCATGGATTGAATCCGGGATTGATCCCCACCATCCCGTTGGAGCAGACATACCGTATATATGTATCCTGCCTTACACAGCTTAACCTGGACCGCCACAACCGTATTTCCACCACCGATACCCGCATGTTGCGCCGAATTGTACGCGACGCTTCAGAACGCGGTTACAGCGCCCAACAGACCATTCAACGATGGGATTCCGTACGCCGCGGGGAAAAGAACCACATTTTCCCGTATCAGGAAAATGCGAATGATATGTTCAATTCCGCGCTGTCTTATGAACTCTCAGCGTTAAAACCACTGGCAGAACCTCTCTTGCGGCAGGTACCCTTCGGGGTGCCGGAATACATTGAAGCAAAACGTTTGCTGGCCTTCCTTGATTGGTTCCTACCGATTGAAACACCAATGATTCCTGATAATTCACTTCTCCGCGAATTCATTGGCGGTTCCATTTTGCGTGATTTCAAATTATGGGAAAATCCGGACAGGGCAGACCTGAATTATTAAGGGAAAAGGCGGTCAACCTCTGCTGAAGTTGACCGCCTTTTGGTATTATCTCAAATCAATTGATTAACGCATATATTGCTTGAAAACCTTTCCCAATCGTCCAATACCTTCATTAATCATATCCGGTTTGGAGAAGGAGAAGTTCAGGCGCATGGTGTTTTCTCCACCACCGAGGGGATGGAAGGATCCACCGGGCACGTACGCCACATTCTCTTTTAAAGCTTCTTTCATAAGAACGGCTGAATCATTTCCTTCGGGGAGAGTAACCCACAGAAAGAGACCACCTTCGGGGTGTGTCCACTCAATCCCTTTGGGGCAGTGTTCCTCCAGGGCGTCCAGCATCACATCGCGGCGTTCATGATACACCTTGCGAATGACTTCGACGTGTTTGTCCAGGAAGCCATCTTTTCCAACTTCATACGCCATTAATTGGTTGAAGGTGGATGTATTCAGGTCGGCGCCCTGTTTGGCCTGGGCAATTTTTCCAATTACATCCAGCGGACCAATAGCCCATGCCAGGCGGATCCCAGGCGCCAGTATTTTTGAGAAGGTGCTCAGGTAGAGTACATTCCCATTATATTGACCATTGTGCTGCCCGCGCATTTCAGAATCCAATTGGGCCAGGGTGGGCAGGCTGTCACCTTCGTACCGAAGTTTGCCATACGGATCATCCTCAATGATCGGGATGGCATATTTATCGGCAAGTTCGACGATTTTCTTACGGCGCTCTAAAGAGAATGAAATTCCGGTGGGATTCTGGAAATTGGGTAGAGCGTATAAGAATTTTGGATTTGTTTTTAATGCTTCTTCAAGGCTGTCTGGTAACATCCCAAATTTATCTGACTTAACGGTGATGTAATCGCACTCGTAGGCGTTCCAGGCCTGCAACGCCCCCAGATAGGTGGGGTTCTCAACCAAAATCTTGTCTCCGGGGTTGATGAAGACTTTACCAATGAGATCCAAAGCCTGTTGGGAACCTGAGGTGATCAGAATATTTTCCAGGTCGCAGGACAGGCCATTCTTTTTTGCGTCTTTTGCCAGCATTTCCCGCAGCGGGTTGTACCCTTCGGTGGTGCCATATTGAAGAGCCTTGTCGCTGTAATTCTTAAGAATGCGGTCGCAGGCTTTATTTACTTCTTCCACAGGGAAGATTTCAGGTGCCGGCATGCCGCCACCAAATGAGATGACTTCAGGACGCTCGGTCAACTTGAGCAATTCACGAATGGCGGATCCTTTCATCCGCTGGGTACGATGGGCAAAACGGACATTCCATGTAGGTTGCATACATTCTCCTTATGCGATGGGTGCTAGGCTGTCAGTTTGGGGAAACGACTAACCACGACAGCCGCAGATGGTAGTGAGATTTTGTCTCCCGATTTGATTTCAGCGATGTTTTGGGCACCGATACTGTGCGCGGATTGGTAAATAAATATCGGTGTAGACTCCACCGCTGATTTGATCTCAATATAGGCCTGGCCGGTGAAGAACCCTTCACTATCCACGGCGCAGCTGGTAACTTCACCGATGACTCGCCCTTTGCGGTCCACAACCGGGTCACCATTATGGGCCATGCGGATACCCTTTTCAAGGAAGCGGAAGCGGGCAACAACATTTACACGATCCTTTTCCTTTGCCACAAATTCATCGCGGCCGATAAACCAGGGCTTGTAGGTTTTCACGTATGAACCAAAACCAGCTTCGCTTACCGAGAAATTCCTCTCACCACCCATTTCATGGCCATACAACGGCAAGCCGGCTTCTGTTCGCAGGGAATCTCGCGCGCCCAGGCCGCATGGTTTTATGCCCATCAATTGGCCGGCTTCGAGAAGTTTATTCCATAGGGCAACTGACCTGTCAGGATGGACAAATAATTCAAACGCCATCTTCTCACCGGTGTAACCTGTGCGGGACACCACAAGGTCGAATCCACCCAATACTGCCTCGCACAATTCTGTGCGTTTTAACGCTTTCACTTTTTTCTCAGTAGCTTTATCAGCGCCCAGCATGAGCAGAATATCACGCGATTTTGGACCCTGAAGCGCGATATCCACACGCATATCTTTACCCTCTTTGGGGTCGCGCAGATTACGCAGCACAACATTCCTTCCGACAACACGGATCCAGGGACGGTTAATATCTACAGCGACTTTACCTTCGCGTACCGCGTTCAACCAGGCCCAATCCTTGTCATCATTTGAGGCGTTAACCACCACCAGGTACTTCTCAGGCGCCCGATGGTAAACAAGAGTGTCATCGATCACATCCGACCTGGGATCAAGGAAGTGGGTATAGCAGGATTCACCAACGGATAGCGTACCGATGTCATTCCCGCACACGCTATCAAGGAATGAAGCGGCATCGGGACCTTCCGCCTGGTAAACGCCCATGTGCGATACATCGAACAAACCGGCTGCCTGACGGGTAGCCAGATGTTCTTCCATCACGCCACTGTACCATACGGGCATTTCCCAACCGGCAAACGGAACCATTTTGGCGCCCAGTTTTTTATGGGTCTCATTTAACGCGGTGAATTTTATTGGCACGTCAGCAGGCTCTTTCCATGTGAATTCCGGTAAAGCCGCCTGTCTGTTGACCTTCAACCCGGGCGCGAATGGTTTGGCAGCCCAGATTGAATCGCCCTTCGCGGACTTTATGGGAGATTTGCTGGAATAACGCACGATCACCGGCCCGGCAAAACGGCGGGTGACATCTTCATCAAAGCCGATAAAGCCATCCGAAAGATCACGCAGCCAGGCAGCCGCCAGTGGAGCTTTATCTGAGGGCAGGCTTAGCAACAGGTGATTTTCTGCCAAAAAGGTCAGCACACCATCAATGGTTTTTTGGTTGGCTGCAAACTGACAGGGTAGCGACTCTCCAATCTTCATCGCGTCAAGGTCGCAGGTGAAGACGTAATGAGCAAAGAGGCGGACCTTCTCGCCGATCAGATCCAACACCGACCAGCCATCTGAAGCTGGCGCAGGATCATCCAGATAATAGAAATGCGGATAACCCGTTTTGCCAACTTTCATATCGGCACCGGCAGATGCGGCCAGGTCACGCACGCGCATTTTCGCTGATTCGAGGGTGTCAAAATCAATCTTGGCACGAGATTGCATTCCCTGGCGGGTTTCAACCGAGTAAGGGACACAGGCCTGGATCACATCTGCCATGATGTCGGCGATTTTGATCATGTCCGCTTCCTTTAGTCCGCGCTGCGTAATCCAGGGTGTACCGAAACGCACCCCCGTGGGATTGAAAGCTGACTTGTCGCCCGGGATGGTGTTGCGGTTGCATACCAGGCCGGCAAGGTCGAGGATTCGGGCTGCCATATCCCCGGAAAGGGTTGTGCCATCCGGCCCGACGATTGTTTTACAATCAATGTTGCTCAGGTGTGTGTTTGTTCCACCAAAAGGAATGTGGAAACCGCGTTCCTGAAGCCTGGCGGTCAGGGTGCTGCAATTTTTTACGATCTGGGTTTGAAGGGTCTTAAATTCCGGGGACCGGGCGAGTTTAAAGGAGACTGCAAGGGCCGCCATCACATGGACGTGTGGACCTCCCTGTTCACCGGGGAAAATGGCGCGGTCTATCTTTTTAGCCAGGGCAAGATCAGAGGTTAAAATGCAGGCGCCGCGTGGCCCGCACAGGGTTTTATGGGTGGTAAAGGTGATAATGTGCGCGTGGCCAACGGGCGAGGGGATGACACCCGTCGCTGTAATTCCGGCAATATGCGAGATATCGGCCAGGAGGTAGGCGCCAACGCTGTCTGCGATCTTGCGAAATTCCGCGTAATCGGGAACCCAGGGGTAGGAACTGAAACCGGCAATAATGATCTTAGGTTTATGCTCCTGAGCCAGGGCAGCCAGTGCGGCGTAATCGATTTTTTCTGTTTGTGGATCGATTGTGTAATGAACCGCTTTGTAGAGTTTCCCAGATCGGTTGGCGGAAGACCCGTGAGAAAGATGGCCGCCATGCAACAGATTCATACCCAGTATGGTATCGCCCGGGTTGATCAACGCGGTGTAAACGGCGTTATTGGCCGGCGCACCGGATAAAGGCTGCACATTGGCGTAGAGATTATCGGCTGATACCTGCTCATTGGCAAACAATTCACTGCAACGTCTGCGGGCCAATGCCTCTACGGCATCCGCGTATTCGGTGCCTTTATAGTAGCGGGGATCTGAAAATCGCCGGAAGTGCGCCAGGCGTTCTTCAAAATCCAATATTCCCCTATCTGTCATCCAGCGTGTTTCTTCATCCGGGTAGCCCTCGGCGTAGATATTCTGGAAGGAAGATGACAGGGTTTCCCGTACTGCCAGGGGTGCCGTGCTTTCACTCGGGATCAGGATGAGTTTGCGGATTTGACGTTCTGATTCGAGTTGTGTTATTTGATACACATCAGGATCAAGATCTGCCAGGGTACCGCGAAACAAAAAATCACTCATATTTTCTCCTATTTTTTTATTCACCGAACAAGAGAATGGATCATCGGAAAATTAAATACAATTCCCCCACCATTCAGTCCACTGACTGGAAGATGGGGGATATTTGCTCACTATTAAGACAGGTACATAACAACAAATGAGATGATATGGGGTTCATTCGTCGCGTCATTTCCGATTGTACGGTTTTGAATAATCAGTGGCAAGTGAAAAAAGTCCTGAATTTATTCTACATCGCCACATTGGTTTTAATCCAGTTGACCATGGTTTGCAAAACCTCGGCTTTGTTTGGTTCGTTGTGCAATTCATGATACCCGCCACCCCAAACTTTGAGGGTTGTCTTCTTTCCGGAATTTTCACCAAATTCCTTAATGGCTTGCGGAGAAACCAACTGATCGTCTCCTCCAACCATAAGCAGTAGTGGAAGAGTAAATTCGGCCGATCTGGCGCTTACCAATTTGCCGTTGCGAATCAAATCCATCCCCATGCGGGCCGAAATGCGCGGGTGATTCAATTTATCTGCCTTGTAGTCAGACACCACGGTTTTGTCGTGAGAGATGCCGTCCAGCGGCAGGCCATTGTCCATGGAAAATCGGGGGAGGAGGGAATACAAAAGGTTTCCCATGGTGGTTTTCCAGGCAGGTATGGGATAACCAGGTTCAAGACCGGGGGAGGTCGAAATCACGCCACAGATATTCCCGGGTTTCTTGAACAGTGAGTAATACAGAACAATCAGCCCACCCATGCTGTGACCGTACAGAAAGACTGGGGCTGCCGGTTGGGCGGATATCATATCGGGCAGGAAATGGTCAATTTGCCGGCAAAAAACATCATACGAGTCCGCGTGACCACGCTGGCCATCGGTTTTCCCGTGCCCCAACAAATCAAATCCGGTCAATGAAATTCCGGCATTTGTGAAGAATTCACCAACATGGGCGTACCGGCTGGAATGTTCTCCCACGCCATGCACCAATAAAACCCTGGCGAGCGGAGCTTTTTCCGGCTGCCATTGCTGGTAGTAAACATTATTCCCATCGATAGATGTATAACCATCAGAACAGTTCAAGAATCCTCCCCGGAAACCGCAGGATTAAGATGCGCTATAATGCCCTGACTATTATATCCATTCTATGAGGGATTTCGCATGGATTCTCTTCCAGTTAACGATTCTGGCATTCAATCAGTAAATCAATCTTCAAAAGGCTGTTCCGGAACGGCAGCCCTCATACTGCTGTCCTTGTGGATATTGTTTGTTTCATTGATTACCCAGGTGACCAATTGGACAATCTTTCAGATGGCTTTTGAAGGATCGATAAAAATACCCAATATACGCTGGCTGATCACCCTGGGATTTGGGCTTCTTCTTTTCATTCCATTAATCATCGCCGAAAAAATTGTCATAGAATCTGTGGCCAAAGGCAGAATCAGGGCTTTACGCACCCTATCCATACTGGTCATTCTCCTTTCGCCCGCCAGACTGCCTGACATCACCGATTGGCAAATGATGGCGGTAATTCAAATTGCGGTTCTTTTTATTTTCATTATGGGTTTGTTGATCTTCAAACGCCCCATGTTGTCTGTTTTGTTCAAAGATTTTAATCAGAGTTTGGGAAAAATTTTATTTACCGCTGAGTGCGGTGCCTTGTCTGGAATACCCTGGATCATCTGGGGAGCGCAGGGTTCTCTGGTTGATTCGATTCTGGCAGTCCTGATCTGTATTGAGCTTGGTGTGATCACCGGAAGCATACTGACGGCAACCAATTTCCCTAAACAGGCGGCTGATTTTGAAGATAAAAGACCGAAAGGAATTGGCGGTACGGGATGGATAATCACCCTCGGTCTGATCATCCTGGCTACCGGGATTGACCACAATAGCAATGGCTGGATTCTCTCTTTTTGCGCGCTTCCTGTAGGCTATGCCTGCGCATATCTTGTAAGCAAACAAGATGGAACGATTGACGTTCCCGGGAGGGTTTCTGCAGGGGCACTTGCGGGTCTATCATTTCTTTGGCCAATGTTGATGGTGGATCCAGATGAGTTAAGTCTGGTTACTGCCAGTGGATCAGGCGAACTGGTTGAATATGCCGTAAAATCTGTCGGAGTATCATTTGGTCTGTCTTTACTTGTCTTACTCCTGGTATTTGTCTGGTGTGCAATGAAGCATGATCGCCAGATTCCTTTACGTTGGAGTTTGGTGGTTTTTGTTCTTGTCTGGGGTAGCCTGTTCACGTTGTATTTCTATGCAGGAACACCTGGCTCCTATGGTGAAAAGGTTTTTGTCATTATGAAAGATCAGCCTGATCTTTCATCTGTGGATAAAACTTCCAATGCCAATGACCGGCGAAAGAATGTGTATGCCACTCTCACCAGAAATGCCGAAGAAACCCAAAAGGATATACGCGCATGGCTTGATTCAAAAGCAATACCCTACAAGACGTATTACCTGGTGAACGCCATTGAACTGGATGCTGATCCAATTCTGCGGGCTGCTCTTGCTTCCCGCAGCGATGTTGACCGAATATTGAATAGCCCTGTCCTCCGTCCACTGAAAGATGACATCCCGATCAGTAGAGGAATTGAGGATGATGGTCAAAATGATCACTGGAATATCAAATACACTGGTGCGAACAGAGTACATAGCGAATTGCATATTCTCGGTGAAGGGATTATTGTAGGTCAATCTGACAGCGGCGCGCAGGGCGACCATCCTGAGTTTGCCTCACAATACCGGGGAGCGGTAGACGGAACGGATGCATACAACTGGTTTGACCCATGGTTCGGCAGTGAAAAACCGGTGGATATCGGCGGCCATGGGACGCACACTCTGGGTTCCATTGTGGGAAAAAATGTGGGTATCGCTCCTAAAGCGCAGTGGATCGGTTGCGTGAATCTGGCCCGCAACCTGGGCAACCCGGGTTATTATCTGGATTGCATGCAATTCATGCTGGCACCCTTTCCACAGAACGGGGATCCTTTTATGGATGGAAAGCCGGAAAAAGGAGCGCATGTCCTAAATAACTCCTGGGGCTGCCCGCAGGTCGAAGGGTGTGATGCAGAGGTTTATCTGCCGGCAGTTAAAGCCCTTCGCACGGCTGGCGTATTTGTGGTTGCTTCCGCCGGTAATTCAGGTATGGGCGGTTGTTCAACAGTGCAGGATCCGCTGGCCATTTATGAAGATGTTTACACGGTGGGCGCCATAGACAAAAATGGAAACCTGGCCGGGTTCAGCAGCCTTGGCCCGGTTGCTGTGGATGGAAGCGGTCGGAGCAAGCCTGATATTGTCGCGCCCGGGGTTGATGTATACTCATCCTATCCCGGAAGCACATATGAGTCGAACAGCGGCACATCAATGGCAGGACCACAGGTAGTCGGTGTAGTAGCGTTGATGTGGTCGGCTAATCCTTCATTGATAGGAGATATTGATAAAACCAGGCAGATACTAAATGAAACAGCCGACCGGTATACGGGTGTTTTTCCCGGTTGTTCGGATGAAGCCGTTATCCCGGGAAATGATGCCGGTTACGGGGTAGTAAACGCCTATAAAGCGGTGAGCAGAGCGATTGAAATGCGGTAAAGTGGCCTGCATCCGAAAAGGGTTCACAGGGTTATATTAGGTAGAGCATTGTATAGGACCTTTAAATGTCAGACCTGAGCGAAGAAGATGCATTGCAGCACGCCATCCAGGGAGATGCGGAGGCGTTCAGCTTTCTTTACGAAAAATATGTAAACAAGATTTATAGCTATATCTACTATCGGACCGGAAGCGTGAATGATGCCGAAGATCTTACTGCCCGTGTTTTCCAACGTGCGATGGGACGGATTGACCGGTACACGCAGAAGGGAGTTCCTTTTTCGGCATGGCTGTATCGGATCGCTCACAACCTGGTGGCCAACTGGCACAGGGATAACAGCCGCCGGCAGGAAGTAGCCCTGGATGATCAACCTGACCTGGTCATGGACAGCACACATCCCGAACGCCAGGTTGTGCTGGATCAGGAAGTGGAAAGACTGATTTCGGTTATCAAGCGGCTTTCACCTGAAAGGCAGCAACTTATTGTATTAAAATTTGTGCAACAGCTTTCAAATGGAGAAATTGCGATAATCATGTCAAAGAGTGAAGGTGCCATAAAAAGTCTATATCACCGCACTTTATTGGAACTTCGTACTGAAATTCAGGGATTTTTGGAGCAGGAATGATTCATATCGTCACTGATGGCGCCGTAGATATGCCCGCTGGTTGGGCGGAAAAATATAAGATCCACATTCTTCCCCTGATGGTTCGCTTTGGCGATCGTGTTTATACCTCTGGAGTGGATATCACTTCCCAGAATTTCTATTCCCTGGTTGAACAGACCCGTGTTATTCCAAAGACATCCCTGCCATCCCCCGGGCAGATCGCAGAATTTTATCGTTCCATCGCGAAAAAGGGAGAGAAGATCTTGTCCATGCATGTTTCGAGTAAACTCTCGGGAACATTTTCTGCTGTGCAACTGGCCGCGCGCGATGTGCAGAATGAATTTGCTGTCACGGCTTTTGATACCCAGGCTGGTTCAGTTGCTATGGGATTCATGTGCCGTGAAGCTCGCATCATGGAAGCGGCCGGGTATAACATTCAGGCGATTGTGGAACGCCTGGAGAACCTGCGTAAAAATATCACCGTAATTTTTACCCTTGACACTCTTGAATTCGCCCACCTGAGTGGACGAATCAGCATGACCCAGAACATATTTGGAACCTTTATGAAAATAAAACCCATTGTGATGTTAAGAGATGGGTTACTTGAAATCGCGGAAAAGGTACGCACACGAAGTGCGTCCATTCAGCGGGTAATTGAAACCGTTGAGAAGAAAATAGGAAACCGGCCGGTTCACATGGCTGTCGTGCATGCCAGCGACCCGGCGACGGCAGCGGATTTGGTCAATACGGTAAAGCAGCGGTTTAATTGCCGCGAGGTTCTGGTGACAGAATTATCCATTCCAGTCGCAGCCAACCTGGGGCCAGGAGCCATCGGGATAGTTGCTTATCTGGATAACGAAAGATGGTAAGTATGCCTTCAATACCTGATTTTTCATCCATGAAGATACCCGAATTATCCAGTCTGGAAGACAGCCTGGGAAAAATGTTAAGTTTACGGCAGGCTAATCCTGAATTTGTGCAGCAATTAAAGCACCGGCTCACCTATGACCCGGTTGTGCAAGTTGAAGCCCGTAAGAAATACACAGCCATTTTTATTCTGGCTGTCGCGTTATTTTCCGGAGGATTTGTTGTCTTTATTCTTTCCCTGCTGTTTGGGAGAGGGGGAAAGTCGTAACCTAAAAAAAGGAATCCGGAGGTTCGACTCCCAACTTTTCGGCCAACCTGGCATCCGAAGGTTCAACCAGAGTGGAACCATCCGGAAAGACAATGGTGGGCACACTTCGAAAACCGTTATTGATTTTTTCAACCAGAGAGCGGGCTTCTTTATCCTGATCGATGTCAACCCAGCGGAAGGGAATGTTATTCTGCTCAAACATCCTTTTTGCCCGGCGGGAACCGCCGCACCAGGAAGTGCCGTAAATAATAATTTTCTCGTCCATATGGTCAATATTTTACCCTAGCGAAGGCCTAAAACCAATAATATAAAATTCTTTCTTTCATTCTCGAATGACCGTCTCACATATTTTGCTAAAAGTTTGGCATGTATTGAGCCCTCAGGTAAAATAAGCGCATGGAAAATCTTCAATTCAATCCCGGTCCCATTGTGTTGATGGGTTCTGGGGAAACATCACCGGGCAGCGGAGTGGTGTTTGAAGGCGTTATCAAGCAATTTTCTGCCAACCCGAGAATAGCCATTCTGGAAACACCGGCCGGATTTGAATTGAATTCTGACCGGGTGGCCGGTCGGGTGGGTGATTTTCTTCGCACCAGGCTGCAAAACTATCAGCCGGTCATAGAAATTATTCCAGCGCGGAAAAAAGGCATTGATCTCAGTCCTGATATCCAGGAAATACTGGAACCACTTTATTTGGCGGATATGATCTTTCTTGGGCCAGGCAGTCCAACGTATGCCGCGCGTCAACTATCAGATAGTCTGGCGTATGAGATCCTGCAGGCGAAACAACGCACAGGCTCTGCCCTGATACTGGCCAGCGCCGCGACCATTGCTTTCGGCTGCCAGGTTATGCCGGTGTACGAGATTCACAAAGCCGGCATGGACCTTCACTGGCAACCTGGATTGAACTTTCTTGGACGCTATGGATTAGACCTCGTGATCATTCCTCACTGGAACAACGCCGAAGGCGGCGCGGAATTGGATACCAGTCACTGCTTCATGGGTGAGACGCGTTTTAGAGAGTTGCGTAAGATTTTGGATTGTCAGGGAACCATACTGGGAATTGACGAGCACACCTCGGTATGGATTGATTTGAAATTAAATAGCGCGAGGGTATATGGAAAAGGAGCCATTCATCTAATTCATGGCAACCAGGAAAGAATTATTTCCAGCGGTCAGGAAATTAAATTGAGCGAATTTGGCACCTTCAATCCCCCGGTTGACTGGCAATCCGGGGTACGTGAAGAAGTCTGGAAAAAAATCAGCGCGGGTTTCCAGGCAGAAACTTCGAAGGCCGGGGAACAACCACCTGATGAAATTCTGACCCTGGCTCTAATGCGTACCCGTGCCCGGGATGCCGGCGATTTCAAACAGGCGGACCAATTAAGGGAAAAAATTCAAAATGCCGGATGGAGTATTAAAGATACTCCCACCGGGCCTTTACTGGAACCATTGAAATAAAAACGGCCTGCGAGTTCGTGAACTGCAGGCCGTTGCTTTTTCAGAGAGTGATCAGGCGATCCAACCCTGTTTGCGGCAAAAATCTGTTATGACAGGAACAACGATATATTCACCCTGGTAAGATTTTACCGCCAGATAAATAAGATAAACGGCTCCGGCGAGGCCGGTGCAGATTCCAATAAAGACAAATGAAAGTATTGCCGAGCCTACGTAGATTACCAGGCTGAGAGCCAGCGCCTGAACGGCATGGTATTTAATGAAAGGTCGACTTTTCTTGTCTTCCATCAATAAGACAATGATCGGAACCAATGGGGCAATTAAATAGGATAGCAACGCCCATAACTTATCGTCACTTGACACTTCACCACCGGGGGTATACGTCTGATTTGTCATGTCTCCGTCTCCTGTTTATGGTATTAATGCTGGATTAATTTTACAACGATTACAGGAATATGCAACCCGCTTGTATGGTCGCGGGTTATGTTAAAATCGTGTGCATGATTCCACGAATTGTTTTTATGGGTTCGCCGGTGCTGGCCCGCACAGTACTGGAAAAAGTCTCTGAGAAATATCCGATTTTCGGTGTGGTCACCCAACCGGATAGGCCTGCCGGCAGGGGTAAGGTTTTAACCTCGCCGCCGGTAAAAACACTCGCCGAAGAAATGGGCTGCCGGATCATCCAACCCGTTCGTCTTAAAGAGGCGGAAAATTTTGAGATCCTGCGGGAATGGGCTCCGGATATACTTCTGGTGGCCGCTTACGGGCAGATACTTCGGCAGAATGTGCTTGACCTGCCGCCATTGGGTTGTATCAATGTGCACGCTTCGCTGTTGCCCCGCTGGCGCGGCGCAGCTCCCATACAGGCAGCCATTCTGGCTGGAGATACCAGTACTGGGGTATGCATAATGCGCATGGATGCCGGGATTGACACCGGTCCGGTCTACGCGACACGGCAAATACCCATTGCCGATACGGATGATGCCGAATCTCTCAGTCAGAAACTGGCTATGTTGGGAGGCGAACTACTGGTTGATACCCTGCCATCTATTCTGGATGGAACCGCGGTTGCCACACCACAGCCCGAAACCGGTGCGACCTACGCCCGGATGTTAACCAAAGAGGATGGACTGCTTGATTTTCAAAATCCGGCAAACGAACTTTCCTGCCGAATCAGGGCATTCTACCCATGGCCGGGAACGTATTTTATGTTCGAGAATCAGCCGCTAAAAGTCCTGAAGGTGACCGTTCTGGCGAATTTTGACGGAAATGCCGGGAAACGTTCGATCGTCAATGGAAATCCTGTCGTTTTTTGCGGGCAGGGTGCGCTGCAACTTGAACAGGTTCAACCCGCGGGCAGGAAACCCATGGACGGGAAAACATTCCTGAATGGCGCCAGAAATTGGAAGGAATAGGGATATGAAGATACTTATATTTGGAGCTGGCGCGATCGGCACATATATTGGGGGAAGTCTGGCTCTTGCCGGAGAGGATGTCACCTTCCTAGACCGCCCTGAGGTAGCCAGCCAACTGAAGGAAACCGGGTTGAAACTTGGACTTCCGGGGGGAGAACAGGTAATTCCTTCCCCAAAGATAGCCACGTCTCTGCAGGAAGCATTAAATCAACATGATTTGGACCTGGCCATTCTGGCGGTTAAAGGTTTTGACACCGAGGGCTTTCTCGAGACTGTTAAGCCATTTATAAAAAAAATGCCCCCTGTTTTGTGTTTTCAGAACGGGGTCGAAAATGAACCGGCCATTGCCTCGGTATTAGGCGCCGAAAGGGTCATCCGCGGAACAGTGACCACCGCCATTGGACGACGAGGATTGGGAGATATTGTCGTTGAACGTTTCCGGGGAACCGGAATAGAGCTAAATTTACCAGTGGCGCATCAAATGATGACGGCCTGTAATCGTGCCGGACTGGGTATGCTGGGCTTCTCTGATGGGAACGCAATGAAATGGTCAAAAATGCTAACCAACCTGATGGGCAACGCCACTTCCGCCATTATCAACTGGACTCCCGCGCAGGTTTACGCGCATCCCGGTTTATTTGAGCTGGAACGAAGACAATTGCTGGAAGTGCTGACCGTCATGCAGAAAAATCATATTCCCGTGGTTGATTTACCCGGCACGCCGGTGAGATTACTGGCTTTTGCCCTGCGCTACCTTCCGGCATGGCTCAGCCGGCCGTTGATCACCCGGGCTGTTGGCGGCGGGCGGGGCGCCAAGATGCCCAGCTTCCATATTGACTTGTATCAGGGGCGGGGCCAAAGTGAAGTGGATTGGCTGAATGGCGCGGTGGTGCGCGCCGCGGAAAAAGTCAAAATGAAGGCTCCGGCAAACCAGTTGTTATGCGACGTTTTGACCAGGCTGACCAGCGGAGAATTACAGAAAGAAGAATTTGCCGGAAAACCCGAAGAACTGCTTTCCCGGTTTTAATCCTTCCTGGCAATTTTTCCGTCTTCAACAAACTTCTTTTTCCATTCGAATAACTTGTTTAACGCTTCAAGTGGTGAGATGGACAGGATATCCAGCCCGCGTAATTCATCCAAAAGCGGATTCGTTTCCGGGAAGAGCGCCATCTGTCGGGAGGTGCTTTCACCGAAATCTACCGCTTTTCCTGATGAAGCTTCCAAATCCGCCAATATCTCATTGGCACGCTGGATGACCGGTTTGGGCAGCCCGGCGAGTTGACCGACATGAATGCCATAGGAGCGGTCTGTTCCGCCGGGAACGATTTTGTGAAGAAAGACGACCGTATTATCGACTTCGGTCACGGCCACATTGTAGTTGCGAATACCGGGGAGTAGGTCGGCCAATTGCGTTAACTCATGGTAATGGGTGGCGAAAAGAGTGCGGGAGCGCAGCTCTGGATGGTTATGAATATGTTCCACCACAGCCCAGGCAATGGACAGGCCATCATATGTGCTGGTTCCCCGGCCGATTTCATCCAACACCAGCAGGCTTCGGGACGTGGCGTGATGCAGAATATTAGCGGTTTCCACCATTTCGACCATGAAGGTGGATTGTCCGGCATGGATTTCATCCTGCGCGCCAATGCGCGTGAATATGCGGTCAACCAGGCCAATACGGGCGGACGCCGCGGGAACGAATGAGCCCATCTGCGCCATCAGTACGATCAGGGCGACCTGACGCAGAAAGGTACTCTTACCGCTCATATTGGGGCCGGTGATCACCCGCACTACTTCATTTTCGTCAAAAACCGTATCATTGGGGATGAAGCGATCGCTTACCAGGGTCCTTTCCACCACAGGGTGACGCCCGTCAATGATCTCCAGTAACGGTTCGCGGATGATTTCCGGGCACACATAATGGTTGGAAACGGCGATCTCTGCCAGGGAAGAAACCACATCCAGTTCAGCCAGCGATTGGGCGGTTTTCAATATCTTCAAGCTGTTCGCGGCCAGGATGCGGCAGACTTCCCTGAAAAGGCGGCCTTCAACCTCGCGGATGCGTTCTTCCGCGTTCAAAACCAGCGTTTCGTATTCCTTCATTTCCGGCGTGATATAGCGTTCCGCATTGACCAGAGTCTGCTTGCGTATGTACTCTGGCGGAACACCTCCGGTGTTGCTGTGAGTCACCTCAATGTAATACCCGAAGACCTTGTTGTAGCCAACTTTCAACGTCTTGATCCCGGTACGTTCGCGTTCAACCTGTTCCAGATTGGCGATCCATTCGCGGGCATCCCGTGAAGACTGGATGATATTATCAAGTTCGGAGGAGTAACCGGGGCGTATCACACCGGTATTCTGCAATGTTGCCGGTGGGTCATCGCTGATCGCCTCTTCCAATAATGTCAATTCCTGGACACAGAGGTCCACATCACGGAGAATCGACTGGATTGCCTCATTAGGCGAGGTGAGAATGCCAACCAGGCCGGGCAGGGCAGTCAAGTTTGCCCGGATGGCCGTAAGGTCACGGGGTTGGGCCGAACCAGCCGTTACGCGGTTGACAAGACGTTCAAGATCGGAGATGGTGTGCAGAGCCTGTTTAAATTCCCGGCGGATAAGGCCATTTTCCACAAACCATCGCACACACGACTGCCGGTTCTCAATGGAGGGGATGTCCAGAAGCGGCTTGCTTACCCAGGAACGCATCAGGCGGTGGCCCATGGGAGTGACGGCGTTATCAAGTACGGATAGAAGCGAGCCTTCAACGGCGTTTCCGCGGATCGTCTCGGTCAATTCCAGGTTGCGGCGGGTGGAAACATCCAACAACATGGATGAATCGAGCTGGTAGGTGTGAATTGAGGTTAAAAGCTGCAACGCCGGCGGCTGTGTGTTTTGAAGGTATTGGATAAGAGCTCCGGCTGCCTGGACGGCCATGGGCATACCCCTCAAACCAAACCCATCCAGGGTGGAAGCCTGCAATTGTTTCTTAAGGGCTTCCTGTGTTCGTCCAATTTCAAACTGCCAGACCGGTAAGGTGGTTTTGTGATAGGTTACCTGCCCGGCAGCCGGACAATCGGCGGGCAAAATTACTTCAGAAGGCTGCAGGCGGGACAGTTCCGCGCGCACCCGGGTGAGAAAATCTTGTCCGCTCCATTCGGTGGCCGCAAATTCTCCGGTTGAAATATCGGTATACGCCAGTCCGGCTCCATCATGCGACACGAACAACGACGCCAGATAATTGTTGCGATCACCTTTGAGTAGAGATGGTTCCAGAAGAGTGCCAGGCGTGACCACGCGGGTTACCTCACGCGGAAACAATCCCTTTACCGGCTGTTCACCAACCTGTTCGCATATGGCCACATGATACCCGCGTTCGATCAACCGGGATAAATAGTTTTCAGCCGCGTGATAGGGAATCCCTGCCATGGGAATACGCACACCCTTGGCCACATTACGCGAGGTGAGAACAATATCAAGCTCCCGGGATGTTGTCTCGGCATCGGAATCAAAGGTCTCGTAAAAATCCCCGAGCCGGAAAAACAAAATGGCGTCGGGGTATTTCTTCTTAATATCCAGATACTGCTGGCGGATGGGAGTTACATCATCAGACATTCAATTGATCATTCGACTTTCGCGCCGCATTCTCCGCAAAACTTCGCGTTGGGCTGTAATAAAGCGCCGCACTGGGTGCAGTGCGTGGTTTTCTTTAGAGGTTCTCCGCAGTTCGGGCAGAATTTCGCATTGGTTGCCAGCGGTGTCTGGCATTTCGGGCAGGTAGCTTTGATCGTTTCCCGCCAGTTGCCCTCAGAAAGCTTCTTATCTTCTTCCGACATGGCGGCATGTGCCCAGACTTCCTCTACGGAACGCGAAGCCTGTGCGGCAGACATCTCCACGCCAAGATCAGGGGCGCAGCCTTTGCAAAGGCCACGCTTTTCATTCCAGCAGCTCTTGCGGCATACCCACGCCTGGCAGCGCGGACACTGGGCGAAAGATGGTTTGATCTGTTTGACCGCGTTTTCAAAGGCAGCGTCACGGGCATTTTGCCAGCCGGCGCTGCGCACCTGTTCGCTGATATTGGCCGCAGAACCAAATAAGCCGCCAAAGATATCGCTGGCTGTGTTTAATGCGCCGGTAATGGTGCCTGTCGCTGATGCCTGAAAGGGAGTGCGATACCCAGTTCCACAACGATCGCAATTGAACTCAAACTGAAATCCTGTATCGGTACTCAAGTCATTGTAGTTACTGGTGAATTCAATCAAGCCTGCCATCTTTGTACCTCCAAACAGAAGTTATTAAAAATTATATCATTGTGAAAAATACAAATTTACTCCCCGAATTCTGAGACCGCATCTTCATCCAACGTCAATTCCAAGGGTTGCAGGACAATGTCAGCAAAAAGTGCTGGCTGCTGAGCTTCAATCACATGGCGCTTGACAAGCTCCAGCATGGCCAGAAAGGTAACCACAACAGATAACCGGCTTGTGTTGTCTCCCACCAGTTCAAAGAACGAAGTTTTCTCTTTGGAACGCATCATCGAAAGGATGCAGCCAATTCTTTCGCGGATGGTGACTTTGGGCGCCGCGACTACCTGGTTAAGAGGGATATCTGTCTTTCCCGCGAATATCTCCCGCGCGGCATCCGCGAGTGCCGTAAGTGTGAGGCCGGAAAGGTCAAGGCGTGGTTCGATCTTGGGGACCTGTGCCACATGCAGGTACGTACGCAATCCTTTTTCTTCGCGGTCAACCAGGAACATGGAAGCTGTCTTGAACTTTTTATAGGCGATCAACTGTCTGGCCAGGGCTTCACCCGGGTCTTCTTCTTCAGGCTCAATCACGGGAGGTTTGGGCAGCAGGGCGGCGGATTTGATCTGGATCAATTTCGCGGCAATTACAAGAAACTCGGAAATATCCGCGGCACGAATGCCATCCATTGTCTGAATATAGGAAAGGTACTGGTCAGTCACCTGGGCGAGTGCCAGCCGGGTAATATCCAGCTCGGCTTTCTCAATTAGAGAAAGGAGCAGGTCAAGAGGACCTTCATAGACCGGCGTATTGACGCGGTAGACAGGCTGGTTTGAACCATCAGGGAGCATTCGTTTATTATAGCAAATGAGGTTAACTTCCGGTAATTCATTGCGCGTAGAAAAGGTAATGAAATTATCCATCAAGAGGAAAAAATGTGAAGAAAACTATCCACAGATGAAAACTGTATAATAATCGTCAGGAGAATCTTCATGACGGAAATTTGTTGTGTGGATTGCGGTGCTATATATCCTGTCGACCGAGTCATTCATCGCTGCGAAATCTGCGGTGGGGTATTCGATTTCAATGAGGCGCCGGAATTCACTCCCGCTTTGATGGATCCATCTCAACCAGGATTATGGAAATACAAACACAGCTTCTCCCTGCCTGAAAACGCGCCGGTGCTCACCCTGGGGGAAGGCAACACCCCTTTGGTATGGGATGACTTTGATGGATTGAAAATTGGCTATAAATTGGAATGCCTGAATCCCACTGGCTCCTACAAAGATCGCGGGACGGCGGTTTTGATCAGCCAACTTGCAGCCCGCGGGATTACTTCTGCGGTGGAAGATTCAAGCGGAAACGCAGGGGCTTCATTTGCCGCCTATTGCGCAAGGGCAGGTATCAACGCGCGGGTTTTTGTTCCCGAAAGCGCGGCCGGTCCAAAACGTAGGCAAATTGAGCAATACGGCGCTGAACTTGTGCCGGTTCCTGGTCCGCGTTCTGAAGCCGCGCGAGCGGTTTTACAGGCCGTACAGGCAGGCCTGGCATATGGAAGCCACGCGTATCTGCCATTTGGAATTCCTGGAATTGCCACCATCGCCTATGAAATTATGGAACAGTCAGGCGGAGAGGTGGGTACCATCATTGCTCCCGCCGGGCATGGCGCCTTGCTCCTGGGGATAATTCGGGGTTTCACCGCTCTTAAGACCGCGGGACACATTTCAAAAATGCCATACTTTGTCGGCGTCCAGTCGGAAAACTGTTCACCCATGGCCTACGGGTTTTCTCATGGACTGGACAAAATGAAGGAAGCGGCAGAGGGAAACACGATTGCCGAGGGAGTCCGAGTGTCTACCCCCGTACGGGCATGCGCGATTATCGAATCTCTGGCCGGAGGGAAAGGGGAAATTGTTTCCATCCCTGAAAGCGAAATACTTCCTGCCTGTGAGAAACTGGCCGGAAAAGGAATTTATGTGGAACCAACAACCGGTCTTGTATGGGCCGCATTGGAAAACATGAAAACAATATTGACACCCCCCATTATTCTCATAATTTCCGGGAACGGGTTAAAATATTATCCCATTCTTAAATGAACTGATGGGCCGCAATCCACCTGACATAGCAGGTGAGGTGGCTTGCGCTCCTTTAGTTCGGGAGGTCTTATTGGACAACGTTGTTAGCCCGAATTCAATCGAATCCCCTGAGGAACTGGCTGTACGCCTTCATCTACCTTTCAACAATTGGATGCTTCTTTCCCGGGCGCTGACGCACCGTTCCTACCTGAACGAACACAGCGACGCGCTGGAAGATAATGAGCGGCTGGAATTTCTGGGCGATGCCGTTATGGACTTTATCGTGGGCGCCTGGTTGTATAACCGCTACCCCGAAATGGCCGAAGGCGACCTGACACGAATGCGTTCCGCGCTGGTGCATACCGAACGTTTTGCCGAGTTTGCCAGGCTGTTGCGCCTCGGCAATGCCATGCGCCTTGGAAGAGGCGAATCACAAGGCGGTGGACGCGATCGGGATGCCCTGCTGTGCGATACATTTGAAGCCATGATAGGTGCTTTATACCTGGAATGCGGTATTGATGCTGTGAAAAAATTCACGGCACCTCTCCTTGAGACGGCATCTGAAGATATTCTCCTCAACCACAAAAACGAGGATCCCAAAAGTCTGTTCCAGGAATGGGCGCAATCACAGGGATACCAGGCGCCCATATATGTAACCCGAAATTCCAGCGGACCGGATCATTCCAAGGTCTTTGAGGTGGATGTCATCGTGAACGGAGATATTTATGGCTCGGGTACCGGACATAGCAAACAGGCTGCTGCCAAAGCGGCGGCCAGTAAGGCACTTGATTTTATTGGAATGGTAGATCGTAATCCAACTAATGAAGGGTAACTGTGATACATGCCACCACGATTGAAATCACTGGAATTGCACGGTTATAAGACCTTTGCAAGCCAGACTACCTTTGAATTTCCCGGTGTTGTTACGGCCATTGTTGGCCCAAATGGCTCCGGAAAATCAAACATTGCTGACTCACTGCGCTGGGTACTGGGTGAACAGGCGTTCAGCTTACTGCGCGGACGAAAAACCGAGGACATGATCTTTTCCGGCAGCGAGCAGCGTTCACGGGCTGGCATGGCTTCAGCCACGATTACCTTCAATAACGAAGACAACTGGCTGCCTATTGATTATTCGGAAGTATCCATTACACGACGGGCATACCGTGATGGACAGAATGAGTATTTGCTCAATGGTCAGCGCGTACGCCTGAAAGAGATATCAGAGCTGCTGGCACTGTCCGGTCTGGCAGAACGCACCTATACTATTATCGGTCAAGGTCTGGTTGACGCGGCGTTATCACTGAAACCTGAAGAGCGCCGAAGATTTTTTGAGGAAGCCGCTGGAATTGGCCTGTATCGCAGCCGGCGGGAGGAATCACTAAATCGGTTGGAAACCACCCGGCGCAACATGGTCAGGGTGCAGGATATTGTGACAGAACTTGAACCGCGCCTTGTTTCACTGGAAAGGCAGGCGCGCCGCGCGATTGAATATGAACAGATCAAGGGTGATCTACGACTGCTTCTTCGTGATTGGTATGGCTATCATTGGAACCTGACCCAGAAGAATCTTAAACACGACCGCGAGATTTTACGTTCCTGCGAAGCCAATCTGGACAAAAACCGTGATGCGTTAAATGATTTTGATATTGTCCTGAACGCGAAGAAACAGGCGCTTTCCGATTTGCGCCGACAGATTTCTGAATGGCATAATCAACTGGCCGGGCTGCATACGCGTCAGGAAGCCCTTCTTCGCGAGGTCGCGGTCAAGCAGGAAAGAAAACGTTCATTGATTGAGCGCGAGCTTTCTTTACAGAATGATCTGGCCAATCGTGAAGAGGAAGCCTCGTCGCGCAAGCGCAATCTGCAGGAATTGACGGATGAAGTCGATAGACTGCAGGCTGAATTGGATGAAGCCCAATTACAGGCAGAGCAGGTAACCACACAACTGGAGAAATTGCAGGGGGAGCGGCATAAGGCGGAAGAAGATGTGCGCGTCACAAGACGGAAAATGATTGAAATTGAGACAGCCAACGTGAAATTACAGGCTCACCGCAATGAAATCATCACGCGCAGCGATGGAATTAGAAACAGTCTGAATTCGTATGAAACCGGGATTGGCGAGGAAGAAAAACGCCTGATCGAATTAAAAAACCTGGAAGATACCAGCCGAAAAGAGCGTGAATCTGCAGAGATGGAACTGCAAAGTCTGGTCGAAAAGGTCGCCGCAACCCGCAAGACAATATCGGAGCGTGAGCAATCACGGCGGGAGCTGCAGGAAGCTCACAATAAGATGGAAAGCCGGCGTGCCCAGTTGAATGGCCAACTGAAAGCCCTGATCGAGGCTGAGAATGCCTTCAGCGGCCTTGCCGGGGGCGCCAAAGCGGTTCTTCAGCAGGCAAAAAGTGGACATTTGAAGGGCCGATATTCCGCGCTCACCAGTTTACTGGAAGTACCGAAAGACTATGAAGCCGCTGTGGCTGCTGTGCTGGGAGAATTTCTGGATGCCATTTATCTCGCGGATGATGCCGATGAAGATCAGGCTGTCTCATGGCTGGGTTCGGGTGATCAGGGTCGCGCGACATTATTCCCGGCCGCTTCAATGAGTGACTCCCACGTGAAAAATTCCATTGGATCCATGGATGGTGTCATAGGCCTGGCCAGTGAGCTGGTAAAATCCCCGGCTGAACTGCGGAAAGTCATCGCGGCGGCGCTGGGTAATGCATGGATCGTTAAAGACCGCGAAACCGCCCGCCGGGTGGCACGCGGAAAAAACAATTCAATGCGGGCTGTCACCCTGGCTGGAGAAGTATTCCTGAGCAATGGGGCAGTGATTGCCGGGCGGGAAAGTCGCGGCAGCCTTATCAGCCGTCCGCGCGAACGCAAGGAATTGGAAGGTGTGCTGCATCAGGTTGAAATCGACCTTGAATCCAGCAACAACGGAATAAAAGGACTCGAAGATACGTTGCGTTCCCTGCATGAAGAGGAAACCCGACTGCAACAGGCGCGTCAACAGGTGGAAGAATCAACCCGCAAATTGACTCAAAAGGCACAAAAACTGGCGCTTGATGCCAATCAATTGAACCAGCAGGTCAATTGGAAACGCCAGCAAATTGATCAGCAAACCCGGCAATTGACCGCATCTGAAGAAGAGTTGGTCAAACTGGATGCCGAAATAGAGCAGAACCAGAAATCCATACAGGAGATCAACCTGCTTTTACGCGAAAAGAATGCCGCCCTTGCCGGACTTAGTCTGGACGAGGTGCAGAGCCAGGTATTTCACTGGAATACAACCGTGGCTGTTTCCAGGAAGGCACGGCAGGAAGCCGAACGGCGTCTGGCGGATATGCGTTCCTCCATTGACAGGATTGTGCAGCAAATAGAAGAGTTAAAAAGTCAGATTAAAAATCAACTGGAAGAACGCACTGGAATCGACCAGGAAATTGGGAAGCAGGGCGAGGTCATAGAGTCCATCAACCTGCAGACTGATGCCCTGGATGAGAAGATCAACCCGGCTGAAAAAGAATTAAACCGATTGGATCATGAGTATAGCGAGATGCAAAATGATTTGCTTTCGGCGCAGCAAAAAGTCACCGGTGCTGAACGTTCAGTTACACAGGCGAAATTGGAATATGCCCGCAGTAAAGACGCGGTTGATAATTTGCAGAAAAAAATTGAAGAAGATATGGGGCTGGTTATTCTGGAATACTCCGAAGATACGGCCGCGCAGACACCGCTTCCTCTGGAGGGTTGGGTGGAACAACTTCCCAACTTGACCGAGCTCCCACCTGAAATGGAGGAGAGTATTAACCGGCAGAAGGCGCATTTACGCCGCATGGGCGCCGTTAATATGGAAGCCCAGTCTGAATATCAGTCTGTTGTGGAACGTTACGAATACCTGAAAACCCAGGTGGATGACCTGCATAAAGCGGATGAAGACCTTTGTCAGATCATCCGCGAGCTCGATGAAGTTATGGAGCGTGATTTCAAACAGACTTTCAAGAAAGTGGCTGTTGAATTTGAAAAGATGTTTACCCGTCTATTTGGCGGAGGTAGTGCCAGATTGCTTCTTACCGATGAAGAGAATTTTACGGAAACCGGCATTGATATCGAAGCCCGGTTGCCTGGCAGGCGTGAACAGGGACTTTCCCTTTTATCGGGTGGTGAACGCAGTCTTACTGCCGTCGCGTTGATTTTCGCGCTGCTGAAAGTATCACCCACGCCGTTCTGCGTTTTGGATGAGGTTGACGCCATGCTGGATGAAGCCAACGTGGGGCGTTATCGCGACCTGCTGCGTGAACTGGCGGACCAGACGCAATTTATTGTCATCACCCACAACCGCAATACGGTGCAGGCAGCGGATGTGATCTATGGAATTACCATGGGGAGGGATTCCGCAAGCCAGATAATCAGCCTGCGATTGGATGAAATCCCGATTGATATGATGAAATAAAAAGAAGGTGCCAGGTAAAATTCACTGGCACCTTCTTTTTGAATTTATCAATTACTCGGCGGTAAGATCCAGAACGGGTTCAGTGGGAGTGACCCCGCTGATGTCGTTGGTCTTGACACCAATAGTGTCTTTTGCCTTGGTCAACCATTCTTCAAAGGCAAGGTTTTGTTTCGTGGCATAGTCTGCCTGGGACAATTCACGTTCTTCGTGTCCCAGAGATTGGATGACATGATACCCATAGCTGGTCTTCACAGGCTGGCTGATTTCACCGATTTTTAGCGCGAAAGCGGCTGTGGAGAACTCAGCGACCATTTTATCTTTTGTGAACCAACCAAGATCACCACCGGAATTCTTATTGCCTTCATCAGTGGACAGTTCTTTGGCCAGCGCATCCCAGGCTTCACCTTTATTCAAACGTTCAAGAACAGTTTTGGCTGTCTCTTCGTCTTTTACCAGAATATGGCGAGCCCAGACCTGATCTTCCTTGGTCGGGACGTCTGCGTTGATTTTCTTGGTCAGCTTATCACGCAAGACGCTGGATTTAAATGCTCTCCGCCAATCCGCTTCTTTAAAATTGATGGCGGTTACCTTGGAAACGTAATCTTTGTACTGGTTCTGGTAACCTTCCAGTGTGTAAGCTGTGGCGGTCGGGTAAGGGCTTGCTTCCAGAGTGGCCGTGGGTGTGACAGCCGGAGCCGTTGCTGTAGGCTCCTGGGTGGCTGTGGGAGCCAGTGTGGGAGTGGGAGTGAGGGTGACAATGGCCAATTGGGCGGCTGACAGGGTTGACGTCGGCAGCATTACTCGAGTAGCCGATGGCGTGGGGGTGCCATTGGCATAGAATCCAAAGGCTTCCTGCAGAGCAAGGTCAATTTCTTCATCGGTTACCACAACACCCTGCTTTGCGGCTTCCTGTTCGATCACGCGTTCATCAACCATGGCTGCAAGAACACCCTGACCAAGTATGGTGGCGTTATCCAATTGAGATTGGATTTGCTGCAGCGAGTTTTGGAAGTAATTGCTAGAATCACTGCTCAATCCCCCAAACATGTCAGCCATCTGGATGGTACGCTTATATTGTTCGACCAACTGCCAGCGCGCATAGCGTACACGCGCCTGGTATTCACCCTGGGTTATCTTTTCTGTGCCGATTGTGGCGACAGTTCTCATATCCTGGAAAAAGAGCTGGTCCAGAATACCAAAAATTATCAAACCCACAACAAGAGCAAGCGCTATCGATACACCGGTAATCAAATACCTGCGTTGAATACGTTCTCGTTCAAGCCGGGCGAGGTGTTTCTTGGTGATTATTTTCTTTGATTCTTCATCAGGCATAGGAGACCTCGGAATTAAAAAAGACTGGGGCACAGGCATAGGAAACCTGTGCCCCGATAACTTTCAGAAGGTTAGCCTTAATCGTTCGGGCGTTCGCTCACGAAAGGAAGGAGCGCGATATGCCGGGCGCGCTTGACGGCTCCGGCCAACTCACGCTGATGCCGGGCGCAGGTGCCAGTCTGACGACGGGGGCGGATCTTGCCTTCTTCGGTTACAAACCGGCGCATCATATCGCTGGATTTGTAATCGATTTTGATGTTTTTGTCGGCGCAAAATTGGCAAATTTTAGGCCGGGCTACATAACGACGTCCACCGTAACCACCGGAAGACTGTTCGTTTTCGTTTGTTTGTTCTTCAGCCATTGTTTTTCTCCATTAGTATGGAAACTCATCTTCCATTTCATTTGTGGCAAGGAATTCACCATTCAAATTTCCGGCAGTATCCCTGCGTTCACCCAGGATCATCATCTCATTGGCTACAATTTCAACACTGGTGTGCCGGATATTTTCCGTGTCTTCCCAGCGCCGGGATTGCAAGCGTCCCTCGATGTAAACCTGCAAGCCTTTACTCAGATGTTGTTTGCAAACTTCTGCCAGGCTTCCCCAGGTGACCACATTGAACCATTCGGTTTCTGCATGGTGTTCGCCATCGGCACTGTTCCATGACCGATTGGTGGCAACAGTGAATGTTGTTACCGGCCGGCCAGAGGGTGTATACCGCATCTCTGGTTCACGGCCGACATGTCCAATGATCATGACTTTGTTCAAGCCTCGGCTCATGTTCCTACCTCGTCCACATTCCCAATTATTAATCGGGTTCTTCAGTCAACCAGTGTGATCAAGAAGCGCATCAGCGGCTCATGGAAGCGCAGATTACGTTCCAGCGTGCTGGCAAATGCGGGTTCCATCTGGGCGTAGATCACAGCGTACTGGCCTTCACGAGTCTTGCGAATCATGTAAGCCATGCGGCGTTTGCCCCAGACATCAACTTTGGTAATCGTTCCACCGGATTCGGTGATCCACCCTTTGACTTTTTCAATAGCGGCATTGAAAGCCGCTTCGTCCAGGTCGGGTTGGAAAATGGTGACGACCTCATAGTTACGCATAGCAGGGAATTCCTCCTTTCCACGGGATTGCCCCCGGAAGACATCGTGGATGAACCCGGGAGCGGAAAGTTGCAGGGTAAGCTGCAATTGAATGACAAGTTTACTATAAAACCGGTTATTTTGACAGGCCAGACATGTGGATTACTTAAATACAGCCGGGTAATCAGACCTGGTTTTTAAAGAAATCTTCAGGTTGTTGGTATACAAAACTCTGATAATGAGCGGTTTCCTGTAATTCATAACGCAATTTAGTTTCCAGACGTGTTTTTAATTCCAAATTTGCTGGAGCGGCACACCGTTCAAACTTTGTCAGATCATGATCGGAAGTCAGTACCCTTATTTTGCCATCAGCCTGGAACCACTTTATGCCCGCAGCAATTGTTTCTTCCCTCAAGTTCATCGCCCGGGCAAGATCACGTGTACTGGTTAATCCTTCGCGGTTTTTCAGCGCATACTGTATGAGACCGGCCAGGTGGTTCAAGAATTCTGATAACTTTTTCTCTGCCGGTTTATGGAAAGCGAGAATCAAGCAGGCAGGGGATGCCTGTTGAAGAATCTCTTCCTGTATAGTTTGTAAAGGTGGAATGGAGGCAAAAATCAAGTTCTCAATTGGATGGAATTGATTTCTTCCTAACGATAATGGATCACCAGGCTCAGGCGGTTCTTGATAAACTAGACTGGATTTTCCAACACTTTTTAATCTGGCTTCCGCCAATGGATCTTGCCGGGTACGAAAATCCAGAACATCAAGGTTTCTTGTGGCACGAGTGGTAGTTACCGGTTCTTCTACAAGATGGATGTCAATGTATTCTGCCTGAAGTGTCGTTTTCCCTTTATAGGTGTTTTCATGCAGGGAGAATGCCAGGTCAAATAATCCAGTTGGGATGAGTGTTTCATCCGCGTTCCACCAGAATAAGGGCAGGGAATCACCCTGTTCATCTTGAATTTGAAGTTTGAAATGTTCGCGATTACGATCCAACGGTTTTGCCGAGGTAACCATTACCCTGCGGCAACAGAACACTATTGGCGGGTTTTCCATTCCAAACGGAGCCAGTTTCTGGACTGCCTGATAGAATTGCGTTGTAACCTGAGCCAGGGTTAATTCGGCGTCTATTTCAAGGGGAGGTGGTTCCGCAACCGCCAATCCACGGTCACGCATCCATTTATTGATTTCTCGTTTGACATCTGATAATTTGTCCGCCGGGAAGGATAGACCGGCTGCCCTGGTATGCCCTCCGAACCCGAGTAACATGGAGGAGACGGATGATATGGCCTCGATGATATCTACACCCTCCACAGATCGGGCTGAACCACGCAAAACCCCATCGCCGGAATCATTCAGAAGAATAACCGGTCGATAGAACCTGTCCTTTAACCACCCGGCTGCCAGCCCCAGAACGCCTCCCGGCCAGGTCTTGTTTGCCAGAATAATGACGGGATCATTGGTCATTTCGCGCTGTTGTTCGAGTTGTTGACTGGCAGATTGGTACACCTGATCACATAACCATTTACGGTTGGCGTTCAAATCTTCCAGGTGTTGCGCCGTGGTTTGCAGGTTGTCCGGTTTACGGTCTAAAAGAAACTCGACAAGTGGATTGGCATCTTCCAGCCGGCCGGCGGCATTGAGACGGGGAGCGACGGCAAACCCGATGGTGGATTCATCGACAGTATTGGATGTGATTTTGGCGTACTCCATTAGGAGCTTTACCCACTGACGTGGTTGTGTGGAAAGACGGATAAGTCCCAGTTGGGCAATCAGACGGGCATCATGTTTTAACGGCGCCATATCCGCAATTATTCCAATGGCGGCAAGATCAATGCTCGCGAGCGCAATTTCATCGCGATGCTCACTACGGCATAACGCCAGCATTAGCTCAAAAGCTACACCACTACCCGAAAGTGTTTCAAGCGGGTGACCCTGTGGAAGAAGGTGGGGGTTGATACAGGCAAACGCCTCTGGCAGTTCTGCTGGAAGTGAATGGTGATCTGTGATGATAACATCCAGCCCATTTTGGGTGGCATACAGAATGGACGCGTTTTCTGATATTCCGGTATCACAGGTTATAAGGAGTTGAATACCGGTACTCATGAACAATTGTAGGGAAGCCAGCGAAATACCGTGAGATTCTTTTCTCCGCACGGGAAGGTGGTAACGCACGGAAGCACCCAACTTCTCCAGGCATTCAACGAGAAGTGCTGTGGACGTCTGCCCATCGACGTCGAAATCGCCCCAAATGCCGATCGTTTCGCCAGCAACCAGGGCGCGTTGAATTCGTTTTACCGCTTTTGCCATATTCGGAAATTCAAATGGATCGGTCAAATTATCGCGGTCGGGTTCAAGGTAACGCCTGACTTCTTCAGGTGTGTTGAGACCACGATCACGCAGGTAGGCGGCGATTATCGGATTCTGGTCTGCCGCTTCCAGGAGTACGGGCGGCAGATTTTTCGCTTTACGAAGATGCCACTTCCTTTCCATGCGGTTAGAAAGCAATCCCTTCTATTCGATCGAAATCGATAATTGGCGATTGATCGTCTTCCTGGTCTTCTTCGTCTATTTCAGAGATGTTACCGGCAAAAATCCCGCGTTCGCATAACGATCGATAGCGGCAGAAGCGGCATTGTTTCTCATCCATGGTAAGGGGGAAGACTGTCAAATTTATATGACTGATCTCATTCACCAAGCGGGTTAAAGTAGAGCGGGTTCGTTCCAACCAGGCAGAATCAAATTGCAGGGTGATGGTTTTATCCGGGTATGCCGGGAACCAGTACAGCATGCTGACCTGTGAAGGGTCAAACGGATGGTAGTCATTCATCCCGCTTCCGGTAGAAATGACAAGGAATGGATATACCAGCGATTGAATCCGGTTTTGTAAATTCTCAATCCTGGGAGGTTTTTGCCCTGTTTTCCAATCTATGATCACAGCGCGTTTGCCCTTTTCCACAGCCAGCAAATCCATTTTGGCTGCCAACCGATAACCACCAAAGGGCATGGATAGTTCTATTTCCGGTTGACTGATTTCAGGCAAATCAGTGGGTGCGGATTCCCTGAAGGATGTCCACCAGCGTCGAAGGTCTTCATCTGTGATGTGCCGTTCGATCCGATTTTCCGGTATACCCAGATAGTACTGATGTACCATGCGATGAAAGCTCGATCCCAGCGAAATAAGGCGTTCATTTTCTTCCATTGGTTCACTGACGGGCGCCGGCCATGCGGTTTTCAACAGGTGTTTCAATTGAAAACGGCGCGGACAATCCGCGAAATCTTGCAGGTTGTTCTGGGTAAAGACAAATTCAGACGGAAGCGGCATTTAATTCTCTTTTCAAATAATCAGAAAGTTCAACCACCGGCAATGCCATCAGCAAATCGCCGTTGCGGCCAGTGTTCCAGGTGATGGCCAGTTCTTTTCGAGCACGAGTGATTCCTACGTACAATAACCGGAGGCGCTCGGCGCAATATTTCCGCCTTGCTTCCAGCGTGGCATCCCCTGGATGGTTGAGAAATGAAAGAGGATCACCCTCTTTGTAGTGTTGCAAGCTTTCGACTGCTTCAGCCGGGAGGTTGATTTGATCGCGAACAAACCACTTTTCCGATACATAACGGTCATAACTTTGCAGAGAGGGAAAATCATAATTATTCGCGGAAAGCAAGTAAACCCGGTCCCATTCCAGGCCTTTGGCCTTATGAATGGTAGTAACCAGTACTTTCCCTTTGTGCATATCCGGGTCGAATCCCAGGTCTTCATCACTGAAACCGGAAATCTTGGATTGGTTTTTTGACACACTTTCCAATTCTGAGGCAAATTCTCCCAATCCCCAGTACGGATTGGTCCGCGCGGCTCTTTCAAGCATTCCGGCTACTTTTTGGGCGAGCGCCAGATCAGCGGGATCGGTGAAGGCATCCTGTGAGATGGTTAAAATCAACTGGTCGATTGGTAATAGTATGGCGGACATCCAACGCACGACAAGTTGCTGGAAATATGACAAATCATCGATCAGTTCTGCAGATAATGTCAAAGCAGCCGCGTGGGTTTTCCAATCCTGAGAGGGGGTAGGAGCAGCGAAAAGCTCCAGCGGATCAAAACGCAGAATGGTTCGGGAGAGCAGTTCAGTACGTGAGGCAATTCCTTCCTCTTCACTTCGATTGATGCGGTAATACAACGAGAATGCTTCGGATAATGATTTGCGTGAGGGTTTGCAGAGAAATTTCAGGCAGAGAGATAGAAATTCAGCCGTCTTGCGTGTAGATTGGCTGACCCGCAGAAGTTCTACCGGCTGCAGGCCGATACTGCGCAATTGATCGGCTACTGCCCCGCCACGCTCATTACTGCCCACCAGAATGGCTGCAGTTTCTTCCGTATGCGAAGTCAGCCATGTTTTTACATTGTTGCAGATTCTGCGTATCTCCTCATCTGAATCGTACCTGCGAGTATCAATGAACACGTTATTGGGTGAATCCTGTGGATTTGGCTGGGGGTCGTTAATATCCGTGGGCTGAATCAATGGCCTGACCAATGACTCGCGCAATTCTTCCGCCGGGTGACTGATTTGTGTCCATTCGATCAGATGGTTGGCCAGGTTGATAATCCTGCGGGCAGAGCGGCCAGAATTTGGCAACTCTCTGGAGATCACTCCGGGCTCATTCAGGAATTCAACCAGGAATTTGGGATCAGCCGTGGTAAAGGTTTCATAAATCGCCTGGTTGGGGTCACCAACGCGCACCCAGTTTCCACTTTTTTCTGAAAGGAGCCGCAGAATGGACTCCTGCATACGGCTGCTATCCTGCGCTTCATCTTCCAGAATGTATGGCCAGCGATATTGCAGGCGAGATAGGTAGTCCTTATCTGTTTGCATACAGCGCAGTGCCAGGCGAATCAGGTCATCAAAATCAACAGCGCCGCGCATATTCAGTGCCATTTGATAATCGCTGTAAATGGATGACACCATGCCCAGCAGCATGGAATCAGATGCATTGGCCTGGTCGGCAACTGTTTGAGGAGAAATTGCAAGGTCTTTGGCCTGACGAATAAAGTCAGTGGCAATGGTCACCAGTAGTTTTGCCCATCCCTGAGATGCCTTGTACGGTTCGGCATCGGTTTTCGTCCAGTATTGTTCAAATTCCGTATGACCCCGCCGCCAGGCATCCACCTTGTCATACAGGATACGGTTGGCTTCGTTCTCATCCAGGATGCGGAAATCAGCCGGAAGACCGGCCAATTCCGGACGGTCGCGGACAATATCATTGGCCAGTCCGTGTAATGTTCGGATGCGATACCCGTATTTACGCGGCAGACCGGATTCTTTGATAAATTCCGCGATCTTCTTCGCGAAATTATCCACTGCACTGTTTACCAGTGTGACCACCAGTATCTCCTGGTTGTCCTGTAGGACTTCCCGCTCGATTAGAGTGGCAGCCAGAAGGGAGAGTGTGTAGGTTTTTCCACTGCCCGGAACAGCCGACACACCCATTTTCCCGCTGGCATAAGAGAGGATATCACTTTGTGCACGTCGTAGTGTCGGCTTCATTGTTGCGCGATCCCTCCCGGATGGTAACGTAAAAATCTGTTGATAGCCTGAAGGAGTGGCCCACGCGGTTCATTTCCCTGCTCATCAATATCGACGAGTTGAATTTCAAGTTCGCCTGTACAGCGGTTGATCAACCCGGCTGTATGGGTTATTAAGGTATTCTGGTTATAGTTCATCTCTTCCGCGTCTGTCCAGCGGGCTTCGGCGGGCCAGTTGCGGCTCAAAACAACCGGATGGGTCAACGGTTGACTGAGACGCTCCCACCAGCCTGTGTTCCCGGGATCCAGCCAGATTTGAATGGACGCCGGCTGATTACGCATTAAGAAAGTAAAAGCCGGTGAGAGCAGTACCGCGTCAGGACGCTCGTCCTGCCAGGACGCCAGATGTTGCGCGCCGGTTATACCGCCTTCCATGAGATCAAGAAACTGAGCGCCGACCGTCTCGGATGGTATGGTGGGTTTGATGACCGATTCAAATTCACGGGCAGATTCAACCAGGCGTTCGGTGGCATCCGCCATGTCATAGGAGGAATGAAAACCAAACCCTTTTTGTGATAGCAACTCCCCAAAGCAGCGGCTGAAGAAAACTGTCAATTCCATGGGATCATTCTGCCGGCAATTGGTAATCCAGGATCGTAAAGTTTCATACTTATCACCCACATTGTAGGTAATTCGTTCAGCCATCTCAGGGTTTACGGCAGAAAATGAATTCAAGGGTTCGCCTTCCGATTTGTGAGACAACACAATGCCTGACATCAAGTCAGCCCGCAGCATATCAAGACCGGCAATGGCGGTCATCAACGCTGTACGAAATTCAAGCGATGTGACTTTTCGCTTCCAGCCCGGATAAGCCAGTTTGGCCAGCGTGAACAGACAGCGGACGGCTGGTTCGTTGCGCAGTTCACGGCCAGGCCGGTGGGTTGTCAGCGAGATGCCTTCTTTCTCAAGCCGAATCTGCAGAGAGAAGCGAAGTGCATCTGACACATAGGGGGCGAGGATGACAATATCTCCCGGTCTTAATCCCTTCTGAATGTGGGTTTTTATGGATTGAACCACTGTATCCAGCATTTGAGGTACAAAACGATTGAATCGCATGGAAATACCAGTCAGCGGCAGCGAAAGGTCTCCATCATCGGGTGGTTCCTGTCGTAAATTTGACTTTATTTGCCCTTTGAAAACGCGTAACGATTCGGGACTGTGGATGGGTTCTGTCAGTCGGAATGTCTTTTCGGTAACATCAGATAGACTGGACGCCGAATTTGGATCAGCACCCAGGAATGACCGATAACCGGCTGCTTCGTCCATGATGAACATCGCGCTGTCAAATTCTGTGATCCATTCCCGAATTAAGTCATGGGCGGCGGGATAGTCTTCTTCCACATTGTCATAAATCAGGTGCCGGAAACGGCCAAGAATGTATTTTTGGAAGATATCCTCTTTCCAAAGATAACGGGCAAACACCTCGAGCTGCAGTGAGAAATCCAACAGGGAATGTTCAAGACAGTACTTTCGAAATCTCACCACGCAATCCTGTGCCTGGTCAAAGTAACGGGCATCCGCCTGATTTCCTGACCAGGCGGAACGTAACCGGCGGGCAATTTCTTCCTGCGGAAAACCGACCACGGCTGTTTTGTTCAGGTTGTCCAAAATCTGGCTATAAAGGCGAATGGGTTCAATGGCAACGCCGTCGAAATAACCCTGTTCGCGCAACGGGTCGACAATCAGGCTAAGGAAGTACTGGGTTGTTTCTACCGTCAGGAACTGCGGAGCAACTTCTGGATGCGTGAATCCAGCCTTTTCTGCGATGAGCGGCCAGAAAAGCTCATCCATGCGGCGGGCCAGACCGCCGATGGTCAAAATGGAAACCCGACCTCCGGGTGGCAGGCTGGGATTGCTGATCGCTTTGTTGTACGGCCATGCCAGTGGCCGCTGAGGTAGTAGTATAAGGATCGATTCAGCTGGAACTCCATTACTCAACAATTGCTGAAGGCGCACGACAGCCACGCTGGTTTTCCCGGTCCCGGCTTCCCCACGGATGAATATTTTATTCTTAAGAGGAAAATCCAGAATTTCTGCCTGGTTCGGTGTCAAATCCATGCGTTTTGCTTGGCTCCACAGAGAATGAGATGGCGTATACCACGCCTGTTGTTAATGAGAATTGCAGGTTCTGGCAATGTTTAGTTTTCACTTGTTCCAGAAAGAAATTTCGTCCATGTAAACTGTGAAATTTGGCGTATTGTACGCGGCTATGAAGACTCCAAACAGGCCGGGTTCTATAAAGGTAGTCTCGTTGGTTCCCTGAAGCAGCTTGCCGTTGGCGTAGAACGCGTAGCGATCATTTAACGCCAGAATCCCGATCCGGTTGACTTGATTGGAACCCGGGTTGATGGCTGGATTGGGCGTCCAGGGGATCAACGTGCCCTTTTGCGAGTAGATACGCAATGAATACTTGCCATCACAATTTATTCCGAAAAAGTATCCATCTTCAAAATTGGGCGCCCGGAATACTATTCCATAGCGGTCATCACCTGAACACTGACCGGTTTTGAAAGTACCTTCAAGGTAGAAGTTTTTTGGTTTGGGATAGGACATACTCCAACCCGTCCATCCTCCGGTATTTTTGGCGGTCATTGTCAGCGATCCATTTTCATACGCGAATCGGGTATTGGGGTCATTCTCAATGGTGAGGAAATTCTGGTTCGTTTTATTAAAGGTTTCCTTCCAGGTTGGCTCACCGAGATTTTGCCTTGGATCATCCGGAGATAATGTGGGCGTGAAGGTGATCGTCGCTGTGGGGACCTCTGTTGTTGTGGGAACGGGGGTCTCGGTTACCGGCTCGGCAGTTTGAGTGGCGATGACGATAGGGGAAGCCGTCAGCTGCTGACTGACCTGGGTTGAAATGGAGTTGTTGCGTGATGGGTTCAATGCTCCAATGAAATTGCACGCCATTAGCAGAATGAGAATTCCTGAGGGAATTATGATCTTTTTCATTCGATGAATTTCCTATTTGTTTTTATAATTATAGTAACCTTTGGTTCTCCTTGGATAGACCGAACAGATTTGCTTCATGCTTTTCAATAAACCCTGCGGAGACCCGTCCAGTATTACTGGTTCTAACGAACATTCTACTGATCCTGATACGGAAAGAAAGCCGGACTCATAAATGAAAACACTGGTAATCCAGCTTGACCGTACAGAAGATTTGGGGTCCATTCAAGATAAGGTCACCTGGGGTAAAGCCAGTCGAGTTTTGCTGGTATGGCCTGTCAATTATGCGATATTTGACCGCAAAGTTGATCTGGTTACCATAAAACGTATCTGCAAATCACAGGGCTCCCGTCTCGGGATTGTGTGTGATGATCCGGCTGTCTGTACAGAGGCAGGTGAGCTCAATATACCCGTTTTCGAATCGGTTAATCGGGCAATGCGTAAAGGATGGGACAGGCGTAAAAGAAATGTGGGATCGTTATCCATACCGGATGATGCGCTTCAATCTGTAGATATTGAAGAATTGCGATTGCAAAAAGCCGGGGATGGAAACCGCACATCTTTACCAACGGGTATCCGAATTGTCCTTCTGCTTGCCGGAATTATCGCCGTGATCGCGCTACTTCTTGTGCTTCTTCCTTCCGCCATGGTCAGCGTTTATCCCATGGCACAGACGATAGAGATGAATGTGGAGTTCCAGGTACAGGCAATGTCTGGCGGGGCATCTAACCCTGGAATTCTTCAGGGAAAATTTGTTGAGACGGTGGTTGACGGTGAGATGAGCGGTCCAACGACCGGTACTACATCTGCGCCCGATAAAAAAGCACGGGGAGAAATCCTGATTACCAACCGATCAGATCAAGAGATTGAACTTCCAGGCGGGACTATCGTATTGAATAGTGTCTCTTCAACCGTGCGATATCAGATTACCCAAAACACATCCATCCCGGCAGGTGGCAGCGTGAGCGGTATTGAGATTGAAGCGCTGTACGCGGGTAAAGACGGAAACAGCCCTGAAAACTCAATAACACGAATTGATGGCGAACTTGGCCTGCGTCTTGAACTGACCAACCCTCAACCAGTGTCGGGCGGTACTGATAAATCACTTCCTTCTCCATCCAATGATGATGTCCGGTTACTGCGCGACGCGATGGAGAAGAAACTCAAAATAGATGTGGAACGCCAACTCGCATCCCAACTGGAATCTGATGAGGTATTATTACCATCATCCATTCATAAAACCTCGAATATCACAGAACAGATCAAACCGGATGTGGGGCAGGTTGGACCAACGGTGAAGTTGACAGTGAAAGATGAGTACGCAGCCCAGGTCGTCCGGTTTTCGGAACTCAAGGACCAGGCGAAATCGCTTTTGGTGGCAAACCGCATAATTCCCGGATGGACGATTACAGAAAGGGAACCTTTGATTGTCGAAATCACCGGCCAGGAATATAACCCATCCACCAAAACGGTGAAACTGCAATCACACATCAAGGGTTTAATGATTCCCATCGTGGATGAGAACGCGCTGCGCCGCCGGATTACCGGCACCAGTCGGGAAATGGCCGCGGCAATTATCGCGAATCAGGTGCTGTGCGACCGGACATCCGTGATTGAAACCTGGCCGGTCTGGCTGCCATATCTTCCCTGGATAGAATCCCGTATCACGCTGGTAGTTCCATGACAATATATCTGGGAATTGACCTTGGAGAAAAGAGATTAGGTCTGGCATTGGGTAGCAGTGAGTCTCGACTGGCCAGACCGTTTGAGGTGATTGAACATCGCAGCCGAATGACGGATATAAATGCAATTTGTGAGATCATTCGGCAAAACAATGTTGAAGCAGTGGTAATCGGCGCCAGTTACCAGGAAGACGGTAACCTTAATTCCATGGGGCGGCATGCTGTCAGTTTTGGTAATGCGCTAAAGACATCCTTCCCCATACCGGTCGAATATCAAGATGAGGCTTTTTCTACCGTTGATGCCGGCAGGATTGCCCTGGAGGCAGGTAGATCTCAAAAGTTACGGCGGGGTCATCAGGATGCCATAGCGGCTGCCGTGATCTTGCAATCTTATCTTGACAGCAAGGGCGTTAAATGACCGAAAGACACCAACCAGCATCAAAGCGGAGTATTCTGCGCATTATAGCCGTAGTTTTCCTGTTCTGCGTAGTTAGCGTGCTCTACCTTACCGCTGGTGCAATTCGCGGTCAAATTCAACAATCATTGGGAAAACCAGACGGCAACCTGAAAACCAGTCAGGCCTTATTCTATGAATTCCGTCTTTTTATTGGCCAGGGGAAGATCAACATGCCATCTGAAATTGGAAAGGAGAGTGCTTTTACCGTGGAGAGCGGACAGGACATAAGCCGCGTGATCTACAACCTGAAGGCGCAGAATTTAATCTCAGATGAATCATTATTTCGGATGATGTTGATTTATACCGGGGCGGATCGACGAATTTTACCGGGTACGTACCTGATCCCGGCAGGCAGCAGCATGCGTGATGTGAGCACGATCCTGCAAGATGTGAATGCCAGTCTGGTGATGTTTAATGTGCTGCCCGGTTGGCGCAAGGAAGAAATAGCGGGGGCGTTGCCTACATCGGGTCTGGACATACCGGTAGATCAATTTTTGGCCATCGTAAATGAACCACTGGTTGATGCGGAATTGAGCAATGCTGAAGCCATTTCACACGAGGGATTCCTGGCTCCGGGTTCATATTCGTTTCGCCGAAGTACCACTGTACATGAATTTATTGCTTCGCTGGTGGATCGATCAAGGCAGAAAATATCAACAGAATTGAGAGACGGATTCTCCAGACAGGGATTGTCGATCTATCAGGCGGTGATACTGGCATCCATCATTCAACGGGAAGCGATTCTGGATGAAGAAAAACCTCTGATTGCTTCCGTGTTTCTAAATCGGCTGCGGCAGGGAATCCCATTAGAGAGTGATCCCACGGCGCAATACGCCCTGGGATTTAATCAGGAATGGGGTTGGTGGAAGAGTCCAATGAGCCTTCAAGACGTCCATATAGAATCGACCTATAATACATATATGATCAATGGATTGCCGCCTTCACCCATATCAAACCCTGATGAGTTATCTCTCAAAGCAGTTGCTTTTCCGGCTGAATCGACATATCTCTTCTTTCGCGCTGCCTGTGATAACAGTGGCCGGCATGAGTTCTCACATACCATTGAAGAACATACTATGAACGGTTGCACACAACCTGATTCATAAATCTCTGGAGGAAAAATGGAAATCCTGGGTCTGGATATTGGTGGTTCGGGGATTAAAGGCGCTCTTGTAGATGTGGCAACCGGTTCATTGACATCTGATCGGTTTCGATTGCCGACGCCGGAAGAAGCCCGACCGGATGATGTGGCGGAAGTTGTCGGTCAGGTTGTGAAGCATTTCTCCTACAAAGGAGTGTTGGGAGCAGGGTTCCCGGCTGTTGTCCATCATGGGGTGGCTTATTCTGCCGCCAATATTGATAAAAGCTGGATTGGCACAGATGTAAGCGCGTTGCTTTCAAAAGCAACCGGGTGCAAATCCTATGTGCTGAATGACGCGGATGCCGCCGGCCTGGCTGAAATGGAATTTGGCGCAGGGCGGACTCGCAAACATGGGGTGGTGATCATGTTGACCATTGGCACTGGAATCGGCTCTGCCGTTTTCATTGACGGCCACCTTTTTCCGAATACGGAATTCGGGCATCTCGAGATCCGCGGAAAGGACGCGGAACGCAGGGCTTCAGACGCGGCCCGCGAACGAAAGAAATGGACCTGGGAAGAATGGTCGATGCGTTTCCAGGAAGTATTATCCACGTATGAGCGGCTTTTCTCACCGGATGTCTTTATCATCGGCGGTGGTGCCAGCAAGTCATTTGAACAGTACATTCACTTCCTGCGCGTTAGGGCTGAGATTGTGCAAGCGCAGTTATTAAATCAAGCCGGGCTGGTGGGCGCGGCCGTATATGCCAATCGCAGTAACACCCTGCTGAAGGCAGCCCGCGGACCCAGGAAAACCGATTAGTCCGCCAATTCACTTCAGGATACCAGACCGCCCCGGGTCATTGAATCGATTGACTGGAGGGCGGTTTTAATTTCTTCCAGGGTGACAGGTTGTCCATCCAGTCGGGTAAGTGCCCTGTTATTTATTTGCTGTTCTGCCACTGACAGAATGGAAACATCCTGCCGACGGGCTTCCTGCGCCAGTTTGGCCCCCGCCTGATATCCAATCAAAGGATTGAGCGCGGTGACGAGAATGGTATTGCGTTCCAGCCAGTAGCGGCAGCGTTCTGGATTGGCCTGAATGCTTTTCACACAACGTTCTGTGAAAACAGACACAGCGGCGATCATAATATGCATCATTTCAAATAGGTCATAGGCGATCAGCGGCATCATCACGTTTAGTTCCAACTGACCCGCAGAAGCGGCCATACCTACGGCAGAATCCATGGCACAGACCTGCATCATCACCATATTCACCATTTCGGCCATCACAGGGTTGACTTTCCCCGGCATTATGCTGGAGCCAGGTTGTACAGGGGGCAGGTGAATTTCATCCAATCCGCTGGCAGGACCGGAAGATAATAGCCGCAAATCATTGGCGATACGGGTAAAGGTGACCGCGCAGGTGCGCATGGCGGAACTGAAATCGGAAAAATCCGCCATGGATTGCATGGATTCAAAAAGGTTTTCAGAAAGAGAGAGCGGTTTCCCTGTAAGCAACGCCATTTCTTTGACCATCGCCGGCGCATACCCTGGGTGGGCATTTAACCCCGAACCGGCGGCAGTACCACCGATCCCGAGTTGCAACAATCCGGATGATGCCTTGTTCAGGCGAGCCCTGTCCCGTTCGATGGCTGTCGCGTAGGCGGCAAACTCCTGCCCCAAACGAACCGGAACAGCATCCTGCAGGTGGGTGCGGCCTGATTTGAGAACGGTATCAAATTCAATGGATTTTGCCTTAAAGGCGGCAGAGGCGGTTTGAAGTGCATTATCCAACTCATCCATCCTCCACAGGCAACCCAGGCGAATAGCTGTTGGAATGACATCATTGGTTGATTGCGCCATGTTGACATGGTCATTGGGATGGACACGAGACTCACAGGGCTTTCCCGCAAGAAGCTGGTTGGCACGCGCTGCGATCACTTCATTCGCGTTCATGTGATGACTGGTGCCAGCGCCTGCCTGGTATGGATCGACGACAAACTCGGCATCCCAGCGTCCGTCCATCACTTCTTGAGACGCTTTTTGAATGGCTATGGAGATATGATCGGGTAAAAGACCAAGAGACGCGTTCACCTTCGCGGCCGCCAGTTTGATCACACCCATTGGCCAGATGAATGCCCGGCGCGGTTTCAACCCGCTGATTGGAAAATTTTCTACAGCACGTTGTGTCTGTGCACCATAGAGAACTGTAGCCGGCACCTTTACTTCACCAAGGGAATCCATTTCCCGTCGAAATTCCAATTCTTCCGCCATACAAATCCATCCCTTTCAGACGTGGGTATGGGTAAATTCTACCCGAAGTGATTAAAAACAACAGGATGGACATGGACTGTCCATCCTGTTGTTTATTTTGTCAAACAATGTAGAAGTCTATCCGGCGGTACGATAGCCAGGTCCCTCTTTGAAATATGCCGCATTGGCTTCAATGGAAGGGGTGAGGTCTACTTTTTCACCGGCTGCAAGTTTCCGGGTCGCTTCAAGATGAACGGCGCCACCATTGTGATCTTTGCCATTATAGACTTCTGTGAATCCATCCGTACCTTTAGGCATGGATAGGTATTCTCCGCCTTTGGCTACATAAGCAGACGGCACTTCATCTTCTGTAAAAATGGCACCATATGGGCACTCTGAGACACATGCATCACAATCAATACAGGTTTCCGGATCGATATAGTAGCCGGGATACTGGTCAGTCGGTTTTCCTGGGACAATGCATTCAACCGGGCATACTATCGCGCAGCTACCTTCGCGTAAACATAGACTGGTGATTACATGAGCCATCTGTCCTCCAATTTTGGAAAATCAGGAATTGAGAAATCTCTTTTCTACTACATCCCAGTCTACCACATTCCAAAATGCGGAAAGATAATCAGCGCGGCGGTTTTGATATTTCAGGTAATACGCGTGTTCCCAAACATCCACCGTAAACAGTGGTTTTAGACCTTCCGTCAGCGGAGTATCCTGATTGGGTGTAGACGTGATCACCAGGGAACCATCTTTCTTCTTGGAGAGCCAGGCAAATCCGCTGCCGAAGCGACCCAGTCCAGCTTTTTCCATTTCCTGCTTGAAGGTGTCAAAACTGCCAAACGCTTTTGAAATGGCTTCGGCGAGTTTTCCTTTGGGGGCTCCGCCTTTTGGTCCCATGGCTTCAAAATAGAAATTGTGGTTATACACCCCGCCGCCATTATTGCGGACGGCTGTGCGGATATCTTCGGGAACGCTGTCAAGATCGCTCAATAAATGTTCCAGGCTCTTCTCAAATAATTCGGGATGTTTTTCAACCGCTGTATTCAAGTTTTTGAGATATGTCGCGTGGTGCTTGGTATAATGGATTTCCATGGTACTGGCATCTACATGCGGTTCCAATGCATCAAACCCATACGCTAATTTAATTTGTTCAAACGCCATAATAGTCCTCCTGTGGAAGTCAAGTCGGTAGTGATTTGTAAAGACTCTAAATTAGAGTGAAACAATCCTAATTAAAATTCTAGCCATCGGATAAATCTTTGTCAAGTCAGGTAACAAAAAATACCTCAAATCGTATAACGTGGTACCGGTCACCGGTACTGATACTTTCCATCGGAATACTGGCGGTCTCATCCGCCTCGTTATTCATCCGGTATGCTCAGAAGGAAATGCCTTCACTGGTAATCGCCGCTTATCGGCTGGGACTGGCGTCATTACTGATGACGCCATGGATCTTGAGGCGACACTCGGAAGACATCCGGAAAATTTCAACGATCGATTGGCTGCGTATACTTGGCGCGGGTTTCTTGCTGGCTGTCCATTTCGCGACATGGATCACATCACTGGAATACACCAGTGTATCCAGCTCAGTTGTTCTGGTGACCACCACGCCCATCTGGGTGGCTTTATTCTCCCCTCTGATACTCAAAGAAAGAGCAAGCCGGATGACGATTATCGGTCTGGTGGTGGCAATTGCGGGTGGGGTGATTGTCAGTTTTGCCGGCGAATGCCGCTTTACCGGAGGCGGATTGATCTGCTCTCAGGAAAAGATTGACTTTTCTTCGGGAGCATTGCTTGGCAATGTACTGGCGTTAACGGGAGCTATTTGTGCCGGTTTTTATCTGATCATTGGACGCATTTTACGCAAATCCATTGACCTGTCGGTGTATGTGTATTGCATATTTGCAAGCGCGGCTGTTTTTCTCTTCCTGTTCGTCATATTTACAGGAAATGCATTTTTTCCCTATTCCATCATGACGTATGTCTTCTGTCTGTGTCTGGCGGTTTTTCCACAAATTGTCGGTCACACCAGCCTGAACTGGGCGTTGGCTTATATCCCTGTAGGGTTGGTGGCCATAGTCTTGCTGGGTGAACCGATAGGATCAACCATACTTGCGGCTATTTTTCTAAAAGAATTTCCCACCGCTTTTGAATTGATCGGTGGGATGGTCATTCTTTCAGGCATCTTTCTCGCGTCGAGAAAGTGACAGGATCATTTCTTTTTTTTCTTGCCCTGTAATTCGGGCAAGCGATTATAGAGCCAGTTTATCTCATGAATGCGATTGATCAATTCATCCGACAATCCGCTTTCCCGCATACGCCAGACCCAGTTGCCGCCCAGCCGGCCGGGATAATTCATTCGAGCTGAAGTATCAAGGCTGAGAAAATCTTGCAGGGGAGCGACGGCTATGCGGGCGACCGATTGCCAGACAGCGCGAATCATTTCCCAGGGGATGCCGTTTGAATCACAGGCCAGATAGCGCCGGCAAAAATCCTTTTCCACTTCGGGCGCCGAATGATACCAGCCAATGGTCGTATCATTATCATGTGTTCCAGTATATGCCACGCAATTCACCGGGTAATTATGCGGCAGGAATGGATCGGTGGGATCGCTGGCAAAGGAAAATTGGAAGATCTTCATACCGGGCAAATTGAATTTGTCTCGCAATTCAAATACGTCTGGCGTGATCTCCCCCAGATCTTCCGCTATGATGGGCAGGCTTCCCAATACTTCCAAAACTCGGTTGAGGAAGTGCGCTCCAGGCCCTTTGACCCAGCGACCTTTTTCAGCCGTAGGCAGGCCGGCTGGAATTTCCCAGTACCCGGCGAAACCCCGGAAATGATCCAGGCGGATGAAGTCAAACAATGACAATGTGGACTTTATTCGCGCGATCCACCAGGCGTAATCTGTCTCGCGGTGGTAATCCCATTTATACAGGGGATTTCCCCATAATTGGCCGGTGGCGGAGAAATAATCTGGCGGAACCCCGGCAACAAATTGAGGGTTCCCTTCCGGATCAAGGAAGAACAGATCAGGGTTCGCCCAGACATCAGCAGAATCGTAGGCGACGAAAAGGGGAATGTCACCAATAATCTTAATCCCCAAATCATTGACATAACTATGAATTTGTTTCCATTGACGCGCGAACAGGAATTGCTGGAATTGTTGAAAGTCGATTTTTTGCGCGTATTCCTTCTGAAAGTCCTTTATGGAATCTGGAACACGTTTACGCAAGTCTCGCGGCCATTCATTCCAGGCGTTTCCTCCGACATGTTCTTTAATTGCCATGAAGGTGCTGTAATCTTTTAGCCAATTCGCCTGCTCCTCTTGAAAGTCGTTGAACTCGTCGGTCATCAAAGGAGGGTGAACCTGACAGAAGCGGTCGTACGCGCGTTGCAAAAGGTGGTTTTTCCATTGAATGGCGGAACCGTAATCAATGTGATCAATGGGGAAGGTGGGGCGGTCAGCCAGGTCAGAGCGGTGGAGGAGGCCATCTTCCAAAAGAAAAAATGGGCTGACCAAATAGGGATTTCCGGCAAAAGCGGAGAAACACTGGTATGGGGAATCACCGTACCCGGTGGGACCAAGCGGCAAAACCTGCCAGAGCGTAAAGCCAGCCTTTTTTATCGAATCAACCCACTGGTACGCTGCCGGCCCGAGGTCGCCGATCCCATCAGGTCCGGGAAGACAGGTAGGGTGAAGCAAAATTCCAGCCTGACGATCATAGCTCATGAGATGGTCTCCGAGTCTGTAAGATTTTATTTGACTTAATTATAGTGACAGAATAATCTTCCGGTACAACATCCGGTCCCACCATGCCGCCAGGCATGATGGTTATGCCGGTCGGAACCACGCTGTTCTTCCCAACCATGCAGATATCATTATGATCCGGCGAACCAATCGTACAGTTGGCATCTATCTGAACGCGTTTATCCAGAATGGTATTGCATAAATAGCTGCCCTGCCCGATGACCGAATCTGTGAGAATGATCGAATTTTCAATCACCGCGTGACTCCCCACGTTTACACCCGGCGAGAGGATGCTGTGTGTAACCCGCGCGTTGTTTGAGATCACACAACCATCCGCAACCAGGCTGTCCTCCACCACGGCATTCTGACAGATGCGCATGGGCGGTTGTTCTTCGGTTCGGGTGTGAATGACCCAATTTCGGTTGTTCAAATCCATTGACGGAGGATCGTTAAGTAACTCCATATGCGCCTGCCAGTACGAATCAACTGTACCGACATCCACCCAGTACCCATCGTATGGGAAGGCATATACTTTACGACCCCTTGCGATTAAACGGGGAATGATGTCTTTTCCAAAATCATGCGATGAATTCTGGTTTTGATGATCTGCCCACAATGCCGCGTCGAGGAATTCTGTTTTAAAAAGATAAATCCCCATATTTACCAGATTTGATTCAGGTCTTGCGGGTTTTTCTATGAATCCGGTCACGCGCTGGGTTTCATCCACTGTGACAATACCAAACCTGGATGCTTCCTCCATGGGGACATGAATGACCCCCATGGTCATATCAGCATCATGGGATAGATGAAAGTCGATCATTGGTTCATAATTCATCGTATAAACGTGATCGCCGGAGAGGATCAGCAAAAGATCAGGGTCGCCGCGTTTGATAAAACTGAAGTTCTGTTGCACGGCATCGGCAGTACCATTGAACCAACTGGTCTGTTTGGCTTTATACGGGGTATATATACGTACCCCACCGGTAAAATCACGATTTAAATCCCATGGGCCGCCAGAACCGATGTGCTCGATTAATGAATGGGGACGATACTGGGCAATGATCAGTACATCAAAAATGCGTGAATTGACACAGTTTGACAATGGGAAATCGATGATCCTGTACTTTCCGGCATATGGAACGGCAGGTTTGGTACGTTTGGAGGTTAATACACCCAGACGGGTGCCTTCACCTCCGGCTAATATGATGGCGCGAATTTTCATTCAGTTTTCCAGAGATCAATGTAGGCATTTGCGTACCGGGCAGCGGAGTTCTTCCAGGAAAAATCTGTTTTCATTCCATTTTTTTGTATCTTCTGCCATGCGGAACTGTTGATGTATTGGTTGAGTGCCCGCTCGATTGCTTTCGAGCAGGATTCGGCTGATGTTTCAGTAAAAAGGAACCCGGTCTGGTTTTCGTCCGGATCAGTGTCAAGTATGGTATCGCCCAGTCCACCGGTGTTCCGGGCGACAGGCACGCACCCGTACCGCATGGAAATCATTTGAGTCAGTCCGCAGGGTTCGTAGCGGGATGGGATGAGGATCATATCACCGGCGCTGTATAGCTGGTGGGAAAGAGTCTGATCAAAGCGCTGGAGGAAACGGAACCTATCCGGGAATTCTTCCTCCAGAGATTTACATTCGTCCTCAAGAAGGGGATCCCCGACTCCAAGGATGATTGCCTGAAATTTCCTTTCCGTAAGGTTGCGCAGCGCTTCTAATGCCAGATCGATGCCTTTTTGTTGATCAATACGTGAAATCATGATGATCAAAGGCGTGCGGGGATCGTATTCCAAACCCAGGCGGGTCAATATTTCCTGTTTATTTTTCCCTCTGGCAGAAAGACTTAATTTTGTGAAGGTTGAAACCAGAAAACCATCCCTTGCCGGATTCCAAACTTTTGTGTCAAGCCCATTTAGAATGCCGCTGACTTTTTCCTTGCAGGTAAAGAGAAATCCATCCAGACCACAGCCAAACTCCGGGGTCAAAATTTCACGGGCGTACCCCGGCGAAACGGCAATGATCTGATCTGCCGCAGCCATTCCCATTGGCAGGGGTATGGATCTGGCCCATTTGGGAAGGCGAAAATCTTTGCTTTCTTTAATCCCCATTTCCTTTAGTGCAGCCTGAGTACCGCCGCCCATAAACGGAAGATTATGAATGCCCAGGATGGTTTTTGTTTTCGAAAAATCAGCATCATAATCCGGATTCTCCCTGATCAGATACGGGATCAGGGCCGTATGCCAGTCATTGGCATGCAAAATGTCGGGAATCCAGGATTGCAATCGGCAAAACTCAAGCACAGCCAGGGAAAAGTAGGCAAATTTCTTTCCATCGACAACCGCGTTCGGGTCATAGACAGCACCATTGGCTGGCAGCGGTTCACCCGATACCAGGTAAACGGTAAATGAGAGATCATTGCATAAATACACATCTGCCGGAATACTGCCTTTGGCGGCTGACACGGGAAATGTGCAAATTTTGTCCAAATGAAACCTGGAAGATTGTATCCGGCTGTGGAAGGGGATGATCAAACGAATATCCAACTCCGGAAGGGCTGGTGTGGCTTTGAAATAATCAATTAAAGCCGGTGGAAGGGAACCGGCTACATCTCCCAGTCCACCGACTTTAATAAAAGGTTCCGCTTCTGAAGCTGTCACCAAAACTTTCATCGTTTCCGAAGGTTTTGAAGGCATAAGTTTTTCCCTGGTCTATCAGGCTGATTCAACCATTTCTATATAATCCTTCGAGATAACATCCTTCATTGATGCACCAAGAGTTTTCAATAGGTCTTCGGACAGATGAGCTTTCTTTTCCGCATCCTGTTGACTCCATGTGCGACTCTTTACTTCCAGGAACGATCCAAGCCGGGGTAGGTCAAAACTGTCGACATTGATAAAGAACTCAGTGTCTTTATAGATAACCAGGTAACGCATGCGATTCTTTTCAATTTCTATCGTGCGAGTGGGTTTAAAGTACTCGCGGTAGAATCGCAAACTTTGTGTTGCCGGAGCCAGGAACCGACTTCGAGAGAGAAGAACATCCTCACGGAAGGGGTGTTCGCGAGTCTGACCGACCAGAGTCAATCGGTTGCGAACACCGGAAACCTCTCCGGTTTTTTCCACAGTATGATCTTCGCGATAGCGAACGTATCCCTGAGATGGATCATCGAACTTCATGTAGGTATCAAACTGACGGTAATGGCGACTGCGCTTGACGACAATTTCAGGGTTGTTCAAAATGGCGGCAATTACTTTTTCGGTGGAAGGAATCGAAACCTTGGCCTGCACTTCGAAACTTTCTTCCTCTGTGGCGCCGCCAATGGCGATTAACTTCGAAAGCACCGATTGTTCACGATCAATGAGGAAGCGATCAATGCGCCTGGCATACTTATGACCTTCTTTAACCAGTGCGGTTTCGTCCAGTGTAAGTAACATGCGATCCTGCATAACCCAGCGGCCATTGACCATTACATCACTCACATCACTGGCTTTTGCGGCGTAAATAAGCTGCGCGTAGACATTATGGGGATCGCGTTCAAAACGCGGTGAATTGTGTAAGGGAGAGAGATCGACCAGAATAAAATCGGCGCGTTTTCCTGGAACAAGTGAGCCGGTAAGATGGCCAATATGCAAGGCCTCAGCTCCCAACCGGGTGGCCATGAGCAGGGTGGTGCGTGCGGGTAATGCTGTGGGATCGCCGGAACTGACCTTCGCGAGGAAGGAAGCCAGACGCATTTCCTCAAACATATCCAGATCGTTGTTCGAAGCCGGCCCATCCGTTCCAATACCAACCTTTGCTCCCAATTCGAGCATACGTTTCACCGGGGCGATTCCCGAGGCGAGCTTCATATTGGAGGATGGGTTGTGAGCAATTCCGGCATTCAAATGCTGAAGGGTACGAATTTCACCTTCATCGATGTGCACACAATGTGCCGCAATAACCTTGGCGTCAAACAGGTTATGTTTTTTCATGTACGGAATAACAGGCATTCCGTGTTCGTTACGCATGTTTTCAACTTCACCGGCAGTTTCTGCCAGGTGTGTGTGAAGTGGTACATCAAACTCAACAGCCAGCCTGGCTGACGCGTTGAGGATCTCAGCCGTGCATGTATAAGGCGCGTGAGGGGCAACGGCGGGGACAATCAGGTCATTGTCCTTCCACTTGATGATGAAATCCCTGGCTATGGCCAGCGATTCTTCAAACGATTTGGCATCCGGCGCGGGGAACTTCATCACAGATTGCCCACAAACACCCCGTAAACCTGCTTCTTCGGTGGCTTTGGCCACATCATCTTCAAAGTAATACATATCGGCAAAGCTGGTTGTGCCCGATCGGATCATTTCAGCACAGGCCAACTTTGTCCCCAACTGAACAAAATCCGGTGAAACAAACTCGCGTTCCACCGGCATCATATATCCCATCAACCAGACATCCAGACGTAAATCGTCTGCCAAACCGCGAAGCAGGGTCATGGGTACGTGTGTGTGAGCGTTTATCAAGCCAGGCATGAGAACTTTAAGCTGACAGTCAATAATCCTGGCGGAAGAGTATTCCTTCAAAACATCCGCTTCCAACCCTACAGCCGCGATCGAATTTCCCAAAACTGCAACAGCTCCGGGTTCATATTTATGAAATTCTTCATCCATTGTGACTACGACCGCGTTGGTGAGGATCAGATCAACAGTTTTCATTTTGTCCTTTCTCTACATTATTTGTTGGTTTTATTGTATAGATATCGTCGAATAAAATCCAGTAACATATTCTCAGCCCATAATTCTGCCAGGTCGGGGTGACCTCCATGTGAGCGGGTTACTGATTTTTCTCCATCGGGCGATTGCATTGTCAAAGCCAGATTGGTCTGGTTTGTGACCCTGAAAAGGTCTGCCCGCACTATGATTTCATATCCAGATGTTCTGGCAATTTCCAATTCTGGTGATGACGGGTCATCTTCCGAAGATGAGAACACATAGATTTGACGGGGATTGAGATTCTCCGTTCTTGTCTCCAAACCATGGGTGAATCCGTGGAGCAGGATGAACGCCCGCCAATCCTTATCCTGCAATTGACGGTTTACTGCCTGTTCGAGTGTAACCTCATCGTCGCCGAAGTATGAAGTACCAATTCGCTGGATTACATCGGCGTGAACCTGGTTGACCATGCGATCGGCTTCTTCTTCCGAATTCGCACGGGCTGTTATTCGGATATCAGTTGTGCCCGGATGCGCCAGCAATCCTACGGTTGGATTGGCGCAAGATTCAAGGTCTGAAACCCATTCATCGATCTGAGATTCTCCGGTACCCGCCGCGTGAACTACAATGGATTTAAAAACAGATTGCATAGTAAAACGCTGGTGTAACAATGGCAACACATGGTTACTCAGCAGCGTTTCCAACTCACGTGGAACACCGGGCAATGAGATCACGATGCACCCGTTGATCTCTTTAAAAAAAGCGGGAGCTGTACCGACAGGGTTGGTTATGGCGACAGCCCCGTGCGGGATGAACGCTTGCCGGCGGTTGTTTTCTGTCGGGATCCGGCCGTACCGGCGAAATCTTTCCTGTATCTGTTCCCAGAGTTCTTCATGGAATTCCGGTTCAACCCCGGCGGCCATGGCAACCGCATCACGAGTGGGGTCATCAACAGTCGGCCCCAGTCCGCCGGAGGTGATCACAATATCCGCTCTGGAGGTGGCTTCTTTGATAGCCTGCGCGATCCGCGTTGGATTGTCACCAATAATTGTGGCCCGATAAAAATCTATTCCTGCTTTTCTGAGCTGACAGGCAAGAAAATGCGTGTTTGTATCCTGAATTTCTCCGAGAAGCAGTTCTGTTCCAATAGCGATGGTTTCTGCAATAGGCATATGTTAAATAGGACTTCGTTCTTTACGGTAGAATTGTAAGCTAGTGTAGCACGAAACTGATAAAAATCAAAAGTCAGGTCTGACCCATAAGTATAACCTTTATGATTGTTATGAAATTGGCATCTCAACGCACGATGGACCTTTATTCTACGTTGCATTTTGAAAGACTACATCTCTGAGAACAATTATGACTGGACATAATCAATTGATAGGAAAATGGGGTGAGGAACAAGCCCTGAAATATGTAGAAACCCATGGTTACTCCGTTCTGTTCAAGAATTGGAAATCAGCGCATGGAGAATTGGACCTGATCTGCCTCAGAAACGACATGCTAGTTTTTGTTGAAGTTAAAACCAGATCCACGACAAATTTCGGATGGCCTGAAGAAGCAGTCACAAAACTTAAACAAGAACACTTGGTCAATTCTGCCATGGCGTTTCTTGATGAGCATACACATTATCTCAATTCCCCGTGGCAGATTGATGTGATTGCCATATTGGTAGACCCAAAAAACTGGAACAATTTCCATTTGAAACAGTATGAAAATGCGGTGACTGGAGAATGAGAAAACAAAAACCTGTAATTGTTATTGTCGGTCCGACTGCCAGCGGTAAAACAGACGTGTCCATTGAACTGGCCGGGCAGTTCAACGGCGAAATCATTTCAGCGGATTCACGGCAATTCTATGAAAGCATGGATATCGGAACCGCCAAACCAACCAATGCGGATATGTCCCGTGTGCCTCATCACCTGATCAATGTCGCCCGGCCAGAAGATATCTGGTCACTGGCGCGATTTAAAGAAGCTGCGCTGGAATGCATAGAAGAAATCCAGAATAAGAACAAATTGCCGTTTGTCGTAGGCGGCACTGGCCAGTATATCTGGGGTCTGGTGGAAGGCTGGACTGTTCCATCAGAGCCGGTGGATCGGCAGTTACGGGAATGTCTTGAAGGATGGGGCAGGGAACTGGGCGCGGAGCGGATCCATTCCATGTTACAACGATTGGACCCTGCGGCAGCCGCTTTCATCCAGATGGAAAATGTCCGCCGCAATATCAGAGCACTGGAAGTGATTTTCAGCAGCGGCCGTCGTTTTTCTGAACAACGATTAAAGCAACCACCCGATGGCCTGCGTTTTATTATGCTTGGTATTCAGTGGGACAGGCTGTCACTGTATCAACGTGTGGATAAACGTATTGAAATCATGATGAATATCGGTTTTTTAGAGGAAGTACGCCACCTTTTGAATTCCGGTATAGATCCGCAATCGTCCGCATTATCCGCCATCGGGTATAGAGAACTCACCGACTATCTGATGGGAAAGCATTCCCTGGAAGAGGCGATCACTTTAATCAAACGTAATACCCGGCAATATATTCGCCGGCAGGCAAACTGGTTTAAAAATGATGATCCCCGCATTACCTGGTTCGAGGCTGGAGAGAATCTCGCCGCTCGAATGAGTGCGTATCTAAAGGCCGCACTTATATAATACTCTGAAAAAAACAGAGCCGGTTCTTTTCAGTCCGGCTCTGTGCTTTGATGCGCTAGTTCGCGTAGGAGGGGGTTCCGCTGCGTTTGGGGGTGGGAGGCGGGAAGATCTTTTCAAATTCTTCCTTGGAAATGGTCTCCACCTCAAGCAGCCGGTTGGCGACTGCATCCAGCTTATCACGGTACTGTTTGAGGATTTCCTTGGATTTCTCGTACGATTCGCTGACCAGTTTCCGTACTTCGGCATCGATCTGCTCGGCAACCTGTTCGGAATAATCACGCTGTTCAGAGATTTCGCGGCCCAGGAAAATGAGTTCTTCTTTCTGTCCGTATACCATGGGACCAAGATTCTCATTCATACCAAGCCGTGTGACCATGGAACGTGCCAGATGCGTGACCCGTTCAATGTCATTGGATGCTCCAGAGGTAATATCATCAAAGACCAGGTCCTCCGCGGCACGCCCTCCCAACAGGCCAACAATTTCGGCCATCAGCTTCTTCTTGGGGGTCAGTGTGCGGTCTTCAAGGGGCAGCGCGAGTGTGTAACCGGCTGCCATGCCGCGAGCGATGATGGAGACCTTCTGAACGGGATCCGCTTCGGGTAGACAATTCATCACCACGGCGTGACCGGCTTCATGATACGCCACAATGCGTTTTTCTTCTTCACTGATCAGGCGGCTCTTACGTTCAGGGCCGGCGATGACACGCTCGATAGATTCTTCAAATTCAGACTGGCCTACGGTGGTTTTATTGCGGCGAGCCGCCAGAATCGCGGATTCATTGACCAGATTTTCCAGGTCGGCGCCAACAAATCCCGGGGTTGCCTTGGCGATGACACCAAGATCAACAGCCGGTTCCAACGGTTTTCCCTTTGAATGCACTTTCAATATGGCTTCGCGACCGCGAACATCCGGCCGGTCTAACACCACGCGGCGGTCAAAGCGGCCGGGGCGTAAAAGCGCGGGATCAAGGATATCGGGGCGGTTGGTTGCGGCCATGATGATGATGTTCGTATCTGTATCAAAACCGTCCATTTCAACCAGCATCTGGTTGAGGGTTTGCTCTCGTTCGTCGTGGCTGCCACCGAGACCGGCACCGCGCTGACGGCCAACGGCATCGATTTCATCCACGAACACGATACACGGTGAATGGCGCTTGGCCTGATCGAATAGATCACGAACACGGCTGGCTCCCACACCTACGAACATTTCAACAAATTCTGAACCGGAGATGGAGAAGAAAGGCACCCCGGCTTCGCCGGAAACGGCTTTTGCGAGGAGTGTCTTGCCGGTTCCCGGAGGGCCAACCAGAAGGACACCTTTTGGAATACGGGCGCCAAGTTGTATAAATTTCTGCGGTTCGCGCAGGAATTCAACCACTTCTTGTAATTCCTCTTTCGATTCATCCACGCCGGCAACGTCTGAAAATGTAACAGTGGGCTGATCACCGGTAAACATACGCGCGCGGGATTTACCAAATGACATGGCGGCATTGTTGCTTCCCTGAGCCTGACGGAAGATGAAGAACAACGCTCCGGCAAGGATCAAAAATGGAAGGACATATGTCAGAATTGTGCCAATTCCCAGCCACGCGCTGGGTGGTTTGACTTCAATCTGAACCTTGTCGGGCGAAAGTTCTTCCGGGGAAACACCTAACGCCAGGAGTTGTGCCACCAGCGTGGCATCAGTCTCTTTGGTGGATGTGGCTGACTTTTGTGTTCCATCGTTATACGTAACCGTCAGCTTGTTTTCATCCGTCACAATACGGGAAACTTTCCCATTTTTGACTTCAGATGCAAGTTGGTTAATGGTAAGAACACCTGAAGTTGTGGCATTTTGGCTGAAACTGTAAACCACCATGGCGATGATGGCGATAAACAACAGCACATAAACCACATATGATTGATTACGAGAATTCACTTATACCTCCAAAACTGGAAGAAATTCTTTTTTCCAGAGAGGATTATACCAATCTCCATCCCTTGATGATAGCGGATGGAGATTGTTTTTAAATGTTTTTTTATATGAATATTATTAATTTTTTCCAAAAATCCAGTCGTCTGTGCAGCGTTGCCACTCAACCAGCTCTGAGGGGGAGAACCAGAGAGCTATTTCAGCACCCGCATTCTCGACAGAATCAGAGGCGTGGGTAAGGTTGCGCCCAACTTCAAGCGCGAAATCGTGGCGGATGCTACCAGGGGCGGCTTCCCATGGACGGGTGGCACCCATGGTCTGCCGTACCACAGCCACAGCGTTTGAACCTTCCCAAACCATGGCCATAACCGGGGCGGAGGTAATGTATCTAATCAAACCGGCGTAGAAGTCTTTCCCTTTGTGCACGGCATAATGTTTTTCTGCCAAATCCTGGCTTACGGAGAGAAATTTTCCGGCGACCAGTTTTAATCCGCGTTTTTCAAGGCGGGCGATGACCTCTCCGATTAATCCGCGTTGAACACCATCTGGTTTAATAAGGACAAACGTGCGTTCCATGACAACTCCAGAGTAAGTAGAATAAAAGCCGGATTATTTTAACAGATCGGCGGCTTTCGCGTAGGCATCCAATGCTTCCTGGATACGGTTGGCGCGCAGCCGAGCGTCTCCATAGGTTTGCCAGGCCAGATAATTCTTTGGATGTTTCCGCACCAGTTCTTTTAGATCATTCGAGACCGAATCAAGTACTTTATTGGCATTTACCAGTTTGATGTAACGCCTTAGAGCAGTCTGAATATCACCGTGGTTAACGGCATCGCGAGCACGGGTCAAATCTGCCGAGCCAGCGGATTTCCGCGAGGATGTAGAAACGGGTTTCTCAACATGAGCAACCGGTTTGGGTCTGGGTGGGCGGGAAGGTTTTTCTGCTTTTGGCTCCTGTTTTTCAACCGGTTTCTTTTCCATTCTAATCGGCGCAGGTTTGACGGCCGGTTTCTCAACGACAGGAGCGGGTTCCACCTCTGCCACAGGTTTCACCACTGCAACAGGTTCAACCGGAATCGCGGCCGGTTCTTCAACTTTCGGAGTTTCTGGAACCGAAACGAGCGGTTCTTCAATTTTTTCCGGTTTAAAAGAAGCTGCAGCGGCGGGGACTTCCTCTTTTTGCTGTTCCGCTGATGTGCTTACAGGTTCGACAAATTCGACCGGTTCAACAGAAATGATTGGTTTTTCCGCGTTCAATTCGATGGGAATAGTCGGCTCGACCACTGATGGCGGTTTTTCGATAAGGTCCGCCATTTCGGGAGAGACTGGAATGGTTTTTTGACCGGCTGCCGAAAAGTCTTCATCAGGTTGTTTTTCAACCACAGAGGCTGCCTGAGGTCCGGGTTCGGGAATTTCTTCGGCTGAAGAAATGATTGATTCAGCCTGCGAAGACGGAGCAGATTCAAAGGCTTCCGCTTCAACCAGTTCCTGGGGTTCTTCCACTTTCGCGGCGGAGGCCAGGATTTCTTCAATATTTTGATCAAATGCAGATACCGGAGTGGATGTTGCTGCCGGTTCCTCCGGTTGAGTAACAAAGGAAGGTGCCTCTTCCATTTGGGCTGGGGGACTTACCTCTCCAAGATTTATCCCGGGGATATCAACATCCAGCGAAAATTCCGGTGTGGGCTCATCGATGAGGCGATTCGTTGTTTCACCTACTTCCTCATCACGCAGCATGGCGGCCAGATCAGCAGGTAGGCTCTCAGCGGGCGAGGCTTTGCTGAAATCCAGTTCTTCTGTGGTGTCAGGTGACGCTGCCGGTTCAGTAAGGTTATCAGTCAAAGGCGCGCGGTCTGCACTCATGAAATCAATAGGAGCTGATTTCAAAAAGTCCAGGTCAGGCAGGGTGGATTCAGAAGCCGACGGAATGGATTCTTCGACCGGGGCTGCCGGTGCGGCAGAGAGATCACCGGGGGTGGATTGTGGAATGTTTTCCACAGGAGGCTGTGAAACCGCCTCAACTTCTCCTGACGGCGCTTTTTCTGGTTCATTCAAGTCAAAATCGTGTGAGAAGATATCAGGACGGGCCGCTGCCAGCCAGTCGGGAGGTGGTTGATGAGTGACCGGGGTATCGGAATGAATGGGAGCCGTTTCTCCATCCACCTCTTCCGGGGTGAAAAGCCAGTCAGGAACATTGGGAACAGATATTGTGGGCTGCGGGGTTGGAGCGGGCGGAACGGGAGGTTGTGCCTGGGTTGGCTCTTCCTGTTTCAATTGCGCCATCCAATCCAGGTCTGGGGCGGTGGATTCCACCGGTTTTTCCGGAGCTTTCCCTTTTTCATCGAATAAGGCTTGAAGATCGCTGCCGAGGTTTTCTTTTTTAAGCCAGTCGGGCTGGTCTCCCGGGGTGACATCTTTCCGAAGCTGTTCGAGATACTGTTCGATCTCTGGCGTGGGAATCTCGTCTTCTGATACGGGAGCCGTAACCTGGTCTTCCGGTTCGGGTTCCTGGAACTGGTTTTCCAGGGCTACATTGTCAAATTGGGAAATGGGAGGAATTGCCGACTCGTTAACAAAATCCTGACGGAAATCCACCGCGGAGGGTTGTTCGGATCGAATGTCTTGATCGGTTTGTGAATCAACGGCAGACTTTAACCAATCAGGAACGTCCCGTTCGGGTGCGGATTTGGCTTCAGGCTCATTCTCAAGGGGAACCGGCTGCGTGGATTCACTGGAGGTAAGAAACGGGCTGGGGGGCAGAAGTTCAGATATGGATTGCACATGCGAAGGCTGCGATTCGGAGGGTTGAACCTCTTCGCGGAGTACCGCGGGGGATTCAGTCGCCTGGCCGGGAGTGTCTCGTAAAAAGTCAAGATTTTCATCTCCCATCTGAAGAACACCGGTCTCCCCGGGGACACGTAAGGGAGACGTAACCGCATCAGACGAGGCAGCCGGAGGTTCCGACGCGAGGGCTTTCAACCATTCCGGGATATCGCCAGGTTCAGCCGCCGGTATGGATTCCCCTGGAACCGCCAAAAATGGATTGGCCGGAACCTGGTTCTCTTCCGGTTGGCCGAAAGGAGGTAATCCGTTTTCTTGAGAGAAATTATTTTTTGAAATCGAATCATCTGTTGTCATAGGTTTTCCAGGATCGAATCCAGTCGAGAAGTTGTCTGGCAAATTGCCAGCAGCCAAACCGTTATTTTCGCCATCTGCGTATCCATCAAACGGTACTGATTTCAGGTCTTCCATCCAGGCAGGAATTTCATCCTTTTCCACAGATGGCTTAGGCGCGGCTTCTGCGCTGCCTGATGTGGGAGACGCGGACTGGCTGAACACGTCAAATGCCGAAAATGACGGGGGTGGGGCTGTTTTTGTAGTTGCAGTTTTTGGGCCTAAATCCCCGGCCGCTTCAATTTCGACCTCTTCTTCCACGACTTTCGCCGGATCAGGTTGTTCCGGGCTGGTGAATTCGTAATAGGGATCAAGTTCACGCAGGCGCTGCTGAATGTTTTGAGCTTCCTCAATTTTTAATGATGATGTGGGATTCTCAAAAAGTATGCGGTTTGCCTCATAGCAATAAGGAAGTTCTTGCAAGATTTCGTGGCAAATGGCGAAGGCATCTTCATTCCTGCCTGATTTCAGGTAAGCGGTTGCCTGCAAAATTTTTATATCCATGCGGGATGGATCTTCGCTCAGGATGGACTGGATTTCGTTGATGGCCTGCGGAAGCAAATCACCGCGGATATACATGCGCACCAATCCACCGCGGGTCAGGCGGATGCGTGGAGAAGCTACCCCGTCGCGCTGTTTATACAAACGCTGCAATTCGTTCTGAATGGCCGTGTTGGAAGGCTGCGCTTCATACGCGCGTTCCATATGCCAGATCGTGCCGTCAAGATTGGTTTGCTTCTCGCGCAGCAGGCTCAAACCCAGATTGGCCGTAAAATCATCGGGAACCCATGACAGTACTTTTTGAAATACTTCTTCTGCTTTATCAAATTGCTGCAATTCCAGAAACGCTTTGCCCATCAGACGAAAAGTTTCAAGGCAGCGGGGATACTGAACCAGAATACGTTCGCAATGCTCCAACGCGATTTGAGATTGATTATTATCGATTAGATTCTCAATCTCACGGTTGTAGGCTCGAAGTGGGATTTTATTCATAAAACTTTCCTCCCACAGGAAGTATGCACCAAACAATGGTTTAATGCAAGAAAAAATAAATAAAAAAAAGCGCATAGATATGCGCTTTTTTTATATTTACTCGCCCAGATAATCTCGCAGGCGCCGGCGGATGGTTGGATGACGCAGCCGGCTGAGCGCCTGGGCCTCAATTTGCCTGACACGCTCACGGGTAACGCCCATTTTCCGGCCAACTTCTTCCAACGTGTAGGCTTGCCCGTCCAGCAATCCGTATCGCAATTGTAGAATGCGCACCTCTCTCGGAGGCAGGGAATTGAGCACGTCTTCCAGGTGTTCTTTCAGCAAATTATAGGTGGCCGTGTCATCCGGAGGGGGAGCTTCGTCATCTTCGATGAAATCACCCAGGACGGAATCTTCTTCGTCATCTGTGGGCGTTTCAAGTGACAGAGGCCGCCGGGCGACCTGGATCATATTCTCAACTTTTTTCGGCGGAACTTCCAACGCGTTTGCCAGTTCTTCGACGGTTGGTTCGCGCCCCAATCGCTGGGTAAGCTGATGCTGTACGCGCAGCAGTTTGTTGATTTGATCGCCCATATGCACGGGGACGCGAATGGTGCGCCCCTGGTCGGCGATGGCGCGGGTAACCGCCTGGCGGATCCACCATGTGGCATACGTGCTGAATTTGTGGCCGCGGCGGTAATCAAACTTCTTCGTGGCGCGGATAAGGCCGATGTTGCCTTCCTGGATCAGGTCAAGGAAGGGCACACCGCGCCCCATGTACTTTTTGGCCACTGAGATGACCAGGCGCGAGTTCGCGGTGATCAGGTGCTCACGGGCGGCCCAGCCGTCTTCAATCAGGTGCCGTAATTCCATACGCCGGCGGGTGCTTACATTACCGCGCGCCAGTTCCTCACGCGCCATGCGGCCGCGCTCAATTCGCTGGGCCAGCTCAACTTCCTCTTCCGCGGTCAGCAGGGGAACCCGGCTGACCTCTTTCAGATACAGACCAATGGTGTCATCTGTGTCAATGTTGGCCAGATCATCGAGAAACGGAGATTGACCTGGCTCTTCTTCCGCTTCTTCTTCAAGGGTAAGTTCATCTTCCGCTGGTTCTTCCAGCGCGGTCGCTTCTTCAATGTAATTGATCCCGGCGCTCAGCAGGGCGGCGAAGGCTTCTTCGAGCTGTTCGACATCCTGTTCCGCTTCGGGAAAGAAATGAAGAATATCATCGATGGTGACGAAAGACTTCTGGCGGCCAAGTTCTATCAATCGAGCGATTGCAGAGTATTCTTCATCTTCATCAACTACATGCAAAATTGCATCATCCATAAATAGTAATTAAACCGTTCTTTCAGAGTATAGGTCCATCATTTTTTCAAAATTAGCCAGTATTCAGAATACACTTTTTTAGAAGGCTTTTCAATACCTTAAAGAAAATCAAGGTTGCGGTGTGCCTGTTTCCATTATCGGTGTTTCTGTTTGCTTGATTATCCCTTGCAGAGTCAACATATCGGTGACACTGCTGATCGTTTGTGTGTTCATGATATACACATCGGAACCGATCTTTACATACGTGCCGGAGGAGGTGGCAGTCTCATTTCCCATGGTGATCTCTTTTGTGGTGCCGGCGGAGTCAACCAGGGTGATCTTGCGTGCTTTTTCCACCAGCCCAACCGCTTTTTCATCGATGCCGGTTTCCAAACGCGCGATTGGCTGCATGGACTGGAGTTCGGACAATAGCTGCATGACCTTCCCGGAATCGGCGGATACGGAAGTATCCTCATCGATGCTCCAGTCAATCATACTTTTACCCATGCGAAGGGACAGTGGACTGCCCTCGCTGTTGAAGAATTTGATCTGGCGCGTGTCTTCGATTTTCCAATTTGCCAATGGACTTAAAATGGATGTGGGTGTGGCTGTTCCACTATTGGCAGCCGAATAGGGTGATTTTTGGAACCACCAGGCAAAAGCCGCCAGCAGCATAAAGATTGCCAGAAGGATCAGGGTTGGTTTCTTGACCATCGATCAACCTCTCTTGCGTCGTTGGACCCAGGTGGCAATTCCCGCCACCAGAACAGCACCGGGGAGGAGGATAACGGTGATCAGGAAGATCATGCCGTTGGAAAAAATGGTCGGCGGGGTGAGCACGCGGTTGACATTTTTCTTCGGGGTCAGGTTGATCAAATTCTCCTGGCCTGCAGCCCAATCGACGGCATTGGTTAATAATGTACCATTGCCATATTGACCGTAGTATTCATCATTGGCAAACTCCGCGTCGCCAACAATCACCAGTCTGCCTTTGGTATCCGTGTTCTCTGCCGCCACTGCTACTTCGACCGGTCCAATACGGTCGGTCTGCTGGTCTGCGGAAACTTGCTGGTTGGCGATGCTGGTCAGGTCCATTTCACCCCAGGATGCTCTGGAAGAAGAAACCAGCTTTGTGATGGTAATTCCCTGGGCCTGTGGATCATATTGAATGGAACGCGCGCCTGGGAAGAGAGAGACCAGCCCCTGCAAACGGTTGGTGATGGAATGGTAGCCGTAACTGTCAGCCACCAGAATGGTGGGCGGATTGACGTTCGTATCGATCATCAGGTCATCGTCCAGCGTGATCGACCAGTCTGATTTCAGGTAGGCGCCAAGCCGGTCGTCGGCGCTTTTTATGCCGCTCTCCACGCTCGGATTGACCAGGTAGACCACAGATTTCCCTTTATTAAGGAATTCCTTGAGCGCGGAGACTTCCTTTTCATTTAAAGGAGTCTTCCCGCCGGCAATGACCACGGCCAGGGCGTCATCGGGCACGGTGGGATTTTGAAGCAGGTTCAGCGCCTGCACGGTGTAGTTCTTGCCAACCAGCGCGGTCTTGACCAGTCCGTAACTTACCTCGCCGGATGAGCCATCGGGATTGTATTCGCCGTGGCCGGTCAGGAAGTAGATATTGCGCTTGCCGGGGTTCATCAGGCGCACCAGCGCGCCGGAGAGTTCAGTTTCATCGGCGAAAGAGACCTGTTCGCTGCGGCCGTCCATCGAGACAACCAGTGTGCCGTCGCGGGTGATATTCGCGGTTTGCGCGGCCACCGGGTCCGCTTCGGGATCGACGAATTTATAGTCAAACTTGCCGCTGCCGGCTGTTTTGTAGTTTTCCAGCAATTGCGTGGCCGTGTCTCTGGGGTAACGCGCGGTGAAGAACCCGGTGACCGTGGCTTTTGAGGGTAGCTTGGTGAGGATCTCCACGGTTTCGGGGGCGAGGGAATTCTTCTGTTCTTCCGTCAGGTCCCAGCGTTTTGAGTTGTTGTTGCCCAGATAATTGATAACCACGATGATGCCGAGTACCGCGATACCCATGACCAGCGCGTTGGAAGTATTCCTCCCCTGGCGGCCGGTCAAGAGTTCCTTGGCTTTTTCCGGGTCAAGGAAGATGGCCAGCGCCAACCCAAGAACAATGACACCCAGCGCGATCTGCAGCGGCAAATTCCACTGGCGCTGCACAACATACAGGCCCAGTGAAACGGCTGCCGCGGCTAAAGATAGATAAAGCCCGATGGGGGCGAATTTTTTGGTTTTGTCGTCCATTACCGCCACCTTCTCGATTCAATGGAAGCGCTCCCCGCGAATAAGGCAAGCGCTGACATGCTGATAAAGTAGATAAGGTCTTTCAGTTCAAGTACACCGGCATAAAACGAGTTGAAATAATGCCCGGTTAATCCAAGGTATTGCATTACGCTTCCAGCCGCGCCGCCAAAGGCCTGCCCGGGGTAATCAATCAGCCAGAAGACGAGTAAAATCCCCAGGGTCGCGAAGAAGACGGCGATCTGGTTGGAAAACAGGGAGGAGGCAAACACGCCCACAGCCACAAAGAAACCAACCATCAGGAAAATCCCCAGATAGCCGGATACAACGATCCCCAGGTCAAGACCGGGTTTGATCATGAAGGTCAAAATGAGGGGATAGACCCAGGTCAGACCAAGCAGAACGGTATAAAACAACATGGCGCCCAGCCATTTACCGACGGCCAGTTCCCAATCACGAATGGGTTTGGTCATCAGCACTTCGAGTGTCCCGGATTTTTGCTCATCGGCCAGCAGGCGCATGGTAATGGCCGGCGTGGTGAAAAGCAGAATGGTGACCATGGGCGAAAGCACCATGCGGATGTCGGGAACGTACTGCTGTAGTGAAGCCGCGTAGAAATTGGCATAAAAAATGAGCCCCATGACCAGAAGTACAAGGAACATAACCGCGTAGGCGATGGGACTGATGAAGTATTGTTTGAATTCACGTTTGGCAATTATCCAGATGTTTCTCATGTGCGTTTGCTCCAATGCCTCAGGCATCCACGCTTCCGTCCAATGATGGGCGGGAGGGTTCATCCTGGGTTAATTGCATGAAGATATCTTCCAGGCTCAGGCTGGCTGTCTGCATTTCCAGCAGGTCAAATTTGTGCTTGACGATCTGGCGGGCGATTTCGCCGCGCGCGTCCTGGCCGGCCGACATGCTGATCTCCAGCGCGTTGTCTTTGAGCACTTCGGCGTTCACCACACCCTGAATGGGCGTGACGAACGGCAGCAGGTCACTGGCATCTCCCTTGACCCGGATGCGCACGCGATCGGCGCCCGAGAGGCGCGCCTGCAGACCGGTGGGTGTGTCTTCGGCCACGATGCGGCCTTTGTTGATGATGATCACCCGGTTGCAGACCTGCTGTACCTCGGTGAGGATGTGCGTGGAGAGCATGACGGTGTGTTCCTTGCCGATCTCGCGGATCAGGTTGCGGACTTCGATGATCTGCGCGGGGTCCAACCCGATGGTGGGCTCATCGAGGATGAGCACCTCGGGGCGGTGCAGGATGGCCTGGGCCAAACCCAGCCGCTGGCGCATGCCTTTCGACAGGTTGCCGACGTAGCCGCCGGCGCGGTCATCCAGGTGCACCTGTTCGAGGACTTCGTCCACACGGTCGTCAAGATCGGGGATGCGATGGAACTCGCCCATGTAGGTGAGGTATTCCATCACGGTCATTTCGTTGTAGAGCGGCACGGATTCGGGCATATAACCGACCAGCTTGCGGACTTCGAGTGAATCATCGACCACATCGAAACCGCCGATCTCGGCTGTTCCGCTGGTGGGTGGCATGTAACCGGTAAGCATGCGCATTGTGGTGGTTTTGCCGGCGCCGTTGGGGCCAAGAAAACCGAGGATTTCACCTTTTTCCGCGTTGAAGGTGATCTCGTCTACAGCCCGGCGTGAACCATAGTCTTTGCTTAGACTCTTGACGTGTATCATCCATTACTCCTTGGAGCTTTTGTTACAAACACGACAGCCGTTGCGGCTGCCGGTTTAATTGAGATTAAGTAGTGATATAGAAATCAATCTTTGAAATGTTTTTCACGAGTATCGTACTATTTTATACAACTTTCTCATACCACAAGTCAATTAGTTTAACCGGTTTCTAATCCAATCCTAATCTAAAAAACGTCCCTTGCCAAAAGACAGGCGGGTGGGCTATAATGGGCGCTGTTCGGGGTGTGGCTCAGTCCGGCTAGAGCACACGGTTCGGGACCGTGAGATCGGAGGTTCAAATCCTCTCGCCCCGACTATTTCATTTAAAAACATAAGTCTGAATGGGGGTTGAAAGTATCGGTTTGCCACGTTGTGGTACTGCGCAAATCCTCTCGCCCCGACTATTAATTAACTGGTAAGTTGAGACCGCTTTTTTTCTTACCGCATGCCTGATTTACAATCGACCATGCCAAATTATCGCATAGGCCTGAAACCCTAAGGGTCTTCATCTGGGTTCTGAGCTTCCAAAGGTACTGGTCGAGACCCTTAGGGTTTTTTTCCTGATGCGCGGCACGGTGAATGGAGTCACCACGTTTTACCCCGGAAGGCATTACAACAAGGAAGTAAGTCCGGGTGCTACGAAGATCCAGAAGTTCTACTTTGCAGGGACGGTCACCATTGCCGTACGTACATTAACCGACACTGCCGATACGCTTAATTGGGTAGTTTCAGACCATTTAGGGTCAACCAGCACCACGGCCAATGAGAATGGGTCATTGAACAGTATCATTCAGTACACCGCCTTCGGAGAAATACGATTGACGCAGGGAATCACGCCCACGAAATACCGCTACACGGGTCAACTGGCGCAGGCCGAGCTGGGGTTGGATTACTATGTTGCCCGCTGGTATGACCCGCTGACAGCCCATTTCACCTCAGCTGATACGATCATTCCCGAGCCGGGGAGAGCATCAGCATTTGATCGTTATTGTTACTCATATAATAATCCGATTATCTTCATCGACCCTGGTGGTCACAGTCCAATGGGAGAATGCGGTCCAGGTGAAGATTGTGAAGAAACGGATGAAGAAAAAGCAGAAGCTGATAGAAATGAATTATTAAATATTATTAAAGACGATGAGAAAAATGGATGTAAGTATGGTGGGTGCGATAATGGTGCAGAAATTGCCGCATTTACGGTAATTAGTTTAATAACTGTATCAGGTATTTCTGTTGCAGTAGAAGGACTTCTCTCGACAATTGGTATCGTAAAAACTGCTTCTGAGATAGGGAGTGCTACTGAGACGATTAATTTGGCATGCCAGGGGGATTGTAGCGATGAGGCAAAACAAATTATGCACAGTGGGGAGGAATTACTCCCATCAGTCGAAAATGTTGCAACACAAGCCGGAAAAGAAATTATATCTTCATCACAACAAGTTTCAACGAATGTACTGCAAGTTGCTGATGATGTTGAGAACTGGCTCGGTAAAGATTTGGTAAGCATCAGAAATGATGCAGGTGATTTTATTTTAAGAAATGTGGAAAACACGAAAAAAATCCGTTTTGATTTCAACGATACCTCACCTCACCTAAATCCTCATATACATTTAGAATGGTTGAATGAAGCAGGGAAGTGGATAAACAATAGGATTTATCCCTCAGATGTTTTACCTAAATAGGAATAGGAGATTGGAATATGATAATAATTGATGAAAAAAACGGAGTAACTTATAACAAAATACTAATAATGCTGACTCCTAATGAAGCATCTGAAATGGCAAGTAAGATTGAATCTATAAATGCTGAGATCGGTGATCATATTCATATCAATGATATTGATTATAAAAAAGAAATAACGATTGCAATATATACTGAAAAAAACTTACATTTTTATAAAGAGAAAATTAGAAAACTAATTTTGGGATAACATCAAAATTGGGGAGATACTGTCAAAAAAATCAAGAGGTAAGTTGTTGAATCTTGAGATAATTTGGATTAAAAGGCCTTCTTATTTCGAATACCAAATATCAGGTGAAAATAGTTATTGAACTGCCTCTCATACATTGACGCGCTGATCGTCTCCGCGCCGGACCCGGGCATCACGCCCACGCCGGTTGGCACATCCATTGTGCCCGGCGGAACGTATGAGGATGGGCCAAATGGGATGATCGTTTTCAGCGGCACATGGACGGTATACAACAACACCGGCCCTTCTGCCAACAACCTTCATTACACGGCGTCCGCAGGCAGCAGCGCGTCTTTGAGTTTTTATGGCACGCACGTCACCCTGGTGTACGCAGGGATCAGCGGGTACGGACACGCGGATATCTTTATTGACGGCTCGCTGGTCACGCGGCTGAACCAGAGCACAGCCGCGCTCACCTGGCAGAAAGCATGGACCAGCCCGCTGTTGACGCCGGGGTATCACACCATCCGCGTGGCCTATGTGGACGGCTACTACAACGTGGATGCCTTCATTGTGCGCGGGCTGGCAACGGCCACACCGACGGCCACGGCGTACACGCCCTCACCGACGCCCTCAAGAACGAATACGCCGGTCCCACCATCGACCAGTACATTTACCCCAACCGCCACCAACGCACCAACAGCCACACCGACGCCGCTGGCTTCGGAGCCCGCGCCGCAGGCGCTGACCGGCGCGCAGTACGCCTACGACGGCGACGGTCGCGAAGCACCCCCGCAGCGAAGCGGAAGGGGGGACCATGATGCGCGGCACGGTCAACGGAGTGACCACGTTTTACCCTGGCCGGCATTAAAACAAGGAAGTCAGCCCGGGTGGAATGAAGATTCAGAAGTTCTACTTTGCGGGGACGGTGACGACCTGCCCCGCGCCGCGCGAAGCACGGTGCAGGGGTCGCCGTGCGAACATTAACCGACAACGCCGACACCCTGACCTGGGTGCTGGGCGATCACCTGGCCCTTACAGGATGCTTCGCGAGCAGCGCCAGCACCACCGCGAATTCGGACGGCACGCTGAACAGCGTGATCCAGTACACCGCCTTTGGGGAGATACGATTAACGCAAGGCATCACGCCCACGAAGTACAGATATACCGGTCAACTGGCGCAGGCTGAGCTGGGGCTGGACTTTTACGTGTCAAGATTCTACGACCCCCTGACAGCCCATTTCACCTCGGCCGATACGATCATTCCCGAGCCGGGGAGGAGTCAGGGTTATGACAGGTACTCATATTCAAATAATAATCCAATCAAATATACTGATCCAAGTGGTCATATTTTCTGGATGCCTATGTTAATCGCTGTCGGTGTCGGTGTGATTGTTGGAACAGCGATTTATGCACATTGCATACATCAACCTTTGGCTCCAGCAGATGGCAATGCATCGAATGTTACGGAGCTAGCGTATTTAGGTTATGAGCATGCTGAATACGCTAATATCGTAGGAGAAGCAAAACAAAGCCTGCAAAATGACCCCAGCGTGATAACCGCTCACGATGAAATTATTGATCAAATTAGGGAAAATAAGGAATTTACAAAAGAAGAATATTTTCTCCCAGATATTTCAAGAGATTTCAATGCAGAAGGACCTAGCGGAAATTGGGCAAAAGCAACAATTGAGGGAAATCAAGCTTTTATGACTGTTCGCCATGGAACTTTTGAAGCCCAGAATATTAGAGTATTTAGAGATGGGACAATTACGGCCACAATGAAAATAACCGACAATTTTAATTTTATTCCTGGAAGAAACAGGAGCTTTTGGTACAACTTATATTCTGTTCCAACGTATTTCGCCTACAATATAATTTTAGGCGCAGAAGATGATCTCCCAGTAGAAACCCAATGGAAAGAAATTATTCCTCCTAAGCCGAAACCGAGGCCCGTGCCTCCATTGTCATACCTTAAATGAAAGGCGCTGATGAAAAAAGGAATTGGTTGTTTAATAGTTTTACTATGTGTCGCATTATTTTTGTATTGCACACGGCCTGCCGAACATGCTGATCCATTTTATAACGTAAGTGAGGATTTTGAAATGATTCACATCCCGCTTATTAAGCCGATTCAAATCGTGCAGGGAGAGCCATATGCCCCTTGGAGAATTTTTTTAGGAAAATTAGGAATATGGGTTTCTGTTCCAAACAGCAAAGAAGCTTATGTTTATAATATTGAAGAAGTTGAAAAGTTTGATTTACAAAATGGCATTATCATGGTTTATTCCCCCTATGTAAATAAAAAAGCCAATCCTTATATTCTTAACAATTTCTATCACTGGTTTGTACTATTCCCGGATAAAAATATTTCAGAGGGGTTTCATACAGAGGTTGAGTTTATCCAATATATAAAAACATTAGACATTGAGAAACTTGGTTGGAAAACACCGGATGAAGTATACGAACAATTCAGACACACCGGTTGTCTTGAGTGGATTCCGGACTGTAAATAGAGATTATTCTCAGACTCGGTTTGAAAAATGACCCGCGCCCCAGGCACTGGCCGGCGCGCAGTACGCTTACGACGGCGATGGTCGCGAAGCACCCCCGCAGCGAAGCGGAAGGGGGGACCATGATGCGCTGTCAGGAACGGTGATAAAAGTACAGAAAAGGACGGAATAAAAAGTCCCC
>CAYQUX010000011.1:68197-141840 GCA_964420995.1 uncultured Leptolinea sp. | reverse complement strand
TCATCCTGAGCCAGGATCAAACTCTCCGCAAAAAATTTTTAACCTTTTCAGGTTTACAGTTTACGGAATTTTTTAGAACGACAGGGTATCGCTCTCTTCCTATCACTTTTCAGTTGTTAAGGTTCGCTCAACTTCGCGGAGCGAGAGTTTACTCGCTCTTTCCCCGCCTGTCAAGGCTTTTTCAGACGAATTCGCCGATGTCTTTTTGTTTCAACATCGGCTGTCACAGCGACGCTAGCGGGGGCTCTTTTGCCCCTTTGATTGTTACCGATTTGCCGTCAGGCGAAATCGTCCTCAACTAAGGGACTTTGAGTTTACCCGGTCTGTTTCTTTCTGTCAAGGGGTCAATTTCCGATAATTTTGCCGGTGTTTCTTTCTCCACCGGCGCTTGTTTCAGAAACTCCTTGATCGAGGGCAGGGTGCCTTCAAAGAAGTCAAGTATTGGGTTTTCAGTGATTTGCCCTCTCGGGCGAAATCGTTGTCTGTTTCTGACAACGGGCAGAATTCTACTAGCATTTTCTGCCCTGTCAAGGGATTCTGCAAAAATTGGTCATACCAATTTTTGGGAGTTATAATTTTAATCACCATGAGCGCCCGCACTCCCCGTCGATCTCACTCTCCCAACCTTCTGGTGCAGATTTTCCTCGTGCTGCTCACCGGTTCTTTCTTCTTTATCTTTTTTTTGTTCGCGGCTTCCCTGCTTTACCAGGTCTGGTACGCGAACCGCATTTTCCCCGGCGTTTCCATGCTGGGGGTGGATATGGGCGGGTTGACTCCTGAAGAAGCAGAACAGGTCATCAACATCTCTTTTCCGTACCCTCAAAATGGCAAGATTACCCTGAAGCATCAGGATAAAACCTGGGATTACACACCGGCTTCCCTCGGCCTCACTCTTGACCCCAAAGCCTCTGCCGGCAACGCATTTGCCGTGGGCCGCGAAGGCTCATATTTTCATAAGGTGAACACGATTGTGACAGCCGCGCGCATCGGTGTCATTCTGTCACCCGCCTACGTGTACGATCAGCGCCTGACGTCGGTGATCCTGGGACAGATCGCATCCCGGGTAAACCACGCCCTTATTGAGGCGGAAATCTCTGTGAACGGGGTGGACGTGAAAATCCGTTCCGGCGAAACCGGCCGCGAGCTCGACCAGTTGGAATCGCTCAAAAAAATCACCATCATGATGTCCACCATGCAGAGCGGTCCGGTGGACCTGGTTGTAAACACGACCGAACCGGCCGTGGTGGATGTGGAAAAAACCGGAGCGATTATCAGGAAGATACTTTCCGCGCCCCTCACCTTTTCCATGCCGCCAGACCAGGCGGAAGGGCTTGGACCCTGGAGTATCGATCCCCAGACGCTTTCGGGCATGCTATCGCTTGGCCGTGTACAAGAGGGGGACCATTATGCGTACCGCGTGGAATTTAACAATCAATTGCTGTTGACCTATCTCAACAACCTGGCCAACAAGACCAACCTTCTCTGGCGCAACGCGCGGTTTATCTTTGACGACAACGAACGAAAATTGGATCTGCTTGAACCCGCCGTTATCGGCCGCTCATTGAATGTCTCATCCACAATCGGGGTTGTCCAGCAAAAAGCCGCCGGCGGCGAACATGATGTCACCCTGGTTTTTGATTACCATAAGCCCGAAGTGCGTGATGACGCGACAACCGCCTCCCTGGGGATCAAAGAACTGGTGCGCGCGGAGACAACCTATTTCTACGGATCGAGCGCCGATCGCGTGCAGAACATCACCGCGGCCGCCGCACGCTTCCATGGACTGCTGATTGCCCCCGGTGAAACATTTTCAATGGCCAAAGCCCTGGGCGATATCAGCCTGGATAATGGATTTGCCGAAGCGCTGATTATCTATGGCGGGCGCACCATTAAGGGCGTGGGCGGCGGTGTGTGCCAGGTGAGCACGACGCTCTTCCGCACAGCCTTTTTTGCCGGTTATCCCATTGTGGAACGCCATCCGCACGCCTACCGCGTAAGTTATTACGAAAAGACGGCTGGCAATCATATTGACCCTCAGATGGCCGGTATGGACGCCACCGTCTATGTGCCCTATGTGGATTTTCGCTTTACCAATGACACCCAGTACTGGCTGTTGATGGAAACCTATGTCAACCCGGAAAAATACAGCATCACCTGGAAGTTTTATTCCACAAAAGACGGCCGTGAAGTAAAAGCGGATTTCAGCGGACCGACAAACATCGTCGAAGCGCCCGAACCGCTTTATAAAGAAAACCCGGAGTTGGAGAAAAACGAAATAAACCAGATTGACTGGCAGGCAGACGGAGCGGATGTGGTTGTCCGCCGCAGTGTGACGCGTAACGGGCAGCCATACCTGAACGATGAATTCACCACCCATTACCAGCCATGGCAATCGGTTTACGAATACGGCCCCGGCACGGAAGGTATTCCCACCCCCACACCCATTGGTGAAGAGCTGGTCACACCGACTCCCTGAACCGGTGTGGTAGAATCCGCCTTATGTGGTAATGAAATTGAGAACAATGATTAATTTGGGAGGCTCGACGTGGTAAAAAAAGAATTGCTGGATATCCTGCGCTGCCCGGCCTGCGTTCGTGAAAAAGAAGGGCTATTGGACCTGGTCCACGATTCCTGGCTGGTTTGCCATGACTGCGGCCGTAAATACCCCATCGTTGATGACATTCCCGTTATGCTGATCGATGAAGGTGACAAATGGGTGGATACAAGCGTCGATAAGCTGCCGGTTCCCCCACCAAAAATTGTTTAAATGATTATTGGTGGTATTATTCTTGCAACAATGCCGGGTGAAGTCCTCATCATCAGACCCGGAACAATAGGATTAAGAAACTCGTATGGCCAGAACAATCTCCCGCTCCACCCGGCCCCGCCGGCGTGGTGACCGTGTAACCGCCGTTATTCTTTCGATCTTCGCTGTTTTGGCTGTTGGCACGGCCATTATCGCTTTCATGGTTGTTAAGAATGTGGTCGCCGGTTGGGTCATGCCGGATGTTCCCGGCGCGCCCGTGGATGCTTCCGGCGGCAACGGAAACATCACCATGCCAGACAGCCCCCAGGCTTCCCAACCCATGCAGGCCGCCAGCGGTCCGGCTGCCAAATTGTGGGATGGCTCCCGCCGGGTGACCGCTCTCCTCATGGGTCTGGATTTCCGTGATTGGGAAGCCAATGAACCGGCATCCCGCACAGATAGCATGATGTTGATTACCTATGATCCGGTTTCCAACACAGCCGGAATGCTTTCCATCCCGCGGGATATGTGGGTCTATATCCCCGGTTTCGATTATGGCAAAATTAATACCGCCTATTACCTGGGCGAAGTCAACAAACTTCCCGGTGGTGGACCCGCCCTGGCCGTTCAGACGGTTGAGCAATTCATGGGCGTGCCCATCGATTTCTACGCTCAGATCGATTTCAATTCCTTTGTCAAATTTATTGACCAGATCGGGTGTATTGACATTAAAGTACGTGTACCCATCACCATCGACCCGCTTGGACAGGGCAACACACGAACATTGGAGCCGGGCACACAACCGCTTTGCGGTGCCGACGCCCTGGCGTATGCCCGCCAGCGGCACACCGATGGTGGCGACTTCGACCGTGCCACCCGCCAGCAGGAAGTGATCATGGCGGTGCGCAACCAGATTTTCAACCTCAACAAACTGCCTGAACTGGTTTCCAAAGCCCCGCAAATCTATTCTGACATCGCCTCCGGCCTGCGAACCAACCTGACCATGTCACAGGTTATCCAACTGGCCATGGCCGCGCAGAGAATTCCGAAAGAAAATATCAAAATGGCCGTGCTGGGCACCAATGACTGCCAGATTGGCATGTCGGCAGACGGTATGTCCATCCTGATCCCATTCCCGGATAAGATCCGCATCACCCGCGACACCATTTTCGCCTCCGGCGGACCAATCGCTCCTGTGGCGCTGGCTCCCACTTCTTCCGGTGTGGAAGCGGCTCCGGTCAACACCGTCCCACCAAATGCCACCGCCACTCCCATCCCCGTGGCTGATCTGACATCCCTTATGGTTGCCGAGCAGGCCAAACTGATGGTGCAGAATGGCACCCAGAACGCCGGCCTGGGCGAAAAAGTGGGCCAATACCTGCTGTCATCTGGCATGAATGTGATTGGCACCGGTAACGCAGATCAACATTACACTCAGATGACCCTGGTGGATTACACGGGTAAACCGTACACCATGAAATTCCTGGCTGCCATGATGAATATCCCCAACGACCATATCTTCAGCCGGTACGATCCGAATTCACCCGGCGATGTGGCTATCATCGTGGGCGATAACTGGCAGACAGCCATACCCAATATGCCGCAGTAACCACCACTTGTCATTGATCAAGGAGAAGAGGGCGTAGTATACAAATTCTGCGCTCTCTTTTTTTATTCCACGAATTTCCAACGGTTACCATCCAAATCTCCCCCTGGAAATAACAGAATAAAAAAACCTCCGGTTTAACCGGAGGTTGAAATCTTGTCGACCACATGTTTCAGGTATTGCGTATACCGCAGGAAGGCTGCCTTGCCTGTTTCTGTGATCTGGCAGATGGTTTGTGGTATTTTGCCATTGAAGGTCTTTGCGATATTGATATACCCGGCATCACTTAATTTGGTCAGGTGAACAGAGAGGTTACCCCTGGTTAATCCTGTCTCACGTTGCAGGTACACGAAATCCGCTTTTTCCACCGTATTCAAGATCGTCAGGATCATCAACCGCGATGGTTCATGAACAAGTCTATCTACGTCGGTCAGTGTGCGCCAGTTTTCATCCATTCAGATTTCTTCCATTCCAGATCCTATGGGATGTGTGTTCTTCAAGTAGTTTAGAAGGGTGATCACACCGCTTGCCAGCCAACCCATGCCGACACCAGCCAGCAGGAAGCCTAGTTGCATATCTTCGGAAACTGGCAAAAATGCGCTGGCAGTGCTCACCATAGCCACCCAGATGGCCAGAACGAAGAACCGGTTCAATGGCACCTGCACAGCCAAATAACTGATGAATACGGCGATCAGTAATCCGGTTCCCAGGACAACCCAGAATGGATCAAGACCACGAGTAACAACCATTGTAATAATCGAAATAATGATTGCCACAAAAAATACGGTGGCTTTTCGTTTAACACGTGAATTGCGCTCTGGTTGAATATATTTCACATATCCTGTACGAGGGTAGGTAATCTTTTCTTTTAGAGTGCGAACCCAAACCCTCCCGGCAAACATCCCTGCAAGAATAACCAACGGGTAAGCTATACCAACCAGTACAGCCGACCCCATCGCAGGGGAAAAGAATCCGCTGATAAAATTAATGGCACCCAGCAGCAGGAATCCGAGACCCGTTAACATTTCATTGAAACCATCGATATACCAGTATTGCCGGGTGCGTTGAACCGCGTTTTCTATTGTGTTGTTCATTTTTCCTCACTATAAACATGTTTGTATTGCAAACTTGTTTTAATTATACAACGCCATGTTGCTTTGTCAAGAGGTTTTATGATTCATAAGCCACACTGGTTATAATCAAATTCTATGGATAAAAATACTGGTGAATTAATTGAAGTTGTTATTGGAAAACTTTTAACCAAAAAAGGCCTGAAACTGGCGGTGGCCGAATCATGCACCGGTGGTTTAATCGGGCACCGGATCACGAATGTCCCCGGTTCGTCCGATTATTATCTGGGTTCGGTCACAGCCTACGCGTATGAAGTCAAACAAAGGCTTCTGGGTGTCAGTCAGGAGACTTTGACCGAACACGGCGCCGTCAGCCGGGAAACGGTGATTGAAATGGCCTACGGTATTCGCGCCTGCCTGAAAGCCGACTTCCCGATTGATTGCACCGTCGGTATATCTGTTAGCGGGATCGCCGGACCGGGTGGAAGCACACCGGGCAAACCCGTCGGCCTTGTCTGGATCGGTTTGAGTTCCCATGAGGGTAACCATGCCTGGCGGTATATCTGGAAAGGCAACCGTATACAGAATAAAGAGAGCTCCGCCCAGGAAGCGCTTCAGCTCTTATTGGATTATCTGAATGGTCAACTCCCGCCGGATACGCTGGAAGAGTCTTAAGCATGAGTGACAAAAAGAAGATCCTGATCCTCACCGCTGATGCCGGCTTTGGGCACCGCAGCGCCGCTCTGGCTATTCAAGCGGCTCTGCAGGAATTGCACGGCGGGGAATGCGAATTACAACTGGTAAACCCGCTGGAAGACAGGCGCACGCCCTTTTTCCTGCGCGACAGCCAGTCTGATTATGATTTGATTGTCAAACAGGCACCCGAGCTCTACCGCATGGGTTATGACGCCAGTGATAAGCCCATCCCCAGCGCCATTGCCGAATCCGCCCTGATGATTTTGTTGTATGACGTGATGCGCGACCTGGTGACCACGTACAGGCCGGACGCCATTGTGTCAACCTACCCGCTTTACCAAAGTGCTCTGGAAGCCGTGTTTACCATCGATCGCAAATCTGTGCCGCTCTATACCGTGGTCACCGATCTATCCTCCGTGCACCGTATCTGGTTCAACCGGGTGTCTGATGCCTGCCTGGTGCCCAATCAGGCCGTGCGCGACCTGGCAATTGCCAGTAATTTAAAGCCAGAAAATGTGATTGAGACCGGCATCCCGGTATCACCGAAACTGATGAAGGAAAACCGGTCAAAAGAAGTCATCCGCCGCGAACTAGGCTGGGACCCCAACCGCATGACCATTCTGGCGGTGGGCAGCAAACGGGTTGACCGCCTGATTGAAACGGTTGATACCATCAACCATTCCGGTTTTCCCGTTCAGATTGCCGTGGCCGCCGGAAAAGACGCCACGCTCTACGAGAATCTGAAAATCATTGACTGGCATATTCCCGCTTACCTTTTTGAATACGTCAGTGATATGCCGCTGTTGATGCACGCCTCTGACGCCATCATCTGCAAAGCGGGTGGCCTTATCATCACCGAAAGCCTGGCCTGTGGATTGCCCATCCTGCTCGTGGATGTCCTCCCCGGCCAGGAAACAGGCAATGCCGAAGTAATCGTTCAGAGCGGTGCGGGCGATCTTGCACTTAAACCCATTGACGCGTTGATGACCCTCAGTCACTGGATGATGAACGATCAGGCGTTGTTGAAGACCCGCGCGGCCAATTCGCGCAGACTTGGAAAACCTCATGCGGCACAGGACGTGGCGGAAATCGTCTGGAAGGGCGCGCAGACTGGCCCGGTTGACCGCCGCCGCCAACGAATCAGCGGGCGCACCAGCCTTGAGGAATTGATCAACCATTATCACCCGCCAATACTGGAAAAACTGGCGGATTTTGGACGCATTACCCGCGAATAAAACTTTTACCCGCTCAAATCTGCTTTGTCAAACCAATGAAGAAATTCAACGATGGCTCGAATTTTTTCTCAGCCTTCACTCAGGATCATTTTCAGGCCATGTGAATCTCAGCCTGACTGACCTGCGTGGTATTCTGATCACTGCGGCTGCCAGACCTGGTACAACCCGAGGTTGCCGGTGTGCCCGTCATGGCACGAACTGGATAACACCTGCCAGCCTGTCTCCATAGCCAGAGAAAAAAGGTCATTTTCCGTGAAAAGATGCACATAGCGCAGACCGGCGCTCTGGGGCGACCCTTTGGTGGATTGCCGCCAGTCCAGCAGAACATCACCGGATTCCACCAGGTCGTCGCGCAGGCCGGCTGCCTCCCACGGCTGACGCCGGGAAAGCAGTTTGGGACTGTTCTGGATCTGCCACACACTGAAGATGAATCTGCCGCCCTCTGTAATCAATCCTTTGACGCGGTTCAGAAAGGAAACCCTGTGAGAGTGCCCTGGCAGGTGGTGTAAGACGGCAAAGGCCAGAATACCGTCAAATGGGGCTCCTTCAATACCGATAGTCCAGTTTTCGGCCATCAGATCACGCTGTTGAAAGGAAATTCCCAGACCGGCGGGCAATATCTTTGGTAATCCCTGGCGTGCTTCCGCCAGTAGACCGGCACTGAAATCGACCCCCAGGTAGAGTCCTGTGCGTGTGCGCCCATCGACGCGGGGGTGGGCCCAATGACCGGCCAGCGTTCCGCTTCCACACCCCAGGTCAAGGTACCGGCCGTCAGGCAGATCAGCCACAGCCAGCCGCACCCCATCCTGTATGCGCCGGCGGGTGGCCGCAAACGGCTCGGCATAGTCTTGATAAAATCGGCGGTTGATCTCAAGTAAAGCGTGTACAATCGTTTCATCCATATGTTTATTATAGAGTGACACAGGTAAAATCGGATAATGGTTGATATTGAAAAATGGACGGAAGCCCGCCGCTTCACCCCTGAAAAACTGGCAGCCGCGAGGATTATTCTGGAGGAAGTCCGACAGGGCGCGGATGTGTTCGCATCCATCCGCAGGCATCCCCTGCCGGGGATTGGTTATCTGGCCAAACACACCCTGGTCGAAGCCTATCGCCAACTGGTTTCGAGTGGAGAGTGGCCGGAAGATAACGATCTATTCAAACGCATCCGTCTGAAACCGGTGCGTACCCTTTCTGGTGTGACCACCGTTACTGTGTTGACCGGTCCGCACGCCTGCCCCGGTGAATGTATCTTCTGCCCTGATGACGCCCGTCTGCCCAAAAGTTATCTATACGGCGAACCCGGTGCCATGCGCGGCATGCAGAATAATTTTGACCCGTTCCTGCAGGTATCCACGCGCCTTGAAGCGCTGGACGCTGTCGGGCATCCCATCGACAAAATCGAGCTGCTCATCCTGGGCGGCACGTTCACTGCCTACGACCCTGACTACCAGGAATGGTTTATTCGGCGCTGTTTTGACGCCATGAACGGCTATGAAGCCAAAACGCTGGAAGAAGCCCAATTGGCCAATGAAGACGCGGATCACCGCAACGTCGGCCTGGTAATCGAAACCCGGCCGGATGAAATCACCCCGGCAGTCCTGACTCACCTGCGGGTGCTTGGTGTGACCAAGGTGCAGATTGGAGCGCAAAGTCTGGATGACCACCTGTTGACGCTAAATAAACGCGGGCATTCCGCCGGAGACACATTGGTGGCTGTCAACCTGCTTCGCGCGGGCGGTTTTAAAGTGGTATTGCACTGGATGCCCAATCTTTTAGGGGCGACCCTTTTAAGCGATCGCGAGGACTTTACCCGCCTTTGGAGCGGGGGATATTGCCCTGATGAGATCAAGATTTACCCGACCCAGCTTGTGGAAAACTCTGAACTGTATTCCATCTGGCAGCGGGGTGAATATCAACCCTATACCACGGAAGAACTCATCCAGTTGATGGCCGATTTGAAGGTCACCATTCCGCGATATTGCCGGGTGAACCGGGTTATCCGAGACATTCCAGCCACATTGATCGCCGCCGGAAACAAGCGCAGCAGCCTGCGCATGGATGTAAAAGACGAACTCGACCGGCGCGGCCAACGCTGTTCGTGCGTGCGCTGCCGCGAGGTGCGCGGCGAGCAAATCGACGCGGAATCCTTGATCTTTCATGATCTGGCTTATACCGCGGCGTCTTCAGAAGAACATTTTCTATCTTTTGATACTCCTGAGGATAAACTGGCCGGTTACCTGCGTCTGTCGCTGCCCGATTTTTCACAGAATGTCGAGGTGCGCCAGGAAATGCCAGACCTGCGCGACGCGGCCATCATTCGAGAGGTGCATGTTTTCGGGCAGGCTCTGCCGGTGGGCGGCGGTGAAGCCGGCGCGGCCCAGCACAGCGGGCTGGGAACACGGCTCATTCAGGAAGCGGAGAAAATTACCCGCGGGAATGGATTTAATCGTCTGGCGGTGATCGCCGCGGTGGGAACCCGCAAGTATTATCAAAAGCGCGGATTCACCCGTGGAACTCATTATTACGTGAAAGAATTACATAATGCCCGGGAGTTTATAGAAGGCTTAACATAACGATTATTTAATATACTCATCAAAATAGTCTCTTGGGGAAAGTATTTCCGCTTTCTCACAACCCAATTCCAGGAAATGGTGATCTCCGGTAACTAGAATATCCACCTGGTTTTCCATGGCACAATTTAATATGGGTTGATCTCCAACGTCTGGCATCATAATGCGAGCATTTTTCGAGTCTGGGAGATGTGTGAAACTCAATTTCAAGAATAATTTTTCCAGTACACCAATTTTTCCGGGAAATCTACGATTCGCAACTTCAAAACATTCATCAAGAATCGTCTTACATAAAGCCATTTCTTCATTCTCGATTACATATTGAAGGACCTGATCTGGAATTGAATCACGATTAATAATGGCAGACAGAATAACATTGGTGTCTATCATCACCCTCATTCAGATTTACCATACCGGATATTCAGCACCTCTTTTAGAATATCTTCATCGGATACTGTGACATCGCCAAATGATTGTTGAGTTTCCCGTATTGATAAGCGGGATGAATTTTGAATGACGATTTCACCATTCGATTTTTGCAGAAATAAAACCTTATCCCCTGCTTTAAGTGATAACTTTTTTCTTATTTCCAAAGGCAAAGTGATTTGGCCATTGGTAGAAATCTTAGCCAGGTTCATAGTTAATCCTTTCAAGAATAATTGATAAATCAATTTTTCTTGATTTCATATTACCAATTACAAACAAAAAAATCAATAGAAAAGACCTGCCGGCATATGACAGGTCTTCGTCGTGTGATCAGATTTGATCCCATCAAACTAGTTTCATAGATTTTATATACTCCTGCCAGGGATCTGTCACCTGTTGGGCGGCCCGCCAGCGGCTGCCCAACAACCGGGTGGTCATAGAAACCGGCAGCAGATGGCTTCCTGCCTGCAAAACCTGGTTCAGCCATCCCGGGATCACCAACGCCTTTCCTTTCAATGCCGCGGTAATCGTCAGGCGGGCAACGGTACGGGTGTCCAGCGTTGTCATCTGCCCCCAGAATCCCTGGGCGAAAATGGCGGTCATATTCTCGGTGGTGGTCGGCATCCCGGCCGGGCAGAGAGCCGTCACCGTGCCAAAATCCTTGATCTCCTCCCGCAGTGCATACGAGAAATCCAGCAGGAAACGTTTGGTCGCCGCGTACGTCGCCTTGTAGGGCATGGGGGAAACAGCCGCCAGGCTGCAAACGTTGATCAACATGAATTTCAGGTCCGGGTCGCGCAGATCGAGGATTTCGTGGGTCAAATCAAGGGTGGCTTCCACATTCAGACGGATGAGTTGCATAATCTGGTCGCGCGTGCGTTCAAGGAACGCGCCTTCGTGATCTGTGCCGGCTACGTTGATCAAACCCCGGAAGCGGACTCCTTCCATTTTTATGGCATTAAGAAATTCCGTCCGGCTGGCCTGAGAGGTCAGGTCACAGGCTTTTCCTCTGGCTTCAATGGAATAGGTTTTCGCCAGGTACTCCGCGAAACCGGCCACTTCTTCACGCATATCGGTAAGATAAAGGTTAAACCCTCTGCGGGCACATTCGGTCACCAGGGCGCTTCCCAGCCCGCCCGTGGCTCCACTGATAAGAATAAATGATTTCATTTTGTTCTCCATCAAGTTTACTAACATCTGTTTCAATCACTTGTTTTATTTTATAGAATGCTGTATACTTTGTCAAGTGGTTGTTTCAAACAGTTGTTTTAGTTATCAAACATTGATTGTTTGAAAAAAGATGTGATTTGAATTTGTTGGAGAGAAAAATGGAATCCATGTTTGACTATACCCCGGCGCTAGTCGGCAAGACAGCCGTCATCACAGGCGCCACATCGGGCATCGGGCTGGCGACGGCAAAACTGCTGGCATTGCACGGCGCGCGCATCATCGGAGTAGGCCGCGACATACAACGCGGCGAAAACGCGCGGGCGGTCATCCTTGATACCTGCCATGACGCCCAGGTGACCTATTTGCTGGCAGATCTATCCTCCCAGAAACAGGTGCGCTTGCTGGCGGATAGTATTCGCGCCGAACTCGAACGTCAATCCGCCCCCAGTGTTGACATCCTTGTGAACAACGCCGGCACATATTCCGAGAAAAAGGTTCTCACGGAAGATGGCATTGAAAAAACATTTGCCACCAATCACCTGGCGCCCTTTCTTTTGACCCGCGAACTATTCCCCCTGCTGCGCCTGTCACCTGCGGGACGGGTGATCACGGTGAGTTCTGATTCGCACTACAATATAAGCATCAATCCGGACGCCGTGCACAATCCATCTTTTTATCTGGGAATACTGGCATACGCGCAATCCAAGCTGGCCAATGTGTTATTTACAGCGGAATTCAATCGGCGGTTTTCCGGTTCACGGGTTCACGCCTATGCGGTTGATCCCGGTCTGGTGAGAACAGACATCGCGTATAAAGGTCAACCAGCCTTTTCCCGGTTTATCTGGAAATTGCGCCGTTCCTCGGGTGTTGACCCGAATGTGCCAGCCCGTACCATCCTCTACCTGGCGTCCGAGCCTTCCATTCAATCCAGCCCGGAAAATTACTGGTGTGACCAGAAGCCCAAACGGTCCAGCCGGACTGCGGGCGACTCAACTCTGGCGGCAAAATTATGGGATACTTCACTCAGGCTTTGCGGTGTTACCGCCTGATGTCAGGAGATAATTAACAGAAATGACCAATATCGAAGAGAAGATCATCACGGCAACCGTGGAATGTATTGAAAAATATGGCATCAAAGGCACAACCATCCGCCAGATCGCTGAGACAGCCGGTGTTAACATCGCGGCGATCAACTACTACTTTCGCAGCAAGGATATCTTGATCGACCGCTGCATGCAGCAAACCCTGCACAATGCCTTTGATTGGGAGGATGTGCAAAAACTACCCGGTTCCACCGCCAATGAACACTGCAAAGCCGTCTTTATGGATATTCTGGAAGGCGGTTTGAATTATCCCGGTATCACCCGCGCCCATTTTTATGATCTTCTTGTGAACGGGGATTATCAATCTCCATTAACCAGGGCGGTCAGTGATTTCACAGAGAAATTGGTGGTTGATCTAAAAAATCGGGGGGCAAACTTGCCGGATGATGAGCTGTACTTGGCCTGCATTCAAATCATGGATGCGGTGATGATGCTGGTCTTAACCCCGAAGTTGTTTGCTGAGAAATATGGCATGAGTCTGGACGACCCACAAAGGCAAAAGCAATATGTTTACCGGTTGGTGGATCGCTTAGTCGGGTAAACGGGCTCCTTGCTTATAGGGGTCAATGATTTCAACCCCTCTAATTTTTTTGCCCTGATATTAAATCTTCAGTGTATAAAAATTCACACCCTCCCCTTATCGCGCCTGCCAGTATAAGCGAATCATGGAATGAAAACCTGGCACATTGGCAATAGAACTCGTTGCAAAAAATCTCTGGTATCTTCCCGATTCATCTTGACAACAAATTTACCCGCGGCCAGGGTGAGAAATTCCTGTATCACCCGGGTGCTGATCATTCCATTTCCATTTTAAGCGCCGCAAAAACCAGCCGTTGGGAAATCTGCATTTTTCCGCGATCGAGTCGAGCAGATATCCAAGGATATTTGTGTCCAGGAAAAAATTAGCGCGCATTCATATCGTCCCTGAAAAAACCTGCCGGCTCTTATTTAGTTCAACCGGGATAGCAGATCCTGTAATTCTTTTTCAGAAGTCGGACGATTGGCATACCGGTTGATCCACTTTCTGAATTCTTCATTCAATGTGGTATGGCCGGCTTCCGCCTTCTTCCGGGCTTTTTCAATTAATTCTTCATAAGCGCTGAAGGTGATATTGCGTGACATAAAGCCTACTTCGAATACATTTATTGTCGTGTACACGAAGTCTCGTGCGAATGAAAGTCATGTGGGTCAAGGGTATAGCTTCTCCACAGACTGCGGCGCCCATCGTTCCACCATTTCCCGTGAGAGCCCATTTTCCTGGCAGATGGCCGCGTAGAGGTCAACGCTGGGGCGGCGGATGCGCGCCTGGGTATCCCTGTCTAATCCCCACAGGCCAAAGCGTTGAGTCCAGCCGCGTTCCCACTCAAAATTATCCACCAGCGACCAGTGGAAGTAACCTTCCACCCGGTAGTTATAGTTGGCTGCGCGCCAGATCTGTTCCAGGTGTTCCACCAGATAGCGCGGCCGAAAATGATCATCCGAATCTTCCACTCCATTCTCTGTGACCATCATCGGAACGCCAAATTGCTTACCCCAGTGCAGGGCGCGGAAGATACCCTGCGGTACGCTGGCAATAAACCCGGTCTCGCTCATTTCCGCGCCGGGCGGGGTGCTTCGCCGGCCAAACATTTCTTTTGCGGCAGACAGGTCGAATTTCACCAGGTCGCAGGTGTAATAATTGATCCCCAGGTAATCCTGCGTGCCGGCCGCCTCTGGGATGGAGATTTTCTTGAAAACCGCGTCCAGCTTCCCGGTTTTTAATGCCCCCACAAAGGTTTCATTGTAAATTTTTGATTGAATTCCGGCCATCCAGCCGTCAGGGGCAAATCCCGGCCGCGCCGGCTGCAGGTCGCGGTAGTTCAACGCGAAACCGACCCGCGCGCCCGGCTGGGCGGCATGGATCGCCCGGTAAGCCGCCGCGTGCCCGCGCAGCATGACAGCCATGACCTGCAATCCCAGGTTCATATCATTCTTCCCGGGCGGGAATCCCCCTCCCATATAACCACCCCAGATGTACACATTGGGTTCATTGATGGTCACCCAGAGGGTCACGTAATCCTTGAGGGCTTCCACCACCTTCTTCACGTATCGTTCAAAATAAGGCAGGATGGCGTCCGTTTCCCAGCCGCCCATCTCACCCACCCAGATCGGATCGGTGAAATGGTGCAGGGTGACCATGGGTTCCAGTTTTCGCTCACGCATACCTCGAATGATCTGCCGGTAATGCTCCAGCGCGTCTTCATCCCAACGGTCGGGCGAAGGTTGTACGCGGCTCCACTCGATGGATAGCCGGTGTGAATTCTGGTGCGTTTCCGCGGCGCGGTCCAGATCATCCTTCCACTTACCACCCCACCAGTTACAGGCCAGCCCTGAAGTATGACCTTCCTTGATCTTTCCTCCCGTGGTTTCCCATTGATACCAGTTATTGTTGGTGTTGCCTCCCTCCACCTGATGGGAAGCTGTCGCGGTTCCCCACAGAAAACCGGCCGGGAAATGAATGGATGTCTTTGGCATGGCGCACCACCTTGATGAGTATTTCTTACAATTATAGACCTTTCAGTTATTCATTCCAGAAAAACCGGATTGCACTGACCGCCGGACTGACCTACAATATTTGTCAGACAGGAAGGTCTATGGCATCAGTTACATTTAAGCGAACACGTGTGGCAGGCTGGATTCTCGTCCTGATCCTGATCTGTACATCACCGGTTTCAATCCAGCCGTGGATACTTACGTCCTCGGGATCGCTTCAAACCGTGTGGCTGACGGGCAAGCCCGTAGCCGGTGAGCCGGTCATTCCCGTGGCAGATTTGACCCTCGAAAATGGAAAAGTCTCCATCCTTTCATCGGAAGGACATTGGGACAGCCCGGCCGGCTGGATTGTTCAACAGGCTGTCTGGTCTGACCTCAATCACGACAATCAACCAGAGGTATCTCTGCTTGTCAGCCGTCCGTTCGCGCCCTGGCCGGTGGATAAATTTCTGCCCCGGGGCGGCCGAATAAACATGAACCATGATTCCCGTGGAATGAGCAGTCACATCATCCTTATCCATTGGAAGCACAACCGCTGGAGGGAGTTATGGGCCGGTTCTGCCCTGGCCCGGCCGGTACGCGAATTCATCATCGCGGATATGGATGGCGATACCAGGCAGGAACTGGTGGCGCGAGAGGGGACGTACCAGGACACCAATCCAACCCGCGCGTCCACGCTGGCAGTATGGAAATGGAATGGTTTCGGCTTTGACCTGGTCTCCAGAGTCGAAAAACCTTCCCAACAAATCAACCGTATAATGACAGATCAAGGTGACAGGGATCTGATCCTGCTTCAATGATCTGGCCTGAGTCAACTATGGAGGAAATAAACATGAAAATTTATCGAACGAAAATCTGGTTGATAGCCAGTCTGGTCGTCAGCGTATCTCTGGCCTGTAACGCGATCACCGGGGTGGAAAAACTGAATGAAATACCACCCACGGAAAGTGTGGCAGTGAAAAACGCGGACCCGACCGTGCAACAGGCCCTTCCCCAGGCCGGGCCAACCCCTACGCCGCCGGCGGATGTGTATCCCGCGCCATTTTCCGAATACCCGGAGATTAAAGCGGCCGTTCCGACCAAATACATGGGAACCGGTTCATACACATTGCCGGTTGATCTTTCCGCCGTAAAGGGGCTGGAGAATCTCACCCTGAGTGAGAATCAGAAAAAACTGCTGTCAGCCAATGGTTTCGTTACCGCGCCTTATGAGACTGGTGCCTTTAAAGAGTTTTACCAGGTATATGAAAGCGGCCGCTACGAAGGAACGGTAACCTTTGTAACCACCGATGCCATCTATCATTCCTATCATCTTCTCTTTGACAAGATGCTGCGCGACCTGGAAACCACGCATTTCATCGGTCAGGTCAGATCTTTAACCAGCGCCATGTTGAAAGCCAGTCAGGAACAGGTGACGGCTCTGAAAGGCACGCCCCTGGAAGAACCGGCCAATCGCAACCTGGCTTTCTTTGCGGTTGCGGCTCAGGTATTGAAAACCGGTGATCCGGTACCTGCCGGCGTCAAATCCCTTGTAGACGCCGAAGTAGCCAGGATCGAATCTCATGATGGGCAGGATATCTCACCAATCTGGGACCGGGATGACCTTCCCCCGGCCGCGAAATTGATCGAAGATTACACCCAGTACATCCCCCGCGGGCATTACACGAAATCCGAAGACCTCAAGGACTACTTCAAGGGAATGATGTGGTACGGCAGGCTGACGTTCAGATTGCGTGACGACTTTGAAACCCGTCGGGCTCTGCTGCTGGTACAGGCTCTGCGAAAGGCGCAAAGCACGGATGGCACACCCGCCATCACGCTCTGGCAGAATGTGTACGATCCTACCGTGTTTATCGTGGGGAAAACAGACGACCTTTCCTTTAAGGAATATGGCGCGTTAAGTGACAGTGTGTTTGGCGCCACCCCCGACCTGAATTCTTTCGCGGATGAGGGTTTGTTCGAAAAATTCATGGAGGGAGCAAAAACGCTGCCCCCTCCCCAGGTAAACTCCATGTGGGTTTGGATCAATGAAGACAAGGAACAGGCAATTAAAGGCTTCCGTTTCATGGGACAGCGATTTACTTTGGACCAATATGTCTTTGGACAGGTCATCTGGCGGGAAGTTGGATCGGATGCCAAACCGCGCACGCTGCCCAAAGGTCTGGATGTCCCCGCAGCCATGGGTTCGGCGGAAGCCTACAACATCCTGAAGGAAATGGGTGAGACAGAGTATCAATACTATGACAGGCAATTGGATAAAGTAAAGAAAGAAATAGCCAGTCTCGGAAAAGATACCTGGACACAAAACCTGTACTGGTCATGGTTGTACAGTTTCTTCCCGTTCATTGAACCCAAAAACGAGAGCTATCCCGTTTTCATGCAAACCCAGGCCTGGGCACGCAAAGACCTGAATACCCTGTTGGGATCATGGACCGAGTTGAAGCACGATACCATCCTGTATGCCAAACAGGTAATGGCTGAAATGGGCGGCGGCGGGCCGGATGAAGAACCGCCGCACGGCTGGGTGGAACCCAATCCAGAAGCCTTCGCCCGCCTGAACTCTCTGGCACAAATGACGGTTAACGGTCTGACCTCCCGCAACCTGCTCACACCCTGGGCAGATTCGGCGTTCAAGAATCTGATTTCGGAATTGACATTTTTACAGAGAGTTGCCGAAAAAGAGCTGGCCGGTGAGAAATTGACATCCGATGACTACTGGCATCTGGTGTATTTTGGCGGTATTCTGGAACATCTCGCGGTAATCTCCGCCGACACCGACGATGAATTTGGAGGTGTAGATATTTCTGACATGAAGGCTGCCCTGGTGGCGGATGTCGCATCCGGTCCGGCACCTGACGGAACCGGTGTGGCCGCCCTGACGGAAGCCGTGGGTGAACCTGTGCTCATTTATGTCGTCCTGCCCGATGCCCCCTGGCGGATCGGGGTTGGTGCCGTGTACAGTTACTACGAGTTTATAGTCCCCTCCGAAAAACGAATGACAGATGAGCAATGGCAGGAAAAAATTGAAACCGGGCAGGCGCCGGATCGTCCAGCCTGGACAAACAGTTTCAATTCGGCGAATTGAAAAGCGTCTGCATCAACAGGGCTGCCAGTCTGCTGGCAGCCCTGATCATCCTTACCGGTGTCGTTCCAGAACCGTATATTGTGCGTCTCGTCTTTCTGGGGGATGTCATGCTGGGCCGCGGTGTGGAGCAGGCCGCCAATCGCGCGGCAGACTGGCAGCCTTTCAACGCTCTCGCTCCTTTGATCACCAGTGCGGAAGTTCTGGCCGCCAATCTCGAATCTCCGCTGACCACAGCTCCTGTGGAGACACAGGGATATATGCTGTGCGCGTCTCCCGGACAGGGCAACGTCCTGCGTAAAGCATCGTTTGACCTGGTCACTCTGGCAAACAACCACCGTCTGGATTGTGGACAGGCTGGCGCAGACCAGACGCAGGTGGTTTTAAGGGAATTGGGCATCCTGTCGGCCGGTCCCAATACTGACGTTGTCTATACGGATAGCCATGGCGTTCGACTGGCATTCCTCGCGCTGGATGACGTTTTATCCCCGCTCGACACCATGAAAGTTCGCCCAATACTGGAAAATGCTGAAAAACAGGCTGACCTGGTGATCGTTTCCATTCACTGGGGCAGCGAATACCAACCGGCGCCATCAAACCGGCAGCGCGGGTTGGCTGCCGAATTGATCGCTGCCGGCGCGGATGTGATCATCGGACACCACCCTCATGTCATTCAACCCTTCGAGATACTGTATCGCGGCGCGAAAAACTCTCCCATTCCTGTGTACTTCAGTCTGGGTAACGCCCTGTTTGACCAACATGGCCTGCCGGATACCCGCGCGGGACAAGCCGCCATCCTGGATATCGGGCCGGGGAATACGCTGAGATACAGCTCACGGTATTTTGAGATTGATCCGGTCCACGGGATTATCAGCGTATTACTTCCCGCAGAACAGCCATAAAGAGGGATACAGAATACAAGTTGAAAAAAAAAGGTTAATCTCCTATACTAGAATCAGGCTGAAAAAATTAGCGATATTTTGGTTACTGTTCCGGGAGGATGCCATGTCAGACCGCCGTACACTCCACCGCCGTCACCTGATCTACTACCTCAAAGTTTTTGAGCGTGATACAGATGAACTGCTGGGGCACCTGGTTGACATCACCGAAGAAGGCCTGATGATCGTAAGCGATAATTGTGGCGAAGAGGGCAAGCTCATCAAGATGAAAATGCTCTTACCCCGCGAGATTGAGGGAAAGGAACAGATCGAATTTGACGCGCGCAGTATGTGGTGCCGTAAGGATGTGAATCCCAGTCTCTGGGGGATCGGTTTTAAATTCGAATACGTCGATGTCTTAAGCAGGCAGATCATCTTTGAATTGATTCACGAATTCGGTTTTTCAGATTAAACCTCAACGATTGACACGGTTCTCCATACCTGTCCTGTTTTGAGATAACAATTTCTGGTTGACTCGCCGGTCTTCGGTCTTTTTCCATGAAACATGCCGTGACCTGATCACCAACCCTGGTATTCCAGATTGGACCAATCATGAAACGACCCTTTAATATCACCCCCTTGCCGGGTGAGTATGCCATTGTGAAACTCGGCCCCGTGGAGCCGGTTCCCGCCTGGGTGGAATGCGGGGTTTTTTGCAGTGTTACCCGTACCCCCGAGGAACTATCCCTGCTGGTGGAAGCCGCGGCTGTGCCGCGCGGTTTTGAGATGGAAAGCGGCTGGAGAGGCCTTAAACTCGAAGGCCCTTTTCCCTTTGATGCCATCGGTATTCTGGCCGGAATTCTGGATCCGCTGGCCAAAGCCGGGATCAGCATTCTGGCCGTCAGCACCTATGACACGGACTATGTTTTTGTTAAAGAAGCCCAGTTTGACCGGGCAGTAGAAGTTCTGGAAATCGAATACAAACCGTAGAACTACCAATCAGGCCGGATAGAATCGGTCGGTGATCAGGTGCGCGGCTTGCTGGATGGATGAGTCCTGGCCTTCCATTTCGGCATGAAGCACATCTACAAAATCACGGGTCACAGTATGAAAAATTGGCGGGCGCACCTCATACAGGGTGAGCAAAACTGCCAGCAACATGCTTAGCGTCAGACAGGTATCCAGCACGGGGGTGTTTTCACGCAATACCGGCAGCCGCAGGCGAGTCGGGTCGCAGCCGCCAAAACCGCCAGGTGAGGCCAGGCGGGCGCGATCCAGTGCATCCGCATCTTTCAGCAGCATCAGCACATTGTCCAATACCGGAGGCTCTTCCGCATAACCATGCCATTCGACAGCTTTCAGACAGCGTTCCATAAGCTGGTCCGGAAGGTGTTCCTTCAACAGGTCGCGATACTCCAGTGCCGCGTCCTTTCCATGTTGTCCGCCGGGAAAGTCGTCTTTTCGAGACAGATCATGGATCATGGCGGCATACATGGCGGCTAGCGCGTCCTCTTCGGAAATGCCATACCCCAGCCGATTGGAGATCTCCACCAGATACAGGACCCAGAACACCACACGAATTGTGTGGTTAATCCCATGCAGGCCGAAGGGAGAACTTTCTACGCGGGAAAACTCTTTTACCAGGTCAATGTGCGTGTATTGGTCCACCATGGAAAGTTCCAGAAGGGCGTTCCCGAAGTCATCCAGGGGAACTCCTCCCTGTTCCAGGTGGATCAGCGCTTTGATCAATTCAACGGCCGGTGATCCTTCCATCGGGTCATCATCCATTTTTTCATTACTCCTCGGTCGGCTGGCGTATAATTCCAGTATACCGATTTTTGGAGGATTAACCATGTCTGGACCCCGACCTGTTCGCGCACCTCGCGGCACCCAATTGACCTGCAAATCCTGGCAGACCGAAGCTGTTTACCGCATGATCCAGAACAACCTGGATCCGGAGGTTGCCGAACGGCCAGATGACCTGGTGGTGTACGGCGGACGTGGACAGGCCGCCCGATCATGGGAAGCCTTTGATGCCATCCTGGAAACACTGAAGACCCTTGAGAATGACGAAACACTGTTGGTGCAATCCGGCAAACCGGTTGTGGTTTTTAAATCCCACGCGGACGCCCCGCGCGTATTGATCGCCAATTCCAACCTGGTGCCCCACTGGGCCACCCAGAAGCATTTTGACAAACTGGCTGCCAAAGGTCTCATCATGTACGGGCAGATGACCGCCGGCTCATGGATTTACATCGGTACGCAGGGTATCCTTCAGGGCACCTATGAAACCCTGGCCGCCCTTGCCAAACAGCGCGGATGGCCGTCTTTGAAAGGCAAGGTGGTGCTCACCGCCGGTCTGGGTGGGATGGGCGGAGCCCAGCCGCTGGCCATCACCATGAACGAAGGCATTGGCTTGATCGTTGAGGTCGACCCGGCGCGCGCCCGCCGCCGCCACGAGATCGGGTACGTGGATATGGTGGTCAACAACCTTGAAGAAGCCATGACTCTGGTGGAGGAAGCCAAAGACAAACAGATTCCCCGCTCCGTGGCGCTCATTGGAAACGCCGCCGAAATCTACCCCGAACTGGTGATTCACGGTGTCATCCCGGATGTGGTTACCGACCAGACCCCGGCGCATGACGTTCTCTATTACGTCCCGGCCGGACTCTCGGTGGAACAGGCCAATGACCTGCGCAAAAGTGATCCAAAAGAATACGAGAAGCGCTCTTTACAATCCATGGCCGCCCATGTGCGCGCCATGCTGGATTTCAAACACAAAGGCTCCGAGGTCTTTGATTATGGCAACAACCTGCGCCAGCGTGCTTTTGACACCGGCGTGCAGGACGCATTTGAATTTCCCGGCTTTGTACCGGCTTACATCCGCCCCTTATTCTGTGAGGGCAATGGGCCTTTCCGCTGGGTGGCTCTTTCCGGCGACCCGGAGGACATCTATCGCACTGACGAAGCCATTGCTGAACTTTTCCCGCACGACGAACACCTGCTGCGATGGCTGAAAATGGCGCGTGAAAAAGTACCCTTCCAGGGACTGCCTTCGCGCATCTGCTGGCTGGGGTATGGAGACCGCGCCCGCGCCGGTTTGAAGTTCAACGAGCTGGTGGCCAAAGGAATCGTCAAGGCGCCCATCGTCATCGGCCGCGACCATCTAGATTCGGGTTCTGTCGCCTCGCCCAACCGCGAGACTGAAGGGATGCGCGACGGCACCGACGCGGTCAGCGACTGGCCGATCCTCAATGCCATGATCAACGCAGTCAACGGCGCCACCTGGGTATCCTTCCATCACGGCGGCGGTGTGGGCATCGGTTACAGTCAACATGCAGGACAGGTCATTGTGGCTGATGGTACGCCTGAAGCAGCCCGCCGCCTGGAACGCGTGCTGACCTCTGACCCGGGTATGGGCGTGGCGCGTCACGTGGACGCCGGTTACCCGATCGCCATTGAAACGGCGCGAAAAAAGGGTGTTCATATCCCCATGCTGAAGGGCTGACGTCTTCGTGCGCAAACGCCGTTTCTTTTTCTTCTTTCTGGCTGTTCTGGTTGGCATCGCGGCCGGGGTTGCCTATGGATGGATGCTGCGGCCAATGTTCTATTCACAGGCCAATCTTAGCAGCCTGCGCGTGGATTTTCGCACAGATTACGCCCTGATGACCGCTGAGATATTGCACCGTGAGGACAATCTGGAGGAAGCGCGTCAACGTCTGCAGGCGCTTGGACCGGATGCCCCCGACCGCTACGCCAGTGAAGCATTGATTTCTGCCGGGCAACTGGGGTACAGCCAGTCTGACCTGCAACTGCTGGCCGACCTGGTGGAGAAGGTCGCGCCTTCCGCATCGGCGACAGAAACACCACAGGCGGCGCAGCCATGAGGGAACGACGCCTGCGCAGAGAGCGCGCCGCCCGCGCCCCATGGTATCTGTTGACCGGATTCCTGCTTGGTCTGGCTGCCGGCCTGGTTTTTACTGTCTGGTTCTGGCCGGTGCCGTATGATTTCGCCCTGCTTTCTGACCTGAATGAAACGGCTCGAGATGAGTACCGCCTGATCATCGCCCATGCCTATCGCGCCAGCGGAGATAGCGGCCGCGCCTACCAGCGTCTTGGTTTATTGAAAGACAGTGACCCGGCCGGTGTGATTGCCGCGCAGGCGCAGCGCAGCCTGGGCACACGCAATGAGACCGATTCCGAAGCGCTGGCACTGCTGGCAGCCGGGCTGGACCCGGCCAATCGCGTTGAACCATCCAATACTGACGACCTGTCTCTCACACCGGTCCCCACCCTTCAACCGGAAACCACCAACACACCGCAGGGGATCGTTCAGGAATTGCCCACGCAGGAAACACTGGTGCCCGGAACCATATATCCCACCATTCCGCCGTTGAACATCCCATCGGCAGAGATCCCCCGTGCCACTCCCACCATGTTCCCCACCATCAGCGCGCCGTACATTTTGAAGGATCGCCAGGTGGACTGCGGAAAGAATTCGCGCCCCGGTCTGCTGCAAATCTGGGTCGAGAACGCAGCCGGCCTGGCCATGCCCGGCGTACGCATACAGATCAACTGGAAGGACGGCGAAGAAACCTTTTTCACCGGGCTTAAACCTGATCTTAACAACGGGTACGCCGATTACGAAATGACCGCCGGCACCAGCTACAGCCTGCGGGTGGGTGAAAACGGTCAAGCCATCACAGGGCTGGGTACGGCGGATTGCACCACAGAAGGCCACCCGGAGCGCGTCGGCGGTATTATTCTGCGGTTCACCGAAAAGTAAGCTTATTCAACCACAAATGTTTGCGGTGTAGAGGTTGTCCGGTTACCGGCCGCGTCTTCCGCTTCCACGGTTAAAGTATGCGTGCCGCGCCGCGGTTTTTCCCACTCCAGCGTATAGGGCGCCAGTCTGGTCTCGCCAATTGATGTACCATCCACCAGCCAGGAAACACGGGTAATCTGTGAATTGTCGGTGACATCAGCCTGCAGGAACACCGGTTTCAGTCCTGAAACGCTGAGCCCCTCCTGTGGGTTGATGATGGTTACAACGGGAGAAACACTGTCTACAGTGACCTGTGACAGGGCGGTTTCCACGCGGTTGTCCTCACGTACCACCAGCAGACGGATGGCATAAAGCCCGTCTTTGTCCGCGGTGTCCCACTCACCCAACTGGTCGTCTGTTAAAGCTTTATCGCCCTGCGCGATCTCCACCCACTCCCGCGGATTCAACCCTTCTCCGACCTGCAGGCGGTAATTTTTGAAACCCTCCCCGCCCGCTGTGCCATGAACAGCAACCTTCCCCCTGACCAGTGAAAACAGCGCGGGATTATCTATTTTCACCGTTTCCGAGCGGCTGCCCGGCTGAATGGTATCGTAGGTGGTGGGCGGCAGAGCCTTGCCGGCGGCACGCGCCCATTCCCGCGCGTTCTCGGGCACGGAAAGAAACACGCCGTCTTCCACAAGGCCGGGCGGGGTGAATACGGTGGCGATGTTACCCGTCTCGCGATTGATGGATACAACGCGGTACAGATCATCCACAGTGGTTGGTTCACTGCCCTGCAGGAAGACTTCCTTAACCCGCGAGGGACAGGTTCTTGTGGGCAGCATACCCGATGGGTCGCAAACTTCAAGAATATTGACTCCCGGGGGCATTGACCAGTCACTGGCCGGTTGATCGGTGAGGCTTTCACGCATGACCGCGTTCCACACTCCGCCCGCCGCTTTTATCCCCAGTGAAGGAGGGAAGGGGCTCGCGGCTGTTGATCCCATCCAGATGACCGCCGCGCGTTGTGGCGTGTATCCGGCTGCCCAAATCTCTTGCCCGCCGTTCGCAATGCCATTCTTTGCGCCGGCTGGCCGGCCGAGTTCAAATGGGTTGGGGTAACCGAGTTCCGCCCGCCGCAAACTTTCATCAGACAGCACATGATGAACCAGATACGCCAGTGGCGGACTGAGCACCGGCTGGCGGCGAATAAGGTCTTTGGTAAACATTGATTCGCCGTAATAGTCTTCCACAACCAGCAGTGTTGAGGGCTGCAGCGCCGCGCCCGGTATGATTTGCAGGCCGTACAGGTCACCCAGATTGGCGAATACCGACATGCCCTGGGCAATTTCAATTAGAGATACCCTGCCGCCGGCTTCCAGTAATTTCTCTGGCGCGTAGGCGTTTTCCAGGTTTTCCAATCCAAGCGGTCGAGCCAGCCGCCAGACATTCCGGGCACCCAGTTGATCCATCAGGCTTTCCAGAGCATTCACCCGGTCACTGATCAATGCGGTACGCAGGCGGATGGGCCCGCGGAATTTGACGGCTGTCTCCTTCGTCAAGGGAGTGGAATCGTCCACTGTGTTTTCCGGAAGATCCCATACAAGACTGGACGGGCTATACCCGCGTGAAAATGCCGCGGCCGCCAGGAAGGGGTTCAACACCGTACCCCCCTGCATATCCTCATATACATCACTTCCGGTTGACAGACTTGTCTTGCCAGTCAACGCCAGGATCTCCCCGCGGGAAGGATCCATCAGAATGCCAGCCGCCTGCAGGTCGGCCGGGAGAATCGTATCAATGGGAGGCAAGGCGGGCAGAAGGCGGGCTGACGCGCAGGTGGGCAGGTCTTCTACTTTGCTGGATTCCAACCGGGTCATCTGATATTTCAGGGCGCACTCCAACTGCTCCTGTTCCACCAGGTCCAGCGTGGTACGGATCTGCAAGCCGCCCAGAGCCAACCTGTCTTCAGAAACCAGCAGGGAAAGCTGCTGCAATGCCAGACGGGTGAAAGCCGGGGAAATGGAACTGTTTTCAGGTGCTGGTGGCTGAATGGTCAATTCGGCTTCCAGCGCAGCCTGCCTGGTTTCCGTGGTGAACAGTCCCGCGGTTACAAGTTTGTCCAGCGTGGCGCTCAGTAAATCCTGAGCCGCTTGCGGAGAATCATGTGGATTAAGCGCCGGCGCGGTTGTCAGTCCCGCCAGCAGGGCTGCTTCCGCTTCGTTGATATCTGCCGAAGATTTTCCGAAATACACACGTGAAGCGCTTTCCGCGCCAGTGATCCGCCGTCCAAAGGATGCACTGTTCAAATACCATTCCAGCACTTTTTCCCGGCCATAACGAGCGGTCATCTGCCAGGCGAGCAGACGCATGCGCACCGCCCGCAGGGGTGAATCCACCTCCTGCCAGAGCAGTAATCGGCTGACCAGGTTTTCAGCCAGTGTGCGCGGCGCGGGATCAGACCAGTCGGACCAGTCCACGCCGGAAGATTGCCAGAAATCCGGCTGATTGAGTGTCACCACCGCCTGTGCCAGCAGCGGTGAGAAGTGGATGTCCTGCCGGGGATCGATCCACACATAGGCACGCAGCGCGCCGGGGTTATCCAGCGTAAGCAATTCGGTTTGACCGTTGCGATCATACAGGCGTGATGGTTGCATGATCAGGCCATCCTGCGGATTAAAAAAGACTTCCACCGCTTCAATGGCGGGCAGATTACTGGTGACCTGCGTGTACAACGCGGCCGCGGTAATTATCCCGGCGGCCAGCAGCAGCGAAAAGAGCAGCAACAGCCCCAGGCCGGCCGGTTTCAACCGGCTGGAAAGCCGTTCAGCCCGGTCCGCTTTATGCCGGTTGCGCTGGATGAGCACGCGGTTAAGATCATGCAGGGGCATGCGTTTAGTTTAACACCGAATTCAGAAGGGTGGATTGAGGGTTGTTTACTCGATATCCATCCTTCCCTATTAATTGGTCCTTTTTTTCACCAATCTGCTAACTTTTTTCGAGCGTAAATTGCGATACCATAGAGATCAATTGCCCCGCCGTCTCTGCCAGGCGCTTCGCGGAACCAGTCACGTCTTCCACCTGCGCACTCATTTCCTCTGTTGACGCGCTGACTTCCTGGATGGCCGCGCTGTTTTCTTCGCTCACACTCGCGATGTTCTCGATCGCCCGGGTCACCTCATCCGAATCCGCCTTCATCTCTTCCGACGCCATTGAATTCACTTCGGCGATCTTTGCCACCTCGTCCACCGACCTCACCAGCTCTTCTGAGAATTTGTTCATCCTCAATGCCGCTTCCGTAGCATGGTTCGCCTGTTGCTGTACGGCCTCGGCGGCCGTTAAAATATTCAGCAACGCGTTCCCAGATTTATTGGCCAGTTCCACCCCATCCTGCACTTCTGCCGCGCCTTCGTTCATCGCCTTTACCGCTTCATCCACCGTCTGCTGGATCCCCTTGATCAACTGGCCGATTTCCTTTGTCGCCATACTTGAGCGCTCCGCCAGCTTCCGCACCTCATCCGCCACCACCGCGAATCCCTTGCCGTGTTCCCCCGCTCGCGCCGCTTCAATTGCCGCGTTCAACGCCAGCAAATTTGTTTGTGACGCGATGTCATCAATCGTCTCAACAATCGCCCCGATCTGTTTTGATCGGTTGCCCATCTCCTGCACTTTTTGCGCCGATACCCCCACTTTGGCCTCTATCCGGTTCATCCCCTCAATCGTTGATTCAACAATTCCGGTGCCATTCTTAGCCGCTTCGGATGCCTCGTTGGAACCCTCGGTCACCGCCTTCGCGTTCCCTTCCACCTGCTGAATGGCTTCACTCAGTGAGGCGGTCAGGTCTGCCGCTTTCGCGGCTGCCATTCCCTGGTCCCTGGCCCCATTCTCCACGTTACGCATCGCTTCCGTCATCTTGTCCACCAGCTCTGACGTTCGTGTCGAATACTCCGCTTGCTGCGATGTTCCCACCGCCACCTGCTGAACGGTGGTGCTGATCTGCTGTGTCGCGCTGGAAGCTTCAGCCGCTGAAATCGATAGCTTTTCAGAAGATGTATTAAGGTCATTGGCACACGTGGCAACCAGGCCAATGGCCTTCCGCAAAGATGTCACCATGTCCTTCAATGAATTTCCCAGCAAATCTTTCTCTGAGCGCGGTTGAATATCCACCGTGAGATCACCTTTGGAAATGGAAACCACTTTCGCGGCCATTTCTTCCAGATATGCAATCATCTCTCTAAATGACCGGGCCATATTTCCAATTTCATCCCGACTGTCTATGTCGATGATCTGGTCAATATCTCCCACTGCGATATTGTGTGAGGCTTTTTCAATTATCCGAATAGGCCGGACTATCGCGCGGGGGAGGAATACACCAAGAAGGATCCCCACCAGTACAGCGATAAAAATTGAAAGCACATTCAACAGAATCGCCTGATCAATAATACTGTCCGAGCGTTCTTTGCTTTTTTCTGTCAATGTCCAACCGGTTTTTTCCGCCTGATTAACTCTCTCTTTTATGCCGACCCCGAGCTGATTCATTTTCTCTACATTGGCCAGTAGATCCACATTGCTGCTATTCCATTTTTTTGCCGCCTCATAATATGCCGTTGTTGATTTGGTAATATCTTTTACCCGCCGCTGGCTGTTTAAATCTTCCAGACTTTTTGACAGATCATCGAGCGCGGGGAGGATTTTATTGATCACATTTTCAGCTTCCGTCCAATATTTTGGATCACGGGTCAACATATAACGGCTTTGATTGACCTGCGACGAACTGGTGTTTTTCAATACATCCACTAGAATTGGCACGGAGACCTGATCATCCTTCGTAACCGCTTCCTTCATAAAAGAATTCGTCAGGTTAATGACCAGGTTGCCATAGGTCTGCATGGAGGAAGAAGCCGTGTTTTGTTCTTCAATCTTCAGTAGAACAACATCCAGAAGGGCTTTATATTGATCAAGGTCTTGTTTGATCGCCGCAGTTTTTTCGATAATATCTGTGTCATTATTTGTTTGAGCTACGGTTTCCAATTCAGCCAGCGTGGAATACAACACGGAAATATCACCCTGCACCAACTCTTGATTTGACGCCAGATCAAGCCGCGAATCAGTAACCGCGGAAATCATGCCGGCTTGATCAATAATCAGTTGTGATGTGGTTTTTTCCAGTGTGGAAAGACCGGTTAGAACGGGTACGCGTTTATTGACAATTTCCTGAATAATCCCGGATAACTGGCCATTATTAAAGTAGCCCAATCCGCCCAGAATCAATGAAATTAAAAGGACTGGAATAACAGAAGTGAGCATCAGTCGGTTGGACAATTTCAAGTCTCGAAAGGATAACATCGTTGATTCTCCCTGGACGTTGAATCTCGCAAATCTGATTATCAAAAAAAACGATAAAAGTTATCAGTTCAATTAAGAAAAAACAAACAACCACCGAAGTCTATTTCGCTGAGTACAGGGTGGTGGCAAAAAAAGGGGATATATTCATATGGTAGTGCAAAGCCCGTTAAGGTTCTATAAATTCAGGTTAATTTGAGATAAATTTCAACTCAATCTGCATGAGGTCAATAACGTCCTTATTGGACGCATCTCAGGAACTAATTTATCCACCTTGAATCCATTGGGAAGGCGAACGGGTTCGATCATCTTTTGGGCAATTGGAAAGCGGATTAAGTCTAAAAATTGCCCTGAACACGATGTATCCATCGACTTGACATATCTCCAAAAAAAAGAAATAATTAATGCAATAGAAAAGAGTCATCTATTTTTTTTCGTCTTATATGGTAACGTTACCACGCAATCATGTTCACAATCGACCACCCTGTTTGGTATTAAGAACAAAAAATGGAACACGTGATATCAACAAGTACGAGGAGAAAAAATGACGGACCAGAATAAAGTTTCATTTCCTAAAATCGGTATCCGCCCGATTATTGATGGCCGCCGCAAAGGGGTACGCGAATCCCTGGAATCTCAAACCATGGGGATGGCAGAACGTACCGCCAATTTCCTGTCCGGCAATCTCAAATACCCTGACGGTTCACCTGTTGTCTGTATGATCGCTGATTCCTGCATTGGCGGTGTCGCCGAAGCCGCTCAGGCTGATGAAAAATTCCGCCGTGAGGGGGTGGGCGTTTCCATATCCGTTACCCCCTGCTGGTGTTACGGTTCTGAAACAATGGATATGGATTTGCATATCCCAAAAGCAGTCTGGGGATTTAATGGCACCGAAAGACCCGGAGCCGTATATCTGGCTGCCGTTAACGCCGGCCATAACCAGAAAGGATTACCCGCCTTTTCAATTTACGGCACCGAAGTTCAAGATTCCACAGATACGGACATACCTCCAGATGTTCAGGAAAAACTTCTGCGCTTTGCGAAAGCCGGTTTGGCTGCCGCCATGATGCGCGGCAAGTCTTACCTTTCCATCGGTGGTGTTTCAATGGGTATTGCCGGCTCAATTGTTAACCATGACTTTTTTGAGGACTATCTGAATATGCGGGTAGAGTCAGTGGATATGTCAGAAATCACCCGGCGATTGGATGAAAAGATCTACGATCCGGAAGAATTCAACCGCGCGCTTGCCTGGACAAAATCTCACTGCCGGGAAGGGCGTGAATACAACCCGCCTGAACTACAACGCTCGCAATCTGAAAAAGCCAACGATTGGCAGACTGTCGTTAAGATGACGATGATCGCACGCGATTTAATGAAGGGAAATCCCCGTCTGGCTGAATTGGACTGGGGTGAAGAAGCCTGCGGTCACAATGCCCTTCTTGGCGGTTTTCAGGGGCAGCGCCAGTGGACAGATCACTTCCCCAATGGGGATTTCATGGAAGCCATTCTGAATACATCCTTCGACTGGAACGGCAAACGGTCACCCATGGTTTTTGCCACAGAAAACGATAGTTTGAATGGCGTTTGCATGCTTTTTGGCCATTTATTGACCAACACCTCGCAAATATTTGCGGATGTGCGCACATACTGGAGTCCTTCCGCTGTAAAAAGAGTCACCGGCTTTGAATTGACCGGCATGGCGGCAAATGGATTGATCCATCTGATCAATTCCGGCGCGGCTTCTCTCGACGCGACCGGTGAAATGAAAGAGAATGGGGAATCGGTGATGAAACCCTTCTGGGAGATCAGCGATGCCGACGTGGAGAAATGTTTGAACGCCACAACCTGGTATCCGGCCATGACAGAATATTTCCGCGGCGGGGGATACTCATCCTGTTTTATCACCAGTGGGGGCATGCCCATGACAATGAGCCGGATAAACCTGATCAAAGGACTGGGTCCCGTTCTGCAACTGGCGGAAGGATGGACAGTCGATTTACCTCTTGAAGTGCACGAACAATTAAACGAGCGCACCAATCCCACCTGGCCCACCCACTGGTTCGCGCCTCGCTTGACTGGCAAGGGTGCCTTCAAAGATGTCTACTCTGTGATGGCGAACTGGGGTGCCAATCATGGCGCGTTAAGTTTCGGCCATATCGGGTCCGATCTGATCACCCTGGCATCCATCCTCCGCATTCCTGTTTGCATGCACAATCTGGACGAAAAAACGATATTCCGTCCCAGCGCCTGGAGCGCTTTTGGCACGGATGATCTGACCGGTGCTGATTATCGCGCCTGCGCGAATTTTGGCCCCTTATATGGATAATTCAAAAAAAACGACCAGGGCGTATCTGGCTTTTGATCTTGGAGCCGAGAGCGGTCGGGCGATTATTGGCTGTTTACGGTCTGGGAAACTGGAAATACGAGAGATTTACCGCTTTCCCAATCGCGCCGTCAGGGTTGGTGATTCTCTTTTCTGGGATGTCCTTTCCCTCTGGGAGGAAATGAAGCACGGCCTCTCCCTGGCAGTTAAAGAACATGATGTGGAACTTTACAGCCTGGGAGTGGATACCTGGGGGGTTGATTTCGCCCTGCTGGACGAAAATGATATGTTGTTGGGGAACCCGCACTGTTATCGTGACCCAAGAACCCGGGGGATGGTGGACGCGATAAGCGCCCTCATTGACCCATATGATGTGTTTCAACAGACAGGCAACCAGATCATGGAAATCAACAGCCTTTACCAGTTGTTTGCCATGAAACAGGCTGGTTCCTGTCAGCTGGCACAGGCAAAAACATTTCTTACCATGCCGGATCTTTTCAATTTCTGGTTTTCGGGCAGGAAAGCATCCGAATTCACCATTGCCTCAACCACCCAGTGTTTCAACCTCAGCGGCCGCGATTGGGCACGTGAGCTATTGGAAAAAGTCGGGATATCCTCTGGCATTTTCCCGGGGACTATCCACCCGGGCACTATTCTCGGTGAATTATCAGATGGTCTTTCGGATGAATTCCATGTCAGGAATCTGAAGATCGTTGCGGTCGCCTCTCATGATACACAATCTGCCATCCTGGCTGTCCCATCAATAGACCGGGATCATCTATACCTGAGTTCAGGCACCTGGTCTCTTATGGGCATTGAGAACGACAGACCGCTGCTGTACAGAGAAGTCTTTGACAACGGAATTACAAACGAGGGGGGATATGCAGGTACATATTGTCTGTTAAAGAACATCACCGGGCTGTGGTTATTGCAGGAATGCCGGCGAAATTGGATGGCAGAAGGCAGGACATACACGTATGAAGAATTGACTGACCTGGCTTCGCGGTCAGACCCCTTTAAGTCATTCATTGATCCGACTGATCCCGTTTTCCTTCACCCGGGAGATATGATCACCCGCATTAAAGCGTATTGCGAGCATGGCAACCAACCTGTGCCTGAGACACCGGGTGCCATAACGCGATGTATTCTGGAGAGTCTTGCCATGGAATACCGCCGTGTCGCCGAGAAGATAACCGTCATCTCCGGGCGGTCTTTTCCTGTGGTTCACATCATCGGTGGCGGCTCACGCAACACAACTCTCAATCAATTCACGGCAAACTCGACCGGTAAAAAAGTGATCGCGGGGCCCGTTGAAGCAACTGCCATTGGCAATATTCTTGTTCAGGCGATGGCAGCCGGGCAAATTGCAAATATCTCAGAGGCGCGAGATATTGTCCGAGCTTCTTTTGATGTTATGGAATTCTTCCCGACGGCGACCGACGCGTGGGATTCCGCGTATCAGCGTTATCTCCGCCTAAAAAATGGATCAAATTAAACTTGCGTGAAGTTTAATAATGCTCCCGTCGGGCAATAACCCGCATGGCTCCCTGGATGGGCTTGTCTGCCGCCAGGATCAGATATCCACCGCCGCCTGCCCCGGAAAGCTTCCATCCCAGAGCCCGGTCGCGGTATTCATTGATCAACTCCGAAACGCGGGAATTCATCATGTGCGGGAACATGGCTACCTGTGCCTCGAAACCTTCCCGGAGCGTCTGACCAAATTTTTGAATGTCCTGCTTAAGAATGGCATTCCAATGCCCATCTGCCGCGTTTGCCAGGGCTTTGGCATGGTCTTTATCAAATACAGTCTCCGTGAGAACATCATAGTCAGAAAACCGTGGTCCCAGGGAAACCAGGTACAGAGAGTTCTCAACAAAACTGAGTAGAGATTCATCCAGGCGATGTTCAATGTAGTCCGGCCAGTACTTGCCGTCATAATACGCGTAAGCCAAACCGGGAAACACCAGTCCAATGGCATCCTGTGATCCAGAGATGACCTTTGTGCCCGGAGGATTATCAAAACAAAAGAGGGTTTTTGCCAGCAATTCATAATTTCCTGGCGGGATTTTCACTCCCCACAGCTCGCGGGCGTGCCGACGGGTACTCGAAGCCATTCCACTCCGTTCGTTAAATTCAATGGTTGGCTCAAGCGAAATTGTGACCACGGGGCCCGGATAATGTTGTGAGACAAAGGGTTGGTCCAGCCAGCCTCCTGCCAGGTCAATGCGATAGGGCAAATAATCCCTCTCGCGTAACGCCGTGGTGGAACGGGACGTCAATCCTTCAAAGGGAATGCGCTCCAGAATCACATATTCAATTCCCAATTCCTGACATAACGCCCTCTTTTCGGGTAAGTGCCCGTCAGAATTGACAACAAAGTAATCCGGTTTGATCTCGCGTATTTCAGCTTCGAAATCAAGAATACCGGAACCCTTTGAGATGAAAGCGTCATGAACCCAGGAAATCGCCTTAATCATAAAGAGACGTTCTTTTTCACTGTTAACCGTCTCTCGTCCTTTTAAGTCGTAAATGGTTTTATCGGAACCTATTGCGACATAAAGGTCGCCATAGGCGGCAGCCTGCCGGAAGAATTCCACATGACCGCTGTGCAGCATATCATAACAACCGCTTACCATGACTTTCTTTGACAAAGTACACTCCGTTGGGACTGGTATGGAATTATAACGACCCGAAATTATTTATATCAGAGAACGGTCAATCCTTAGAAAGGCATTTATTCAATTTGAGAACAGGCTTGTAATTCTTGATTTTATTTCAAGCAAGACGGTTCGTGAATGACTCACGAACCGTCTGCCCGTCAAATTGCAAGGATGAAGATGGGTGTTTTAGTACAGAACGTTCTTTGCTTCTGTTGAATCGATGTTGTCTTTGGTAACCATCAAGAAACCAGTATCAACATATTTTTCAACTTTCGCGCCGTTGTAAGCAACATCGTAAGCTGTCTTGACGCCCAGGAAGCCCATGTTGTAGGAGCTCTGAACGGCAATCGCCTGCAGGGTACCGTCTTTTACAAAGCCAGCCAGGGCGCTGTTGCCATCGAAGCCAATCGCGGTGATCTTGCCGGCGAGTTTAGCCTGGGCAATCGCGCGGCCCATTCCAATGGCGGTCGGTTCATTGGCGCCGAAGATACCAACCAGATCCGGATTGGCATCCAGAACGCTGGTCGTCTGGTTCAACGCGGTGGGCATATCAGCATTGGAGTACTGGGTGGTGACGATTTCCAGTTTGGAATTCTTGGCAATGTAATCTTTGAATCCGCCAACGCGGCCAATTTCAGAGCCAACGCCCGCGACATAGGACATGACAGCGATCTTGCCAGTGTCTTTACCGGTGGCTTTCTTGACGCCTTCGATCAAAGCTTTCGCGCAGGCTTCGCCAGCGGCTTTGTTATCGGTAGCCAGGAAGGTGACATAATTGTTTTCGTCGCCTGACAGGGCTGAGTCGATGACAATCACAGGAATACCGGCATCTTTGGCTTTCTTCACAGCAGGAACCAGAGCTGTTACATCAGAGGGAGCGAGCACGATGGCTTTGACGCCGCGGTCAATGGCGCTTTCAACGATGTTGATCTGTTCGTTGACGTTACTCTCTGATTGGGCGCCGAGGAAGGTTACTGAGAGTTTCGGTGACTTGGCTCTGAGTTCTTTCTGGGCATCCATGGCACCAGTCTGAACATTCTGCCAGAAGCTGGAGTTACCGGTCTTGACGATAACGGCTATTTCACCACCTGCTTCAACAGGGGCCGGGGCTGGTGCACCATAGGCGGAAATCGCCAGGGAAGCCAGCATTGCAATTGCCAAAAACAAACGTAGCTTCTTCATAAAACCTTCTCCTTTAGAATATGGGCTCCGATCTTGGTAATCGGATTTCACGTCTGCTCAATCAGATACACATTCGAATTGGCAGTCGCACGCTTATTTATCAGGCCTTTATTGATTCCGGCCTTTCAACTGATCCACTGTGACCGCGCCAATCACAACGAGGCCAATCACAATTTGTTGCATGAAGTAGTTTGCACCAGCCATGGTGAGGCCAACCGTAAGAATACCTATGATGAAAGAGCCGATAACGGTGCCGCCAACGGTGCCTATACCACCCATCAGACTCGTGCCGCCAATAACCGCGGCAGCGATTGCGTTCAATTCATACCCAACGGCGCTATTCGGCTGTGACGTGACCATTCTTGAAGCGAGGATAATTCCTACAAGCCCGGCAAGCAGACCACAGATTACGTAAGATACGATTTTGACCTGGTTTACCTTGATCCCCGAAAGTCGCGCGGCTTCTTCATTTGATCCGATGGCGTAGGTATACCGGCCAATCCTGGTCTTACTTAGAAGGAAACCAAATATCAGAGCAACCGCGACCATGATGATGACCGGGTACGATATGCCCGGAAATTTTGGGCCCATGTCGAACAATGTATTATTGCCAAGATTCCCGAATTCATCTGGTGCCGGCCAGGCATTGGCATTTGTAATCGTCAGTGCCACGCCTCTGGCCACCATCATCATTCCCAGAGTGGCAATGAACGGTGGAAGCCGCAATTTGGTAATCATCAGACCGTTCAGCAGGCCGCAGAATAAACCGACAAGCAAACCAACGATCATGCTCAACCAGATTGGAATACCGGCCAGAGCAGCCATAACAGCCACCGTTCCGGTTAAAGCGACCACAGAACCAATTGAAAGGTCAATTCCACCCGTAATAATGCAGAATGTAACGCCAATTCCCATAATGGTGATGGCGCTTGTCTGGAGCAACAGGCTTAAGACACTCCGCATGGTGAAGAAATTATTCGCCGTTATGGAAAAGAAAATAAATAATCCAATTACGGCTCCAAGAGTTACAAACCCGCTAAGCGATTTCCGGCTTTTTTGGGGAGCCTCTTTACTTTCGGCTGATTCGGGATTGATTGGATGGGAGGAAATTTCACTCATCATTGCACTTCCGCGTTTCTGAAAATTTGCTCTGACATACCTGAATCTCCTTATTTTGTTGTCATGACGCCTGCAGCATAATTTAAGATCTCTTCCTGCGATGTTTCTGCGGTGTTAAGCGTCGCCGCAAGTTTTCCCTCATGCAGTACCAGGAGACGATCTGTCAATCCAAGGATCTCGGGCAATTCTGAAGAGATCATGATGATGCCTCTACCCTGTTCCGCGAGATCTCCGATTAATTTATAAATGGCATATTTCGCCCCAACATCAATTCCACGAGTTGGTTCATCAAAAATCAGGATCTTCGAATTACAGAAAAGCCACTTGGCAATTACAGCTTTTTGTTGATTTCCACCGGAAAGCTGATTGACAATCTGCATTAAGTTCGGTGTTTTGATGTTCAGATTTTTCACATAGTCCTGGGTGACATCGTTTTCCCGGTTGCGTGAGAGAATACCAAGTCGCTGTGAAATCTCCTGAACATTGGCCATGGTGACGTTTTCGGTAAGCCGCATTTTGACAGCCAGACCCTCTTCCTTGCGGTTCTCTGAGAGGTAGGCAATACCGACTTTGATTGCGTCAGATGGGGAGGATAATAAGAGATTCTTGCCGCCCATTGTGACTACGCCAGCATCGATCGGGTCGGCACCGAAAATAGCCCTTCCCAATTCCGAACGTCCGGCACCCATCAAGCCTGCAATACCCAGGATTTCGCCTTTGTAAAGGTCAAAGGAAATATCGTGCAAAATCCCTTTGCGTGTAATGTTCCGAACTTCCAGCAGTTTTTCTTTTGTGGGTTTATTTTGTTTGGGCGGAAATTTGTTTTCCAGGCTTCTTCCAACCATACGGTTGACTATTTCATTCATTCCGATGGCCTTGTATTCGTCAGTGCTTACCGAATGACCGTCTCGGAAAATGGAAATGCGATCAACAATGTGCTTCAACTCTTCCAGCCGATGTGAGATGTACACAATCGCCACACCCCTGTTGCGAAGGGTATGAATCACGGTAAATAATTCGTCAATCTCTTTTTCAGAAAGCGCGCTGGTCGGCTCATCCATGATCAATATTTCAGAGTCAAACGAAAGCGCCTTGGCGATTTCCACCATCTGCTGTTTGGAAACCGGAAGCCGGTTGAGTATTGTCGTTGGGTCAATATGAATGTTGAGTCTTTTCAGAATGGCAATGGAGTCCGCATTCATCTTTTTTTCATCGAGCGTTCCTAACGCCGTTAACGGCTCACGTCCAATGAAAATGTTGGCGGCAACTGACAAGGCCGGAATGAGATTAAGCTCTTGATAGATAATTCCGATACCGGCATTGCGAGCCTGGGCGGCATCATGGAAAACGACATCCTTGCCCTTGTAGCGAATGGTGCCGCTGTCTGCCTGGTACACGCCGCTTAATATCTTCATCAAGGTCGATTTGCCGGCGCCATTCTCCCCGACCAGCGCGTGTACCTCCCCTTTGCGTAAATCGAATGACACATTATCCAGTGCCTTAACCCCTGGAAAACTCTTGGACACATTGATGACATCGAGTATTACATTACTCGCCTGCGCTGAGATGCTATCTTCCATTCGTATTAGCTCCAGTACAACTGGTTTGTCAAATAATTAAGTGGGAACGTTACCATTATGGCGATTGAATCGCCAAAAAAAAATGGAAAATTTTACAATGAAGGTTAAGAATCAAACACACATCCGGGGTGATCCACAGATGTGTGTAATATTTTTAACTGTGAATATATTTAATTAACGTGTTACAGGAAAAAGCAGTTTTTGATTTTCCGGCAGCAACATGTTTTGGTGATTAATGACTTTCGATCCCGTATCGATGAAAGCATCGACCTTTTCCCCATTGATCAGATCCATTGCCGTCTTAATTCCCAGATAACCCATATTAAACGGTTTTTGCACGATCGTGCTGCGGACAACGTCTGCCTCTACAAAACTGAGTACGGAGAGTGAATTATCAAAACCTATCAGAATAACATCCTGCTTCTTGCCGGAATCATTCAGCGCGCGGGCCGCGCCAATCGTTGTCGGGTCATTCAACGCGATAATGCCTTTCACATCAGGATCTGTTTTTAGCAGGCGAGCCGCCTGGTCATAGGCGACACTGATTTCCCCTCCGGAGAAGACCGTATCTTCCAGATCAACTTTTCCATTAAGAAAATCACGTACCCCCTGTTCGCGATCAATAGCAGAGGATGTGCCCTGAACATAACTCATGATCACCACTTTACAACCCGAGGGGATGATATCCATAAGCGCAGCCCCAGCTTTTTGTCCAGCGTCATAGTTATCCGTCCCTATTTTTACGTCGGCGACATCACCATTGATGAACGAATCAATCGTTACCAGCGGAATCTTTGAATCTTTAATATCCTGCGCGACCGGAATCAACCTGTCATAATCTGCCGCGGCAATGACAAAGGCATCCGGCTTTGTTTTCATCGCGTTCCTGATGATCGTTATCTGCTCATCCACCTGGGTTTCACTCATGGGCCCCTGAATGGAAATTTCAACATTGAAATCCTTCCCCGCGGATTCAATTCCGTCTTTGACCGTCTGCCAGAAAGCCAGGCTCTTATAGTCAATCGTTTTTAAGATTACCGCGATTTTCGGTTTCTTTTCCGAGCCTACATCAACCGTATTGTTGTTGCGGTAAACAACAGTTATGGCAATAGCGGCCAGAACGGATAAGATGATCAGGATAAATATCAGCCGGCTTTCTCTGGTCACATTAACCTCGTATAAATATTTTTACACAGCAGGATTTTTTCATAATTCGCCTTTAATCGTCGCCGGTAAACGGATAGTGGCTGTGGTTCCTTTTCCCTTAATACTTTCAAATGAAACACCGTAATCCGGTCCAAAATACAGTTGAATCCTGTCGAGCACATTTTTCACGCCAATACCGCTGGACCCTTTTGATGGCGAATTGGTGTTAAAAATCTCTGAGAGCTCTTTGGCGGTCATTCCAATGCCATTGTCGATAATTCTAAACACCAGATCCTGCTTATCTCTGAATCCGATGACATTCAACATACCTATCCTGTCCTGGCCTTTCAAGCCGTGGTAAATGGCATTTTCCACCAATGGCTGGATGAGCAATTTCAGCGTTCGGCAGGAGAATATTTCGGGATCCACATCTATGGAATAATCGAGGCTATCTTTGTATCTCATTTTCTGGATCGTTAGATAACATCGCAAGTGTTCAATTTCATCTTTAACCGAAATAATGTCACCCCCTTTGCTAATTCCGAGACGGAAAAATTTCGCCAGGGTGGATGTCATGGTGATCGCGTCCTTGTTTTCACCGCACTCGATCATCCAGATGATCGAGTCTAACGTGTTGTAGAGAAAATGAGGATTGATCTGGGCCTGCAGCGACTTTAATTCATGTTTCCGTTTCTGTTCATAGGTGCGCGCGTTCTGCTCAATTAATTCTTTAATTTTACGAATGGCAATGTTGAAATCCTGCGCGAGACCGTTCACCTCGTCGGTTGAATTTACGTTAATTTCGATATCAAAATTGCCGCCTTCAATGGCCTGAACCGACCGTCTAAGTATTTCTATGGGTCGTGTGATTTTTAAAGAAATATAGTACGAAAGTAAGACAGAGCCCAAAAAACAGGCAACGGCGATCATGGCAAAATAATAGGCAATATCACTGCGGTTGTAAAAAAGCTCATCCATATAAGAAACACCGACAACCGTCCATCCGGTATAGTCTGACGTTTTTGTCGTGTACAGCACTTCACGGTCGTGAATTTCGCCTGTCAACTGTCCATTGGGAATATTCTTGATTTTGTCAATCAGTTCTTCTTTCAAACCGCTGTAAACCAACTGCTGTCTGGGATGATAGACAATTTCCCCAATGGGATTAATGATAAAAACATAACCGCTTTTTCCCAGTTGAATGTTATTGCAGAGACCTTCAATAATGCTGTAATCAAGGTCTACCAGAAGCACGCCGCGATGCTGATTGGTTCTGAAATCAAAAACGTCCCGACTCATGGTGATTACCCACGAGTATTTCCCAATAATAATGTCCTGCACGTAAGAAGAAGAAAGGGAAGCCGTAAATGGCCCGGATTGTGTTTTTGAAGAAGTTGACGCGGGCCATTCTGCGAATGGATTTATTTGATCCTGGGGATTATTCGTTACAAGAGTCTTGTTATCCAGCAGCAACATAATGGAATTGATGTCTTTTCGAACCGAAATAATTGATTGGAACAAGGATGTAACCCGGTTTTTTGACTGGGATGGAGATTCGCCGTCAATGCTTAATTTTTGAGCAGTCTCATCATTTGATATCCCATGGACGTAATCCTGCACATCAGGATGACTGATCGCCACCTGGGAAATGTTGTCCATATTCGAAATGTAATTATCGATCTGACGGTTTAGCTGCGATACAACCTGGGAAGAGCTATCCAGAGAGTTTCGTTTAAGGGTGTCGTTAAAGATATAGAACGTAAACGTTCCGATGGTAATGATGGATATTAAGATCAGGACGGCAAAACCAAGGATGATGCTAAGCTGAAGACTGCGTATCTTCACTGTTGCTCCAGTTCCCAATCACACTTCGATACTCGGTCGGTGTCTTTCCGGTACTCTTTTTAAAAATGGTGGAAAAGTAATGGGGGTCGCTGAACCCCACTTTTTCCGCGACAACACAGGTTTTGATTTCCGGATCAGCCAGCATTTGTTTGGCCATTTCAATACGATACTCAGTCAGCGCTTCCACAAATGATTTCCCGGAATATTGTTTTAATATTCTGGCCAGGTAACTGGGGCTTATAAACAAATCTCTGGAAATTTCCTGAAGGTTCAGTTTTTTCTGGGCAAAATTGTTTTGAATGTAATTCTGAAATTCAACCAGTTTTGTTTTTCCCATGTTGCGTGTGTTGTTGCTCAAAGGGAGCGGCTGTTTATTCAAGGTTGAATGTGCGGCTTTTTCTTTATCGGTATTTTCACGTTGATACTGATTTTTCGCTTTTTCATCAAGCCGTGTTTTTACTTTGGTGATTACCGCCAACAATTCGCTGGAGGTGATCGGTTTTAATAAATACTCAACAACCTTGCACCGCAAGGCTGCCCGGGCATACTCAAACTCGCCATAACCACTTAAGATAATGACCGCGATTTCCGGATACTCTTTCGCAATAAACGAAGCGACTTCAAGCCCATCCACAAGAGGCATGCAAATATCGGTCATCACAACATCAGGGCGGTCAACAGGAATTTTCGCGATCGCTTCACGACCATTCTTGCAGGGCGGCAAAAATTCGTATCCGGCAGCCGTCCAATCGATCTTATTTCTAAAACCTCTGCGAACAATTTCTTCGTCGTCTATAGCCAGGAACTTATACATACCTCTCCGATTTTTCGATTATGTCCCAAATTGAGAAAACATAATTTCGAAATTAGATATTACGTACGGCATATGTTAAGTTTATAAGGTCTCATCTACTGGTAATGGAACGAAGTGATATTCTAACGAATTTCAAAATCCTATTGACAGCGGATTTTTATCATGCTATTATGTCAACGTTATCATGGTAACTATACCATAAAATGGTCTTTTTTCAACAACCAATTCGATGAACATACGAGATGTCGCAAAAAAAGCTGGTGTGGCTCCAATAACCGTATCACGGTGCATTAATGATTCCGGATACTGCAGCCCTGAGACGCGCGTTCGCATTGAAGCGGCAATCTCAGAACTGGGTTTTGTGCCCAATCGACTGGCCAGTGGTTTGCGTTCGAAACGCACAAACACAATTGCCCTCATTGTTACGGATATTACCAATCCTTTCTTTACGACTATTGCGCGAGCGGTTGAAGATACCGCCGGAGAAGCGGGGTACACCGTCATCTTCTCAAACACAGATGAAGATCCGTTGAAGGAAAAGAAATACATACAGATGCTTCTCGAGCAGCGTGTTGGCGGGATCATTCTGGTCCCGGCTCAAAGCACACCAGATTCCGCCGCCTTTATCAAACAGCATGAGACCCCCATTGTCGTTCTTGATCGCAGAATCGACAATTTCGAAGCAGATATCGTGCGCTGCGATTCTGAAGTGGGCGCGTTCCAGTTGATGAATATGTTGATTTCACTGGGGCACCGTGATATTGCCATAATCAGCGGCCCAAAAGGCGTGTCCACATCAGATGATCGCGTTGAAGGATGCAGGCGGGCAATTTCGGAAGCCAATGAAAAAAACCTCAACGTCCGCATTGTCAATGGATCGTTCACTCAGCAGAGCGGATACGATATGACCATTCAAGTAATGGCGAAAAACCCCCGCCCTTCCGCCATTTTCGCGGCAAATAACTTCATCGCGATTGGGGCATTAAAAGCTCTGCAATCAGTGAACATTCGCGTACCTGAAGATGTGGCGATCGTTGCCTTTGACGATTTGCCCCCGGCACTAATAACCTTCCCATTTCTTACCGTGGCAGCCCAGCCAGCCTATGAGATGGGCAAAAAAGCCGCAGAAATTCTCCTGTCGCGACTATCAAGCGAGAATGCAGGCACGTACCAGGAGATTGTTCTGCCTGCGGAAATAATCATACGTCAATCAAGTGGAGGCCCGAAAAATTCCTGAAAAGCAACACCTTGACCGCGTGAGCTGAGCAGGCTCCATTTTTTTATATTCAACATGGTAACGTTACCATATATATGAAAGGAAAACAAATGAACGCACCCATTACTAGAGAAAACAAGAGAAACCTTAAAAAGGATGACCTGATCGTTATTGCCGGCGCCGGTGGATTTATTGCCGGAGCGCTAACCCGTTTCTTCCATGATCAGGGTTACACCAGAATTCGTGCCATTGATAAAAAACCGCTCCCCAATTGGTATCAGCGAGTTCCCGGTGTTGAATGCATTTGCATGGATCTAAGCGAGAAAGAAAATGCAATCAAAGCCGTTGAAGGAGCCGTTGAAGTCTATAACCTGGCCGCCGACATGGGCGGGATGGGATTCATCGAACGGTTCAGAGTTGAATGCCTGCGCAGTATTTTGATCAACACTCACATGATCGAAGCGGCATACCGGGCTGGCGCCGAAAGATACTTCTTCTCTTCCTCCGCTTGCGCGTATAACACCACGCTTCAGCAGGATCCCAATGTACGAGCCTTGAAAGAATCAGATGCGTACCCGGCCATGGCGGAACGCGGTTATGGATGGGAAAAATTGATATCAGAAATGTTCTGCCAGGAATACTGGGCGGAACGCGGTATGAAAACTTACATTGCCCGCTTCCATAATGTCTATGGCCCCAATGGTACCTGGGATGGCGGCCGCGAGAAAGCACCGGCTGCCATTTGCCGCAAGGTAATCGAAGCCAAAGCCACCGACACACCGGAGATCACAATCTGGGGAGATGGCACACAGACGCGCAGTTTTATGTACATTGACGATTGCACCAAAGGTATTGACATGATCGTGGACTGCGATGATCTGATTGCCACCCCGATCAACCTCGGCTCAAGCGAATTAATCGCCATCAACAAACTTGTGAGCATGGCGGAAGAGATCGGCGGTATCAAACTTCAACGAAAATATGATCTTGACGCTCCCCGTGGTGTTGCCGGACGCAACAGTGACAACACCTTCATTAAACAGGTTCTTAAGTGGGAACCCAAAACACCCTTTATGGAAGGTCTGACCAGGACATATAAATGGATCGAACAGCAGTACCTGGATCGCCAGGCTGGCAAACCCACAGTTCGTGATATTGATTGATATGTAAGATGGAAACCATCCAGGCATCCTCAACCGAAGTCGTTGATGTAATCGGAAAAATTCCCTTCCGGATGGCCTTTGCCGGCGGTTGGATTGATCAACCTTTCATCTCCCGGTACAACCCTGATCCGCCCGGATCAATGGTGGTTGTATCTCTGCAACCAACCATTCGGTTTATGGAATTTTCGGGGATGGGAACCAGTACGCGCAAAATCGCTCTGGCGTTGTGGAAAGACGGCTTGCCCGCTGAAGAACCGGAAAGACTGGTTCGTGATCTTTATAGAAAAGAAAACGAAGGTAAAGCAGAACCATCCGGTTCTCAGGACATGGCCGGGATAATTTATCCGGGAGTCTGCCGGTTGGATTACGATTTCAACCATGAAGGTGGAATATTCCCTGTTCATGTTGAATCATCAAATGACCCGAACATCGCGCGGTGGCTGGAAGAAGTTATCTACATGGTCCCGGTGGCTCAAAGGCCACCGGGCTATTCCCCACTCGGTGAAGTCAACCTTTCTCCTGAATGGATCGCGAGACTCGGGCAAACCGGAAAAGATTGTTACAACGCCATACTGCAAAAAGATATCGACGCTCTAGGAGCATCCATGAATTTATGCATGGAATGCTGGGAAAACATCCTGCCGCAAACTGTAAGGCACCCTGCCATCAAACTAGACCTCAGTGAAATTCTCAAACACTACCAATGTAGATATTCCGGCGCCATGTATTCAGGCTGCGGCGGCGGGTATCTATACGTTGTGTCCAACCATCCTGTGCCTGGAGGATTCAGAGTACAGGTCAGAACTTCCTCATAATCAACGGAAATTCCATGAAAAATGTTTTCGTATCAGGTCATTTTGACAACCTTAAATCTTCGGATGTCAGGTTACTGGATGAAGCCTCGAAGAACGGCTCTTTGCATGTGTTTCTATGGTCCGACAGGCTGATAAAAGATCAGACGACATATGTTCCAAAATTCCCGCTGGAAGAACGCCTGTTTCTCTTGCAGGGGATTAAATATGTCTCCGACATCCAGGTGATTGATGAACTTCCAAACCTCGATTCATTGCCAGACGACATCCCGACCACTCAGACAATATGGGCTGTTGACCAAGCAGGGGATACGCCTCAAAAACGGGAATATTGCCGAAGCAGAGATATCGAATTCCTGGTGATTAACGATCGGGTTTTGCGAATCTTTCCCAAATTGCCTGATGCGGTCGAAACAACCGAACCCGGCCGCAAGAGAGCTATTGTAACGGGCAGTTTCGATTGGCTTCACTCAGGCCACTTCCAGTTTTTCAAAGAAGCGTCAGAGTATGGCGACCTTTTCGTCGTTGTTGGCTCAGATAAGAACATCTGCCTCCTCAAAGGAGAAGGGCATCCCCTATTCCCGCAGGTGGAACGACGATATATGGTCGATGCCGTTCGTTACGTGAAACAAACATTTATTTCCACCGGGGTTGGCTGGATGGACGCAGAACCAGAGATAGGCGTGATCAAACCAGACTACTATGTTGTGAACGAAGACGGAGATAAACCGGAGAAACGCGAATTTTGCGATAAACACAAAATCGAATACATCGTCCTCAAGCGTATTCCTGGTGAAGGGCTTCCCCGCAGAGAAAGCACCAGGTTGCGCGGTTTTTAGCCATATTTTCCAGAAAGTGCACCTGGTTGCAGGAATCAGGAGACAAAAATGTTCTACGCATTAATCATGGCAGGCGGTAGCGGCACGCGGTTATGGCCATTAAGTCGAAATGACCGGCCAAAACAAACCCTGACTCTTGTTGGAAATCGTTCCATGTTCCAATCCGCCATCGATCGATTGGATCCGCTCTTCAAATTCGAAAGCATCTTTGTTGTCACCCGCAAAGACCAGAGTGACATGTTATCCAAACAGATGCCTGAATTACCGGGTGGAAATTTCATAAACGAACCGATTGGCCGGGGCACCGCTCCGGCCATCGGGCTGGCGGCGATCCATTTGCGCAAAATGGATCCGGATGCTGTTATGGTCGTCTTGACGGCAGACCATTTTATAAAGAAAACAGATGTGTTCCAACAGGTCCTGAAAGACGCCTACAACCTGGCGAATAAAGGATACATGGTCACCCTGGGAATCCAGCCGACCAATCCATCGACCGGCTTTGGATATATCCACCATGGTTCGCTGCTACCTTCATCTTCCTCTTTTCCGGCGTACAACATAATCCGGTTTGTAGAAAAACCGGATGCCGCGACCGCCCGGAATATGCTGGCCAGTGGTGATTTTTCGTGGAACAGCGGAATGTTCATCTGGCGGGTGGATCGTATTCTTGATGAGATTCAGAAACAGATGCCGGAACTTTATTCGCAGCTGATGGAAATCGAAGACGCCATAGGCAAACCGGATTATCACGATGTTTTGAATAAAATATGGCCCTCTGTCGCCAAACAAACTATTGACTATGGGGTTATGGAACACGCGTCGAATGTGCTGGTCATACCGGTCGATTTTGGATGGACGGATATCGGCAGTTGGGCGAGCATGAGTGATTTATATCAACCCGATGAAAAAGGGAACATAATCAAGAGTCAATTTGTGGGTATTGACTCCAATAATATCACCGTGATTGGTGATAAACGGTTGGTGGCGGCTATCGGTATAAAAGATCTGGTTGTGGTAGAGACAGAAGATACCATACTGATTTGCGCCAAAGACCGCGAACAAGAAGTGCGCGAGATTGTTGAGCAACTTAAAGCGGATGAGAAACTGCACGGCTGGTTGTGAGTCTCCATGGCGGGACCACCCATTCGGCGATTCGGCCATGAGGTGGCCACCCGGTAACACCCAAAACTGGTTTGAGCTGGCAGCAGGAAAGGAATAAAACATGTTACTCCACGGAATCTTGAATCCACAAATCAATGCTCTTCTGGCACATGTCAGGCATACCAATATGCTTGTTATCGCCGACCGCGGATTTCCATTCTTTCCCTTTATTGAAACCATTGATATTTCTTTGATCGATGGGATTCCCACTGTCATGGATGTTTTTAACGCGATCAAAGGAAATTTTGAAATAAGTGACATCTACATGGCAGAAGAATTTCAAAAGGTTAATAGCCCGGAAAAGGTGCTTCAATTTACGAACGCGGCTCTACCTGTTCCGGTCAATTTTGAGCCGCATGTTGAATTCAAGAAAAAAGTACCTTATGCTATTGGTCTGATTCGCACCGGAGATACCACGCAATACGGGAACATGATCCTGGTATCAGGCCCTCTTCATTAAAGTACGGGAATCTATAACGAAAATTACGCACCCAACCTGACCGGTTGACATTGGCGGATCGGCTTTAATGAGGTGTTGAGAATCACGTTTTCATTCCACCCGTTTTATGTTACCCCGCAGGTACAGGGGATACTCCTTTTTCCTTATTACGAAAAAGTCGGAGCCGTTCCAGTGCTTCCGCGAATCACCAATTCGAATGGGAAGAGAACCTGCTTTTCCCCCTCTGACGTTCCTTCCAATTGCTCGATTAAGAGCATGGCCGCCTGATAGCTGGCAGCTTCGGCGTTATAGTTGATGGTGGTAAGCGGCGGAGTGGTCAGTTCTGCCATTTGCTCAATGGTCGATGCCACAATGGAAATATCCTCGGGAATACGCAATCCCTTATTCTGCACGGCTTTTATGATCCCGGGAATTGCTACATCCTGGCTTGTGATGATCGCGGTCAGTTGAGGATTCTCAGTCAGCAAGTGATGAACTTCGTTCTCTACACTTTCTTTTGCCATTTGTATCCGTTTGCAGATCACCGGCAGGTTATATTGCTTGCAGGCATCTTTAAAACCTTTCACCGACCAGTGTGTGTGACCATAATCAGTGCTGGATTCTGTTCCTGAAAACGCAAATGGCTCGACGGAAATAAAACCGATCTGTTTATGCCCCAACCCGACCAGGTGTTCCACCGACATTTTGATGCCTGATTCAATATCAAAATCAAAAAAGCTCAAGCTGGTGTTATCTTCACAGTGTCCAAACATGATAAACGGGAAATTTGCCTGCCGAAGAAGCTCAACCCGCCAATCACGCAGCATGATTTCCATTAAGATCATACCATCTGTCTGTCCGCTGCGAAAAAAGGTCAGGAGGCTGGTTTCATCCAGAGGGCTTACAACCACATTGAGTGAATAATTCGCTTTCTCACAGGCCGCCGCCGCTCCAATAACAAAGGAATTCATCAAATGGATTCTGGTTGGAGTTTGCGGATAATGTAGGGTAATGAACCGGCTTTTCCCGGACGCGAGTTGCTGCCACGAAACCTGGGGTGCGAATCGATGTTCCTTGATGACAGCCAGAACCCTTTCCCGGGTTTCTTCAGACACGTCTGGTTTATTGTTAATAATCCGAGACACCGTGGAGATGGAAACCCCACTGGCTTTCGCGATATCGATTATTGTTGTTTTCGCAATCTTCTTTGATTTTCTCATCTTGCCGAACTTCCCAAAAACGACCTGGTTGATGTGATTCTAGCAGTATTCTATCTTCAATATTTTAGCCCTGTTGTGGCATTTTCATTCTTGGAAAACCGCGTTTTCAAGGTCAATCCCGGCAGATCAGGCGAGTCAAATCGCCTCCCAATAATTGAGAGTACCCTTGCCGCAACGATATTTGAAAAAGAGAGAAAGAAGAAGTTTATGTGACGTTCTCGATGCATATCCCTCCCACCAGCCGGCGGGCTTCAACCAGAGCTTCAGCACGCAGGTTGTATTCCGATGGATACAAAACGGTGTGAGATTGCAGGGAGTCAATATCCTGTGAGCGTTGAATGAGCGTCAGGGCTCTGGCAGCTCTGGCTTTCTCGTCAGCGTTGCCAGTCGCGAGCAACATTTCCGCTTTCGCGAGTATCAGTCGCTGCTGAGGTCCCAGAATTTCTTTTATGGTTCCCGAAGGACTGATAGTCAATTGATCGCGGGGAACCCCTCCAACCAGCATTTCGGCGCGCAACAGGTTATCAAAACAGTAGGCGTAATTGAAGGGGTGAACAATATGCGGAGCCTCGGGCAATGTGGGCGGCCATTGACCATCAGAATTATAGGAATTGGTAAGGTGGAACCAGGCCATCTTCCGGGTATCTTCATCCAATTCTGGATTATTGATCTTCGCCCGCACCAGATCCTGCCAGGGTCTCAATAGACAGGCCATTGGAGTATTCGCCCAGGTGGACGAACGCGCCCCATGCCAGGCGGAATCATCATCAAATGTAATCACTTCGGGAAGAGGTGGAAGTTTGCGGCAGGCCTGTTCAAAAGTCACAAAACGGCCCAATCTGCGGACAGCGGAAATCAGGTCGATCAGTTTTTGCCTGGAAGCCGGTGTCGCCTCAAAAACATTATCCGGCAGGTTTTGGAATTTCAAACGGAACCACCCGTTGGTGCCTATATACTCTGCGTCATCCGCGAAGATGATCAAGGCTCCTTCCGGCTCGCCTTCGGGCTGCTCGGAGTATTTTTGCACCAATCCCAGGTATTTTTCAAGAGTATAGCCTTCCATACCCATGAAATATCTCACGCCGAACTGGGCAATTCGATCAGTGCGCAGAAATATGCGCAATTTATCACCCGGCAGGCCGTAAACATTGTTAAATGGGAAGTGAATGGCTTTTTCTGACCCGGGCAGATCATATTTGAAATTGAAATTATAAAAAGCCGGTATACGGCTGAATTCACAGGCATGGATTTCTGGCCGCTGCGGTTTGCTGTCAGGACCAGATGAGCGGCTGTACGCCTCAAAATCTCCGATCATATTGGAATAACCCGCGTCAATTACCTGCGTCGGGACGTAATTACGCCAACCGCATTCGGGATTCCAGAAGCTCTCGGGTTTGAAGCCGAGTAATCGTTCGTAGATTTCGTTTGAGAATCGGATTGACCAGAGTCCATCTTCCTGTGGAAAGTTGGGCAGCATGGGGTGGGCATATGGCGAACCCATGAACTCGCATTGTCCCCTGTTTATCGCATCTTTTAATTTTTCTAGCACATCCGGTGTCTTTTGCGCCATGTGCTCCAATGTGTATCCCGACGCTTCAAAAACAAAGGGGACATCGGGAAATTCCGCCTTCATGGTATCAAGCGTCATCTCATAGGCGCTGCGGATGACAAATTCATAGCGGTCTTCGGTGAGGTAGGCGTAGTTCAGGTTGGCGTGAAAAATGGTGATGTATTGCATCCGGTTCACTCCATGGACTGTGAAGAAAGAAAATACACTTCCTTCAACTGCTGCCTTTGAACATTGGGGTCACACAGGTCTTTCATCAGCGTCTGCCACCGGATTTCAACCGGATTTTTGTCAAGGGTTGCTTTTGCCCTGTCATATGTTTCTGGGTCGTATTCAACGAAAACCAACCGCTCACAGCCATTAAGGTAACAACCCAACTGTAAGATTCCGGCCTGCCGGTAGGCTTCTTCCAATTCAGGCCATACCTGTTGATGCAGCCTGGCATATTCATGAACGCTTTCTTCTTTTAATCGATCAATCCATAGGGTACGTTGTCTGGTCATTGCAATTATCCTTGTTGTATTTGGGATACCGGTAAAGGCAACCTTTCTCGTTCTTTTTTTGTTCAAATGACGAAATAGTATGGAACCCGATCAATTCAAACCACAGGTTGAGGCTTGACTGAGATACCCGTCCCATCAATAACATGATTTTCTCCATACACATTTACTGTGACCGGGGAACCACTGATCATCTGGATTTCCACGTTCTCGCGGTTCATCCGCACTTCAATCACCGCGCCCTGGTAGTTCACCCTTAAGCGGTACGACTTCCATTCTGCCGGCAGGGTTGGTTGTAAGAGGAGAGTATCGCCATCGGTTCGCATTCCGCCAAAACCAAAAACCATGCTTGCCCACACCCCGGCCGCGGAGGTCACATGCAAGCCCTGGTCTGTGTTGCGGTTGTAGTTATCCAGGTCCATACGGGCGCCGTAGGCGAAGAATTTGTAGGCTTCATCCATTTTCCCCAGCTCTGCGGCCAGAATGGCGTGCAGTGACGGCGACAAAGATGATTCATGGATCGTGCGGGCCTCATAGAATTCATAATTCGCCCGTTTTTCCGCCATTGGGTAATCCTGGCTGTAGAAATACATGAGGTTTAACACATCCGGCTGTTTGACAATGTTGTGGCGGAATATCTTGATGTACGCCCAATTCTTGTAAATCGGGATTTGTTCCACAGGGAAATGCTGTAGATCCACATGCGGCAGGTCAAAGTAACCGGCATGTTGTTCGTAGACGCCGGTGCGCTCATCCTTGGGAATCCGCATGTTTTCCGCCATTTTCTTCCACTGTTCGGGTTCATCCGGCTTTAACTCTGTCTTCTCAATGGCCTGCTGATAAAGTTCGGGCACATTTCGCTTCATTTCATCCATCACAGAGAGCGTAAATTCAAACGCCTTTTTCCCGGTGACATTGGTGTAGCAATTGTGATTGACCATCGTGTGGAACTCATCGGGTCCCATCACACCATAAAATCCAAAATCACCATGTATGGGGCTCCATCCACCGGCACTGGCCAGGAAACGGCAGATCTGCAGGAGCATCTCAATACCTTCATGGTATAGAAATTCTTTGTCCTTCAGGATTTTGTCATGGTGCCAGATGGCGTAGGACACGGCTGTGTTGGCGTGAATTTCAAGATCAACATGCTGCCAGGTTCCGCTGTCTTCCATGCCGGTGATCGTGGCGAACGGGAAACGGGCGCCTTCACAATCCAATTGTCTGGCTCTCTCGAGAGCCTGCGGCAGCCGGTGGTAGCGGTAGAGCAAAAGTTTCCTGGCGGCCGGCGGATCAATGAACATCATGAGGCGGTGGGTATAGATTTCACTGTCCCAGAATACCCAGCCAAAATACACTTCCGCGGTCAGACCCTTGCATAAGGCATTCAGGTCGGCATTTTCACCATGATAGGACTGATATGTCTGGAAATCAGAGAAGCGCAAACCTTGCAGTACATCCGGATCGCCGTCGATCTCAATGTCCAAAACGTCCCACACGTTTTTCCAGAAAGCGGTGTGTTCAGCCAGTGCACTATTAAATGTGGTTTCCACGTAACGCTGTGCCGTCTTCAATCCGCGATTCCAGACCGAATCCACATCTGTGGATTTTTGCCAGTCATTTACCACGACCTTGTCAACGGCTGTGGCTGTACCCTGTTTTACCGACAGGGCAAAATCCACCCCGATAAACTTTTCATCCTGTACGAGGGTCAGATTCAAAGGCTGCTCTGAGAGAAGTCGAAAACTTGAGAACAATTGATGACCGCTGCGGGCGGTCTGTGCCTGAATTCCCCATCCATTTTCAACCACGCCTTTTTGCACGCATTTCCAGAAATTGATGATCCGCCCATCCTGCTGCCGGCTGCTGTCTCCGGTTTGATCCCAACCGGCGCCTATTTCGTAGTGTGTGTTGAAGTCCAGACCGCTTCGGATCTGGATCATTCCAGAGAAATTCAACGGTTTGAAAATAATACGCTGGCAGCCGACATTGGTTGACTGTATATTTGTGAAACGAATAAATGTAACCAACAATTTCTTGCCGCTGATCGTTTCCCAGACAAATTCGCGGGTGAGAATGCCCTGACGCATGTCAAGCTTGCGGGTGAAACCGGAAAATTTCGACGTCGCGAGATCAAGCTGTTCACCATCCAGCCAAATCCGCGTGTACAACCAATCCACCGCGTTGAGCATGGCCGCGCCCTGGGTGACAAATCCTTTAAACACCTGATCGTGGTGAATATCCATCATCTCGTAAAGATGATTGAAGTAGCTGCCCAACAGGTGATCGCCGCTGTATCCTTCTTCAAAATAACCGCGAACACCCATGAACTCATTGGCCAGAGAGAAGACAGATTCGGAAACGCGCTGGTACGCAGGATCAAAACCCTCTTCCACGATTGTCCAGGGATCGCCGCGATAGTATTTTATGGGGGTTTTTGGCATATGCATGGTGTTAACTCCTGTACCAGTGAAATACGATAGAAATAAAGCTGCTTTGTTTCAACATGATAGGTGGCTACCTTTGGTGGATGTGTTCGGCTTGCATTCTCGCAAGCACATCGCAAAGGGTCCCGTTAAACGGGCCGGGAGATTCCATCTTGAGGGATACCAGCGCCGCGGCAAATCGCAAAGATTCGGGGACGTCGTGATCCGCGCGCCAGGCCAGATACGCCGCAAACGTGGTATCGCCGCGGCCTGTACGCCCGACCACGCTCTTATTGGTGAATTTTTCGTAATATGTTTTTCCGTTCACACGGGCTAACACGCCTTCCGCTCTGGTGATAACAACTTCGGGGCAGCCCCAGCTTTCAAAAACCAGCGCTGCCTGTTCAAGGTCATCACTATCCGTAAGAACTTTGGTTTCCACAATATCCAGCTTGACCATATCCATCAGGCTGATGATCTTCTTTTTTTCCGGGACGTCTTTGAATAGAATGCAACGCGTGACCGGGTCCACCTGACGTACAAAGCTTTGCATATCCACCGACAGGCGGTACCCACGCTCTTTTATTCCACCGATAAAATCCAGATCAAATTCCTGGTCCGTGATGCCGGCCAGATGGACATGATTTGTTTTTAGTTCAGGCAGGTCATCTATTGAGAAGAAACCGGCGTTGGTTAATTGGTAAATATCGCGTTCGTCGACATCGGCAGAGGGATGCACCACCTTCATGTACGTCGTTTTCGTGGTGGGGTGGGCAAAAACGACTATGCCGTTCTGCCGCATTGGCTCAAGAATGCTTTCATCCTCCGGAGACATTTGGGTGATGACAGCCACTTTTTTACCCACACGGGCGGCCGCCAGCGCGCCGCACATCACCGCGCTCCCCGGAGCCGTGCGGGCTTCTTCGTGAAACGGTATCACTTCATCGAAACAGACATGTCCGATGAAGGCGATATCGTAAGTTTTCTGCGTTTGATCCACAAATAGTTCCTCTGCGTTAATGATTGGAGTACAGCTTTCCAAAGGAGAACCGGGAGTCATGGTTTCCTGAAAAGAACTGCCATATTTTCGGTGTGCCAGATACAGCGGTCAGAATGATCCGCTTACCCTTTTACAGAACCGGTAAAGGCACCTCCGATGACATACCGCTGCGCGAACAAGAACACAATCGCCACGGGTATGACCATGATCAAACCGAACAGGGCGGCTTCCGCCTGCTGATACCCGACCATGACACCGGGGCTCGGGTTGAAGCCCGGGCGCAGGGCAGACGTGGCCAGAACAAACTGCTGGATCCCGACCGGCAGATTGAACAGTGTGTCATCGTTCAACAGGACATAGGGGCCGAAGAAGTTATTCCAGTTGGTGTTGAAATTGATGAACGCCAGCAGGCCGAGAAGCGGTTTCGCCAGCGGTAAAGCGATGTGCCAGAACAATTTCACTTCCGAGCAGCCATCCACCCTGGCCGCGTCCAGCAGATCACGGGGCAGACTGGAGGCGTAATATATGTAGGTCAGGTAGGTACCAAAGGGGAAAAAGGCCGAAGGTAAAATGACCGCCCACTTTGTATTGATCAAATGGAACAGATTCAGTTCCATGAACATGGGCAATACCAGCGCTGAAGGCGGCAGCAACATGGTGATCAACGTCAGCCAGAGGATGAGACGACGGCCGGGAAAGCGCGCGACGGCAAGGATGTAGCCCGCGGGAATACTGAGCATAAGGGATAATGCCAGCGCCCAGAGCGCGTAGCGGATGGAGTTCCATCCCCACAGGAATACTTCGCCGTCTTGATACTCAATAATTCTCTGCCAGGCTTCCTGAATACGTTCAAAGGATCCAAAAGCGAGCGGTTTCATTTCGAGGAGCTGGGGAGCGCTTTTTGAGGTAGCCAAAATAAGCCAGAGTATGGGGACAATGAAATATATGGCAAACAGAAGCAAAACCGCCCACCGAAAGCCGAAGCCCAGCACCCCCATATCACCACTAATTTTCACCCAGTATCGTCTTAACCACTGCAGGGGAGTGGATCGGTATTTCGGGTGTGAATTTTCAGAGTCAGTCATGCCGTACACTCCTTAGTTCTCGATATTGAAGAAGCCGGTCCAACGGATGATCAGGTAGGCGGCGCCAAACCCAATAGCCAGCAGAAGAAGCGAGAGCGCCGACGCGGCGCCGAAGTTCCCCAATTCAAAGGCTGTGTTGTACGCCAACTGGTTGGGAGACCAGACCATGGGCACATTACCACCTACGCCAAGGTTATTCCCACCGCCCAGGATCTGCGGTTCAACGAATAATTGCACATTTCCCGCGAAAATCAGAATGAATTGGTAGATGATGTACGGGCGAATAAGCGGGAATTTGATATGAATGGCTTTCTGCCAGGCATTAGCGCCGTCAATGGTGGCGGCTTCCAGCAGTTCGGCGGGAATAGCCTGCAAAGCGCCATACTGGATGGCAATCCACAAACCCGCGCCGGAAAAGAAGCCCAGGAGAGTAAAAATGATCGGCAGACTTCCGTCATAGATCACATCATTGGTCAAATTGAACCCCATTCCTTTGAGCAGGGTCTGGAATGGGCTGATGCTGGGATCCAGCATAAAAATGGCGATCAAAACCAGCACGGGGCCGGTTACGGCGCCGGCTGTGAAATAAACGGTGCGCAGGGCAGTGGACAACGGCCCCGGACGCATTTGCAGCAAGATTGCCAGTACGACGACCATGGCAATTCCGAGCGGAACAGAAATGATAAGAAATTCAGCGATGTTGCCAAACGTAAAGGTGAACCGGAAGTCTTTAAAGACGGAGAGAAAATTGTTAAATCCCGAGGCAAAATATTTCGGAATCCCGGTACTGTAGTCTGTGAAACTGAGTACCAGCGCGTAGAGACCCGGACCAAGACCAAAAGCGATCATGGCCAGGGTGTAGGGCAGGACGAAAATTGCGGGGGCATAATACCGCTTCCATTTTGAAGATTGGGATATGCCCGGTTTGCCCGTCATAGACATTTGAGGCAGGGAAGTAGTTGGATTAGTCAAGGAAAACTCCCGTAGACCACATCTTACTTAAAGGAAAATTGTGGGCAGGGCGCGATTCAATGGATTATTCATTGTTGAAACGCGCCCCGCCTTCCCCCGAGATTGTGAGAGTCTGAAGGCTAACTCACTTTTGGTAACGAACGCTTATTTGTTTACGGTAACCTTGTAACCCTGTGCTTCTGCGAGCGGGGCGATCTTGCCCGCTACATCCGGCAGAATGGATTCGATGGATTTCTTGTCTTTCAAACCAGTCTTGACTGCTTCGCTCATGGGGGCGATCAGGTCGAAGCGCGGCCATTTGTCGAGCGGAGTGATCATTGTGGCGGCAGCCTGATATACCGGGAAGGGATCGTTGGCGAAGAGTTTGTTGTCTTTCATGCCTTCCTGGAACAAATTCTGGATGGGTTTGTAGGCCGGGAAGTTGGTTGTGCCTTTCCAGAAATCCGGAGAGGTTGTAACCCACTGGATGAAGTCAACAGCCAGTTTGGGGTTCTTGGTGTGGTTGGAGACTGTCCAGGCGGCGCCGCCCATGGCAGGGGTCATCGCTTTGGCATCGTCTTTCCATTTCAACGGGTTGGCAACACCGAGCTGCTGCTCAGAGGTTTTGTACCAGGAGCTCTTGTCATTTCCGCCGAAGACACCGAACATCCAGGCCGGGCCGGGCATGGCAAGCAGTTTGTTGTCGGAAACGACCTTGGCAAATTCGGCGGCGAAGTAATCCGTGTTGAACAACGTGCCATTGCCCATCATGTGATCGACCAGTTTCGCGGCGCGAACGCAGCGGGGATCTTTCATGTCAATCTTGAGTTCGGCATCGTTGACCAGCTCATGGGAGGGGCATCCGCTGGCGTCGAAATAGCTGATGAATGTCCAGCCATCTCCCCAGGTTCCCAGGTAGTAACCGGGATGTTCTTTGGCGACCTTGTCGCTCAGGTCCTGGTATTCTTCCCAGGTGGTGGGAACGGCATAGCCGAATTTGTCCATGAGGGGTTTGTTGTAGTATGTAACGAACATGGCCAGGTCATAGCGCAGGCAGTAAATCTTGTCGCCGAAAGTACAACCATCCATGCCGGTGAAGTTGGCAAGGACATCGGCGGGCACATACTCTTTGAGATCAAGCGGGAAATGATGCGCGTCGTCAGCCACGCGGCCAACAAGGCGGGGTTCGGCAAATACGACATCCGGCCAGCCCTGATTGGTGTTGTTGAACAGCAGCACCTTCGCCGGGAATTGTTCACGGTCCACGGTGACGGCTTTTAAAAGCTTGGCCTTATCGGGATGGGCTTTGACGTACGCGTCAAAAGCCGGCTGGCGGTCGGCATCGATCCAGATTGTGATGGGGGCGTTGTCATCATTCGCTTTTGCGGGAGCAGCGGAGAATGATGTTGGCGCGCTGAAGGCCATCAACATACTGGCGATGATAGTGACCAGGAAAAAGCTTGAAACCAATTTTTTTATTGACATGATCTTCTTCCTTCTATGAACTTGTGGTTGGTGAGTGGGAATGGCACGATCGGTATTTCTGGACTTGCACAATATTATCTGACTTTTTTCACCTCCCAGGATTATTTTTTTATTGATGAAATGAAAACGGGGTTTTTAAACTTTCCGGTAACATTACCGGTAATGTTACCGGTATTGTATAACATTCACAATGGAATTACAACGGGGTCATCGAAAAAAGGTGATGTTTTTCTTAATATCAGGAAACGAACCGCCGGCAGAAATGCAGGTTGGTTTGATGGCTACCGCAACCCTCTCGTGTAGCGAGCGAATTTTGCCAACCCAAAAGCGCCGTCAACCCAACAGGGGCTGGCAGACATCACAACTGACTATTGGACTGGATTCTGTTCCGGCGCATTTTAATGGGTTGAACGTTCTGAAAGGTCATTTGGGATGATTTTTACACGGAGGAGTAAGACAAACATCCCACCCGTTCATTGGAATGGATTCTGTTCCGGCTCACCGTGATCGGTTGAACGCGTCAACGGGGTAACTTGAATGATTTTTTCCAAAAGTGGGTTGGGTTGACGGGCAACCACACGCCTCACGTATAGCGAGCATAATCTGCCAAACCAGCAGCGCCGTCAGCCCGACAAGGGTGGTATTCATCCCACCCGTCCATTGGAAAGGATTCTATTCTGGCACATCTGGCTTGCGGTAGTATGTTTATCAAGATGGCCTGCATCAAAACCCTGGAGCAAGCACACGAGACCACCCCGGATGAACTAGCGCCCGCGCTGGCCGGCTTCCCCAACGACCCACCAGCAATGCACGGAATTGGCCGTATTGACCAAACACGAGGCAAAGATCGATGTTGTGGAAGGCTTCGGGAAACCACTGCGGGAAACGGATCAGGTTGGTTTAAAGGACATTTAGCGATGATCCACCCGATTCAGGAATGAGTGGATATATCTGCTATCCGTTCCATTTTTCCTTGAAAGCCTTCCTTCCATTTATTTCATTTGTGCGATTCTTTTTTTGCCTACATTCTTGACAGGTTCCGAAAAGGATCAGGTGATTGGTCAGGATCTCAAAGTTGTTTTCATTATGCAATTTTTCGAACAGGCAGGCAACCGCCTTATCACCGATGGTAAGGATTTTTCCGCATTCCTGGCAAACCAGATGATGATGGCGTTCTCGTCCAACCATCTCATAGACCGCTGAGCCGGTTCCCATATCAGAAACCGAGATCTTTCCGGCGTGGGCCATCCGCTCCAGGGCGCGGTATATCGTTGACGGATTGACAGCCGGCAATTGCGGTTTCAGGTGATTGAACACCTCAGCCGCAGTGAAATGGGCATCCTGCGAGGGATGGTCGTTAAATAACTCGATGATTAATTTTTCGACAGAACTTGCAGACAAACCAGCCTCCGTAATGGTTGGGGAAATGATACATAAATAATTATTGCATATGCAAATATTTGCGTTATAATCCCCGTTAGAAAAAATTCCAGTAGTATTTTACCTGTTTCAAGACTATCGAGGTGAAAAAATGAATATCAATATTGCAGAGGTGCAGGCATTTCATGGCCATATGTGCCCGGGGTTGGCCATTGGCATCCGGGTCGCTGAGCAGGCGCTGGTGGAGATGGGGGAACGTCCCGGCGATGAGGAAGTGGTCGCGGTGATCGAGACTGACAATTGCGCGGTTGATGCAATTCAATTCATCACCGGCTGCACATTCGGGAAAGGGAACCTGATCTATCTGGATTACGGCAAGAACGCATTCCGGTTCATCCGCCGCAGCGACGGAAAGGCGGTTCGGATCGTTGTCAAACCGGGCGGACTGGCCCGTTCTGACCAAAATGAAGCTGCGTTAAATCAGCGTGTGCGCGACGGTTTGGCCAATGAAGAAGAAAAGAAGAAACTTGACGAGTTGCGCTATCAACGAATCGAGCATATTTTGAACATGCCATTAGCCGATCTGGTAGAGGTACAGAAGATACAACCAGAAATTCCGCATCGTGCCCGCATATTTAATTCCGTTCCCTGTGACCTCTGCGGTGAAAAAACAATGGAAACCCGTTTACGCCTTCTGGATGGCAAGGTTTATTGTCCGGAATGTTTCGATCGTTTGATGGCGTAGGCGGGGAAGATCCATGCAGCTTAAACAGATCGGTATCATTCACAGCCCGTATTTGGAGCGCAAAGATGCGCCCCGTCAGGGCAGGTTATCGGAAAATCGGGTCACATTGGAATTTTTTCCGGAATTCTCAGCAGGTCTGAAAGAAATCGAAAAGGCTTCGCATGTCTATGTCCTGTACTGGGGAGACCGGTCAAACCGTGAGATTCTCCAATCACCCACTCCGTTCAGCCGGGAACCGGTGGGCGTGTTTGCCAGCCGTTCTCCCAACCGCCCCAATCCCATCGCTTTGTGCGTGGCGGATCTGCTCGAACGGAATGGGAATACGCTTACCGTGCGGGGTGTTGACGCGCTGGATGGAAGTCCGCTGTTGGATGTAAAAATATATTCTCCACACATCGATTCCTTCCCAGCGGCGACACACACCGATCTGAAATTGGATGAAAGCCCGGTCAATGACTGAAATGACAGGGAATGCCACGCAGGCTTTTATCCGGCATACCTCGCGAAAACGGCTCATCATCCTGAGTCTTGTGGTATTGACCCTGTTCTTGATCATCATTGCCATAAACGCAGGGGCGGCCAATACATCGCCGGTTCAGGTTTTACGCACCCTTATCGGTATGGAAACCGGTACAGCCACTATCGTTATCTGGAATATCCGTTTGCCACGGGTGCTGGCCGGGCTGATCGCCGGTGCCGGGCTGGGCGTGGCCGGGGCGGTGATGCAGACCTGCCTGCGGAATCCGCTGGCGTCTCCATCCACACTGGGGATATCGAATGCGGCGGCCTTTGGCGCGAACCTGGCCATTGTGTTCTTTGGGGCCGGCACCATTCACAGCAACACGCACGACGCGGTCTTTATATCCAACCCGTACTCAGTAACCCTGAGCGCGTTCCTGTTCTCCATGCTGGCCATGTTCATGATCCTGATGCTCGCCCGCATGCGGGGCTTTTCACCTGAATCTGTGGTCCTGGCCGGGGTGGCATTTGGCTCGCTTTTCTCTGCCGGTTCAACATTGGTCCAGTACTTCGCCGAAGATGTGCAGGTGGCCGCGATGGTCTTCTGGTCCTTTGGTGACCTGGGGCGGGTTTCATGGCAGGAAGTGATGATCCTGGGGGTGCTCATTGTGGGGACGTATTTATACTTTTCCGTCCACAGTTGGGATTATAACGCCCTGGACAGCAGTGAAGATATTGCAAAAAGCCTTGGGGTTTCTGTAGACCAGATCAGATTTCGCAGCATGCTGGCCGCCTCGCTTGTCACAGCGGTTGCCGTCTCATTCATGGGAATCATCGGCTTCATCGGCCTCATCGCTCCTCAGATGATGCGCCGTATTCTGGGAATTGACCACCGGTTTCTCATACCCGCTTCGGCCGTTACCGGTTCGGCCCTGCTCCTGCTTTCAGACACGGTGGCACGGACCATGATCTCACCGGTCGTGCTGCCTGTGGGAGCGATCACTTCATTCTTTGGCGCACCCCTCTTCCTGTACCTGCTGGCGAAAGGATACACACGGAGATGATGCTTGATGTAAAAGAGTTGAAATTTCATTATCCAGGTCATCCGGTTCTCGACAGCGCCAGCCTCGAAGTCAACAAAGGCGAAATCCTGGCTATTCTCGGCACCAATGGGACTGGCAAGACAACTCTGCTCAAATCGATCAACCAGCTGCTCAAGCCCCAGGGTGGATCGGTCTTGCTGGATGGCGAACCGGTTTCCGCCCTCAACCGGACTGTGCTGGCACAGCGCATGGCGTATGTAGAGCAGGAGAGGAGCGGAACGCGCACGACGGTGTTCAGCGCGGTCTTGCTGGGACGAAAACCGTACATCCAATGGGATATCAGCCAGCAGGATATGGATATCACAGCCCGCGCGATTGAAACACTGGGGCTGTCTGAATACTCCCTGCGATTTCTCGACGAACTAAGTGGGGGAGAACTACAAAAGGTGATGATCGCCCGAGCCCTGGCTCAGCAGCCAGAGGTACTGCTAATGGACGAACCCACCAGCAGCCTGGATTTGAAGAACCAGTTGGATGTACTGACCCTCATCCACCGCATCACCCGCGAGCGGGGTATCGCGGCGGTTGTTGCCATACATGACCTCAATCTGGCGTTACGGTTTGCCGATCGATTTATTCTGTTGAAAGACCGGGAAGTTTTCGCGGCCGGCGGTATTGAGGTGATCACACCGGCGAATATTGAGGCAGTCTATGCTGTTCCCGTCACCCTGGCAAAACATAACGGATATCAGGTCGTTATCCCGTTGTGAACAATCCTCTTTCAAGGAGAATCATCATGAAAAAGCTTTTCCCGGTTGTCCCATTGCTGCTGGCAATGGCGCTTTCTGTCTTTCTGTTCATACCCGTTTCAGCCGGTATTGATCAGACCGTGAAAACGGAAATTACCGTGACTGACATGCTGGGGCGGTCTGTTACCCTTCCGGCTCCGGCTGCCAGGGTTGTGGCTATCGGGCCCGGCGCTCTACGGTTGTATGTGTATGCCGGTGATCTGGAATACGTGGTTGGCGTGGAGGAAATGGAAACCGGCGATGTGAGCGGAAAGCCGTATATGCACGTCAATCCACAGTTGGCCAAACTGCCCATCATCGGGCTTGGCGGACCGAATAACGCCCCGGATCCTGAAAAATTACTTACCGTAGACCCGGATGTGATCTTCAGCACCTATACCGCCGATGCCGCAGCGGCTGATGAATTGCAGGCCAAGACCGGCATCCCGGTGGTGGCGATAAGCTATGGCAGTGCAGGCGTGACATCTATATTTGGCGAAAAAATCCAGAAATCTCTTTTATTAATTGGTGAGGTTACCGGAGATACGGCGAAAGCTGAAAAAGCCAATACCTTCATCCAGGCTGCTTATGAAGACCTTGACAAGCGGACGAAGGATTTTGCCGATGGCAAAAAACCATCAGTTTACGTAGGCGGGCTGGGCGCACGTGGCACGCACGGGATTGAAAGCACCCAGGGTAAATATGCTCTGCTGGATGTCATCCATGCCAAAAATGTAGTGGATGAGACCGGCAAGAGCGGATCTGTGATGATCGATAAGGAAAAACTGCTGGAATGGAACCCTGATTTCTTATTCCTGGACCAGGGCGGCTTTGCTTCGATCCTGGAAGATTACCAGAAAAATCCGGGGTTTTATGAAGCATTAAAAGCCGTACAGCAGGGGCAGGTCTATTCACAACTTCCCTATAATTTTTATTCCACCAATATTGACACGGCCATAGCGGATGCCTATTTCCTGGGGAAGACGATCTACCCTGACGCTTTCAAGGATGTTGACCCCGTGCAAAAAGCGGATGAGATTTATGAAGCATTGCTGGGAAAACCGGTGTACGCGGTCATGAAAGAAAAATTTGGCGGATTTGGACCAATCAAGCTGGAAAAATAGCGCGTTTTGTTTTCCAACGCATATAAAACATTCATGCCGGGTTTATGAAAGCCCGGCATTTTTTCTTCCAAAAATCCCTTTCCCTGCGGGGAATAGTGAGGATGGGTTGCCCGTATTCCCGTGAAAAAAGATGGGACCTGAATTTCATCCCTGATCCACCATGAGAACAGGTGTTAGTGAGTGGTGCTTACCGGCTACTGCACGTCGATCACCACCGTCCGCACAAGGATGCGCTCACATTATGTCTCTATTCTTTCATTAAAGCCCTTGCAGGTGACCAGCGTCAGCCAGGGTTGCTCCTTGTGGCGCTGCATGGCGCACACATTGGACGGTTTGACTCTCTCGAAGCCGCGGACCTCATAGGCGTATTGCTGCCCCGCGTAATGAAGGATGACCCGGTCTCCCCATCGCAGCGTGTCTAACTGATGGAACGGTCCCGGAGTGTTGTCGGCATTTCACCGTGTCCGGTGAGCACGGCATTGTCCACCCAGGGCGGGAAGGTGGCGCCTTCCAGTCAGGCGCAGGTTGGGTTGACGGTAACGAGACAACCCATATGTCGCGATACTATCTTGCCAACCCGGCATGGCAGGAAACCAATCCACATACCGATTGGATTGGTTTCCGTTAGGGTTTAATTTATGGGTTACCCGCTCTTTTCAGGCCAGCCTGTAAACATACTGGCACCAGGCAATGCGGCAAGGTTATTTATGGAGATGCTTGAGGGATTGTCATCGAAAACGCCCCCCGTTTCTGATGCGATAAAAACCCTTAAATCGACCTTTTCTTCAAGCAAAATACACCATCATTGTGACTGAGCGACTCAAATTGCCCGGTTTTGATGATTTCTTTTGGATTCCAAAATGGGGACAGAGTCCAAATCGCGTAGATGCCGCCTGGTTTGAGTAAACGGTATGCCTCACGGGATACGTCGGCGGTAGGCAGGAATGGCGCCGGAATTACCCCAAATAACAAAATAAGATCGAATGCTTCGTCGGAAAACGATGTGTGAAGCGCATCTTCCCGCTGAACAATCACATTCTTGATACCAGCGGCTTCAACCTTTCGATTTGTTTCTTCCACGGCGGAAGGATGCAGATCGATCGAAATAAGCTGACCGGTTTCTCCCAATCTTCTGGCTGCCGGTATCGTAAAGTAGCCTGACCCGCAACCCATCTCCAGCACTTTCTGCCCGGGTTGAATGCCGGAACCATTCAATAATTTCCCGGGGTCGTTCAGTTTTCGACGAAACGAACCGTCCAGCCATTTAAGCATGCTGTTGTATATTTTAGTAGCCGGTTTGGATTGGGTTTCGAAAATTTCCTTTTTTAGCCCCATACTAATTCTCCAGTGTTGACAGGTTGATGTAGCAGGATTAATTGTAATGGAAAAATGAATTTTCCTAGCGTACTGCTTGGAAATACTAATATTGGATCATTTGTTTTTATTTTCTTCAGGGTTGGCTTCTGTACATGAGACTGCCAATCCGGCTCATATCGACATCCATTTTTCCGGGTGCCAAATAGGGTTGCAGGTCGGTTTGACGGTAACCGCACGCGTCTTGTGTAGCGGGCGTATTTTGCCAAACCAGCAGTGCCGTCAACCCGACAATATCTGACAGACATCCCACCTGTCTATTGGATAGGATTCTGTTTCGGTTCGTCTTGATGGGTTGAACGCACTGAACGGTTATTTTGGATGTAGGTAATAGATATGAAGAATTTTTAAAAGCATTCGACCCATCCTTCTCGACCTGGAGCCGGCTGGGAACGCGGGATAAAAACGAACGCATTCCAGCTATTTTGGCTCGCGCACCATGCACCAGATGGGAACGTCTGTGCCGGGAATTGTGGTTGAGCGGACCAGTTCAAAACCCACCCTTTGATAATAAGTCACGTTTTTCTCGTCATGCGTTTCCAGATAAACCGGCATTTTTTGCTGATCCGCTTTGGCAAGAAATGGCAGGAGCAGCGCGGTACCGATTCCCTGTTGTTTGTGAGCCGGATCGACCACCAGCCCCCACAGGTAATAATGCGGACGGTCTTGCATGATTTTTTCGTGCTCTTCCGCCACAAAGGTTTCACATTTTTGCGAACGCGCGAAATCGCGCCGCCCCAGAACGAGCGGCGCAAAGAGAAATCCGTTTTGGATGTATTCCCACTGCGATAATTTTGTATGCTCGGGCGGCAGCGTGAAAATCACCCCCGAAACCTCAGGGTTGGTATGGACGTCCCCGTAGCGCAGCGCGCAATTCAACACCTTTCCCAGATACCATGTCATGACATGTTTTCGCGTGCTGCGATCCGGGAAATAGAAATCAAACATTGGATAGTCAAAAAATGCCGCTACGATAACGTCAACGGCTTTTTTCTTCTGCCGGGGGTCCAGTTCAATGATGTCCATGATGGTCTCCTGTGAGGTGTGGGTAATTATTGCCAAAGGAAGAATAACATTAACCGGGAAGAGTTATATCCTTCGACCGGCACATTCTGGAGGAGCCAGCAAGGATATTTTGGACTTGGGTGTCTGGAATAGCGAGTTGGTTGGTTTTTTTTCTTATTCATTTGACCACTTCACGACTATTGGGACGGGATGGCAAATGCGGGTTATTGGCATTGTAATTGTGTGGAAATTGTTGTGGTGGGATCAAAGACGATCCCACCTTACAAATTGTTCACCCAGGGCGGGAAGGTGGCGCCTTCCAGCCAGGCGCAGGTTGGGTTGACGGTAACGAAACGAATCAAGTGTTTTGAAAAGTATCTTGCCTGACCCGGTGAGCCGTCGCCCCGACAGGGGCTGGCCAATATCCAACACGTCCATTGGAATGGATTCTGTTCCGGCGCACCTTGATGGGTTGAACGCGCCGCAGGGGTATTTGAATTATTTTATATAGAATGAAAACTTCTGGAAGCGTTCAACCCACCTTACGTATTACCGTACAATGCGCGGATCGGTAAAGACATCCAGCTCGTCGCGGCTGGTGGTGGAGAATTCGGAGACGATGGCCCCACTTGGACCGGCCTGGAACCAGTGCTTTGTCCCCGGCAGCAACGTGTACTGCTCGCCGGGTTTCAGGATAACCTCATGGAATACCGTGTAATGCGCCTCATCCCCCAGGGGCGGTTTGCCCATAGGGTGCGGGGACGGCTCGGATGGCACATACAGGTAGACCTCGCCCCAGCGGCAGCGGAAGGTTTCCTCTTTGCCGGGTTCACCGCCCACCGCCGGGTGGAAATGCTCGGGGCAGGTTTGACCCGGCAGCAGGACCAGCTCTTTCGCGCACACCCGCGCCGTGTTGATATAGGTGATCAGCACCAGGCCGGTGCGGTCCACGTCGTTCAGTCCAAAATCCGCGATCTCAAGGTTGTGCTGCTCTTGCGGGGTTAAAACGATGCCGGCTTCCGCGAACATCTTCAGCGCCTGCTGTTTGATCTCGTCGATCTTTTCTCTGGATGTCATAGTCCTGCCTCTGGTTTTCAGGGGTGATATCACCACAGGTTCATTCTACAATGAACTGTATCCATCGAAGAATATAATAGTGGAATTACAGGTTGTCAGGATCATTCATCCAAATATTTTCTTATTGAACCATAAAAAAATGCATGTTGTTTACTTTAGTAAAGTCATCCTGAGAAAATGGAAATTTTTCTTTTTTTAACATTTCCAGCCATGTTTGTATGTCCTGCTTATCAAGCATGAAATTGTGATATTTATTATTCAAATCCTCATCCGATTTGGAGGATGAAAATTTTATAAATTCTTCAAAATCGGAAATAGCTCCTTTGACATCACCGTTGATCGCCCGTGCAAAACCACGTCCATCTTTATAAAAGCCCGCTTCGGAGACTTTTTCAACGGCCAAATTACAGAATGACATGACTTTTTCTGCATCCCCTTTAACACTACCTAAAACACAGACATAATAATAATAGAAAGGTATTACATCTTTTCCAGGATTTTCTTTTTCGATTTTTTCTACCCATTCATTGACAGTATCATAATGACGGTATTCGACCAGAATAGGGGGCGCCAGATAGATCAATATCGGCATTAATCTATCGTTATTGCCACTCTCATCCTTTACAAGCATATCCATCATTTCTTTGGTGAATGGATTCTGCCCGTTATTTAAAGCTGAAATCCATTCTCTCCTCTTTTTTACCATTTCATCCGAATAGCCGTGAAACTTTTTTTCACTTTCCGACAGAGTTTCAAACCATACATTGAAGAAACCAAAATCCTCAATCGCTCCTTTGATGTCATTGGTTAGTCCCCTGGCCAGACCGCGGCTGTCGCGAAAGGCACCCAATTCTGGATCCATTGAGACAGCTTTTTCACAGGCAGGCATTACTCTGGCGGCGGCATTGTGTAAAGATCCGTCCCAACACAGATTGTTCCAGAGATCGGCGGAAACATTCTTGTCTCCCATTTTCTCGTATAGGTCAATTGCGTCTTCATAGAATCCGGACATGGTAAGGACCATTCCATAGGCGCTCATTTCCATTTGTCGTTTGGAATAATCATCTGTTGATAGCGTTGGCAGCGGATATAGAGTGGGTTTGTAGCTGGAACCAATTTTGATCTGCACTTCCCCCACCTCAAACGTACATCCTGACAGGCCAGTGAACAATACCGCAACCAATACCACCAGGTACATGACCTTTTTCATGATATTTCCCCTTTCTAACGTTGTAGGGAGGGAAGAATCGATAAAGAACGCCCGTTACCCCTTTTATTTTGTTTTTCAACATCATTTGGGATGATTTATTTTCGCAGAATTGATAGTGGTTATCAACAGGGAATATTTTAGTTTTTGTAGGTTGGGTTGACGGCAACGAAACGAATCAAGTGTTTTGAAAAGACTTTTACCAATCCAGGTGTGCCGACAACCCGACAAGATTCGGCATACAATCCACCCGTCTATTGGTTTGGTTTCTGTTCCGGTGTCTTTTGATGGGTTGAACGCACCACCGAGTTATTTGGAATAATTTTTATCAGAAGAGAAAATAATAATAGCGTTCAACCCATCCTACCAGCTGCAATGCAACATTTTAATGGGTAATATTCGCCATATTTTTTTGTGAAGGTTGTAAATGGAGAGAAAATTTATAATGTCATAAAAATTCCACACTTGCTTTGGGTTATATTTTTTTAATGTTCAATTTTGTAATTCCTTAAGCAAAAGAATCGAGAAGTAAATAGCAATACCAATTCCCATTAGAATAAATAGAAAATTAGTATTCCCTAACGGAATTATCCCCCATAAATACGCATTATATTGGTATCTTGAATTAATATTTGTATAACCATAATATGTCACATAAACCCCAAATATTATGAACATAATATAAAAAATCTTATTCATTTAACCCTCCAATTGAAATATTCATGAATTTCATCATTAATGCATAATGGAAAAGTTTAAGTATTGGCGTATTTTAATATTTTAGCTCATTTGACCTAGAGTTATTTAGAAGGCACTCTATCGAGGCAATCATTCTGTTCAAGTCAATTAGCTTAGAAAGTAGATTCTTTTTTGCGGATTCTCTGCTCGAAAAGCTTCGGAAAAATCACGATTACGAAAATAGAAAATAAAATCATTATTATATTTTGTGGTTTTTCCCCACCCATTTAAAGGAATATTGCCATTTTTCTTTGAATTCGCAATACCTATCTGTTTTCCGATTAATCCCCCTAAAGGAAATCCAAGAACAAATCCTATTAGAACCGATAGGATCAATGTTGTTTGCAAATCGAATAGAGTCGGGTCAAAAAAACCAACAATATTTAGAAGGATTCCTGCAATAACAGTTCCAGTAACTCCACCAATAATCAATCCATTCCGACCTGCTAATGTGCAATTATTTACCTTTTGTTTGCATTCGGGGCAAATCGACATAGAAATTTTACTTTCAGAATGCCCCAATATAGTAAGATGCCATTCAGCAATAGGCATTTTTTCTATTTGATTCTTTGATCCACACCAAGCGCACACTTGGGGAAGAGTATAAATTGAATATGTGTAACTCATCAAACCCTCCTAAACTCAATAATATTTATTTTTTTACAAAAAGGCTCCTCGACCTGGACTCGAACCAGGAACCTAGCGGTTAACAGCCGCCCGCTCTGCCGAATTGAGCTATCGAGGAATGTTCCGCTATTATACGTTCGCCCCCTGAAAACTGTCAATACCCCTGCGCCGCCCTGTGCGCCGCCCTCCAAAATCCCTGCCCGTGCTACAATTGTTCTATGAGTATCGCCCTTACCGCCGACCTGCACCTCACCTCCCGCGCGGAACATCCCGCGCGTTTCGCCGCCCTGCAGGACATCCTCGAGCAAATGCTGGGCGCCGGCATCGAGACCCTGGTGATCGCCGGCGACCTGTTTGACCAGAACCGCCGCGACGTGCACGAATTTGAAGACGTGGTGCGCCAGGCGTCCTTCCGCGGCACACACATCATCATCCTGCCCGGCAATCACGACACCGGCCTGACGCAGTCCTCCTTCACCGCGCCCAACGTGCTGGTGATGGATCAGCCCCGGCTGGTGGCGCTCGAAGAGGGCGGCCTGCCCTTCCTCTTTCTGCCCTACCGCGCCGGAGTTTCGGCCGGTTCGCAGCTTGTGCCCTTCAAAAATGACCTTAAACCCGACGGCTGGTTCCTGGTGAGCCACGGGGATTACATGTCCGGCCCGGCGGCGCCCAACCCGCTGGAACCCGGCGTCTACATGCCGCTCACCCGCGCGGATGTCAGCGCGTACCAACCGGTGCGCGCCTTCCTCGGGCATATCCACGTGCCCTTCCAGTCGGAGCGCGTGCTGTCGCCCGGCTCACCCGCCGCGGTGGACAGCTCCGAGACCGGTCCGCGCGCCTTCTGGCTGATCGACCCGCAGCATGATACGGTGGAGCGCCGCATGATCCGCAGCGGTCCCATATATATGAAAGAAGACTTCCTCATCGTCCCCTCAGAGGATGAAGCCGCCGCCCTGCGCGAAGACATTCTGCGCCGCGTGGCCGCCTGGGGCTTGCCCCCGCAGGATTATCAGCGCGTGAAATTGCAGGCCGCCTTCACCGGCTGCGCGGCGGATCGCTCCGCCCTGCCGGCGGCCATCCGCGAGGCCCTGGGCGAGATCAGCCTGTACCCCGGCGATGAGCCTGACCTGTCACACGTGTTGGCCGAGGATGATCCCTCGCTGGCCGCCGCCGCCGCGCTGGCGCTGGACAAAGCCTCCGCCATCCACCTGGCAGAAACCGACGCCCTACCCACCGCGGGCGAGATCAACCGCGCCGTGCTGCGCCTCATCTACGGAGCAGACTGATGCCGGTGCACATCGCTGATATCTCGCTTGACGGCCTGCCGCCGCAACCGGCCCTGCACCTGCAGCCGCGCCGCGTTAACCTGATCTACGGGCGCAACGAGCACGGCAAGACCCGCCTGGTGGAATTCATCCTCGCGTCGCTGTTCCATTCCAGCGCCAAAATGACCCTGCGCAAGGTGGACGCGGCCGGGTACGTGCGCCTCAGCGGCCTGCCCGGTGTGGACGAACTGCGTTTCAGTCCGCGCGGCCGTCAGAAGCTGGAAGATTTCCTCCCCGCGCCGGATGCCGGTCTGCCTCCCCAGCTGGCCCGCTTGCTGGTGGTCAAGGGCGCCGAGAGCGCCCTGCAGGCCAACACCCCTGGCGGTCTGGGCCGCAGCGCCCTGCAGGAATACCTGTCCAACCAGGGGATCATCGACCGCATTCAGGAGCGTGTGCCCAAAAACACCCGTTCCGCGCAGATCACCGACGGGCGCATCACCGGCACAATGAGCGGTGAGCTGAAAAAACGCAGGGAATCTCTCGACCGGCTGGTCATCATCGACCGGTTGTTTACCGACCTTGACACCCAGCTTTCTGACAGTCCGCTGGGCAACCTGACCGCCCGGCTGGCCGAACTGGAAGCCGCCGCCGCCGACCAGAAGGTGGTCAGGCAGCATTACGTCAACCGGCTGGCCGCCGAACAGGCTTCCTGGCAGCAGCAGTCTGACGCGCTGCCCAACGCGGATATCCTCACCCTTGAGGGCGATATGCGCGAGGAAGCCCGTTTAAAGGAAGAGACCGACCGGCTGATCCAGTCGTGCCGCGAAAAAGAACGCCTGGTGGATGATTACCGCTGGCTCGAAGCCGCCATGCAGACCTACCAGTCCCGGGCGGATATCCCGGAGGATGTTCCCATCTGGGTGTATCCGGTGCTGGCGGGCGCCTCATTGCTGGCAACCATTCTGCTGGCCTTCTTTGGTTTCCCCTGGGCCAGTCTGGTCACCGGCCTGGCCGCGCTGCTCACCGGTTACCTGTCCTACCGCGCGCTGCGCCGGCAATCCGCCGCGGCGGTTAATGCCCCCGAAAATAAATTGATCAGCACGGAATTCGAACGGCGTTTTGGCACGCGCTGCCGCAGTATGACCGACCTGCAATCACGCAAGAACCTGCTGGATAAAGAGATCGCCCTGCTGGAAACCCAGCAGGAGCAGATTGAGATCAACACGAACCGCCGCCAGAAACTGGTCCGGCAGATTGACGACCGCCTGTCCGCGTGGCTGGCGGATGGCGGCGCTGTGCCGTCTGATCGCGCCGCGGCGCTCAAACGCCTGCAGCAGAAACGCGCCCATATTGACACGGCCATCCGGCAGGTGGAGATCGCCCTCAAAACGACGCCCGCGCAGCCCGTTTCCGGGGGTGACACCGCCCGCGCGAAAGAATTTGACCCGCAGCGCCTCACAGACCTCGAAGCGCAGATCACGCAGGCCAGGGCGGGTATCGAGGCAATCAACCGCGACAAGACTGCGCTTAAACAGCGCATCTGCGACGTGACGGGTGAATCGGTCACCCTGAGCCTGCAGGAGTTGATCCCCGCGCTTCAAACCGCCCGCGCCGACCTGGAACGCACCGCGCGTTCGCTCACCGCTGATATTGTCGCCGGCATCGCCGTCACCCGCGCCATGCAGGAACTGCGCGCCGGGGAGGATACATCCATCCAGGCGGCCCTGCACAACCCGCTGATCTGCGAGCCGGTCAAAGCGCTCACCGGGCGCTATGAGCGCCTCGATCTGGACGACCTGAATATTGAAGTTTCCGACCGCTACCAGACCTTCCGGCTGGACGAATTGAGCACCGGTGCCCAGGAACAGGTGCTGCTCGGGCTGCGCGTCGGCATGGCTTCGCGCCTGTTTGCCGGTCACCCGCTCTTCCTGATCCTGGATGACGCCTTCCAGCACTCCGATTGGCAGCGCCGGCCGGCCATGGTCGATGAAATGCTGCGTCTGGCGCAGTCCGGCTGGCAGATCTTCTACCTCACCATGGATGACCATCTGCGCGATTTATTTCTCGAAAAAACTCCGCCCGCGCTGGGCGATGATTTCCTGTATTACGCGTTGAAGGAGTGAGCATGACCGATCAAGCCGAACTCGATTCCCGTCCGCGCTGCCCGTGGCCTCTGCGCGAACCCATGCTGACCTATCATGACACCGAATGGGGAACCCCTGTTCGCGACGACCGCAGGCTGTACGAGTACCTGATCCTTGACGGCGCGCAGGCCGGCTTGAACTGGGAGATCATCCTCAAGCGCCGTGACGGCTATCGCAATGCCTTTGCCGGTTTTGACCCGGCGATTGTGGCCGGGTTTGACGCCGCGAAAATCGAAGAACTGCTGCTGGACCCCGGCATCATCCGCAACCGTCGCAAGGTGGAATCAGCGGTGCATAACGCGCGCAAATTCCTTGAAGTCCAGAAGGAATTTGGCACCTTCCACGAGTTCTTCTGGAGCTTTGTAGGCGGCAAGACCATACAGAATCATTTCAAAGAATCCAGCGAGATCCCGGCGGTCACACCCGAGGCGGAAGCCATGAGCAAAGGCTTGCTGGCGCGTGGATTTACCTTCGTCGGCCCGACAATCTGCTATGCCATCATGCAGTCCGCCGGGCTGGTCAATGACCATGTGGTGGGCTGTTTCCGCCACGCCGAACTGTCAAAATGACCCGACTCCTGAGTCACCTGAAGTGTGTCGATAGAAGCAGGGATATCCCCATCTCTTTGCCCCCCTTCGTGATGGGGGGTAGGGGGGATTCAAACACCGCTCCCCGAGCTTGTCGACACTTGCACCGCGCTGCGCTTTGTGCAGTGCAGGTGGGGGTGTGGCTTCAACACTCGCACAACCACGTGCAGTGCAGGCAGGCTCAGCGACCGAGTCCAACTCCGACTTCCATTTCTATTGTGATGTCCGAAAAAGTCGAAAATATCTCCATCTTTTTGCCCCCCTTCTGGAATGGGGGTAGGGGGGATTCAACGCTTGCCCCGGAAGCAAACAGTGCAGGCAG
>CAYQUX010000011.1:0-68097 GCA_964420995.1 uncultured Leptolinea sp. | reverse complement strand
GGAATGGGGGTAGGGGGGATTCAACGCTTGCCCCGGAAGCAAACAGTGCAGGCAGCTGCGGCTTCGACACATCCACAAAAAGCACGCAGTGCGGGAGTAGTGTGTGTGGCTTCGACACTTGCATAAACACGTGCAGTGCAGGCAAGCTCAGCCACCGGACCAGTATACATTCCTCGAACATGGTGATCCATGTAGATCAAACCGGGAATATCTCCATCTTTTTGCCCCCCTTCGAGAAGGGGGGGGGGGGGGATTCAACGCTTGCCCCGGAAGCAAACAGTGCAGGCAGATGTGGCTTCGACACTCGCACATCCATGTGCAGTGCAGGCAGGCTCAGCCACCGGATTGGACTACGTTTCTTAAATTTGTATTCGAGTGTCAACAAAGTCGAAAATATCTCCATCTCTTTGCCCCCCTTCCAGAAGGGGGGTAGGGGGGATTCAGCGCTTGTTCCAGGAGTAAACAGCGCAGGAAGATTTGGCTTCGACACTTGCACAAAGAACGCGAGGTGCAGGGACGAATGTGGCTTCGACACTTGCATAAACACGTGCAGTGCAGGCAAGCTCAGCCACCGGATTGGACTCCAACTCCCGAGCCATTTGTCTTGTATCAACAAAGCCGGAAATATCCCCGGCCTTCCACCCCCCTTCGTGAAGGGGGGTAGGGGGGATTCAACGCCAGCACAAAAATCGTGCAGTCCAGGTAGGCTCCCATGACCGGACCCTTATACGAATCCATCTACCGCCTTGTGCGCCAGGTTCCCCCCGGACGGGTGATCACCTACGGGCAAGTGGCCAAACTTGTGGGCGGTTGCTCCGCGCGCATGGTGGGGTATGCCATGGCCGCCCTGCAGGAAGGCATGGACGTCCCCTGGCAGCGGGTGATCAACGCCAAAGGGCGCATCAGCCCGCACGGCTTCGGGTATGGGTCAGCCCTGCAGCGCCAGTTGTTGGAAGAAGAAGGCATAATCTTCCGACCGGATAACTCCATGGATCTGGAAACCTACGGTTGGCTGCCGCCGGAAACCGGCAGCCGGGCAGGGTAGCGCCGTGCCCGAGACGCGGAAGAGCGGACCCGACGCGCCGGCCATGCGGCAGACCGTGCTGGGCTGCTGGCTGCGTAATGACCTGAATCACGCCGCTGCATTAGCCCGCTCGTGGACGGCCAAAGAACCCGGCTCGCTGGACGCCTGGATCATGCTGGCCGAAACCTGCACGCGTCAGCATCGTCCCGATGAATCGTTGCAGGCTTTGCAAAAAGCCGCCGAAATCGACGGCAATCACCCGCTTTTCTGGCGGGCGCTCTGCCAGGCAGCTCTGCAGGCGGGCGCGTTCTACGCGGCGCACGGCGCCGTGGCGGCCGCCCGCTACACCGATATGCCCGCGAAAATGCTGGCCGAATTGGAGCAATGGCTTCGCGCCGAAGGCCTGGTGGACACGCGTGGAAAATTCCTGAAACCCGAGGCCAGCGAAGAAGGCTGGCAAGATCTGGTTCCGCGCATCTGGCAGCCCAACCGCGAAGCGGTAAAACTGTGCTGGGGAGAATTACGCGGTCGCATCCTGGTCTACCCGCTGGATTACGCCGCGCCGGCCGCGGCATTTGCCGAAGGAGCCGGTCCGCAGGCCTGGTTCCGCTTCCCGGCCGCCGTGGAAAAGCTGGCGCGCACCTACGAAACAACATTCCTGCAGGCCGCCGCCGTGCCCGAAATCTTCAACCCGTTCCAGGCGTATTTCCTGCAGGCTTCCCTGCACCTGTGCGGATTCTTCCCCGCGCGAACCAGCGAGCAGCGCTGGATCAGTCAAACCCCGGTCGGCTCGCTTGAGATTCACGTGTTTGGCAGCCGTCATTTCTGCATCATCGAAAATGAAGCCCTGCTGGCTTTCCTGTGCTCCTTCCTGCCGCACGTTTTCAACGGGCGGATCACACTTGCCGGTCCGAACGATGACCTGGAAATAGCGCTTCCCTGGCTCACGAAAATCTAAAACCCGGTTGGCGAAAAAACGATAAATCAGGGTGTGTTAGAATCTGCATCCTGTAAGGTCAATGCCCATGAAAACCAATCGCTTGCTTCTTGTTTCTGTTTTGATTCTCACGGCCTGTTCGCAGGCGGTTACCCCCGGAACACCAACCCTGGTGCTCCCGTCGGGCACTCCCACTCAGGGACTGCCCACGCCCGTTGTGCATACCACCAGCGAACCTGACGTGGCCGCGGCTGTTTCCGCCTTCCTGGATGCCTGGAAACAAATGGATCACGCTGCCATGTACGGCATGATCGCGAAAGAATCTCAGGCAGCCATCAACGGGGAAGATTTTACAAAACTATACATAAACACTGAAGTCGCGCTAACCCTGGTGGAATTGAATTACGCCATCGGCCCCACCAGCACACGCCAGGGAGAAGCAACCGCCGGGGTGAGGGTGAATTACAAAGCCAATCTCTTCGGTGAATTCACCCGGGATATCACCTTCAACATGCTTCTGGAAGATGGCGCCTGGAAAGTAAAATGGCATGATGGGCTGATCATGCCAGAAATGGGCGGAGGAAACCGCCTGGCTATTGAATACTCCATTCCCGCACGCGCCAGTATATATGACAGTTTTGGACTCGCGCTGGCCGCGCCCACCAAAGTGGTGGCGTTGGGAATTGTTCCCGGCAATATCAACCCCAATACCGAAGACGCTCAGAATACCCTGGTCTCCACATTAACCGGGATCGAGTGGGAAGAAATCTACAACGCCTATCAGGGCGCCGCGCCAGACTGGTACATTCCAATTGGCGAGGCATCTCTTGACAGTGTGAATGCCAACCAGAAGAAGTTGGACGACTTCCCGGCCATTATCGTGTCCGAATTTGACACGCGTTACTCGTATACCTCCCGCGGCCTTTATTATGACAGGGGTATTGCCCCGCAGGTGGTTGGTTATGTGCAGGCCATCCCGAGTGATCAGATTAATGAATACAAACGTCAGGGGTATCAGGGCGGCGAGATTGTGGGTGTAGCCGGACTGGAAAAATCACAGGAAAAATACCTGGCCGGAACCCACGGCGCCTCACTCACGCTGAATAATGCCCAGGGGCAATCCATCGCCCGACTGGCGCAGGTTGAAACGCAACCGGCACAGAATATCACCACAACCATCGATTCTGACCTGCAGATCAAATTACAGCGCTCCTTCCAGGAATTCAAGGGTGCCATTGTGGTCATGGAACGGGATACCGGTCGTATTCTGGCCATGGTCTCTTCGCCGGGGTATGACCAGAACCGCTTCATAGCCGCCAACCCGAACAACAGCAACGGCGTTTTGTTGAATCAATTGCTATCTGATGCCGATCAACCCCTCCTAAACCGGGCGGCGCAAAGCGGTTATCCGCTGGGGTCGGTATTCAAGATCATCACCATGGCAGCCGCCCTGGAAACCGGGGTTTTTTCCGACAATGACACCTACGATTGCCAGTTGGATTACCGCGAATTACCGGATGTCGTCCTGGATGATTGGACCAAAGCCAAGGGATACCCGCCCAGCGGTACGTTGAACCTGTCCGGCGGTTTGATCCGTTCCTGCAACCCGTGGTTCTACCATATCGGTGTGGAGCTTTACCGCCGCGGTTATGACCGTGCGGTGGCCGATATGGCGCGTGGATTCGGCCTGGGCAATGCCACCGGCATCGGTCAGATCGCCGAAGATGCCGGCAACATCCCCTACCCGCAGAATGAGAACGAAGCCGCGCAACTGGCCATCGGCCAGGGCGCCACTCTGGTCACCCCACTCCAGGTCGCGCGGTTTATCGCTGCAGTTGGCAACGGTGGCACGCTGTACAAACCCACCCTGATCGAAAAAATAACCCTTCCTGACGGCACACCCACCTATACTTTCCAGAAAGAAGAAACCGGCAAGCTGCCCGTCTCTCCTGAGAATTTAAAGCTCATCCAGGAAGCCATGAAAGGTGTGGCCTATAGCAAGAAACCTCTGGGTACGGCGCGCAGCGTGCTGGCATCCCTGCCCTACCTTCTGGCCGGCAAAACCGGCACGGCCACCACTTCGGACGGCAAGCCGCACTCCTGGTTTGGCGGCTACACGGAGGAACCGGAAGGCGGCAAACCGAACATCGCCGTGGCCGTGATCGTGGAGAACGGCGGTGAGGGCTCCGAAGTGGGCGCTCCCTTCTTCAAACGGGTGGTCAGCCTGTACTTCTCTGAGGGAGACAGTCCCGGTGATCTGCTGCCCTGGGAATCACGCGCGTACAAACTGGGCGAAGCCACAGCCACACCCACCGAAACTCAAACTCCCACCCCCACCCGCGAACCGTAGTAAGCGTTTCGCCGATATATGTATGGAATTGACGCTCTTACCGCTGGGACTGCCGGGTAACATCTACCGCAGTCCCATGCCGTTTGGTCAATATGACCGCACCGGACTGGTGTACCAGGCTTTTTTCGAACACGAGATCCGCGTGGTGGTTCTGCTGGTACCGGATGCCGAGTGCTGGGTGTACGCCGGTCAGGACCTGCGGAAACGATATGAACACGACGGCCTATCCGTGATCCACCTTGCGATGAAAGATTATCACGGGACGACAATACCCGCGATCTCCGCCGCTGTTGATGAAACCCTGCGATTGGCCGGATTGGGAAACAATATAGCCATCCACTGCCATGCCGGGCTGGGGCGGACAGGGTTGTTCGCCGCCTGCCTGGCCACCCGGCAGTTGGGCATGGGCGGTGACGCGGCCATCCAATGGATCCGCGGATTGGTACCCGGGTCGGTGGAATCAGATGAACAGGAGCGGGTAATCCGCCAATTTGCCTTGAGCGGCCTTCACCCGTGATGAGCCGAAGAAAACGAAATATGGTCCTGATGGAATAAGTGGTATTGGAAGGGGTTAGCATCCGGACATCATTATCGGGGAAAAAGGCAACGGGATTTCCGGATTCATTGCCTGCAATTTGATTAATCCAAATCGTGAAACTGATAACCGCTCTGAACGAGCTGCTTTACTCCTACCCAATTTTCAAAACACACCTAAGGACAGAACCACACAACCTGGCTTCGATAGACAAAACCAAAGGTTAATTTCGCCACCCGAGCCTGTCGAGGGCAGATAACATGAGTTGCATCAGCGCAGACAGTGCAAAATATTCCGCCGCCCGAGCCTGTCGAGGGCAAACTTGTGCAAAAACTTATTTCGCCAAAGTTTTTCTCATGCGAGAGACCTTCATAAAAATCCTGTGGCCGCGATCATATTGTATGTAGGGTAGAAGCATCCGGGCAGAAATAACCGGGAGCTCTCGGGCATCATTTCCGGATGCTTCTACCGCGGGTATGCACAGGAATCATTTGAGTTTAGGAAGATTTCCCCATCGTATTTTGCCTAACCTCCGCGTCATGGGAAAACCTCACATCCTGGCTTCGACAGGCTCAGCCAGCGGAATAAACTCCGCTACCAGACCTTATTAAGGGCAGACAATTAGAGGCTATATCGGCTCAAATAGGGATTAAACTCCGTTGCCCGAGCCTGTCGAGGGCAAACTTGTGGAAAACTCTTTATTTCCAATGTAATTCTAATGCGAGAGACCTTCATAAAAATCCTGTGGCCGCGATTATATTGTATGTAGGGTAGAAGCATCCGGCGAGAAACAAATGGGAGTACTCGGGCATCCTTTCCGGATGCTTCTACCGCGGGTATGCATAGAAATCATTTGAACTCTGGAAGATTTCCCCACTGGCTGGTGGGTAAAGCATGAGGAGGAGCATTGAATTTCCATCCGGGCATCGTTTCCGGATACTTCTACCTCAAATATTTATCAATAAACTAATCCGGAATTCACTTCTCTGCCGATCCCAGTATCCGCGGCAGCTTTTCCTTAATTGATTCTGACAGGCTCCTGGTTGCTTCGCTTGTCAGCGATTCAAAAACCTGTGAAAGCAACGCTTTGGTTTTTGGATCGACTTTTGAATACTTTACCATGATGTTTTTAAATTCCTTGAAGCTCTCCTGCGGGTCGGTTGTGATAAATTTTCCTTCCGACGCCCCCAACACATCAAACAACGCCTCAAGGAAGGTTTCCCGGTCAGAAATGGATATATCGGTTAACCAGGTTTTCAAGGTTTGTTCCATGAACTTGGCGGATCCGGATAGTTCCCCATCCATGAAGCTGGAACGATCCACATCCCAGTTGAACGCGTTATGTTGATTAATGAATCGATCAGAACTGGATACGATCACCCTTTTCCCGACCGGTTCCAGCAACATCCCGACCATGGAGTCTTCGGGAAGGTAATTGACAACCTTGTGTTCATTCTGTGAAAAAGGATCGCGTTGGACGATGGAAAAATCAAAGCCGGGACCATCAAAATTGACGATTTTCTTCAGCTTCAACTGCTGCACCGGGTTGAGATGAGACCCGGCATATATCGCCAGATTTCCCCCTTTGGAATGGCCGCAAACGAGAAAGCGGCCCGAAAAAATACCCATTGTGCGTTTTATGTACTGGCAGGCAGAATCATGGGCAGGGATTTTCTCCATATACGCCAGGTCAAAATCTTCCTTCCAACCCACAACAGAATTGTCTGTTCCCCGGAACGCCACGATTTTTGTGCGTTCAAAGTCCTGGATGGTAAAGGTCAATGCCGTGAATTGCCGGCCGACAACAAAATCCGTGTTTTCGTCATAGTTGGATAACTGGATATCCTCAAACCGCGGGCAGCCGGCCGCGTTCTTCAATAACTCCTCCGCGCTGATATTAAATGCAGAAAGCGCCGTTATATTTACTTTTGAACCATTTTCGTCTGAACTGGCAAACCGGGCAGAATACTGGCTGGCCGCGTTCTTCAGGGAAATCCCGTTGTTTGCGCCAATTCCCGGAACAATATCCTTAAACGGTAAATAACTCAGCAGCGCGAATATGAGCACATCAATGTCATTTAATGGATCCTTTGAGAATTTTAGATCCCCCCGCCACTGAAGATAATCCATTGTTTTTCCCATGATGTGATCTACCTTTCATCCAAATCATACAGCATATCGGACAACCGCGAAAATTATACATGCTGTCGGTCTGATTGCTGACAGATCATTCACCTCGTATTTCGCACCGCCTGTATTACCCCTACTATATTATTCAATACACCGTGTGTTACGGGATAACCTCAAGTCCGATCCTGGCCTCGACAGGCTCAGCCAGCGGAGTTGTCCGCTGCCGAGCCTGTCGAGGGCATACAGTATGAGGATTCGTTTGCTCAGCCAGGGGGGTTATGCGCTGCCCGAGCCTGTCGAGGGCAGATGACGTGTGTCACATCAGCACAGCCAGAGGAGTTTTCCGCTGTCCGAGCCTGTCGAGGGCATACTTACGTAAAGTCCTTTTTTCTCCAATGCTGTTCTCGTGTAAGAGACCATTAAAAAAACCTGTGGCTGCGATCATTTTGTGGGTAGGGTAGAAGCATCCGGGCAGAAACAGATGGGAGCATTTGGGCATGATTTCCGGATGCTTCTACTGCAGGCATGCACAGGAATCATTTAAATTCTGGAAGATTCCCCCACCTTATTTTCCAAAACATCCGCGTCATGAGATAACCTCATGCCCGGACCTGGCTTCGACAGGCTCAGCCAGCGGAGCTAACTTCGTTGCCCGAGCTTGTCGTGGGCTAATAATTTGATGCCACATTGGCTCAGCAAGCGGAGTGATCCGCTGCCCGAGCCTGTCGAGGGCAGATGATGTGTGTCACATCAACACAGCCAGCGCAATAAATTCCGCTGCCCGAGCTTGTCGAGGGCAAATAATTTGATGCCTCATTGGCTCAGCAAGCGGAGTGATCCGCTGCCCGAGCCTGTCGAGGGCAAAAAATTTGAGGTTACACTGGCTCAGTCAGCGAAGTTATCCGTCGCCCGGCTCACCACCGCCGGGAAGTCGTACTCGTGCGCCTGTGGCGCGGAAAGAGAATGCCCTTTTGACAAGCCCGTCCACTTCTTCCCGCTCAATCTCCATTTGAAATCCCGGTTGGTTCAATGTATGATGTTTATAACGAAAGACTGACCGATGAAAACTGGCCGCTGGCTCATCGCAAGTCTGACCGCCATAATAATGACGGTAACGGGGGCATATCAATCCGCGCGCGCGGATGGAATCGGCCAGTTGGTCACGGCAAAGGGTACCATCAGCGTGTTTGACGGCGTCAACACGCCGTTCACCCTGGAATTCAACCCGGCGGGCGGAAACGCGTCAGGCGGCATCCCGCAGGTGACCAGACGCGACAGCGAATCAGTTGAGGTGGGAAGCATCACCTATACCGGCACATTCAGTGGCGGCGATGGCGGCAGCGTGCAGGGCACCTGTAAAGTCAGGTATGAATGCACCTATACGGCGCCGGATGAGAACGGCTTTGGCAATATGGCCTGCCAGTTGATCAAACTCGCGAAAGAAGCCTGTGACTGCCGCTGGCAGGGCCGGCTCTACGCGGACGGTCACGGGGAAGGCACATCCGGCTGTGCCAACCCGGGCGCGGGCGGCACAACCCAGGGGAATGTCAGCGGGAATTGGCGGGTGACCTTCCCCAAAGGCTTGATCACCGGCAAGGGCGCGGAACCTGCGCAGCCAGCGGATGAGGTACCGGAGGAATTGCCTCCGATGGAAGAGATTCCGCCGGAGGAAACCGTGGATGAGAATTCACAACCTGAAAACATCAGCCGGCAGGAGATCAGGGAAGCCATCGCGGCAGTCAGGGCCAACGCGCAATCGGGATACACGCGTGCATCCGCCGGGCAGTTGATCACCTGGAATGGAACGCTGGTGAGTGTGCATGTGGATCCCTCCGACCGCCCATTTTTTGAAGATCTAAACGGCAACCGGTTCAACGTGGATGAGAACGGCAATCCTTTGGAAGAAGGATATGAGGTTGAAAGCCCATCACGTGAGGTGATCAGTTCGCACCCCGGGGTGGATTGGAACAGCAAGGTGGCCGGCTTTGTTGATCGGGTGACGCCTGTGATAAACAGCATCGGTTTGCCGGATTGGGAACTGGTCAGGGGAACGTTTGGTTCTCCGCAATCGTCCAGTCTGTATGAACAGATTCAAGAAAGTGTTAATTTGCCTGACAACCTGGGGATCAGTGAATTGACTGATTCAGAGAGCCGAACGGTGCAGGTGGAAATCTACTCACTGCAAAACCGCGGAGCCATGCAAAATGCCGCCGCCGCGTCCAAAAGCCTGATCAGCCGGGTTCTTGAAGAGACCGCCAGTTCAAGCGCACAAAGCCTGCGAACAGATATTGCCAGAGCGGTCGTAACCGTGGGCGGGGAAAAGCCGGAGCTTCCGGCGGGAGTCACCCGTGAGTTTTATGATCGGGTGATCCATGTGATCGGGCAGGACAAACTGGAGGAGTTGATCAAAGAAACCGGGATGGATCCAGAGGCTGCCGCCGACCTTGAGAAGAAACTCCGCGCGTTGGGCGTGCGTGATGAAAAAGAGCTCGCGCGGACAATCAATGCCGTCCAGGCGATCCGTGTGCTGGGCAACATGGCCAAGGATCATACCGTGGGTACCAGCGGCGCGTTTGACAAAATCTTCACGTTCATAGACCGCTGGACTGCCCATCGCGCGGCGACTGAAGCGGTGATCAACGACCCGGAACTGAACCTGTCCAAAGAACAACTGGATATGATCCAGAAATCCATCAACGAACTGGGCGTCTTTGAGGAAGGCGAAGAAAATTTCGCGGTGAACCAGTTTATGCAGCATATCAAGGAATTGATCGAAGATCAAATGGAAGGCGAGTAGCTCCAAATATCATGAAATCAAGAAGCCTGTTCTTACTTCTGATACTCCCGGCCGTTGTTGCCCTGGCCTGTCAGGCGCTGACACCCTCTTCTGAGCCGGGGGAATCTACCGCGCGGAAACAGGTTGAGATATTCGTTAATCCATCAGAGGTTACCCGCCATCTGGGCGCCATGTTGAGAGATATGGGCATTCAAACCCGCGAGATCACCTACAGGAACAACCGGGTGAACATCGAGATGGAACAACCCGCCAATAGGAGTGATGAGCAGGTTGAGATTCTGTATCTATCCACCTTCCTGGCTGCCAGCCGGGCGGCGCCGTTCAGCAGCCATGTGAACCTGATAATTCTGATCGATGGCAGCCCGCTGATTCAAATGGAAGCGGAGATGGCGGCGATTCGTTCGTTCAGGGCGGGGAAGATTTCGGAAAAAGAGTTTGTGAAAAAGCTTGCAGTCAGCTCACCCTGATCCATGTTTGGGGATGGTTCTGGAATCAATAAAAAGCAGACCGGTTTCCGATCTGCTTTTCTTTCTGTCGCTATGGTTTTATTTCAAGCTTTTTTATTCTTCTGGTAGAGATTCCAGGCGAGTGCTGCCATTCCGCCCACAATGGCGGCTTGAATAAAAGAGGAGATGATCCCTGCGATGTATGGCGTGTAAGAATTCTGGACAATGCGAATCACCCAGAAAACTAAAGAGTTGGCCAGGTCAGCGGCTGCAGCAACCAAAGCGCCATTAAACGCCAGATTAATAAAAGTTTGATTCTCACCCGATTCCAACGATTTTTTGGAGTAGGTTATGCCTGCCCAGATCCAGATGGCGAATTCAACCAGCCCGTACAACCCACCCAGTGAGATACCTACGGCAGATGCGGCGCCCAGCAAGGCGCAGATTATCACCGGCAGATAACCGACTTCTTTAAGACGTGGTGTGTCGATCGTAAAATCAGATGAATTCATGTTTACCCTCCATATTGTGTTGTGATGTTGAACCAGACTATTATACGTCTTCATTAATGAAAACTCATGCAATGCAAGACAGGAAGTCATAGACTTCCGCAGGAAAACCAAACTTTTTTTAGGCCAGTGAAAATTGTGCAGGGTAGAAGCATGCGGGCAGAAACAGATGGGAGCGTATGGGCAATATTTCCGCCTGCTTTACCCCTACCGTATTTTTTAAAACATCCGCGCCATTGGAATACATCGAGACCTGGCTTCGACAGGCTCAGCCAGCGGAACAAACTTCGCTGCCCGAGTCTGTCGAGGGCAGACTTGTGAAAAACTTTTTATTTCCAATGGTATTCTCATTCGAGAGACCTTTATAAAAATCCTGTGGCCGCGATCATATTATGAGTAGGGTAGAAGCATCCGGGCGGAAACAGATGGGACCATTTTGGCATGATTTCCGGATGCTTCTACCACAGGCATGCATGGGAATCCTTTAATTTCAGGAAGGTTTCCCGACCGGCCGGTGGGTAAAGCAGGCGGAGGATCATTGAGTTTCCACCCCGGGTTTCGCGCCTCCTGCTTTCCCCCAACTGTTTTAAACACCCATGTTTCGGGATATCTCAAACCCGGATCTGGCTTCGACAGGCTCAGCCAGCGGAACAAACTTCGCTGCCCGAGCCTGTCGGGGGCAGATCATATGAGGTTATGTCTGCCCAATCAACAAAGGAATAAATTCTCTGAGCATGTCGAAGGCAGTTTTTCGATTTCGACAGGCTCAGCCAGAGGAACAAACTTCGCCGCCCGAGCCTGTCGGGGGCAGATCATATGAGGTTATGTCTGCCCAATCAACAAAGGAATATATTCTCTGAGCATGTCGAGGGGAGTTATTCGATTTCGACAGGCTTAGCCAGCGGAACAAACTTCGCTGCCCGAGCCTGTCGAGGGCAGATCATATGAGGTTATGTCTGCCCAATCAACAAAGAAATATATTCTCTGAGCATGTCGAGGGGAGTTATTCGATTTCGACAGGCTTAGCCAGCGGAACAAACTTCGCTGCCCGAGCCTGTCGAGGGCAGATCATATGAGGTTATGTCTGCCCAATCAACAAAGAAATATATTCTCTGAGCCTTTCAAGGGCATCGGATTCCACAAAAGTCCCTTCAGGCCTATTCCAATATCTGCACCACCCCGCCGGATCCATCCAGCCGCACGCGCTGGCCGGTCTTCAAACGTTCCGTCGCCCGGCTGACCCCCACCACCGCCGGGATGCCGTACTCGCGCGCCACCACCGAACCGTGGGTCATCATCCCGCCCACCTCGGTGATCAGCCCGCCGGCCGCCAGGAACAACGGCGTCCATGCCGGGTCGGTGGCCGGGCAAACCAGGATGTCACCGGGCTGCATCTGTACGCCATGAGGGTCAAAGACCACGCGCACCGGCCCTTCCACCACGCCGGCGGAAACCGGGCTGCCCGTCAGGGTATTTGCATCAACCGCGTCACCGCGGGCGGGCGCGTCATAATAGGCTGTCCCGTCGCTCAACAAAATCCGCGGCACGCGCTTGCGGCGCAGTTCGCGTTCATAGGTATTACGGCGTTCTGAAACCAGGCTCTTCCAGTCACGGGTTTCACCTTCCCCCATCGCTTTCAATTCCCACAGGTGCAGGAAGAGGATATCCTCCGCCCGCTCGAATATGCCGCCATCTCCCTGTTTCTTCCCTTCCGCCAGTATGGCTTCACGGTAAATGCTCAACAGGCGCACCACGAAAAATTTGGGCGTTTCACGCAATCCGCCCAGCTCGCGGAATCGGCGGATCATGCCGCCCACTATACAAGATAGAACGAATCCTCCGGGCCGTTTGCGAACTTCGCCAAGGATCTTTTTTCTGGCTTCCTCTGCTTTTTCCGCGCCTTTCCTGAACTGCTCATCCGGGGCGGAAGAGGGGTCAAGTTTCAGGTAGCTCTTTAATGCCTGGAACAAATTGGTTGGATTTTCTTTCCAGCGCGGTCTACCCAGGTCAATTTCTGCCACGCCGCGCATACCATATTGCGTGAGAAAACCGGCCACGGCTGCCTGAGCCACCGGCGGAAGCGTTCCCCGATGGAACTCACCCACCAGCACGTCTGTGTCTGTGTTGAGGAAATATTCAACAGCCTGGCCGTCTTTTTTTATCTGGCAGGCGGTATCCCATAATTGCAGGTCCATCTGCGTGGTCACATTGTAAGGCAAACCGCGTGTCAGGTCTGACAGCAAGTCCTGGCTGCCCGGGATATTCAATTTACGGAGCAGGATTTGATACGGCGCCTGACCTGCGGCAATACCGCCGACAAGAACAGGCATCATGATGGTCGGCATGGTACCCGTCAATTCTTCAAAAACAATAACAAGGTCAGACAGATTTTGAACCTCCGTGCATCGATGTTGTATCGATTCGAGCAGATCGTTGATCTTTCGTTCGATCCGGTCGCGGCCGCGAGCCGGAGCCATTAAATTGTTGATCACATTAAACGCCAGGGGCAGTAATACCCGTAAAAAGTCGATCCGGTCACGCAATGTCACGGGATCAATCCGTGAAAACCGCGCGTCTTTCAAAAGTTCCCTGACAATCACCGCCGTGGCAGGATCAATGGAAGAAAGAAATAAATCCGCCACGTTACGGCCCAGTGTGCTGCGCAGTAGATAGGTCAGGTTGACAAACAAGCGGTCACCGGCGGTGAGCATGGTACGCTGCTCCATGGCGGATGTGGTCGCACCAAATTTGCGGGCGAACCCCACAACCAGGTATTTGAAGGCATCCTGCCCCAGCGGCGTGTACGGATCAAGCATACCCTGCCAGACGCCAAAGGACAGCAGCATTTCCAGAGTCTGTGGATCGAGTGTATCCGGAAGCGGGTAGAGCGATGTCACCGGCCGGGATTGCACCACATATAATTTGCCCCCGGCCCAGGCCCACTCCATATCCTGGGGACAGCCGAAATGGATCTCCGCCTTCCAGCCAAGACCTGCCAGTTGATAAATCTGCTCATCAGGCAGCGCCTGCCGGTCTGCCGCCGATTCAACCCGAGATTTCGTCCCACCGTGGGTTTTCCCGGTGATCGACAGGGCCTTCGCCCCCAGCACCTTACGAATGGCGTTCCCGTCCGATGAATCCAACACATAGTGATCCGGTTCCACCTGCCCGGAGACCAGTGCCTCCCCCAGACCCAGGGTGGCATCAATGACCGTCTCACCGCGCTTGCCGGTCAACGGGTTGGCCGTGAACAGAACGCCAGAGGATTCACTCTGCACCATTTGTTGGATGACAACCGCCAGGGAGACATCCTCATGCGCGATATCGTTGCGCGCCCGGTAGCCGATGGCCCGCGCCGTCCAAAGGCTGGCCCAGCAGCGTTTTACCGCGTCCAGCAGGGGGACTTCTCCCAGAATGTTCAGGTAGGTATCCTGCTGGCCGGCAAAAGACAGGTCAGGCAGGTCTTCTGCGGTGGCGGAGGAACGCACGGCAACAGCGTCCCCTCCGGCATACGCGGAGACTATCTCGTCCTGGAGATGATGAGGGATCTGCCCTGAAAGAAAGCACTCCTGTATTCTTTCAGAGGCAGCATCCAGCGATGCCGGGTCATCTTTTTGTGAGGATTTCAGGATGTCTTGAATCACGGGAGCAAGACGATTGGAGGCCACAAACGCGCGGTATCCATCTGTGGTGACCACAAATCCCCCCGGTACCGGCAACCCGGCTTGCATTAATTCGCCGAGATTGGCGCCTTTTCCACCGGCGAGAGGCAGATCGGTTTTCTTTAGTTCGTAAAGTGTTCTTATGTAAATCATCCAGCTTGCTCCACTTTCTTAGATGTGTTTTGATAATACACAGCCACAAGGGCAATTACCACAATACTCACAAACCCAATCGTCTGAAGGACAGTGATCGCCGGAAGATTTTCCAACAACAGGCCCACCATGGCGGAAGCCGTAAACGTAGCGGTACCGGTCAGGGTTTGAGAAATACCCATCAGCCGGCCGCGCATATCGGGGGCGATGGTTTGAAGAAGGAACTGTCCATTGATCTGCACCAGGATCATCCCAACACCGATGAATGACGCGATCACACAGGCCATCATCAGGCTGGTGGAATCCGGCAGCAGCGCCAACGCTCCAGCCATCAGTAATGTTCCACCAAGGCCGGTTTGTACACCGGTCAGCCTTCGCTTCAACAGGCCGGAAAGCAACGCGCCCACCATCATGCCGCCACCCAGACCTGACATGATGTATCCAAACTTGCTTGATTCGGCATGCAGCAACTGCCGGGTGATCACCACACCGGAAACCGAGATTGTGCCGATGATAAAGAATGCGGCTGTAATGGTAGTCAGTGCCACGATCACGACCGGCTGCGAAAGCGCGAAAGAAAAACCGGCTTTCAGGTCAGCTCCCAGATTTCGCTCGGAACGAGCATTTGGTTTGTACGGGATGACGAGAACTGCCACAGCGAACGCCGGAATGAGAAATGTGGCTGAATCCAGGTAGAATGCCGCGTTCAAACCGAGTATATCGGTGATCCACGTACCGGCGGCGGGGCCAATAGCCAGGGCAAACACGACGGATAGCGCGAACAATGAATTGGCCGTTAATAATACGGAGGCGGGAACCAGGTCGGGGATGACGGCCGACCGCGCCGGTATGAAGAACTGGTTTATGGCTGACATGGCCAGGTAGATCAGACAGATCGCCGTGATGTTGCGTGATACCGGCAGCCAGAAAACCAGCAATCCCTGCAGCAGGTTGGCGACCACCATGATCCATTTGCGATTCCAACGGTCGACGAACACCCCGGCCAGGCTGCCCAGTAATAGCGCGGGCACGGCTTTAAAAACCATCAACAGACCCACCACCCCGGCAGAATTGGTGAGGTCATAAACCAGACTGATTAAAGCCACCATTAGTAAACGGTCACCGACCATGGAAATACCTTCACTTATCCAGAGGACAATGAACGGTCTGGATTGCCATACCGATGAAATAGTGGTGGTGCTGGTTTTTCTGTGTGGGTGTGCGATCATTTCAGACATACTTCCTTTTTTAGACCGACCGTACGGTCGAAAAGCAGGAGAAAAAAAGAGACCTACGAACTCGCGTCGATCCCTTTAAAGAACACATCCAGTATGTTTTCCGCGGTGTGATGATTGGGTAAATGGCGAATGCCGCTCATATACACGAAGGCAAAACTTCCCTGGATCATGGTCATCACCACACGGGCGGTTGAATCCGGATCCACCGGCCGGAAGGTTCCCTGGTCAATTCCACGCCTGACGGCGTCGGCCAGTAGATCAAGATACTGGTTTACAAAGCTCCTGAATTCCATTTGCATCATGTCGCGTGAACCAGGGATTTCGCGGCGTATTATGGAAATGAAATCCGCTGAATCGAGCAAATAGTCCACGCTTTCTGTCACGGCCCTGGTTATGCGCTTGCGGGGATCCGGTTCCGCTTCCATAACTTTCAGGACTCCACGCATCTCGGTGAACGTCTGCGTGATCAGCGCCGTGGCGATGGCTTCTTTGTCGGGAAAATGGTAATAAATGGTCGCCTTGCCAATACCAGCTTCAGCGGCTATCTCACGCATGGAAGTGGCAGTGTAGCCCTTCTTGATAAAAAGGCGGGAGGCGATTTTGAGGATATTTTCGGAGGTTTCCTGTGCAGTCATAAGTTCTCTTTAGACCGACCGGTCGGTCTAAAGAGAATAATAGAGCATTTTTTACAGCCTGTCAAGAAGATATTGAAGTTAAAGTCACCCGTATTTAAAAGTTTACCTGTCTCCACCGTGATATCTATGAAATTCCCATTTTACGGACGGCGATGATTCCTGTAGAATGATGATGCAGTGTGATCGGGGATCAATGAATGGCACCACACATGGATTCATATGCCCTTTTCTGTATCATTTAACCCATGTTTGTAGATAAGATGGAGGAAACCCATGGATGACCTTAACTCTGTCAATCAATATGTGATCAAAAACCGGCCCATTGGCGCCTGGGTAGCCGCCGCCCTGTTGATTGCCTCATCAATATTCTTTATAACCGTCAGTTCCAGCATGTTCCTGGGAACAGCCATTCTTCTGGGCGCGGCTTTGCTGGTGCTGGCGCTTACGCCAGTATCCACCGCGGTGGCTGACCGCATGGCGCGCACCATAACCATCACATCAAGAAATCTGTTCAGCCATAAAGAGACGGTGGTACCGTTCAACGAGGTGGCGAAGTTTGATGTGCAGGTTACCCGCACGCGTTCGTCACGCCATCACCGCTCCACGAATTACCGGCTGGTGCTCGAAAAAACCAATGGCGAGATTGTCCCCATCCAATCCATATACACCAGTTTTTATGATGACAAAGCCCGCCACGCCAAAGCCCTGTCAGAGTTTTTAAACCTGCCGGGCGCCGAAGACAAGCCCACCAACCTTTTCCAGACGGGTATGCAGAACCAGATACAGATGACAACCAATCCGTCACAGGCGCAGAAAGGAACCACAGCCGGTGTCTCATGGAAAATTGAAGTCCACTCCGTGGGCGGCAAACCGGTCACCCGCTGGATTTCTCCTGATTTTGTCTGCCCCGGAAATTTCCTGCTGGTCTCCCAGAAACCAGCCAACGCCCCCTCGTTTGGCGGTGGAGGGCTGTTGGGTAACTTGATGACCATGCTCGTTCAGCAGGTTATTAGCATGTACGGATTCCAGCCCAGTGACACACCCGGCATCTCGACCGCGGCGGCCATCACCACGCAGAATGCCCATTTCAACCAGAATTTTGGCGCTCTGTCCAATCAACAGAGTTTTGCGGTCAGTCTGCTCAACCCGTGGACGATCATCCCATTTGTGAATTGGTCAGATAAATACCCCATGAAAACAGTATCCTCCTCCAACCAGGTAGGTCAACTGGCCGTGTTGTACTCTCCGCGCGGCGTGCAGGTGGCCTTGCTGGGTATGCAGCCGGCTACCGGAACGGATGATCTGATCGCGCTGGGTGTCGAACTGGTCAAGGCGCAGGGAGGCGGCAAACCGTCCGCGTAATCTGTCAGGAAAAACCCGAAAGGTGTGTCCCTGAAAAATTTGACAGGGGGCGTACTCTGGTCTGAACCGACCAGAGCGGAACCCTGTTTAACACAACAGGGGTGTATAATCGCATGAGCCTGTTGGCAGAATTCCTTTTTTTCGGAGAGAAATATGGAAGAGAAATCCTCCGGCAATAAAACTTTGACCATTTCCCTGGCCATAGCCGGCGCAGTTGCGCTGATCGGTGTTGTCCTGGCTATTGTCTTTTCCGCCAGGAATACCCCGGCGCCCACCCCGACTGCCGTTGAAGTGACCATCGCAGCCACCAATACGGCATTGCCGTCCCCCACTGAAGTGCCTCCCACCGCGACGGAAACAGCCATCCCCACCGCGACAGCCACACTGGTACCCAGCGCTACGCCCATCCCGCCGCTTGCCGTGCTGGATAATGGCTTTTCTGCCTGGTGTTACCCTGAGGAGCAGGTTAGTAAACCGCCCTCAGCGGAAGGCATCGCCAATCCGCCTGAAAACACAAATGTCTCCACCGTGGTGGATGGCGTTCCTGAAGTTCCCATCCCCGGGTATTCCTGCAATTATGTGTTCGATTTCAATCAGCCCGCTCCTGAAGGATTGACGGTTGAGATCTATGACTGGCTGCAGAAGAAACCGGTTTTCACCCTGCCGCTTGTTCCAGCCACAGACAAACCCTCCTCCGCGGTGCTCTCCACAACCAATGCCTATTTGAGCAAGCGGGTTTTCTGGGAATACACCTATAAATTCATTGTCAAAGACAAAGATGGCAAAGAACTCTGGAACAACCCGGTCAAATTGAATGTCACCTGGCGGCCGGCTATCTGCCTGGCAGGTGTGCTGCCCAAGGCGACCACCCTGCGCTGCCCGTTGAGGCAAGACGCGCATCCCTGGGATCCATGGTACAAGAAAACGCCTGTTCCGAATGATGACGAAAATCCGATTGATTAAATCAATCTGATTCCTACAAGAAATAAAGGGGCGCCTGTGAAAATCCACAGCGCTCCTTTTTATTTCCAGGTTACCCGGCAGGCGGCTTATCTGATCTGACTGTGAAAAATCCAGCCAGCGTGTGCCTGACCCATGGGATTCTGAGAACCAGCAATGTACAAACGATGACCAGGTAGATGACCGGCCAAAAAATATTGCCGGATAACTGGAAGAGGTTCCCTTTCAGCGCCCAGGCAAAATGCAGCCCGGCCAGCGGACCAGCCAAATAGACCAGGCGGTGCAGTTTTTTCCAATTGAGCCCCAGGCGCCGTTTGCTCCACTGGTTTGAAGTGACAGCCAGCGCGGTAAGCATTAAAAGTGTCAATAAACCTACCAGAATGTAAGGTTTTTGCAGCACAGCATTCAGGATCAACTGCAGGTCAAACCCGTAATCCAACACCAGAAAAAGAAGGAAATGACTAGCGGCATAGAAGAAGGAGGATAGCCCGAGGATTTTCTTCCACCCCGCGAGGAAGCGCCAGCCGAAATATGTTCTCAGCGGGGTAATTGATAAGGTGAGCGCGAGGAGAATCACAGCCATCTGCCCGCTGCGTTGAATGGCCGCCTGGATGGGATTAACGGTCAGGTTGCCCGTCAGTGCCTGGATCGCGGTGATCACAGCGGGGATGCACAGGATAATTTTGAGTATACCTGTCAGCCGTTGTTCAGGTTTTCGGGAGGGGTTACTGGTTTCCATTCATCACCTCACCTTTATTATGGCATAGCGAATTGATCCCTTACCCTTTTGATGTTGTTTTGTATAGAGTTTGCCTTATGGAAAACAAAAAACGGAGCGGATAATCACTTTTCGCTCCGTTTTTTGTTGGTTGGAGGGTTGCTATTTCTTGAAGGTATCCACGTTGGACTTGTCCACCACCGTAATATCGGATCGGAAGTATGGGATATCCAATACTCCGTTGTTGATGATTTCTGAACTTCTAAGTGGTTCGCCGGCAAGAATGGAAATGGCCACATCTATGGCCATTTTTGCCAAAACGCGGGTATCTTTGTAAATCGTCATTGACTGGCGTCCGCTGCGGATGTACGACAATGAGGCACTGTCGGCATCCTGCCCGGTGATCAGAAAGCTCTTCACGGCTTTATCTGCCTTGACCGCGTCTGAAATGGCGCGGGCGGTACCGTCATTGGGAGCCAGAATGGCAATGTTCGCTTTCTGGTCATCCGGGATGTTTTTCAATTGTTCTTTTGCCATTTTCCTGGCTTCGTCAGGATTCCAGCCGGGAACAGATATCTGGTCGAAGATGGTTTCCATATCAGACCGGGAAAGTTCCAGATTAGCCTTTTTGCTTAAAGCGCGGGATGAATTGTAGATCACAAATGTGCCATCGGCGATCTTTGGCTGCAGGACTTTCCAGGCGCCCTCAAAGAACATGTAGGCATTATTATCGTTGGATGAGCCCGCGAACAGGAAAAGCGGCACTCCGCTGCCTTCGGTGTGGTCAACCAGGTACTGTGCCTGCGATTCCCCCACAGCGGTGTTGCTAAAGGATACATAATAATTTACGCCGGTGGATTTCGTGATCAGGCGTTCATATGAAATGACTTTAATACCCTTCATTTTTGCCAGATTGGCCACATTGGCAGCATTATCGGAGTCAACCGGGCAGATGATCAATACTTTGATCCCCTGGTCAATCAGTTTTTGCACGTTGGTCTTCTCAGTATCTGTTTTTCCGTTGCTATACAGGATCGTCGCGGAGTATCCCAGTTTTTGCAGGTAAGAACGGAAGCTGTTCACACTGACGGCAATAATAGGTGAAGCCGCGTCTGGCAGAACGATCCCCAGCGGGATTTTCCCGCCCGGGCCGGTTTCCAGCTTGGGGGCCGGTGGAGTGGCTGTTGCGTCGGCGGCGATCACTGTGGTTGGCGCCGTGATGACCGCTGGCACAAAAGCCGCCAAAAAAAGTGATGAGATGAGGCTTAATACAACAAAAACACTGCTTTTCTTAATCATATTGATCCTTCCCTGTGAGAGTGGTTGGTGCCTGTCATTGAGCATCGTTGTTGATTCAGTATGATGGCGTGTGTAGGAATACCCCCTTCCAAAAAAAAGATGGTTCAGTAAATCAGAGGATTTCCGGGAAATTACCGGATGTGACAATCATAATCCCAATCCTGGGATATGAAATAGAAGAAGTACCGATCTATATCAATAATACTGATTAAGATCCATCCCCTTATATAATCCCGCTACTTCTTTCTCATATCCGTTGAACATTAACGTCTTTCGGCGTGTAAACTCACCGATGCGCCGCTCGGTGCTCTGATCCCAACGCGGGTGCGGTTTACCCGGGTTGACGTTGGAATAAAATCCGTATTCCTGCGGCGAAACCGTTGACCATAATGTGTCTGGCTGCTCGCGTACCAGTTCTATGCTGACTATGCTCTTGATACTCTTGAACCCGTATTTCCAGGGAACTACCAGTCGCAACGGCGCGCCGTTTTGATTCGGCAGTTCTTTTCCGTATAATCCGGTGGATATAAGGGTCAAATCATGCATGGCTTCATCCAATCGCAGACCTTCCGTGTATGGCCAGGGATAGGAAGGATCCTTCTGACCGGGCATTTCGGATGGCCGCATGACAGTGACGAAACGTACGAATTTCGCGTCGCTGGTCGGTTCAACTTCTTCCAACAACCGGGCGAGAGGAAAGCCAAGCCAGGGGATCACCATGGACCATCCCTCCACGCAGCGCATGCGATATACACGTTCTTCACGGGGGAAGCGGGCAAGGATGTCCTCCAAAGGGTATGTCTTTGGATTCTTGACAAGTCCGCTTACCTGAATCTGCCATGGTTTGGTGCGAAACCCTTCTGCCAGCCTGGCTACCTGTTCTTTTCCCAGCGAAAATTCATAGAAATTGTTGTAGTTAGTAATGTCTTCGAAGGATGTGGGGTTGTCGTCTGTATCCTGTACTGACGTGTTGGGGACTGACATGGACGTTGAGTCGCCTGCAGGCAGGTTAACCCCACAGGCCGTCAGAGTCAGGCTGCCCAGGGCGGCCGCGCCCCATTTAAGAAATTCGCGTCGGTTGCGGTAAACCCCTTCGGGGGTGATTTCTGAGGAAGGGATGGATGCGTCTCGCCAGATTTTTTTCATTTTACCTCTTCTACATATTAAGACATAAACAACTGGTTATCTCTCTCAGGTTTTTATCAATTTCATTATGAAATACCTCCATGATAAAATCCACCCGTTGTAAAGGCTTTTTGTCCTGTAAATACGGGTGAAATTCAAATCTCATACTTTTCGGGTTTTCTTCCGTGAAAAAGGGTGATTAATTTCACCTTGAAAATCAAATGGGCTTTTGTTATTCTAATTTCAGAGTAAATCATGGCAGGAGTGACGATTGAAGATCGGCTTCTCCATATTCACGAAAAAATTGCGGGTTCCTTGCCGAGGAACCCGCATAATTTTTTAACCCTTAGAATCAAGGAGCTTGCTTATGACCGTGAACCCGAATGCTTTTGAAATGGCGCAGCAGCAGTTTGACCATGTGGCTGAGATGTTAAACCTTGACCCGCAGGTGCGCGAGATGCTGCGCTGGCCCATGCGGGAATACCACTTTCGCATACCGGTACACATGGACGACGGCACTATCCGTGTTTTCGAAGGCTTCCGTGTTCAACATAATGACGCCCGAGGTCCCAACAAGGGCGGCATCCGTTTCCATCCGGCTGAGACGGTTGATACCGTACGTGCGTTGGCCATGTGGATGACCTGGAAATGCGCCGTGGCGGATATCCCCCTGGGCGGCGGTAAGGGTGGTGTGGTGATTGACCCTGCCACACTCTCGGTCACCGAGAAGGAGAAACTCTGCCGTGGATTCATCCAGCGCATCTGGAAGGATATCGGCCCGCGCAATGACGTTCCGGCGCCGGATGTGGGCACCAACCCGCAAATGATGGGCTGGATGATGGACGAGTATTCCAAACTGTCCGGCCAGTTCACCCCGGGTGTGATCACCGGCAAACCGCTGGGCGGCGGTGGCTCGTTAGGCCGCACTGAGGCGACCGGTTTTGGCGTGGTGTACACCATCCGGGAAGCCCTGAAACATATGCAGCTTGACCCGGGCAAATGCACGGCCGCCATTCAGGGTTTTGGTAACGTGTCGCAATACGCCGCCATCGGATTCACCGAATTGCTGAAAGGCAAAGTGATCTGCGTCAGTTACTGGGACCGCGATGACCGCATTGGCTACACCGTCAGCAAGGCAGATGGTATCGATCCGCGCTTCCTTATGACCATCACCGACCAGTACGGCTCCATCGATAAGGCAAAAGCCAAAGCGGCCGGATATATTATCGAAGAGGCCGATGCCTGGCTCACCAAGGACGTGGATATCCTCATCCCGGCCGCGCTCGAAGGGCAGATCAACGCGGAGACGGTCAAGCAGATCAAACCATCTGTGAAATTGATCGCGGAAGGCGCCAACGGCCCCACCACGCCGGAAGCTGACGAGGAGTTCAAGAAACGCGGCACCTTCGTCATCCCCGATTTCCTGTGCAACGCCGGCGGGGTGACTGTTTCCTACTTTGAAGGCGTCCAGAATGACATGAACTTCTACTGGACGAAAGCTGAAGTGTTGGAAAAACTGGACACAAAGATGACCCAGGCCTTCCACGCCGTGCTGGATATGGCTGTTAAAGAGAAAGTTTTCATGAGAGACGCCGCCTACATGGTCGCAATCGACAAGGTGGTCAAAGCCATGCAGCTGCGAGGCTGGTTGTAAATGGCGAAAATCCCCGCCTCTCAACAGGCGGGGATTTTTCTTTTCTATTTTTCTCAAATCCCAAGTCACTTTTCCCAATCCCGTTTTTCGGATTAGGAGAAGGCCGGGATGGGGGCTTCTGACCCGGCAGACTCGACTCAATCCAACCTTACCCGTTCTCAAAAGGAAAAAAGGAGTCACTGGACGCGTCTGTAATTCGGAACCAGTCGAAAGGCACCTTCTCCCAATCCTGCTTTGTGGATTGGGGGAAGGCCGGGATGGGGGTTAAGTGCTTAACCAGAACGCATCCATGGCGGAAAACTGAAGCCCCCTCCTATCTCCCCCTCCGGGGGAGGAATAGAATCGGCCGCTGAGCCTGTCGGGGCAACGCAAGACCCGAATGCGGGTTAGAGCCCCAGCATCTTATTGGTCACATCCATAAAGCGCTGACGTTCCGCCGAGTCCAGGCTGATCAGCGACGGCGCGATTTCCTTGCACTCATCAAAGTACTTCCCGGTCACACCTTCCACCTCGGGGGAGCTGGCCAGGTATACGGACGTGCGCGCGCCATCAGCCGGTGAAATGCCGGCAATATTGTAGCTGGCGCGCAGCAATTTGGTATCCACCACGCCGGGATGCAGGCAATTAAAGGTCACCCCGCTGCCCGCCATTTTTTCCGCAAGGTAGAATGTCGCCATCACATTGCCCAGTTTCGCCAGGCTGTAAGCGCGGGTGCCTTTGTATTCTTTCTCACCCTGCAGGTTGTCATACTCCAACCGTGCGTAGGCATGAGTCATGGAAGCCACCGTGATCACCCTCGCGGGTTTACTGGCTTTCAACCGGTCCAGCAACAGGCTGGTTAACAAGTAGGGCGCCAGGTGGTTGATCTGCCAGGTCATTTCGTATCCGTCTTCGGTAAGACGGCGCTCGCCCATGTACGTGCCGGCGTTGTTGACCAGTACATCCAGTCGGGCGGCTTTTTCCAGCAAGGCATTGGCCATCACACGAACCTGTGCCAGCGAGGCGTAATCGCCGGTCACGAAGTCTACGTCTTTTCCTGTGGTAGACGCTATCTCGGCGGCCGTCTGCGCGGCCCGCTCTTCACTGCGCCCATGCACGATAACCCTTGCGCCCTGAGCGGAAAGCTCCAGCGCGGTTTGTTTTCCAATTCCATCCGTTGATCCGGTTACCAGTATTGTTTTCATCAAATTTATCCTGTTCATAAATTTCGGCACACAGCGCGTGCGCCGAAATTATACATGCCGATCCTTGAATAAGCACCGCATTTCTGTATTACGGGCAACTGTTGCTCACTCCATCGCCATCAACCTTGATATGGGCCGTATTGCCTTCCTTGAGGTCAATTTCCTGTACCTTGTTCTGGCCGGTGACCATATCCAGAATGGCATATTCACCCGGGTTGACTTTTTGCGTGGTTTTACCGGGCAGGTTCCACTGACCCGGCCGTGTGGTCATGTCATGGTGGGTGCAGTTCTGAATGTACGCCGGTTTGGCTTCGTCAAAGGGGTACAAAGGCAGCAAACTGATGCTTCCACTCATTTCCGTGTAACCCGTCCCCATGGAGATCCACCCGTACGCGCCTTTGACTTTGGGGATTTCGATGGCCAGCCAGTCATTTTTCTCGTTGCGTCCGACGGCTTTGGTGGTCACCCCCTTAGATAGGCCTGAGACGATATTGTAGACCGTTCCCGGCCCGCGCCGGATGAACAGGTTTCCCGTGGCGGCGGTTACGGTAATATCACCAGAGGGCAGGATCTCACGGGTGGGTGTTATTTCAATTGGTGATTGAAAAATCATTTCTTCCGTTGGTTCAGGCGGCGGGACGGTGCGTGTTGGAGTTTTTACAATAGGTTTACGTGTGGCCGTTGGTTCTTCTGTCGGCAATTCAAGCAAATCTTCTACCGTCGGGGTTAAGGTGAATTCAGACAGGGTCGGGAACACAAACACTTCTTCGGTTGGGACGGCACTTGTCACAGATTGCGCGGCAGGCACTTTGGTCGCCTTTTTTTCAGGTGCCTTTATGGAGATGCTGCATGCCAGCGAGGAAAGAAGCAACATAAGTATTACTGATGAGATAATACGGATAGGTGATTTTCCAGCTCTCATAGTCATTGGTCCATTCAAAAATTCGGTTTCGGATACACTTATAGTAGATGGTATTTCCTAAAAAATCAATCGAATCCAGCGCGCTGTGGAAAGGATCCCGATCGATGAAATCAATCCTGCGAACTGCCCTGCCTGTTCTCGCCATCCTGTGTTTAGCCGGCTGCGCGTTTAACCGACCTCGCGGGCCGCAGAAACCGGCAGCCAATCCACTCCCACAATCATCCGTAAATACAGCCGTGCCATCTCAAAAATCCGTTACTAAAACGACTGTGCCAATCCAAAAGACCGCAACCCGGGCTCCTGAGAAAAATGAGGCATTACCGGAAGCCGCACCAACCATTCCAATGGTGATCACCGCCGATCCGGATGTTAGGAATATCCCCGTCATCCTCAGCAAGATGTTCCTGATCGCGCTGGAAGATGGCGGCAAGTCTGGTCCGGCGGTCGGCTGCGGTGACAGCCTTGTAGCGGTGGAAATTGAAACTCATAACGCGCGTTCCGCGCTTCAGGTGCTTCTCGATAATCATGATCGACTTTACGGCCAATCCGGGCTTTATTCCGCCCTCTACCAGTCCCGGCTGACGATCAGCCGGTTTGAAAAGAAGGGCGGAAAGGTCGAAGTGGACCTGACCGGCACGTTGACCCAGAGCGGGGCCTGCGACGCGCCCCGGGTGAAAGAACAATTAATAGCCACCATCCGCCAGTCGGCTGATGCGGAAATCCCCGTGACCATTCGAATCAACGGGGAATTATTGGACGATGTGCTTTCCGGAAAGTAGTTAAACCGGTTGGGCTGACTCGCCAGAGTAGCGCGGCAGTGCCGGCCACTGGCGCGCGATCCAGATTACGGCCAGAATGCAGCCCAGTCCGCCAGTGATGATTGCCATGGGTGTGCCCAACGCCTGGGCCACCATGCCGGCTTCAATCTCACCCAGTTGCGGGCCGCCCAGGAAAAAGATCTGGTTGATGCTCACCATGCGGCCGCGCATGGTATCAGGTGTGACCATTTGCCGAATGGTGTTACGCAATATCGTGCTTACAGCGTCAGCACCGCCAATCACGGCCAGAGAAATCAGGGTGATCCACAGACTGGTTGAGATGCCAAAAACGATGGTTGCCAGACCAAACACCACCACAGACCAGAGCAGCAGTGAGCCCTGTTTACGGATTTTCGCAAACTGTGAGAAGACCAATCCCACTCCCACCGCGCCGACAGGCTGCGCGGCTGACAGCCAGCCGTATTCCACCGCGCCAACGTGCAGCACATCCCGCGCGATGAAGGGCAGCAGTGTATTGGCGGAGGAGAAGAAGGTGGCGAAGAAATCCAGGATCATGCTTCCCAGAATGATGGGCTGTGAGCGGATGAATGCCACACCTTCTTTGATGGCATCCAGATTGATACCCTGTTGACGAACAACCGGATTAATTTCCTGCTGCACGTTACCTATCAGGATCAGGCTGACGATTACCGCGCCAAAGGAAATAGCGTCAATGAAATACGTCCATGATTGGCCAAAAGTGGCAATGACCAACCCGCTCAGCCCCGGGCCGACCACTGAGCCGATGTTGAATGACATGGAATTCAAACTGAAGGCGCTGGCCAGGTCTTCGCGCGGCACCAGGTTGGGGGTTAGCGATTGCCGGGCGGGCATATCGAATGCCAGCGCGGCTGCCTGAATGGCGGTCAATACATACATGTGCCAGATCTGGATCACGTTAAACCATGTCAACAAACCAAAAGCGGTGGAGATAATCACCATCACAATCTGGCTGATGAACATAACCTTGCGGCGGTTGAACATGTCTGCCACCAGCCCGCCAACCAGCGAGAGGATCAGGATGGGAAGGAAGCGTGCCAGACCGATCCCGCTGACCACGATGGGCTGGTCAGAGAGCGTGCGCAGATGCCAGAACAACGCCCACAGCATCATCTGCGAGCCGGCTGTGGAGATCATCATACTGAGCCAGAATAAAACAAACCGGCGGTGCTTGAGCGCCGGTGGTAGAGATAGTTGTGGTTTTTTCATACCGGTATTTCAGGTACCCCAATCACGTAAATATAAAAAGTCATAACCAATCGTACGGTTGCTCAACTTGGCAATGGGAGGTAGAACGCGTTTAAACTGGTTGCGGCGGATGCGGTCAACCACTTTACGCACAAATCCTTCTTCGTATCCCGCGTCAACACATTCCTGCGGTGTGTAGCGCTCGTCCACCAGCAGGTAGAGAAGCGGGTCGACATCCGCGTAGGTAAAACCAAGCTCGGCCTCGTCGGTCTGCCCCAGCCAAAGGTCGGCCGTGGGCGGTTTTGAAACGATCACGTCGGGGATGTCCATATCGCGGGAAAGCTGGCGCACCTGAGTTTTGTACAGGTCGCCGATCGGGTTGAGCGCGCAGGCGGAATCGCCCCACAGCGTGGAATATCCCAGCAGGATTTCCGTCTTGTTGCCTGTTCCGATCACCAGTCCGTTGAATGCAGCCGAATTGTCGTACAGCACGATCATGCGCATACGCGCCATGATGTTCCCGGCACGGAAGGAACTGATGCCTTCATTCTTGTCCAGATAGGGCTGCACCATGGGCGTGATGGGGATGGTCAGGGATTGCACCCCCAGCGCCTCGATCACCAATTGGGCGTGATCCAGGGATTCCTGCGATGAAGTCTGGTAGGGCATGCGGATGGCCAGAACATTGGCCGGGCCAAGCGCCTCAGCGGCCAGGTAGCAGGATAGCGCCGAATCGATACCGCCGGAAAGGCCGATGACAGCTTTCGAGAAACCCGTGCGTGTCACCTCGCTCTTCACAAAGCCGGTCAGGATCTGCCGGGTGAGAGTGGTATTGATGGTCAAATCGGGAAGTCTGGCAGGCATGTAGTCTACCTCCCTTTAAAGGAATCTTTGGAACTCAAAATACGCTGCATCTCACGCATGGTCAGGCCGGTGCGCTCGTCGCGCAGCAGAGGCAGGCGGGCGCGCGTGCGATGCAACTGGTTAATATCCAACTCGACCAGAGTCAGGGCTTCTTCATGCAACGGCCCGTGCCCGATCTCGATGCCATTCGGGTCATAGACGGATGAGCCGCCCCAGAAGTTCAACCCGTCTTCATAGCCCACCCGGTTGGTGTGCGCCACGAACGAGGTGAACAGGGCGGAATAGGCCTGCAGGACGCGGTCCACCCAGATGGAGGAGCCCAGCGCGGGTTCAGCGGACAGACCGCGGCCGGGGGATGATGAGGTAAAGAAAAACAGGTCGGCGCCGTCCAGCCAGAGCAGATAGGGCGGCGAGGAATGCCAGAAATCTTCGCAGATCAATACGCCGGCCCGCCCGAAACGGGTATCGAACGCGCTGACCGAATCACCCCAGGCAAAGAAGCGGCCTTCATCAAACAAACCGTACGTGGGCAGGTACACTTTGCGGTGCACATGCACTGTCTCGCCGCGCGAAAGGTAGGCTGCTGAGATGAAGAAGCGGTTACGCACATCTTCTTCCGCGAAACCCACCAGTATATCGATCTCTTTACTGGCTTCCAGCAGGGGCTTGAAAACCGGGTCATCCGCCGTCGGCCGGTGCGCCACGGTGGGCACCAGATCCTGCAGAACATAACCCGTCAGGGAGAGCTCCGGGAAGATCACCAGGTCGGCGCCATCACCTCGCGCCTGCCTGGCCAATGCCAGGTGTTTCTCCAGGTTTTGCGATACTTCGCCCAGAACGGCGGTGGTTTGAGCCAATGCCAGATTCAGTTTCATACCTGTATTTTATTCCTGTTTTCAACCTTGTACCGTTACAACTGTACATCAACCCTGACTTTGAGAAAAAAGTACCCGCATTGTCAGTTTGGGAATATGTTACACTGCTATACAGGATATTGAATGTGATCAACGGGGTGATGGTTCATGCCGGTTTTCCGCACTCACCATTCTGAATTTTCATCAACATCCAGCGAATTGACGTTCGCCAACCATTGGGATCATATCCTGGCAAGGTGTGGGGTAAAACGCGCCTTTCATCGGATAGGCCCGGGTCTGTACCGGTTGGGTAATCCCGTTCCCGATTCCCCTGTGCTGGTGACCAGTAATTACACGCTCAGCTTTGACGCGCTGCGCTCGGCCCTGCCGGGGACAGATGCCTACATCCTGGTGCTGGACACGTTTGGCGTGAATGTGTGGTGCGCTGCAGGAAAAGGAACATTCGGCACAAAAGAGTTGATCCACCGGGTGCGGGACACGAAGCTGGCTGCTGTGGTATCGCACCGAGTGCTGATCCTCCCGCAACTGGGCGCGCCGGGGGTGGCCGCGCATGAGGTCAAGAAAGCCACCGGATTCCGTGTGGAATACGGCCCCATCCGATCGACTGACCTGCCTGAATATCTGAAAACCCGTACGGCCACCACAGCCATGCGCATGGTCACATTTCCCCTGCGCGACCGGGCGGTATTGATCCCCGTCGAAGTAGTGAAAACTTTCGTCCCTCTGTTGGGTGCCATGCTGGCCGGCTGGCTGCTGGGCGGCTGGTGGCTGGCGCTGGCCGCGGGGGCATCCATTCTGGCCGGAACGGTGCTCTTTCCGCTGCTGCTGCCCTGGCTGCCGTTCCGTGAGTTCAGCCGCAAGGGGTTTGTGCTGGGAGCGCTGGTCATGCTGCCGTTAATCCTGCAGAAAATTCTCACAGCAAATCCGCTGACATTCGCCGCCTGGCTCGATCTGACTGCCGCCCTGCTGGTATTCCCGGCGGTGACGGCTTTCATAACCCTGAATTTCACCGGTTCAACCCCATTCACATCCAAGACCGGAGTGCGATCAGAAATGAACCGCTACATCCCCGTGATGGCTGTATTGTCTGGCGTGGGACTTTTGCTTACAATCGTGTTGCGGGTGATGAATTTCCTGGGAGCCGCCTGATGAAATCCATATCCTACCTGGAAACCAATACCCTGGTCTATGATCCGGATGTCTGCATCAACTGCGGAATGTGTATCATGGTTTGCCCACACGGTGTGTTTGAGGCGGGGGAAACCAGCGCGACGTTGGTGCGGCCGGGGGACTGCATGGAGTGCGGAGCCTGCATGGTCAACTGTCCCGGGCACGCCATTTTCGTGGATAGCGGAGTGGGTTGTGCGTCTGCAATGATCAGGGCTGCCATAAGCGGCAAGAAAGAAGTCACCTGCGATTGCTGCGGGGGTGGGTCAGCCTGTTGCGGGTAAAAATATCAGGCTTTCAATTCCCGAATATTCGGCCAACCCTGGTTTTTCAATGAATTGATCAACTTGGTGTCTGCGGACCAAAGCTCGGCTTCCAGATGATTGGCCAGGGCAACATAAAAGCAATCATAGGCAGTCTTCCGGCCAAGACGTTCAGCCCATGTGTAAGCTTCTAATGCCAGAGATGTTTCATCCTCAATAAAATTCACATTTGACGTGAGCAGCAATTTAAGCGAGGAACGTCCATCCTCGCGTGAAAGTAAATTTGTAAAAACCAGCTTGCGAATGACCGAGGTAACTTCTGATATCCATAGTTGGGGGACAAAAATTCGTATGTTATTTCGAGATAAATTATCCCAAAGATGACTGGCAGATTCACTTAATGGAGAGTTGACCACGGTACAGATACTGATATTTGCGTCGATCACAGATGTATTGGATTTATTCATGTTCTTCTTCGCGCATTTGATTGATAAAATCTGCCAGATTTAAGTCTACTACTGGCATTGTTTTCCGGTGTTCGGCAGCTTTTTTTAGGAAAGCGCGAGTTTTCGCAACCTCTTCGTTCTCCCGGGTTATTTGAATCCCTTTATCCAGAATGAGTCTGGCTACTTCAGCCATGCTGGCTTTCGTTTCACGGGCACGCCGGGCGATCTCTTTCTTCTGGTCAGGTCTGATCAATAATTGAACACGTTCGTATGTAGCCTTCATATTTCTCCTTACACATACAGTTACACATACATCATAGCTACAAAGACTCAGATTTGCAAGCTGCCCTGTCGAAACGAAAAGGCATCCAACTTGCATCCTTCTGTGTCGGTATAATCAATACAACGCGACCATGAAGAAGCGGCTTATCCCTCTCTTTGCCTTTCTCGTTATCCTGGCAGGTTTGATCACGCCGGCGCCCGTCTCCGCGCGCCCGGCGGCAGACCAACTGCTGCTCAACGGCGCTGACTGGCTGGCCGGCCATGGCGTGGACGTCTTCTACCCGGACCTCGGCCCCACAAAGGGGGAGGGTTATATAGAAATCACTCCATTCTGCGGGTATGCTTATTGCTACCAGTGCATCGAGTTGACCACCCGCCTGTATGCCGAACGGTTGGGATATAAATCGACCAACGGCCGCCTGCCGGACACAGTCAGCATCCCCAACGACCTGATCACCGTGATCGATTTGGCGCGTGAAATGCAATCCATGGTCAAACAGGGTAAGTTGGACGTGAATGACCCTGATGCGGCCAAATTCCTGCCATTTGCCGACCTGACCTATCATCCCAACGGCGGACCCATTCCACCGCGGGTGGGCGACCTGATCATTTACACCTACCGAAAACCAGGCGACCATATCATGGTGGTCAACCGCATTGCCGGGAACAAGGTGCAGGTTGTGCAGCAGAATATCTGGACGCAGACCAAACCGGCTATACCTATGCCGGACCGGCTGTTGGAAATCTCTGAATCGGCCGGCCGGTATTTCATCAACAACGCGGAAGGGTGGATCCACTCTCCGCGCATGAAAGCCTTGATCCTGCCGACCGGCGAGCCGCGCTTTGCCGTATCACAGGTGGGCGGGGGAACCTGGCGCTGGGATGAAGACGGCATTTTAATCACCCTGGATAAAGAAGGAGCCACAGCGTTGGCTGCCGCGAACGGGCAGGAAGCCGCGGTAAATATTTCGCAAACACTCAGCAACGTTGGTGCATTCGCTGCCACCAGCGAACCATATGTGCGCTGCGCGTTGACCAATGCAGCCCGCGTTCTCGCGGGAGATGTACGCTTCGCCTCGAACTTTGGTTTAAAAGGATTGGATATTCGCATACAATTTACCGGGGAAACCTTGCGATTACGGCCGCATGGCGGTAAATTTGACAACGTATGGATCACCATACCCAATGCACGCTGCGGGTGGGAAGGAAATCCGATTTGATATGAGAATTGAAATTGGTCTTGAAAATGGATACGAGAACAAATCCATCGCCTGGGCTCTGGATTACCCCGGCTGTTTTGCCTACGGCTCGGAAGGAGCCGCGGCCATTCTGGCCTTTCCACGCGCGTTCATCGGCTATAAAGAGCGCGTGGCTGCATTGGCCAGGGAAAACTGGATTGATTTTGACGACATCGATGTTCACATGGCGGAATCCTTCGATTGTTACCAGGTGGATGAGCGCAACCTGCCCAAAGCAGCCGGGAAATATGTGACCGCCTTCTGGCAGGTGGATTGGAAACCACTGACCGAGATTGAGATCGATCGTGGTTTGGAAATATTGTCCTGGTCACGCAATGATCTGATCGGCTTGACGCACGAACTGCCTCGGGAAAAGTATGATCGCGATGTTCCCGATGAAAAATGGAGTATTCACGGAATACTGGATCACCTGGCGTCATCTGAATTGTGGCTGCTTGACCGGTTGAACATCAGTTATGCCCAGTCCACCACATTGCCGGAGGAAACCTTCCGCCGGTTGGAAGCCATCCGCCGCCTATTTGAACGCGCGATGCGAGACCTGGCGGGAAAAAGTCTGATTATCGGCAAAGACGGCTCTTTCTGGAGTCCGCGCAAGGTGCTGCGCCGGGCCGCCTGGCACGAAGTGGATCATATCAACCATATTTTCAGGTTGTTGAACGAAAATTAACCCTGCTTGTCCAGCAGGTCAACAAAGCTGATGGCTGCGAATAATGTGGTTACGAGAGTGACGACAAAATAAACCGCGCCCATGGAATACTCCTTCTGGTTATACCGGAACCTCTATGAATGATTAAACCCTGCCGGTGTTTAATAGTTGCATGTTTCCGGTAAAAAAGTTGTAAATTTTTGGGCGATTTTATTTAGCGTACGACCATCGGCAAAATGATCTTCCACGTATAGGATTTGTTGGTGGTTTTCACCAGCGATACCGCCTTTTGCAGGCGAGCGATGGCCCACCCGTGCACCGGGTCGGTGAAACTGAATTGTCCGTCCCAGTTGACCACCTTGAGGTCGGGCCACTTCTGGCCGTCATTAATGCTGTAATAGGAATGTTTGTCGAGCAAATACATCATTTTGTCACTGAAATAGACCAGTTGGGCGGTTTCCGCGTGGGCTTTAACCGGTAGCTTATAGGATAGCCAGGTGTTGCCGCCATTCTTGCTGGAATAGAAGAACCCTTCAAACAGCTTGTGCGGACTCAGATTGTCGGTGCAGCCCATCAGCAGGCGGAAGGATGGGAATGACAATGCTACAGGCTGATATGTTTCGCAGTAAGCGAACTGTTTGAACAGGTCGGGCTCGTCAATGGGCGCCGGGAGTTCGTGCTTCTCCCAGGTAACACCACCGTCTATAGTCATTTCATAGGCCGGCGGTTGATCGTCGAACGGTTCGGTGGATTTGATGGTGCGCACGCCGAAGTTGATGTCAGAAAAGACCATGCCGGTATAATTTTCGCTCGAATCAAAGGGCAGGTAACTCCAGGTGAATCCGCCATCTGTACTGCGAAAGAGCGCGTGGGTGAAATTCGAACCGGTTTCCTCAATCACCCCGCGCACCATCAGCCAGACGTTGTGAGAATCGAGGGCGAAAAATTCCGCCCACAATTTGTCACCAAAGACTTGCTGGTTCAGCGCCATGCCGGCCGTCCAGTGCTTGCCGCCATCCATGGTCACCCAGACGGTGGTCTCGGGGGTAATCTGCGCGTCGATAGAGTAGATGACCCAGGCGGTATCCCTGTTGAGGAAAAACGCGTACGGAATCGCTGTGCTGCCCTCGGGGATGGATTCCGGCGGGGTGACCTCGCGCCACGACAGGCCGCCATTGTAGGTATTCAGCACCGACACACCCGAAAGCGCCCAACCGTTGTCGGTATCGGTCATCTTGATGAAATCCAGCACCACGGGTTTATAGGCGGGCAGGCGCGGTGCCGCCGCGGGAAGCTGGATGAACAGATCATTGGAGGGCAGGACTTCCTCGGTAGGGATCAGGGTTGGCACAGGCGTCGGGGTGGGCGCCTGGGCGCTGACCGGCGCGGCGGCCAGGAAGCCGACACATATGGTTATGAATAACAGAAAGCAGATCAACGGGTATGGGAAACGGCCTGAATGAGACATGCATCCACCTTCCTTCCAACAATTCCCATTATAGCCGGGCATGTGGGTTGGGGAAAATGTTTTTGGATAAAGATAAAAAGGGATTCACCAATTTTTTCTTGTAGGGTAGAAGCATCCGGTAGGTAATAAGAATTTTAAATTAGACAATGCTCCGGATGCTTCTACCGCTGGTCTGCCGGGAAATGTGTGTGAACAAATGAGGAGTTTTGGTATTACCCCGGACAAAGCATCCGGAGCATTGTCCCCGCCGCGTTCATGGCTTCCTGCCGGATGTTATGTCTCTTCCCGAAATCTCATTACAGGAGTGTAAGACCCTACGATTCAATTATCAATGGCAGCCAGACGGTGAACGCTGACCCCTTCCCTTCTGTGGATGTCACCTCAATGGTTCCCCCGTGATTGCGTACGATCCAGAAGGCGATGGATAACCCCAGCCCGAAGCCGCCCTGCGCGCTGCGTTTACGGCTCTTTTCACTGCGGTAAAACCGTTCAAAAATGTGCGGCAAATCCACCACCGGAATGCCCGGACCGGTGTCGCTGATGATGATCTGCGCGCGGTCGTCAATGCGCCGCATGGAAAGGATCACCTTCCCGCCGGGCGGGGTGTACTGCACGGCGTTGCCGGCAATGTTTAATAGCACTTGCTTCAAGCGGTCACGGTCACCGGTAACCCGCAACTGATCGATCTCGTTAATGGTCACCGATATTCGTTCCCCGGCCAGCGTGCGTGCCTGCTGGAAAACCTCCAGCAGCACGGTATCCAGCTCCACCGGCGACTGGTCCAGCGGCATACGCCCCGATTCGGCCTGCGCCAGAAAGAGCAGGTCGCCTACCAGGCGGGTCAGCCGGTCAACCTCGGCTTCAATGCCGGAGAGGGATTCCTCGTCCAGTGTTTTCATCTTGCGCATCAGACCGACGTTGCCCTTGATGACTGTCAGCGGGGTACGCAGTTCATGGCTGACATCCGCCAGAAAACGGCGTTGTGAGGTGAACAGTTTTTCCAGGCGTCCCAGAACCTGGTTGAAGGCTTCGATCAGCTCGCCCACTTCGTCGTCGCGCACACCGGAGATCTGGATACGGCGGGAGAGGTCATCCGCTTTGGTGATCTGCGTGGCCACTTTGGTCACCGTGGCCAGCGGAGCCAGAGCCTGGCCGTTGACGAACCAGGTCATCACACCGGTCAGTACCATCGATAGAATAGTCAGCAGCACCAGAACCCCCGCCAGGGTTTGCAGGGTGGCGTCGAACAGGTTCAGGTTGCGGCCGATCTGCAGCAGGCCGGCCGGGCCGCGGGCGTTGTTCAATGGAATGGACAGCACGCGCATGTGTTTTCCCACATCTCCCGTGGTGCTGAAGACCGGACGATCTGAACGCAGGTTCACACGATCAAGCGGATCCACAACCCCCACCGGGCGGGCGAGTTGCAGTTCGCGATCATTGCCCCACACCTGGTAGACAATATACTCATCCGGCGTGAAGGAACTGGCCGCTCGCGCGTCAAATCGGCCGGCCGCGTTAATACGCAGCTGGGTGATAAGGTCATTCGCGTTTTTGGCCAGTGACGTGTCAGTCTGGTCCAGAAGTGTGACGGAGACCAGACTGTAGGCCAGTGACCCAAAGAGCAATAACACGCCCCCCAGCACCAGCGTGTACAGCAGGGAGAGGCGTAAGCGCAACGACATCAGGGATTTTCGCGCAGCACGTAACCCACACCGCGCACGGTATGGATCAGCCGCATTTCACCGTTTTCTTCCAGTTTCTGACGTAAATACCGGATATAGACATCCAGCACGTTTGATTCACCCCCGAAATCATATCCCCAGACACGGTCAAAGATCGTTTCGCGGGTCAATACCTGGCGTGGATGGCGCAGGAAAAGTTCCAACAGGTCGTATTCCTTGGCGGTCAACGAGATCTGGCGGTTCTTGCGGCTTGCCAGCCGGGTGGATGTGTCCAGCACCAGATCGAGGAAAGTCAACTCTTGCACGCGTTCCGTCTGTGTGCGGCGCAGCAGGGCACGCACGTGGGCGAGCAGTTCATCCAACTCGAATGGTTTAACCATATAATCATCCGCGCCCGAATCAAGGCCGTGGATGCGGTCTGAGACTGTGTCTTTGGCGGTCAACATCAAAATAAGATGATTCCCGCTGCCGGCGCGCAGTCTCTGGCAGACTTCAAGTCCGTCCATACCGGGCAGCATTAAATCCAGAACCACCAGGTCAGGGTGATTGTCTCGCGCCAGAACAAGGCCGGTTTCACCATCAAGCGCCGCGTCCACCTGGTAGCCTTCATAGGCGAGTCCCCGGCGGAGCACCTTGACAATGGCTTCATCGTCCTCAATGATCAAGATGCGTTCTTTCATAGACCCTCCTTTTGAATACTATAACATAGCCCGATTGCGAATTCCAGAATTGTCATGGGATTGTATAGATTTGATAACTATTTCCAAATGAACGCGGCGGTTCCAGTGTGTTAAGTAAATCGCGCAGTGCCTTTACCTCGGCAGCCGGATGATGCGGGTCTTTCCCGTTAGACAGGAAGTCCATACCGGCTTTATTTACCAGAAGGTAATTGTACTCTTTCTGTTTCCAAAGATTTAACACCGATTCGTTGGAAGCGTTTCCCAATCGGCTGATCTTCCACTGGTCCAGTATCTCGTCCGGGTCACAGGCTGGCAGGCAGGCCAGTCCGCGCGGCTCGTAGAGGAAGAGAGTTTTCGATCCGGCGGGCAGATCACGCACCGCCCGAACAGCCGGACCATACCAGCCAAGATTGGCATCCTCATATGTGGTCTCACTGATTAATCCGACGACGGCGCGCGGCGCGTCATGTTTCAGGGCTTGAAGAGCGGTGCCGAGTGTGGTCAAGCCCAGAGTGATCAGGATCACCGCGCCGAACAGTCGCTCGAAACGCACACCCCGCCAGTGAATCTGACGCAGCGATTGCCAGCCAGTCCCGGCCAGTAACGCGAACGCCGGAAAGAGTGAATAGTACATGCGGGTTTGGATGAGGAACCCACTCAGGCGATTCCCCACCGCCCAGATCAGCCAGCCTGAAAGGAAGACGGTCATACCCAGGCGCAGCGTCAGGCGGAGATCCTCTTCCACTTCTTTGTTGCGCAACAGGTTGCCCAGTCCGAGCAACAGGAAAAGCACACCGATGGACACACTGTAACCCTCCGCCGATTCCTGCCCCCACAGGGTCGCGCGCAGGGGCGTCAGGAATCCTTCCCACCATTCGCCGTACGGCACGGCACCCTGATACACGGACAGGCGCACCGAGTCCATTTCGGCAGCCGGGAAGAAGAAGGGGTAAACCGGGTTGCCGGTCTGAATGAGATTGTGGAGCAGCCAGACCAATGGAAAGGCCGCAGACCCGCAAAGAATGGTGGCCAGCGTTTTCCATATCCCAGACCGGTTGTCTTTTGAAGAATGTACGATTTGTACAACCACCACCGCCAACGCGCACAAAATCAACACACCACCGGTGTACTTGGTGGTAAAGGCCAGCCCGGCAAACAATCCCGCGACCAGCACGGATTGAGTCCGCCCGTCCTTCATCCAGGCATGCAGGGTTGTTAAACAGCAAATGCCAAAGAGCAGCCCCGTCCAATCGATATACGCCCAGGAAAGGGAGGCCGCGAATGTTTCACCGGCCATCAGGGAGGCGGCGGCCGCCCAGCCAATACGGCGGCGGCCTGCCTGTCCACCCTCAAAAAAACTAATAATTCCCAGGATAGCCAGAACGCCGATCATCCAACCCACCACCGCCGCTGCAGGCAACCCGCCCCACAATAGTGCAAGGGTATACAGCATTTCCGTGCCCTGCGGCATGCCACTCATTACCAGCCAGGGGATGTGGGTGATCATGCCCTGTTGAACATAGGTTTTGGGCATTGCCAGGTGGTACATCAGGGCATCATATTTTAAGGGAGATGCCAGCGCGACGCTTAGAGAGGAAACCAGGCTGACTATGATCAATACGGCGATCCATTTTTCGAAGCGGCCCGTTTGTCTCCACTCATCCGTTAGCGATTCAGCCAAATCGTGCCACCAGTCAAGCGCGTGGTTGCGAAGCACAATGATCCCTGCGGCAGGCAGTAATCCCAGGGTGATCCAGTTCACTCCCAGAGTGGAACCCAGCAACAGCACCGTTGTAGCCAGCACCCCGAATCCCAGACCGGCTTGAAGCACAGCCGCAGAAAGCCGGCGTCCTTCCAACCGCAAACCGAGAGCGCGGCCCGTCATACCGGCCATGGTGAGGATTAATAATCCAACCAGGATCCGCCACAGGGACAGACCGATAGCCAGCCCTGTCTCCGGCAAAACGGGTTTGTGCACCAGGTAATAGCCTGCCACCAGGAAAAAGGCGCTCAACAGGACCAGAAGAATTCTCAAACTCGGCCGGGCGGTTTCCGTTTTTTCGGGCATAGATTGATTATAGACCAGGTCAAATGGCGGGATTCATAACCCAAAAATGGTTGAAGAAGGCCTACATCTTTAATATCACCAGACACCATTATCCCTGACAACCATGGTTTTTCTTCATTTTTTTCTCGCGATACATTCGTGTGTCTGCTCTACGAATCGCATCCTCCAATTCTTCTGGGGTTTTCGCTGTTCCTGTACCCGTCGAATAGAAAATTTTTTGATCAGAAGAACCTGTGTTGTGAGCTGCAACGGCTTCCCGAAGACGTTCCACTGCCTCCCTAGCCGTCTGTTTATCGGTTTCCGGTAACAGAACGGCAAACTCATCACCACCGATTCGTGCCACCACGTCTTCAGCCCGGAAGACTCGCCGGATGATCTGCCCGAAATTTCGTAATATTCTGTCTCCGGCTTCGTGGCCGTGTGTGTCATTAATTCCCTTAAAATCATCCAGGTCAATAATGACCGATGTTACCGGAAAACGTCGGCCATTTCCAAGGCGTTTCTTTTCTTCTTCATAAAAATTGCGGTTATACAATGATGTGATTTCATCATGAGTACTGATGAATTGAAGGTGCTCTTCCGTCAGTTTCCACTGGGTTATATCGCTGAAGACGATAATTGACCCCATGATTTCTTGATCGGGTCCTCTCCATGGAGATGAGGTGACTTTAATCACATGCGGATTTCCGCGAAAATCCGCTACCTCAATCTCATAGCGGTCTGATAGCCCTTTCTTTACACGACTGACCTGCCGGTCAAGAAACTGGCCATAACGGTTGTCAATGAATTCGCGAAGGTTCCTGCCAATAAAATACTCCGGATCAACCCCATACATACTTGACGCTGCGGGATTGGAAAAGAGTATATTCAGATCAAGATCGAGGGTCAACGCGGCCTCCCCCATGGCTTCTACCAACGTGCGGAATTTCGACTCGGATGCACGCAGTGTTTCTTCCGCTTTCCTGATCTCTGTTACATCCCTGACTATGGCGCCCGAATACAAACGGCCATTTATGAAGGCTGGGAACATGCGGTATTGAGCGACGCGCAACTCACCATCTTTTCTACGAAACTCCACTTCAATTTCATTGAACGAGATATTTTCAACAAGTCGCTTAATCAGGGACCTATAACTGCCCTGCAAGATATCTCTATTCCGAAGTGGGTTTCCCGGGAAGGGGGACACCTTCTTCAAAAATTCTCCCATGGTCATTTCGACCACATCACTGGCGGTATATCCGCTTATCTGTTCCATCCCTTTATTCCACTCAATACAGCGCAAGTTCTTATCAAAGATGACAATCCCCTCCCTGGATTGTTCGATAAGAGGCATCAAAAAGCGTTCGTTATATCGCCCCCCATTAAGAGATCGGTCATTTGATATGACCAGACAGATATAACTCACAGCGTCCAATTCCATGGGGTATCCATTAAAGGTGAAACGGGTTTCGCCCTTTTCAGATTTCAACTCCCATAGGATCTCTCTTCCTGCGGGGTTAAAACCCGGTATTATCCATGAACGGAACCTGATTCCGGCCAGCTTAAATAGATCATTGCCTGCTGGATTGATGTAGACAATGGCTCCATTTTCTTTCACCAATAAACAACTCAACGGTAACACGTGCAGCAGCCGGATAAGTACCCCGGTTTGTTCCCCCAGACCTGCGATTTCCATATCTGAAGGTCTGTGATTTTTCATGGTTTCCTACTTAATTTACGTCTGTTTCTCCAATAAAGACAGAAATGCCACCACCACTGCCGGGTCAAATTGAATTCCACTCTGCTCACGAAGATACGCTATCACTCTTTCTTCCGGCCAGGCAGGCCTGTATGGCCGATCAGACATCAATGCGTCATACACATCAATTACCGAGAAAATTCGCGCTGCCATGGGGATTTCCTCGCCTTTTAATCCGCGGGGATACCCCGTCCCGTTCCAGCGTTCGTGGTGGCAATACGGAATATCCAGCGATCTGCTAAGGAATTGGATGGGAGAAAGCACTTCATAGGCGGCCACTGGATGTTTTTTCATCTCCATCCACTCATTCTCGGTTAGTGGACCGGGTTTATTCAGAATGCTGTCAGGCACGGCAACTTTTCCAATGTCATGCAGCAGGGCGCCCCGCCGAATATAAACCAGCTCCTCAGCCGGGTAACCCATTTTTCTCGCCAGGTCCACGGTCAATCGTGTGGTACGTACGCTGTGTTCTTCTGTTTCCTGGTCACGGTATTTCAATGCTTTCGACCAGCCTTCAATGGTGGCTTCGTAAGCCTGTAATAGTTCAGTATTTGATTGTTTCAGGTTGCGGAACAATTCGTAATTGTCCATGGCAACTGCCGTCTGCGTGGCCAGGTTATAGAAGAAATCCAGCCAGTGTTGCTCAGGGGTGAAAGCCTTCTTCTGGTAGACGACAAACAAGCCTTTGACTTCGGCTTTAGCTACCAGGGGAAGGCCAAAACAGGCTTGAAATTGTTCTTCCACCGGAAAGGTAAGAAGATGGTTTGACTTATTCTCTATTAAATTTTCTGGAATGTGGATGGAGAATTCCTCCACCAGCTCCCAATCACTCAGGTCGGCGGCAGCCGGGAAGGGAATATCAAGGAGCGGCTCCTGTTGGAAACCGTACGTGACAATATTGTGCAGCATGTGGTACTGCGTGTCATAAACCAGTATGCACACCGCGTCCACGTCCAGGTGCTTAACAGCCAGGTTGGAGATGATATTCAGGGTTGCCAGCAGGTCAAGGTTTGAACTGATGGCCAGGTCAATGGTACGTAATGCAGATAATTCTTCGACCTGCTGGAAGATACGCTCTCTGTTGCGATATTGTTCGGTCACATCCTCAACCAGACAAAGTGAATTTCTTTCTGTTCCGTTTGATTGGGTGATCGGTGAAATAACAAACCTTTCCCAGAATGGGGTCCCATCTTTCCTGAAATTCTGGATTTCCCCTTCGTATTTATTTCCACTTTTTATCATCAGGCGCATCCGCTCCACATCTTCAGGCGGCACGGATGGTGGAATTAGTTCATTCATGGTTTTTGAAACAAGTTCTTCCGGGGTGTATCCAAACACATTGAAAACGCCCTGGTTGGCGTATTCAATCCCACCTTTGCCATCGGTGATGATGATTCCGATCGGATTCTGTTCGACAGCCTGACTTAATTTTGTGATCATCCGCCGGGTATTTCTAGATTCAGTTATATCTTCGACGAAGCCTTCCATGGCTTCCAATTCTCCTGCCGCGCTCCAAACTCCCCACATATGAAGATTGCCGTCAAAAACAGATCCATCTTTCCGGCGAAAGCTGGTTTCCATCCGTACCGGCATACGCAGTGAAATCAACTTTGCGATCTTTTCATAATCAGACTGGGAAATAAAAAAAGAGCCAGCCGGACCGTTCACACTGGCCACCATTTCTTCTTCAGAAGAGTAGCCGAACATTCCAGCCAGAGCGTTGTTGGCTTCTATCAGACGACTATTTTTATTAAGCTGGAAAATCCCCAGGATGGAATCTTCAAACAAGCGAAAGAATTTCTCCTGAAATGCCAGCTTTTGGTTTGTCTCCGTTTCAAGCGTGGAACGACTTTCTTCCAGGGCGTCGGCCATCCTGTCAAAAATTTGCGCCAGGCGTCCAATTTCGTCCTTTTTATTTCCGAGTCCGGCGCGGGCGTTGTGGTTGCCCGAAGCCAGCGCATCAGCTGTTTGAGAGATCACGTGTAGCGGTTTGATAACCGAAATCTGTATTCCGCTATAAGCCAGGATCAAGATTGCCAGGGTTAACAGGGAAATGACCACGATATTTCCGGTGACAAACCGGTTGGCATCGTTGACAAATTGACCGGCGGGTATCCCAATACCGATGATAAGAACTTCATCCATCTCAATCGGGACGAACTGAAACCTTCTTTCCAGGTTATCAGAACCCTTGATGACCATGGATTGTTCTGTTAGTGTGCCGGAATTATAAAAACTCCTGACGGACCCGATCAGTTCCTGAACATCGTTTCTCGTGGCGGACAGGGGTGGAAAAAGAACCTTCCCCTGCGGGGAAAACACGAAGACTTCAGTCTGGTCTGGCAAACCGATGGCTTCCAATTTCGATACGATATGGCCGGCGTCAAATACCCCCAGGATGATCGAGTTCTGCCCATCTTTGCCTTCCATGGGATAAGCCATACTTAATTCAACATAATCGCCAGGCAGGTAGTTTTGATTGTTTCCCAGCGCGAAATCATCACGCGTAATTGCCTTCTGAAAAGCCGGGAGCAAGTCCACGTTTGACGGAAGTGTATATGTCGCACTGGTACAACGAACGCGGCCATCCTTATCCAGGACGGCCATGGATTTAAATAGTTTCGCGTCGTTGATTGCCCTGTCCAGAGTAAGGGCGCATTCTTCGGGATCTAGTAATTTACCATTTTGAAAACTGACCGACTGCAGAAAATCATGCCCCTCAAAATAGTAATCCTTAAGCGAACCGGCGACCAATCTCGTCGTATTGTATTGGAATGAAGCCATCTGATCTTGAAATGAAGTTATCAGGCGGGAATGAAAAACCAACATTAACCCGATGGTGGGGATGATGAAAATTAACAACATAATGATCAGTCTTGTTCGCAGCGACATGAAAAATATCAATTCTCCCGAAAATTGTTTCCCGGTAATTAAATAGGGCGATTAAAAATTCCCGAAAGCAAATTTTTCCGGTAAGTCTGAAAACCTAACCGAAGATCAACGCATCAATACACATTATTATCGATAATTCAAAAATAGCTTTAAAAAATCAGTAAAAATACACGGATACCCGGAAAGATTCACGATTTTTTTATTCTTTTCGTCATTTGACAGACAAAAATCTGAACAGTATGCTTATATTAGAAAATAATTAATATTGCCTATGGAGTGGAATATGCCATCACAAGACGAAATCCTTGCAGTAATTCTCGGTGGTGGACGTGGCAGCCGGCTTTATCCTTTAACAAAAATGCGCTCGAAACCGGCTGTGCCAATGGCGGGAAAGTATCGTTTGATTGATATACCCATCAGTAATTGCATTAATTCGGGAATTTACCGAATAGCCATTCTGACGCAGTTCAATTCCGTTTCACTGCACCGCCATATATCACGCAACTATAATTTTGATAATTTTCACACGGGGTGGGTACAGATCTGGGCGGCAGAGCAGACCATGCAGAACACCGATTGGTACCAGGGTACAGCCGACGCCGTTCGGAAACAACTTGGAGAAATTCGCTCTTCACGCGCCAAATATGTGCTCATCCTTGCCGGTGACCACCTGTACCGCATGGATTATGCCGCCATGGCAAACTTCCACCGGGATCATAACGCCGATATTACCGTGGCTGTGCAGCCAGTGGCGAAAAATGAAGCCAACCGTTTCGGTATTTTAAAAAGAAATTCCAGTTATCAGCTCACGGAGTTCGCGGAAAAACCCCGCGAGCAAAAACTGCTGGATGAATTGGTCAGTCGCGATGACCCGGAAAAGCCATTTCTCGGTTCCATGGGTATATACCTTTTCCGCATTGAAACACTTTTCGATCTTCTGAACAATTACCCACTGGATGACTTCGGCAGTCATGTCATTCCCCAGGCTATTACAACACACACCGTTTATGGATTTGACTTCACCGGTTACTGGGAGGATATCGGGACTATCCGATCTTTCTACGAGACCAACCTGGCGCTTACCCGGCCTGACCCTCCTTTTAACTTCTTTGATCCGAAAACGCCCATATATGGCGGCACTCGATTTCTGCCGTGTTCCTCGGTTAATGAAAGTGTATTAAAAAATGTTTTGCTGGCTGAGGGATGCGTCATCAAGCATGCGGATATTCATGATTCAATCATTGGTCTGCGCAGTCAGATAAAAAGCGGTGTGAAGATTGAAAACAGTATTATCATGGGCGCTGATTATTATGAGAAACAGGATCAGGATGACAACCCGCCGGTTTCCATGGGAATTGGTGAGAACACCCGGATAGAGGGAGCCATTATTGATAAAAATGCCTGTATCGGGAAAAACGTAACCATCAAACCTTTTCCGCGGGGTACAGACCTGGATTCAGAGAACTGGGTTGTTAGGGATGGGGTTGTAGTCATTCCCAAAAATGCCGTTTTAATGGATGGCACCTATATTGGCCCGGGTTCCAAAGATTGAGATTGTGTGATCTTGAATAATTCGTTCACACGGTAAGCAAATTATCTGTTACAAACGGGAGAATTTAAACCGAAAAATTCACCTGAAATATAGACCTGTGTTAAAGGTCAATTAACCTTTTTTCGAGGTAATTATGGCAAAGGAAACAATAATTAAGAAAGAAAAGTTACCATCGTACAGTACATCGACCATTGACGCAACACTGAAAGGTTTGGGAGTAGACCTTGAACAGGGTTTGACTTCTGCCGAAGTTGAAAGCCGTATGCAAAAATATGGTCCCAACCAGTTGCAGGAGGCACCCAAACGTACCTTCCTTCAAATGGTCATCGATCAATTAAAGAGCTTTGTCATCATCCTTCTCCTTGTGGCTGCCGCCATTTCGGGCATCCTGGGAGAGTGGGTCGATGCCATTGCGATTTTGTTGATCGTCATTTTGAATGCCGTCATGGGTGTGGTTCAAGAATCACGTGCTGAAGAAGCCCTGGCTGCGTTGAAAAAGATGGCCTCGCCGGAGGCTCATATTGTTCGCGATGGAAAACGTATCACCATTCCCGCGAGCCAACTTGTACCGGGCGATGTGGTTTACCTGGAAGCCGGTAACTTTATTCCGGCTGACCTGCGCCTGGCGGAAGCCGTAAATCTCCGAGTGGAAGAAGCCGCGCTAACCGGCGAAAGCCTGCCCATTCAGAAGAATGCCGAGCTGGTTCTAACCGGTGAAGTGCCATTGGGCGATATGGTCAACTGCGCGTTCATGGGTACCATGGTGGCGTATGGCCGTGGTATTGGTGTGGTCACCTCCACTGGCATGTCCACCCAGTTGGGACAGATTGCCACAATGCTGCAGGAAGTGGAAGCCGAAGAAACTCCGCTGCAGAAAAAACTGGATAACCTGGGCAAAACCCTCGGCTACGCCTGCATCGTCGTTTGTGTGCTGGTCTTCGCAACGGGTATGTTCAGGGCGACAGATCTTCTGGACCCGCAGCACTGGGTTGAACAATTCATGATCGCCGTCAGTCTGGCGATCGCCGCTGTGCCTGAAGGCTTGCCCGCCATTGTAACCATCAGCCTGGCGCTGGGAATGCGCGAAATGGTCAACCGGCATGCGCTCATCCGCCGGCTTTCCTCCGTGGAAACCCTGGGTTCCGCCACTGTTATTTGCACCGATAAGACCGGCACCCTCACCCAGAATGAAATGACCGTCACCCGCCTCTGGGTGGATGGAAAATTCTTTGAGATCACCGGTACCGGTTACGCGACCGAGGGAAAATTCCTGGTGGATGGCAAGGAAGTTGACCTGACCAAATACCCCGGCGCGAAGACCGCCCTTTGGGTGGGTATGTTGAACAACGACGCCCACCTGGAAGTGGCTGACAAAGAAGATGAAAAAGGCGTCCATATCATTGGCGACCCGACGGAAGCCTCTTTGCTGGTTGCCGCGGCCAAAGCCGGAGCTGTAACGGGTGACAAGAAAAAATTCCCCCGCAAGGCGGAAATCCCCTTTGATTCGGAACGCAAACGCATGGTAACACTGCATGAAGCCATGCAGGCTTCTGAAGAGGACTTCTCTCCATATTACCAGCCCAGTTCAAATGACCGCTATGTTGCCGTGGTCAAAGGCGCTCCGGATATCGTGCTTTCACTCTGTAACAAAGTCCAGGCGATGGATGATAAACACACGCATCCCATGGACGATGCCATGAAAGCCAAAGTGCTGGAAGCCAATGATGCCATGACCAAAGACGCACTGCGCGTTCTCGGGTTGGCATACCGCACGGTGGACGCGCACCCGGGTGAAGAAAATATGTCAACCCTCGAGGAAGACCTGATTTTCGTCGGCTTGATCGGCATGATCGATCCACCGCGCCCCGAGGTCAAGCCTGCCCTGTTGAAAGCCCGCCATGCCGGTATCCGCACCGTAATGATCACCGGCGACTATCCGAACACAGCCCGCGCCATTGGCGAATCGATCGGCCTGATTGAACCCGGGCATTCCGTGTTCACCGGCGCGCAGATCAATGATCTGAGTGACGAAGAACTCCGCAAGGCAGCCCAAACCACGGATGTGTACGCGCGGGTTTCACCCGAACACAAGATGCGCATTGTTGACGCGCTGCGCGCCAACCAGCAGGTGGTTGCCATGACCGGTGACGGCGTGAATGACGCCCCGGCCATTAAACGCGCCGATATCGGTGTTGCCATGGGCATCACCGGTACGGATGTGGCCAAACAGACCGCTGACATGGTTCTGACAGACGATAACTACGCCAGTATTGTGGCCGCCGTTGAACAGGGTCGCGTGATTTACAGCAACATTCGTAAGTTCGTGTACTTCCTGATCTCGTGCAATATGTCTGAGATCCTGATCATCTTCATTCCCACGTTGCTTGGATTGGGTTCCCCCCTTACCGCCATCCAGCTTCTCTGGTTGAACCTCATCTCCGACGGCGCCCCGGCACTCGCCCTGGGAACCGAAAAAGGTGACCCGGACCTGATGGATCAAAAACCGCGCCCATCATCTGAACCGATCATCAACAAGAAGATGGCCATCGGGGTTGCCATACAGACAATTGCTGATACCGCCACCACGCTAGCCGCTTATGTTATCGGTTTCTTGATGGTTGAGGGTCAGACTCTTGACAAGATCTTTACACCTTCCATGGATTTTGACATGGCTCACACCATGGCTTTTGTGACCCTGAGCCTCTCCGAACTGATCCGCGCATACGCCGCCCGTTCCGAGCGCTACTCTGTCTTCAAGATCGGGTTCTTCAAGAACAAATGGATGAACCTGGCGGTTCTTTCCTCCTTCCTGCTGGTCATGATGGTTGTGTATGTGCCATTCTTGAATCCCATTTTCAATACCCAGCCGCTGTTATGGATTGAGTGGGTCGAAGTTGTTCCGTTGTTCATCATCCCGTTCGTCGTCGCGGAATTGATCAAAAAGTTCGTTTTCAGCCGCAAGTAGTTACACAGGGTAATACAGATAAGGCCAACTCACCGATTTGAGTTGGCCTTTGTTTTTAATTAGCCCCAATAAGAAGGGAAACAACTGTTTTCTATTTAGTCAGATGCACTATTCTTTGTCAAGAAGGACTTTAATTGGGGCGTATGTCTTTCGATGGGCAGAAGATACCCCCAGGATTGCCAGTCTGGCCTGATGGTAAGCTGTGCCATAGCCTTTATGGCGGCTAAAACCATAACCGGGTATTTTTTCTTCCAGTAATTCCATATAATGGTCTCGTTCTGTTTTGGCAATGACAGAAGCCGCCGCGATGCTCAACGAGCGGGCATCACCTTTGATAAGACTGATCTGCGAACAATCCACATCTGGCAGTGAGACCGCGTCAATGAGCAAATGATCGACAGGTTGGCAAAGGTTCTCAATGGCGCGCCGCATGGCCAGGCGCGTGGCAGGCAAAATACCCAGTGTTTCGATCTCTTCCGTGTCCGCCCATCCACTGCCGGCGGCTATTGCCACATCTCGGATGATCTCAGCCCACTTCCGGCGTTGACCGGGGCTCATCAATTTGGAATCGCGCACACCCTTCAGTCGGGAAGGAAGGTGCGAATCTCCCGCGGGCAGGATTACCGCGGCGGCTGTCACCGGGCCAGCCCAGGCGCCCCGTCCGGCTTCATCAATACCGGCGATTATCCGTTTACCGGCTTCCCAGAACCCGGTTTCAAAAGCGATGTCCGGCCAGGCCGGAGCTATTATTTCAGGAGCGCGCCGGGCCATACAGACCGTTACGGCCGTTACGGCGAATTTGATACAGATCCACGGCCATTCGCAGGGAATCATCCACAAGTTTTACCCGGCTGTCCGCGTTGAAGTACCAGGGAATGGGAATTTCGACGATGGAATAACCTGCCCGTCGGGCGATAAAGAGAACCTCGACATCGAAAGACATCCCCCCCAGAGTCTGCTTCTGGAAGACATCTTCCGCACAGGCGGCGGAAAAGAGCTTGAATCCACATTGAGAATCCTGCAGACCGGGTAGCACCATGAACCGCACCATTGAATTGAAGATGCGGCCTATAAAATGACGATACGCGGGTTCGTTATACCGTACCGCGCCTTTCGCTTCACGGGAGCCGATCACCACATCTGCATTATTGACCTGCGGAGGGAGAAAGCGCATTATCTCTTCCACCGGCATGGAGAAATCAACGTCACAGAAAATGCGATAATGCCCGCTGGCTTTTAACATGCCGTTGCGTACGGCCAGTCCTTTGCCCCGGGCATCCTCATGATAAACCTGAAAGGCAGGATTCCCCAGGCTGTATTCGCGGGCTATTTCCAATGAACGGTCACTGCTGCCATTTTCGACAATAATGACTTCGCATTTAAACGATCGAGAGGCGATAAACCGTTCCACCTGCTCAAGGGTTTTGGGGAGCCGGTTTTCTTCATTATGGACGGGAAGAATGATGGAGAGATAGGGTGATGTCTCATCTGGACGCATATTACACCCGTAAAAATGGCATCTTAAAAAAGCGGCGCATCGGGGAGGTCATCACGCCCGGGTTGGCCTGAAATGGAAATGATACATTCGTGGTCAGTATTCCCGGAAAGATGGACCGCGTTTGAAAGCTCAAACGTGCTGGCCAGTGATTCAATTCGTTTTCCCACATAAAATTTTTTACCGGTGCGTAATGCTTTCATCAATTGATCACGGGTAAAAAGAACCCGGTCAGAATAGGTTGGCCCACGGCGTTCATATACACGAATAAGACTCAATAATCCACGTTCGTTGTATCGTACTGCTTCAATCACGCCATCTGCTTTTTTCTGTGCCATGTCAGAAATTTCTGTCCTATCAATAACAGTCGGGGTGGGCGGACTTGAACCGCCGACCCCCGCGTCCCAAACGCGGTGCGCTGCCAACTGCGCTACACCCCGGCGGTTCGAGTATAATCCGTGAATCGCAACACCGTCAAGGAAAATTTCCCGGTGAATACAACAAACCACCCATATATTGTAGATCTATCCACTTGGTTGTTAAAAAAATCACTTTCAGGGTGGTTTTTGATTTCGCTGGTCTTTTCAGGGTGCTCTGCCGGTCAGGTTCAGGCGGGTGCCCCAACGGCAACCTACACAGCAATACCTGCAGAAATTTTGCCGACCATGACACCGGTCAGAACACCAATCCTTCCTCTGACTGTATCCAAAAATACGCCTGTTCCAACGAAGGTTGTGTGTCAAGAGAAGCAGGGCAGGATCGAGGATGTTGAAATCCCCAATTCCTTTCTTTCCTATTCGCTACGGGCCAAAGTCTACCTGCCGCCCTGCTATTCTGAAACACCGGACGTTCCTTATCCATACCTGGTGATGATCCACGGGATGCTGTACAACTTTGACCAATGGGATCGGTTGGGAATTGATGAAGCTGCCGACGAGTTGATCTCTTCCGGGGAGGTTGATCCATTTCTAATTATTATGCCCAATGAGGAACAAACTACTGCCAATCCGGATGAAGAAAAATTTGGCAATGTGATCACCGAAGACCTGATCCCTTGGATGGAAGCAAAATATCCCGTCTGTAAAGACCGCTCCTGCCGGGCTATCGGCGGTTTATCACGTGGAGCGGGGTGGGCAGTGCATATAGGGCTGTCACGCCCTAAATACTTCAGCGCGATAGGCGCTCACAGCCTGCCCATTTTTATTGGTGATCTGCCATCCACACCACGCTGGTTATTGAAAATTCCAAAAAAGGAATTACCGCGTGTGTATATTGATATTGGCCTTATGGATGGGGGAATCGTTCCAGCCAGTCAGTTTGAACAGGTATTGACTGCTCATAATGTTCCCCACGAATGGCATATTAATAATGGGGAACACACGGAAAGCTACTGGTCGAGCCATGTTAAAGCGTATTTACGCTGGTACGCAGATGGATGGATGCCGCCTGATCTGCCTGTTATTCTGAATTAATCTCCGAGATTCGTGCCAACTTTACGCGCGCTGATCACCCAGGGGTGATCCACCGGGACGATTTTGCGTTTTCCTACAATTTTTTCCAACTCAACGGGTTCGATGCCCTCACCGCGCGCGGCAACCATCACACCATAATGCCCTTTTTCGATCATGTCGGCGGCGGCTGTACCCAGCCGGGTTGCCAGCAGCCGGTCATACGCGGAGGGGGTTCCGCCCCTTTGAACATAGCCAAGTATGGTTACCCGGGCTTCCAACCCCGTCAATCTTTCCAGCTCAGAGGCCAGGCGGATGGTGTGAGTCGCGTGTTCCTGTTGTAATGCCAGCAATTGTGCTTCCGCTTTTTCTTTTTCTGATGATTTCCTGGCCGCGGCGCGTTGTTCTTCAGCCAGCCGGAATTTTTCAGAGTCGGTTTTGCTTAAGGCGCCCTCTGAAACAGCCACTATACTGAACCGTTTGCCTCCCCGGCTGCGGGCAAGTATTGCTTCGGCAATGGATTGGGTTTCATACGGGATTTCTGGAATAAGGATGACATCCGCACCGCCGGCCGTTCCGGCGCCCAATGCCAGCCAGCCGGTGTTATGTCCCATGATCTCAACCACAATGATGCGGTGATGGCTGTGCGCCGTGCTGTGCAGCCGGTCAACCGCGTCAGTAGCGATCCCAAGGGCGGTATCAAAACCAATGCTGTGATCAGTTCCGTACAGGTCGTTGTCGATGGTTTTGGGAATGGTAACAACATTAATCCCCTTTTTCATCAATTTTGACGCACTCTTATGAGTCCCGCCGCCGCCAATGCACACCAGTACGTCAAGATGGTGGCGGTTGTAATTTTCCACCATGGTTTCTGTCATATCCAGAAACTGGCCGCCCATGGGCATATTGTTGGGTTTGTCCCGGCTGGTGCCCAGTATGGTTCCTCCACGGGTCAGAATACCGGAAAGATTGGAACTATCCAGGCGAAGAGTGCGGTTCTGCATCAAACCGCGGAAACCCTCATAAAAACCCACGATCTGCATACCATACCCCTCTATGGCTGCCTTCCCAAGTCCGCGCAAAGCGGCGTTCAAGCCGGGGGTATCTCCTCCTGCTGTGAGTACACCAACCAGTTTTGTCATAGATCCTCCAGGGTAAATTTCCCTGACCAGTATAACTGAACCGGCTGTCACCATCAATATCAGGTGGCAGCCGGCAGCGTATGGATTCGTTAATATGTATTATCGATGATCGTCAGGGTTGGGGTTGAAAGTTTTGCGCCAGCCCGGGCATGATGCCTGTCGGTACAAATCCGGATGGAATGCGGGGAGTTCCATCAACACCCCATACCGCTTTAAGTGGATACAAGCCGCCATCCGCTTTCAGCGGCGATCCGGCTTCATCCTGTGTAAAGTGATCATTGATCTCAAATTTTGCCAGATCCTGCATGCCAACAAGTGACCAGGCCAGCCAGATGAATTTCCCTTTTGCTCCGCCCAGGAAGGTACTCTTGATGGCCAGTTCAATGGTATTTGGGTCTGATGGTGAAATCCTCGCCCAGGCAAGATTGGGATCATCACCCTTTCCGGCATTGAATACTTCCTTGTCATAGCCTTTGGTTTCTGAAATATTTGTGTCTGCCACCACGGGTTTGATTCCACCAACCATGTTATCAGAATTGGCAAGAACCATCACGCCTTCGGTAGACCAATCCGTTGTCTGAGGGATATTCGCCATGAGCATAAACTCGCCCCGATTATCCAGGTCAGTGTCCATTTCAACCCCAAAAATCGGTTTGCTGGCGGCACCTTCTTCAATCGGGTTGACTGTGGTGATCTGCACATACACCCAGTTTGGATCTTCGCGGTTCATAAGCACTGTTGATATGTCCATGAATGGCAGGTAGCCCATGTTCTGGTCAAATGGCCGTTCAAACCAACCCAGTTTGTATAGATCTCCACCAAAGGCTGTTTTGTCTTCGGCGGTCTTTTCATTGGTCTGGTCGTGGACTGTCTGCGAAACCTTTACAGGCACGTCCCCAGGTTTGTCAGGAGAACTATCTGCTGCCAGAACCACCTGGTTGAAACTCCCCAATGTCAGCGCGAATAGTGTGATGAGGGCTGCGATGCTCAAATTTCTGAATTTCGTTATTTTCATAACATCCTCCCAATTTTACTAATCGAATCCAGTGAGCAAAACAACACTATTCTTTATAGCATTAACTTGCCATAAATTACCAATTAATCCTATCTAAATACACCAATTCGTGCTTAATATGTAGCAAGAAATACAAAATTTGACAAAAACTCTGGAGATCAGAGATTTCGCGGACTACAATCCCACCCCTGTTTAGCGGGGACAGACACCCTGCTCGGAACCCGATGGCGTCAATCCGGATAATCCCCGGCAGGTATTGTCGTACGCGAAGACGGCTTTCAATGGATAGTCTCTTTCGCCTATAAGTGGAGAACCGGCCTGTTCTAGAAGAAAGTAATCATCCAGGTCGTAAAACGTGGTTGAGTAAGAATTGCCATCGCTGTATGGTTTCCAGGTGAATTTTCCTTCTTTCCCGCCAACCCACTTGCCATTTAAAGCAATTTGGATACCATACTCGCTGGACCGGCTCCATAATTGCCCGATATTCTTTCCGGTTTCCGGGTTTATTTTCGACGCCTCAAAACCGCTGCCTTTGAATCCTCTCGGGTCGCTGCGATTGATCGCCTGACCGCCAACGTCACCGTCACTGTCCCACCACATCTTTACGCCTGATTCAGACCAGGTTTCTGAGACAGGTGCGGTCACCTGGATGAGGTAATCACCACGGCCGTCGATATTGGTATCCAGTTCAATGCCATAGACCGTCGAACCGGCAGTTGGACCAGAAACCAGTGTGATGATGAAATAAAGCCAGCCGTCATCCGGCCGGAACAGGTCACCGCGCACAATATCCAGCGAAGGTGCGTAATTCATATCACGATCAAACGGGCGTTCAAATCGTCCGTCGGAATAATCATCACCACCCGGGGCGCGCTTGCTGGCCGCGGTTTCCGCGCAGGTCTGATCATGGATGGTTTGTGGAGTACCAACAGGTTCACCCGGGCGTGTCTCTCCTAACGAAACACCGCTTACCCGGGTGACCTTCTTTTCCACTGTCGGGGTTGTTCGACTTGTCTCTGCAGCCCTCACAGTAGCAGTTGCTGGTGGTGTCTTGCTTTGTTCCATTCGTAACAACGCCGGTGAACAACCTGCCGCCGAGATCAATGCCAGCAGGAAGACCAGAAAAAGGAGCGGAGAGTTCTTCATCGGGTGATTCTAATCAAGAAAAATGAAAATTGGACTTTGAATCCTGGCAGGCTTAATCTAATCCTGCCAGGATTCGACAGACTTTTGTTTTTGTTCAGGCCAGGTGGCTACTAATGGACGATAGATGCCGTTAGGGCAGTCGGCTGCGATACCAAGTGGCAATATATTTATCCTGGCCGTCTGGTAATTGGATCAAATTTCGGACTTGAGCCGGGCACCGAACCGGTAGAAGAGAAGCACGCTGGTATACGGCAGGTGTTAACCACACACCTGATGGTTTTGAAGGGGTCAATCCGTGTACCTGTATTAAGTAAGGCCCGGCTTGCTCCAGGGAGAAGCGGTCATTTTATTCAAAGGTTGACCAATTAGTCACACACGCATCCTGTACGTGGTTTGCAAACACAATTCTTCTTCTCATCATTCTGGCTCTCGGCTTGATATGTCAGGCACAATCCGGGCATGCTCCCAATGGGAGTAAAGCCGGATGGTTCCCGGCAGGTATTATCCACACCCCACAGGGCTTTTAGTGGATAATTCTCCAGGTCGTCTTTTACCGGGTAGCCTGCCTGTTCAAGGGTGAAATGATCGTTGAACTCATACAGAGACCAATCCTTCATCCCCGCGTCAGACCATGGCAGCCAGATAAATTTACCTTTTTCACCGCCGGTTAAAGTGTTTTTAAAGGCGATTTCAACCATGGCAGGGTCGTCTTTTGAAAGGCGGGACCAGGCCAGGTCAGGGTCATCCCCTTTGCCCTCGTTGAAAACTTCTTCATAGTACCCCCGCCCTTCAGATAGATTGGTATCCGGTTTCACGGGGTTCACACCGCCCACATTCATATCGGGATTGGACAATACCCGCACCGTCGTAGTCGACCATTGTGTTGATGATGGAGCTGCCGTAACGATTATGTAATTCCCGCGGCTATCCAGATCTGTGTCCAATTCCACGAGAAAATCAACTTTCACGTCTCGATTTTCTGAAAACGCTTCGATGACCTTGAATTGAACATAAATCCAGAGCGGATCCTCACGGTTCAATTTAACGTTTACCAGATCCACCTGGGGAAGATAGACCATTTCTTGGGTAAACGGCCGCTCATATTTGCCATTTCTAAAATCGTCTCCACCAAAGGCTTCTTTCTTGCTCGCCGTCCTGTCATCTACCTGATCATGCACCGTTTGGAAAATCTTGCCTACCGGCGATCCAGGAATATCTTTGTGAACGGGTTCATCTGATTTTTCCACTGGCAAGATAAAACCAGTGGTGAGCACTACCATCAGGCTGATTAAAAGATACACGATTTTTCTCATTGCACAATTTGATATGGCGGCTTTCATCTTATCCTCCAATGTGAAGCGAATCCATTCCCGGGGTAGTGCTTCCATGCAATTACATTAGATTGTACGCAAAAATCGCAATCCTGCTTAACAGGGTGGACATCCATTGGGTGTGCAGGGCGGGCATTGTTTTTCCGGGTGGTGCGTAGCGGGATCATAGTTCGGGCATAGACCGGGCATGTAACCTGTTGGTGTAAATCCTGATGGGATACGGCAGGTGTTATCCACGCCCCATAGGGCTTTGATCGGGTAATTGACGGGGTCTTCTTTATGCGGATAGCCCGCCTGTTCAAGGGTGAAGTGATCGTTGTGCTCAAAAAGTGTCCAATCCACCAGGTCAACATTTGACCAGGGCAGCCAGATGAATTTCCCTTTTTCACCGCCGGTTAATGTGTTTTTGAAGGCGATCTCGGCCACAGTCGGGTCAGTTTTGGAAAGCCGCGACCAGGCCAGGTCGGCATCAGCACCCTTCCCGCTGTTGAATTCTTCCTGGTAGTAACCCATCCCTTCGGAGAGGTTGTCATCGGGTTTTACGACTTTAACGCCGCCGATATTCCTATCGGGGGCAGACAATACCCGCACAGAATCCACTGACCATGTTGTGGTGGCGGGTTTTCCGGTGACTATCAGGTAATTGCCACGGTTATCCAGATCTGTATCAATTTCCACCATGAAGTGCACCCCAAAGTCGGGAGCTTCCATAAAAGGCTTATCCACGGCAAATTGCACATAGATCCAGAGCGGGTCTTCGCGGTTGAGCTTGACTGAAACCAGGTCTGCCTGGGGCAGATAGTTCATTTCACGATCGAATGGGCGTTCATATTTCCCATTTTTGAAATCATCGCCGCCAAACGCCTGCTTTTTATCGGCTGTCTTTTCATCCACCTGGTCGTACACCGTCTGGTAAAGTTTCCCGTAGGGTGAACCCGGAACATCCTGGTGAACAATTTCATCGCCGGGAATCGGCGTTGTAATTCGAAATTGTTTGTTTCTGAAAGTATTGTTTTCTTCCATCTCCAGTGGAAACAAGAACCCGGTGAGCAGCAAAACTGCCAGCATTGCAATTACCATGTAGATCGACGTGCAAAATGGTGAAGGCTTCATTGTGATCATAGCAACCTCCTTGATCCAAATGAATCCATTCCTTATCAATTTCCCGCCCTTTGATTCAGTGTACGGCGATTTTTCGGGGTCTGCAAGCCCGAAAAAACTATTACAGAATATAATCAGGTACTAACACCTTCCTTACCAAAGAGACCACAAGGACACTATGACGACACAATCCAGTCTGGAACGAAGTCCACAGCGTAAATCCTTCGGATTGGTCAGCCTGTTATGTTTCATGCTTCTTGCCGCGTGTACATCAACGGGGAATTCCGGTGCTTCCACCACATCATCCACTGGTTCGGTTGCTCATCCCGAACGGGAAAAAGTGATGGAAAGCGGGGATGCTTCCAAAAATGTACTGGGTTTGGGTCTCAGCCTTATTCCCAATAATGAGACATATATCTCAAAATTTACAAATTATTGCTCGAATAACAAAGCCATACTGGAATCCAACTTAAAAGACACGTCCTTCGATGTCAAATTGGATGGAAAGACCATCCCCTACACATCCATCCGAAGAGCCAAAGATGGTCTTTCAAAAAACAATGTGTGCTTAAATTTTTATTACCCGTTGGAAAACCAAAAAATTGGCAATCATGTGATCACCTGGGATTTCTCATTTGATAAACGGTTGGATGATGGCATGGCCAGTTACGCTCCAGGTGAAGAGTGGGCGGATATGGAAGAGCAAAAGTTTATCATCCTGCCTTCCGCCACCAATTCAACCGACTTCAAGAACTGGCCGGTGGTCTTGCGGGAAGATTTTTCCAGAAAACAGGTCTACCTGTATGAAGGTGAGTTTGATGGTGATGATAACCGGGGGCGAGAGATTGTTTCAGATGGAAAATACTCCATTGTGATCGATGAACAAAAGAATGATAGAGGCTTCTTTATGTACCCCTTTGTCTCTTCATTCGCCGATAAAGAATACGTTTCCATTAATGCGAAATCAAGTTATGAAAAAGATAATGGGTATTACTGTTATGAACTTGCCATTTCTTCAACCGGATTAGAAAAAAGGTACCCCGCGTACGCTTTTCAGATCTGTAGCGATCAGGGTGAATCGTACACAATGGTTAATAAGTTTCCCGATGGGGATAATACTGTAGAGATCATCGCGGCTGTTTATCCGAGCCCAAAGATCAACATGTCACGATACAACAAATTAAGTGTGTTAAGAGAAGGAAGTCATTACAAGTTTTTTCTAAATGATATGGTTATTGGCGAAACAAATATCACGGATTTTGAACATGCCGGCTACAGCGTTGGGTTTGTTGCCCATCCAGGCGACAGCCTGCAGGCTGATTTTGATGATCTGGTCGTGCAGATGCCTGTGGAAAAATAAACATAACAATAATACCAATACAAAAAGGAATTTCAAACGATCCAAAAAAAAGAAACCTGATCAGGTTTCTTTTTTTGGGTTTATTATTTCACTTAGTGGATTCATTCAATTGGGCATATTCCCGGTTCATTTCCTGTGGGCTCGTACCCCGATGCAGCGCGGCAGGTATTGTCGACAGCGAACACATCTTTCAGCGGATAGTGGTTTTCCCCGAGGTAGGGTGAGCCGGCCTGCTCCAGGGTGTAGCTCACCTGGAGGTCGTATTCGCGTTCAGAATATGGCGCCGCGTCGGTAAATGGCCGCCAGATGAATTTACCGTTTTTTCCGCCAATGATGCTGTTCTTGAAGGCAATTTCCACGGCATTGTCAGAGCCGGGTTTCAGCCTAATCCAGGCGAGATCATTGTCTGAACCGCGGCCCGCGCGCATCAGATTGACATCGAATCCCAGCGAACCGGTGACCGGGATACCGCCCTCCTCTGCCATCATGGCGGGCTGTTCGGCTGAGGTGCTTTTCCAGACATCCACTCCTTCGGTCATCCAGGTCTCTGACAACGGCCCGAGTCCACGTATCATGAACAGGCTGCGGCCGTCGCGGTTCAGGTCCAGCTCCAGGCCATAAAAGGCAGGGTCGTTTATGGCGGAAGCCACCGGTTGGGCTACTTCGATGGTCACGTAAATGAAATCGGGGTCGGTGCGCACCATGTCTGCTCTGACGATGTCAATGTTTCCCATATAACGCATCTGCCCGTCAAACGGGCGTTCGAAGCGACCCTGGTCAAAATCATCACCTTCTGCCGTTCTCTTTTGCGGGGCAAATTCTGCCGTGACATGATCGGTGATGACCTGTCCGCTTCCCGCAGATTCAGAAGGATGGATTAAATGCCGCGGAGGAAGTGGTTCCAGTGTGTTGTTCCGCACGGGAGTTGGCGCGATGAAAGAGACATCAGCAGTTTTTTCAGTACCGCAAGCGGTAAGTGCGAATATCAGTGGAAGAAAACATGGAATAACAAAAATGTATTTTTTCATAAACACTGTCTCCAACTCTATTGCCGGATAATCCTTTATCCGGGTACTCTAATAAGCGGCGGGACTCTTGTAGGCCCCGGACCTCCCGGAGGGCCTTCAGGTTCAGGTTCAATGGGCTGTGGACAGATTCCGGGTTCTTTACCGGTGGCTGTATACCCTGAAGCCACCCGGCAGGTGTTATCCACCGCGTATACCGCTTTTAATGGATAGAAGGGATCACCGCCCAGGGGAGAGCCTGCCTCCTCCAGGGTATAACTGTTTTGCAGATCATATTGATTGGGATGAAAGGGAGCCCCGTCTGAGAAGGGACGCCAGACAAACTTTCCCTTCTCACCGCCCACCAGATTGTTCTTGAAGGCGATCTCCACCGTGTCAGTCAACCCGGGTTTCAAGCGCACCCAGGCCAGATCGATATCCTCTCCCTTGCCGGCGGATAGAACCGAGATGTCAAATCCTGCCGTTCCAGTTACCGGTATGGCCGAACCGACCACGGGTTCATCCGCGGATGTGCTTCTCCAGACTTCCACACCGTCTGTTGTCCACGTTTCTGAATATGGTCTTTCACCACGTATGAAATACTTGCTGCGGCCATCAAGATTGAGGTCCAGTTCGAGGCCATATGAGGCTGGATTGTCAACGGCGGGAATGATGGGATCTGCCAGTTGGATATTTACAAAGATGAAGGTGGGGTCACTGCGAGTCATGGTCACTTTGACAATATCCAGATACCCCAGGTAGGTCATCTGTTTATCAAAGGGGCGTTCAAACCGGCCGTTTTTATATTCATCCCCCCCGTACGCCCGCTTCTGGCTGGCGTAATTTTTATTGACTTGATCGTGAATGGTTTGCAGCTTGCCGAAGGGTGTCCCGGGAATGTTAACATGCGCCCGTGGTGTTTGAGTTGGGGTTGCTTTTGGCACATACACCGTTGGCCTGGCGGTTGGCTGGATGATCAAAACCTGTGGTGTGGCTTTTGGGGCGACCGGGTAATTGCATCCGCTGAGAATCCATCCAGAAAGCAGGGTCACAACAGCGAAAATTCGGAAAAACAAGAATGCCTTCTCCATATTCCCTCCAGGAACAGAAAGAGGTGCGATGATCGGGCATCGTTGTACATTCACTATAGGTCGAGATGGACTGAAATTCAAGGGATTAAACAGAAAAAAACCTTCCACTTACCATGGAAGGTTTTTATACATACCCAGTCTTTACCAGATTATCAAATTTAATACAATTCTCTTAACTGATCGTGGGTGGGGTTTGCGGATTTGAAGGAGCTCCAGGTCTGTTTATTAATAATAAACAGATAGGATATAAAAAATCCGGAAAAGCCGGTGCGGCCATAGATTCAAGGATTTCACGTAGCAAATCACCTGCCTTTTGATATAATCCTTTGCATGTCACTTACCCGCGAAGAAGTCATCCACATAGCCAGATTGGCCAGACTTGAACTAACCGATAGTGAAATCGAACGATACCAGCAGCAGCTTTCCTCCATACTTGAATATGCAGATCGATTGAAGGCTGTTGATACCAGCCAGATTCCACCCACATCCAGTGTCCTCCCCGCCCGCAGTCGTTTTCGGGATGATTCACCTCTCGAATCCCTGTCAGTGGATCAGGTATTAAAGAACGCGCCGCTATCTGAAAAAGACCAATTCAAAGTTCCCCCGGCACTGGAGGAACCTCAATGACCGCATTAACAGATCTCACGGTTGCTGAAGCCATTCAGGCACTTGAAAAAGGGCATTGTTCCAGCAGCGAATTAACATCCAGTTTCCTGGAACGCACAGACGCACTTGACCCATCCATCAAAGCCTACCTGACCCTCACTCCTGAATTGGCGCTTGAACAGGCCAAAGCCTGTGATGAAAAACGCGCCATGTTAAAACGATCCAATACTCAGCCCCCCGCGCTGCTCGGCTTGCCTATCGCGGTAAAAGATGTACTTACAGTAAAAGACATCCGCTGTACCTGCGGTTCCAGGATTCTTGAGAATTTCACGCCGGTCTACACCGCCACCTGTGTTCAAAAATTACAGGATGCCGGGGTGGTGATCCTGGGCAAGACCAACACCGATGAATATGCCATGGGGTCGTCGACGGAAAATTCAGCCTACCACACCACCCGTAACCCCTGGGACCTGGAACGCGTTCCCGGTGGTTCGAGCGGCGGAAGCGCGGCGGCGGTAGCCGCCCGGTTGGCGCCGGTTGCCCTGGGCACGGATACCGGCGGCAGCGTCAGGCAGCCGGCTTCCTTCTGCGGGCTCACCGGCATCAAACCGACCTATGGCAGGGTTAGCCGCTACGGGTTGATTGCCTACGGTTCCTCCCTGGATTCGGCCGGAGTGCTGGCGCATAATGTGGAAGACACCGCCCTGTTATTTACCATCATGGCGGGCTATGATGTCAAAGATGCCACCTGCATGGATATTCCCGTCCCGCAGATTCAACTGGACGGCCGCACGGACCTGAAAGGGCTGCGCATCGGCGTGCCCAAAGAGTACTTTATAGAAGGCATCCAGCCGGAAGTTGAAAAATCTGTAAGGGCAGCCATCGCCCGTTTTGCCGAAATGGGTGCTGAGATCAAAGAGATCAGCCTTCCGCATACCGAATACGCGCTGCCGGTGTATTACCTTATCGCCCCGGCGGAAGCCAGCGCCAACCTGGCACGCTATGACGGTGTGCGTTTTGGTCTGCGTGTTCCCACGGAAAGCAATATTGAAATGTTCAAGAAATCCCGGGGCGCAGGGTTTGGCTCCGAAGTGAAACGCCGCATTATGCTGGGCACCTATGCTCTTTCCGCCGGTTATTATGACGCGTATTACGGGCAGGCGCAGAAGGTTCGCACGCTCATCAAACAGGACTTTGAAAAGGTCTTTGAAACGGTTGATATGGTCGCCGCGCCGATCGCCCCCACTACCGCTTTCAAACGCGGAGCACATACCGAAGATCCACTGGCCATGTACCTGGAAGACGTCTTTACCCTGCCGGCAAATCTGGCCGGTGTTCCCGGTTTGGCATTTTGCTGCGGCTATGACAATCAGAACCTGCCCATTGGAATGCAATTAATGGGACCGCATTACAAAGAGGAAATCCTCTTTAAAACAGGTCATGCCTATCAGCAGGTAACTGACTGGCATACACATTTTCCGGTTCTCTAACTCTCCATTTACCGGGCACACGGAAAACGTGTGCCCTTTATATTTCAACGTCCGTGCTCTTTACGTGAATCCCCCTCTCAAAGCAGTGATAAAATCATTAAACTCCACCCGGGAGAGAAAGCCATGTCCAAAACCATACAAATTGTGATCCCAATGGCCGGTCTTGGTACGCGCATGCGTCCGCACACATACAGCAAGCCCAAACCGTTGATTGGCCTGGCAGGTAGAACAGTTCTTGATTATGTTCTTGAACAGTTCTCGCCGCTCCCATCCTCATGGTCGCCTGAATATGTTCTTATTGTGGGACCTTACCAGTTGGAACAGGTTCAGGAATACATGGAAATTACCCATCCCAAAAAGACCGTTCATTTTGTGGTTCAGGAGCAAATGCGCGGGCAGTCAGACGCGCTTTACCTGGCCCGCGAATACCTGAAGGGTCCGATGATCATGACCTTCTCGGATACACTGATTGAGACAAATTTTGATGTGCTGGCCGACGAGCAGATAGACGGCGCCGCCTGGGTAAAACCGGTGCCCGACCCGCGCCGGTTCGGTGTTGCTGAAGTGGATAAGGAAGACTGGGTCAAGCATCTGATCGAAAAGCCGCAGGATATGACCAACAACCTGGCCCTGGTCGGTTTTTATTACTTCAAACGCGGAGAAGACCTGATCGCGGCCATCCAGGAACAGATGGACCGCAAGATCATGTTGAAGAATGAATATTTCCTGGTGGATGCCATTAACATATGGCTGGAGAAAGGCGCGAAGATCCGCCCGAGCCGCCTGCAAACCTGGCTGGATGCCGGCACGCCGCAAAGCCTGCTGGATACAAACCGTTATTTGCTGGAACACGGGCATGACAATTCCGCCGAAGCCTCCAAACGCAAGGATGTCTGCATCATCCCGCCGGTGTTCATCCACCCCACCGCGGTGGTCGAAAACGCGGTAATCGGCCCGTTTGTCTCCATGGATGCCAGTTGCGAGATACGCAACGCCATCCTGAAGAACACGATCGTGGAAAAAGGCACGCAGATCCAGCAGATGGTGCTGGAAGATTCGCTGCTTGGCAGGCATGTGCAGCTTCAGGGACAGGCCGCCCGGCTTAACCTCGGAGATTCATCCTGGGCGATGGAATAACCGCCCGGGTTGAGTGCACCGCCGGCCAGCGTTACCCGGAACGGCCGGTTCGCTTCTTCCTGAATGGGGAGAGGCATGAGATCAAGTCTGTAGTTTCTGAGGCGCGAACACCCCGGGGATTTTCTTTTACAGTCATGGATGCGGATCAACTCTGTTTTGTTCTTTCATACGATGAAATCTCACAACAATGGACGGTAAAACCATGGAATTGACACAGGCGAAGAAGTCTTATTTGAACGACCGGGTGGCCAATCTTAAACCATCAGGTATTCGCAAGTTTTTCGATATCGTCGCCACCATGAAGGATGTGATCTCGCTGGGTATTGGTGAGCCCGATTTCACCACCCCGCTGCCCATTCTGGAAGCCGGGGTGCGCTCACTGCATGCCGGAGAGACCCATTACACGTCCAATTCCGGGAAAATGGAACTACGCAAAGCGCTCTCACAGAAGTGGGAAAGTCTGTACGGCGTCTCCTACCACCCGGAAAAAGAAATGCTTATTTCAGTGGGCGGGTCGGAAGCCCTTTATCTGGCCTGCACGTCCATTTTGAATCCCGGCGATGAGGTCATCATCCCCACGCCCTGTTTTGTCGCCTATCAGAGCGAGGTACTGCTGGCCGGTGGTGTTCCGGTGGAAGTGCCCCTCAGGGCGGAAGATAACTTTGACCTAAAACCCGAGGCCATTGCCGCCGCCATCACCCCGCGTACCAAGGCAATTCTGCTGGGTTTTCCGAACAACCCGACCGGTGCCGTGGCCAGCCGTGAAGCCTTGATCGAGATCGGCAAACTGGCGGAAAAGCATGACCTGATCGTCATGTCAGATGAAATCTATGACCGCCTGGTGTACGGCGTGAAGCATGTCTGTTTTCCGGCACTTCCCGGAATGAAAGACCGCACCATCCTGCTGGGCGGTTTCTCCAAAGACTATGCCATGACCGGCTGGCGCATCGGCTTTGCTGCCGCCCCGGAGGATATTCTGACCGGCATGCTGCGGGTGCATCAGTACACCATCATGTCAGCCCCCACCACCGCGCAGGACGCGGCCACGGAAGCCCTGTTGAAAGCAGAGACCTACGTGCAGGACATGGTGCATGAATATGACCGCCGCCGTACGTTGATCGTAAACGGTTTCAATGAACTTGGTTTGAAAACGGTTGAACCGCACGGCGCGTTCTATGCCTTCCCCAACGTGTCCGCTTCCGGTATGGACGAAGACACTTTCGCCAATAAACTTCTGGCTGAAGAACGGGTGGCCATGGTTCCGGGAACCGCGTTTGGCGCCGGCGGGGAAGGTTTCTGCCGTGCCAGTTATGCTACCGCGTATGAAAAAATCGAACAGGCTCTGGAGCGCATGCATAATTTCATGCGCCGGCTTGGATAATAATAAACAGGAATTGAAGGTCGCATGGAATACGAAACTGTAATCGGTCTTGAAGTTCACGCCGAACTGGCAACCCGCACAAAAATGTTCTGCTCCTGCAAAGTGGTTGATTCCACCCAGGCGGAACCCAATACCACCGTCTGCCCGGTGTGCGCCGGAATGCCTGGTGTGCTGCCGGTGGTCAACCGGCAGGCTGTGGAATATGCCATGCGGGTCGGACTGGCGCTGGGATGCACCATTAACCATACCAGCCTGTTTGACCGAAAAAATTACTTTTATCCTGACCTTCCAAAAGGTTACCAGATCTCGCAGTATGAACACCCGCTGGCTTCGGATGGGTGCCTGGTGGTGGATACCTCAAAAGGGGAGAAAACCATTCGCATCCGCCGCGCCCATCTGGAAGAGGACACCGGCAAACTGACTCATGTGCAAACTGATACGGAAGATTATTCCCTGGTGGATCTGAACCGCTGCGGCGTTCCCCTTTTGGAGATCGTCACCGAGCCAGATATCCATTCAGTGGAAGAAGCCCGCGCCTACGCCACAACGCTGCGCGGCATTTTGCGCGCGCTGGGGGTTAATTCGGGTGACATGGAAAAAGGGGTCATCCGCTTTGAAGCCAACATCTCCGTGCGCGAAGCCGGGACAGATGTGCTGAACAACCGGGTGGAGATCAAAAACCTCAACAGCTTCCGCGCCATGGAGCGCGGCATTACCTATGAAATAGACCGCCAGATCAAGATCATGGAAAGCGGCGGTACCGTGGCGCAGGAAACCCTGGGCTGGGATGAAGCCAATGGCTGCACCTATACCCAGCGCAGTAAGGAAGACGCACATGATTACCGCTATTTCCCTGAACCCGACCTGCCACCGCTGGTCGTGGAACCGGACTGGGTCAACCGGGTACAGACCACCCTGCCGGAACTTCCCCGCGCGCGCGCCCACCGGTACCAGACGGACTTTAGCCTGACCGCCGCCGATGCCGCCCTGCTGGCCGCTGACATTACCGTGGCTGATTACTTTGAAAAAGCTCTTTCAACCGCGAAAGATGTTCCCGGCAAAACGGTGGCCGCCTGGATCCTTGGAGAGATTTACGCTTACCTGAACCGTTCGGGAGAAGCATTTGAAACATTGCGTGTTACCCCGGCCGGTCTGGCTGACCTGCTTACAAGACTGACAAAAGGCGAAGTGAACGCCGCGACGACCAAAGTGGTGCTGACCACCCTGCTGGAAAAAGGCGGTTCTGCCGGTGAGATCATCAAATCGCAAGGCTTGCAGCAAACCTCCGACCAGGACCTGATCGCTTCGCTCGTCGCCCGCGCCCTGCAGGAAAACCCGGCTGAACTGGAAAGCTACCGCAATGGCAAGGAAACCCTGGCCAACTGGTTCTTCGGTCAGGTGATGCGCATGGCCGGCGGCAAGGCCAATCCCGGTGTGGTGCGCGAAGAACTGGCCCGCCAGTTGAAAAAAGACTAAACAAGTCTTGTAGTCCGGAGATCCAGTGGTAATCCATGTAATGACTGTACTTACCGGATACATACAGCTTTCCTGAGAGCCGGAGAGTTCCATGTGGCTGCTTTCGAGGAATAGGTTCTGCATCAAGGTGATTGACTGGAAGGCCGGTCCTTGCGTGACATCAAAGAGGCGGCTACTTAAGCCCGGTTTTCTCGCGGTAAAGGCAATAGGGGTTATCGCGTAGTAGTCTGGCTTGGCGGCAATGTTTTGACAAATACTCATAATTCTGTTGGAACGTTAAGCGATTCAAGACAGTACGCAGAAAGGAATGTCTTACGGCAGAACTGCCGCGAGATTGTGGATCGTTCTCCCGCGGCTGAGCTAATGTGACTCATGCTTTCTGCCCTCGACAGGCTCGGGCAACGGAGTTTAATCCGCTGGCTGTGCTAATGTGACTCATGCTTTCTGCCCTTGACATGCCCGAGCAACGGAATTTATTGCGCTGGCTGTGCTAATGTGACTCATGCTTTCTGCCCTCGACAGGCTCGGGCAACGGAGTTTAATCCGCTGGCTGAGCCTGTCGAAGCCAGGATTTAAGGTTTTCCTATGGCGCGGAGGTTATGCAAAATACAGTGGGGAGATCTTCCTAAACTCAAATGATTCCTGTGCATACCCGCGGTAGAAGCATCCGGAAAGGATGCCCGAGTGTTCCTATTTGTTTCTCACCGGATGCTTCTACCCTACATACAATATGATCGCGGCCACAGGATTTTTATGAAGGTCTCTCGCATGAGAATAATAATGGAAATAAAGAGTTTTCCACAAGTTTGCCCTCGACAGGCTCGGGCAACGGAGTTTAATCCGCTGGCTGAGCCTGTCGAAGCCAGGATTTAAGGTTTTCCTATGGCGCGGAGGTTATGCAAAATACGGTGGGGAAATCTTCCTAAACTCAAATGATTCCTTTGCATACCTGCGGTAGAAGCATCCGGAAAGGATGCCCGAGAGCTCCCGGTTATTTCTGCCCGGATGCTTCTACCCTACATAAAATACGATCGCGGCCACAGGATTTTTATGAAGGTCTCTCGCATGAGAATAATATTGGAAATAAAGAGTTTTCCACAAGTTTGCCCTCGACAGGCTCGGGCAACGGAGTTTAATCCGCTGGCTGAGCCTGTCGAAGCCAGGATTTAAGGTTTTCCTATGGCGCGGAGGTTATGCAAAATACGGTGGGGAAATCTTCCTAAACTCAAATGATTCCTTTGCATACCTGCGGTAGAAGCATCCGGAAAGGATGCCCGAGAGCTCCCGGTTATTTCTGCCCGGATGCTTCTACCCTACATACAATATGATCGCGGCCACAGGATTTTTATGAAGGTCTCTCGCAAGAGAATAATATTGGAAA
>CAYQUX010000010.1:0-142765 GCA_964420995.1 uncultured Leptolinea sp. | reverse complement strand
TAATATTACTGTGACCGAGGAAGGATGTTGGCCATATGCAACTCATAACCCCAAACCATGTACCCCCATTGGATGCAGATTTCAGACCTGCCGTACTGGCCAACCATCATTTCACACAGGATGCCATCAGCTCGGGTAAGAGCACACCGCTGGTGTTGGGTATTGAACGGGTAAATGGCAACATCTCTCGATTTGAGACGGTTGTCTTTCGTTCTGATCACCCCCGCGCCGCTGAAAATTTTGACTATGTCGAGCGTTTGGTTAAAACGCTGATCTGGCTGAAGGGCGGTTGGAGGGTTTACGTTGGCGGACCAGCAGAGATTGGTAACGCCATCAGTAAATGCTTCTCCGCTTCTGGAGCACGGGCGTTTGACCAGCAATTTCTCGGCGAGTTGATCTACGAAAAGAAATTCGAGGTGGTCTCCTGCTCACCTGAAGAAGTACCACCGGCGAATGAATCACAGTATTCCCTCGGAAGGCATCTTGAAGGCTGCCGCATCGGATTCGATCTGGGCGCTTCAGATATCAAGGTTTCTGCGGTTATCGATGGCAACCCGATATTCAGCGAAGAAATCGTCTGGGAACCGGTCAAACAGACAGACCCGGCGTACCACCGGCGCGAGGTCATGAACGCGCTGAAACTGGCTGCATCAAAATTGCCGCGGGTGGATGCCATCGGGGGAAGTTCCGCCGGTATCTTTATTAATAATCGCGTGCAGGTGGCGTCATTATTCCGGGGTATTCCCCGCGACAGGTTCGATCAGGTAAAGAACCTTTTCCTCGAGGTACACTCCACCTTTGGGGTGCCGCTCGAGGTGATCAACGACGGCGAAGTTACCGCGCTGGCCGGATCAATGTCCCTGGAAGAGAACGGCATCCTGGGCATTGCCCTCGGGTCCAGCGAAGCCGGCGGATTTGTCAACCGGCAGGGCAATATCACTGACTGGCTGAACGAATTGGCCTTCTCACCGGTTGATTTCAACCCGAATGCCCCGTTGGAAGAATGGTCCGGAGATAGAGGGGTGGGCGCTTCCTACTTCTCCCAGCAATGCGTTTTCCGTCTGGCGCCGGCGGCGGGGATCGACATTCCCGCACACCTCACAAACGCGGATAAATTGAAGATTGCCCAGGAGAAACTGGAAGCCGGTCATGCCGGCGCCCGCAAGATCTGGGACAGCATAGGCACCTATATGGGGTACGGGATCGCGCACTATGCTGATTTTTATGACCTGCAGCACGTGCTTATCCTGGGGCGCGTCACCTCAGGCAGCGGCGGGCAGATCATACTGGACACAGCCAACGAAATATTAAGGTCTGAATTTCCCGAGGTCGCAAACAGAGTCAAAATTCAATTGCCTGATGAAAAAAGCCGCCGTGTTGGCCAGTCTATTGCCGCTGCCAGTCTGCCGGTAATTGCATGAACGGTATAGAGACGTATTATTCCTCCATCCTGGCGCTTGAAGAACGCGTCATTGAGGGGCAAAAAGCCCAGCTTGAGCGCATAGCCAAAACCATGGCAGATACCATCGCTCAAGATAAACGGATTTTTGCTTTCGGCACCGGTCATTCACATTTACTGATCGAAGAAGCCTTCTACCGCGCCGGTGGTCTGGCATGTGTCGTCCCGATATTTTCCACCGCGTTAATGCTGCATGAGAACCCGCCGTTGAGCAGCTTCCTGGAGCGTAACGAGGGAATGGCGCCATTACTTTTGGACCATTATCACCCGCAGCCGGGTGAGATGATATTGATCTATTCCAACAGCGGTGTAAACACGCTGCCGGTCGAAATGGCACTGACAGCCAAAGAAATGGGGTTGACGGTTGTTGCCATCTGTTCCAAAGATTATGCCAGAGTGGCGCCCTTATCCGCGATTGGAAAACGTCTATTCGAGGTGGCCGATTTTGATCTGGATAACGGCGGAGTCCCCGGGGATGCCCTCATACCGGTGGAAGGCACAGAATGGAGAGTTGCCGCCAGTTCCACCATTATCAATGCCCTGCTGTGGAACTGTCTGCTTACCGAAACAGTGTTCCTCCTTCGGGAACGCGGTGTTGACCTGCCTTTGATTGTCAGTATGAATATGAAAGGCGGGGCGGAAAATAATCAGAAAATCTTTGAAAAGTGGCAAAAGGTAAATCCGTATTTATGATCACCGTCGAAGAATCCGTATCAGACCTGGTCAATACTTTTATCGCAGAGATTCAGATCCCGCTGCCGGTTTTCAGCACCACAAATGCCGGCTTACCCTCGGAACAACCTTCCAGTGACCATATTTAGCCAATCTGGAGTTGTATTTAAAGAAAAAAACTCGTATTAATAATAGAAGGAGGTAAACGTAAGAGAATACATAACTGGGATAGTTTCAGCAAGTAAAAAACCGTACGTCTGTAATCCAAATCAAATTGTATAAGGATGAGAAAAATGCGTAAATTTACATTGCTAATCTGTACCCTGGTTGCGTTATCCATGCTATTGTCGGCTTTCGCATCTGCAGCCACAATTGCAAAGCCTGTCTCCGCAGACAAAGTAACCATTACCATCGAGAGCTGGCGTAATGATGATATCAAGATCTGGCAGGATACCATCATTCCCGCGTTTGAAAAACAGTACCCCGACATTCACGTCGAATTCATGCCGACCGCACCGGCTGAATACAACGGTGTCCTGGATACCAAGCTGCAGGGTGGAACCGCCGGCGATCTGATCACCTGCCGTCCCTTTGACGCTTCATTGAAACTGTTCCAGAAGGGTTATCTGGCTCCCCTGACCGACCTGAAGGGTATGGCAAACTTCAGCGACGTGGCCAAGAGCGCCTGGATCACCGATGACGGCAAGACCCCGTTCTGCGTCCCGATGGCTTCCGTTATCCACGGTTTCTTCTATAACAAAGATGCCTTCGACAAACTGAAACTGACCCCGCCGACAACCGTTGAAGAATTCTATAAAGTTCTCGACGCGATCAAAAAAGACGGAACCTACGTTCCTCTGGGCATGGGTACCGCTGACCTGTGGGAAGCCGCCACCATGGGCTTCCAGAATGTCGGCCCCAATTACTGGAAGGGCGAAGAAGGCCGCACCGCTTTGATCAAAGGCACAGCAAAATTCACGGATGCTCCCTACGTAGCTACTTTCAAAGAACTGGCCGCCTGGAAACCCTACCTGGCTGATGGTTTCGAAGCCGTCAAATACCCGGATGCCCAGAGCCTCTTCACCCTGGGAAAAGCGGCCATCTATCCGACCGGTTCCTGGGAAATCTCCGGTTTCGAATCACAGGCTACCTTCAAGATGGGCGTCTTTAAACCCCCTGTAGCCAAAGCTGGCGACACATGCTACATCAGTGACCACACCGATATCGCCATGGGCATGAACCCGAAGAGCAAGAACCCCGAAGCCACCAAGAAATTCCTGGAATGGATGACCACTCCGGAATTCGCGGAACTGTACAGCAACGCGCTGCCCGGTTTCTTCACCCTGTCGAATTCCAAGATCACCCTCAAAGACCCCCTGGCCCAGGAATTCATGAGCTGGCGCGGTCAGTGCAAATCCACCATCCGCAACTCCTATCAGATTCTGTCCCGCGGTGAACCCAACCTCGAGAATGAACTGTGGCGTGTTTCCGCTGCCGTCATTAATGGAACTTTGACCCCTGAAAATGGCGCCAAAGAAATCCAGGACGGCCTGGACAAATGGTACAAACCCGCCAAATAAAACTGTAAGCCTGCAATGCAATGGTTCTTTCCGGCGCTATGTGCCGGAAAGAACCAAATTTTATGTACGAATAGAGGCAAGAAGACTATGGATCAAAAACCCTACCATAAGCCTTTTCCTTACCATATTTTTGTTTTTCTCGCTCCAGCCGTCATCATCTATTCCGTTTTTATGGTTTTCCCGCTGATTGACTCGATCCGATTAAGTTTTTATGCATCGACAGAAACCGGGCAGGAATTCTTCGTCGGGTTTGACAATTTCGTCAGATTGATCACAGATTCCATATATTCCGTCCGTTTTTGGGGCGCCTTAAAAAACAACGTGGTCTTCTTCATTATCAATATGATCGTGCAGAACCCTCTGGGTCTACTTTTGGCTTCACTACTGGTAACAAAGGGCTTTGGGAAGAAGTTTTACCGCACAGTCCTCTTTCTGCCAACCGTGCTCTCCGTGGTCATCATTGGTTTTATCTGGAACCTGATCCTTAACCCATTATGGGGGGTAACCTCCGGCATGATGAAAGCGGTTGGATTGGGCGCATTATATGGTCCCTGGTTGGGACTTGAAAGATCCGCATTAACCACCGTCTCATTGATCTCCGTCTGGCAATTCATCGGCATCCCGATGATCCTGTTCTATACCGCATTGATCGCCATTCCCGATGAGTTGATCGAAGCCGCACGGGTTGACGGCGCCAGCGGCTGGCAGACTTTCTGGCATATCAAATTCCCGCTTATCCTGCCGACTGTGGGCGTGGTAAGCATTCTGACCTTTGTAGGCAATTTCAATGCGTTCGATCTGATCTACACAATGAAAGGCGCGCTGGCAGGCCCCAACTTCTCAACGGATATTATGGGCACCCTGTTCTACCGCACTTTCTTTGGGCAACAACTTCAACTGGGAAACCCCACCATGGGAGCCACCGTGGCCACCATGATGTTTCTGATCATCCTGACCGGTGTTCTGCTCTATACCTTCCTGTGGCAGCGCCGGGTAACTTCCTACGAATTGTGAGGCAACAGACCAATGAATAGAAAAGGCACTTCCAGTTTTTGGTCCAGACTATCACTCGACGCTGTTGCCCCACAGGTGATCCTGTTCCTGTATACCCTCGTGGCGCTCTTCCCGATCTTTATGATCATCATCAATTCCTTCAAAACACGGGATGCGATATTCCGTTACCCATTCATGCCGCCCACGGCAGAGACATTCAGCCTGATCGGTTATGATACGGTTTTTTCACGTGCCAATTTTGGAATTTATTTCCTCAACAGCTTCCTGGTGACCGGCCTATCTTTGATCTTCGCCCTGTTGATCGGCTCCATGGCGGCATTTGCCCTTTCGGAATATGACTTCAAAGGCAACGCACTGCTTGGTTTGTATCTCTCATTTGGGATCATGATCCCGATCCGTCTGGGTACGGTCAGCATTTTGCGCCTTATGGTGTCATTGAACCTGGTGAACACCCTCGCCGGACTCATCCTGATCTATATTGCCCAGGCTTTACCCATGACCGTTTTCATTCTGACGCAGTTCATGCGCCAGGTACCCGGGGAGTTGAAAGCCGCCGCGCGCATTGACGGCGCCAGCGAATACCATATTTACTGGCTGGTTCTCCCGTTGGTCCGCCCGGCACTTGGCGCGATCGGCATTTTCACGATGATCCCTATCTGGAATGACCTTTGGTTCCCGCTGATCGTGGCTCCCAGTTCCAAGACAGCCACCATCACACTGGGTGTGCAGCAATTCCTGGGGCAGTACGTCAGCGACTGGAACGCGGTACTCTCTTCGCTGACCCTCGCCATGGTGCCCATTCTGCTCATTTATATCCTGTTCTCAAAACAGATGATCAGTTCTGTCACCGCCGGCGCCCTGAAATAAGACCATCGTCGGTTGGATAAATCCTGAAGTTCTTATTGATCCTACAAAGGATAAACCTATGAAAATTGGAATTGCAGGTACCGGTTTTATGGGGTCGACCCATGCCACCGCCTGGAGCGAGACCGACGCGGAGATCGCTGGATTTCTGGCGGAAACGCCCGAAGAAGCCAGGGGGCTGGCAGAAAAGTATGGCGTAAAAGTCTATACAGACTATGCTGCCATGATGAATGATGTGGATGTTGTAGACATATGCACACCGACTCATCTGCATTGCGACATGGTGATCAAAGCCGCCGCAGCCGGAAAGCAGATCATCTGTGAGAAGCCGCTGGCCTTGAGCGTTGAAGAAGGCCAGAAGATGATCGCCGCCTGTAAAAAGGCGGGAGTCAACCTGTTTGTGGCTCATGTGGTGCGCTTCTTCCCTGAATATTCCCTGGCCAAACAGGCTGTAGATAGCGGTCAGATAGGCAAAGTCGGTGTCATCCGCTTGAGCCGGGGTAGTTACCGGCCCAAGAAAGCAGTGGGCAACTGGTTCCTGGATGAGAGTAAATCCGGCGGCATTTTGATGGACCTCATGGTGCATGATTTTGATTACGCGCGCTGGATCGCCGGAGACGTCGAAAGTGTATTTGCACAGAAGGTATCGAAAAATTTTATAGGCGCACCCGTGGATTTTGGTCTGGTGATCTTAAAACACCGCAACGGCGCGCTGACCCATGTGTCCGGCGCCTGGGCGTATCCGCCGCCAACCTTCCGCACCGGTTTTGAGATTTCAGGGGAGGGAGGCATGATCGGATTCGATTCGGACGCCACTTCTCCCATCCGCTATCTGATCCAGAAGCCTGACAGCGGTTCACCGGATGTGGGGCTGCCTTCAAGCCCGGTCAGCGAAAGCCCGTATACCACTCAGATACGAGAGTTCTATGCAGCCCTGACCGACAAACGCCCGGTGCGGGTCAGCGCGGAAGACGGATTGGCGGCAGTCCAGATCGTCATCGCTGCCATGGAATCTGTACGGACAGACAAAGCTGTGACGTTGTCACCTTTATCGGAGGCGCAACAATGAAAATCGGGATACTGAGTTTCGCGCATCATCATGCCGAAGGCTACATCCGTAGTTTGAAACAGATGCCCGGTGTTGAGGTGATGGGTATCGCCGATCAGGACACGGCCCGCGCCAGCCATTTTGCCGGCAGCGCTGACGTCCCATTTTTTAAAAGTTATGAAGACCTGCTGCGGGCCAGACCGGACGGAGTGATTGTAACCTCGGAAAATAACCAGCACCGCTCCCTGGTGGAAGCCGCCGCGTCGTATAAAATCAATGTCTTATGTGAGAAACCCATCGCCACCACGCTCGAAGATGGCAAAGCCATGCTGGAAACCTGCCAGAAGGCCGGCATCATCCTGATGACCGCCTTCCCGATGCGTTTCAGCCCGCCGGTGATGGAAGTCAAGAGCAAACTGGATGCCGGCGATTTTGGGAACGTGTTCTGTTTTAACAGCACCAACCAGGGTGAACTGCCCAAAAAGTACCGCGACTGGTTTGTGGATAAAAAACTGGCCGGCGGCGGTGCGATCATGGACCACACTGTCCACATGGCCGATATCATGCGTTGGTACCTGAAGAGCGAAGCGGTTGAGGTGTATGCCTGTGCCAACCAGATCTTCTATAAAAATGACGTGCCCGCTGATATTGAAACCGGCGGATTGATCAGCATCACATTTGCCAACGGGATCTTTGCCACCATCGACTGCAGTTGGTGCCGGCCGATGAACTGGCCCACCTGGGGCGGGCTGACCTTCGAAATGGTCACCGAACGCGGCGCTGTGATCGTGGATGCCTTCAAGCAGAATTTGAACGTGTTCCACAAAGATTCCCCGCATCCCGTCTGGAGCTTCTGGGGATCGGACCCCAATTTTGGTATGATACAGGAATTCGTTGCCGCCATCCGCCAGAACCGCGAACCGAGTGTCACCGGTCTTGACGGGTACCGCGCGATTGAGATCGCCCTGGCTGCGTATGAATCCATTGGAACGGGACAACCCGTTATATTAAAGGAATAAAGAATCATGAGTACAACTTCAACCCAAATCCTCATCCATAACGCGCATATATATGGTCCAGCGCGTGACTGGTCACCCGGCTGGCTGCTTTTGAAAGATGAAAAAATCAGCCTGATCGGCGCGGGGACTCCGCCCGAGTTCCCCCAGGAGTCCCTGACCCGCAGGATCGACGCGGGCGGGCGAACCATACTGCCTGGTTTCATCGATGTGCATACCCACGGCTCTATGGGGCATGAAGCCATGGATGCCTCTGTGGACGGTATGAAAACCATGGCGCAGTTTTACGCGCAGCACGGGGTAACCGCATTTCTACCGACGACCTGGGCGGCTACCGGCGAGGCGATAGATCGGGTTATCAATACCGTCTCCGGCATAATGGGACCGGTTGCCAACGGCGCCACCATTCTGGGTGTGCACCTGGAAGGCCCGTATTTGAACCCCAAACATAGCGGCGCCCAGGATGTCAAGCTGGTACGCCCGGCTGACCGCAACGAGGCGATGAAATTCCTTGACAGCGGCATTGTGCGCCTGATCACCGTGGCGCCCGAATTCCTGGAAAACGAGTGGCTGATCGCCGAATGCGTGCGCCGCGGCATTACTGTTTCGCTGGGGCACACGGCCGCCACGTATGAAGAGGTTAAAAAAGCCGTGCAAATGGGTGTCACCCACGACACGCATACCTATAATGCCATGGTAGGTTTGGGGCATCGTGAGCCGGGAACGGTGGGCGGCGTGATGACCTCGCCCGAGATCCTTTGTGAATTGATCTGCGATAACATCCATGTGCATCCCGCGGCGCAAAAGATATTAATCCGGGCGAAAACTCCCGCCGGGGTCATCCTGGTCACGGATTGCACGCGCGGCACCGGCATGCCGGAAGGCGAATACCCCATTGACAACCGAACCATCACCATTAAGAATGGGATCGCCCGCCTGCCGGATGGCACGATCGCCGGCAGTATTTTGACCATGGAACGCGCCCTCAAGAATGCCATGGCTGCCAGCGGATTATCCCTCGGCGAAGCCTGGCCGATGACCAGCCTGAACCCTGCCCGTAATATCGGCGTGTCGGCACAGAAGGGGAGCATTGAGGTTGGAAAGGATGCCGACCTGGTGCTGCTGGACGAGGAGCTGGTTGTGCACATGACGGTTGCCAACGGCATAGTGGTTTTTGAGATATAGAGTTTGAAAACAAATAAAAACGACTTCTTCCGGTGAATGGAAGAAGTCGTTTTTATGCTGGAAAAAGCAGGTGTATGATTCGGGATTGGTTGGATTTTACTTTTGACCATAATATATATGTAAAGAATCACACTATTGATTGGGGGCGAGCATTGGAATAACCGCTAATAGAAAAGGGACAGGGAGAATAATGGCTAAACATGTTAAGAATTATTATGTTGATAGGGGACAGGCATAGGAAAAACCACTTATGGAAAAGGGACGTGGTGAATAAAGTTGTGATGCGCTGTTCCGCAAACTTCCGTACCTATACCCACTGTTGACCCGGAGGGGAATATTGGGGATGGAAATGCCAACGGCGGTGCAATTTCAGGAGGATCTACTATCGGTTCAGTTATTGGTGATGATTAAAAAGAACAATATTTAACATTAAGTTGGTTAGGAGATCATTAACCGCTCCGGGGGCGTTCTTGGAAAAACCTATCCATTCATCTTGAAATAGCAATGGCAATAAGCGCAATATTGATCTCTTTCACATAACGAATTGGAGGTAGTTTTCTCTAACCGATCCAATCGAATTTGGTGCGAAAAATCAAGTCGTTTTTTTATCAAATGCTTGCCATCTTCGGAAACATCTCCAAGTCTGGCTTTCACCCCCGGAATATCACAACAAAATAAAAATTCTCCCTTCGGGTTGAATGTGAAATTGGTCTGCGTGATCACCGGGCAAAAATCCAATTGGGAATCGTTGTATAGTGAATTGGAAATATCAATGCGCAGACCGTATTTTTTTCTCAACGTGGGTATCCTGCCAAAAATATCCACTCGTTGTGAAGTAGATAGCAGTAGGTTCTTATTTACCCCAGAATCCAGAATACCACCCAGCTTAATTTGAGTCATGCCGTTTTCCTTGCAAAGTTCCAAAAAGGATTCAAACGATTCGTAACTTAATCCATTCAGGACGTGATTGATTATGACATTCACTCCGATAAGGTTATAAAATCGCACAGCTTCCAACACTTGTTTAAAGCTGCCAGTGGTTCGGATATCATCATGGATTTCTTCAATTCCATCCAAACTGAAATGAAAACCCCTGAAGTGTGCCCGATCCTGTTGGATAATTGGAAAATAAGCCATATATTCATAAGCATTGGAGATGATTCCATAGTCCAGGTTGTGACTGGAAGTCAACCTCACCATCTCTGCCAGGGCTGGATTCATCTTTGGTTCTCCGCCGGTAAGTGTGACCCGCTTTAAGCCATAAGGAAGCAATATTTTAAGAGCTTTATCAAATGACTGAACATCCAGATCATCTTTTTCAAGGCTTGAAAATAGACAGTGTTTGCAGGCCAAATTGCAATTATAAGTAGTTAAAACATTCAGGTTCATCAGGACTTTTCTGTACATCTAGAACTAGTTTATTGATTTCTAAAATGTTATTATAATTTTATATAGAGAGCGGGACATGCGAAAACGAAGACAATTTCTGCTATTACCCATTCTTTTCCTAATCTTGACAGGCTGCAATCCGGTTCTGACTTTTTTCAGTTCGGTGCCAGCACTCATCATCCCTGTAGTTTTAACCTCGTTACTGCTAGCGGGCTGTGTTTTTAGAATTTCTTCATCATCCATCCGGTCTCACGAAGCACCCGAATCCGAGGTTCTTCCGATAAGCCCTACTACCGAGCCAACAGCCACACCATTGCCTACACTTACACCTAATATTCCAACGTTGTCCGAAATTCCAAAGACATTTGCCATTACCGAAACAGAAGTGGTGTCAACCATTACGGTAACACCCATACCGCTGTCGTTTTATAATGCGGCAAGAGTCGGCAAAAAAATTATGCTTTCGTTTGATTCGCCGGCAAAGATACTGACTCCTTTCATGGTGAATGTATCGGTCAATGGCGTTGATATCTCTGACTTTGAGTATGGATTGTATGATTCCAATCGACCCGGGCGTATCTTTCTAATCGGTCTTTGGAGACCTAAAGATGCGATCAAGGTGGTTATAATCACCAATGGCTCTACATATTATTATGGGGAAATTTTCATCCCAACCCCGTTAGAACCGATAGCTACGTCTGTTTCGACATCTGAAGAGGACAAGGGAGGAGAAGGTGGCGATACCACTGGAGGGCCGATCACTGGTGAAACTACAGGTAATACCGACGAATAATCCTACAGATGTACTGGCAAAATGTTATTCATTTTAGACTACACTTCTAGCAGATATAAAAATAGTCGCGCCAATTAATTGCAGGCGAAAGAACCCGAGGGGACATTTTTCACTCTCGTGCCTACCCACCGGTTTTCCTTATTGCCAATCAGTTATACCAACACATGCTCTTTCATTGGTTCATCATTGCTTGCGGATTCGATCCGTGGCTTTGGGGATGCCATTTTCCACAGTGTGCCACACGCTGTCTTGTAAAACTTCATACTCGTGGAAACAGCAGGGCAGTCCCTTCGCGGTCCACGGGTCGGCGCTGTCCATCAACTGGAAATGCAGGTGCGGGGCGGTCGAATTGCCGGAATGCCCCACGTTGGCCAGGACCTGCCCGGCAGTGACTTTCTCCCCCGGTGTCACGCGGATTGAGCCGTTCCGCGCGTGGGCGTAAACGAAAAATCCAGCCTCACCCTCAATGATGATGTAATTCCCTGTAAGCGGGCGTACATCCGCTGACTTACCGGAACTGAAATCACGGGCATTTCGCGTCATGTTGGCAAAATCCCTGAACAGGTTGACCGGGTCGCGTTCCGGCCAGCCGTCTTCCGCGCGGATCACCGTGCCGGAAGATGCCGCGAAGATCGGCCGGTCCCAGCCGTAACATTCCCGCAGAGACACACCCAAAAGCAGGTAACGGAGAGGATGCGACCGGTAAAACTGCGTACTCCGGCTGCCTGATTCCACACCGACAAAGTCTATGGCGTATGTCTCGGCGAACGCGTCCGTCCCGTGGCTGGGTATCTTCGTTCCCGGTGTGTTAGGGGTGATCCACTCGCCTCTGAGAGGGAAGTCAATGATGGCTGGAATCGGTAAAGACATGGTACTCTCCTTGCGTAAACCCGGTTATATCCATTCTACCGGAAAAGCAAGCGTAAATATTTTGTAAAAACCTTCACAAATAGTGGTATTACTACCGGAATAGTACTATACTGCATATAGAAAGAACTTCGGTTGCCCCCCTCAATCGAAGTTCTTTCTATTTAAGGGTTGCATTGAAAGGCGTGACATCCCGGGGGTAATATTTTTCAGAAAGGTATTCTTTCACGCTTTCTCCTGGAAATACCCGGTTCGACCGGATGAAATCTTATCAAATTACGCGAAAAGTCCACCCTCGAATGAAACATACGCCACTAATTTCAATCGTATAATACTCAAAACAAAAAAATACCCGGAAGGAATTTTAAAATGACCGAACTGTTATGCCACACGGATTCCTATCTGAAGATTTTTACCGCCCGTGTCACCGGGGTGGATGAAGTCAACCATGCTGTCATCCTGGATCGTACCGCTTTTTATCCCGGCGGAGGCGGGCAGTTGTGTGATTCCGGAACTTTTATTGCGGGAGAAACCATCTACCCGGTGATTAAAGTGAAAAAGTCGCCGGATGGTATTCTGCATGAGATAGACGCGAATACTGTTCTCCCTGCCATTGGGACGGAAGTCAGGGGAGAGATCGACTGGGCAAAACGCTATCAGATGATGCGCACTCACACCGCCATGCACATTCTGTGCGGGGTGGTTTTCCGCGACTACGGAGCTCAGGTGACCGGTGGCGATATGGAACCGCTCAAAGGACGCATGGACTTTGAGTTTGAGAACCTGTCAAAAGACCTGGTGGGGGTAATCGAAGAAGCGGTGAATAAGGAAGTGACAGCCGGTAGAGATGTGCGCGTGAAAACTTTTCCGCGTGAAGAGGCTTTCCAGATCCCCGACCTGATCCGCACGAAGATCAACCTGTTGCCGCCGGGCATCCCCGAAGTACGCACCATCGAAATCGTTGGGCTGGACCTGCAGGCGGATGGCGGCACACATGTGGCCAATACCCGCGAGGTTGGGCGGATGCGCGTGGTGGATTACAAATCCAAGGGCAAGATCAACAAGCGCATCTACGTGGAACTGGACGAATAGATCAGGGAGCCGCCGGGCAGGCTACCCGGTCGAAAAATTCGGTGGATGCCGCCGGCAGACCGGTTGAGGCTTCCATACCGGCATAACGCTGCCACATGGAGCACAGCGCGGGGGACATCCCGTAGACCAGCGTGTTGGCATTCAAACTGGTCTCCAGGGCTTTATCCGCCCGGCCGGTTTGGGCGTAGCCTTCGATGAAGGGCAGATATTCCACGCCATTCTTGCTGCGCAGCCCTTTGGTTTCCGCTTCAGCGGCCAACGCGGTGATCTCATCCCAGCGATGGAATTGTCTGGCCAGGTCAGCTTTCTGGTAGTAGTAACACCAGTCGTGTGGCGGTTCAGCGCCAAACACATCGGTACGCAGCACGGGCGAGGTAGTTTCTTCACGGATGCGCTCGGGGTGAGAGATGGGCAGCATATCACGTTCTATACCGCCAAGATCATCGCCCAGACGCGTGGGCGCCTCGGCGTAAAACGTGTCCAGCACACGCAGGCATTCCCTGCCGGCGGCATAGGAAACACCGAGGGTTTCGTCAGTGCTGCCTTTGTATGTCACATCTCTAAGGGTGTACTCGACCGGCAGGCCCGGCTGGTAGGCGGAGAAATAATTACCCCTGGCGCGCGGCCCGATAAAGAACCAGTATTGCGCCTGTTTGCCAACCGGCTCCTTCGCGTACATGGCGTTCAGGGCGAATCCCACCGCGTAATCAGAGATGTAACTGGTGGGTAATTTGGGCGCGACCAGGGCGGTATTGGGTTTGAGTTCCGGCGCGCGCCATTTCAACTGCCAGTAGTAACTCCGCTGGATATCCCAGTTCTCGGCATACTTTTGCACGGTCAACATCTGGCTGTAGGCGGCCATGGCGGCGACAACCGATAAGACCACAAGCTGGCGGCCGCGGTCGCGGGTCAGCCAGGACGTCACGGCTGTCAGCAACAGGGCTGACCCGGCCATCGGGGCGAGGGTGAAACGGTCAGACCACAGGCCAACCAGCGCCTGGCGGTTGGTTGACCACACAGGAAGTCCCCCGAGAAGTAGAAAGAGAAAGGCTGTCAGGGTTGCCCGGGTGATAAAAGAATCTTCCGTTCCATCCGAGTTTGGATCAGCAGAGGAAGTGCGCTTGAACCAGAATCCAATACCCACCGCACCAGCCGCGGCAAGCAGAACAACTTGCACGCTGCGGAAATCGAGGCTGGCGGGTTTAAACGAATCCATCCACACACTGAACGAGGTGGAGATGGTATCCTGCAGCGCGAACTGGGTGAACTGCTTGAGTGTATCAATGGGGTTGGCGATCAGAGTACCCAACAGAGTGGGGGTGTTTTCGGCTGACAGTTTCGGGTAGTAGCCAAATCGCCAGGCGGCAAAAATCAGAAGCGGGAGGGAATAGGGAATCCAGAGTTTTGCGGCATTGCGTATAGCCATATCGGTGCGTTCACTACGGATGGTACGCAAATGGATGAATAAAAGAACGGGACGCACCAATTCCACGGCGGCAAAGTATTCCATGGTCAACAACTGAACGAGGGACAACAAACAGGAAAGGATGACCATCCACACACGATTGTCGCTTACCGCTTTAAGCATCAGCCAGAGGCTGGCAAAAAAGAATGCCTGGGCAATAAAATGCTGGCTGTACGCAATGGAAATACTGGTTTGTGAAAAGCCGGGAAAGACCAACAATAACACGGCTGCCCAACGGGCTTCCCATTGCCTGCGGGGCCAAAGTTGTGTGAGTGTGGCGGCGAAGAACCAGGCAGCCGCAATGCGGGTGAGCAGGGTGAAAATCTGCCAGGGCAAGGCTGAGACCCCTAAAACCGGCACACTTATTAAATATGTCCAGATGGAAAAAGGCCGGTCAGCCATGAAATACTTCCAGTACTCGATGGGAGAATGGATAAGGTTTAGAAAGACAATCTGCCAGTCATCCCAGTAAATTCCCAGACGGGTGATGTAGGGCAGGTAGATAACGGCGTAGACAAAGATCAGCAGCAGCGGGAAAAACCATGGATTCTTCCAGTTTATCTTTAGTTTCATTGAACCTCAGGAATGGATAATCTACCGCCTGATTGTATCCGAAATATTCACTTCCTAATGCCTTGCCGTTCAGGTGATTATGCTAGAATCGAACAGATATCAAGGAGATGTAGGAATGAAACATCATCGCACGCCGTTGATCATCATCAGCCTGACACTGGGTTTGACCTCATTAATGTGCTCCATGTTCACACCTGCCGGCCCCGTAGAAGTCTCCGAAGCAGAGAAACAGGCGACGGTCAGCCGGCTGCAAATGACTGTGGAAGCCTTGGAGACTCAGGTAGTCACACCTACACCTCTCCCCACCTCACCCATTGTCCTGCCAACCATCGTAAAGCAACCGGCGGGGTCCATTTCAGGGCAGTTGACTTACCCGGCCGAAGAGATCCCACCACTAAGGATAGTGGCTGTCAAACTGGATAGCGGGGAATTTTTCGCGACGGATGTGGTCAAAGATGGCGAATACATACTTTACGGCTTGCCTGAGGGAACCTACCATGTAATGGCTTATTTACAGGATTTTAAAAATATCGATCCGGGACAGGCGGGGGGCTACACACAGTTTGTGTTATGCGGATTATCCACCGCGTGTTCGGATCACTCCCTCATTGATGTGAAAGTCATTGCGAACCAGAATACACCGGATATCAATCCGGGCGATTGGTACGCCCCTTCGGGAAGTTTTCCCAAAGACCCCACGCGGTAATCTGCCGAAACCCCGGGGATAGGCGGCAAACTTCTCTGGTACGATTATGGTAGAATATTTGTACTGGAATGTGTGAAAAATAAGGATGATGAATGGATTTTAAACTGACTGCGCCGTATATTCCAACTGGAGATCAACCGGCGGCTATCGCACAGCTTATAGAAGGTGTTCACAAGGGAATGCAGCACCAGGTATTACTGGGCGCCACGGCCACCGGCAAGACCTTCACCATGGCGAATATCATTCAGGAATTGCAGATGCCGGCGCTGGTGATGGCGCATAACAAAACACTGGCCGCGCAGCTCTACGCGGAATTCCGCGAATTCTTCCCTGAAAATTCAGTTGAATATTTCATCTCATACTACGATTACTACCAACCGGAAGCTTACGTTCCGCAACGCGACCTGTATATTGAAAAAGAAACGGATATCAACGAAGAAATCGACCGTTTGCGGCTGGCTGCCACAGCGGCGTTGATGTCGCGCAAGGACGTGGTCATCGTCGCATCGGTATCGTGCATTTACGGTCTGGGTGATCCGGCCAATTATGGACGGGTGGTGGTGCACCTTGAAAATGGCACAATCTTCCGCCGTAACGCGCTCCTGCGGCAGCTTGTGGAGAGCCAGTACCAACGCAACGACATGGACCTGCGCCCGGGAACGTTCCGGGTGCGCGGTGATACGCTGGAAATCTTCCCGGCTTATGAAGAGCAAAAAATTCACCGGGTGACTTTCTTCGGCGATGAAATTGAAAAGATCACCACGTTGAATCCATTGACCGGAGAGGTGCATGACCACCCCCAGACGGTGGATATCTACCCGGCAAAGCATTACATAGCCAATGAAGATCGGCTTAAAAAAGCCATTGGAGATATTGAGGTGGAACTGGAAGACCAACTCAAATATTTCAAAGACAATGGCAAACTGCTGGAAGCGCAGCGCATTGAACAGCGTACCCGCTACGACATAGAAATGTTGAAGGAAGTTGGATATTGTTCCGGGATCGAAAATTACTCCCGCCATCTTGATCAACGACCGGCTGGGTCAGCCCCGTGGACATTGATGGATTATTTACCCAGCGAATACCTGCTGTTCATTGATGAATCTCATATGACCATACCGCAGGTTCGCGGCATGTACAACGGTGATCAGTCACGCAAGAAGGTGCTATCCGAATATGGCTTCCGGCTGCCCTCCGCGTTGGACAACCGGCCGTTGATGTTCCGGGAATTCGAATCGCGCATGGGGCACACAATTTACACCTCGGCCACACCCGGTCCGTATGAATTGGAACACGCCGAACAGATTGCCGAGCAGATCATCCGCCCAACCGGCTTAATTGATCCCCAGGTGGAAGTCCGCCCGACCAAGGGTCAAGTGGATGACCTGATCACGGAAATCAATAAACGGGTTGCCCAGGGAGAACGCACCCTGGTGACCACCCTGACCAAACGCATGTCTGAGGACCTGTCGGACTATCTGAAAGAGATCGGTATCAAGGTACATTACCTCCACTCCGAGGTGGACACGCTGGAACGCGTCAGTATTCTGCGCGACCTGCGCCTGGGGACTTATGATGTACTTGTGGGCATCAACCTTTTACGTGAAGGACTTGATCTCCCCGAGGTTTCCTTGATCGGAATACTGGACGCGGACAAGGAAGGTTTCCTGCGTTCAGGAACGGCGCTCATTCAGACCATTGGCCGCGCGGCGCGAAACGTAAATGGAACAGTCATCATGTACGCGGATACGATGACCGATTCGATGAAATTTGCCATTGAAGAGACCAACCGGCGCCGGGAAAAGCAATCAGCCTACAACCGTGAGCATAATATAGAGCCCGTTACCGTGATGAAAGCGGTACACGACCTGACAGAACGATTATCACTGTCCCCCTCCATTGCCGAAAAAAAGGCGGAATACCATGCCGGGCAGGGTTCCGGTGTGGTCCCCACCAAAGAGCTTCAACGCATCATCCATGAAATGGAGAAGCAGATGAAGCAGGCGGCTAAAGACCTTGAATTTGAGAAAGCGGCCGCGTTGCGTGACCAGATTTATGAATTACGCAACGATCTGGCTGACCAGTCCGAAATGCCGCCCTGGAAGAAGATTCGATTATTGACGGGAGAAGAGTAACTTCAATGGGTTGACCGCACATCAAAAATGCGGAATTCCCCCCGGCCGGGTTCCCAGTTTTCCCGTACATTGGTAACAAAGGATGAACGCGGTCCTTTGCGAAGTGAATCCATTAACTCGTCCAGGCTATCGCGGGTACCTTCCGCCATAACTTCGACATTCCCTTCGGATGTATTGCGAACCCAGCCGGAAAGGTTTAACTGCTGCGCGCGTGTCAATACAAAGTAGCGGAATCCCACACCCTGCACATGTCCTTCGACGACAGCGTGCAGGCGTGTGAGATCGGAAATCGGGTTGGCATCAGTCATAACCGTAGTCTGCTCCCCGGCTTGAACGGGATTTTTCATCAAATTCATCATCGTCTTCATCCAACTCATCATCGTAGAGATCATTGTCTGTATCATCCTCCGCGTGGCGGTCGTGGGTCAGGCTGTCAAGGTCAAGAAAATCCAGACCAAAGGACGCCGTACCGGAGCCAATGTTCTCGATGGCTTCTTCGATGAAATCCGCTTCTTCGTCAGTGGCGGCATTATCCAATAGCGCTTCAAGGGCGGCGTTGGCTTTTTCACCGCCAATCTCTGAAAGCGCCCAGATGGCTGCGAAACGAAGTTCCCGGTTCATCTCTTCACCTGAATCGAGCATTTCAAGCAATGGTTCCACAGCGCGTGTCAAGGTCAACGCACCAGCCGCGCGAATGGCTTCCAGGCGGACAACTGAATCTGGGTGGAACAGGCTCCGCAGAATGTGCATTTCCCATTCCTCTGAGGCTGAGCGGCCCATGGCAACCAGCGCGCTGGCCACCCAGTCAGGATCACTTTCTTCAAAAGCTTCAGAGATCAAACGAGTCATCTCTTTGCGGCTGGAGTAACCCATGGCTTCCAGGGCGCTTCTGCGTACCAGGTCGTCATCCGTACCGGTGACCCGAGGGAGCAGGGCACGTTCAATTCGGGCAAGTTTTTCGTGGGAAATTTTATCCAGTTCGCCCAGCAGGACATACGGCCCAAGCCCGCTGGCGGCCGCGGCTCTGACGATCAGCTGTTTGTCATGCTCCAGTAAATGAATGAATTGCTCCACAAAACGTGGATCTTCCGACTCGCGGAGAAGACGAATTCCAGCAGTGCGTACGCGAGCGTCTTCATCTTTAAGAAATATCCCGGCAACGTCATCAAAACAGACAATGGTGTTATGCTCGTTGAACTGGATCAGGTCTTCCACCAGCTTCAAACGACGTTTAGGCTTGATGTCATCCCAATTCTTCTTTAATAACGCCAGATCCTCCGATTGAATATCAGAAAACCGGGATAGATAACTTGATGAAAATGTCTTGCCGGTTTCAACAAGGGCATCAACTACAGATTGGAAAGGAACAGAACTACTTTTTTCGGGCATGGATGCATGAACCTGTCAGGGAAGAATAATTCTGTTGGTAATATCCTGCGTGGTCACATACACCATGAGAGCCAGAAGCGCGGCAAAACCAATCAGATGAATCATGTTTTCGTATTGTGCGGGGACTCGCTTGCGGAATAACAACTCAGGAAGGACGAAAAGAATCCGGCCGCCATCGAGTGCCGGGATTGGCAGAAGGTTGGTAAATCCCAAAGCGATGGAGATTACACCCAGCAGCCAGAAGCGATTCATTGTGTCGGCAGCCGGACTTGAGGGTTTCGACTCTGCTGATATATCGCGGCTGCGTACCTGCGAATAGATATCATACATACCCACCGGCCCGACCATGCGGGCATCTTCAGCAGCGACCTGCCCCCTGATCAACATAATCGGCATGGTGATCAAGGCAGCTCCCTGAGCGCCTGTGGTCATCAGCGAATACGGTATCGCCTGCCAGACCGTGATCGGTCTGACAGGGTTGCCCATGACAATTCCGAGAGAACCCTGATCTGGCGGCGGGTTGACCCGCGGAGTGGCTTTGACGTCGATTATTTTATCCTGACGAGAAAGGCTTAATTCGATTTCTTTTCCAAGGTTGGCTTTAACAATGCTGGAAAGCTGCGTGGCGTCGGTAATCTCCGTTGTATTTACTTTCACAATAATGTCATTCGGAAGGATGCCAGCCATTTCGGCAGGTGAGCCCTTGGCAACCTCCATGATCTGTACTTTCTTTGTATCCGGCACACCGGTCTTTGAAAAAAGTATGGCGAAGATAACAATGCCGGTCAGAATATTTACGAAAGGTCCGCCAACCAGTACACCGAGGCGCTTCCAGGGATTCGCGGATGCCAGGCCACCGGAAACCGCAGGATCATTTTCACCTTTCGGGCGCACAAACGCTCCAAAAGGAATCCAATTCAGGGTAAATTCTGTCCCTTTCCAGGTGAACAGGCGAACCAGCCGGGGAGGAAAACCAAACCCAAATTCCTCCACTTCAATCCCGAACATGCGGGAGATAATGAAGTGGCCAAATTCATGCAGGAATAAGAGAATACCAAAGGCGATGATAAATTCAAAGATCGTTTGAATAAGTGTAAAGTCCATTTTTTTTCCTATGTTTGCATATCAGGCAAGGCAAGCCTGTCTTTTTGTATTATAGCCACTTTGAAGCTGAATTTAATCTGTCTTATAAACTTCTAATCAGAAAGCAAGCGAGCCGGGCCGCCTGCGGAAGCAGACAAAATGGTTTGAACGCATTCGAGGGATTCCAGCTTTTGCCGGACATCCCCTACACTGGCTGCCGGACAAATTATATGCACGTTGGGTCCCGCGTCCAGTGTGTACGCGCAGGGAATGCCTTCTTTTCGCCAGGCTGGAATAGCCTTGATGATACGCAGGGAATCCGGTTCCCAGTAAAAAAGGGCTGGCGATGATGTCATCATAACGGCATGCATCATATCACTATCCAATTCCATGACTGATGCCAGAGAGTCAAAATCACGGGTCAATATGGATTTTCGGCAGAGGTCCAATCGGCGGGGTGAATCCGCCAGGCGGGCTGCCTGAAGAGGGCTGGTTGGAGCAAGGCTGTGTCCCTCACTGGAACCGACCTTTTTTTCCCCTGCCGCCACAACCGCGATCACATCCACAAGGTCCCAATCGCCGGCAGATGCCAGCGAAACGGCGTACGAATCTTCATCTGAAGAGCCCGGAAGCCATTCCACGAAACCACCCGGGACGGAACGGCACGCGGATCCTGAGCCGCGTCGCGCAAGGCAGGATAATTGTTTTTCATTCAGCGAAATACCCGCGGCATTGCTTCCGGCCAGCGCCAGGGCAGAAAACGCCGCGGCGGAGGAAGCAATCCCCGCACCTGTGGGGAAATTGTTCGTACTTTCCACCTGCGCGAAAGTGGTTATTCCTGCCAATAAGCGGATCAGGTCAACGAAATTGGAAACCCGTTTCACCTGTGATAAATCTGCCGGTTTGCCATTAAGCTGGAATGTGTCAGCCTTGAGAGTATGATCAAATGTGACCTGCGTAGTGGTTTCAAGCCCGGCCAGATTCATGGAAATGGAGCCGCTCATTGGAATGCGCAGGTTGGCATCCCGATTGCCCCAGTATTTTATGAAAGCGATATTGGGATGAGAAACAGCTCTGGCAGTGTTCTTTGGCATTTAATTATTCCTTCAATAATGATTCATCCCAATTTACCAATGGATGGTTTTGGGCTTAATCATCCGGATTAACGGGCATTCCAACGTAAGGAGAATTATCAGGGAGTTCCTTGCAAAAATTCGAGTTGATTCAGGGCATCATTAACCGACGGAACGACAGCAGCACCCTGTTTTTCGAGTTCATGAATTTTGTTTCCATCTCCGGCAATTCCCCATTTTTTTAATTGAACTGGGATTCCGAGGAAATCCAGAAGGTCTATCGCTTTTTCTGTCCCCCGGATTCCTACGGGTGAATCTTCAAAGATATGCACATGCAATTCCGGAAATGATTCATAAAACGTAGTCGGCTTGTCATTCATCACATCCCACGCGGCTTCAATGGAGGGAAGAAGACTGCGGGTCATGATCATACCAATGGCAGCCAACGCGTGAACCGGTGAGGGTTTGATCAGTTCGGTATATCCACAACCAAGTTGGTCGGCAGCGTATTGAAGCTGCCCCAGGCCAATCACGGGAAATTGATGCCAGCCAAGTTGATCCACAACAATATCCGCTTCCGGTGAGAATTCGAGACGCCCTTCACCAGCCGGATAGTCTTCAAAGGAAGGACGGGCGGTTATTATGGCCATATCGGCCATACCACTCTGGCAGAGCTTCTTCAGTTTCTCATTCCATTCACGCGAAATCAAAGGCCGGTCAACAATCCGCTGAGTTGACTGGTCAAAATTAATGGCTGGCAAATGGAATGTATTTTCAAATGTGGTCTGTCCCAGAAAGACTTCCTGGAAAACACGCGTAATGACATTCTCATGAAGGCTGCGCGTATGCTGGAGGATATTTTCCAGCAGAGATGTTTCGGCAAGTCTGCGAAATAATGATCGAGCCGGGCCGGATTCGATCAGGTAAAGAACCATATCACTATAGGCAAATCCTGCCTTTTTAATCACCGGTAACTGTGCAATTAAAGAAATGGCATTAAATTCCGGACGAGAAATTTTCGCATTTTTAACGACTTCACAAAAAGTTAAGAAATCATCCGGTATAGGCAACCAGGTATTGGTTTCCAGAACCATTTCCGACACAAAAGCCATGTAGATTGACGCAATATCCCATTCGCTGATGATGCCTTTGGACTCAAAGAACGCGATGGTTTCTTCACCAGGATACAGAAAATCCCACCCCATGATTCTTCCAAAATAATCGATGGTGCTCTTCAAGGATGCCCGGTAGCGCCTGGGTTCAACCAGAACTCCGTCCATATCAAAAAGCAGGATCGTTTTCTTCATTTATGACGTTTTTCCAGTTCCTCTTCAATGTCATGTAGAGAAATCTCGTTTTGGGCGAGTAACACCAGAACATGATAGGTCAAGTCAGACACTTCTTCAATAAGGCGTTGTTTCCCCTGTCCTTTAGCCGCGATTATAACTTCGATGGCTTCTTCACCAACTTTTTTGCAGATTTCATCCTGCCCGGTAGTGAACAATCTGGTCGTATACGAAGCCGGTGAAGGATTCTCTTTGCGGTCTTGAATAATTTGATAAAGATTTGATAGGTTCATGGTGTCCGATCAGTATATTTTAATGTATCTCTCGAAAAAAGCAGGAAATTTCCCCGGTATGGCAGGCTGGACCGGCCGGTTCCACCCTGACCAGAAGAGTGTCACCATCACAATCCAACCACATCGATTTCAAAGAAAGCGTATTCCCCGATGTTTCCCCTTTGAGCCAGATCACTTTGCGAGATCTGGACCAAAAATGCACCAATTTGGTCTTGCGGGTCAGGTTGTATGCTTCCATATTCATCCAGGCAACCATCAAGACTCTATTTGTCAGGTCGTCTTGAACTACAACGGGAATTAGTCCATTGGAATCAAATTTTAAGTTTTCCATAAAATCATCTTACCAGAACTTCTGACTATGACAAACAGCGAATTGGAATGGATTGGTCCCGAAGGTATTTCTTCAATTCAGGAATGGGGAGAATACCATCATGAAATAATGATGCCGCGAGGGCGGCTTCCGCTTTGCCACTGGTCAAGACATCCGCGAAGTGCTGTTTGTTTCCCGCGCCGCCGGAAGCAATCACCGGTACCGATACCGCTTCGGCAACTAAGCGGGTCAATTCGAGGTCGTACCCGTTCAATGATCCGTCGCGATCCATGCTGGTAAGCAAAATTTCACCGGCGCCTAATTCCACGCCTTTCTTTGCCCACTTGATGGCATCCAGTTCGGTTAAAGTACGACCCCCGTGGATAGTAACACTGTAACCTTGATCCCCGAAAGCATTTTTTCGCCTGGCGTCAATGGCCAGGACAATGCACTGGCTGCCGAATGCTTTCGCGCCTTCGGTGATCAAATCTGGATTTTGAACTGCCGAGGTGTTAATGCTGATTTTATCGGCGCCAGCCAGCAAGAGATTGCGCATATCCTCAACACTGCGAATGCCGCCTCCAACTGTAAATGGTAAGAACACAGCGCGGGCGACCTGTTTCACTACCTCAATACAGGTGGCTTTGCCGGCGGCGCTGGCTGAGATGTCCAGAAAGACCAATTCATCCGCGCCGGACTCATCATATATCTTCGCCTGTTCAACCGGATCGCCGGCGTCACGTAGATTAAGAAATTGCACTCCTTTAACAACGCGCCCATCTTTTATATCAAGGCAGGGGATGATCCGTTTGGTCAACATTTACTGGTTTTCCTTGCATTCCAATTTTAACAAACCGGCCAGGTCAACGGATCCTTCATACAACGCGCGACCAAGTATGGCTCCGGCTACCCCGCTGTTTTTTAGACGTTCTACTTCCTGATAGGTGGATACTCCGCCCGAGGCAATGACTTTTAACCCTGTTCTTTGGACCAATGCTGCCGTGGTTGTGAAGTCACTTCCGGTTTGCATACCGTCTCGTTCAATGTCTGTATAGACCAGCCATTTCAGTCCTAGAGTTTTCAAATTTGCGGCAAGGTCAAACACACCCATTCCAGATGCCTCTTTCCAGCCGGATACCATAACTTTCTGATTCTTACTATCCAGACTGACGGCTATCCGATCGGACGGGAATTCTCTTAACAATACTTCTATATTTTCTGGCTCACGCGTGGCCATGCTGCCCAGAATGGCTCTATCAATTCCAGAGGAAAGAACAGACCTAACCTGATCGAGGGTATGCAGTCCTCCGCCAAATTCAACACGCGCCCCATGGGATTGCGCCGTACGGGAAATAGCCGCCAGTGCCGCCATATTCAAATCAGACGGATCACCAAAAGCGCCATCCAGGTTGACCACATGCAACCAGCCTGCTCCCTGTTCAAGCATGGACCGGGCAATCGAAACTGGATCCGTACTGTAGATTTTCTGCCTGTCTGGATCACCCTGACTGAGGCGTACAACCTGTCCACGACGCAAGTCAATGGCGGGAAAAATAGTGAAGGTAGTCATAATCATTCTCTTTTCCGTGTTGGCATGGTTTTGGATAGTTCACAATTCGAGAAAATTCTTCAACAGGCGCAACCCTAATTTCTGGCTTTTCTCTGGATGAAACTGCACTCCATATGTAACTCCCTGGGAGACAGCTGACGCGAAAGGAAAAATATATTGCGTCCTGGCAAGACAATTTTCTTCCCGGCCGGGTTGCCCATAATAGGAATGATTGAAGTAGAAATAAGCACCAGAATCAATTCCTTTGAATAAGGGTGATATATGCGCCAGAACAATCTCATTCCAACCAGTTTGCGGTACTTTCCAATCTTTTTGGTCCGGAAATCGTTTTACCCGTCCGGGAATGATGCACAGGCCGGGCGTATCACCCATTTCCTCACTTGAATCAAATAACGCCTGCATCCCGACGCAGATCCCCAACAGGGGTATGTTGGATGCGGAAATTTGTAAGATCGGCTCCAGAAGGTCGCGGTGGATTAGCCCATTCATGAATTGCCGGAATGCGCCAACACCCGGAAGAATGGTTTTTATATCTCCACGGAACAAAGCGGCGTCAGACACCACTTTGATATCCGCTCCGAGGTGGAGCAGTGCATTGTAGACTGACTGAAGATTTCCCGTACCCGCATCGATCAACTGAATGGACGGGGTACTCATTGAATTTTATTCCGGTCGGCAAGGAAGCCTTTGGTGGATGGAACCACATTCGCTCGGCGCGGGTCAAGCCGGGTGGCTGCCATGAAAGCCCGCGCGGCAGACTTGAATATGGCTTCAGCCATGTGATGGTTATCCTTTCCTTCCAGGACACGGATATGCAGATTGCAGCCTGCGGTAACAGCAAAGGAGGACCAGAAGTGTTCGATGAGACTAACGGGAATAATTCCAACTGAATCTCCCCTCCAGTTTTCTTTAAATTCGCAATAAGGACGTCCGGAAAAATCGACACAAGTGATCGCCAGACTCTCATCCATGGGGACAGATGCATCCGCCATGCGAACAAGCCCTTTACGATCACCCAAAGCCCTCGAAAAAGCTTCTCCCAGTGCCAGACCAACATCCTCAATGGTGTGGTGGCAGTCCACATCCAGATCGCCGCTAGCTTTTACGGTGAGGTCGAATAATCCGTGGCAGGCAATCTGTGTGAGCATATGATCGAAAAAACCTATGCCTGTGTGAATTTCACTGAGACCTGATCCATCCAGGTCAACCAGAACTGATACATCTGTTTCTGATGTCTTCCGGATTACTTGTGCTTTTCGAGAAACGGTTTGTTTATCGTTGCTATCGCTCATAGTATTTCCTCCAGATTGCGGATCAAGATGTCGGTATCTTCGGGTTTCCCGACAGAAATACGAATGTAATTTCGCAACAATTCATTATCATAATGTCGAATGAAAATCCCCCGGGCTGCCAATTCCTGTTTTATTAAAATGGCCGATTTTTTTGTCGATTTGCAGAGAATGAAATTGGTGCAAGAAGGATACACTGAGAGTGTGGAGAAACTCTTTAATTTTCCCTGCAACCTGATGCGCTCCGATTGAATTTTGGCGACATTTGCGGCAAGGTATTCGCGGTCTTCCAACGATGCCAATGCCGCGCAACCTGCCGCCACACTAACATTGTATGGCTGCTTCGCTTTCCACAATGATGTAATCAATTCTGCGGGGAACGCGCCAAAACCGACACGCAATCCAGCCAATCCGGCCCACTTACTAAAGGTGCGTAAAACCACAAGATTCTTCCTGTCTTTTACCTGGCTGATCATTGATTGGTGACGGCCAAGATCCATATCCTTCTGTGTAAATTCGACATAGGCTTCATCCAGAACTACCAGGGTTGGAAGTGAGAGAAGGGTATCCATCTCTTCTGAGGAGGCAAGTCTCCCGTCCGGGTTATTGGGCGAACAGAGAAAAATAAGCGCTGGTTTTTGTGTTTCTACTGAATTCTTAATGGTTTCCAGATCCAGCGAAAAATCCGGATTGCGCGGAATATTGATGATCTTTCCATAATTCAGTGTTGTATCAAAGTTATAAATACCGAATGTAGGAACGCAATTAATCACCTTTTGATTGGGCTCAAGGACTACTCTGGTGAGAAGATCAATAAGCTCATCGGCACCCGATCCTGCCAGGAGAATCTCTTCAGGAACCCTGTATATTTCAGATAATTTTTTCCGCAAATCCCGGCTTTCCGGATCGGGATAGATATTGAAGTATTTGGTGTTTGCCAGTGCCTCATACACCTTTGGAGATGGGCCATATGGATTTTCGTTGGCGTCCATTTTGATGATACCGGCCTCAGGAATGCCCAGGCGGGCTGCCAGAATTTCCACCGGTTCAATGGGTGTATAGGCCGCCATTTCTTTTATACGTTGACCCACATTCATATTCACCCTTCTTTCAATGCCTGCAGAAGTGCCGTGTATCGGGGCGGTTCTTCGTCAAAAATATATTTTACCGGGGTGACCACCACACCGCTGCCTCCGATGGATCGCAACTCCGTGATCGCCTGATAAAGGTGACTGCGCTGGACAATGATGTTAACGGCAAACCATTTTTCTTCCGGGTTTCTCACGATCACCTGAGAGATGGTAGGGCCTTGCAAGCCGGGAATGTGGCAATTTGTAAATATCGATTGCGCGATGGCTTCGGCGGAATCCCCCCGCATATTGGCGAAAATTGACAGGTTTTCGTTGGCGCGCAGGTGGGCTTCAAAAAATTCAAGAATAAAACGAGCTGCCTGAAGGGCTTCCGGGCGATTTTTTAATGAATCGCGATTGGCAATCAACACTGCCTGTGAAGTCAGCAGGCAGCCATCCGGCAGAGCAACCAATCGGTTGTCTCGCAAAGTTTGTCCGGAAGATACAATATCACAGATCATGTCGGCATACCCGATGGATGGTGCTGTTTCAAGCGTACCTTCGGCCGGGATCAGCGTGTGGGCAATATCATGAGACGAAAGAAATTTTCCGGTTAGTTCAGGATACTTGGTAGCCACACGAATTTTCCGGTTAAATGATTGGGCTCTTAATTTGAGACTGGAAACCGAGTTGACATCCACCCACGATTCGGGAACAGCAAGGTTTAATCGGCATTGACCGAAGTGCAGGTCATCGTGAATGACCATGACCTCATTAAGCTCGCCTTTTCGTTCTTCCACCACATCCAGTCCAGTGATGCCAAAGTCCACAGTTCCCTCACGAACGCTCACAACAATGTCTGGCGGTCGCTGGAAAAGTACACGAACGGAAGGAAGGTCTGGAATAACTGCTTCGTACTGGCGAATGTTGGGGCGGTAGACGGTTAATCCACAATCTGACAAAAAATCGAGGGTTTCTTCCGCCAATCTTCCCTTGGATGGAAGAGAAAGTCTGAGGTCTCCTGTTTCACGATTTAACATGTTCTGTCCCTTCTAAAAAAAATCCCCCGGATGACCGGGGGTTTGAAAAGTCTTTTTGTTGGTAAACGAAAAAAGCCCGCCGATCAATTGGGGGAAAAGGAATAATGATGATGCAGGGAAAGCAATTTCGGAACCATTGAGAACAATTATATGGAATGAATTGAGACTGTCAAGGTTTGAGAAATTATTGCTATTTAAAATAGAAAAGAGAATAACAAGAGCGGGGTAACCATGACAATTTCAATTGTGACATAAGACATTCAATTTGATGAAATTTCGTGGTTGACATTAATTCGCGTTAGTATATAATAATGTACGAACATAATAATTACATAAGATACTATTGACATAAAGAAATAAAGTCTGTAGAATAGGGATTATTGAAACAGCGTTTTGTATATTGAAACATAGTTTCCTGAATAAAAGGGAATGAATTATGGAAAACTCCGCTGCTTCCTTAAACAACTCCGTCGAAAAAGCTTTCATCATTTTAGAATTTTTAGCCAATAACCCGGAACCGGTAGAGTTATCTGCCTTAAGTCGTTCTTTGAAAATTAACAAAAGCACAGCATATCGATATCTTTCAACGCTGGAGACCATTGGATATGTGGTTAAGAACCCGGATACATCCTGTTATACCCTGGGATCAAAAGCTCTCTGGTTGGCATCAAAGTTCCTTGATAATCTTGATCTCCGCGCAATATCTCACCCAATTCTAAAACAAATGCGGGAAGAAACCGGGGAAACGGTTCACATGGCTTACCTTGATAGTTATGAAGTTGTTTATGTGGACAAAATTGACGGCAAGTCGCCGGTAAAAATGGCTTCACGGATTGGTAACAGAATGCCAGCCCATTGCACCGGATTGGGGAAAGCTCTTTTGGCATTTCTTCCTGAAGGTGAATGGAAAAAATATGTCAATACACGGGGATTAAAGTATTACACACGGAACACCATAACCAACCCCGAAGCATTTTACGAACATCTGCGCATGATCCGCAGGCAGGGATATTCCGTTGATAACAGCGAGAATGAAGAAGGTATCCGCTGTGTTGCGTTGCCTGTGCGCGATCACGAAGGAAAAGTGATCGCGGCAATAAGCATCGCGGGGTGGGTCATCTCAATGACCCCAGATCGCGATGAATCCCTGGCCAAAACTGGCCTTAAATATTCCCAGATTATTTCAGAAAATCTTGGTTGCACCCGGACCAATTCATAAGTTCGGCGATCTGGTCGCGAGAAAAGAAATTATCCATTTCTTTGACCAGGGGCGCCATTTCCGGGAAAGTCCTGCTCATGAGTGAGCGCTTGGAGGTGGAGTATACGATAAGATAAGAAGGATGAGTAAGGCAGAAAGTTAGTGGAAAAAATCAAAAAAAATGACAAGGAGAATCATAAGATGAAAAGTAGGCTTTCAGTAGTATTCTCGGTGTTGATGGTGTTCTCAGTACTATTCACCGCCTTCGCGCCTGCTTCAGCAGTTCAGGCCGCTGCGCCGGTTGCTCCGGTTGCTGCTGAAAAGCAGATCACCTGGGCAACGATCGCAGGTTTCTATACAGACTGGGCTGAGAATGTGGCCAAAGATTTCGAGAAGAAAACAGGTTATAAAGTAAACATCGTCAAGATGGATCTCCCGACGATGTATGAGAAAGAAGTCCTCGATATGGTAGGCGGTACTGGCGCCTATGACGTCATAACCTGGAACGTGTCCTGGAAGGCAGAGTGGGCCAATAACGGGTATCTTCTTCCTCTTGATGATTATATCGCAAAGGAAGACCCTAAAGAACTGGATTTCGGCGATATTACTCCGATTCTGGTAAAAACCGGCGGTGGTTGGGGTGGAAAGACCTATGGCCTCCCGTATTACACCTATACCCAGGGTATGTTCTATCGCTGCGATCTATTCGAAGATCCCACCGAAATGGCCAACTTTGAAAAGAAATATGGTTACAAGCTGGATATACCGACCACCTATGACCAGATGGCTGATATTGCCCAATTCTTCACCCGCAAGGCTGGAGACACATTGAAAGGCCAGAAGCTGGATAAGGATATGTTTGGTATCGGCACCATGTCCGGTCGTTTCACCAACCTGTTCGATGAAGTCAACATGATTGCCTGGGGTATGGGCGGTGATGTCATCAATAAAGATGGAACTCCCGGGGTTGATGATGCTGCCTATGTAAAAGCCCTGACTTATGATGTTGAGAAACTGGTTCCCTATGCACCCCCTGGATCATTAACCGGTTCCTACGACTTCGTTGTCAGCCAGTTGAATTCGGGTTTGATCGCCATGACCGGCCCCTTCTATCTGGATCAGTGGGCCAATGCTGTCAAAACCGAAAAACAGATTCCAGGTTCAGAGGTCTGTGCCGCACCGAATCCCAGTGGTGGTCGTGTTTGGGCTGGTGCCTTCAACATTGGCGTTCCCAAAGCTTCCAAGAACCCTGATATGGCCTGGCAATTCATGAAATTCATTACCAGCAAGGAAGCTCAGCTTTCCTTCGCACAGGGTGGTGGCAGTGCCATTCGCGACAGCATCATGACCGACAAAGATTTCTATACCAAGAATCGGGAAACCGCCGGTCACTTCCCCGTAGTGAAACAGATCAATGATTGGGCTGATAAATGCTGGCACACCAACATGATCTATGTTCCCCAGGTTGGAAAGATCTATGAAGAAGCCCCGCAATGGCTGTCTGCCGCAGTAACCAAGCAGAAAACACCACAGGAAGCCATGGATGGGTATGCCAAGGCGATCACCAAACTGTGTGGTAACAAGGCATGCGAAGTCAAGTTGGATGGAATCACATTACCAGATCCAAAAGCAGATTGCTCCTTCAAATTCGATAGGAGTCTGCAGGTTCGTCTTAAAAAATAACGTAACACGTTAGAACCAGGAATTGGGGTACGAGTATGCAAATACTTGTACCCCAATTTGAAAGAATAAGGAGAAGGTATCGATGAGTGATGTTGAAATTACTACTACCCCAACTCATAACTACAAAAAGAACAGGTTCTCAGATAAATGGTATTCGATGATCCTGGTATCACCTGCCATGGTTGTTCTTATCTTTTTTGGTCTGGTTCCGTTGTTCTATGCCATTTACCTATCGTTCCATTATGCCGACTTGACCGCAGGCGGTATTCAGGGATGGGTTGGACTGGATAACTTTCGGGATGCATTAAATAATGAAGACTTCTGGAGTGCCACCGGCAGAACTCTGGAATTTACGATTTTTACTGTCGGTCTTGAAATGGTACTTGGAATCGTACTGGCCTTCCTGATAAACCAGTTGAAATGGTTTAAAGGCATTATCCGGGCTTTATTCCTTTTACCCATGGCATCCGCCCCGGCGGCGGTCGGATTGGTCTGGCGTTACCTGTATGATCCTGATTTCGGTGTGTATACCTGGTTGTTTAATCAGGTGCCCGGGTGGACGGCTCCCAACTGGCTGGGAGATCCAAACTGGGCTATGCCAAGTATCATCCTTTTTGACGTTTGGATGTGGACCCCATATGTAATGCTCATTGTACTGGCAGGTCTGCAATCATTACCCCGTGAACCATTTGAGGCTGCGGAGTTGGATGGAGCCTCAATTTGGATGGTTTTACGGCGTCTCACTTTCCCGATGCTTACACCTGTATTAACACTTGTCTTTATTTTGAGAACCATTGACTCTATTAAATTATATGATGCCGTCATCACGTTAACCCGCGGCGGCCCGGGTGTAGCCACGGAGACAGTCACCTATTATCTCTACAGGTTGGGATTGAAATATTTCCGGCTGGATCAGGCCAGTGCCATGGCGCTGCTTGTTCTCTTTGCCGTTGTCGTCTTTTCGGGTGTGGTCTTGCGCCCCATGATGAAATCTCAGGCTGAACGAACCCGCGGAGACTAAGGAGATTGCCATGATTCAAAACAATAAAGTCCGGGGAATGGATGTCGTCAGGTTTGCCATTGTGGTTGCCGTATTAATTCTGTTCCTTTTCCCCATATATATGATGATTACCACATCATTTAAACCATCCCTTGATATTTTAAATACGCCTCCGCGGTGGACCTTTGTTCCCACGCTGGAACATTACAAATACGCATTTGAAGTGGCCAACTTCGGGCATTTCATTAAGAACACGCTGGTCGTGACGCTATTCTCGACATTGATCGTGGTTGGGGTAGGAACACTGGCATCCTACGCGTTTGCCCGCTATAACGTTGGCGGCGGCAATATGATGTTCTTCATCCTCACCACAAAAATGATGCCTGCCATCGCCGTAGTTCTACCCTACTTCCTAATCTTTAAGGAAATTGGCGCGACTGGGTTTGGTAAATTTTTTCAACTTGGATTGGATCAACTGGGTACACTTGTGGTCTGTTATTCAATATTTAACCTGCCTTTTGCCATCTGGCTGCTTGTCTCCTTCTTTCAGGATATACCGATTGAACTGGAAGACTCTGCCAGGTTGGATGGCTATACCCGCTGGGAAGTCCTCTGGAAGATTGTTTTCCCGCTGGCTGCCCCGGGAATTGCGGTTACGGCTATATTTTGCCTGCTGTTTAGCTGGAATGAATTTCTTTTTGCCTTCATTCTGACACGCAGTGAAGCCATGACCATCACTGTGGGCGTAAACGGCTTCTGGACGGAACGCGGCATTCTCTGGGGACCGTTATCGGCAGCGGCAACTGTCTGCGTTGTGCCAATGATGGCATTCGCGCTCGCCTTGCAGCGTTATATCGTGCGCGGCCTGACATTCGGCGCGGTGAGAGGGTAGAGGAGGATACCATGTCATTATCAAAATTATGGGACCGCGCATGGTGGGGCTTCATGATCTTCATCTTCATTGGTCTGGTATGGCTTAAATTTCTTGATCCCTATATTGGCTGTGTATGGACAGGCGTTGTAATCTCCGCGATATGTGGAGGGTTGTACCTGTATGCCGGAATTCGCAGCATGCTCCGCGAAAAAGAAAAAGAAGAACTTTAAGGAACAATCCCATGCTTGAATTGGACAGCATTTCACGTAGATTTGATAAAACAATGGCAGTTGACAGACTGTCACTGGAATTAAGGGACCAGGAATTCATGGTGATCTTTGGCCCTGCCGGTGCCGGAAAGTCTACAACCCTTCGGCTCATTGCGGGGATCATTCAACCGACTCATGGAGAGATTCGATTCAACGGCCATTCACTGAAAAATGTACCGCCCGAGAATCGCAATATGTCAATGGTCTTTGAAAACTATGCCTTATATTCCCATATGACGGTTAAAGAGAATATGGCTTTTCCTTTGCGTTCAAAGAAAATGGCGGACGCAGAGGTGGACAAACGCATACACAAAATGGCAGAAACATTACAGATCACAGACCTTCTTGACCGTCGGCCGGGTTTTCTGAGCGGAGGACAGCGTCAACGGGTTGCCCTGGGGCGTGCCATGATCAGGGAAGCAGATGTTTATCTTCTGGATGAGCCCATTTCCCACCTGGATGCCAAACTGCGGCACCACATGCGCGGCGAAATTAAAGCCATGTGCAGTGAGAGAGGTGCCACCGTTGTTTACGTGACGCACGATTACAGAGAAGCCATGGCTCTTTCCGATCGAATCGTCGTCTTGAATAAAGGTAAATCCATGCAGATCGGCACGCCGGATGAGGTTTATCACCAACCAAATGGTGAGTTTGTCGCCTCCTTCCTTGGGGATCCGTCCATGAGCTTCCTGGATGGAATACTAAAAGAAGAATTGGGAAAATATTTCATCGAATTAAAAGAAATACACATACCAGTAAGTACGCCTACTGCGGAAAAAATCCGCCAAAAATCAAGGAATGGCAAGGTTCGCATAGGATTCCGGGCAAGTGAGATTCCCATCTCCTGCAAACCATCTGAAAAATATAATGTTCCAGCAGAGGTGTATGTAGTAGAGACCTTTGGCTACCGAAATATTGTCACCTGCCAGTTGAAAGACGCTGGATTGGTGCAATCCATCGTATCACCGGATATGAATATCAACATCCACGAAACAATTTTCCTGGATTTATCCGATAAAAATATCCATTTGTATGTCCCGGATGGAGAGGCCATTTCCCACCCCATCGATTTCAAAAAAGGACAATAAGGAGCGGGCGATGTCATCCATTAAACTGGAAAAACTGGAGAAATGGTACGGCAAATCCGTACATGCGGTAAAGGGAATAGACCTCGACATTGCCGATGGTGAATTTATGGCATTTCTAGGCCCATCTGGATGTGGTAAATCCTCCACCATGCGCATTATCGCTGGACTGGAAGAGATCTCGGCTGGCAAACTATTCTTTAACCAGAGATTGGTTAATGATGTCAGCCCCAAAGATCGGGGTGTAGCCATGGCGTTTGAAACCTATGCGTTATACCCCACCCTGAACACCTATGAAAACCTGGCATTTCCTCTGCGTGCAGCGGGATGGAAACAGGCTGATATTGACAAACGCGTTAAAAACATCGCAGAAATCCTTGAAATCACTGACCTGCTGGATCATATGCCCGCGGGTATGAGTTCAGGACAGGCACAAAAGGTTGGTCTGGCACGCGCGCTGACACGTAAACCCAATGTGTTTGTACTGGATGAACCCATATCTCACCTCGACACTCGTCAACGCAGCCGCATGCGTGCCTATTTGAAGCGATTGCACATTGAATTGAATCATACGATGATCTATGTGACTCATGATCAGGAAGAAGCCATGGCGATGGCGGACCGTATCACGGTCATGCGAGATGGATTGTTGGTACAAACTGGAACACCGGAAGAAATTTATAACAAGCCGGCAAACCTGTTTGTTGCCGGATTTGTGGGCGAACCCGCCATGAACTTTCTGGATTGTGTACACCGCACTGAAAACGGGCAAGAAGTTCTGGTACATCACGAACTGGTAATTCCCCTACCGGATAAATTTAAACACCTGGCTGCGGAAGGCAAATTACCCGAAAAACTGGTTCTGGGAATTCGACCATTTTATGTAAATATCAGCCTGAAAAAAGATACCCACCATGTCATCCCGGCGGAAGTCTTCGTAGTGGAACCTACCGGTGATTCAAAGAATATCTCCGCGAAATTGAACGATATACGATTCCAGGTGGTTTCTTCACCTGATTTTCAGATATCACCAAAAGAGAAAATCTGGCTGGGATTCGATCCGGACCATATCCTCTTGTTTGATGTGCAAAGCGAAAAGTCTTTGAGTAACGGAAAGAGTTAAAAAGAGAAAGGCTAAAAAAGAATTCGGAGCTGGGTACAGTCTACTATCCAGCTTAAAAAAACAGTACTGGCATTATGCCAGTGACTGTGGGTTGAGTATTTCTTAATCAGGAGAGACTATGTCACAAGAATCCATTCCGTATGAAATACTTTTTCACTGGAGCCATCTGGATTGGCTGTTCTCCAATACTGCGAAAAAAGAAGAGTTTGAGAAAAATCAATACTGGAAAGGTGCCATGCCAGCCGGTTTCAAAACAGATGAACAGGGGAATTACTACCTCTCAGTTCCCCGCTGGGCGCATGGAATCCCTGCAACCTTCAACAAGATTGTACTCGTGGATGGAAAACCGATACTGGAACCATATCCGAACGAAGCCATGAATGAAATCGGTAATCCGAATGCATTGCAATCAGTTCTGGGTTGGGAGATCGATGAATTGGGTCGTATCTGGTGGCTTGATCAGGGACATGTCGAAGGCAGTCCATGCACAGAGGGAATGCAAAAGATCGTCTGCTGGGATATTGAAAAAAATACTCTGGTTGATATCATTCCGATTCCTCATGAGATTGCTTCATTTTCCGCTTCATTTCTAAATGACCTGGTTGTTGATAATAGGAATGGGTTTGTGTATATCGCTGATTCTGGGATATATACAGATCCTCTGCAAGGCGGACTAATTGTCTATAACATGAAGACCCGGCAATTACGCAGGGTATTGCACCAGCACATCAGCACCCAGGATGTTCCAGGTTACTGGTTCAAGATTGCCGGAAAGTCTATATGGCCGGATACACCCATGCGGACAGGCGCGGATGGAATCGCCCTTTCAGCGGATCGATCAACCCTGTACTGGTGTGCGCTGACTGCCCGGCATATGTATTGTGTGGATACCGCTTTGCTGCGTGATCTTTCAACGCCTGAAGAGGTAATAGAAAAAGCAGTGGTTGATCTGGGAGATAAAGGTACCAACTCGGATGGCCTGGGAGCCGATAACCAGGGTTTGATCTATTACACCATGCTTGAAGGGCAGGGAATCGGCGTTTTCGACCCGGTCAATCAAACCTTTAAACCGATCATCTCAGACGAACGCATGATCTGGGTGGACGGGATGACCTTCGATAACAAAGGAAATCTGATCTTCAATAACAATAGACTTCATGAGTTGTTTCGCGATCAATTGGAATGGGATAACCCGTACAATCTGATCGTCTGGAAAGCTTTCCTGGGTGAAGGGATCAAGTCGTACCTGTATGGGAAGTAAAGTTATCCTCTCTGTTGATCTCGGAACCAGCGCGGTAAAAGCCGTTCTCTTCGACGCGGCTATGAGAATTGTAGGTCTGGCACGTCGACCATACCCATTGATTATTCCTCAAAGCGGTTGGAATGAACAGGAGCCGGAAACCGTCCTGACATGTACAGCTGAGGCAATTTCAGAGATTATCCCATTGTGTGAAGGAAATGATCTGCTGGGTGTGGTCTTAAGCTGCCAGATGGCCAGTATCCTGGCGGTGAATGGGCATGGACAACCGGTGACGCGGGTCATAACCTGGAGTGACACACGAAGCAGACGATTTTCAGAGCTTATAAAAAAGGATCCCCGTGCCGATCAGGTCTATAGAAAAACCTGTTGCCCGCTGGAAGCCATCTATCCATTGTCGAAGATTCGCTGGATGGTGGAGAATCATCTGACACAACCTGATACCCGTTTTATCAGCGTGAAAGACTATCTCATATTTCATCTAACCGGACAATTCATCACAGATTGGTCGATGGCGTCCTCAACAGGTTTGATGGATATCCGTGAACATCACTGGAACTCTGATGCGTTATCACTGGCAGGAATAGCATCGGAAAACCTGCCTGAGATCGATTCTACACGTGCGACCATAACCCTGCAGGATTCAGAATACCTGCGAAAAACCGGAATACCGGTTGGAACATCACTGGTTTTGGGGGCGGGCGACGCGCCGCTATCCAGTCTGGGTGTTGGGGCAATGGATCCGGGAACACTGGTTGTAAATGTTGGGACGAGTACTGCGGCAAGGAAGATGGTCGACCGCGCGAGGCCGGATGATAAGCAGCAACTCTGGACCTACGTTCTGGATGAAACCCACCTGGTGACCGGCGGGATGTCAAGCAGCGGCGGAATGATCTATGACTGGTTTAAAAACCAGTTCCTAGTATCAGCAGAAATGGATGTATTTATCGAATTGGAAAAACAGGCGCTGAGTATTCCTCCCGGCTCGGAAGGTTTGATCTTCATACCTTATCTTGCCGGAGAACAATGCCCGGCATGGCGGGCTGAAACGCGGGGCGGCTTCCATGGTCTGGATATTCTCCATGGCCGGGGACATATGACCCGGGCAGTATTGGAAGGAATCACCTTTTCCATATTTCGGATCATCGAAACGATCCAATCGGTGCACGAGACGCCCATTCAGGAGATACGTGTGACGGGAGGATTGGCCGCGTCTGTTTTGTGGAAACAAATTGCCGCGGATGTATTTGGCCAGCCGTTGGTTGTATCGAAATCAAATGAAGGTTCTGCACGCGGAGGAGCAATCTTTGGATTAAACGCACTGGGTTACCTTGATTCACTGGATGATGTACTTAAATTCCCCATTGAAGGTGAGGATGTGCTTCCGAATGTGGAAAACCATTATCGCTACATGGAGGAATACCAACAATTTTTGATGGAAATTGAACACATAATTCCATGCGGGTGAAACTTACTCGCCTAAAAATGAGTAATAAATCAGGAGGAGCGATGATTTCAGGTTCTCTGGTTCCAAATATCACATTTTTTAATCCAGATGGTACTCTGGACCTAAATAGAACCCGCTGGCATATGCAGTGGATGTTTGATAAGGGAGTTGATGGACTTTTTCTAACCGGATCATATGGCGCCGGCCCCATGATGACAAATGATGAGAGAGTGGAAATTTTCCGCCTGGCAAAAGATGTAGCCGGGTTGTATAAAGAAAAAATACTAATCCCTCATGTGGGCTGTGTGGATACAAAAAACACTATCGATCTTGCAAAGAAAGCGGAATCGATAGGTGTTGATGGTATCGCATCTGTTCCACCTTTTTATTACAAGCATTCTGAAGAATTGATACTCCAATTTTATAAAGACATTCTGGAATCTGTAAATATTCCCGTTTATGCGTACAACAACCCGGAAACATCCCGGTTTTCATTTACTACCAGCACAGTCAAAAAACTGCAGGAATTGGGATTGGCTGGTATTAAAGACAGCCCGGTTGATGTAGGGTTTTTAAGCACTGTGTTTTATGACGTAAAATTAGGCAACAAGAAATTTGAAGTAATTCTGGGAACATCCAAAGGATGGCTGCCTTATTACTATATGGGTTGCCGCGCGATGATCGCCGGGATGAACAACTACGCTCCAGAAATTATGACGTTACTGACCAAATCAACCATACAGGGAGATGTACCAACCTCAGAAAAAGCCTATTATGTGATGATGGACATCAGCAACAAGCTGCACTTTACTGATAGCACCATCGCTTCGCACATGGCGTTATATGCCCGCGGTTTTGACGCAGGATTTCCACGCAAGCCCATGCAGCTTCCTGCGTTCAACTCACCGAAGTACCAGGATCTGCAGACAATCCTGCAGACAGGATTCGACAGCCTGGGTATTCCGATGGAGATCGGTGATTATCTACCAACATAAATGGGAAGGGAGATTATTCGTGGATGCCTTAGAGTGCATTATGACAAGACGGAGCTGCCGGTCCTTTACAGAAAAAGCTGTATCGGATTCTGACATAGACACTTTGCTAAAATGTGCCATGCAGTCACCAACGGCAGATAACGCGCAATCATGGAAGTATGTTGTAATCAATGAACGGGTTGTTTTGGAAAAGATCGCCGGATTTCATCCGTATGGCGGATTTCTCAAACGAACACCGCTGGGCATTTTGATTTGCGGGGACACATCCATTTCACCGGATATGTGGATTCAAGACGCAAGTATTGCCGGTCAGACAATTCTGCTGGCAGCCCATGCTCTCGGACTTGGCGGTTGCTGGCTGGTCGTTCAACCAATGTCTGAAATCATCAAAGGCTTTCGCCATCTATTGGGTCTGCCAGGCAATATTCAACCGCTGGCATTTCTCGCGCTTGGCCATCCTGCGAACCCGTCCACAAAATCAGACCGTTTTGACTCGAAAAAAGTGCATTGGAATGGTTGGTAAATTCATCGGCAGAAAACAATAAATCTTAAAGTTTAAAAAGGAGCATACCAACCATATGCTCCTTTTTAACGGTTTGTAATATGGTTGGTTAAACGAAAAGCCCTGACAGGGTCAGGGTTTTTCGCAAAAGGAGAAATGTGAAGCTTTATCGAACTGAATCCGCAGCGATATTCAGTTTTTCAAACAATTCCTTGTTCAGATCAACATGCAGTACCTGGGCAACTACCTGCGTCCAACCATGTACAAAGTACAACCAGCCATCTTCAACCTTGATCCCACGGCTGTTGACCTGGCGAAGCGCCTGTTGCATAAAATCCAATTCGCCGCGGTAGTTAAACTCCCAGGCGATGCCATTTCTTGGGAATAACCCCCGGTCGGAAATGGGTGAACCGGGGGTGTCTTTTCCCATCCCGGTCGCATTGATCACAACGGTGCAATCCGGCATGGTTTTCATCATTTCATCATTTTTAACCGGGTCATCGTTGCAAATATAGTCCACCTGAATATCAGTTTTTAAGCTGGCAACCATCTGCATGGCATGATCAAGGCGTCCCTGTGAACGGTTGATCATGATGAACCGGCGTGGACGGTCAGCCTGATGTTTCTTATTAATCAGATGCAGCAGGGTGGCAATGGCTGAACCGCCGGCACCAAAACACAATACCTCGCCACCGGTTTCCCCAAAGTAACCATCTCCGATAATGGCATCAAGACTGAGACCGGCAGTGATCGGATCTTTCGCGTGGCCTTCCAGCCGACCGTCTAGTTTGGATATGCTGGATACCTCATCACAGATCAGGGCGTAAGGATCCAAATATTCAAACATGTCTCGTGCGGCGGTCAATAGATCGATCTTATGAGTGGTTACCAATGCCCCGAGAGATTGTGGGTCATATTTGATCTGAGACACAGCCTGCCTGTATGCATCCTGTGAGTCGTGGATTTTCAGGTCAACACCTTCAATGATCACCTCCGGCCGGCCAAGGACCTGCATCCAGAGGGGAAACACCTTCATAATAGAAGATTTTTTGGTGGTGACACCAATGAAATAGAATGTGGGATCTGTCTTTTTGACAATGGGATAGGGTGGATTCATAGATTATTCCCGCCTTGTTAATTTGGCCGATATCACTGCCTTGACGAAACTGTCTGCCTTTTCACTGATCTCCGCAAATTTTCCTTCCTGGGCAAGTTTTGGGGGACATAACTCGCTGCCAGCACCGACAGCGATCACACCGGCGGCGAACCATTCTTTCACATTATCTGCGCTGACACCACCGGTTGGCATCATGGGAATTTGCGGGAATGGACCGTGCAAGGCTTTTATATAGGAAGGGCCGGTAAGTGAGCCCGGAAATATCTTGACTACATCGGCACCGGCTTCATATGCGGAAAAAACTTCGGTTGGTGTAAGCGCGCCGATCATGCTGGCCGCGCCGGAAGAGGTCATCGTTTTTACCAATCCGGGTTCGCATACCGGGCTGACGAGAAAATTCGCTCCGGCTGCCAGAGCAGTTTTCACCTGGGTTGGTTTTGTCAACGTGCCCATACCCAGTACAATCTTTTCTTTGAATCGTTTGTTCAGTTGTGTTACCACATCCTCTGCGTTGGGTGTGCTATATGTGATCTCAATTGCCAGAACACCACCTTCAACCAGTGCTTCCACCATTTTCAGGGTTAATTCGACTGATGGACCCCGGATCACGGAAATCAGTCCAAGTTCTTTGATCTTTTCCAGTACCGTCTTCTTATCCATGTTCTCCTCAATTTTTCAGGTTACACAGGGTGCGCGGGTTTCTCACCTTTCAGCACGGCAAGACAATCCTGCATGGCCATCCAGCCCATTTGATTAACCGCGCCGTCTGTTTGTGCGCCAATATGGGGCGTGGAGACAACAGTGGGGAATGCCAATAATTCATTTCCAGGTTCAGGCGGTTCCTGGGTTAACGCGTCAAGCCCGGCGCCGGCAAGATGACCGCCTTTCAACGCGTTCAATAGCGCGGTTTCATCAATGAGTTCGCCACGCGCTGTATTGATCAGAAAAGATCCTTTTTTCATGCGGGCAATGAATTGATCGTTAACCAGATTTTTTGTCTGCGGCGTTAACGGTAAATGCAGACTGACAAAGTCGGCTGCCGCGATGATGTCATCCATTTCACTCAGGCGAACTCCATGTTCGGCGGCAAATCCTTGATCAGGATATGGGTCATATGCGGACAACATGCACCCAAATCCTTTCAATCGCAGAGCAGTCTGCTTCCCAATGGATCCCAGCCCGATCAGAGCGATTTGTTTTCCCTCCAGGGTGATACCGGAAAGTCGCGGGTATTGACCGGCACGAGTGGCTGAAAATGCGGCATATAGTTGCCGGGATAGTGTCAGGATAAGCGCTACCGTCAATTCTGCGACAGACGCGGCATTGGCTCCGGGTGTATAGGTAACCACAATTCCCTTTTTCCTGGCTGCATCCAGATCCACAGCGTCCAGCCCCACTCCATAGCGGGCGATCACTTTTAGTTTATCGGCATGCTTCAGCGCGTTGCTGTCAATGCAATCCAGGCCGGCAATATATCCATCCACATCGGGAAGCAACCTGCTTACTTCTTCCGAGGTCAATGGTTTGCCAGTCTGGCTGTAAACAACTTCACCTACCTGTTTTTCCAACTCGGTTTTAAGAGTAGGGTCATTCTTGGCGTATGATGTTGGAGTTACAAGAAGTCTGCATTTTTTTAGATCCATTTTGTTAGCCCGCCTTTAAATTTGGATTGTCAACAATAACAACTCCGTCAGGGCTATCGACGATGATTTTTCGAAATCCCTGCTTAATAATTGTCTTGTAATCATGACCCGCATTGCCCGGATAGATGAAATATGTTGCCAGGTCTTCCTGCCGCCCGGTGCAAACGGAACGATGCGCCCAACAAGGCGGCACATAGAGTATTTTTCCCGGGCGCAAAGGTTCCACCCGTGAATTGCCATCTGGATCTTCCATTACCATGAAGCCCTCCCCCTTGAGACAGTAGTAAATTTCTGCGGTTTCAAGTATGGAATGGAAATGGCCTTTTGTCATGAAAAATTCCGCTCCCACTTTTCCGGGATGTACAATGGAAATCCCTGACAAGAGCTCTCCGGCAATTTCCGGACGGTGGATCTCATACACCTCATACATCAAAATATCCCCGGCTTTCAGCAGTTCCTGGTAAGCGGAATTATCAGAGAACATGCCTTCCATGGAGGAGAGATGGCGTTCAAGATGGCGATCGAATCTATCAGGAATACAGGAGGGGTATGAAATGTCAATTAAAAAGGGAATATCCAGCATGGAAGGTCTCCTATTCTGATTCGATTTCTACTGAAAGAATTCGACAAATGTTTTCACCGGTTAGTTTTCTGACCGTACTTTCAGGCAGGTTTTGAGAAAGCAAACGAGAGCGGATCTGACCGGGAAATGAGGCAAATCCCGGTCCTGAACCAAGTGAAGTCCATTGGGCTGCCTCTGCCATGTCAGTAGCCAGACAGATGTAATCTTCCAGCCCCGAGTCAATCATTTTTTGGATTAACGGCCAAAGGTTTGTTTCCGGGGCATATTTCGACCGAAAGAACGTGTCATATTCAAGGGCAACACCAGATTTGGACAGTTCTTTGTGCAACCCTATATCTGGCCGCTTGTCCATATGGCAGAGAACAAGTTGATTGGGAGACAGCCCCAATCCAATAAAAAACGAAACGATGTCTTCGGCTGAATGACCTTTTTCGGTGTGTATTTGCACGCTTCGCCCGGTCTGCTTGGCAGCCTGCCCGGCAGCCTGAAGAGCCGTCTGGTTTGTCTTGGTGAGTGTTTCTTCACAGGCAACCTTTATAAATCCGGCTTTTACGACAGAATCTGAATTCAAGGTTTCTTCTTCACCTACCTGAAGTTCCTTAATGAAAAACCGGGTCAATCGATCCGTATCTGTTTTCCATAACCAATAGTCTGGCGGGTAATACAAAGGGCGGTGAAACCCTGTAGCAGAGATAATGACAACTTCGGTGGACCGGGATAATTGATGTAGTCGCAATGCGTTTCGACCACATCCAGCCGGTTGGCAGTCAATGATGGCGCCTCCACCGGCATTTCGGTATTCTGTCAATTCACGAATTCCGGCGCGAAAATCATCAAGAACGGGATTGGAAGAGCAGCCTCCGGGAACGCGGTTAATCCAAACGTGATTATGGGCATCGGTGATGCCAGTAGAATTCCAGGGGATTGGGCCGGTGACAGAGATAAGGAAGCGCATTTAAATTCCTGTTATGTTACAATGTACGAACATAATTATAAACATTATAATCTTTATGTCAAGGAAAAATTCCGTTTGGCGGCAAGTTATTGACAATCTCACAGGAAATATTATAATAATGTACGAACATAAGTATAAAAATACAAACACATCATTTTTGCCTGACAGGGATGCGTAATGAATAACCAAACATTAAATTCTGTTCGCGACATCGCACAATTAATTGATATCAGTGCTGTCAGAGCCGACAGTACTGATGACAAGGTAAGGGAAGTAGTAAAAAAGGCAAAGAAAAATCAGTGTTACCTGGTGACAATTTTGCCAGCACAGACAGTGCTCGCGAAAAAATTGCTAGAGGGAGTTGTATCTCCCAGGCTGGGAGGGAATGTCGGTTTTCCGTCCGGAGGGCAGACTACTTCGATAAAAGTACTGGAAACCAATGAATTGATCGATATGGGGGTGGATGAGATTGATATGGTAATCAATATTGCCGCGCATCTCTCAGGACGTTATGATGATGTGTACAATGATATTAGAGCCGTAGTCAGTGCGGCGCAGGAAAAACCTGTAAAGGTAATCATGGAATGCAGCTATCTTGATGAATCACAAATCCTCAAAGCCTGTGATTTAAGTATAAAAGCCGGTGCAGCATATGTTAAGACTGGTACTGGTTGGACTCCTTCTGGAGCCACTCTTGAGAATGTGTCCTTGATAAAAAAGTATGTTGGGGAAAAGATCAAAATCAAAGCTTCCGGCGGAGTACGCAGCCTGGAAATGTTATTGGAAATGTACAGGCGGGGCGCTTCACGATTTGGTATTTCACAAAATTCTGCGACACGAATAATTGAAAATGCTTCTGGACTACATTTTCCCTTACATTTCGAGTAAATGGTGAAAGCGTGCAAACGTACATAATTGCCTATGACCTTGGTACCGGTGGTAATAAAGCATCCCTCTATGATGTGGATGGCAAGTGCATTGCGGAATGCTTTGAAAGTTATTCAACGCTGTATCCTCAAAATGGCTGGCATGAACAGCGTCCACTGGATTGGTGGCAAGCAGTAGTCAGAAGCACACGCCGGTTGCTTGAAGAATCCAATGTAAATCCAAAAGAAATAATATGTTTAGGGATTTCAGGCCACAGCCTGGGAGTTGTTCCGCTGGATAATCATGGAAACCTGCTGCGCGAGACCACACCGATCTGGTCGGATTCTCGCGCTATGGAAGAAGCAAAGGATTTCTTCACACGCTTCCCAGAACCAGATTGGTACAGGATAACCGGAAATGGTTTTCCCGCCCATCTGTATTCTGTATTCAAGATCATGTGGTATAGACAACACGAACCAGAACTCTTTTCCCGAATTGATAAAGTTATCGGGACTAAGGATTATATAAATTTCCGGTTGACCGGATATATCGGGACGGATTTTTCGTATGCTTCCGGCAGTGGCATCTATGACCTTGTTGGCTGGAAATACGATCCCGAGCTATTAGGGTCCAGCCTGCTTCCAATGGGAATCTTTCCTGAGGTTATTCCGTCTACACAGGTAATCGGAAAATTAGACCGAGAATCCGCGGAAGAATTGGGACTTACAACAAATGTTAAAGTGGTAAGTGGTGGTGTGGATAATTCCTGCATGGCACTGGGCGCGCGGAACATCTGCGAAGGCCGGGTATACAATTCTCTGGGGTCATCCAGTTGGATCGCGATCACATCAGCCAAACCATTGATCGATGCAAAGGTAAGACCGTATGTCTTTACCCACGTACTTCCGGGGTTGTTCACGTCCGCTGTGAGTACTTTCGCGGCAGGTTCAAGCTTCCGATGGGTTCGAGATAACCTGTGCCGTGATTTGAAAGAGAAAGCCCGGCTGGAAAAAAAAGATGATTACGACCTTATGACAGCGGAGGCATCAGAGTCACCGGTGGGCGCGAATTTCCTGATGTTCAATCCAAATATGGCTGGTGGCACATCACTGGCAGCCAGTCCAAATATCCGGGGTGCATTTCTAGGGTTGGACCTGCGTCACGATAGGGCAGACATGATCCGGGCAGCCATGGAAGGTATATCCATAGAACTGCGCATAGCATTAAATTATTTAAAGAAATTGGGTGATTTCGAAAAAGAAATGCTGGTTGTTGGTGGAGGTAGTCATAGTAAACTGTGGCGCCAGATTCTTGCTGATGTATATGAAATGGATATCGTAAAAACTACAATCGATCAACAGGCTGCCGCTCTGGGTGCGGCTGCCTGTGCGGCTGTAGGTAGTGGTATATGGAAAGATTTTTCCATTATCGACAAACTACATCAGGTTGAGGACGTCAGCCGCCCCATATCGAACAATTCAAAAGTTTATGAATCCATGCTTCCGATCTTTGAGAGAGCCGGGATCGAACTGGCCAATCTCGGAGATCTTATTAGTGGCATCAAAAGAACATAACACATCTAAAAAAGGAGAAGGCTATGTTACCTGAAAACTGGGGTTTCACTAATCCCGTTGTTTCATCACTATATGGAAAACCACCATTGGTCTGGAAAGATATGCGGATTCAACTGGTGGTGTACGAAACTGACCTCGAAAATATCAAGAAAGTAATACCGGCCCCTTTGGAACCTCGCACCAATAAAGTGATAACCTGGGTATCTCAGTTTGAATTGGGCACTACTCAGGGGGGATTCAAAGAAATGGCAATTTATGTTCAGGTAAAGTTCAAGAATTACGAAGGTGACTATGAACCTTTCCTGTATGTGAATTCCCCGCTTCCCCTCACCGCTGGACGTGAGATCTGGGGATACCAGAAGAAATTGGCAGATATCAACCTGACATTAGATCAGGAAGCTGTAGTTGGAAAAATTGTGCGGCTTGACCACCAGATCATGAAAACCATCGTGGTACCCGAATATATCGCCCAAATGTCAGAAATTCCGTGGAGCAGGGATGGTGTATTCTCGTTGAAATATATCCCCAGCGCAGAAGAAGGCGGTACAGCTATTCGCGAGCTGATACTGACAGAAGGACAATTCACGGCACAGGAAGGTAAGTTCTTTGGTGGGCGTGCTTCTGTTCTATTTGAGCGCTCTGAAATTGATCCTACGTATAAACTGGAGCCAAAACGAATTTTGGGCGGTTTCTTTGGCCAGGGTGATCTTTTCTTACCCATGGGCAAAATCGTTCACGATTACAAATAATCTGGAAATATGGCAAACAAATAGCCTCTTGAGATGATTTTCTGAAGTTCATAGAGAGGCTGATTTTGTTTGCTGTTGACGAAATTGGGAGAATACTAATTACCTGCGATTGGTATACATAATGCAATATGTTAGAATGAACGAAAGTCAGGATACCATTCAGGAGCATAAATTGGATAGACTGGATAAATCAATACCTACGCCGCTTTATTATCAACTTCTCATAATTTTGAAAGAGAAAATCGAAAGCGGAGTGTGGAAACCGGGAGATATTATTCCCACAGAGCAGGATCTGATGGAGCAATATGACATCAGCCGGTCAACCACACGGCAGGCAATCCTTGCTCTTGTAAATGACGGCTATCTTCACAGAGAAAAATCCAAGGGAACCATCGTTAGCAGTCCCACCGGACGGATGCGGTTTGTGGGCAGCCTGATGAGTTTTTCTGAAGAGATGGAAAGTAAGAAAATTCCCCACCATTCTCAGATCATAAATCAGGAAGTCATTCCGGCCTCGGAAGCAATTGCGCAGAAATTCCAAATTGAAACGGGTTCAATGGTGTACCATTTGAAGAGGGTGCGTTATGTGAATGACCGACCCTTCCTGATTGACGAACATTACATACCATATCATTTGTGCAATGGCATTGAAGAAAAGTATAAGAACAACACTTCTCTATACCATCTTCTTAAAGTGGAATTTAATTTCAATCTCCATCATGGACAGATTGAATTTGAACCGGTCGTACCCACAACAAAAGAGGTAATTGATGTGTTAAAAGTCAATCCGGCAACAAGCCTACTGTATGTGGCACGTATGGTTTATTCTGATAAGGATCTCCCCCTGGATTACTTTACCGCAATCATACATGGGAAATTCTCCATTGATGTGATATCCACCAATTAGTTAGCAATTTCGGTTCCGGGCAAAAACAGAATTTAAGATGGATAAACCACCAGGTTATCCATCTTTTTTTACTTCTTGTTATATATAAAAATGTATATATAATAATATATATACTTATGGAGAAAACTTATGCAAAAAAGACTGATAAACGATAAAACCTGCAAGAGGTGTGGACGATGTGTGGATATCTGTCCGAATCGGATAATTCAGAAAGAACAGGATGGGAGGATCTCCTTTCGCGAAGATCGTCTTTGGATGTGTTTCGAGTGCGGGCATTGCATGGCCGTTTGCCCGACTCGTTCAATACAGATATCAACGTTATCGTATGACACCGATTTTTATGATCAATCGGAACGTACAGGATTGGAAACGGAACAATTTGAACATTTGATCATGGGGCGCAGGGCAGTACGCTGTTTCCAGGAAAAACCAGTCCCGCATGAACTTCTGGAGAAAGTTGTCCAGGCTATTCAGATGGCTCCTCCCGGATTTCCACCCGTAAAAACAGAATTGACTGTTATTGAAGATCCAGAGATTGTGAAGCAGTCTCAAAAGATGATGATTGATCTGTATGATTTTCTTGTGGCTAAGATGAGCCATCCTATCGCAAGACAGTTTATTCGCATGAGTGCGGGGAGAGAAAAATTTATCACGCTTGAAAAACATGTGGTACCGCTAATGATCGAACGGCTGCCTGATTTGAAATCAGGCCGTGAAGACACAATAACGCGTCACGCTCCTGCCATGATTCTTTTTCATGCGGATCGCAGTACAGAAAATTACCGAACAGATATTCATATTGCCTTAACGTACGGATTTCTTGCGGCTCACTCTCTTGGGTTGGGTGCGTCAGCCATGGATTTAATCCCTCCGGCGGTTGAAAAAAAGAAAGAACTGCGTGAGTTGTTGAAAATACCTGAAAATAATGAAGTGGTTGCTTCGATGATACTAGGTTTCCCCAAATACCATTTTCTTCGGGGCATAAAAAGAAATTTAAAAAGCGTAACCTGGTTATAAGGCATTCACGATCATGCTCAAATATGCCATTCTTGGATTTCTGGGGTATTCACCCATGACGGGTTACGAAATAAAACAGCGCATGGACCGATCAACGACTCATTTCTGGCATGCGAAATTGAGTCAAATTTATGTCACATTAAAAAACCTGGAGAAAGAGGGTTGCATACTTTCTGCCATTGAGGAGCAATCTGAACGACCCGATAAACGAATTTATTCCATTACACAAAAAGGACGTAACCAATTCTCCGACTGGTTAAATGAGCCTTATATGGAATGCAGCCCGAAAAAGGAGACCTTTGTTCTGAAGATGTTTTTTGCGGCTGGCATGGGAGATGAACAATTAAAGACACAGCTTTTGATCCAGAGGGATGTACACAGAAAACAACTGCTCTACTATCGTAATGATGTTCGTGAAAGTATTGAGCTGGCTACTGATGAATTTCCGATGCTAAAGGCGGATGCCCGATTGTGGGAAGCCTCCAGGCGTTTTGGTGAGATGTATGAAGAAGTCTATGTCAGATGGATCGAAGAGATGCTGGCAGAACTCTCTTGAAATTTAATAGTTTATGAGTTTACTTCTCGTTAATTGCTAATGGCAATGTGATGGAGAATAGTGTTCCACCGTTTTCTTCCTCTTTATTTACCGGGCTTATTACCTTGATCTTGCCGTTATGGGCTTCAACAAGCTGGTACACAATCGCCAACCCCAGTCCCGCGCCTCCACTGACCCTCGCGCGGGATTTGTCCGCCCTATAAAATCGGTCGAAAACATGGGGAAGGTCTTCAGGCGAGATTCCGGTACCCGTATCAACAACATCAATAACAAGTTCCTTTGAATCTGCCGAGATTCCTGTGTTCACGCGAATTATTCCCGATTCTGGGGTATACCGGATTGCATTGGTTAGCAGATTGTTTATTATCTGGGAAAAGCGATCTTTATCCAGGAGGACAGGAGATAATTTTTCGGGTGTCTTCAATTGCAGATCAATCTTCTTTTTATCAGCCAGTGGCTTCATGGTATCCACAATTCGCTTGAGGATGGGTGCGACGTCACTTAATGTCCTGGCCAGTTTCAACTGGCCGGCTTCTGCCAGAGAAAGCAGTCGAAGGTCGTCAACCAGACGATTCAACAAGGTTGTTTGCTCATGCAGAATATCCAACTGTTCCGCGTCCAACGGTAGAATGTTGTCCTGCATGGCTTCTACGGTTCCCTGAATGGCTGTCAGCGGCGTCCGCAGTTCGTGGGCGATATCTGCCATATAGTGCTGGCGATCCTCCTGGGCTTTCTTCAAATTCTCCGCCATCTGATTAAATGAATTTCCCAGTTCGGCTATTTCATCGTGAGATTTAATTTGCACCCGCTGATTAAAGTTCCCGGAGCCAACCTCCATCACTGCCTTTTTTAATTGTCGGAGCGGGGATGTTATCTGATTAAAAAGCAGGGCGCCCAGCAATATGGCAATAATCACACCGGCCATTACAGAAAAGACAATGGAATGGTTTACAGATTCAAGAAAAACCCCCGCTGGTGTTCCCGCCTGAATGCCGCCAGATATGATTACGAGTAATCCAACCTGCTTTTCATCAACAAGAATGGGAATACCAGAATCCAAATTTTGATCGAGAACATTATTACCAATCAGTTCTTTTTTGGAATCATAAATAATACGATTATCTGCTGACGCAAGAAGAAGGCGGTCATTAGATTCACCCATTACGTCGCCCATTGAGCCCGGGAAGCCTGAGTATCTTCCCCTTCCAGTCAGGTTCCCTCCACCGAACATATGGCCGGATTGAGAGTATTCGGTTTGTAAGAGCTGGTCAACTCCCTGCCAGCTCTGGGATATCTGGTAGAAATCTGCCAGAGAGGAAGCCAGTCTCTCTGCGTACCGTTCACGGTTGCTGTTTGAATACAGGTTGAAGGCACGCCGGGTGCCCATTGAAGTGGAAAGCGAAATCACAAGTGCAGAAATTAGCACCAGGATCAGGAAGGCACCCATTATTTTAAACAGCAGGCTATTGCGCATCTTCACTCATTTCAAATTTATAACCCAGCCCAAACACGGTATGAATAAATAAAGGTTTCCTGGCATCTACCTCAAGCTTGTTTCGCAAATTTTTTATGTGTGTGTCGATCGTGCGATCGTAACCTTCAAAGGAATCATCGCTTATGTTTTCCAGAAGTTGCTGGCGGGAAAATACCCGTCTGGGTTGTCTTGCCATTGTCACAAGAATATCAAATTCAGTTGGTGTAAGGTCAATCCGGCGGCCACCCAGATCCACAAGATGTTTTTCTATATCAATCGTTAGTAAACCGGCTTTGATCAGTTCGTTTTCAATTTTTTCCGCATTGGTGCGCCGAAAAATTGTTCGTACCCGGGCAACAATCTCGCGAGGGCTGAAAGGTTTGACGATATAGTCATCCGCCCCAAGTTCAAGCCCAACGATTTTGTCAGCTTCTTCAGATCGTGCAGTCAGCATGAGAATTGGCACATTTGATGTCTGGCGAATGTATCTGCAAATTTCCAATCCGTCCAACCCGGGCAAATTGAGGTCCAGAATTACGAAATCTGGCTTTTCCCTGTCAAACATGGTGAGCGCCGACTTTCCGTCAAGCGAACTGATCACACCATAGCCGGCGTTTTCAAGATATCCCTTTAACACGCGGGAGATCTGAGGTTCATCGTCAACGACCAGAATTTTCTTTCCAAGGGTAGTCATATTTTTATTTTATCGGAAGAGTATGAAGATTTTGTGAAGTAGAAAAACAAGAATCCATTAATCCATAATACAATATATGACAATAGATATCTGAAACTTTTTGACCAGAAAATAATCTAATAGAAAATGCAAGCTTCAAGGGAGCATAAGATGCCTCGAACAACGAATAAAGAGAAAAAATACAAAACCAAACAAAATCTGACAAAGCGTTCCACACCCGTGTGGGTATGGATTGTTATCGGTGTCAGCGCAATTGCGGTTATTTTCTGGCTCACTTTCAACTCGACAACTGCTGATGCATCGAATAAAAAGCTAGAAATCAGTTTAGAAGAAACAGTGAAATTGCAAAAAGAAGGCGCTTTGATCGTAGACGTAAGGGAACAGAGCGAATGGGATCAATTCCATATACCAGGGGCTAAATTAATCCCCCTCGGCGATTTGCCTTCACAACTCAATACCCTGCCAAAGGATAAACAAATTGTTGTTGTATGTCGAACCAGCCGGCGCAGCGCGGAAGGACGGAACATATTGTTAAACGCAGGTTTTAAAAACGTGTCCAACATGGCAGGTGGTATGACCGAATGGAAAGAAAATGGATATCCAATCGAAACAGGGGATTAGGTCCAAAAATCCTGGAAAATAGCGCGTTTTACCTTTTTGATGAAAAGATCGATGGAAAAAATCGATCTTTTATTATCAAATGAAAAATTAACCTGATTTTGATGGCATTTCTGTTGAGCCGTATATATACTACTACAAAGCAATGAGGGTTTATTCCAATCCATCACACCCGGGTGGGAAAATGCAAACACAATCAATAAAACAATTGAAGGAGAGTAATCCACGTCTCTATTTGCTTTTAGATAAAACGTTGAAAGCAAGTTGTTTTGTGCACACGTGTTTCATATTTTTGTTTCTCTGGCTTGGGATCAGGGAAATGGCTGTTTTTAATATTTTCAGTGTGTCTGTTCTGGTCGTGAGTATTGGCCTGGCAAGAAAAGAATCATTCAAACTCTCATTTATTCTGGGCATTGGCGAAGTTGTAATTCATGCCATTACGGCTGTAAATTTTACCGGATGGGCTAGTGGATTTCATTATTTCATATTGGTACTTGTGCCATTTTTATTCTTCTGGCCATTCTGGAATTTTTATCTAAAAATATTCAGCGGTTTATTGCTTTATGTTCTTTATGTAGGCCTGTACATTTTTTCACAGAGTGTAGTGCCAATATATCAACTTGATCTTATTCAAGTGGTTATTACCAATACTATTAATGTGTTACTGGCTTTTGCCACGTTTGCCGTTGTGGCAATGTATTACCAGTATAGTGTACAGGAAGCTGAAAAAGGCTTAACAGAAGTAAACAAACGTCTGCAGGCATTGGTTCGGACAGATCCGTTAACCGACCTTCAAAATCGTCGTACTATTGTTGAAAAAATTGGTGAAGCGCAGGAAGAATCCATTTCACATGGGAAAGTGTTTTCCATCATTATGTCTGATATTGATCACTTTAAACAATTCAATGATCAATACGGCCATCAATTTGGTGATCTGGTCCTAGTATCAATCGCGAGAATGTTGAAAAGCGCCACGCGAGCCAAAGACGTAGTTGCGCGTTGGGGTGGTGAAGAATTTCTGGTATTGCTCCCGGACACAAGTGGAGATGAAGCGCGTGATGTAGCAGACCGGATGTGTTCGATCATATCGCAAACTCCTGTGTACCTTGATGGCAGGGAAATCCATATTTCCATGACATTTGGCGTAGCCGAATGTACTACCGATGCCGGGATCAATGAGTGTATAGAACTGGCTGATAAAGCACTTTACGAAGGCAAAGAAAAAGGCAGGAACCAGGTGGTGCTTCATAAAGCAGAATTGCATCAAGAAACGTATTTGAATTGACAACCTGGTTTATTCAATCTGTGAAGTATTCCATCTTTTTATATTTGTAACCAGGGAATTAAAAAGACCCGTCCAGCACACGGAACAGGTCTATGGGCAAGATGAATTGTGATCAAGCTACGGGAGTTTCAGTTGGAGCCGATGTTTCTGTTGGTGCGATGGTAGGTTCTGTTGTGGAAGTTGGCGTAGATGTGGCTTCAGGGGTTTCTGTGGGGGTTAATGTACTTGTCGATGTGCTTTCTGCCACAACTACTTGAATAAAAAATTCCTGACCAAAAATCATTCCACCTGGATTCTGTAGTTTCCAATGGCCCACATAGGTTCCCGTGGTTGTCGGAGCTGTCATCGCTACAGATATATCCACCTGCTTGCCGGCCTCAACCAGATAAGGGACTGCGGAAGACACACCACTCATAGCTTCGCCTGATGTTAATACTAGTAAATATGACGTAGTCCAATTGCAACTTCCAGAGTTTTGAATGCGCCAGGTCTTTGTAAAAGTTTCACCGGGTGACACGGTTGTTCCATCAGCGATGGTAACATCTTCAATATATGCTGCGTTATCACATACCTGGGAACTGTTACTGGAATTGGATATTGCCGGGGCAATAGTAGGAATGACCGCTACCTCGCGGGTCGGTTCGACGGTAACCGTGCCTGTGGCTGACGGCGTGAATGTCGATGCTGGGGTATCAATTGCCTGCGCTGTTAATGAGGCTGCAACCGATGTATAGATTTGCTCTGATGAAAGACTGGATTCATTTGTCTGTCCAGTGGATGAACAGGCTTGAAGATTGAACATAAGCAGGCATAATGTGATTACAGAATAAATTCTTTTCATTAGTAATTCCCTGAGTCCCTGGATTTCAAAAAGCGTCTTAACAAAGACTATGATAGAAGAAATTCCTGTGATCAACCCGTGAATACTATATGAATTTGCTATGAATGGACGTTTATGGTTTTCCGCTGCATATTCACAGCATTTTCACAGATGTTTCGGTTATATTCATAAAAATGATTACTACGATATTCAAGGTTATGGAACATGCCAACAGTACTGATTGTGGATGATGATCAAAAAATCTTAAAAATGTTGACCAGAACTCTGGTTTATGAAAATCTTGACGTGGTCACCGCGACCAACGGTCTCGAGGCTATCAGGCAGATACATATTCATCACCCGGATCTTATGATTGTAGATTGGATGATGCCCAGGATGAATGGACTTGAGCTGATTCAACAGTTACGTGATGACGAGAACAAGACACTTGTATTGATGCTAACTGCAAAGGATGCGATTGAAAACCGGGTGGAAGGTCTTGAAAGTGGTGCGGACGACTATCTGGTCAAACCTTTTGCTCCAGCCGAGCTTGTGGCCAGAGTTCACGCACTATTACGGCGGGTGGAGACCGCTATGAACGAGCAGATTCTCTCATATAGCAATGTCTCCGTAAACCTGGGTACACACGAGGTAATGAGAGGTAACAACGCCATCTATCTGACACTGACTGAGTTTAATCTCCTGCAATTTTTCCTGCGCCATCCACGACAGGTGTTGGAGAGGAATCAAATACTCACCAATGTCTGGGGATATGATTTCGGCGGGGATGATAATGTTCTGGAGATATATATCGGTTATTTGAGAAAAAAACTGGAGATTGGCGGAATGTCACGAATAATCCAGACAATTCGTGGTGTTGGATATGTTTTGCGTGAGGAATAATGTCGATCAGGTTAAGATTCACGTTTCTTTATAATGCCATCCTGGCTATAACACTGACCGTTTTTGGCCTGGCTTTGTATTCCATCCAGGCAAATAACACACTGGAATCATTACAGAAGGAACTCAAGCGCAGCAGCGAAACGCTGGGAGTATCGGTTTTACGCAACATCACCATGGAAACGGGGGAGACTGGCCAACCGCCGGAACAGAAGGATCCACCCTTCACTCAGGGAGATCAGTCCAACCTTGCACCACCCGAAAATATTCCTCCACCCAGACCTTTCAGCACGTTTTCAAATGACCAGGCGTTTCAACGAATTCCGGAAAGGGAAATAGTCAGGGTTTTGGATGCGAATGGGAATCTTGTTGCCAGCCCTTATGGAAAAAAAGAAGACGCGCTGCCCATCAGTGAAGCTGTCACGTCATTGTTGGCTTCAGGTGGTGATCAATGGGAAACCGTTCTTGTGCAAGACCAGGAGATGTTGATCTATGACCGGGCCATCGTCAAGGATGGACAGGTGAAATATATCCTGCAGGTGGCCAGACCACTTACCGAACGTAATCACTCACTTCAATTATTAAGGAATACACTGGTTCTGGCTTCCATACTCACCCTGGTTGTCGCGTTCGGCATTGGGTGGGTATTTTCAGGCGTAGTATTAATGCCCATCAATAGGATCACAAGGACGGCTCAAACCATTGGTGAGGAAAGGGATTTCTCTCGCCGTGTGGAGCATAATGGTCCGCGCGACGAAGTTGGACAATTGGCTGAGACGATAAATTCCATGCTATCCAGATTGCAGACAGCCTACCAGCAAGTGGCTCACTCACTCTCTCAGCAACGCGAATTCGTAGCTGATGTTTCACATGAATTGAGAACGCCATTAACAACATTACGCGGCAACCTTGGCTTGCTGGCGAGAACGCCAGCGCTGCCATTGGACGAACAACAGGATATTGTCAGTGATATGGTCCAGGAATGTGAACGCATGATCAGGCTGGTGAATGACTTATTAAAGCTGGCTCATGCAGATGCTGGACGCAGTCTGAAAAAAGAACCCCTTTCCCTTGCGCCAATAATCGAAGAATGCTGCCGGCAGGTTCAAAAGTTGGATGAAGCGCGCGATATTTCCTGGAAGTGTCCTGCAGAATTATCATTACACGGAGATGTTGACGCTATCAAACAGATTTTGTTGATTCTGCTTGATAATTCCATGAAGCACTCAACCGGAAGTGTGAATGTATCTGCCACTCGAACTGACAGACGAATCCAAATCATTGTACAAGACAGTGGAGAAGGTATAGCTGCTGATAAGGTGGAGAAAGTTTTTGACCGGTTTTATAGAGCTAACGAGGAATCCTCATCCAATGGTTTTGGTTTGGGATTACCGATAGCAAGATCATTGGTAGAAGGACAATCGGGGAGCATCCACATTGAAAGTGAATCGGGCAAGGGGTGCAGCGTAATCCTTCTTTTTCCTGCCACAAAAATGTGATCATTTTTTGTTATAAATTAATGTAATCCTTAACCTTCTATATTTGGTAATTAACTGGTATATATGGATGAACCATACAAATCAGGATAGCTCTATGGAAACACGAAAATTGAATAAACAAGAACAGATATTGGTAATGAAATTTGGGGGAACCTCAGTCGGATCACCCGAAGCCATGAGTAATGTCGCGGAAATTGTAGCTTCAGAAAAAAAACACTGGCGCGGGGTAATCCCCATTGTCTCCGCATTGAATGGAGTAACTAACTTATTACTGGATACTGTTCAAAAAGCCTCCGCTGGAGACAGGTCAATCATCGATGCCAGCGCGAAAGAACTACATAACCGTCATCAGGCAATCTTGGACAGTTTGCTTGTCTCTGACGTGGAAAAACGCAAGGCTGGCTGGGAAATAAACCAACTGATCAATGATTTCTCCAACCTTGTGCAGGCGATGTGTGTACTGGGAGAAGCATCTCCCCGCGGAATTGACGCAGTCGGTTCGCTAGGTGAGCGGATGAGCGCTCGCATCCTGGCTGCGATATTGAACGAAAAACAGACGAAGGCCGTGGCGGTTGACGCGACGCAACTGATTGTAACGGATTCGCGTTTTACCAATGCCAATCCTGATGAAGCGGCAACCAAAGAAAAAACGCAGTCCGTGTTATTGCCATTGATCGATAAGGGAATAGTTCCGGTTGTTACCGGTTTTCTAGGAGCCACACCAGAAGGCGCCGTGACAACATTGGGGCGAGGCGGCAGCGATTTCAGCGCGGCATTGCTTGGCGCGGCGTTACCTGCCGGTGAAGTCTGGATCTGGACTGATGTGAATGGGGTCATGACTGCTGATCCACGTCTCGTAAAAGACGCCCGCACAATTGCCCACCTGTCTTACCGCGAGGTTTCTGAACTGGCTTATTTTGGGGCAAAGGTCCTGCATCCGAAAACTATCCGGCCGGTTATTGAGAATAATATTCCATTGCGTGTATGCAACACTTTCGAACCTCAAAATGACGGAACCTGGATTGTTTCTGACAATTTATCCTTAACGGAAGGAATTGTTAAAGCAGTTACGGCGATAAGCGACCTTTCCCTCGTTACAGTGGGTGGCACAGGGATGTTGGGTGTTCCCGGTGTGGCAGCCCGAACGTTTGAGGCTGTGGCGAGAACGGGAACAAGTGTTCCTTTAATTTCTCAGGCTTCATCGGAACAATCCATTTGCTTTACGGTGCCATTGGAGTCGGCTGAAAGAGTAAAGAAAGCTCTTGAAAAAGCCTTTGCCAATGAGATCAACCGGCGAGATATAGACGGCATTTCCATTTCTCCCGCCGTCGGAATCGTTTCTGTTGTAGGGGCGGGTATGCGCTATACCCCGGGGGTAGCTGGACGTATTTTTACGGCGCTGGGAACCGCGAATGTGAATGTGATCGCCATTGCACAGGGTTCTTCGGAAGTGTCAATCAGCCTGGTTGTTACAAAAGAAGAACTGAAAAAAGCTGTAATGACTCTTCATGACCTTATTAATTAAGAACGAACTGGAAGAATAGAATGAACAAAAAAATTCCTGTAGCCATATTAGGCGCGAACGGAAGTGTAGGACAACGTTTTATCCAACTACTAGAAAACCATCCCTGGTTTGAAATTCGATGCTTGACCGGTTCTGACCGGTCCATTGGGAAACCTTATTCGCAAAGTTGCCATTGGATTTTGCCGGAAAAGATGCCGGATGTGGTTAAGAGCCTTGTTATAGAAGAGAATGAAGCTGCCACAAAGGAATGTGCCATAGCTTTTTCCGCCATGCCGGCAGATCAGGCAAAGGATGTTGAACCGGCATTGGCCAATGCCGGGATGGCCGTGGTATCCAACGCGTCCGCTCACCGTATGGATCCTGACGTTCCCATTCTATTGCCTGAAGTGAATCCTGAGCACACGGAAATAATCCATGTTCAGAAAAGGAATCACAACAGGAAGGGGTTTATCGTTACCAATCCCAACTGTACCAGCACGGGGATGACAGTCTCATTAAAACCTTTGTTAGATACTTTTGGCATTGACCAGGTGATTGCCATATCCTTGCAGGCGCTTTCTGGCGCCGGTTACCCCGGTGTGGCTTCGATGGATATTCTGGATAATGTAGTTCCATATATTAAAGGGGAGGAAGAAAAGGTTGAAACAGAACCATTAAAAATGCTTGGCAAGTTTTCCAAAGATCGATTGGATGATTCCCGCTTTGTCATCTCCGCGCATACAAATCGTGTTGCAGTTTCTGATGGGCATACTGTTTGTGTATCCATAAAATGCGGAATGAATGTAAGTCCCAGGGACGCGGCAGAAGCCATGAAAGGGTACAAATGCCCTGAGATCAGCCGAGAATTGCCGTCTGCGCCATCCCCGGTAATCCATGTTTTTGAGGAAAATGATCGTCCGCAGCCTCGCCTGGATCGGGGGATTGGCAATGGGATGACAACTTCCGTAGGTCGTTTGCGTGTTGATCCGATTCTTGGTTTGAAGTACGTTGTTCTGTCACATAACACCATCCGTGGAGCAGCCGGAGGCGCGGTTTTTAACGCTGAATTACTGGTTCAGCAAAAATTTGTCTGAGAATGCCGTATCAGTAAACCGGAATAGCACAAATATTCACGGTATGAGATATAATTCTGCGAGTTTTCCCTGCAGCCGCGAGGCTGCGGGGCATCTTATCCCGCTCAGGGAGTTTTTCCCGGAGGACGAACCCACATGGGACGACGCAATAACATAATTCTAATTTTGATTTTGGTTCTGATTGCTGCAGCCATCTGGATAGATTTACCAGGAAACCCAGGAATTCAAATCGGGGATTTCCAACGCAGCTTAAAAACACAGCTTGGATTGGATTTAAGAGGCGGTTTGCGTGTGTTGTTGGAAGCCGATCTGCCGGCTGAGACACAGGTAAGCGTGTCTGAGATGGAGGAGGCCAAGACTATCCTTGAGAATCGTGCCAATGGTCTGGGTGTTAGCGAAGTGGTTTTCCAGGTTGCTGGTAGCCGCCGCATTGTTGGCGAGTTTCCCGGACTTACTGACACCAGTCAGGTTATTCAAACGTTGAAACAGGTTGGTCAGTTGGCTTTCGTTCCGATGGGACAAAACCCCGTTGCCGAAGGTGAAACGATCAAGATTGACTATACAAAAATTGGGACCAAGACGGGAGTAATCCCTGAAAACACTCTTCCAACAGCGACGGCCGATACCGCATCTGGTTCAACAACATCCGAAATGGTATACGCGCCGCTGATGTCCGGGGCCGATCTTGGTTCTGTTACTGTCGGACGTGATCAACTTGGTAAATACACGGTAGATTTCACGTTGGAAGATACCGCTACAAAAATGTTTGGAGAATACACATCCAAACATGTTGGAGATTATCTGGCCATTGTGCTCGATGATAAAGTAATTTCAGCTCCCACCATTAACTCTGCCATCACAGAAGGAAAAGGGCAGATTAGCGGCCGTTTCACACAGCAATCCGCGAATGACCTGATGATTCAATTAAAATACGGGTCTTTGCCCATTCCTTTCAAGGTTGTTCAGAGCCAGGCTGTTGGAGCCACACTCGGACAGGATTCTGTTGAAAAATCATTACTGGCAGGCGCCATAGGACTTTCTTTGACAGTCCTTTTCCTGCTGATCTCTTATCGCGTTCCCGGTTTGATGGCCAGCCTGGCCCTGGTGATCTACGCTTTGTTATCTCTGGCTATTTACAAACTCATCCCTGTTACACTGACTCTGCCTGGTATTGCCGGTTTCATTTTGAGCGTGGGTATGGCAGTAGACGCCAATGTCCTTGTGTTTGAGCGTATGAAGGAAGAATTACGTGCCGGCCGGAAAGTACGCGAAGCGATTACCCTGGGTTGGTCACGTGCATGGTCGTCCATCAAAGATTCAAACGTAACAACATTAATTTCAAGCGTCATTCTGTACTGGTTTGGTAACGCGTTTGGCGCCAGTCTGGTAAAAGGTTTCGCGGTTACCCTGTTCATTGGCATTTTCCTCAGCCTGTTTACAGCTATTGTGGTTACCCGCACTTTACTCCATGCAACACTGGACAGCATCAAAATAGAAGAAAAATCCAGTTGGTTTGGAGTTTAGGAGATAATTATGGAAATCGTAAAACACCGCTACAAATTTTTCCTCTTCTCTCTAATAATCATTATTCCCGGATTATTTGCACTGGGAATTTGGGGAATGCCTCTGGCTCATGACTTCACAGGTGGATCCATGCTCGAACTGCAATTTGATGCAGGGAAAGCTCCAAAGGCTTCATCTGTTGTAGAAGTGTACGGTTCCTTCGACATCGCTGAACCTTATGTGCAAACTTCAGAAGATGAGATCATCATTATTCGATCTAAATTTATCGAAGAGGATACTAAAGACAAAATTGTTGCGAAATTGAAGGAAGACACAAAGAGTGAAATTGATATCCTTCAATTTGAAACGGTTGGTCCAACAATAGGGAAAGAGATAGCCGCACGCGCTGTGGTCACTGTGGCTCTGGCATCGTTGGGCATTCTGCTTTACATCACCTGGGCTTTCCGTGGAATTCCCAATGCTTTCCGGTATGGAACCGCTGCCATCCTGGCCATGCTTCACGATGTCATTGCGATTATTGGGATTGGTGCCATATTTGGCCACTTCTTTGGATGGGAAATTGACACGCTCTTCCTGACGGCAATTTTGACTGTGATTGGCTATTCTGTAAACGATACGGTGGTTATTTTCGATAGAATTAGAGAGAATTCAAAGATTTTCGGAAGAAGCCTGTCGTACGAGAAAATTGTAAACCATTCTATAGTCCAAACCTTCAACCGCTCACTTAAAACATCATTCACGGTGATGATAACTCTTCTCGCTTTAATGATGTTTGGAGGAATTTCCATTTACCGGTTTGCCGCTGTTTTATTTATCGGGTTCCTTTCCGGTACCTACTCTTCAATCTTCAATGCGGCAATGATCCTTGTTGTATGGGAAAACAAGGAATGGAAAAACTGGTTCAAACCAGGCAAGAAAGAAAGCGAAGCCGCAATCTAGATTTTATGTAACAATCAAAAGCCGCCCTTATTTTCGGGCGGTTTTTATTTTAAGGACGAATATTTAACCCGATCACACCGAGAATGATCAATATAATGCAGACAATACGCAGTGAGCTGGCTGGTTCATGAAACCAGAGAATACCGATTAACGCTATTGCCGCCGTTCCCAGTCCGGACCAGACTGCATATACGAGCGAGAGATCCATTCTGCGAATTACCAGATTCATCAAGGTAAGGCCAATTCCATAAAATGCAAACATCAGAACAGTCGGGACTATTCGCGTAAATCCATGAGAAAGCTTCATTGAAGTAGTCCCGGCTACTTCAAAACCAATTGCCACAAGCAACATGATCCAGTTAAAAACCATGCTGTCTCCTGAGTGCCATTTAGCGGGTAGATTGACCTGTGAAGTGTAAATATAACGCTGTTACCAGGTAATAAATCGGTCCTATTAATGATACCCAAACAAGCCGGATATCAAGATTGTGCAGATTGACAACGATCACCATAAGGATGACCAAATAAATAAAATTGAGAAAGTATGAAGATTTTTTGAAAACAGGCGAGGAGAAACTAAGGAATTTTAAAGGAATAAAAATAAGCGCGGCGAATACCAACAAAATGATAGCATTTACCGGTGCCGGAAAATTGAAAAGATATAGATAAAAAACCAGGAGATTCCAGAAATTGGGGAATCCGGTGAAATAACCATCGCTAGTTTTGGAACCGCTCTGACAGAATCCATAAACCGCTGCAATAAGAACGATTATGGGAACCGCCACCCAGGCCGATGAGACTAATCCGAATTTGAACGCAAAACCAATGGGGAGAAAAGTATAGTTAAGATAATCAATAATGTCATCAAGTTTGCGTCCATCAATACCACCAGCCCATTTTTTTACATTCCACTGACGCGCCAAGAACCCGTCAGTGGCGTCAATGAACAAGGAAATAAATTGAAGGATAAAAAAAGTTCTTGCATCACCTGATATGATCGAAAGAAGTGATAAAAACCCTGTGGCCAAGCCAAGACTTGTATACATATGTACTGCCCAGGCGCGCAGAGGAAAAAGCCAATGCTCATATTTGTGCATAACGATGATCACCTGATTTGTTTCAAAAAAATGGAATGAAGAGTATTATAAAGCATACTCAACCATGCACAATGTTTGTTAAGAGTTTCCTAAGAAACTTTACAACCCCTTGATTTTTCTCGTGATTCTGATAAACTACAGATAACGAACATTTGGGTGCCCCCCTCACCCAGGTGTTCGTTGTTTTTAAGGTAATGGAACCATAACACAATTCGGTGCAGGTGAACTAACCAGAAAATCCAAATTTTGAAATGTCTGATGAAATGATAAAGAGGTTACATAATGCCCGGAATTGACCATTGACCAGGGAAATTCGGGGCGTTCCTCATCTGTTGCTAGGCTGTGACAAAAACTCCTCAAAGCCTGGCCATATTCAGTCATTGTGTGATTTTCAATCGTAACACTCTCTGCCGTTTCTTTTCCCAAAAACCAGCGGAGAGAAGAATAGATACTCTCCTGATCAACCATCATATAACCGTTTATTTGAGGACTTACCTTGGATAAATTTTTCAAAAACTCTGCTGATGGCCCCCTTTTCTCGTTCAACTCGAATTTGTCGAGCAATTCATAAGTAGGTTCATCAGGCATGGCATAGGCAGCAACTGGCGTAAACCCCAATTTTGGCGGATCACCGGGATTAAGATGGATAAGCCAAATTGAAATTAAAGTTGGTTGACCAACAGAAAGATCATCCAATTCTAGGAGAGCGAGCACCTGTTTTTCAGTGTTTACTCCTGAACTATCTGAACTGGCGATGTACGCATTTGAATCGCGAATTACCAGGCTGCGTCCAAGCCAGTATCCAATTCCAACCGTGATGGCAAAAACAAGAACGACTACTATAAAAACAGACGTCCTTGGATTGGAAGGAGTATTAAAGATAGGCTCCTGGGAGAACCTGGAGCCATTTTGCTGACTTGAATTTTGAGAATAATCTTGCATAAATCTTCTACTTAGGAAGCAGCGGACAAAATACTCAGTATTACTCCTGACAGCAACCCCATCATTCCGGCTCCGATAGCCCAGAGAATGGTGGACTCGATATTTTTCTCTTGAAGAACAAAATACCCTTTCTTCACGAGTAGCTGAATGACAGGAGATTCAGATAGAGCGGGGGTGATGCGATCCCAAAAAAGTATCTCAAGTTTATTCAGGATAGCGTCCATGCTTACCTTCCTTTACCTTGATGAAGACAACTTTATGACTTTCCCGTTTTGATCCACCACGGCGCGAACAGTACGGGGAATGGGCTTTCCATTTGCGCCAAACGCGGTGCCGGTAAACACCAGAAGAAACTTGCCATCTTCCTGTTCGGAAATGGCAGGTTGCGTGTTACGCATTTCGGGATGACGACTGTAAACCTGCTGACAGACTTTGTTCAATACAGATTTTTCCATAGGGAGAAATCCTTTCGATTAGCTTACCGCATTCTCCGGCGAATAAAGGCGGGAACATCCAGGTTGTTGGAAACGCCCGTATATTCCATAACCTCCATGCGTTCAGGAGCTTCCTGACTAAGGACTTCACTTTCATCTGTCTCCGATAACGGGACGAAGGGTGGTTGAATAACATGGTTTTCAACAGGTTTGTGCGCAGGCGGGGTGGCAATACCCTGCAGGGTTTGGAGAACGGTCCCGGATACCGGGGTGGATCCAATGCCTGTGATGATAAGAATGACCTGAACCCGGTCATGCATTTGAGGCGCGTTGATAATTCCGGGGATGATATTGGCGCGTTTATTGGTTCGACGCTGAAGATTTTCCATCGCATCGGCCACTTCCAGGAAGGTGAGGTCATTTCCACCGGTGAAATTGACGATAATTCCCGTTGCCTGGTCAAGCGGAACGGAATCCAACAAGGGATGATGCAGAGCGCGTTCAACAGCCTGATGGGCTTTTTCTTCACCTTCGCCCTGTCCGATGGCCAGTAAGGCTCCGCCACCAGATTGAATCATCTGGCGTACATGGGCAAAGTCAACATTGATCACACCGGGTTGAAGAACCAACTCGCTGATTCCCTGAATACCCTGGCGCAGCACGTCATCTGCCAGGCGAAAGGCCATCTCAAGGGGCAAATCATGGGGAGCGATTTGTAAAAGCCGGTCATTCGGGACCGTGATTAATGTGTCGGTAAACTGCCGAAGTTTTGATAGACCCTCTTTGGCATTGACCTGTCTCCTGCCCGCTTCAAAAGAAAAAGGCAGGCTGACAATGGCAATAGTGACAGCGCCAATAGCCTGGGAAACACGAGCGATAATGCTGGCTGCGCCAGTTCCAGTTCCGCCGCCCATACCAGCGGCAATAAAAACCATGTCCGCGCCATATAACGCAGCATGAATGTCTTTGGCACTTTCTTCCGCCGCAGATTCTCCCACCTGCGGTTTGCCACCCGCGCCCAATCCACGGGTCAGGTTGGGGCCCAATTGAATTTTTACTGGAGCCAGGGAGTTCTTTAAAGCCTGCCCATCGGTGTTGGCGGCAATAAAATCGATACCTTCAATACCGAGTTCGATCATTCGGTTAATGGCGTTACTTCCACCACCACCTACACCGACAACTTTCAAGACAGGTTTTCGGGTTTCATAGGTTGAAGCGTTGGATTCAGAGATACTGGCAGTCTCAATCATGGGTCACCTCTCCTGAAGTTGTGTTGCAATACTTGTGCCGTCACCGGCAATGCGTTCGACTTCACATCCAGATTCGCGCAGGTTGTTCAATTGTTCGTCTGAGAACGTCTGTGAATTTCCAATAACCGTCACTTTTTCTGCCAGTGCCGCCTGTTGCAGAGAAAACCCGATGGTCGGGAGATATTTCTTTACGAAGGGACGAATGACATCAAGATGCCAGTCTGCCGCGCCCCATTCATAACTGGGAAGAAGCAAATAGTGCTTGATTGGATGAGCATCAACCGCAAAACTCTTCCCCAAAGCTTCAGGGGGCATCTCCGCCCGCAGTGATTTGTTGTCTGCCACTCTGCCTTTCAACTCGGTGACGATCTGTCGGGTGGATCCATCAGGGCGATACCAGGCATCTGGCGAGTGCGGGCTACCTTCATCATCAGTTAGCAGCCAGAAATTAACGCCCAGTACTGAATTGCTCATGGGGTCAAGTGGCATGGTTGGGCTGTCAGGATCTGCCACCTGATTGTTTTTTAGTAGTTCCAATATAGCCAGGCAGATGGCGGAATGTTTTTCGTCGGTCCAATCTTTATGGACAATATTTTGTGGACGATGGGGTACTCCAGCGCCGAAAAGAAATACCGGGACTGGCTTTTGAATGAACATGGCGGCATTGGCCAGATACCATTCGTATGTGCGAAATCCCAACTGGTCCTGCTCACCGGGCGGTGTAAAGTAGGGACGGGCATCTGTCCAACGTTCCGGCCCCCCTGCGCCCCAATTGAGAGTTTTGTCATGGGTCCACGCGTACGAAGATAAAACCAGATTATCAACCAGGTCGACACGATTGCGCCGCGATAGGGATAGAAGAGAGAGTGAAAGGAAGGCCGTATCCCAAAAATTACCACCGGGTTCCATTGGAGGAAAAAGCGGTACTATGTCACAATCCATGGCCAGACTGGCCAGTGGAATATACCTGTCCAAAAAACGTTCCACAAGGCCGTTTTGCGCCCATTCAGATCCGGGCCATGAACTACGCACATTAGGCCGGTCAAAAAATGAGACTGTTTTCACGCCCCACCTAGAATACGCTTCCAACAGGGTGCGCACATCTAATGTGGATTGATGGTGTGTTAAATTGCTTTCAAATTGAATGATGGGTTCAATTCCTGCGTTTTTTATAGCAGAAAGAAAGAATTCTGGAATGGCTCTTTCAAACTCACTGATCAAAACCAGCCAACCACCGCCCAGAGATTTAATCTCGGGAATCCAGGTTTCTGCATCTTTTTCGGTGTAGTGCATCGTATTGGGATAATAATGAAATCCAATACGCGGTCGCTTTGTTAAAATCAGTTCATCATATGCTTTCATAACATGACCCGTTAGACAGAGTATGTGAATAAATCTTGCAAGAATTATGCCGAATGGTAAAAGCGAGTAAAAAGGTCTGCTATAATTTCGTACAGTGATTCTGGTTACAGGTGGAACTGGGTTTATCGGTCAGCATCTCGTCAGGCAACTTGTCATGCAGGGATACGAGGTGCGTATTTTATTGCGCCCATCACCGAAATCACCAAATTTACCAACCGGTTTGCCTGTTGAGGTGGCGGTATCCAGTTTGCATGACACGCGTGGTTTGCGGGCGGCGCTAAAAGGTATTAATTCAGTTATTCACCTCGCCGGAACCGAATCTCTGGGGATCAAATCTGATCTGGTTGAGGTGGATATCAATGGCACCCGGAGCCTTTCTCAGGCCGCCAGGGAAGCCGGAATAGACCATTTCCTATATATGAGTCATCTAGGCGCAGATAAAACGTCTGCGTTCCCTGTATTCAAAGCAAAAGCTATCGCTGAGAATCAGGTGGTTCAGAGCGGGGTACCATATACGATCTTACGATCCGCGGTCGCATTCGGACCTAACGATCATTTTACAAATATCTTCGCACGCATGATCGAAATTTCCCCTCTTGCCATGTTTATCCCGGGAGATGGATCTAATTTGCTTCAGCCGATCTGGGTGAACGATTTGGTGGCCTGTATTATCATGACACTGGAAAATCCGGATAGCGTTGGGAGAACATTGCAAATAGGTGGTGGTGAAAGCCTGTCATTCCTTAATATAATTGAGATAATCATGGATCGAATTGATTTACACCGAAGAATCATCCCCGTCATGCCTGGTTACTTGCGAGTTTTTTCAGTGTGGCTGGAACAAAGCCGGCGATTCCCTATATCAGCCTACTGGATTGATTATCTGGCAGTAGACCGAACATGCCCTTTGGATTCGCTTTCACGAAATTTCAATCTCATACCGGCCAGATTCCACCAATCTCTGGATTATTTAACGGTTTAATGTTTTATGTCGATATCCGCATTCTGCGTTCATGGCCATTTTTATCAGCCTCCCAGGGAAGATCCCCTGACAGGGAAAATTCCCAGGGAAGAAGGCGCGTTCCCGTTTGAAAATTGGAATGAACGCATACTGGCGCAGTGTTATCACCCAAACGCTGAATTGGGGAACTTCTCCCGCATAAGCTTTAATCTGGGACCTACATTGCTTGAGTGGATGTCGGAATCCCATCGAACCACATTAAAAAGCATCATAGACCAGGAAAGGAAAATATTTGAAGCAAGCGGATTGCCCAACGGGATGGCACAGGCCTATAACCACACCATATTACCGCTGGCTTCAATAAGGGATAAGCAGACACAAATTCTGTGGGGAATGCGTGAATTTCAAGCCCGATTTGGTCATCCGGCGGAGGGTATTTGGCTGCCGGAGGCGGCAGTTGACACAGAAACTCTGGCGGTAGCCAGCGAATGTGGCGTAAAATATGTCATTTTGGCACCATGGCAATGTGCTGACCGCAACGCGAACCTTGCCCAACCGGGATGGGTGAATCTCGGGCAAGGGAAGAGAATCGCCGTATTCTTCTACAACCAGGTACTTTCTACACGAGTCAGTTTTGACCCGGGGTCAACCAGAAACGCGGACGAATTTCTTGTTAATGTGGTGTTACCGGAATTTGGCAATGGATATGGGGAACCAGAAGATAGATATCTGATCATCGCATCAGATGGGGAGTTATACGGTCATCATCAACGCTTCAGGGATCAATTTCTAGCCAGATTGACGACGATATCTTTCAAAGGGAAACCGGTAGAGCAGATAACACCAGCCGAATGGTTAAAAAACCATCCACCCAAACAAGATGTATCCATAGTAGAGAACTCCTCGTGGAGCTGCTACCATGGAATTGAACGCTGGTGTGATGATTGCGATTGTACGCCGAACAGCCAGTGGAAAGCCCCTTTAAGAGATTCCTTAAATTACATCGCCAACCTTGTGGATGGAATATTTGAATCCGTTATCGAGAAGACAGGTGAAGATCCATATGCCATTCGGGATGAATACATTCAGGTACTTTTAGGGATAGTGCCGATGAATGAATTCATCAATAATCGAATGAAATTATCATCAAAGACAGCAAACCTGTCACAGATTAGTTATTTACTCAGGGCACAATATGAACGACAGCGCATGTTTACATCCTGCGGCTGGTTCTTTGAAGATTTTGATCGTATTGAACCACGAAACAATGTAAAATATGCCGCGCAAGCGGTCTGGTTAACCCGAAAGGTCAAACCAGATCTTGATCTGGGTGAAGTCCTAAGACGTTTGGAGTGTGTTTCAAGCGTCCGGACAAAACTTAAAGCTGACCAGGTATTCTTAAACCACCTGGAGACGGCTCACACCGTCTGGGCGGATGGTTCTTCCAGCGATTGAATCAATCTTTCAACCTGATAATCTGATCTTTCACCCGCAGTCTGCAGGGCTGAAAGGATTTCCCTGGCAAGGAGTATTCTTTCTTGTTGCAGGGTAGGATCCTTTGCGTCTGGTTCAAAGACAACCGATGCCAGCAGGCAATTCAGAAGGTCTGAGAAGCCTTCGCGGGAGTACCAGACGACGTCCTGATATCGATTGATTTGCATGAGTAATTGAACATCTGGATTGGATAACATGGATTGGATGAAAACAACCGGATCATGGTTGGTCGGGTTGTCAATCCATTTTTGAAGTGAGATTAAAACGCGAACCATCTTGACGATACGCAGTGATTCGGCTTGAGACAATCCCATGCCATTGATCGCATTTTGGACAAAGTGGCCGGTTTTCCACTCGTCAAATAGGCTGATGCTGTTATTCTCGATATCAGACGGATCTACGATCTTTCCAAGCTGGGAAACAAAGGCAAAGATAATAATTGACAAACGCAGGCAAATATTCTCACGGATCAACATCCCAATTTTTTTCTGGATATCCATACCCGGGGCAACCCTTGTTGTTGTTTTCTCAGCCATGCTTTGAATCAAGCCAATCAGCCTCACCGTTTCATCCACAACGTCATCCAACTTAAGATCAGTGGGACGGATTGAAACGGCGCCCTGTAATAGACTATCCATTTTATTTTTGGCTTCATTTTTAATTTTTAGAATGTCATCTGTAGGTTTTATTATTTGGGTGTTCAGGTAACTCAAATACCCGGCATTGAGTACTTCCTGCATGGGTTGAAGCACAGCCTTAAGCAGGATTTCCTGCATGGAATTGAGAATGGAAGGAACACCTTCGCCATGCAGCATGTCACAAAGCTGGCGGTAAAGGTGGTTGGAATCATCTTCCACCTGGCGAAAATCTGTATAGACATTGCATGTGTACGCCCGTAGGTGAAGGAATAGACCCTGATCTCGGAATTCCATAGATGGACGAATAAATTCAAGCCCGCTATTTTGTTCACGGAAAATAATATAACGGTTTTTCCCGGCTTTCAGGTTTAATCCGTTTATTAGGGAGATTTGTGTCAGATATCGGTTACCTTCAGCGCCTTTTTTCGTATAGGCACATGAGGTCTTGATCCAACCTGATGTTTCAGAAAACTTATTGTGATACGCGACAAGTACCCGATTATCACTAAGGCCATTGGTAAAAGAAATTACATTTTCATCCACATGACCATGGGTTGAATAAAAATCATACAGATAAAAATCCTCAATACCGGCGAAAAGAGCACGTTTGCGAACAAGGGGAAAGATTTCCCTGTTATGTCTTTCGATCAATTCATTGTCGGGCTGCTCATCATAATACGCGCGTTTGTATTCCATGCCGTATTTTTCGGTGTACCCTTCAATCTGCCCATGGCCAAACATAGGCAGGCCGGGTAGAGTGGCCATAAGAGTACAGACACCGAAATATTTATCTCCCTTGCTGAATTGATCCACCGCTGTGCGTTCATCCGGGTTGGAAATGAAATTCACATATCGCCGTAATATTTCAGGATCAAATTCAAGGGTGTTCTTAATCAATTGACGGAATTTCGCATTTTCCTCATCCCGCAACATATTCATAAACGCGCTGTTGTACACACGATGCATCCCAAGTGTGCGTACAAAATAACCTTCCATGAGCCAGAAAGCTTCGGCAAGGAGGAGTGTATCAGGCGCTTCTCTTGAAACACGGTCAACCACTTCACGCCAGAATTCCTGCGGCATCGCGGCAAGGAAGGCATCCCGCGGCAATCCATGTTCCGCCCGGGATGGAATATCCCCGCCAGAACCGGGTTCTGGAAACCAAAGCCGTTGAAAATGTCGGCGGGCGAGGGTCATGGCGGCATCAAACCTGATAATTGGGAATTTTCTTGCCACGTCCAGGATTGTCTGGATGACTGCTTCCCTGACTTCTGGATTCAAATAATTTAATTGCGCCGTATCATTCCAGGGCATACTGGTTCCATCATTACCATGATAGATATAGCGGGTATCACCATTGCTGCGGTCAACCCGACGGAACACCACAGCCGCGTCTGTTCGGTTGTAATAGTGGTCATCAATCTTGACCTCGATACGTGGATCGGGTGAGAGGTCTGGCCCATCAAATGAATAGGAGGGGAAGGGGCTGTATGGCAATCCCAGAAAGCGGTCCGGGTTATGGATGAGCCAATCACTATCAATGGCCATGTGGTTGGGAACCATATCGCTGGCAAGGCGGATGCCGCGCTGCCAGGCGCGGTTACGCAAATTCTCATAGGCTTCATAACCGCCGATTTCATTAGCTATATCATAGCGAGCCAGAGAATAAGCGGATGAGACCGCGTCTGGATTTCCACACATTTGCTTGATCCTCGCGGATGCCTGACTGCGTTCCCATAATCCTATCAACCAGAGCCCTGTGAATCCTCTACTGGCCAGCAAGTCAAGTTCTTCATCCGGGATCTGATCAAGACGAGTAATGGGTTTCTTGTATTGCTTGCTTAATTGGTCAAGCCAGACCAGTGTATTCTTTGCCAGAAGTACCAGTCGCGGCATCCATTCACGGTCTGCCGAATATTGTTCGTGTTCGCTTTCCAGAAGTGCGCGCGAAAAGACCGGCACCTGCGAAACACCGGGCCCGGTGAATCCAAGTTTTTCTTCTTCGCGAAGAAAGTCAAGGCTGCTCAACAGGCGGTACAGGTATTTTCCCAACATCACGCCCCAACGTGAGCGGATAAATTCAAGTTGACCGGGTAATGAATTGGGAATGGCGATCGCCGGGCTGCGGAACATATCGATCAGGTTTTGATTGTCCGGCCCATAAGTGGGTTGTGTGGCGAAGAAAGAATAGACTTCCTTCATGATCAGGGAATATTTTGTTACGGAATCCACATGGCGTTCATCGAACAATTCCTGAAAGGAAGACATGGCGGCCGGATTTCTGTTGGTTACCCACAGGAGGATAATTTCCTCGAGAGTGGCAAGGCGATTGGACATACCATTCATACTGCCGCTCAGGTAAGCTTCAAGGGTCATTTTGCGGGTGTATACATCCACCGGCGGAAACTCCCCGCAAAACTCCATAATCAAATGGTCTATAGTGAGACGGCCAAAAGTGGCTTCCAGATGGGTACCCAACTTCTCAAGTACGGATGGATTCTTTTGCTGACGATACGAGAAAAAAACAAAATGAAGAATCTCATCAATCAAACCAAGGGCATTAATCTGCCCGGCTTTGACAGACCGTTCTGGATAATGAACCAGATCGCGTTTCTGGTTTATCTTTTGCACGAACACGCGAACGGCGTGGAAATTGGCAAAAATTACATTCCCGCTGAAAGTGAAAATTGACTGGTCAAAAAGGTAACGATCCCGAGCGGTGCGAGAAATATGGAATTCCATGTGTAGTATCCCTTCCCGGTAAAATGATATGACTTTATATGGATAATTATATGTGATTACCCTGGAGTGGTTTACATGATTTGTTGAAGCGCAAATTGCTCTGACTTTTCACCGTTAATAACGACATGATCAATGATAAACCCATTCACGATCAATTGATCAAGAACAGGTTTGATACGATTAACATTCCATCGAAATATTTTTGAAATATCCCTCAGATTACCCGCGCCGACGGACAGGAAATACTTTTGAAGTATATGAATTATGGCAGTTGCTTCTGAAATAGTGCGGGAACGCTGCATTGCGTCATTAAAGTGCCGGTGAAAGAGATCATAAACAAAAGAATAATGCCAGGCTCCGTTGGTGCTTACCCCTGTAGGAGCGAGACGGAAATTTATCTGCAGAATTTCAAGCGCGCGGTTGAATCTGCTTTCAGCCCCATTACTCGAAAGATGTGCCGCCCTTCGGAGGGTAATTGAATCAAGAGGACCCTCTTTCAAAAGAACTTCATAAACATTTTTCGCTTCCAGGGGTAGAAGCCCTCGGTGATAGTCCTCAAGATAATCATTTTCAGGATCACCATAATTGGGGGAGAGGGCATAGAAATCCGGCAAAACATCCATCGCGATCATACAATTTTTCCGCGCGAGTACCCTTCCATAAAACCACCGGTTTTGACCAAGCAATTCATCTTTCCACCCCCAGGTAATATGCCCGGGATCATCGTGTTCATCCGCCACAGGACGGTCACCGGCGGCGGCTGCCCACAGGCTGGGAAAGGTAATTCCCTTGATAGGCCAGAAAAAGACGAAACCGCGATCGTTCACAAATTGAACAGCTTCCTCCCGGGCATGTATCCGGGAGGAAGGATCAGTTCGAAATGTTTTTCGGCGATAGTTTATTATTGTCTCACGATCCAATTGGATCATTGCGGTTAATCTGCCTTAAGGATGTGTGTAATAATATTTGAGCCGCTGCCGCCAATGTTCTGCGCCATGCCATAAACAGGTCGTTCCACCTGGGTTTCACCGGCTTCGCCACGCAACTGCTGAACAACCTCAACGATCTGGTACATGCCGGTTGCGCCTACCGGGTGCCCCCGGGCCTTCAGGCCACCGCGTGTGGAAATGGGTATACGTCCTGTTGGGCAAATCTGGTTTTCGATAGCCGCCACAGGACCTTTGCCCCTTTCCATGAAACCACAGGCTTCGAGAGATAAGGTTGCCATGATGGTAAAAGCATCATGAAGTTCAAACACTCCAATATCCGCGGGATTTACACCAGCTTGCTGATATGCTTGTTTGGCTGATTTTTCGGCAGACGCCAGCCAGGTGGTCTCCTTACGCGAGTGTGCGGCAATCGTATCGGTTGCTGCGGAAGAAGCAATAACTTTGATGTGTTTACGGCCCTTCTGCTGTTTCAGAGCTTCCAGAGGGACTAAAACGACCGCGGCCGCGCCATCTCCCATGGGTGAGGCGTCCATCAAGTTGATTGGATCCGCAATCATGGGTGCTTTCTGGTAACTAACTTTGGTGATGGGATCCTGAAAACGGGCGAATGGGTTATGCGCGCCATTGGCATGCGCGTTAATCGAGAAACCGGCAAAATCGTCCTTCGTCCAATGATATTCGTGCATATAACGCTGCATGATCAATGCGTTAATTGCTACAAAGGAAAGCCCCATGTCTGCTTCCCAATCCGCGTCGGCGGCTGTTGCCAGTTGAGTGGTGACCTCTCCACCGGGGGAATCGGTCATTTTTTCAACCCCGACTGCGACAGCGGAATCCATTGAGCCGGACGCCACGGCCATAAGAGCTGACCGAAACGCGGCTGCACCGGAGCTGCAGGCGGATTCGACATGGTAGCCTTCTGCGTAGCGCATGCCAACCCAATCTGCGATATAGCTGCCCAGATGCTGTTGTCTGTTGGCTGAACCTGACATCATATTTCCAACAAACAAACCCTCCGCCTGTTCAAGTCCGCATTCCTGCAAAGCAAGTAGAACGGCCTCACCGGCTATTTCTCGTAATGATTTATCCCAGTGTTCTTCAACCCTGGTTTGCCCTATTCCGATAACCGCGACCTCGCGCATAGGCACCTCAGTTCCAGATTTCTTACCTGTTAATTATAAGTTCCCTGTATGTCAGAATCTATCAAATGCAAGAAAAACCACCGGATGAATATCCATCCGGTGGTCTGTAGAAAAAGAAGACGGTCAGTCGTTTTTGCGATCCAAAAAAATGGATAGTACAAAACTGATGATGGAGATCACAAGCGCTCCAATGATGGCAGCCCAGAAGTTTTCCAGTGCAAAATCAATTCCGACCATGTTGGCGATATTGCCCGTCAAAACAAGCATCAACGCGTTGGCTATGAAAGTGAATAACCCGAGAGTGATCACATAGAATCCACAGGTCAAGAATGAGAAAATCGGTTTAATAATGGCATTTACCAGACCAAAGATAAACGCAAGTAACAGAAGACTGATAATGTCACCATTGAAATAGATACCTGGTACCAGCATGATTGTGGCAGCCAGAGCGATGGCATTAATTAAGACTCGAACAATAAAAGATTTCATTTCTCCTCCATTTACACCGATGGGTAGGCGCATATAAACCTGGTGTATATTTTCATAATTGTATACGCATCAGGTTGTTTTTTGTTGCAAGGTTTTGAACAAGTGTTTGCCAAATGAGGTAAAGAATGCTATTTTTATAACATAATTTTTGATACAGGTATATCGGGATATAAAAAATGCAGAAACCGAAATTAGTAATAGCTGAAATCAACACCTGGGTCTGGTTAAACGACCTTGAAAAAAAATACGGAAAACCTTTGACACTTGACCTGGTTCCATCGGAAGAATGGAACAACTTGAAGAATTTGGGATTTACAGCTATCTGGTTGATGGGAATATGGATGAGAAGTCCCAGAGGAAAAAAGATCAGCCAGGAGAATATTGACCTTTATGATGACTACAACAGATCATTGCCGGATTGGAAATTGGAAGATCTCCCGGGATCACCTTACTGTGTAAGGGATTATTCTGTCGACCCACGTTTTGGGGGAAATCGCAGTCTGGAAATAGTACGGAATGAGCTCGCGTCACGAAAAATGAAATTGATTTTAGACTTTGTTCCCAATCATACGGCGCTGGATCACAGGTGGATAAAAGATAATCCAGATTTTTTAATACGTGGAGATGAAATTGACCTTGTCAGAAACCCGCATGATTATTTTCAAACCGCAGATGGGATATTCGCCAACGCCAAAGATCCATTTTTCCCGCCATGGCAGGATTGTGCTCAATTAAATGCATTTTCCCCGGATTATAGACAAGCGGCGGCAGCCGAGTTGAAAAATATCGGCAGATTATGCGATGGTGTCCGATGCGATATGGCGATGTTGATGCTTAATCGTGTCTTTTCATATACCTGGCAAAACAAAGCCGGACCAGTACCAGGTACTGATTTTTGGAATGATGTCCTCCCGAAAGTTAAAACCGTATACCCGGAAATGGTATTTATCGCTGAGGCATATTGGGGACTGGAATGGGATTTACAGCAAGCCGGTTTTGATTACTGCTATGACAAACGATTGTATGACCGTCTAATCCATGAAACCGCTGAAACCATACACCAACATTTACAGGCTGATTTGGACTTCCAATCCCATCTAATACGGTTTATAGAAAACCATGACGAAGAAAGAGCCGCGGAGAAATTACCTTTTCCACGGTTAAAAGCGGCATCTTTATTAATGGCCACTTTACCTGGCGCCAGCATGTTTTATGAAGGACAATGGGAAGGGAGAAAACTACGCAATAATGTACTTTTAAGCCGAAGACAAAATGAAACATCGAATACTGAAATTTTGAATTTTTATAAAAAAATAATCCCCCTGGCAGAGAAAATCTCATCAAGGGGAGAGTGGCAGCTTTTATCAGCAAATGGATGGCAGGATAACCAATCCTGCAAAAATATCATCGCTTATTCATGGCACCTGGAAAAAAAGAAGTATCTTATTGTTGTAAACTATTCTGAATTCTCATCGCAGGCAAGGATAAGAGTACCCTGGATAGAGGAGTTAAAGAAAACAATCAAATTGACAGACTTGTTTTCCATGGAAAAAATGCTGCGGGACCAGGCAGAGATTCATACTGATGGTTTATTTGTGGATTTGCCTGCATGGAATTTTCATTGTTTTTTAGTAGAAGATTAACAACAAGGAGACGATATGAAATTCTGGGATATTTCAGTTCCACTTTCTGCTGATCTCCCGGTATGGCCTGGGGATCCAAAGGTATCTATTGAAAGAACCAGTCGGATTGAAGATGGTGCCAATGCAAACGTATCACGATTGGATATTGGTGTACACACAGGTACCCATGTTGACGCTCCATTTCATTTTCTCCCAGGCGCGACAACTATTGAATCTTTATCATTGGAAAAAATGATAGGACCTGTGCAAGTTGTTCGTGTACCCGATGATTTTTCCGTTATTACAGCCGATATCATTCATGTGTGTGGAATAAAGCCAGAAACACGGCGTGTTTTATTTAAAACAGTAAGCTCTACCTTTTGGATTAAATACGGCTCACAATTCCGCACAGAATTTGTGGGAATTGATGAATCGGGTGCGAAGGAACTTGTCTCCCGGGATATTCAACTGGTCGGGACGGATTATCTTTCTGTCTCGCCATTCAAACAGAGCCGTCCCACCCATGAAGCTTTCCTTAAAGCGTCTGTTATCCTTTTGGAAGGGTTGGATTTGACGGAAGTTGAGCCCGGTGACTATAATCTGATTTGCTTACCGCTTAAGATAAAAGGATCAGATGGCGCACCAGCAAGGGCTGTGCTTACGCGTGAGAGTTGATAATCAGAAAGTGTGAGTACTCAATTCAGATAATTGATTTGGATTGCCACCCTGAAAAGGAATAGGATCCGGTCAAAAAATTGATTATTGACACTCTTGGTAATTATTTCCGAAATATTTTTTGTAACAAATAAGCAAACAATCAATCATAATAAAGAATTGAAATCGAACACTGAAAAGGTATTAACTGATGGATACAAAGAGCAATAACGAAGAAAAAGTGATCATCCTTGGTTCAGGACCGGCTGGATTATCAGCCGCTTTGTATGCCGCCCGCGCAGAATTGAATCCCCTGGTGATTAGCGGTATAGAACTGGGTGGACAGGCAGCACTTACCAACACAATTGAGAATTACCCCGGTTTTCCGGATGGCGTTGGAGGAGCAGAGCTGGGTGAACTCTTCCAAAAGCAGGCTGAACGATTTGGAGCTCGTGTTGAATTTACCACAGCGAACAGTGTTGACCTTGGCCAGATGCCTTATAAAGTCAAAACAGATTCGGGAACATACTCAACCAGGAGTCTGATAATCGCCACTGGCGCAAGTCCGCAACATTTGAACATCCCCGGTGAGAAGGAATTCACCGGTAAAGGCGTGTCCTATTGCGGAACATGCGATGGATGGTTTTTCAAGGAAAAAAAAGTAGTGGTGGTGGGAGGTGGTGATAGTGCGATAGAGGAAGCACTTTTCCTAACACGGTTTGCCTCTTCAGTGACCATCATTCACAGGCGTGACACATTACGCGCCGGGGCCATTCTCCAATCGAGAGCGAAAGAAAACAACAAGATTTCTTTTTTATGGAACAGTGTGGTGGAAGAAATCATTGGAGATACCAAAGTCACATTATTAAATATTATAAATAATAAGACAGGTGAGAAGAGTCTTATGCCGGTTGATGGCATATTTGTCTTTATCGGACATACTCCAAACACGTCACTATTCAATGGCCAGTTGGACATGGATGAAAAAGGTTTCATAAAAACCAACCTTTTAATGGAGACCAGTAAAGCAGGCGTTTTTGCGGCAGGTGAAGTTGCTGACTCGCACTTCAAACAGGTGATCACCTCTGCCGGCATGGGAGCTGCCGCGGCCATTCAAGCCACCAGGTATCTAGAATCAAATTAGGAAGAGAAAAAAAGAGCGGAATTTCCGCTCTTTTTCAAAATTACTGCGCAGGAGTTGGTGGTACCGGTGTGGATTCCGGTGTTCCTCCCCACCAGGTGAAAACGCGTTCGTAACTGGACGCGCCCGCGGAATCCCAGATAGGGTTACCGTCAGTGGTTGTCCCTGTCTGGCGGGCAACGGTGATTGACCAGCGGATGACATGCGGTGTGTTACCGGCAGGCCTGAAGGTCACCGGAACGATATACTTGGTGTCGGTGGAATAATCCACCAGTTTGCGATTTGTACCGTCCGTCACATCAACCACGGTAACCATGTAGGTTTCATTCTGGCGTAATTCACCGATGGATGCCCATTGCAGTGTGACGGTTTCATTCTGAATGGTAAATGATGTACCATCAGCGGGGAGCAGCAGGTTGGGGCTTCCATACGGAGGAGGTGCTGTTGGCGTGGGTGTCGGACCGGCGGTTGGCAGTCTTTCGCATAGTGGAATGCTTAATGATTGACCCTGATACACAGTATCACTTGTCAATCCATTGAAGACCTTAATGGAATCCATACTGACACGATACGCGTTGGCAATCCCACTAAGTGTGTCATTCTCGCCGACTGTATAGCTCACTTTTTCGCAGGCCTGTTCCGTGGAATCTGCTTCGCTCATGGTGGCTGAGGGCAATGGAGAAGCCGTTGGCGTTGGCTGGGGGACAAGTAATTTCTGCCCAATATAAAGACTACTACAATCAGCCGGCAGGTTATTCAAGGTGATCACAGAGTTTATCGATACTTTATATACTGCGGCAATAATGCTGCAGTTATCCCCGGCTTTTACTGAGTATTCAACCGGCGGCAATGGTGTGAATGAGGGAAGAGGTGTCGGAGTCTCGCTGGGCATTGGAGTCAGGGTGATTGTAGCGGTATGGGTTACAGTGGGGGTTACCGTAGGCTGTATAACCCGCCCGGTGCCGCTTAGTATGGAATAGATTACTCCGGCGCCAAGCGCGAGAAGAAGGATGATCACACCAATGGCGATCGGTAATGACAGTCGAATTTCAGGCAGTCTTGAACCCTGGATGGGGCGATTGGATGATTTGGCATCTCCCGGGATCAGGTTACGGCCGCATACCTGGCACCGCGTGGCATTCTCACTGAGCTTGGTACCACATGTGGGGCAAATACGTGAGGTGGAAGTTGATTGTGGATTCATTTTTTCAAGGGCCGGGGGAATTATCCGGAAAATCGGATTATACCATAGCGGTATTGATGGATATTTTTGTCACTCCTTCTTATACCATCACCATGGCTGATACAATTTCATGTATGGATACAGGGCTGTATTTTCACATTCCATTCTGCAACCGGCGATGTGGGTATTGTGATTTCGTGACCTTTGCCGGCTTTAACCGACTTATCCCTGACTATTTTCATGCTCTAGAAAAACAGGTGATGTTATTCGGAAAAGGAGAACAGGTTGACACAATCTATTTTGGGGGAGGAACACCGTCTCTTGTGCCTGCTGACGAATATAAAAAACTCTTCTCAGAAATATTCAAGTATTTTTTGGTTGATGTAGAGGCTGAAATAACGCTTGAAGCGAATCCGGGGACAGTAACTGAGGCGAGTCTGGCAGAATTTAGGGAGATAGGATTCAACCGCATCAGCTTTGGAATGCAATCAGCCAGAGAGAGTGAATTGGAACTGTTGGATCGATCTCACCTGCCTGGTGATATCGAAAGAGCGCTAACATGGGCAAGAGCCGCTGGATTCGGTAACATCAACCTTGACCTGATTTTTGGTCTGCCCGGTCAATCAATGGAAGATTGGAAATACTCACTGCATAAAGCCCTGGATTTATCCCCACAACACCTTTCTGTCTATAGTCTGATCGTGGAAGAAGGTACGCCGCTTGAAAAGAGAATCAAAAACGGAATTCTCGTTGAGCCTGATGAGGATGTTGCAGCCGATCAATATGATTGGACATGCGAGGAACTCGACAGATCAGGATTTGAACATTATGAGATTTCCAACTGGGCGCAGAGTACAACCAGCCAGGATTTTCGCTGCCGGCACAACCTGCGGTATTGGAGACTTCAGTCATATCATGGTTTCGGATGTGGGGCGGTGGGATTCATTTCAAAAGGTATAACTTCCGGTCAATCATTTTTAATACAAAATCCTCCCTGGATAAATACATACATTCATCAAGTCGAACGTGCTTTTTCCAGTAAAGATGAAAATCCATTCTTAAAGCCAATTTCTGCAGAATATGAAATGGAGACCAGGCTTTTTGTTGGATTTCGTCTCCTGGAAGAAGGCATCGAACCGGTAGATTTTAAAAATCGATACGGTTTGACCATCGAAAATGTTTTCGGAAAACGGCTGAATAAATTGATACAAGATGGTTTGATTGAGGTGGCAGAAAACGGTCAATACAGGTTGACAAGAAGTTCCTGGCTGGTAGCCAATCGAGTATTTAGAGAATTTTCTTCGCTTGAATCGTAATATATTACTTTACGATTACCCGGGTTCCCCGACCGACTTTATTGATTGCATCCACCGGTGTTACCGGTGTAGTCCAGCGGAAAAGCCACTTGGCTTCTTCCGTGACCATGTTCACGCAGCCATGACTCATGGGCGTACCCCAGTTGGTATGCCAGTAGGTTCCATGCGTGGCCACACCGGTGACCGGTTCAAAGAAGCAGCACCAGGGTACACCAGGAAGTATATAGGCATCCAGATCGTAAAGAAGCTCTCCGCTGCCCATGTGCTTGGACGCCATTTTCCCTTGAATTGTGAATTCTCCGGATGGGGTATTGGTGGACACCTTACCGTCTTCATAGACATGGGAATCGGGAAGTCCGGTTGATATCTTTGTATCAAGCACGACCTTGTCACCTTCAAAGGCGGTCAATGTCTGGCGTGACAGTGAAATCTCAATTCGTTTCAAAGCGGGGTTGACATGCGGAGAAATGGGAGTGAGCTCTTCCGCGGGGATTGGACGAAGGTGTTCAGCAGGGATGTGGTAATCCATGTCGATTAATTCATCATTCACCCTGTACCAGGTGCTTCCATCCGGGCCTTTTTCAATGCCGGTGATCCAGTGTGTGGATCCATAATAGAGCCTGTAAAGAGTACGCCAACCAGTGAGTCGGTTATAAATGGATGCCTCTGTAAACGGTACCGTTACTTCAGCAATTTGACGTGTTTCGGGCGCTTTTTCAAGGACTGGATTCAGATTCAGATGTACAGTCTGAAGATGCGCGCTGTGAACATAACCGCGCCAGACCCGATACCATACGGGATTGTATTCGGGACCTTCATCTGAAACAACAGTTTCGTAGATATTGATCAACTCATCTCGAAAACGTTGATAGAGTATGATACTTTTGTCAGATGGTCGACTGTAAATGGATACAGATTTTATAGCCACGCGGGCAATTTCACCACCGTCAAGATCTTCCACAGATCCAAAATATGGACGGAAGGCAAGGCTGCTTAATCCCATCAAAGAAAGTCGAAGAAAGTCGCGTCGGGAAATCCTAGTTTTCATTGAAATATTATTATACCAATGTTGTCCGAATATAAAAGATTTTGTAGTGGCACATGTTTTGCAACATTCAATCCCAGAACTATGTAAGGAGATAATCTGCATGATACTGGGAATTGATGTCAGCAGGTGGCAATCAAAAGTGGATTGGCCGCTCTTAAAATCAAATGGAGTGGAATTCGTTTTTATCAAAGCCACGCAGGGAAATTACATGACCGACCAGATGATGGTCAAGCATGCAGAGGGTGCCAGTAAAGCCGGGTTGATCATTGGTTTTTATCACTGGTGTGATCCGACTGTTAATTCTGAATCTCAGGCTTTGTATTTTCTAAATGCCATTGCAGGTCTCCCGTTTAAAATGCTTTCATTCGATGTGGAACAACAATGGGGTGATTGGAAAGAATGGAGTAATGGACGGGTGACAAAAATTGTGTCTCCGACAGTAATTAGCCAGAATGGGAAAGTTGTCGTAGAAACCTGCGCGAAAAAGACCAATGTGCCACTCGTTGTGTACACAAGAGCTTCATTTATCAATACATATGCCAAGCCAGCACAAAGCTGGTTGCCAAAATACCCTCTCTGGTTGGCGCATTATCCTTACAATTCCAGCACGGTAAGAACAACCTGGCAGGATTTCACCAATAAACACAAACCTTCCATACCCGGGCCAGCTTTACCAACAGGTTCAACAAAATGGGCTTTCTGGCAGTTCACTGGTGATAAATTTATACTTCCCGGGTGTGATACTTTGTTGGACATTAATTATTTCAATGGCGAACTAAGCGATTTGAGAAAATTTGTTGGACTGAGTGCAACATCAATCCCGAACGCAACTCCTACAACAACAACATTAAGTCTTGAAGAACGTCTGGCAAAGTTGGAAGCCCAGGCGAGAAATCGCGGTTGGACAGTTTGAATTGGAAAGTAACGCACAGACAGCCTGGTGCTGGATTCTCATCTGTGCGGTTTATCCTTTTTTCAATCGCGGGAATTGGTTTCCTGCTTTTTGGAGTTCAGGTTATATTTCCCAGGATTAGCATTCCATTTTTTAATCTGATTTATTATGCGTTTACACTGGTTGACTTTATTTCTCATGAGATGGGCCATATCGTTGCCGGTTTTCTTGGAAAATTCATAGGGGTACTGGGTGGAACTCTGGCGCAGATATTTTTACCTTTCGTTTGTCTTCTATTGGTTATGAAAAGAAAACAAAGCTTTTTGATTGCTTTGTTTTCTTCATGGTTGGGGGAGAATTTAATTCAGATCAGTATATATGTACGGGATGCCAGAACCCAAACATTGGAATTATTTTCACCCGGGGTACTCTTTGGAGGATCCAACCCCATTCATGATTGGAATTACCTCCTCGGACAGACAGGCTTATTATGGGCTGATCAGATACTTGGCTGGATCATTTGGACAGCCGGCTGTATCTTATTGTTACTCTCCGCCGTTTTGATGTTTGCCAGGGTTTCCGGCCTCAGATTCGGAAAAAGTCATTGAACCCCTTTTTCATTGAGGAATTTCCCATATTTCATATCCTGCCCTTGAATATGTTCTATAAGCCAATCTTTCAGAAACTGGATTACTTCAATACTCATTGAAAGTTTCCTGGAAGTAAGATTTGCCTGAAATTCCTGAACTTTTTCTACAAAACCCTTGTGCGATTTTAGTTGAACCAGATACCCTGGAAAATTATGTGTTTGAAGCAGCTTTTCTTCCGCCTGAAAATGATAAACGGTATAGTCTGCGAGGTCAGATATCACACTGGAAACAGTTGAACTTCCCTGACCAACTCGCATAGCCTCATGAAGTTGATTGATCAATTCAATAAGTTTCTTGTGCTGATTATCCATCTCTTTAATTCCAACACTGAATGAATCATTCCAATCAATATATGCCATTTGAGCCTCCAAATAATTTTTCCTGCATGATTAATAATACAAACAAATAGGACAAATTACGTAAACAATAAATAAAAAGTTTGCCTCATATAATCAATATGGAAATTCCTACCGAAAATACTTATCTGATAATATAATTTTTGTAGACACTTACCAAACCATCCTTTTTTCAATCCATAAAGTCTAAACAATGTTATATGAGACTGGCAGCATAATCGCAGACAAATATCGCATCATTTCATTTCTGGGAAAAACAGACTCTCAAGAAATGTACCGGGTGGTCCGAAACGACCAGAAGGCGGAAAGATTACTAAAAGTCATTCCGAAAAATGAGGCAGGATTGGGGACTTTAAAGTTGTCCTGTCTTATTTCGAAATATAAATTGGAAACACAATTAAGTGTTCAATTACATAGCCCGGCAACAAATCCATATATCGTTCAGGTATTTGAATTTATAGAATCTGAGACCATTGTTATGCTTGAAATGGAATACGCTCCGGGTGGCAGTTTGAATGACCGGCTGCAAATGTGCTTGAATAAGAGCGTTCGCATGGAAAGAGAAAAAGCGATCAAAATTGCCATGGAGATCGCTACCGGCTTGACAAGATTGCATGATCTGGGCATTGTTCATAGAAATCTTATCCCTAAGAACATTCTATTTGATCAATATGATCAGGCAAAAATAGCGGATTACGGGCAGTCCCAAATTTCCAGTGGACCAAGTTTACGTTCGCCATTTGCCAATCCCAATCAACATCCCGGCACGCCCGGTTATATGAGTCCGGAACAGCGACTTTCATCTGAAAGATTATCCCCCTCATCTGATATTTATGCGTTGGGTTTAATCCTCTTTGAAATGTTAACCGGTCACGTTTATTCAAATTTACGCCCTCGAACGCGGGTAAGTGATTTGATACCCGGCGTGAAACCTTCACTAAATGATCTGGTTGCCAGAATGCTATCAGAATTCCCTAATGACCGCCCCAGAGATGGCAGGGAAGCTGCCAATGAGTTACACAGGGAATTTATTGCCGAAGAACTGGCGCAACGGGAAGCACAGGCCAAAAAACGCCGTGAATTGGATGAGTGGGAAAGACTAAAAAACGAAGAACTTTCAAGGGAAAGTGGCATACGACAAGTCACTCAGCGCTCAACAAATCCAGGCGTTATGCCAGCAGATATTTCAATATCTCCAGAAGATCAAAAAACCCAACCTCGGGAAACTGTTGAAATCCAAAAGAATCAAAAAGATAACCTTCCAGTAGAGGAAGTGGTCGCGGAAGCGGTTGCTTCTCCGAAATTGGAGGGGGCTTCATCAAGTCCGGCAATCGTGGATGAATCATTGCCGCGAACCACTTCCAATTCAGGTTGGAAGAAGTTTTGGTGGGTGATTATTCCGGTAGTTGTTGCGGCTTTAGCTTTGCCGATCACACTAATCAAACCTGAGAAACCCGATGTTTTGGAACCCACGACAAATGTGCCGGTTGTTCTGCCAACGATTCAAAATACGCCGACCATGCGGACACTACATTCCCAGACTGCCATGCTTTCCACGGCGGAATTGATACAACCAGAAAAAATTGCCACTGAAATCGTGCAGGCGATAACGCAAGCCCCCGGACCAACAATAACTGAAACCGTGAAAATAGCTGACAGCACGGCGCCAGCCAAACAGATACCTGAAACCATTATCCGTGATGCCTCATTTGAAAATGGGGATGGTTGGGAGTTGAAAGTTGGCGATTACCATATTCAGGGGCAGCTATCCAGGAGTTGGGCAAGCCTGGGAGAGCAGAGTTATCAACTTTCTTTGACCGGTGATAGAAATTTTGATTATTGTTTTACCCCCGGAATGCGTACCACAATAAATCAATCAATAGACCTGACGAATGTAAAATCCATTTTATTCGATTTGCATATCCGCCCGGCAATTTATTCAGGTTCGTCCCATGGTGATAACTCAAAACCCCGGGCTGTCGTTTTCGTTGATGGTTCGCCGGTATTTACCCTTCCTGAAAATTCATTTGGGGAAAAGCTAAACCAGAAAATTTTATTAGATGGCAAATTCTCGGGAAAACATGATGTTAAACTGGGTTTGATGGTCATGTCAAAGTTGTGTGTTAAGAGCGAATCGGACGCTGAAAGTTTCCTGGTATATTTTGACAATATCAGGTTCGAGTATTGAGTATCAGTTTCAATTGGTCTAGAGAAAAAGACAATTCCACAAAAAACGATCTTCTTCAATTCCTGAAATAATAAGGAAGGATTGGCTTTGGTGGAAATGAAAAAATCCCTCAAAACGAGGGATTTTTACTATTTCTTCTGGTTGGGGCGAGAGGATTTGAACTTCAGACTTCTTGCATTCCATCAGGTCAAATGATCTATATCATCTTGTTATTTTTTTCTTGAATATACGTGGTGTTATATGGTTGCATTAAGCCAATATATCGCGATCGCTTAGGTTGATTTGTTTTTATATTCAATATTTTTTTTGTTGCACCCCGGTTGCATCCATAAGTTAACAGCCGGAATGAATTTTTCAGATTCGAATTATTCTGTATTGTTACAATGATTGGCTATATTTATTTTATGTACATTTTATTGAAAACATTCCTGGGTGTGCGCCCTTCCATCCAATCGATGACATCGTCAATCAGCATAAGGGAATGTCTTTCTGGAACTTCGTGGGTAGCACCAGCAATGTGGGGAGTTAAAGTAACGTTTTCCAACTTCAGCAATGGATGATTTTCAGGAAGCGGTTCATACCAGTAAACATCAAGTGCTGCGCCACGAATTTGCCCTACTTCCAAGGCATAAAGGAATGCTTTCTGATCAATCATGGTCGCGCGAGATGTGTTGATAATATAAGCAGTGTTTTTCATGAGTGAGAAAGCTTCAGCGTCCAAAATTGCTTTTGTATCCGGGGTTACGCTACAATGCACAGAAATAAAATCCGATTCCGAAAATAACCGCTTCAGGGGTACGATTGTAACGCCTTGATTTCTGGCGCGTTCTTCATCACAGTGGGGAGTGTAACAGATCACATTCATGCCAAATGCAATCGCAAGTTGGGCAACGCGAGAAGCAACATTACCAAAACCAATCAGTCCCAGTGTTTTTCCATATAACTCTACGCCTTTTAGGTTTGTGTAGGGTGAATCTCCATCGATATCCCAAATGACATCTTCTTCAGGATTTTCTTCATACAAATCTGTCCTGGGTTTGGCGAGATATTTACCAGACCTTAGTAGTCTTTCGCCTTTGGATATATGTCGAGATTGTGAAAGTATCAACCCGATAGTAAACTCGGCAGCCGCAATCGCATTCCTCCCCGGAGTATGAAGGACGGGAATTTTCCGTGCATTTGCGGTTGCCATTTCAATATTGGCAGGGTTTGCGCGTGCTACACCGATGAGTTTTAAGTTAGAAGCAGACTCTATCACTAGGTTTGTGACCTTTTCATAACCTACCAGTAAAATATCAACATCACATATACGATTGCATAATTCTTCTTCGCTTAATCGATAACCAGTTGAGCCCCAGCCTGCTTGAATAATATGGCATTTTTCACTGAGACGTGACAATTGAGTTTCGGACAACGTCATAGTAACTAATACTTTTAATGGTTCTTTCATAAGGTCCTTAAATGGTATAGTTTTATTTTTAACATATACCTTATAAGCGAATAATTATACTTGCCCCGTCAGTCATCTAATAAGAAAAGAACAGACCTATGATAAATGAATGCTTCAATCTTTCTGTTCTAATAATTTTTGCGCTGTTTTCACATCCGTTACCAATGAATTAATCAAACGGCCCCGAATGGCACCAAGAATTGCGTGGTATTTTTGTAATCCTCCCGCGATACCAACCACCCTGTTGATCTTGCGCAATTCTTCAAGGCTGATACCGATCACACGATCATTTAAATTCGATTCGACAAGAGATCCATTGATATCATAATAACGCAATCCAATATCCCCTACAGCACCTTGACCAATCAGCGCTTCCATTTCAGACCAGGTGATAATGTACTCATTACGCATGAGTAAAGAATCCCGATTTAGATTCCCGATCCCGGCAAAAACGATTTGAGCAGAACCAGCGCTAACAAGAGATTGAGATATGGTCCTGTCAGACTTGAGTAATCTGGCGGATTCCGCAGAGTCTACCACTCCCGGAGAAGGAAGCAACCAAATATTTGCGCCAAGGGCTATTCCGGCACGGCTTACTAAACCGGTGGCATGGGTTTCTGATTTCGGCTCACCCAGACCGCCAACCATCTGAATAATCACACAGTTGGGCTTCTTTTCGGGCTGCAGGTTTTCAACCATGGATGCCAATGTGGCTCCCCAGGTAAAACCAATAATATCGCCATCCATTACAATTCTGCTGAAATAGTCCGCTGCGGCAATTCCCAGATCTCGGGCAGTACTTTCTGAAGTTTCTGGTTCTGTAATATCAGTGACAATAACTTCTAATAGATTAAACTTTATCTCCAGTTGACGTTCTATTTCAGTGTAACCACCAGGTTCCTGCATGATCGAAATCTTCACGATCCCTTTGTCCAATGCTTCTTGCATTAACCTGGAAATTCGAGGCCTGGAAAGACGCATTTTTTTTGAAATCTCATCCTGGGTTAAACCACTCTCGTAATAGAGTTTGGCAATTTTTATCAATAGTCGCTGTTTATCATTCATAAATATCCCTGTGAAAAATCAGATTGCTTTTGATGTTAACTCATAAATACGAAAACCGCTTAAAAAGAAAATTCAATTTCATGACTATTTATTCGTGAAAAGAGAAACTTGAAATTAGCAATTTGTTAATCAGACAAATCATGTTCAAGAATCCGTTTATATCTTTGATAACCATCTTCCCAGATTTCTGTTCGGGTTGGGGAAAAATGTTGAAGTGGAAAAGAATGTCTAACAACATTTCTTATATCATCAAGTGTGTCTAAATATCCCAACCCCATTGCTTGAATAAGCAGGTTTCCTGTTGCAGTTGCCTCAACCGGTCCAGCTATAACTTCTCGTTGGGTAATGTTTGCCGTTAGCTGATTTAGGAGAGAGTTTCTCGACCCTCCTCCGATGATGTGGATCACGTCAAAATTTTTCCCAAGAATCGTTTCAAATCCTTCCAATAGTGACCGGTATGAATAAGCTAGACTTTCCAAAACACAACGAACTACTTCTCCTGTTGTTTGAGGGATGGATTGGCCAGTCCTCTGACAGAATGATCGAATACGTAAGGACATTTCGCATGGGTCGAGGAATTCTGATGAAGAATTATCGATGATAGGACCGCCTTCAGGTGTTTGTGAAGCTAGACCGATGAGTTGTTCGTAGGAATAATCCTCACCTGCCTCCTGCCATTCTTTTTTGCATTGCTGAAGCAACCACATGCCAGGAATAATTTTCAAAAACCTGGTTCGACCACATGGATTTCCTTCATTGGTAAAGTTTAAAGCTAAACTGGTCCTGGTGATAAAAGGTTTTTCAAGTTCAGTACCTACCAGAGACCAGGTTCCAGAACTGATAAACATGAAGTTTTCAGATTCAACAGGGATGGAGGTCACCGCACATCCAGTGTCGTGACCGGATGGTAATATGACTGGTATGGATTTTGGGAACGAAGTAGGGAGGATCCAATCGTGAATATTACCAAGAACAGTGCCCGGAAATGATATGTTTTGAAATAAATGCGTTGGAATTGAGACCTTATTCAATAAATCAATTGCCCACCGGTTAGTTAATTGGTCAAAACACTGTGAAGTGGTCGAAATACAATATTCACTCGCTTTTTCACCGCATAACCAGTAGTTGAAAAGGTCGGATAACATAAGCAGTGATTCTGCATTATCTAATAAATAAGGCTCATGTTGTCGGGTAGCAAACAATTGGAAAAGTGTATTGAATTCAATTAATTGATTACCGGTCTGGTAGTAAACATCTTCGCGTGAAACGATTGAGAATAGATCAGTAAATGAAGTCTTGGTGCGATGATCACGATAATGATAAGGATTATGCATTAAGTTGTCGTATCTATCCAGAAGACAGTAATCTACTCCCCAGGTATCCACTCCCACACTGACCAGTTTTGAATTGGATAGATGAAATCCTTTTCTGATTCCGCATTGTATCTGGTCCCAAATATTCAAAATGTCTGTATAAAGGTGGGTGCCAACACGTACAGGATAATTCGAGAAACGATGGGTTTCTTGTAGTTTTATCAATTTGCCGTCGAAATGACCCAGAATAGCTCTGCCGCTTTCTGCACCTATATCCAGGGCAAGTATTGATAAATCATGTTTCTGATGAATGGGCAAGGAAGATCTCCCTTAAGAATCCTGCATGTTATTGTTTGAAGAGGGGTTTAATCCGTTCGTAAAGATCCAGGAACACCGGATATCGCCGTTCGTAAATATCAGATCCGTTGGGATAAAACACTTTATCGTCGGTTGATATGATTTTTTCAGCTGCGTCTTGATAGGAAGGGAAAATCCCAAGAGTGTGGCCACAAATTAAAATGTTGCCCAAATTCGCAGTATCACGAATTGAAACGGTAGCGATAGGCTTTCGAAGTATCTTTCCGAGAATCTCCAACCAGACCTGGCTCTTTAGACCTCCCCCTACCGCCCTAACTTCATTGATCTGAATACCCAGAGATTCCACTGCATCAATATTATTCCTCAAGGCAAAGGATACACCTTCCATGATCGATCGAATAAAATGAGCCTTACCGGTTTTTAGACCCATGCCAAAGAAAACTCCCCTTGCATCTGCGTCCCAATATGGAGTTCTTTCTCCATTCAAGTAGGGTAAAAAGATTAATCCTTCGCTTCCTTCAGGTACATTCATGGCTGATTCGTTATACTGATTAAAAATATCGCCAGAAGAAGCCTGTAATCCACTCTGGTGGTCAAACGTGTTCTTAAACCATTCAAGCGATTCGCCTGCCGTTTGCATAATCCCGAGGGTTGCCCATCGGTCGCGCAGACAGTAATGCCAACATAGAGTTCGTTTCTGAGGATCAACCAGGGGGCGGTCAGAGCAGACTGTAATCACGCCTGCCGTACCAATAATCAGCGTCACCTGTCCCGGTTTTGTCATGCCAGCTCCCAGAGCGGATGCGGAATTATCAGAACTTCCATTTACAACCGGTATCCCTGTTTTCAATCCGGTTGCCTTACTTGCTTCTGGGGAAATCTTTCCAATCATAGTATCAGAAGGCAGTACTTCAGGGAAAAAACCTTGGGGAATACCAAAAGTATTAAAAGCCGTTTCAGACCATTTTTCCTTTTGGACATCAAAAAGCAACGTTCCGCTTGCTTCAGCATAATCAGTTACCATTAGGCCGGTTAGTTTGAATTTTAGAAAATCTTTTGCCACCAATATATGTCGTACTTGAGACCATATTTCAGGTTGGTTCTCTTGAACCCATTTAATATGCAAGGCGGTATAGGTTGTGGATACGTCATTCGATGTTTCACGAAAGATCAAATCGCGATAAGCCGGATCAGACTTGATCTGATCGACAATTCTTGCAGATCTTTGATCCATCCATGTAATTGCCGGCCTCAAGATTTTAAATTCATTATCCAAATACACCTGGGTATGCATTTGCCCACAAATACCGATCCCGCTGATACTTTGAAATTCCTTCGGATATTTTTCTAACAGTACCTGGCACGAACTTATCAATCCTTTCCACCAGGCTTCAGGATCTTGCTCGGCATATCCAGGCTCTGGAATAAGGATAGGATATTCCTGTGATTCAGAGGCAATCCATTCTCCTTTTTCAGAAAAAATACTGATCTTAAGGCTGGTGGTTCCTAAATCAATGCCAAGTAAAGTATTCATGTTGTTCGCCTCTTCTGAGCATGGGTTTCACTTAGATACTTAATAATCATCACAAATATTAGAACAACTCCCCACAATGCCAGGGTTAAGAAGTTACTAATGCCCATGAGGTTTAACCCGCTGGAAATAAATTGCAAAATTACCAGAGAAATTATTAAGCCGGATACTTTTCCAAAGCCACCCGCTGCGCTTACTCCACCTAAAACTGCAGCTAAAACGGTTAACAATAAATACGATTCACCATAATCGGCTTTTGCTGAATTGAACCTGGCAATCATGACGATGGCAGCCAGTCCGGAATAAATGCCCGATATAATGTAAGTTTGGAATATAACAGATTTGTTATTTACGCCGGAATAGAAGCAGGCTATGGGATTCGATCCAAGAAGATAAATGCGAGTTCCCAATGGTGTCTTATTTAATATAAGTGCCATAAACCCGGCTGCAGCTAAGAAGATCAACATAGGCACAGGAACACCCAATACCGCTTTGTTGCCTATAGCTAACATTGCAGGGGAAAAGCCGGAGATCACATACCCTTCAGTTAACACCAGGGAAACACCGGTAACAGTAATCATCATCCCCAGGGTTGCCAGGATAGGCGAGATATCTAAAACTGCGATCAAGAAGCCATTTATCAAACCTATGATGGCAGCGATTAATAAACCTGCCGCAATTGCTAGAATAACCAGCCATGGACTGTTTGTGATGGCACTTTCTGGTGGGAATGCTTTTGTTAGTATCAATGCCATAACAATGCCCGATAAATTCGCTGTCGCGATAATCGAGAGATTAATACCAGACGTCAACATGGCAATCATCATTGCCAAGGTTAATATTCCTAGCTCTGGCATTTGATAAGCCATGGATTGGAAATTATTCAAGCTCATGAAATCTTCTTTAGTCAATCCCCACATTAATAGAATAACCATGACCATGACAGCAAGTAGAATTGTGAAATGAGATGCTTTACGTAACACGGTTTTTTCCTCCGAAGTTACTCGTTTTCTATTATGATCCGTTTTCGGGTCGATGCCTTACGCCGATATGTACTGACGCCCACACTGGTTAGAATCACAAGTCCGATTACAACTTTGTACCAGAGTGCGGGCACATGCATAAGAGTCAGGCCATTTCCCATGATCGCGATCAAGGTGACACCCAGGATGGTTCCAATAATGGATCCGGACCCTCCCAGCATACTGGCTCCACCAAGGACAACTGCTGCTATAACATCCATTTCTTTTCCGACCAAGGAGTTTGGGGCAACAGTTTGCACCAGAAGTGCTTGTATGACACTTCCTATTCCAGCCATAAGCCCCATAAATGAATAAACAAAAGCAGTTGTACCAAATAGATTGAATCCGGCTCGCTGAGCTGAATTAATGTTTCCACCCATGGCGTAAATCGATCGGCCAAGTACAGTGTATTTCAATATAAACCAGCTAATTAATACAAGGAAAATCCAAATTACTGTGATTATTGATAATCCATATGGATTACCTTCAGAAGTGTAAACGGTAAAAACTCGGATTGTTGCAAAATCACTGAACCAGGAAGGAAAACCATACAACCATTTCCCTTTCGATACTACCGTCAATATTCCATAAAACACATTAAGCGTCGCAATGGTAGTGATAATAGACGGTATTTTGAAAAAGTGGATGATTGTGGCATTTAGAAAACCTAAAGCTATGCCGATCAATCCCGCAATTAGAAACACAAGGAAAATGTTGAGGTGATCCCCCATCTTCAATAACAATACCGCGATCGTATAACCTGTTACTGTGGCAATTGCGGTGAAAGATATGTCAATACCACCAGAGATCAACACAAAGAGCATACCGATAGCAAAAGTACCCATCAATGAATAACTTTTTAATAGGTCAAAAAAGTTTTCAAAGGTGAAAAAACTAGGGTTGATGGCAGTGATAACAATAGAAAAAATTACTATTGCGAAAAAGACGTAAGTTTCATGTCGTCCAAGATATTTCTTCATCACTAATTTCCTTGGTAAGTTCCATTTACGCAATTCTGAATTTCATCCTGTTTGGTTTGATTTGTATCAAACTCTTTGATGATACGTCCCTTGCGCATCACTAGGATCCGGTTGCAGTTGTGAAAAACTTCGAGGATCTCATCCGATATCATAATGATGGCAATGCCTTTTGCAGCCAAATTACGAATAATCTCATGTATTGCAAATTTTGCCGCGACATCAATGCCTATTGTTGGTCCGTCCAGGATAAGCACCTTCGGACGGGTTGCGATCCATTTTGCCAGCACTACTCGTTGTTGGTTCCCTCCAGATAAAGTTTGAACCGGTGATTCCGTGCTTGGTACTTTAATAGACAAATCTTTTATCCATTTATCAATGGTGGATTTGACTTTACGATTGTTTAATAATTTAAAGCGATTTACCAGCGAATCAATGGTCGTGATTACAATATTATCGCCCACAGATTGAACATTAACCAGACCCTGGGTTAGTCGGTCTTCCGGTACATAAGCAATACCCAAATCAAGTGCATCCTGGATATTCTCTATTGTTACATTTTTATTATTAAAGAGGATGCTTCCAGAATCAGGCATGTGAATTCCGAACAATGTCAGCGCCAACTCCGATCTCCCTGATCCTAACAATCCTGTGATACCTAAAATTTCGCCTGGATGTAACTTGAGATTAATATTCTCATATTCCCCTTTACGAGATAAGTTTTTACATTCAAGGATCGTATCGTTGTGTTCAATATCAGCTACAAAATGCTGATATTCCAATTTTTTTCCTGTCATGAGGTAAGTAAGTTTTTCATCATCCAATTCATTGCTCGGATACACCCCCACCAGTCGGCCATCCCGAAGGACGCTCACTCGATCGGCAATTTGTAAGACTTCACTAAGCTTGTGACTTACAAACATAGTCGCAATGCCTTTTGATTTCATATCCTCGACGACACTCAATAAAGAATCGACTTCACGTTTCGTCAATGAAGCCGTAGGTTCATCCATGACAATAAGCTTGACTTCGTGAGTGAGTGCCCTACAAATCGCTACCAATTGTTGATCGGCAATCGATATTTCGCTCACCAACTCATCAAGTGGCAATTTGATATTGATGCGAGCCATGGCTTTTTCAGCAATCATATTTAGTTCGCGCCAATTAATTATCTTATTATGGTCGGCAACATATTTTCCTATAGCTATATTCTCAGCAACTGTGAGATTCGGAAAAAGGGAGAGATCCTGATATATGACTTGAATACCATGATTGATGGCATCAATAGCCTGGTGACCGCTAATCGGTTTTCCTTCAATAAGAATGTGTGAACCTGGATCTGCTTCCACCGTACCCGAGATTATTTTTATCATCGTCGATTTCCCGGAGCCATTTTCTCCGGCGAGGCAATGAATTTCTCCATGATTTATTTCAAAATCTACATTATCCAGGGCTGTAACACCTACATAATGTTTACTGACTTGTTTCAGCGCTAAAAAGGGTTCTGTCATTTAAAATCCTTTAATGCGAAGATAAAGATATTGCTTAATTATTACAGGGTTTTACAAAACCATTTTAAATAACTCTATTTTGAAGTAATTAAAAATGGAGCTTCTTTTTATGTGAAAAAGAAGCTCCATTCTCAATAAGTGGTGCTTAGAACCCTAATGATTCGGCGTTATCGGCCGTGATATCAAGAATGGCATCAAGTTTTACGACTGTGCCTTCTACAGTGACAGCGCCTAATCCGGGAATCTCGGTTCCAGTTGCGATCTTATTTCCTTCAAGCAGGTATTTCGCCAGCCAGACCATACCGAAGCCAGCATCCGCGGGATTCCACAAGATACCTTCCTTCAAGGAGCCGTCTTTAAGGTAAGGTGCAGCCTGAGAGGGGATGACAGTGCCTACTACGGCAATTTTTTCTGTGAGGCCTTTTTCTTTCAAAGCCTGGGCAGCGCCTATAGGACCAAGGCTTCCGAAGCCAACAATACCTTTCAGGTCAGGATACGCTTTGATCAGTTCAAGTGTTTTCTGGCGGGCCAGTTCCTGATCTTCGCCACAAGGGATACGTTCGGTAACCAGTTTAAGGTTGGGATATTTCGTTTTTGCATACTCTATACCGGTATCAGCCCAGAAATTGTGGAGGGGAACGGTCAAACCGCCGACAAAAATCGCATATTCGCCGGAATCACCCATATATTTCACCAGCATATCCCAGGCATGTTGTCCAAATTTGACATTGTCAATCAGTTCAAAGTCATAATCCGTTCCAACCTGATCGGGAGATTCATGGGTAATTACTACGATTCCTTTTTCCTTGGCTTTTTGGAATACAGGCTCAAGAGCTTTGGCATCGTTCGGTACAACTGCAATGGCGTCTACACCTTTAGCAACCAGGTCTTCAACAATCTTAACTTGTTGGGCAGGATCTGCCTGGGCAGGACCTGTCTGATAGGAATTCACACCCAATTCTTTGGCTGCGCGATCAACACCAGTCTCAACAACATTGAACCAAGGAATACCGGTGATTTTTACAACCGCGGCGATTTCGAATGGGTCTTTTTCAGCGGCAGCTTCTGCAGGGGCGGCGGGTTCATTAGGCACCGCTGTGGCAGCAGGAGCAGGAGCAGCAGCAGGAGCACATGCAGCCATCAAGCTGACCGCTGCAATTATCGATAGGATACGAAACATGAACGTTTGCTTCTTCATTTCTCTCCTTGTTGTTTGGTTAGATTCGCTAATTGATTAAAGCCGTTCACCCATTATTGGGTTGTCGGTAAAACTCATTCCACAGGGTATTTTTTTTGTCCGTATGTTTTGAATTTTTCTCCGATAATTATCATCTCCTCATCTGATAAAATAGTGGGTTGGCCAATACACCTGGTCTGGTAATAAATACGTGATACCAACTCTAACTCTTCAGCCGTTGCAAAGGCGGAATCAATTGTTTTCCCAACGGCTACAATACCGTGATTTGCCATCAGACAGGCGTTGTAATTTCCAATAGCTGCAATAATGTTGTCTGATAATTCCTTGGTACCAAAGGTGGCGTACTTTGCCAGCGGTACTTTATTTCCAGAATACCCAATCAAATAATGAACCGCTGGTAATTCCCAATTTAGACAGGCAATAGTCGTGGCATAAACCTGGTGGGTATGCACAACAGCGTTGATATCAGATCTGTGTTTAAGTAGGGCTAGATGAAAGCGAATCTCACTGGATGGTTCCATGCTACCTTCAACAATGTCACCATCAGGCGAGACTACAACAACATCCTCTGGTTTCATTATGAAATAATCAACACCGGAAGGTTTGATGGCAATGAGGTTTTGGGCACGGTTGATAATACTTAGATTTCCACCAGAACCCGTCGTTAGTTTGGATTTGATAAGATTTCTACCATATTCAATAATTGCTTCACGCTCAACTTTTAGTAACATGTTATCTCCCATAAACTATTTTTCTCAAAAGTTAGTATAAAGCATATGTTACAAAATTGCAAGCATGAAATAATGTTACATTTATCCCGGTTATTGAATTGAATGTCTATTAAGGCTTTTATTTTTGTGGGTATGTCGGTGCATCATGTTTTCGGTAAATATATGTATTTAGATGCCGATACGAAAAAAAACGGAAAAACAGTCAAATCCGGGATACCGAAATACTTGTTGCCACAGGGATCGCCCCATGGGGAGAACGGAAGGTGTTGGGAGAATCGGTTTCGATCAGCGAATATGAAATGCATTGGAAGGCTATATTTCTGGCTCTGAAAGACCGGAGCATGGATGGTGTGACAGTCAATGCGATACGATGTGCCGCAGATTTTCGCCCATATACAATATTTCGGTATGGAAACCACTGAAGACTGGCAGATTGGCAAAAGGTATAGTTCTGAAAACACTGAGTAATTTACCCTATGGAGACTTCTGACTTGAATCTCCTAAAAGAATTTTGCGTAATCAATCGACAAAAAAGTCTTTCACACCTTTTGCACACCAACACCTATTCACGAAGAATCACACAGTTCATATAACCCCATATATAGTAAAAATCCCTCAAAACGAGGGATTTCTGCTTTGTCATTTGGTCGGGGTGAGAGGATTTGAACCTCCGACCTCTAGCTCCCCATGAGTCGCGGAGGGGGGTATGAGACAAATACGTATATACGGGGGTGATAAATCTGGAAATTGCACAGATATGGGCATGCCCATGATTAATATGTCCAAAAATTCGACCAAATCCAACGCCGTTTCACTCTGATTGCACCCCAAAAAATCGACAGGGGTGCAACCGGGACTATTCCTGTATACTCCATGAACGAATGTTTATCAGTAAACTCAAGAAGAGCTGAATTGTAACTAATTTTCCGAATTATTTAATGTGAATTATCGAAGGCGTAATTCTGATAATATCGCAACTAATTTGTTATTCTCTTCCTCGAGCTTTGTGCTGACGCGAATATGATTCATCAATCCAAAAGAAGTACAATCACGAATCTGGATGGTCTTTTGTAATAATTTTTTTCGAAAATCCCGGGCACGATTACCAACATCAATAATTCCGTAATGAGTAGATGTAGATACAAACGGGAATCCTGAGGAACTCATTTGCGAAAGGAATTCAGTTTTTATATTTTCGAGATCGCCAAGCGTTTTTCGGTAATAATCAAGACTTTGTAGCGCGGCTACGCCCGCCGCCTGGGCATACGCGTTCACACTCCATGCGGGTTGAAACTCCGCCAGGTTCCTGATTTTTTCCCGTGGACCCATAACATAACCCAGTCGTATACCGGCAAGCGCAAAATCCTTGGTCATAGACCGGACAACCAGACAATTTGGACTATCAACATAATGAAAAAACTGCCCGTTCACAAATGAGCGGTATGCTTCATCCAGTACAAGGATGGACTCCGGGGTACAGCCTCGCAGTAGATTAGTAATCTTGTCATCTGGAATGAACTTCCCGGTAGGATTGTTGGGATTACAAACAAATACCAACCGGGGTGAGTTTTTTTGGATCTCTTCACACAATCTGTCAATCGTTGGAGAAAAATCAGGCGGTTCCGCCCGAATTTCCTGTACAATGGCGCCACAAGCCTCCGCCGCTCTGCGATATTCCCCGAACGTAGGACCGAGTATCAGAACTCGGTCTCCTTTCTGAAGATAGGCCTGGCAGATCAGCCAGAATAATTCTGACGTTCCATTGCCCACCAGAATCCGGTCAAAATCAATACCGTTTAAGTCTGATAAATCTGAACGCAATTGTGAACACTGCCTATCCGGATAGGTGGATATGTCTACGGTTTTAAGGGATTCCATAACGGCAGGTGAGGGGCCAAAAGGGTTACTGTTGACGGAAAAATCAATCAGGTTGTCTGTTGAAATCCCCAACCTTCTCAGCTCAAGTGGATCAATCCCACCATGCTCTTCAGAGGTATGCGTACCGGACAATGATCAATCCTCCACAAAAGATCAAGCTCAAGAATAGCGAAATTGTGACCAGGCGCTTTGCCTTTTTCAAATCATTCTCATCCGGCGTTTTCTCTGAACCACTCAGGCAGTAATTACCCGGTTTTTCAAGAATGATGCCCAGTGCTCCGGCCGCCGCTGACATTGTCCAACCAGCATTCGGGCTGCTGGTTGTGGAGTGCTGTTGCAGCATAACTGTAAATGCATTGCGGGTATCAAACCAGCCGAACCACGCGGCAGCTACAAGTAATATTCCGGATAGACGGGCAGGAATCCAGTTCAGGATATCGTCCAATCTCGCGGTGAACTTTCCAAAGTATTCAAATTCTGTCGTATGGTATCCGATCATCGCGTCTGCCGTGTTGATAAACCGGTACGCCCATGCCAACGGAAGGCCGCCAAGCATAAAGAAAAACAGGGGAGCAAAGAAACTGTCCGTCAGGTTTTCTGCCAGCGATTCGATCGCCGCTGAAGCCACCTGAGAACCGGTCAGCCCACTGGTGTCGCGGCTTACCAGATGCCACGCCACCAGCCGGCGTGCTTCTTTGAGGTCATTTACCAAAAGGGCTGCCCGCACTTCGTCACCGGCTTTTAGTAATCCACGATAGGCAAATGTGGGTTTTAGCAGAATGCCTGTCAGAATACCGGTAACCCAATCCGGGAACACGGTAGATGCCCAGATGAAAGCCACCCAGGGTAACGAGAAAACCATCACGCCGGTAAGCGTCAAACAAGTGCCCAGCCAGAACCGTCTGGCTTTTGATCCGCTATTCCACTTTCGGGTGAAATACCGAATAAACTGCCCCATGGCCACAACGGGATGAAACCGGTTTGGCGGGTCTCCGAGAAAAAAGTCCAATAAGAAAGCAGTTATCAACGCAGTGATTGAGATGGTCATTTTCCGTAAAATCGTCCTTAACCAACATCCGCGCGGTGATCAGGCATATCACACAAATTATTCACCCCGGATGATCTGTTCCAATTCAGCCATATTGATGGAAGCCTCGACAGTGTCAGCCAGATTATCAAGCGAAGCCTGGAATGCGATCGTTTGAGAAGAAACTGCCTGCATCTGCCAGCCAATACTTTTTAACCAGGCATGGCGAAAACCATCATTCGCAAAAAGTCCATGAATGTAACAGCCCCAGACTTTACTATCTTTCGAAGCTCCTCCGTCCAATACATCTGCTGGTGAGCCATTTCGGTGATTAATTCTAAGCCATTGGATGTCCATTTCCGAACGGCCCATGTGAATCTCGTAGCCTGTAACTATTTTTCCTTTTATTTCATTTATCCATCCCTGTCCACCCGTGATTTCAGAAATTACCTGATACGTGGATTTCTCGGGAATGAACAGGGTTTGACCGGGCAACAAACCCAGAGCATCGATCCTGGTGAAATTGGATTCCAATTGGTCAGGATCTTCGATGCAATTCCCAAGCATTTGATAGCCGCCGCAAATTCCGGCTACAGAGCCGCCATGTTGGGCATACTCGCAAATGATACCGTCCAACCCGGTAGAGCGAAGCCATTGCAAGTCAGCCACAGTACTTTTTGTTCCGGGAAGAATCACTGCATCTGGCCTACCGAATTCTTCCACAGAACGCACATAGCGAATACTGACACCTTTTTCAGCTTTTAAAGGGTCAAAATCATCAAAATTGGCGATCCGAGGGAAAGCCATGACGGCAATATCGGTGAATAGTTCATGAGAATCTTGTTTTACTGAAGTCTGTTCTTCAACGGAAACCGCATCTTCATCCGGCAAATTCAGGTCACACAGATATGGCACAACTCCCAGTACCGGAACCCCTCCTTTTTTTTCCAGGATCTTAATCCCGTCGGTGAACAATGAGGGATCTCCTCGAAACTTATTAATAATTAGTCCGCGAATCAACCGGCGCTCTTCTTCTTCCAACAACCAGAGGGTACCCAACAACTGGGCAAAAACTCCTCCGCGGTCAATATCTCCCACGAGCAGAACAGGCGCGTCGGCGAATCGGGCAACCGCCATATTGACAATGTCCGTTCCTTTCAGGTTCATCTCTGCAGCGCTGCCGGCTCCTTCGATGATGACCAGATCGTACTCCTGAACTAACCGATCCAGTGAATTCGTTACATATTCCCACAAAGTATTTTTATGCCTGTAATAATCACGGGCACTCAGGGTTTTCCAAATACGTCCGTTGACAATTACCTGTGATCGAGCATCAGCTTCCGGTTTCAACAGGATCGGGTTCATATCCACGGTTGGTTCTATTCCGGCAGCCATGGCCTGAAGAGCCTGAGCCCGCCCGATCTCACCGCCGTCCGGGCAAACAGCCGCATTGTTGGACATATTCTGCGCTTTAAATGGTGCCACCCGGATCCCACGTCGTGAAAAGATGCGGCAGAAGGCTGTTACCAGCAGACTCTTGCCAGCAGATGACATGCTTCCAACAACCATCAACGTTTTTCCGGTCATTTTGATTCAATCACTTGGACGGCGTCAGATTCTAGTCCGCCTGTCAATATGATATTTTGCTTAAAGAAAGTGGCGTACTGACCGGAAAAGATTTTTTCTAATGTTCCGTTCTGTAACAATTCAATGCCGGTTCCATCATTGATAGTTCCTCTGGTATCCAACACCCAGATATTGTCGGCAATTTTTATCACAAGCTCCAGGTCATGGGATGAGATAAGGATCGTTTTCTTCTCCAGATGTGCAATTTCTTTAAGGCTAAAAAGAAGATCAACCCTGTTTGGCCAATCCAGAAAGGCGGTTGGTTCATCCAGGATCATGACTTCCGTTTGCTGCGCCAGCGCGCGTGCGATCATCACTTTCTGCCGTTCTCCGTCACTTAGTTCGCCGAAATTTTTCCCGGCCATTGAGGATGCTTTCACCCGCTCCAGCGCTTGTTTGACGATTTGATGGTCTTGATCTGATAAGTTTCCCAACCAATCCGTGTATGGAAGCCTTCCAAGTTCAACTACCTGGTTCACAAATAGATCACCGGGATGAGGTGTGTCTGTCATAACAATGCTGATTTTTCTGGCTAATTGGTCTGGAGTGTAGCCGGATATCGACTCACCGGAAAGAAAAACCTTTCCTTTCATCGGTTTCTGCAGTCCAGCCAGTGTTCGTAATAAGGTCGATTTTCCGGTACCGTTAGGTCCGATCAAGCAGGTCAACTCCCCTGGGTGTAGACGCAGGTTCAAGCCTTCAACGATGGTTCTTTGTTTCGCGCGGCTGTGATAACCGATGGCAAGATCATGCGTTTCCAAATTTATTGAAATCATGCGCTGAAAACTTTCCGCAGGTTTTTCTGCTTTAGGATCACAAAAATAACCACGGGAGCCCCAATCAAGGCAGTGATACTGTTCAATGGAACCACGGAATTGCTCCCGGGAAATTGTGTGAGAATATCTGCCACCAACGAGACTGTTCCACCGGCAACAGCACAGGCGGGCAAAATCAGACGATGGTCAGAACTGCGCATTAATCCCCGGCATAAATGGGGAACGGCGATCCCGATAAAACTGATCAACCCGCAAAAGGCCGTAGTGGCGCCAGCCAGCAGGGATGCCGTGATGATGATCATCCAGCGGGCTCTAAGGGGATTGATCCCCAGACTGCGGGCGTATGTTTCACCCAGTAACAGCGCGTTAAGGGGTTTTATCGTTAGAAACGAAAAGCCAATGGATGCCAGTATGACTGGCGCAAGAACCGTCAATTGACTCCATGTAACGCCGCTGTAGCTCCCAAAAGTCCATGAAAGATAGGCCTGTATGTTTTCCGGCATGGAAAATTGGATCATAATGCGCACTACCGCGCTAACCAGGTACCCCACGAGTACACCAATGACCAGCAATGTTACTGTGTGCACCCGCCGGGCCAACGTAACAACAAAAAGAAAGACAGCCACCGCACCCAATGTGGATGAGAGAATTATGCCGATATCACCGGATAAACCAAGCTTCTGTAAAATAAATGTCCCGGTACCACCAGTCACCAAAAGAACACATGCCGCTCCCAGGCTGGCACCGGAAGAAATGCCCAGGATGTACGGGTCGGCCAAAGGGTTATGAAACAGTGTCTGCATTTGAAGACCGGCGATGGCCAGAGCGGCACCGGCCAGAATAGCTGTCAGACTTTTGGGGAGCCGAAAGTCAATAATAATGGTACGCCAGGCTGAATTATCCGATACTTTGCCAGTAAAAATGTCAATAATGCTCCCCGGCGGAATACGCACAGAGCCCAGCATAATATCCAGCATCCAGAAAAATAATAGAGCCGAGAACATTCCGACCCAGATACATGTTAAACGGTTTAAAGAGTATGATTGCTTTTGTGGCATATTTACTTCTGCCCAGATTCAATGTGTCGGTAGTATTCCAAAGCGTGATCCGGTAAAATCTCGGGGTGCAAGATGGAAATTAAATCCTCAAGTATTTTCTCAGGATGTACCAGCCCGCTACCGTTGTAATCATTACCGCCGCCGGCACCTAACCGTGCATTGTTGTTGTAAACATGATTTTCTTTGAAGGCTCGAAAATTCGCATATCGTGTATCCGAAGCCAGAAAGTCATCTGCCGTTTTCCATTTAAGAGACTGGTCAAACCAGTATTCGGCTTCCAATCCGTTTACCATAACCGCTTCAAAACTCATGGGAATCCGCCCTGAGGAGGAATCATCCGCCCACAGATAGCTTCCTCCCGCGTCTTTGACGTATGTCGCCTGATAGCTGAGGCCACCGGGCACATTCCAATTTCCATTAATCTCATACCCAAGCAGAACAGTAGGGCGGTTTGTTACTTTATCTGTTAGTGCCTTCATTTTCAGGTAACGTTCTTCCACATCCTTGAAGATTTTTTCCGCCTGCTCTTCCTGATTGTAAAAGAGCGCCATGAATTTGATCCATTCCGCCCGGGCTAATGGAGACTCTTCCATAAAATCGGAAAAGATGACCGGTTTCAATTCTTTCTGCATGAGGATCTGGAAATCATCTTTTCCAGAATTTCCCAATGCCAGCGTGGTGATCATTTCCGGATTTACTTCAAGAAGTTTTTCGATATTGACATCCGGGCCATTTCCAACGGATTGGATACTCCCTTTTTCTAATCCTGTATTTACTCCGGTTGTATTTACATATTCCGCGTTTCCGACCGCGACAAGCGAATCGAGAGCATTCAACGCCTCAAGATAGGGCAGGTGTGTCGCCGCCAGGCTGGCCATCCGCTTTACCGGAATCTCTATCACAATAGCGTTTCCGATATCCTCAGGAACCGGTGTACCGCTCTGAACCAGGTAGTATGTAAAAGAAACTGATGCGTTTCGCCACGGTTTTAGTACTGTTAAAATCTTATACGTGGAATGGTATTCCACACTGAAAGCCTTCGCATAGCGAAGGGTTGTGGCAGTGAAATCAGAATTTTCTTCTGAAGGAGTGACAGTTGACATACCGGCAATGGCTGATATGGATGAAGCAGAAATCCTTCCGGGGATACAGCCAGTCATGAATGTCAGAAGAATCAACAGCAGAAGAATCTGTCGGGGCATTTATTTATCTCCAGTATTTTTTAAATTGGTTTTCCAATCCCGGCATGCTTTTACAAAGTTGTACGCGAGCTGTCCGTTGCGTGAAAAGTGCAGGTGGATATAAGAGGACATCAGGTTATCAACCGCGTAACCCTCCAGCCTCGAATCGTCTGTTTTGTTTCGAGGTGAAACAGTGTAGGCGCTGTGTTGCAGATTAATTGCCTTCCAGTTGGAGTAATGGAATTCATGCCCTCGCAGCTGGAGTCCAGCCGGGCCGAGAAGAGTGTCCCGGATGGTTGTCACTTCGCGATACCCCATGATCAATCGGGAGCCCATTTCACACCACCCCGGTAAAACACCGGCGAGGGGATGTTGTTCATCACCTGTATTAATTCCCTGTGTCAGGTACATCAGCCCACCACATTCTGCATAAACCGGCATACCGTGCCGGCAGTATTCGTTAATTTGCCGGATCAATGGTTGGTTGACTGTTAATTCTCCGGCATACAGTTCAGGATAGCCGCCACCGAAGTAAAGGCCATGAATATCTTCCGGAAGCCTGGTGTCTGTCAACGGGCTGAAGGGGATGATCTGCGCGCCATTTCGGTGTAACTCCTCCAGATTTTCTTCATAGTAAAAACAAAACGCTTCGTCCCGGGCAACAGCCAGTCTGACATCCGACTCCAAAGGAGTGTTTATTGAAGACGTATCATGTGGTAGCGAGGTTTCAGAGAATTCTTCTGCGATCTTATGCAATCGAGACAGATCAATATACTGGCTGATGATATCCGCAGCCTGTTCAATGAATTTACGCGAGGCTGCAGGTTGTTCTGCCACGGTGAATAGTCCCAGGTGCCTTTCAGGGATTTGCAATTCCTGCAGGCGCGGTAAACATCCAAGAACCGGAACGGAAGTATATTTTTCAATGGATTCCCTCAACCAGGCCGCGTGCATTTCGCTTCCTACACGATTACAGATCACGCCGGAAAGTCTCAGGGATTGATGGAAGGTATTCAATCCGTGGACGATTGCCGCCGCACTACCGGACATTTTGGCGCAATCCAGCACAAGAATGATGGGGCATTTTAGTAATTCCGCGATAGACGCGGAGCTGCCGTCAAACGGGTCAGCGCCATGACCATCAAACAACCCCATCACGCCTTCGATAATACTCAAAGAAGCGGTTGAAGATGCATCAGTGAAAATCCGCATGACCTCGTTCGGGGGCAGCATCCAGGTATCCAGGTTGCGTGAATGACGCCCGGTGGCAAGGGTGTGGTACATCGGATCGATATAATCCGGACCTACCTTAAATCCCTGTACATTTTCCTTCCGGGAAAAAGCGGCCATTAATGCCATGGAAATAACACTCTTCCCGGAACCGCTGGAGGGAGCCGTGATCATTATTCGAGGACGGTTCATATTGCGTTTTGCTCCATTGAAATAACCGGCCGGATCAAAAGAATGGAGAAGTATGGTGCAAAATTGCCGGGGATATCTTTCATCCTGCGATAAACTGCCTCATCCTGAGTGGAAGCATGTTCTACAAATGCCAGTTCATAGGGAGTATCTATGGCTGCTAATAATTCTTTGATCTTTTGTAAATATTGGCCGGTTTTATAAAACACAACCGTGTTTCCTTGTGAGAGCCATGTCTTGAGATATTCCAATCCGGATTCTGCCGGTGAGATAATCAGCCGGGAATTCTCCAATGCCAATGGGAAACCGGATGTGGCAGCGGCTGCATTCATTGCGCTGATGCCGGGGCATATCTGAACCGGAACTCCGGATGGGAGTGCTGCAAGTAAGTGCTGGAATGAACTATACAGGAGTGGATCGCCTTCGGTGATGAAAACGACATCCAAACCCATTTTGAGCTGCGTGATAAGCCTGTCAGCCGCCAATTGTCTGTCGGCGAGACGCTCCGAAAGATCTTTTGACATGGAGAAATGCAGCGGAAGTTCCTCTTGCTCCGGACGGATAAATGGTGCGGCGGTTTGACGGGCATAGCTGTTCCCTTTGCCATCCACAACAAACGCGATTACAGAGGCGGATTGAATCAGGCGCACGGCCCTGAACGTTAATAATTCCGGGTCACCGGGACCTACTCCTACACCGATCAATCTTCCTGTCATGAAATTATCCTTTCCGGTAAGCTGGCAGAAAGAATATATACCGGATTTGCCGGCACCAGCCGGGTACCGTTTCCGGTGAGAGCGCTGTAAGAGAATCTGGCTTCTGACACTTCCGGTTGAAATCCGTTTTCCCGCATCCATGCCAGCGCGGCCAGGAGGTTTTCCAGCAGTGTGAAATTTGCCACGATCCGGCATTTTGGTTTTCCAACATTTATGACAGCGGTGAGGATTTCTAACAACCGCCCGCTGCTGCCGCCAATAAATACAGCGTCAGGTTGGAGCAGGTCTATCAATTTTTCTGGGGCTTCTCCCGCAATAACGTGAATATTCATGGTGCCAAAACGGGTCATGTTTTCACGAATGCAATCCAGACAGGATTTGTCTTTTTCAATAGCAAAAACCTCACCCCGCCAGGCTAATTCGGACATTTCGATACTCACTGCGCCGCTGCCTGCGCCGATATCCCAGACAACATCGGATTCGTGAAGTGCCAGCCGTTCGAGGCTGATCACGCGCACATCCCGTTTGGTGATCATCCCGTTGACATGCGAATATGCGGAATCTGGTCGCGAGGAAAACACAACCGGCGGGATCCAATCTTCATCATGGATCAAAAGCAAAACATTCAACGGCGAGAAGTTTTTGCCCGGTAATTGGGAGAGCCGGGTTTCCGTGATAGTTTCGCCGGCTTCTCCAAGGTTTTCACTAACGACCGCGCGGCAATCCGGTATTCCGGCAGATATCAATTTCTGTGCAATCCAGGCAGGGGATTGCCTGGGGTCGGTCAAGATTCCGGTCTTCTTATTTCGGCGGACCAGCCCGATCACCTCGGAAACAGGCCGGGCATGAGCACTGGTCAGAGCCGCGTCCTGCCAGGTGATGCCCACACGTGCGAACGCCAGTTGCAGGCTGCTAACGGCTGGAAAAATCTTAACTTCTTCCGCGGGCAGTTGTGACAATACTGTCCCGGCAATCCCAAAGAAGCCGGGGTCACCGGACGCCAGAATCACGATCTTTACCTTTGATGAACGGTTTTTAAGCTCCTTAATGGAATCAATCAGTCCACTGCTTAATGTGACCCGCCGTGCCTTGCAATCCGGCAGTTGCGAGAGCAGTCTCTCACCCCCCCAGATTTCATCGGCAAATAGAATCTGGGTTAACAGAGTCTGGTTCAACCCGGTCACACCTTCTTCGTCAATTCCTATGATGACTACCGGTTCAGGCATCGTGATATGCCTCCAACGATTCACCAGCCAGTAAATCTCCTTTGAGTGAAAAAAGACTTATTGCTGTGTGGAGCCGCCCATTACAGCGTGTAAAAACCTCGCGTGCTGCCATTCGGGCTATCAAAGGTTCAAGGGCAATGCCTTCATCCCGAAGCCGGTTTTGAACCTGGTGCGCGGTGCGGGATTGGCGGATTTCATCAACCATGTCAGTCGTAACTCCGGATTCTGCTGCCAGCCTGGCGAGAAAATCAAAATCCACTTCTCCTTCATGGACGTGAGTTTGAAAACGCCCCTGTGCCAGCTTTGACAACTTGCCTATCATGCCGCCGATATGTATTCCGGCGAACCCCATTTTTACTGCCTGATCGATGGGGTACCCCAGTTCATCACCCACATCCAACGCTCCCAGTTCGTTATTCAGTTTCATCATTTTGCTAAGATATTCACGTGAGCGCTTCCCGGTAGCCAGACCGATGAAGGAAAATCCATTTTCCCGCGCAACCCTTAATTCATAGAAAATACTGGCTCGAAATGCCGGGGCAGAATATGGCCGCACAAGACCATCTGTACCGAGAATGGATATTCCGCCTACGATTCCCAGTGTAGGATTCATGGTTTGGAGAGCGATTTGTTCGCCTTCCGGCACTTGAATAGTGATCTCAAAGCCGGTTTCAGGTTTGACATTCAGGCGGCGCATTTCTGCGTGGAAAATTTGCCGGATGAGTTTCCGCGGCCCGGGATTGATCGCTGGCTCACCAACGGGTACGGAAAGCCCCGGCAAGGTCACCCGGCCAACGCCACGGCCGCCCAACAAAATCAGGTCCTTACCCTCAATCCGGCGAACCACGGCTTGAATTTCCAATCCGTTGGTGACATCCGGGTCGTCACCGGCATCTTTGATGACGCCACAGCATACGCCAGACGGATATTTTTCACAACGGGTGATATCAAATGTGACCTGCTTCATGACCGGTAAATCAATCATCACAAGATCCATTGGCTCACCGCTTTCCAGAGAGCGAAGGGCGGCAACAGAGGCTGCAGCCGCGCATGCGCTGGTTGAAAAACCGTTACGCATTGGTATTCCATTCTGTAAGGCGAAGCAGAGCATTCAGAATGGCAACTGCCACGGTAGAACCGCCTTTGCGCCCGGTTGACGTTATATATTCCAAGGATGTATTTGTAAGTGCCTGTTTGGATTCCGCGGCGTTGACAAAGCCAACAGGCACGCCGATGACCAACGCGGGTTTTATGCTTTCTTCCTTATATAATCGGATTATTTCAAACAGGGCGGTGGGTGCATTACCTATAGCTACGATGGATCCATTCAATATGGACCCGAACTGCCGCATGGCGATCTCTGAGCGGGTCTTACCTGTGACACGGGATTCTTCCGCAACCTCAGACGCGTTGACCCGGCATCTAACCTGACCGCCCAGATGTTGGAGACGTGACTGGTTCACACCGGCTGCAATCATTTGCACGTCACTGTACACATCACAACCGGAACGTAGCGCGTTGATCCCCGCCGTGATGGCGTTGGGTGAAAAACGCATTATTTTCGCGTAGTCAAAATCCGCAGTGGCATGAATAACACGCTGAACAATTGGTAGTTCCTTCACAGAAAAATTGTGAGGGCCCAGTTCAGATAGAATGATTCGGAAGCTTTCGGTTTCTATATCTTCAGGCTTCATCAAGTATTTCCTTATCTGACTGCAAAGGGTACCCCCGTGGTGTCACCAGTCTGCCGTCAAGAACCCTAGTGGATTTGTTCCCAATGATCAGAAGGCTATCCATGCCGATATCCATCCCGGCGATTTCTCTCAGACAAGTAACAGTCACCTTTTGGTCGCGGCGATAGGCGGCTTGAACCAACCCGGCCGGGCGATCTGCTCCCAGTTCATTTATCAATAACTTCATCGCCCTGTTGAAAGGGTCAACCCGTTGATGGCTGCGCGGGTTGTACAGGCAGATCACAAAATCACCCGTAACAGCAGCCCGCAGTCGGGTGAGGATGGTGTCCAACGGAATTAGGTAATCACTCAGGCTGATCACCGCGAAATCCGTCATCAACGGGGCGCCGAGCAGGGCTGCTGCCGCATTCAACGCGCTGATCCCGGGAAGTATTTCAACATGCATTTGCGGATCTGTTGACTCAGCCAATAATTCCAACACCAATCCTGCCATTCCGTAGATACCCGCGTCACCACCGGATACTACGGCCACATGTTTGCCTTGTTCCGCATACCCGATAGCCTGACGCGCGCGTTCCACTTCATGCCGCATTCCGCTGGATACACGCGGGATATGGGGAAGAATCCCTTCGATCTGAGCAAGATATTTTTGATATCCAAGGATAATGTCCGCGGATTGGAGAGCCAGCATACCACCGGGAGCAAACCAATCCAGGCCGCCAGGACCTAACCCGATGATGGAAATGAAACCGCTCATCCGCCCTCCTTTGAAATGGCGACCGCGACCGTAACGTTGGGAAATTTCTGTTTTGCCACCAATACATGGTCAGCTCCCGCTGAGAGGATGGCGGCCGGTTCGGCTACCCCGGCCACCCCCAGTGTTTTCCTCACAACTTCAGACGGGTTGGGGATGTTTTCTACCTGAGCAATATCTTCATGAGAATAAACACGCATCTCCCAACCCATTGTCCGGCAGGCTTCAACCAGACCGGGCTCATTGGCTTTTTCTGTTATTGTCCCGGCACAACAGACACATTCCGGAGCCAGGTTATTTTCTGTCAGAACACGGTTAACCGCTTCTAAAATCTCAATTGACGGGGTTCCGCGATTGCAGCCAATTCCCAACGCCAGAACCGGCGGGTATATGACCACACTATCTGGATTGGAATCCCAAAACGTATCCGGAATTGTTTTCCAGGTAAAGATAACCCGGGGAGTTTTTTCGCTGCCCAGATTCCCGTCAATGCCATGCTGAATTTCCGACCAGGAGAAATTTTCAAGCTCATTCGGCAAAGCGATTTCCAGAGGGCGGATCAATTTCACCGGATCGCCATTCACCATAGAGGAAGCCACTCCTGCAAGATGGCTGTGTTTGTCTATTTTCCAGCCGTGCTCTTTGGCCAAAACATCCAATGCCGGGATATGTTGATTGTCACTTGCTGTAGTGATAACAGCTTCGCCGCCGGTAATCGCCGCGACTTCCCTTGCAAGGCGATTGGCGCCACCTTCGTGTCCGCTTAACAAGCTGACGGCAAAGCGTCCCGCGGGGTCCATCACAACCACGGCCGGGTCGGTATGCTTGTTGACGAGTAATGGCGCCAGTTCACGCACAACAATCCCGGATGCCATGATACAGATCAAGTTCGCGTAGCTATTAAAAGCCGACTGCAAAACCTGACGGATGGAATCATGAAAACCGGTGATGGAAGGATTATCTTTTTCATCATCGTTTAAGAATCTTTCAGGGATCCAAAGATCAGAGTCAGGTAAAGATTTTTTTAACTGCCGCCCCAGGTTCGACGCCGGGGCTGTTAAGGCCAGAATTGCGGTTCCATTACGGAATTGCAATGCCCGCTGAAATGACCCATACAGGTGTGATTCTCCCGATCGTTCCGGTTTCAATGCCGGGCTGACTATAATCAGACCATGATGGGTCAATTCATGGTTTTCCAGTTTGCCGGCAATATCTGTCAGGGTTCCGCGAACACATAATTGATCCGGCCAACTGGCGCGGTACACCACCGCGATGGGGGTGGATGGGGTATATCCTGCTGCAAACAGTTCATCTACCACTGAGGCGATCATGCCGGTACTTAAAAAGACCGCCAGGCTGCCGCCATGAACGGCCAGAGTACGCAATTTCTCGCGTTCAGGGACGGGGGTTCGGCCATCCATTCGGGTGAGGATCAGGGTCTGGGTGATATTCGGGAGGGTGAATTCCAAGCCGAGGGCCGCGGCTGCCGCGAAAACCGAGCTGACTCCAGGAACCACTTCGTACGCGATTCCTTCATTTTCAAGCCGGCGCATCTGTTCGTCAATCGCGCCAAAAATTGACGGGTCGCCGGTATGCAACCGGGCGACTGTCTTTCCTTGCCGGACAGCAGCGGCTATCAGGGCAATCTGGTTGTCCAGGTTTATGCCGGCTGTATTGTGACATTCCGCGCTTTCCGCAACATCCCCCAGCATGTCAGCGGAAACCAACGACCCCGCATATAAAACCATGCCGGCTTCAGAAAGTATCCGTTTCCCTTTAAGGGTGAGCAACTCCGGGTCACCTGGGCCGGCGCCAATGAAATACACTTTTGCGGTTGATGGAATAGTCATGAATGACGGCCTTTCAAGGTAACATCGAGGGGTGTTGCCTGCATGGCATGGTCAATAAACAGGCGGCGGATACCCTCAATTTCTCCCAGGCCGGTTAATACAACCTGAACATCAAAGCCTTCACTGGTCAGGATCGATTTCCAACTGTCTTTGTCTTCCGAGGCCATGTCATTTTGCGCGTGGTCTCCGGCTACCAGCATGAGGGGCATTAATGTAACGCAGTGATACCTTTTTTCCTTCAGAAGGGGGATCACATCTTCCAAAGCCGGAATTCCTTCTACCGTCGCGATAAAAATGTTTGGAAATCCGCTTTTCTGAAAGGATTCTTCCAATTGCCTGTAAAGGGCGTTAGCCAGGTGGCGGGTACCGTGACCCATGAATAGCAGTGCTTCACCTGATTGGACTTCAGGCTGGAAGCCGGACAAAACCTCCACTACGTCCTGTAAATCAAGCTGCCTTACCAATAGCGGCCTGCCCACGCGTATTGAGTCAAACCGGTTTGCGTGCTTTTCCAATGCTAATATCACCATTTCGTATTCAATCCCAGGGATAATGTGCAGTGGCTGAACAAGAAGGTCGGTATATCCGTGATCTGCCAGTTTTCCCAGTGCTTCTTCCACGGAATCCACTTTTCGCCCGTCTCGAGCGAACAGGATTTTCCGCACCCCGTGAGATGTATAGGCACAATGCAACTCACGATCGGGAAAGGCGGAAGACAACGTGTCTTCAGTTGCCGTTATGGTACGTTCACGGGTGTCGTTGTAGCTGGTACCAAAGCTGACAACCAGTAAGGCTTTTTTCGTCATATCAGTAATCCACTCCCTGTTGCGCCGGGATTTTCTGTTCTCGGTAGGGGTGCTTAATTTCCCGCATCTCGGTGACCATATCCGCGTACTCCAAAAGTTCAGGAGGAGCATCGCGACCAGTAAGGATAAGGTGCAGCCGGCCGGGCTTATTTTTCTTCAGCCATTCGATGGTATGAAAGACGCTCAACCAGCCATATTTAAACAGGTAGGTGATCTCATCCAGAATGATAACGTCACTACTGCAGCCGGTGATTTGGCTGCGAGCTTCATTCCACGCAATCAGTGCGGCGTTCCGTGCTTCAGGCGAATTAATGCGATTGAAGACAAACCCATCGCCCATAGAATGAAACGGGACATCCAACCGTTTCGCGGTTTTTGCTTCTCCGTATACCCGATCTGGACCTTTGATGAACTGGATGACTGAAACTCGCAATCCATGACCGGCAGCCCGTGCCATAATGCCCATGGCGGCGGAAGTTTTTCCTTTACCATTGCCGGTAAACACCACCACCAATCCTTTTTCGGGTGAGCGTGATTCTTCAGGCATGTTCCCACTCTTTCGCGGGGTTTAATGGATCCGGAATGATTTGGTCTGGTAATCCCTGGCGGATGATCCTGCCTTTATCCATCCAGATGACTTTTTGCGGCCAACGGCTGGCCAGCGACCAATCATGCGTTGAGAGAACCACGGTATGACCGCGTTCAACCCATTGGTCCAGAATGTCCATGATCTGCGTTCGCGTCCATGGGTCAAGGCTGTTGGTGATCTCATCCGCAAAGAGGATTTGCGGTTCCATCGCGAGAATTCCCGCCAGTGCAGCGCGTGTCTTTTCTCCTCCGCTCAGGGCGTGCGTGGGCCTATGCAATAAGGATGTAAGCCCGCAAATCTCTGCCACTTCCATTACTTTTTCACGAGCACAAATTTCTGTCATTCCCAGATTCAACGGCCCCAGGCTGATATCCTGCAGTACACTGGCGCTGAACAGTTGATCTTCCGGGTTTTGGAAGACGACTCCAACCTGGTGCCGCAACGACTTCAATCCTACTCGGTTGTATTTGACCGGCTGTTCATCCATCACCAGGCGTCCACTATCCGGCTTTAAAATGCCATTGGCAATAAGCATCAGGGTTGACTTTCCCCCACCGTTACGCCCGACCAACGCTATCCTCTCACCGGGATTTATTTCCAATGAAACCCCGTTCAACGCGGGAGTTTCAATCCCTGGATAAGTGTACACAATGTTCTCAAACCGCAAATTCATTGCCTTCTTCCAGTAATCCATCAATATATGTGCTGTCTACAAGTGAGACAAATGCCAGGGGAAAGCAACCGGTTCGTAGTCTTGCGGTAAAACCCGCAAAGAACCTTCCCATAACCGGCCTTCCAGCGAGGTTTCCAGCTTCTGGCTTTTTCGAAACGCTTCGATAAATAGATTCGCGGCTATGTTTCCCGCGCTTTGAAGTCCGCGCCGCCATCCGTTGAAGCCAAGGCGGACTTCCTGTGCCATTACCATTTGCTCAAGGCAATCAAGTAGCGTAAATAAAAAGCGGTAAATCAGCGTCATCAAATCAATTATTAATTCCGGTAGATGAATGCGGCGAAACAAGTCAATCAGGTCAACCAGTGGGGTGGTCAACGCGAGGAAGTTCATGGCGGACGCGCAGCCGAGAGAACGCATAAATAACCGGAACGCCATTAACAATGACCCCACGGTGATATTCACCCAGAATGGCCCGATTGAAATTGCTTCACCGGTGGGAACTGTGTTGATGCTGACTGCCACTCCCAATACGCCAAAAAGCAGAAAACTCCCTTCCGCCAGTAAGACCCGAATTACAAACCCTGACGGCAGCTTAGCCCAGAAGACGGAAAGAAGAATAACCATACATAAAAGTGTGGCACTGATGAGCGGACGATCAATGACAAGACAGAGCAATAAAATAAGCAGGCTGAACCCGGCTTTAATAGCCGGGTCCAATCTGCGAATGGCATTGCTGTACGCGAATTGATCGATGGTCCGCATTTCAGGATTTCTGGCTGCTTTTCTGGCCTTTTTTCAGGCCGAAATAATAGGCGATAAACCCGGTACCCAGGGCAGCCTGCAGCGAAAAGAGAAGACTTTCTATTTCGCCACTGGGCGGTTCCCAAATGGGACTAACCCAGGGGGTGTAGTCTGGATGGATCTCAGTGATGGCTGCTTCAGCCTGCCCATCCGCACCGCCAAATTCTGCTCCATTTGCCAGAACTAATGGAACAATGGCCAGGATAATTACGAGGAGGATCAATACCCATGAATTTTTCATCTTATGCTCCTTCCACACCCAGAGATTTCAATTCGGTTGAGGCGTTCTTTTGCAGCGCGTTGAAGATTAGAACTGTCAGGATGCCTTCACTGATCGCCAACGGGATCTGTGTAACGGCAAATATGCCGCCAAATTTCAGGAATGATCCCATAAAACCGCTTACCGGATCGGGGTACGCCAGAGCGAGTTGAACGGAAGTCGTTACGTAGGTTAACAGGTCGGCCAATGCTGCTGCCAGAAATACCACCCAGCTATCCGAGATTTTCCCTTTCAGGCTCTTCCAGATCGCCCAGGCTACCAGCGGGCCAACAATGGCCATGCTGACGGTGTTCGCGCCGAGGGTTGTTAACCCGCCATGGGCCAGCAGCAGCGTCTGGAAAAGCAGGACAATGCTGCCTAAAATGGACATTGGGAAGGGGCCGAATAAAATAGCGCCCAGCCCGGTTCCGGTAGGGTGACTGCATGATCCGGTGACACTGGGGATCTTTAACGCGCTGAGCACGAAGGTATACGCGCCGGCCAATCCGAGCAGAAGACGGCTTTCCGGTTTTTCTCTGACGATCTTCTTGATCTGGAGAAAGCCAATTACCCAGAAGGGGATTGCCAGAGCAAACCAGAATATTGCCCAGCCAACCGGTAGAAAACCTTCCATAATGTGCATGTGGAGAGGCTTTGCCAGCACGGGGTTGATGCCAACACCCAAAAGCATGGCCAACAGCAACAGTGACGCTCTTTTGATACTATCTTTCGATATCTTCATTCCTTGCCTCCTGTGCAAAATTTTTGTTTCTCTTGCAAAGGGTTGGGTTGGTGAGTTTAACAAAAAAGGCTCAATCCTTGAGAGATTGAGCCTGAAGTTACGCTGTAAACCATCCATTGCGCCCTCTTGCTCGAGAAGGATAAACATGAATACTACAAGGCTGGTATCCTGACTTCTGGAAAGATCCAGTTACAGTTGCGGCACAGTGTTGGACTTACACCAACTTACACCATTTAAGCCCTGACTTCCGGGCATCGGGTCACCTTGGATAAATTAGTAAAGTTCAGACACAACGTATTATACAGGCGATTTGCAAAAATGTCGCATTGAAATGATTATGAATTTCAAATTTTGGAAATTTTGAATAGTAGATATAACAATACATCCCTCAAAAAGAGGGATTTTTGCAATATCTTCTGGATGGGGCAAGAGGATTTGAACCTCCGACCTCTTGCACCCTATGCGTCGAGGACGGGGGGTAACGTGTTTGATACGTATATACGGGGGTAGTGCATCTGGTATATGCACAGATATTGGGATCCCTTTGTTTTATTATGTCTAATTATTCGACAGAATCAACTCCGTTGCACCCCGGTTGCACCCTAAAAATTGATCAGGGGTGCAATAAGAGAAATTATATAAACATTGTTTAGATATTTCATATTTTGACCGTGGTATCTTCGAAGGAGAAGGGACCCCGTCCGCGATCTGGCGCAGGCGGTCACCCTGGCCAGGGGCAGAAGCTGAAGCCGACTGGCGCATCACGCTGCCTCGGCGGCCGAAAGCGTCTCAGTGTTTGTGTAGCCATTCAGTTGCTAGTGATATCGCAGCATCTCCGCCAGCCAGACTGCCGCCAGGCTCACCACCGAGATCTCCCGCTGCCATTTGCCTGTCTGGGTGGTCATTTCGTCGACCAGACCTGTCATGCGCAGGGGCAGGAAGACACACAGGAAGAAAAACGTCAGGCCGAGGAACTCCAGTGCCTCCATGCTTGTACCATTTCCCTGTGTGACGAAATCCCACATAACCGTGTACACTACCGCCGAGAACACCAGCATCAGCAGGTCGCCCAACAACCCGATCAGTGCAATTTTCAAGTCGATCTGTTCCGGCGTGTGCCCATAAATGACCTTCCGCAGCCAGCGTTCGAGGGGCAGGTTCGACGATGCCGGGGACTGCTCTTTGACCGTCACATGGTTGAGGGGAAACGCAAAGACGATGGCCAGCGTTTCGATGAAAATGATGACAAAAACCATCGCGACCATCAGCAGTTGCCAGCCGTCGGAAAGTTGTCCAACGGGTTTGCCGCCGCCTATCTGGAACGCAACGGTCAGATAGAGAACACCCAGTCCCAGGCGAAAAACGGCGGTGAGGATAAACACGATCACCAGGTACGTGCTGGTTCCCTGACGCGGGTAGCGGCAGGCAAAATACGCGCTGGCCGGGCGATTGAGCCGGATGCCGATGATTTCTAGCAGCGGCATGAATAACAGCAGCCCGGCTAACTGCCAATCGCCGCGCCCGTCCTGTGAGGCGTTGAGCCGTTCTATCAGCCTCGGCTGGCCCCAAAACAGATAGGCGATGAAAAACCCATTGAGCAGGACCGGGCGCGCGCGAAAGAGCAGGATGGAGATCGCCAGATCCGAATTAAGTTTGTCGAGCCAGGATGCGCGCTCCATCCTATCACCAAAGCGCGTTAATGATAAAAGGCACGACTGCCGGCTCATAAGGGTAGGTATTCACGATACTCGTGGCAATTTCATGAAGATCATTAGATCCATTTACATTCATCATTTCACATTGTATCTCATTGAGAAGTTGGAAAATTTGGTCAGACAAATTATTGGACTAGTCAAGATTATAGATGTTCTTAGAAATCATTACCAAATGGTTAACAAATTATATTAAATATATTGGACATTCCACAGATCCGATGGAAATACGGATAATAGAAAGGGGATTGAAAAGCGATGTAATACTTTTGTGTCATAATAAGTTCAGGCAGGTACTGGCTGGTCCGCGGTAAGCGTTTCTATCAGATAATGAAATAAAAATGCTCTCTTATACTGGGAGCGCTTTTTTTTTCATGTTCAGAATAAGGAAAAACCATTCTTCCTATTTGTCATGACAAGAGGTTGAAGATTTTTGAATCCGGTTGCACACCTTTTGCACCCCTTCATAAAGAATCGGAAAATCGAAGATTTTGATACCCCCATATATAATAAAAAAACCACCAAAACTGGTGGTTTTTCCTGTATCTACTGGTCGGGGCGAGAGGATTTGAACCTCCGACCTCTTGCACCCCATGTAGGGTTGCGCATATCCAAATGATAAAATACGTAAATATGGGGGTATTTAGTCATTAATACCCCCATATATGGGTATTAAACTGCGCAATGTGTCCTATAAATCATACTATCGCATTCCGGTAGCACTAGGGTTGCACTACAGAAAAATCAAAATGGTGCGACCGCGGAATACAGTAGTGCAACCGGACTTATTCCTTGTTTTCAACACTCTGAATATTATTTGATTCTTCGCGTGATTCAATGGGCGGAATCTCTTTAGTGAAATCAACCCTGATAGGTGTGATCAGGTCATCGACAATCTGACCGATATCACTGTTGATCTCAGGGATCAAGTGACCGTACGTATCCAGAGTAATCGAAACATTTTTGTGGCCTAATCGTCTGGAAACGACTATCGGTGGAATCCCATGATTGAGCATCAATGACGCTGCGGTATGCCGAAGGTCGTGGAAGCGGATATCCGGAAGACCGATTTCTCTGATTAGTGTTTTAAACCGGTGATAGAGATTTGCCTGAGACATCGGAGTGCCAGTTATCGATGGGAAAATTAGATCATTCTCAATCCATTGAACTCTCTGTGGATTTCTGCGCTCATCATCTTGAATAGCCTGGTGCCTTCGAAGCGATTCCATTGTTGCATTACCAAGATTTAATTTCCGCTTTGCCGCCATGGTTTTCAATTGCGTGAATCGTTCGTCCATTTTCGTGGGCTTGCCAACCGGAGGAACATAATTTGCTTTGCCGGTGATATCACGCGCCAACTGCCGGGTAAGAGTGATGGTTTTATTCTTCCAATCCAGATCGGACCATTTCAAACCAAGAAGCTCGGACTGGCGCATCCCCGTGGTGAAAGCCAGTTGAAACAGTGCTTCAAAGCGCGTTCCCTCCACGGCCATGAGAAGCTGGTTAACTTGATCTTCGTTATAAACCTGCATTTCATGTTCAACATCCCTTGGCTTAAAACAGGCATTCGTAGGATTCCTGGCAAGAATATCCAAAGTCACCGCATAATCCAAAGCACCATGAAGAACCTGGTGCATATATTGAACCGTCCGCACACCTAATCCTTCCTTTTGTTTGGCGTTGTAAAGTCTTTGGATCAGGTCTGGTCTGAGATCTTTTACCAGATAGTTTCCAAGGAAAGGAAGGATATGTTTCTGTGCTGTCATGTTGTACTGATACCAAGTATTGGGTTTTACCCCAGACTTGATATTCGTCAACCAATCTTCCATAAAGCTGGTCAATCTGACTTGAGCACCTTCATATGTCAATCCAGAACTCAGCTTTGACAAAGTATCATCAAGCCATAGCTGGCATTCCTTTTTTGATTTGCCATACTTGCTTAAGCGATGACCATCAATTGTCACCATAGCTCTCCACAACTTTTGAGAAGCTATATAAAATACAGACCCTTCATTGTTTCCCCTTTTTCTAGCCATATATACGCTCCTTTAAAAAGCTGATGACTAATACTTGGTGACATTCCGTTTAGACACACTCATTATGTTGTCGATAACGGTTACTTTATTATCGGAAATGTACTTTTCGAGATCCTGTTCTTCAACCCGAACATTTCTACCTATATGAATAGCGGGGATGGTGCCTTTATTCATCAAATCAAACGCTTTCGTGCGACTGATATTTAGGCGTTTGGCAACATCATTTGCAGTGAGTAATTGTGGGGACATTTTGGTACTCTCCTTTATATATGTACTTTTATTTCAATATATTCATTACGCCTATCGATTCCAATGGGGCGATGGCAGTGGAAGGCCGGTCACAAAGGGTTAATCTACGACTGGTTCAAGTTCAGGCTCGATTGAATTGTTCAGCGCGTCTTCGATCAAGTGGATTTTGAGAGAACTCCTGAGCAGCCAGATATCCAGATCTTTTTCAACAGATGGATTACGGCGCCACTTCCAGGTAAAGTCAAAACCGATATCCCAAATAACGCAGGACTTGGTTTCACCTACCAGGCAGAGATCGATGGTGTCTTTGCCGGAACCGTACAGAAACAAACCATAAACCTTTTTATCAATAGATCTCTTGGCTATCCATTGTGACTCACCTACGGACCATTGGAATGTCCGGGGACTGTTTGGAAACTTGCAGACATACTTCAGGGTGCGATCGGCTTCAATATCCCAACAGGTTTTGAGAATCCGGTCTTTATCAAGTTTGATCCGTAGATCTTTGTGAAGAAGGAACTCTTGATCTGTCATTTCACCTCTGCGTCTAAACACATTCGGTGCTTCAAACAGTCAATTCTTCCTGCCGGCATTCTTCTGGTATGCCGGCAGGATTTCCTATAGGGATTAAATTACTTCGCTCTCAACGATCACATATTGGATACCGGCCTGAGCCGTCATTTCCTGCTGGAACAGTTCCGCGGTCTTCCGTTCTTTGAAATGTTCCGCCCCAGTGAGGGGCAGCACATAAAACACGGTTTTACTCTCCACGATCTTGGCCCCGGATTTGTCCGCATTATTGTCCAGGATGTTTGCAAGTTTTAGAGTGGCAAAGTGATTGGCATTATCGATCTTGGCCTGTTTCAAAGTCTTACCGGCGATGTGAACTTCTCGAACGATATCCCGGATGACTTCTTGCTTTTTGATCGGGTCCTCAAACTTTGTGGCTTCCGTTTCTTTGATAAGGTCAAGGGATTCCTGAACCTTACTGGACATTTCCGTCTGTATTTTCTTTGGAAGTTTGGCGATCGTCCTGGCGGTTTGCAGGGTCAGCATCCCAGCGGTTACGCCATTTAACAAAGCTTCCGGAATCTTCCCGAATGATAGACGCTTCCGAATTTCACCGACTGTCAGGGTGCCATTCAGGTCCTTGGCGATATCAGCCAGAGTTTTGCTTGGATCGTCTTCCATGATCCGTTTGATCGCAAAGTAATCCGCGATCTCATTGCCGTCCCGGGCAGAGTTCAGGATCATCAGAAGGGAATCGTAAGGCACATTCCAATCCTCTTTGATGACTTGGGCTTTGACGCTTGGATCGTGTTCTCCAAAAGCGGCCAGTTGCCGAAGGGCACGTATGCGCCGGCTGCCGGACCACACCTGATACCATTTCTTGCCGGCATCGGTTGTCTTTTCCAGGGCCAGGATTGGGTCCACCTGACCAAACTGGCGGATACTGTCGATAAACGAAACAGTCGGCTTACTGATCAACCCACGTTCATTCATTTCTTCTTCGGACGATACTTCGTCCAGTGATAAAACTGCGAATTCAGTGTTCACGCCTTCAATCCGTTCGAAAGATAAGATTAGTTGGTCGCCCATTCTCAGTTCTCCCTTACGTAGACTGGAACATTCAAACCAATTCCACTCAGCAAATCTGCTGTCTGTTCTGCTTTTTGTTGGTCATCCGGATAAACCACTTCAAAAGCGGATACGAATGACTTGTAAAAGAAACCCCAGGTACGCTCGATTTTTCCTCTTGGTGAACAACCTCCGTAATATGTGATATCTCCCACCGCTCGTTGAATCACGCGCTTGTCATATCGTCCCTCTGGCCGGGGAAGATCCTCGAATAGAAGACTCGCGCACATTGGATACTCGCCATCATGGGCGAGAATGTCATCTTCTGTTGTGTATGGCAATACATCCATCTGGTGATCGGGCAGGTTCATAATGCAAGCCTTACCGGAGCCAAATGTAAGCAGCTTATTCTGCCGGTCCTTGTAAAACAAGTGCCGGTATTTACTGAGGACATACGCCCGAGAAGAGAGGTACAGAATCGGCATTTCCAATTCATAGCCGGAGAACCAGGCGATAAGAAATTTCTTCTGTTGTTCCGGGGTAAGTCCATCCGGTATCTGGCGCAGCCGGTTGGATGTTCCTTTTTGCCAGGCTTCCACAATGAAGTCAGCGGGGCAATAACCATCGTTCCCTACAACGTCGATGATCACTTTTTGGTCACCGATTTTTGCAAAGGTTTGTCCCTGAGCGCAGATCCCCAATCCCTCCCAGGTCGCTTCATCACAAATCTGGATGGGATCGATCAGGTGTTTGGCTCTTTCCTTCTCGGAAAAACCTACTTCATCCGTGACCAGATAGATACCATGGCGGACTCCACATCCACGCAAGGGAACAGTTACGTTCTGAGCGGGTGCTGCGGGTTGATTACTCATATGCCTCCTAAAGCTGTGCTATTCCAAAGAGTTGGTTGATAGCCATATCGCGTTCTTCAAACATGCGCTTCTGGTCCTGAATGGCTTTGGAAACGGATTCCAGGGTGTAAAGTTTGGGATTGTCAACATGCCTTTTTCGCAGAATGTCCAGGGCAGAGTAGGCGCTATCCCACCAGGGTTCTCGTTTGTTGTCCGGTCCGATCGGTTTATCGTAAAACCCATGCCAATTGACTACACCGACCGCGACCCACTGACCGGAGCGCAATCCCCACTCGTAGATGTTCACGGTACTGAATGCCCATCCCACAAAAACAACGTGATTGGGGCTGTAAACGTAGTTTTTCAATTCCTGCAGTCCGTTATCCAGAACACTGTAAATTCCACACGAACAACCTGGTTGTGGGTGGGCGTCTTCGCAATGGTTACTTCTTTCACATGTGCTGGTAAGGATTCCGTCACCCCAATTGAAGCTCCCGTGGGAGGGCGACATGATATCGTCACCATCGATGGTTCCAACGCGCATGGACATTAAGCCGTCAATCGTTGACATGGATCGCTCCTCTGGCTAAACCAACCCGAATTCTCTGGTCTTTCCCGGCTTCTCTGCCGGCGCGTCTTCCGTTTCACGAACCGGCATTTTTTCAGGGATGGTGATCGGTTCAACTCGCGCGGGTTCCACCATGGGAAACTCTTCTGTTTTCACAAATTCTCCAAGATTCATAGAGATACCCTTTCAAATCTCAAACGCTTGTTCTATTCAATTTCGAGCCGTATAATTCAAAACATGGATGAAATGATTGTTGTCGCACGGCGAACGGAGGTCCTGGATGTCCTTCGCTTAATGGCCAGCGGGAATTCGCTCACGGAGGCTTGTTCTTATGTGGGCATAGATCCACGCACATACCGCAAATACCTTGGAGATGTGAAGGAATCAGGGGTTCTGTTTCAAGAGCTACTGTCGCAATCATCCAGAGAGCAATTGGGCATCATCTTGGGATACCGAACGCTATTACTTGAACAGATGGCTTTGGCGGCTCTATCGCCGAACGCGGATGTTAAAGATCAAATTGCCGTATTCAATACACTTGAAAAACATCTCCGGACCACGATGGACGAAGAACGCATAGGAGCGGGGGACACGGAGGCGGCTGAGTCGGTCCTTTCTGGACCAGTATTTACGCCCGGCGTATCAAGGTTCTCGATAACCAAATCCACTACAACGGTTACAGTGGAAACAGGTGTGGTTCCGAATTCAGAACCGTCTGGTGATGTTGTGGATGCGGTTCCGGAAAATACTCTCCAATTACCAGGGGAACCATTACTGCAAAGTAATCATCTGCCATCAACTGAACATAGCGATTCCACGCCATAAGGTTTTCTTCAATTTCAGGATCAGGATCGACCGGTATGGTGAAACATTTACTGAACGCCGGAACGATTCCTTTACCAACATAAATCTCACAATTCAAAACGATCTTGTAGTCCTCAAAAACGGCTTTAACCGGTTTCACAGTGATCTCTCTGAGATCATTTTTTATTCTGAATGGTTTGGGTACGCGGATAGTGGGCATGGGATATTCTCCGGGAGGGGAGATGATCTCTCCCCTCCCATAATTCAGACTAGAGAGGGAATCCGTCTGAATCCGTATTGGGACCTGCAGCAGCCGGTTCTGGCTGGGAATTGGACGGATCATATTCCGCCGTACCATTATTGGAAGCACCGTCGCCGTTATTTTCACCGCTTCCTTTGGGAGTCAGGAATTTGATATCTGTGACAGACACCTCAAAGTTTGCACCGGCACCACCGTCCTGGCGTGTCCAGATTTTTGGACCACCGGTTTTGGGATCGACGATCAGGCGACCTTCAAAGCAGACATAAGAGCCTTTGTGCAGATAGTTGTGGCAGTTCTCTGCGGACTTTTCAAAAGTGGAGCAGCGGAACCAGGTGGTTTCAGAAAGGTCCTGCCCGTTGGCATCTTTCCATTTGCGCGCGGAGGCTACCGAGAAATTGGTTACGGCTTTACCGGAGGGCATGTAGCGCATTTCGGGATCATTACCAAGGTGACCAAATACACGAATTAAGGCGTCGATCATAGTGAAGCTCCTTTTAGAAAATAGATGGGTCTAACTACACTCATTTCATGTGAAAGAGGTGGTTTTTCAATAGTAAAAACGGAAGAAACTCAGTTCAATGGCATAGTGGCAATGCAGGGCTGGCTAAAACATGATGATCGGTCCGTAGAACATGAAGAGGATGACAAGCCCGATCATCATCAGGGCAGTGATGACCTGTTCTCCGTGAACATCTTTCAGGTTTGTTTTGAGCCATATGTGCATTCTTTTAAAGGCGTAAATTGTCAGTAGCAATCCGGAGATTCCCAGGATCAGAGTGGTGAATATCCCGGCCATGAAGAATATTTCTGAGAGGATCGACTTCATATCGTTTCCTCAATATTCCCTTCGGGATGTTCCTCTTCGTATAGGCTTTGAAGAGAGGGCAGCCTAAGCCAGAAAACAGGAGTGCCTTCTGGAACATCAACTTGTTCTTCTGTTTCATGGATGTTGTTAAAGGCATACCACCCATACGATTCATCTTCGTTCTGACAATACGTGCCTTCGAACATGGTTCCATTGACTTCGAATTGAACGATTTCGAACTCATCCTGGGGAAATTCTCCCTTGAGTGTATTTTTGACATCAGCTCCCGTGATCACAGTTTTTGTTATTGTTGGCATTTGGTGCTCCTTACCGTGATGATCATCTTTCCAGGTTCGAGCAATTCAATTTCCGCATGTCCATTCGGGGTAAACCCTGCGCCGGCCAACCATTGACCTTTTAGCCGAATTTCGGGTACGGTTTTATGCCGGTAAAAATCTCCCATTTCTTGAATTTTCAAAGTGCGGTGGCTGATAAATTTTGGCAATGTGTTTTCTCCCGTGAGAAAGCAAACTATGTCGTTTCGGCCTGGGTAAAACATCGGATCACTCACATTTGGATTTTCTAAAGAGAATGTCATTTGGGTTCTCCTCTGAATCTCACCTAAAAGGCGTCTAAGCCACCTCCGGTTCCATCACCGCAACTGCTGAAAACTTCATCCATTTCGGTCTGATCGTTTGGATCTCCATCCGTCAGGCATCTATCAAATAGCTCGGCTTCGCTTTTCATGGATTCAGGAATATAGGGATCCAGGTCAGATTTATGGACGGCCGCTTTGCGATGAACGGTCGTGGGTTCATTTCTGGTGAATCTGCAAGCAGGAAATCCTGAACATCCGTAGAACTTTCCGCGCTTGCCGGTTCTTACCACCATGGGTTTGCCACATTCCGGGCAAACGTCTATTTCATCGGGAAAAGGATCGAATTGCGATTCCACAGGGTCCTGTACCTGATCGGCGGTCTGATCAATTTCGGATTCCTCTCGTTTCGCATCGGCCAACGTGGATTTGACAATGGACTGGATTAAAAGGAACCGGTCATTTAATTCATAGAGCAATCGGGTAAGACCTTCATCACACTCAATAAGGCTGAGGTCATTGATATTGCCTATCTCTTCAAGAGCCCGTTTGTATCTATTGGAATCGGGCATGGCTATACCTGATGGGTTGGCGCAGTGGATACTAACTCTGTAGATTTCAGGGCGTTTTCCAAGTATTCAATGGATACCTGGAACCAATACTCCACGCTGCTGTATTCGTTGTAGGCATAAAAAGTTGGAGCAGACCGCCTGGGCACCGTAGCAAACCTGACCGATTCACAAGTGACCGGGGCGAGTTCAATGGATACAATCACATGCTGCCGAGCGATCAGGTATTCTGTTGTGGGAAAGAAATCTCCCATATTCAGACTTTCCACATTGGCCTTGATTTCAGGCAGGTGAGAATCAATGTACTCGCTTAGGAAATCATCACCGGCAAAGAAGAAGCAATCTTCATCGAATACAACATGGTCCGCCTTGGGGGTGCGATCGGTGATTTCCCGGTATTCCTTCAGACGGTTGATGAGTCCCTGGGTAACATTCAAAACGCCGAAACAGGTTTTATCAAATTCATCCGTGGGATCTATCCTGGTAATGAGATGGAGCATGTATCCCTTCCTTTAAAGAGTTCCGAGTTCGGAACAATGGGTAAATGTACGTTAAATGAGCTGCCTTCCGGTTGGGGGTGTGTTGAATAGACTGAAGAGAGGATCCCTTTCAGTTGTCCATCCATTCCTGGCGTTCTGTCTTTTATGATCCTGATGGTTCTGGTCTGGTGTATTTGTAGGAACCGAGAAGAGCGGGGCGCAATCGGTCTTTATTTTCGAGAAGAGTCTGGAGATTGATCAGGTCGTCCAATTCCCAATGAGTGTTGGGGATATCTTGCTGTGTTGGATAATCATTCATGATTTTTGATATCCGTTTGCCCACAAACACCTGCAGGATACTGATCATCTGGATATCGTTTTTCTCGATAACTGATATGACATGTTCTCTCAGGTGAACCAGATTCATCTTTTCGATAACCCAACCATTCACCAATAGACGATGAAGAACATCGGCAGATTCCAGCTTTTCGTAAAACACAGCCTCGAACTCCGGGATATTCCCTGGAGGAACTGAAACGACTGAATACACTTCACGACAGACAGGAAAAAAATACTTCACACCGGCCACGCTACTGAGAATCACGCCAGCGTCTTCCTGGGTAATACCCCTATTGGTAAATGCTATTGTTATGTTCAACACTGCACTCCGTTGCATTGAAATAAATTCTATGTATGTGTCCCATCAATCATTTGCACTTCTCACAATTTCTATGTGTTTCGATAATCGGGCGATTTATCAGGCTGGCATTACCTCCAATTCTGGTTCTGTTTCTGAATTCGGAACGTGTGGGACATAATCCAGTGAAGGGAGTGGCCAGTACACAGATGGGAGAAAAGCCAGGTCTAAATTTGTATACAGGCCCACTGTAACTATGTCCCACACGAAACCTACGACATCAATTTGTTTTTATTGCCTCCAAAGGGCTGTAGGAATGCAGCAGAGTCTTCATTTGGGAACGAATGGAATCGTGTACAGAATCATGCTCACAGGCATTAAGTTGGACCAGAAGTGACTCCGAGAGAGCAGATACATCATCTTTGGGGCACGCTTCCAATAGCTTTTTGAGCATGGAAAACCGGATTGTCTCCACATTCCAGTTGTCCTGTAACAAAGAGGAGGTGAATAGACGGGAATAGGTATCGATATCCACAGTACGTGAAATAAGAGAGGACGCTGAAGTCAGGTCAACGAGAAAATAGAGCATTGTTTCCCCGCGGTCGATCGTAAAATTGGTGGTTTTATGCTTTGGAGACGTGAAAATCAGGTCAAAATGGGTGGTTTCGAGGTTTTCTTCAATGATGATCATGGACTTCTTCCTTATTCCATCTTTATTGGAGTACCGCATTCCTTGTAGGTCTTTTTTGTTGGTAGGCAGCATTAATGATCTCCTGCGATTTATGGGAGTTGCGCATAGAATTGCTTTATTGGGTATCAGATCGATGTTCACCTGATACAGGTATTCCAACTATTTCCACCTGCAACTTTGTTGTATGTAGTTCTAGGGAATAGAAAATATATCCTAGAACATAATAACTATATTATTACAAATTTGAAGAATTGTGTGTTAAGAGTTACTTAATCCAACATAAATAGGTTCGGGCATTAGGGCGTAAAAATCGCGTAAACAAACACTCTGCACGTTGAGCGCGGGGTCACGGTAAACAAGTAGTCAGGTTTAGCCACATAACGAAATACGATCCGCCACAACAAAACTGTACGCTCAAAAAATCATGCCACCAGAAGAGATCCTTTCCTCCAGCAAATAGCCGGATGGGTGCCCATCACCCGTCTACATCAGTGATGGACACCGTATCCACTTACTTACTGGTTATTCAGCCGCAACCAGGGCAAGTCCACTCACACGCATATTGCGCACATCCCGTGGGGTGCGGATCAGCTTCGACCCCTGAGCAGGGCGGACGTTGGTGCCAATTTTGAAGCTCGGGGTGAAGTAACCGCGCAGCCGGTTATCGTTGATCGAGATCAGTTCCATACCGGCTCCCTGGGCGAAATCAACCCAAATGAATTCAAGGCTCTTGGCCTTGTCTTCTTCGGGCAGTTCGCGGGTTTCAACATGGGTGATCGTGGTTCCGCCGTTCTCGTCATGCGTTACCACCTGGGCGATATCCCCACGCATTTCTGCCCGGGAATACGCCTGGTTGGTCCGACGGTTCTGGGCAGCCGTATACGCCACAGACTGGCGATCCAGTACCGCTTCTTCGTGGCTCATTTCCAGGCGGTTCACCGTGCTGATGGCGTCCATTACCAACGACCAATCGGTGAAGGTGAACTCCGATCCATCGGCGTGTTTACCGGTGCGTTCAAAGGTCTGGATTTGAATGCGATAGGATTTCCCTTCGATCAGATTGCACATCTGAGAGAACATGAGATTCATGTACTCCTTGCCGAACCGTTCACTGCGCAGGGTTGGTGCGGTCAGGAGAATATCGCGCTCGGAATTATCCGCACCAATGCCAAAGATCGTATAGGTACTCGGGCTGGTGGCTTTGATCCCATACCACTGGCAGGTATGCTGAATGCCGCTGTCATCGGTCCAGAACTCCATCTCGGGATAGGCGATATTGAAAGAGCAATTCCCGATGCGCACGTTCTTCATAACCTTGGCACCCATCCAGGCATCCAACTTGATCACGGCAACGGTTCCGCGTTTGGGCAGGAAGCGTTTGATGAAGAAGTACTTGCCGATGGTGGTGTCATTCAATGGAGCGTACTCGTGCATCAGGTTCTCTGCTGCTCCCAATGTGGCCAGCTTGACCGTCTCTTTACCCCAACGGGTATTGTTGAAGTCAATGACATCCCCATCGGCACCGGCCAGACTGACGGTCACATACTCGGGGAAGGTGACTTCCAAAACCTCGCCGGTTGAGTAAATGATGCGCTCCATTGTCTTTGATCCTTCGGTCTTGGCAATGGTCTTCACGTTGGCGTATTCCAGTGCGCTGCCGGCATTCTTCACCAGATCCTTGATGAACTGAGCATTGGCGGCTGATTCGGAAACAAATGAATTGAAAGCGAAAGAGGTTGTAGTCATGGTGTATATCTCCTTAGGATAGTTTGTTGAATTGGATGTTTGCTTCGTGATTGCTGACAATAGCATCGCAATCATCGAGATTGGCCTTGGGCGTATTACGGGCAGTAGTCCTAAGCGACCTGGACAGGCACTCTTCCAGAAGTGCTGCCATATTCTGGACGGCCATATCGTGCATATCCACCTTTACAGGTGGCGCGTGAACAGATTGGTGCAAATAGGTCTCACCTCCTTTCGTGTGAAAGATATTCAGTTGTCGTTGCCCTCGTTACTCGCAATCCCCCGTAATTCCGAATTCAGAACTTACAGGACAATCTCCATGTTCCAGCCATGGTTCAGGGCTTCCATGCACTGATGAACCGACACGGCATACCTCACCTTGGTCCGTTTGCCCTCTTCCATCTTTTCCAGGCGCACAGAACCACGATTACGGATCTGTGATTTGACTACGGCTGCCGGGTCCAGACCCATTAGGAAGACAGGCTCTACCTTCTTGCCATTCAAGCGTTGTTCGACAGATTCGATCGCACGCTCCAACTCATCGTATGTATTGCAGAACTCGCGTCCCGCCTTGGCAGCCAGAGCCTTGTCATGTTCGGCCATTTCGTCAATCAGGACATATAAGGCACGCTTGGAGAAGGTGTAAGCCAGGGCTTTGCGTGTATCCACAATGTAATCATGGTGGCGTTTGCTCAGTGCACGCAGGAACTCTGCGCGTTCCTCACGCATCTCTGCAGCGCCATACTCTTTGATCTGGCGCAGGTTACGATCGTTATCCAACCAGGTGGCACAGTATGTTTCCATGCCACGGAATGACTTGCCGGCAGATACTTCTTCCAACTCAGACGGCACGACACAGATCTCGTTGACATTGAAGCCTGATTTGATAGCAGAATTGAACATGGTTACTCTCCTTGGTCCACTCGTGGTGGTCTACCTGCCCAATAAAAACGACCCACCGAATAGTCGGTGAGTACCAGTACCTGTGTTACTAAACTTGAATGCTTTGCAATTCAGAAATCGTTCATGGACTCCCTTTTCTCATATGGCGGAATCAAAACTGCCTCTAGCTCGTGATGACTCTAGAGGCAGTTGATTTGGCTTTTAAACAAAAAACAACCATGGCTGCATGAGCACATGGGAGCGATTGGGCGGTGCGGCAATCAATTACTTACAGCTATTCAATTTGTCCTGCCATAAATGGTAACAGGTACCACAAAGACCGGCTGGTCCCTGAGCCTTCAGTTTGTTGCAATGCCGGCAGAGACCAGGGTTTTTCTTGACACGAAACTCTCTGGCTTTCATAAACATGATATTCTTCATCGCTATACCTCCTTAAATGCAAACACGCCACTGTTACTTGCCCGTATGGGTCAAGTGTCTGGCGTGTAGATCCCCTGGGGAGAGGGTTAAGGCGAGCGGGTAAGGTATGCCTGGGTACTACAGACCCAAGCCATATACAGGGGCATGCTTAAATAGATACAATACCCCCGGGTACCCCCATGCTCACTTTCCAGTCTTCCCCCATATCATATATTCGCCCTCAAATTTTTAGGGCTTGAATTTAGATGCAAGAAATGTCTATAATGTGTTTTTGGATCTTATTTAGAGGTATGCCAATAGATAGGGAGGAAATTAATAAAGCGGAAATCCTTTTTTCTCTGTAGTTAATTAGGAATCAATTGGAATTTTTTTTGTGTATAGAACAAATTTGAAAAGGGAGGTTAGTAATGAAAACGAGACTTACATCTGCCACAATTGAAAAAGTGCATAGTTTTATTTGTTCCTTAGAAGGAAGAAGTGACACGCCAGAGTCTCCGGAAATTGACATAATGTTTATAAAAGCTGATGAAGGAGGGATGACTCTTTCGGGAGACGATGCCAATAGATATAGAGATTGCTTGGAATCATTAATCCGTGAAATTGACGACGAAAGAATAAGCAGTAATAATATTGAATCTTTTTTTCAAACTGCAATTTTAACAACCTTAGATATTAAAGAAAAACGAAAGGATTTTTCTTTTGAAGAAAGGTTAAATATAGCTATTGAGGGATTAAATCAATCACTATCAATAACTCCTCGAGTTTACTTTGTATATTACCCGGTATATGGATTAGCAGAAGAATCTTTGCCAATTCAATTAGGAAACGTAAAATTTTGCATATTTGATGAAACGCAATTGTCTCTTTATTCTGGTGTGGATGTAGAAAAAGAAAGGAAAAGTGAAATTGAAAACGAACATCTGATGTTGGGGAAATCGATAAAAGAATCTGGAATTGTGGGTAAACCGATTGGTCTAATCAAAGTAAACGCATTTGACGAAATAGCTGCGGAGAAACTAGCAGAAAAAAAACTTACTTCAACGATCGAGATTTTAAATTTTTATAGCGACCTTATCCCTTACCAAAAAGGATATTTATATTTGCCTGGTGATAACCAAATAGTCAGAAGAAACGTTATTGTTCAAACAAATGGCGATGAACCTTATTTTTCTTATGGTTGGAATTTGAGTGGTTCACCTATTCCGTTTTCCTTACAGAAATTAATTGAATCGGACAAGTCTAATAGAATAGGTTTCTCAAAAATTTATTCTCTTATCTCAAAAAAGAGAAATACTTTTGAAGAGAGAATTATTACTTCAATACAATGGGCTGGAAAAGCAACGGTGAAAAAAAGGAAAGAAGAATCCTTTTTACTATATGCAATCTCTCTCGAATGCTTAATAACACCCGAAAAAAATAGGGATGAAATAGGAAATAGATTACGAAGACGAATAGGAAAAATTCTAGGTAAGAATGCCAGAATTAGAAGAAAAATAAGCAATGAAATATGCAATTTGTACGATATCAGGTCAAATATTGTTCATGATGGAAGTTATGAAGTTACTGATGCAGATTTGAGTTTACTAAGAGCATATTCAAAAACTTGTATTTTACATATTATTAACGAGATATCATTTGATTCAATTAAGGATATTAATACATATGTACAATGGCTTGAACGACCTAATCCTCCAAAATAAATACAATTTTTTTGGGGAAGGGACCTATCTGGGTCTATCAAAAATTGAGAGAAATCGAAGAATCGAAAAATTAAGGAGAATTTCTTGAAACACAAACTATAAGCCCTCAAAATTTTTAGGGCTTTTTTTGCATGGAAAGCCATTACAGTCTTTTTGACAATTGACGATTATAAATATATAGTTATAATGCAGGTTTGAAGTTCACAATGTTCACAAAGTTCACAAGAGTAATTTTCAGGATTTTTAGACACAGATTGGAGTACCCTTTTTGAGAAAGGGCTGAAATGAACCTCGTTTTTAATGAAAAAAAAGCTACTCAAGCTACTGCTTATATACTGGACAAGCTAGGTGGGACTGAGTATTACATCAAGTTGATAAAGCTGTTATATATCGCTGATAGGAAGGCAATCGCAGAATTGGGATTGCCTATTACTTCAGACCATTATGTTAGTATGGATAAGGGTCCGGTATTATCAGCAATTTATAACCTTATCAATGAAGGTCCTTCTCCCGATGTTCCATCGATTTGGCATGACTTCATTTCTCCCCCAAAGAACTACAGGGTATCTTTAGATGATAATCCTGGAACTGGAAGCCTAAACCAATACGAAAAAGAAATTTTAGATAAGGTAGTACAAGAATTTGGGAGTTGGAATCGTTGGGATTTGATTGACTATTGCCATAGATTCCCTGAATATCAAGACCCCCATGGTTCATCGATTCCTATTACCATTGATCAAATATTAAATGCCTTGAATAAAGGAACCGAAGAAAAGAGACTGATTAATAGAAAAATAGAATTTGCAAATGATCTGCAACTAATGCTCAATAGTGATTGAGAATTAACTACTAAATGGCTGACGAAAAGATATTAGCGGGGCAAACATATTTAATTGAAATTCCAAATGCATCAAGACCGCATTTCTTTTTTGTTGTTCTAGATCAGGACCCTGTAACCGGAAGAGTAATTATGGTTCCTATTGATCATGAGAACCTGGATAATTGCAGGACTGTAGAATTCAAAGTGGGGGAGTATGATTTTGTAACGAAACATTCTTATGTTACTTATAGCTTTGCAATAATAATGGAAGTTGATTTTCTACGAAAAAGATTAGCCAATAAGACGGCAAAAAGAAAATCTGATATATCTAAAGAAAAAGTACAAGAAATTCAAGAAAAATTAACAAGTTCTGGACATGTTAATGATGATGTTCGCGATTTCTATAGAACAATAACTTGGAAATTGTAATTACAATCACCAAGAAAAGGGGGATAGAGTTGATTGTTAGATCTAAAAAATTTTCTTTTCGTAATATCTGAAAATGATTTATGTTGCCCAAGAAGATATTGTAAATATTTCTTTTTAAAGTTAGCGACATTAGGTAGACAACACCCATGAGGGTTGATACATAATGAAATTCCTTCAAAAATAAAAAGCATATGGTCATTACTCAAGCTAAATCAGTTTGTGCCAAAACGGGTTTCTATTACTTTGATGAACATGTTTAAATGATCTCCCTAATAGTGCTTTTGGTTACATAAACTATTGAACCAACCACCAATTAATAGTCGGGATAAATAAGAAGCTATTAAGAAAAAGGGTGTTGCTGGTTTTATGTAATAATGTGTAGAATCAATAGACGAAAAATGGGGGAGAACAAAATTCTTTTCAAAGCAGGAGAAACCCTATGGCAGAAAACAACGAACTGGAAAAAACTCTTTGGGCAGCCGCGGATAAACTGCGCTCCAATATGGATGCGGCGGAATACAAACATATTGTCCTTGGGCTGATCTTTCTTAAATATATATCTGATGCATTCTATGATCAGTATGAAAAGCTGAAAGCGGGTCAAGGTGAATTTGAAGGCGCTGACCCCGAAGACCCGGATGAATATCTGGGTGACAATGTTTTCTTCGTACCTGAAAAAGCCCGCTGGCAATACCTCCAAGACCGCGCCAAGCAGCCGGAAATCGGCAAAACAATTGACGATGCGATGGACGAGATAGAAAAGATAAACCCACCGCTCAAAGGGATTCTGCCAAAAATTTATGCAGACCCTGAACTGAATAAACAGCGTCTGGGTGAATTGATAGACTTGATCGGTAAGATTGGTTTTCAACAGAAAGCCGGTTCATCCAAAGATTTGCTCGGGCAAGTGTACGAATATTTTCTTGGTCAATTTGCGGATGCGGAAGGAAAAAAAGGCGGTCAATTTTATACCCCGGCCAGTATTGTGAAGCTGCTGGTTGAAATGCTAGAACCGTTCAATGGCCGGGTGTATGACGGCTGCTGCGGCAGCGGCGGTATGTTTGTGCAGAGCGAGAAGTTCGTTCTAAATCATCAGGGAAATATTAAAGATCTTTCTATCTTTGGACAAGAATCCAATCCAACCACATTGCGACTGGCAAAAATGAACCTGGCGATTCGCGGCATTGATGCAAAATTGGAACTGGGCGATACCTTCTTGAATGACCGCCACTCGGATTTGAAAGCCGATTTTATTCTCGCCAATCCACCATTTAATATCAGTGATTGGAGCGGAGAAAAATTACGGGATGATAATCGTTGGAAATATGGCGTTCCGCCTACCGGCAATGCCAACTATGCCTGGCTGCAACATTTCATCTCAAAGCTTTGCCCAACCGGGACTGCCGGGATTGTGCTGGCGAATGGCAGCATGAATAGTAATTCTGGCGGTGAAGGTGAAATTCGCAAGAATTTGATTGAAGCTGGGCTGGTGGATTGTATGGTGGCCCTACCGGCTCAATTATTTTTCAACACTATGATTCCCGCCTGCTTGTGGTTCCTGGCGCGTAATAAGACCAACCATAAATTCCGTGACCGTTCGAACGAAATTCTGTTTATTGACGCCCGCAAATTGGGATCAATGATCAACCGCCGCAACAAAGTATTTACTGAAGCGGATATCGCTTTAATTTCAGGAACATATCACGCCTGGCGTGGAAAAACGGGCGGATATGAAGATAAGGCTGGCTTTAGTAAAGTAGCCTCTCTAGATGAAGTTAGAGCTAGTAACTATACGCTTATGCCTGGGCGTTATGTGGGAACTGAAGAAGTTGAGGACGACGGGATACCATTTGAGGAGAAAATGAATGCGCTTACGACTCAATTAGCCGCACAGTTTGCCCGAGCGAATGAGCTACAACAGATTATTCGCAAGAATTTGAAAGGGATCGACTGTGATTTTTAATTTTTTTAGTTCTGTTAATTTATTAGATACTCAAGACTCTAATTACTATATTGTGTTCAACAATGTTTTAAAAACTCCGCAAAAATTATGCTGGTTTTCTATCAATCATAGAATTATTAAAGTAGCAACCAGACCAATTCAATGGAGACGGCAATGACTAATCATAATTGGCATAAGGTCAAACTAAAGAATTGCGTCAAATTTCAAGAAGGGTACGTTAACCCATCTCAAACAGTCCCTGAATATTTTGGAGATGAAATAAAATGGCTTCGTGCCAATGATTTGAATAATTCATATGTTTTTGATACAAGTCGTCATTTATCAAGATTGGGTTTTAACAGTGCTGGTAAAAGTGCTTTTTTATTCAAACCTGATTCTTTAGCAATTAGTAAATCCGGAACAATTGGTCGCTTGGGAATTCTAAAAGATTATATGTGCGGTAATCGAGCAGTAATTAATATCGATGTCGATACAACACGCTATGACAATATGTTTATTTTTTATTGCTTGCTCTCCCAGCAGAGTCTCATTGAGCAAATGGGAGAAGGGAGTGTACAAAAAAATTTATATATTCCAGTTTTAGGTGAATTAGAATTAAATATTCCCCCTTTGGAAACCCAAAAACGAATATCAGAAATTTTAATTACTATCGATGACAATATCGAACTCAACCGCCAAACTAATGTGACACTTGAAGCCATTGCCCAGGCAATTTTCAAGGAATGGTTTGTCAATTTTAATTTTCCAAGTGCAAACGGCGAATTGGTCGAAAGCGAGTTAGGGATGATCCCAAAAGGGTGGATTGTTGGAAAACTTGGCGATGTTTGTGGAATGCATTATGGGAAGGGTTTAATTGCTGAAAATAGAGTTGATGGGGAATTTCCAGTTGTTGGTTCATCTGGAATAGTAAGTACCCATAATGAATTTCTAATAAAAGGCCCCGGTATTGTGATTGGAAGAAAAGGAACTATAGGCAAGGTTATTTGGATCGAAGAGAATTTTTATCCGATTGATACAACTTTTTATATTGAAGATTTATTGAATTGCAATGGCAATTATTTTCATTATTTCTTATTATTGCAACAAGATTTTTTTATGATAAGTTCGGATTCTGCAGTCCCAGGATTAAACAGAAAACAAGCTGTTGATTTGCCTATTATTATTCCAGATAGGAAATTAATAATAATGTTTAATAATATTGTCAAACCATTGTTTGATGGCCTCCAAAACAATAAAGAGGGAACTAAAATTTTAATTAAAATTCGGGATACCCTATTACCAAAATTTATGAATGGTGAAATTGATATTTAAAATAGGAGAAAGGGTGGAAAATGAAAAGAATGTTTTTACTTGGCGCCGGAGCATCAGTTGAAGCGGGTGTACCGATAGCTAGTAAGATGACAGAAGTAATTTATAACAAAATTGCCAATGATGGAAGATCTATACGTAGTGCAAAAGTTCTTCAATTTGTTATTGGGGGATTGGTTTTCCTCAAAGGGTCAAAAGGTATTAATCCTTATTTCGGGATAAATATTGAAGAATTATTAAACACAATTGATCTTCTCTCCGAACGCGATTCATCAGAGCTTAATCCATTTATCGCATCTTGGCATCCTTTATTAAATGAATTGGAGCTTGGAGAAATTTCGCAACGGGATATATACCAGTTTATTAACCAAATTTATTCCCCAATTGTTCAATCATTTAATAGCCCGACTTATGGTAGCAACAGATTTGTCACTACTAATGATGCATCTAATAGGCTCTCAAACAATCTTTCTATTATTCCAATTGACGAAATTGGAGAACAATTACAAAAAATTATTCGTCAAGCAATGGGCTCAAAAACCACAAAATCATTTTCTGCAACACGAGAGACAATTACAAAGAAACTGATCGATCTAGTATGGTTAAAGGACTGTGATTCCGATTACTTACTTGACCTAGTGAAAATCTGCAAAAAAAGCAATTCAAACATAGCAACATTAAATTATGATAATACTTTAGAGCTAATCTGTAGAAAAAATAATATAGCTTTCTCAACAGGGATTGACCAATGGATTTCAACAAATAAAGTACAGTTTTCTCCAACTGCCCTAAATATCATAAAACTCCATGGATCAATAAACTGGGTGAAAAATGATAAAGAAAAGGATAATTTACATCCAATCCCTTATCAGGACATTGAGGTTTTACAGAGTAGAACAGATTCAAAAACTAGAAGTCTCGAACCAGCGATTATTTTTGGTGGGAAGAATAAATTAACAGCTAAGGGTCCTTTTCTTGCATTATTAAATTCTTTTGAACAGTATCTTGAACTAAGTAATGAATTAATTATTATTGGATATTCGTTTAGTGATGACCATATTAATTCATTTATTGGTAAATGGATAAATCGAAATCCAGAAAACCACTTGATTGTTATTGATCCCGGGTTTTCTTCAAAGAATAACGACTTTTCAAAATTGATTTCAGAATTACCAGATCAACGAATTGAAATTATTATGAAAAATGCTTCTGAAGGGATTTCGTTATTACGAAACCGAACTCAATAATAAAAAGGATGCTATGATCCTCTTCGAATCAGAGATTGAACAATTTGCTCTTGAACTGCTCAGAGATGAAAACGGATATTCCATACAGTTTGGCCCTGATCTGGTGGAATGTACTGCCCCCGAACGTACCTATTCCGATGTGATTTTGCAACATCGTCTGCGAAATGCTATTGATCGATTGAATCCAAATATTCCAGAAGACGCACGCAAAGATGCCTATAAAAAGGTAGTCCGTACCTTTTCGTTAACCTTAATCGAAAACAATGAAGCGTTTCATCGCATGCTCACCGATGGCGTAGACGTCAAATTTGGCATCGGTGAGGGTAAATCCAGAACCGATAAGGTCTGGCTGATTGATTATTCCAACCCGGATAACAACGAATTTCTGGCGGTAAACCAATTTGTAGTGGTTGAGAATAATGTAAACAAACGGCCGGATTTGGTCTTATTTATCAATGGGCTCCCATTGGTTGTGATGGAATTAAAGAACGCGGCGGATGAAAAAGCCGGATTGCAAGCCGCCTACAATCAGATCCAAACCTACAAAAAAGACATCCCAACGCTTTTTACATTCAATGCTTTATGCATTATCACAGATGGATGGTTTGCCAAAGCGGGGACCATATCCAGCGATTATTCGCGTTTCATGGACTGGAAAAGCATTGACGGAACGAAGATCATTGATTCCAGGGTCGAATCTGAAATGGAACCAATGATCAAAGGATTATTCAATAAGAAAACATTGCTGGATTTAATCCGTCATTTTATTGTGTTTGAAAAAACACGTGAGAGCACAATAAAGAAGGTAGCAGCTTATCATCAATATTTTGCCGTCAATAAAGCCATCGCCTCAACCATACGTGCTACATCTAAAGATAACCGCCATTTTGTGTCTGAACATCCTGCCGTTTATGATCTTCCGGAGGTGGAACATCAATTAGCCGGTGATAAACGCGCGGGCGTAATTTGGCATACCCAAGGAAGTGGAAAAAGCCTATCCATGGTTTTCTACGCGGGCAAGCTGATTCTTTCAGAAGAAATGGCCAATCCTACATTGGTTGTGTTAACTGACCGAAATGATCTGGACCAGCAATTATTCGAAACATTCTGTAGTTGTCAGCAATTGTTGCGTCAATCACCAGTTCAGGCTGGCAGCCGTGAGGACCTAAGAAAGTTGCTTGCAGTTCCTTCGGGTGGCATTGTATTTACAACTATCCAAAAATTCTTCCCCGATGAAAAAATGGGAAATTACCCTATGTTGAGCGGGCGGCGAAACATTGTGGTAATCGCTGACGAAGCGCACCGCAGTCAATATGATTTTATTGATGGGTTCGCCCGTCACATTCGTGATGCTTTGCCGAATGCTACTTTTATTGGTTTTACCGGCACCCCCATCGAAAAAGAAGATCGGAATACCCAGGCAGTCTTTGGCAATTACATCGATGTGTATGATATTCAACAGGCAGTGGAAGATGGGGCTACGGTCCGCATTTTTTACGAAAGCCGGTTAGCCAAGATCGAACTTTCCGAAGATGATCAGAAAATATTGGATCAACGGGTTGAAGAGATCACGGAAGATGACGAACTGACCGAAAAACAGAAACGTTTTGCCCGTTGGACAGGCAAAGAAGCTGTTGTTGGTAGTGAAGGGCGCATTAAACAAGTAGCGGCTGATCTGGTTCACCATTTTGAACAGCGTATTTCTGCTGTTGATGGTAAAGGTATGGTCGTCTGTATGAGCCGGCGCATCTGCGTGGAATTGTTCAATGAAATCATCAAACTACGCCCTCATTGGTATGACCCTTCAGATGAAAAGGGTGTCATTAAGATTGTCATGACGGGTTCGTCCAGTGATCCTTTGGGGTGGCAGGAACACATTCGAAATAAGGAAAAACGGAAGGCAATTGGGAACCGGTTGAAGAACCCGGCAGATCCATTGAAATTGATAATTGTTCGAGATATGTTCCTTACCGGTTTTGATGCTCCCTGCCTGCATACCATGTATATCGACAAACCGATGAATGGGCACACGCTGATGCAGGCAATTGCCCGAGTTAATCGGGTCTTTGGCGATAAAGAAGGCGGTTTGATCGTTGATTACATTGGTATCGCGCAGGACCTAAAGAACGCCTTGCAGATTTATGCGGCGAGTCACGGTAAAGGTCAGATCACATTTGACCAAGAAGAAGCCGTGGCAAAAATGCTTGAATTTTATGAAATTGTGGAAAACATGTTTGCCCGCTTTGAATACCGCAAATATTTTAAACTGGAACCCAAAGCTAAATTGAATTTCATTTTAGATGCGGCCAACTACATAGCCGAATTATCGGAGATCAAAGAGGGTAAAACAGTCGTAAATGGGAAAGATCGATTTATTTACAATACAATCCGGTTGCAAAAAGCTTTTGGTTTAGCCGTTCCGCATCCAAAAGCCCTCGAAATTCGAGATGACCTGGCGTTCTTTCAAGCCATCAAAGCACGTTTTTCCAAATTTGATGAACAGAATAAGACTCGCACAAATGAGGAAATAGAAACCGCAATCCGGCAAATTATCAACGATGCCATCATTTCAAATGAAGTCATTGATGTTTTTGATGCTGCCGGAATAAAGAAACCAGATATATCCATTCTGTCAGATGAATTTCTGGCTGAAATACAAAATATGAATCGCCGCAATCTGGCGATGGAATTATTGAAGCGATTGTTAAACGATGAAATCAAGACACGCTCTGCATTCAACCTTATTCAGGGCAGAAAATTTTCTGAAATGCTAGCCGAAGCGGTAAAACGCTATCAAGCTGGTTTGATCGACTCTGCAAAAATCATTGATGAACTGATTAAGCTGGCAAAGGACATTCGGGCTGCCGATGAACGCGGAGAGAAGCTTGGTTTACGGGTTGATGAACTGGCTTTTTACGATGCCTTAGCGGATAACCCAACGGCTGAAACCATTCTAGGCGATCAGGTGTTGAAGCAAATTGCCCACGACCTGGTTGAAAATGTACGGAAGAACACATCGATTGATTGGCAGCAAAAACAAAGTGTCCAGGCAAAGTTGCGGGTGATGGTTAAACGAATCCTACGCCGGTACAAATATCCGCCGGATGATCCTGCTACGGGTGAATACACTATCTCGGTGAATAAGGTTTTAGATCAAGCTGAAATGCTAGCTGATTATTGGACTAAAGAATAAAGTCAATAATATATTGGAGCTAAGAAAATCATGATATCAAAAATGCCAAACACCAGGTTGGTAAGTACATTATTAACATTCGCATGGCGAATCGGATCCATTACTCATTAGGTTACTTGAGGCCATATGATTTAGAGGATGCCCATATGTTGCTTTTTTGAGACCAAGTACACCCTCCAAACTATTGGACTCTTAATACAGCAGCCACAATTCTTGACAAATTCCCATCCAAAGCAAATATCGATATGAATATCATTAAACTTTTATTATTAGCGAAGTTCCAAACGCTCTATAATCATTCATTGATTTGTAATTATAGGATTTATCTTTGGAATAAACATTTAGCTTACAAAGCCAACAAAAACTCGAATTTGTATCTTGACAGAATTCTCTAACATTTGATTTCGAGAGCATACAATATTGCCCTGTGCGAATTGGAACACCATC
>CAYQUX010000009.1:0-143134 GCA_964420995.1 uncultured Leptolinea sp. | reverse complement strand
GCGCTGACCGGCGCGCAGTACGTCTATGATGGCGACGGTCGCGAAGCACCCCCGCTGCGAGGAAGGGGGGATCATGATGCGCGGCACGGTCAACGGGGTGACCACCTTCTATCCCGGAAGGCACTATAACAAGGAAATATCCCTTTCGGGAACGAAGATCCAGAAGTTCTACTTTGCCGGGACGGTGACGACCTGCCCCGCGCCGCGCGAAGCACGGTGCAGGGGTTGCCGTACGCACGCTGACCGACAGCGCCGACACGCTCACCTGGGTGCTGGGCGATCACCTCGGAAGCGCCAGCACCACGGCCACCCCTCGACAAGCTCGGGGCGCAAGCAGATGCAGACGGCTCGCTGAACAGCGTGATCCAGTACACCGCCTTCGGGGAGATACGATTGACGCAGGGTCTCACGCCCACGAAATACCGCTATCGCGAAGCATCCTGTAAGGGCACGGGTCAACTGGCACAGGCTGAATTGGGGCTGGATTTTTACGTGTCAAGATTCTACGACCCGTTTTTACCTTCTTTGTCTTCAATCAACAAATTCCGGCAGCCTAAAACAGGGCGCGCCCATCTGGACGCGCCCTGTTCATCACATTCACACCGCCTCCATCACCCCACCCGGCAATGGCTCCCTCTTATCCCCACCCACCGGCTCCACCTTGCGCAAATAGAACAGTCCTATCAGCAGCAGAGGTAGGAAAATAACCATGATGATCAGCGCGCCTTCCGGCGTGGTGGTGGGTTCCACGCGGGTAAACACATTCCCCACGGTCACATCCTTAAAGTTACCGGCCCAGTCAAACAGGAAATGCCCGAAGATGGCCGGCCAGATTGTCTTGTTGCGCAGCAGCAGCGCCGCGAAGAACACACCGAAGAACGTGCCATACAGGATCTGCAGGCTGGTTGTCAACAGGTCGCGCCGTCCCATAAAAAGGTTGGCCAGGTGCGCCAGTCCAAAGATGGCGCTGGAAAGCAGCACTGCCTTATATATGCCTCCGCGGGTGGAACCCCAGGCGCGCAGCATCAGCGGCAGGATCAGACCACGGAAGAGAAACTGTTCAATGAACCCCACCGAAATGTACAGCAGGGTGAAGAGCAGTATCAGGCCGCCATCAGCCCAGTTGACATTGAACGTACCGTCCAGCACTTCAATACCATTTAGGACGCTGTAAGGCAACAGCGGCCAGACCAACCACAGGCTCTTCCATGAGGAAATCGGGGTGAGGCCGGCTTCACGGGTCAATCCCAGCCAGACGATCACGCCCACAATCACCAGGCTCAATCCACCCTGCATCAGAATACCTGAAAGAAAGCTGGCTTTCTGATAGTCCATGAAAGGCATAAACAATTTGTCCAGTTCGATCTCTGATATAACAGAGAAAATTCCGAACAGTACGAACGAGGCGATCACGGGGTATCGCAGGATAAACAATTTTAAAGCTTTCATTTTTTCTCCTTGGTTTTTCCGCCCGGGTGAACCTTCATCCGGCAGGTATTTGGCGTGGGTAGACGCGCGCGGGCAAAGCGGCGCCCGCGAGGCGCGCGAATGGCTATGTCTATTTTTTTTGACTGCCGGCGGCGAAGATCAACCGCCGGCAGCGGGAGATTTATACAGGTGTCAATCCACCTGGAAGGAATACTTCAACAGCAGACTGGACCCCAGGTACTCCAGCAGGATGAGCCACAGGAAGGTGGCCATGGCCGGCAGGGTGGATGTGATCTGGAAATTTCCATCCAGGCGCAGTACGTTATCCATACCGATCTGCGGCAGCATGAGCACCCGCGCCCAGATCATGACATTCACCACCAGAATGACGATGAGGATCAACAGGATGGTGCTGACCAGCGTGGTGATCAGAGCGGCCCACAGGCGCGTCAGGCCGATGCTGCGGGTGAGCATGTACGCGAACAGCACGGTCATATCACCCAGCACCAGGAGCAGGGTCAACCAGCCGATGGTCTGCAAATGGTCAAGGTTGATGGCCTGGATGGTTCCTGAACCGTACTTTCCAAACAGCAGCATCAGGGCCATGAACCCAAGGCAGGACAGTGCGTTGACAGCGGCAGCGATGATCAACCGGCTGAGCATCTGCTTCCAGGCAGAAACCGGCAGCGCGAGTTCCATCAGGGCGCTGTCATGCCGCAGCCAGGCAAAACACTGGTAAAGGGCCAGCACAACGCAGGCCGGGAAGAAAATCACCCCCAGCACACCGGCGCTGATGATGATCAGGGAATTGGTGAAACCTTGCCCGTTCGGCACAATAGCCGCCAGCACCAGCGAACCGGCTGCCGCGAGGAACATCCACAGATAGCGGTGGATGAAATCAAGTGAGTTCCATTTAAGTAGATTAAGCATGTTGAAATACCTCGAGATAACGGTCTTCGATGGATTGCCCGTGTTCCTGACGGATGTTCTCTGCGGTGTCGGTGAGGATCAGGCTTCCCCTGTTCAGGAAGAGGACATCATCCAGAATGGTTTCTACGTCTTTCACCTGGTGGGTGGAGATCAACACCGCGCTTTCTTCGTTGATCCCGGCCAGGATGGTCTTCAGGATGTTGTGTTTGGCCAGCGGATCGAACCAACCGATGGGCTCATCCAGCAGATAGAGGCGGGCGTTGCGCGAGAAGGTCAACATGACCAGCACGCGGATCACCGTGCCCTTGGAAAGCGAGCGGATGGGATCCGCCAGGTTGAGCCCGAGGATCTGGCACAGGTCAGACGCGCGTTTGGCGTCAAAGTCGCCGAACATGTCTTCGTAATAGCGGATCGCGTCGCGGACGCGCATCCAGATGAAGAGCTGATTGCGGTCGGGCATGAAGGCGGTGTTGCGGTGGATGGATTCCACGGTGTCGCTGTCGCAAACCCTGATCGTACCTGAATCAGGTTTGGTGATCTTCATCACGGTTTTCATCAGCGTGGTTTTCCCCGCGCCATTCGGACCCATCAACCCGGCTACCCGGCTGGAATCCAGGGTGAAGCTCACCCGGTTCAAAGCCGGCCGCCCCAGGAATGATTTTGAGAGGTCATTTACTTCAAGTATCGCGCTCATTTCTGCAATGCCTTTCCCACAATATCAAGAATCTCTTTGTCTTTCAGGCCAATGCCGCGCATTCCGTGGATGAAGTCATCCACGATGCCGCCGCACATCTCCTGTTTCAGGGTCGAGATGACCGCTTCATCTTCGGTGACAAAACTCCCCACGCCGCGCTGGGTGGATATCACCTGTTCGCGTTCCAGCTCGGAGCAGGCTCGCTGCATGGTATTCAAGTTGACGCCAAATTTCTCCGATAATGCTCTCACAGATTCAACCCTTTCTCCGCGGACCAGTACGCCGGTCACCACGTCTTTTTTGATGCTGTCCATGATTTGAAGGTAGATCGGAACGGTTGGATTAAATTTCATACCTCACCTTCTGTATTAGTGTTATAGATATATAATACACTCATACAAAAGGTCTGTCAAGAGATTTTTCCCACAATTTTGGAAAACGGCTGATCAAATTCCCCGTATTTCCACGAATCCGCTAAAATTCCGTTAATGAACACACCAGACACAGAGCACATTATCCAGTTTGTGCGTGATCCATCACTGGAACCGATTGAGCTGCGGTATTCGCAATACGCCCAACCGGTGTTCCACCGTCATAATCATGAGGCGTATTCCATCGGTCTGGTCAAAAAAGGCAGCACCCGTTTCCACCTGGTGCAGCATTCTGAAGTGATTTACCCCGTTAAACAGGGTGATATTGTGCTGATCAATCCCGGAGAAGTGCATGCCTGCAACCCGGAAAGCGGGCAGGTATTCGCCTATTACATGCTATATATCGGTCCGGAGTATTTTCACCGCCTGCTCGTTGATCTTTTCCACGAACCGGTTGCGGAATACGGCTTTCCAGTCCCGATGGTCAAGAATATGAACCTTCGCCATCAGTTGGAGAGTCTGTTTCAGGAGATTCTGCACGGCGGTACGCGATTGGCTGTTGAATCCGCACTGCATGAAACCCTGGCTCTACTCTTACAAATCATGGGTACGGAAAAAGAATCCTCGCTGGAAAAATCAGATACCGCGAATGTGCAGGCTGGATATGACTATCTACGCGAGCATCTGGCAGAAAACATTTCGCTGCAGGAACTTTCCGCGTTGTGCCATCTCAGCCCCTATTATTTTTTACGGTCTTTTCGCCGCAAATATGGAATGCCGCCGCATACCTGTCAGCTTCAAATGCGTATCAACCAGGCCCGCCGCCTGCTGGCCGCTGGAGAGTCGATTGCCGCCGTGGCATCCGCCGTGGGGTTCGCCGACCAGAGTCACTTTACCCGCGTGTTCCGCTCGTCGGTTGGAACCACACCACGGCACTATCAGGCCGGCGCGCGGCCGGAAACCGGCGATTAACGCAGTAAACCGATACTGCCGGTCAGTTTGTTGACGTCCTTATCCGGCCCGTAAATGGCGATCCCCAGGTAACGCAGTTCGTCCGCCGGGGTTTGCGCCAGACGGTCGCTGTAATCTTCATATCGTTTAGATTCCTGAGCCGCGTCGCAGAAATCCACGTAGTACAGGCTATTCTCCGGTATGGCCAGCAGTTTCTCACGCAACCCCTTGATGAGCGCGCTATCCCCCTTCAACAGCGGGACAATGGCTTCCGTGATCCCGGCATGCAGGGTACCATCCAGATCCCGTACATCCTCTCCGACAATACCCTTAACTCTGTCTCCAATACTGATTGCCAGCACTGCCACCGTATTGGCCAGCAGCCCCAGAGGCAGACCGGCATCCACCACCATGACACATTTCATTGCAATCTCCCGCAGTGTGATATGGGAAAAGGATAGCGGACGTTTGATGGGAGATATAGAACGAAATTGCCTTACCTGTATCAAGAACAGGCGGATAAAAAGAACCGGCGCGAAACGCGCCGGTTCTGGTCTGCCCTGCCGGTGTTACATATCGATACCAAATACATTACGGACAATTAAACCGACCACAAAAGATAACACGGATACCCCCATGCTGATCCCAAACATCTCCAGGAAACGCTGCTTGAAGGGCAGGTCTTTGGCCACAGACACATAAAAATTGAACCCAAGGATGATCAGCACCACAATCGCCAGGGTAACGGTCAGGCTGATAAAGATACCATTGCCTTCCTGTGGAATCAGAAGGTATGGGAGGATCAAGAGGATTACAGTGATGATATACGCCAGACCGGTATACAACGCGGAACGTCCGGCTTTTGAATCATTGTCAGCCCTGGCGGAAAGATATTCCGAAGCAGCCATCGAAAACGCTGCCGCGATCCCCGTGATCAACCCGCTGACGGCCACCAGTTTGCCGCTTTGCAGCGCGAAGGTCAGGCCGGCCAGCGTGCCCGTCAATTCGACCAGGGCGTCATTCAGCCCGAGAACAATTGACCCGACATACGATAGGAATTCTTCCTCAATCATGGCCGTCATGGCTTCTTCGTGTTCTTCTTCATCTTTGCCCAGTTGTGCGGCGCCGGGGATCACCGATTCAAATTCAGCATATTCTCTGGCTCCGGCCGCCTCACCCCGTTCGATCAATTTTATGGAAAAGGTTAAGCCAAGCAGGCGGGTCATAATAATGAGGAGAAATATTTTCAACCGGTTGGGGGTTACATCTACGCCGCTTACTTTTTTCCAGAAGTCGTAATGCCGCAATTCGGTATCCGACATATCGCGGATCACCCTGGCATTATTGGCATCTTTGATTAAGCCAGCCAGTTCTTTATAGAGCAGATGGCTGGTGATCTCATCTTTCTGAAAAGTCAGAATCTTTTGTCTTTGTTCATCTGTGATCATAGTAAACTCCTTTTAGGAAATTTGTCATAAAGAATAAAGATGGGTAATTATTGAAATTGAACCTGGATTTTGTTCCGCCGTGAAATCATGATTAACCCTGTTTTCATTTTAATCCAATTCAAAAAACCAAATGTATAATTTGGAGCGGTTATCCCCATTCGTCGCACAGATCGAAAAATGGAAAGGGTTTACACAATCTATGGGAAAGAAACACAAGGAAAAAGAAAAGTTAACCGGCGGATGGGAGAGTATTCACGCCGTTATCTGGATGCTTGGACTGGCCTTGATCGCCTGGCAGGGTTGGTGGTGGCCGGGCATTCTGGTGCTGGTGGCAATTTCGATTCTCTATGAAGCCATCATCAAACAGATAGCTCCGGACGCGTTCGTAAAAGTGGTCAAAGACGATGACGGCAATGAGGTTGTGAAAGCGGCAAGGCCTTTTGAACAACCCGCGCCGGCCGCGCCCGCGGCGCCGATTCACCGGGCGGATCTCCTGCCCACCAATTGCCCCAGGTGCGGCGCTCCCACGCGCGGCCATGAGGTACGGTGGACAGGCGAGCAATCGGCGGATTGCCCTTTTTGCGGCTCAAACCTGCCAATGAAACGAAACTGATCTTCGCAGATTATCACGAGTGAGATTCATACCCTTTACTGTCCGGCATTTCCCCGTTCTGATCTCCTGGTTCTCCAGTGAGGCAGATGTTGTGCAATGGGGCGGGCCGCTCCTGCATTACCCGCTCAATAACGCGCAGCTTCAGGCGCTTTTGGATGAATGCGGGATGGTTCCTCCCCGCAGGAAGGGCTGGATGGCCGAAGTGGAGAACGAATTGGTCGGCCACATTGAACTGGGGTTGGACTGGCGTAACGGGAACGCCGCCGTGCAAAGGGTGATCATCGCGCCAGACTACCGCGGCAGGGGATTGGCGGAACCCATGCTGCGGTTTGCCGTGGATCAGGCATTTTCCATACCGGGAATAGACCGTCTGGAGTTGAATGTGTATTCCTTTAACACAGCCGCGATCAAGACCTATGAAAAAGTGGGATTCATTTACGAAGGAAACCGCCGCTCATCCACCCGGGTTGGTACCGAGCGCTGGGATAATGTCATCATGTCCATCCTGAGAAGTGAATTGGTTCAAAGGTAATACCGCAGGAATTCTTCCAGTTATAAAACCTTCTTTCCCTGAAAACGTATATCAATCGGATAGATAAATGTACAACCCATTAAGGAGGGTATATGCCAGAAAAGATCAAAGTTGAACTCGGAAATGTGCAAAAGACTATGCTGCTCCCCCTGTGGGGTAGAGCGGTGGAAACGCGTAAACCGAAACCGCTGCTTATCGACAAAACGGCTGTAGAGATCATGGAGAAGGTGGATTACGATTTTTCCACGATCAAAGCTGGTATCAGCACATTAACCCAATTTGCGTGGATCATGCGCAGCCGTTATACGGATGAATGCATCAGAGATTTCTTGAAAGCACATCCTGCCGGTACGGTGGTTAATATTGGTTGCGGATTGGAGACGACATTCGAGCGCGTGGATAACGGAACATTGCGCTGGTACGACCTGGACTTGCCGGATGTGATCGACCTGCGGCGAAAATTTATCCCTGAATCAGAACGGCGCACGTATATCGTCAGTTCGTTCCTGGAGCCAGACTGGCTTAAGCAGATTGACGTGAAAGACGGTGTCTTCTTCGTGGCTTCAGGAGTGTTTTACTATTTCAAAGAAGACGAAATTAAAACCTTCTTTCATCGTCTGGCCGAATCTTACCCGGGCAATGAGATCATTTTTGATGCCTGCTCTAGGTTTGGAATAGAAACATCCAATAAATTGGTGATCAAGCGCGGCGGGTTCGACGAAAAGTCCTATCTTATCTGGGGACTCGAACAGGCCAGCGATCTTGAAACCTGGGATAAGCGCTATAAAGTCCTGGAAACAATCTTCTACTATAAGGGAAATCGCAGCATACTACCCTTACACGTCTGGTTGGTTGGCTCCTTTGCCGATTCTAAACGTGTTCAATATATGGTTCATTTAAAATTTCAATAAGGATGGATAATGACCCGAACTCAACTACTAAAAAAAGCATTTGGTCGGTTTGTCCTCGGGGTGATTGTATTAATGGCTGTCTTTTTCCTGCCGGCCGGAACATTCGCCTACTGGCATGCCTGGGTATATATGATGGTGCTGTTTTTCCCGCTCATTTTTGTTCTTTCGTACCTGCTAAAAAATGATCCGGGGTTGCTGGAGCGGCGAATGCGAACAAATGAGCGCGAAAACACCCAAAAAGTTTTCGTCGCGGTATCCGGGCTCCTTATTTCACTGGCGTACATCCTGCCCGGGTTTGATTTCAGGTTTGGCTGGTCCCAGGTTCCCATCTGGGCAGTCGTGCTCGCCAATCTTCTCGTTCTTGGCGGATATGGATTTGTCTTCCTGGTATTTCGTGAAAATCAGTACACATCCCGTGTGGTGGAGGTTGAAGCGGAACAGACGGTCATCCAATCCGGGCCATATTCCATCGTGCGTCATCCCATGTACCTTGGGATGGTACTGATGTACGTTTTTTCTCCTCTGGCATTGGGTTCCTTTTGGGCACTTATTCCCGCCATTCTGATAATTCCCGCCCTCATGTTCCGCCTGCTGGAAGAAGAAAAGGTGCTGGCGCGCGACCTGAAAGGATACACCGGGTACCAGGCAAACGTGAAATATCACCTCTTCCCCGGTATCTGGTAGAAAAGACAGGCTTCTCAGGCATGAAAATTCTGGCAATCACCAGCAGTTTCCGTAGAAATGGGAACACAGCCCGTCTGCTGTTGTTGCTGGAAAAGAGTCTGCGGCAATTGGACACACAGGACCGGCAGCCGATCCAGATCGAGACCATCCATCTGGCTGAGCGAAATATTCAATATTGCCGCGGCTGCCGGGTATGTTTTGACAGGGGGGAGACGTTCTGTCCCTTCTGGGCGGATATGGAGCCGATCAAAACAGCCATGCAAGCCGCAGACGTATGGATTTTGGCCAGCCCGGTGTATGTGGATGATATCAATGGTGTGATGAAGACCTTCCTCGACCGGATGGCTCATGTCAACCACCGGCCGGAATTTGCCGGAAAGCGTGCCTGCCTGATCACCACATCCGGCATAGGCTCCAGCGGACAGGCCGCACGCACCATGGCCAACACGCTGCGCACCTGGGGCGTGGATATCATCGGCCAACGGGACTTCGTGGCAGGCGCGCTGTCCACCCCGGAACAGCTCAGCAGCCGGCATGCCGGAGCTATCGAGGCCGCGGCCCGTAAGATTGTTTCATCCGGACCGAATGGCAAACCCTTCCGCGCGTCCTTTATCTCGTTAATTTTCTTCACCGTGCAACAGAGATTATGGAAGCGAAACAAAGATGACAGTCTGGATTACCACTACTGGGAATCAAAAGGCTGGTTGAACCCGGGGTTTACCTACTATATTCCGCATCAAACCAATCCGGCTGCGGTTCTGGCTGCCCGATTGGTCGGCTCGATCGTTTCCCTGTTCTTCAGGTGAGCTTATTTGCTCGGGTAGGCTTTCAGCCAGCCGTCGTAATAGCCGGTGTTCAGCCGCCAGAGTTCCCGCAGGCGGTCCGGGGCGTTTAGATCGCCCTTGATGGCGACGCATAATTTGTCATAATAGGCCGCCAGGTTTGGATCGCTGATCTGATTCTGGCCGCTATCAAGTGTTTCCAGATAGCCATCCGGGATGGCGCGGCGAAAATGGCCGATCTGCCAGGTCTTTTCACCCGCGATGGGCAGGCGCGCCAGCAGCGCGTCGGGCAGGGCCAGTTTGTCGACCACGTGGTAATACGGGCCGCCCTGATAGCCCGGCATGCCAATGGCATCGAGCACTTTCACTTCGAAATTATTGTTATAACGCTGCCAGCCGCGTTCACTCCAGGGGAAATCCGGGAAGGGTTTGGCCAGGGTGTAATTCAACAGGCCGCGGTCGGCATAATACGAGCCGCGCTCATCCACCACCCCCGACCCCGGCAACGGCGCCGCCCGGTAAGACGCGTCGCTGGCCAATGGGTTGACCCCGAACGCCAGGCCTGCCACGCACAACGCGGCGGCCAGACCGGCCAGGGTATTTCGCGGCAAATCAAGCCGTACAAGAACGATCACGGCGATCATGAACGGCGAGGCAAAGAAACGGCCGGTCATGAAGTCGCCGCCGATACGAAGAATGTAAACCAGGTAAAGCAAAATCCCCGCCAGGATGGGCAGGAATTCCCATTTGCGCTGGGTGATTACCACAATGAAGGCGAAAATGATCACCAGCAGGGTGAGCGGATCAAAGTTCAAGGTTCCCAGGTAATACATCAGACCCTGCCAGAAAAGAATCCCCTGGGCGATGCCGGTATGTATCTTGGCATAATAGGTATTGGGGAAGGGGAACCCGTAGTAGAAAAATGAAAACAGTTCCCAGAGAATAACCGGCAAAATCCCCAGCGCGGCCGCGCCTATCGCCTTCCATGAGCGCGATTTCCACAGCAGCCAGGCCAGCAGGGGGACGTAAAGCAGCACGATATCCAGGCGGTTCAGTACCCCGAGGGAGGCGATCAGCGTGAGTTCACCGATGGCTTTCGGCTTTAAGGGTTTCCCGCCGCCTTGAAACTGAAAGTAACGCGCGAAAAACCAGGCCAGGATCAGATAGGTCAAGGCTTCTTCCAGGCCGGAGGTGGCGTAATCGGTGAACGCGCGCGAGAAGGTCAACAACACAACACCGGCCGCGGCCGCCCACCATTCACGGGCGATTCGCCGGGCAAATATAGCGACCGCGCCCACAGAACACAGTATCGATACAGTAATCACCGTCCATGGCAGCCGGGCGGCCAGGAAGAAACGGCCCAGCACGCCGGTAACGAAGGCATACGCGCCGGAGATCAGGAAAAACCACAGGGGGTGGGTATACGCCTGTACGCGTTCTCCCAGGTTGTAGACCGGGCCGAAACCATGCAGGAAATTCTCCACCACCCGGAAAGTGATATAGGCATCATCTGAGAGCCAGGCGGTGCGGATGACCACAAACAGAAATAGCAGCACGGCCAGAGGGACAAAGATTTTTCCTTTATGCGTATTTATCGGTTGATTGTCTTTTTGTGATTCCGTGGTCATTGCCTGTTCCTTATGGCTGAATTGTACTCTGTGGCGGGGAAAATCAAAAGAACGCGTGAAAATTCTGCCGCGCTCGCTATAATGAAATCGGAGCAGAAAATGGAAACCGGGGATGAATTTGTTCATCTACGTGAAGATATGGTGCGCCGACAGATTGAAGAGCGCGGTCTGCGTAATTATCGCCTGCTGGAAGCCCTGCGAAAACTGCCGCGCCACCTCTTCGTCCAACCGGGGGATGAAGGTTTTGCCTACTATGATGAGCCAATCCCCATAGGGTATCACCAGACGATTTCGCAGCCTTACATTGTGGCATTGATGACGTCGCTGGCCGCTCTGGAAGGGGAAGAAACCGTGTTGGAGATCGGCACCGGTTCGGGGTATCAGGCGGCTTTATTGGGTATGCTGTCAAAGAAAGTAATCAGTCTGGAACGCATACCCGAACTGGCGGACCGCGCGAGAAAGACACTCGGAGATATGGGGATCACCAATGTGGAAATTCATACCTGCGACGGCACAGCCGGCTTTCCTCCGGGAGCGCCGTACCAGGCCATACTGGTGACGGCGTCAGCGCCAACCGTACCGCAGCCCCTGCTGGATCAACTGGCCGAAGGCGGGCGGTTGATCATCCCGGTGGGGTCACGCAGCCTGCAGCAACTTCAGGTCTGGCAGCGCGCGGGTCAGCGCTTTGACCAGGAGGACATCCTGCCGGTGGTGTTTGTTCCCTTACTCGGGGAATACGGATGGAAGGCGGTATGATGAAGAAAACCAGCTTGATCCTTTGTCTTTTGTTGCTGGGCACCGGCGCGTGCGGTCAACAGTCTTCCGCGCCGATGGTTATCGCAACAACTCAAGCGCCATCGGCCGCGCTAATACCTACAATGGCACCGACCCATACCCCGTTGCCTACGATCACACCGACGGAAACTGCCATGCCCCCCACCGAAACCCCCACACTCAGCCCTACACCCCGCCCAGTTCCAACCTTCAAGCATATCGTCATCCTTATTTTTGAAAACAGGGAATTTGGTTTTGTGATCGGCAATTCTCAAATGCCTAATTACAATCGGCTGGCCAAAGAAAACACTCTTTTCACCCAACAATTTGCCATCATGCACCCCAGTTTGCCGAACTACCTGGCATTGATCGGCGGAGATACCTTTAACATCACCCGGAACTGTGAAGATTGTTTCATCAACGCGCGCACATTGGTGGATGAGATCGAAGAAGCCGGCCTGACCTGGAAAACCTATCAGGAGGATTTCCCGCGGCCGTGTTTCCTGGGAAGTTCGCATATTTACGTGCAGAAACACAATCCCTTCATCTACTTTGATTCCGTGAGGCTGAACAAGGAACGCTGTGATGCGCACATCGTCAACCTGAACGAACTGCCCGATGACCTGGCATCTGGCAGCCTGCCCAATTTTGTGTTCATCACCCCCAACCTCTGCAATTCAGCCCATGACTGCGACCTGAAAACGGCGGATACCTGGCTGGGTCCCTGGGTTGACCTGCTGCAGGCCTACCCCGGTATGCGCGAAGACGGGCTGATCATTCTGACCTGGGACGAGGGTCAGGGCGACCACGGCTGCTGCGGGATTGAACCAGGCGGCGGTCGGGTGGCTACCGTATTCATTTCAGACCGGGTGAAACCAGGCTATCAAGATGCCACCCCCTATTGTCACTATTCCATATCAAAAACAATCAGCGCCGCCCTGGATCTGCCGTATGTCGGCAAGGCGGCACTGGATGATTACCCGTTGATTACCGGAATCTGGCAGTGATCAGACTTTGCTGACGGTGACAAATACGGTGGGTTTACGGTGCGTTTCGGCGTAGAGCACATCACGTACGGCGCGCTCCACATCCTGCGTGACGCTGCCATTGGAATACGGCACCACTTCGGCAATCCGCTTGCGCGCCTGCAGGATGATGGCTTCGGTATCTTTCTCACCGATGAATCCCTTGGAATGGATGTCCGGCTCCTGGAAGAGGCGGCCAGACATGCGGTCAAGCACTACATTGACCACCACCACGCCGTCCTGCGCGAGTGATTCGCGTTCGCGCATTACACCTTCTTCAATGTCACCAACGCTGGAGCCATCCACAAAGATGTAGCTGTTGGGGATCTTGCCGTCCAGTTGCATGGCGTCAGAGGTCAATTCGATGATCTGGCCATTCTCAACCACGGCGATATTCTCTTCCGGGATGCCGACTTCTTTTGCCAGTTTGGCGTGCTGGCGCAACTGGCGCAATTCGCCGTGCACCGGAATGAAGAACTTCGGCCGGGTCAGGTGAAGCAGCAGCTTCATCTCTTCCTGGCTGGCATGACCTGAGACATGCACCGGGGCGATGGCTTCGTAGATCACGTTCGCCTGGCGTTCGAACAGCCGGTTGATGGTGCGGTAGACGTTTTCCTCATTGCCGGGAATGGGGTGTGATGACAGTACCACCGTGTCCCCCGGCTTGATGTCGAACAGGCGGTTGGTGCCGGTTGACAGACGCCCGAGGATGGAGGTGGGTTCGCCCTGTGAACCGGTGCACATGATAACCACATCGCGGTCCTTCATGGTCAGCGCGTTTTCAACGGGAACGATCAAGGCATCTTCAATATCCAGGAAGCCCAGTTTGCGGGCAATCTTCATATTATCCAGCATGCTGGGGCCGGCGAAGGCCATTTTGCGGCCGTGCATCCGGGCGGCGTTGGCCACTTGCTGCATGCGGGAGATCAGTGAGGCGAAGCTGGCGATGATAATGCGCCCTTCGGCTTCACGGAAAACCTTGTTAAAGGCGTCGTCGATCACCCGTTCAGAGGGTGTCCAGCCCGGGCGTTCGGCGTTGGTCGAATCAGACAGCAGGGCCAGCACACCACGCTTTGAAAACTCGGCCAGCTTTGCATAGTCTGACGGCCAGTTATCCACCGGAGTGTGGTCAAACTTGTAGTCGCCGGAATGCACCACCAGACCGGCGGGACATTCAATGCCAAATCCCACCCCATCCGGGATGGAATGGCAGACATGGAAGAATTCCACGGTGAAATGACCGGCTTTCACTTTTTCACCCGCGTTGACGGTGTGCACCACGGCTTTTTGGGCCAGACCGTTGCGCGCCAGCTTGTTTTCCAGCAGGCCGCTGGTTAATGGCGTGGCATAGATGGGCGCGTTCAGCACTTCCATTACATGGTGAATGGCGCCCAGGTGATCTTCATGCCCGTGGGTGATGAAGATCCCCTTGACCCGGTCAACCTTATCCAGCAAATACTTGTAATCCGGGATGATGTAATCCACCCCCAGCATATCGTTTTCCGGGAACATGATCCCGGCGTCGACCAGGATGATGTCTCCATCATATTCGTAGGCCATCATGTTCTTGCCTACTTCGCCCAGTCCCCCCAGAGGGATAATGCGCAATGGTTTTTCGATCATTGTTGTCTTCTTGTGTTTATCTTTTCTCATACTTTACCATAACCTTCAATCCCACGTTTAATGGGGATCGGTCTATATCTTAAAAATAATACCCGGCAATTGCTTGCCGGGGTTGAGTGCCTTTAAAAAGCCCGCTAAAGAGATACCTCTACTACTTGCTTTCCATCGGCCGGTTTGAACCGGCATATGAAATATATCATAGATGCCCGTCGGCGTCAAAGATACGTATCATGAATGAGCGCTGATCACCCTGGCGATCCTGCTGCCGCTGCTGCTGATCGGGCTGTTCTATTTGCGGAAGGTGGAGCCATTGGGAGGGGAAAGGGCGGCCAGTCTGCCGGGAGGTGTGATTGAGGCGGTGTAATTTTAATTATGGAGAGCGCAGTAACAAAACTTATATACTGCGCTCTTTTCTATTGCGTAGATCGGTTAACTATAATCTTGATAGAATCTCTTTAGCTTTTTGCTTATCAGTCCAAGCTATTTTTGGTGAATCAATAATCACTCGTAAAGCATCTTTTTCTTTTCCGCTTTCAAAGATTTGATTAGCAAATGTAACTCGAATATGACAACCCGATTCTGTGTAATTCTCGAGCTGCATAAGTCTATCGACCTTATCCACAATACGCAATTTCCGATCTGAAAGGAGATCAAAATATTTAATAAAACAACTCTTCCCAATGGAATTAATACAACGATGTAAATCAATGTTATTTTTCATTTACCCTCTGATAATTACAAAACTATATATCTAAGAAAACTATCGAATTTAGATTATTATATATTTTGTTCAAATTTAGAAAATTCTGATGGGGCAATTGATATGAACCGATTTTATTATTCTGACCAGATAGAAAATTTTTTAACAACTAGCACCAACGAAATATTAGGGATTCTTGAGAAAAGCAATGAATTTTCTCTTGAATTGTCTCAACGTGATGCATGGGTTGAACAAATCCATATTCTGAGACAAACACTAAACGGACTTACCGGTGTGATTTATTTTGAATATTCAATACCTAGAATGGGGAAAAGAATCGATGTGATTTGTATTATCGGATCGGTCATATTTATTCTAGAATTCAAAATCGGAGAAAAAGACTTTCTTTCATACGATGTTGATCAAGTTGTTGATTATGCCTTAGATTTAAAGAACTTCCATGAGACAAGCCATGATCAATATATTGCACCAATCCTTATCGCATCAAATGCCCTATCGCGAGTATTTTCAATTTCACAGACTCCCCAAAATGATAAATTATTATCTGTAATAAAAACAAATTCGAGGGACTTGCGATTTGCAATTAAAGAGGTTCTTTCATACGTCGGTGATGACCCAATTGACCCGAAGACATGGGAAAGTGGTGGATATCATCCAACGCCAACTATAGTGGAAGCTGCAATGGCTTTGTATCGGGGGCATTCAGTTAAAGAAATCTCACGTAGTGATGCTAGTGCAATTAATCTTCAACAAACAACTGATACAGTCTCCGAAATAATAAAAAAATCAAAAGAAAAAAAGCAAAAAGCGATTTGTTTTGTGACAGGAGTTCCAGGTGCTGGAAAAACACTTGTAGGTCTTAACATCGCGACAGTTCATATCGATAAAGAACAGGAACTCTATAGTGTTTTTCTCTCAGGAAACGGGCCTTTAGTTGCCATCCTTAGAGAAGCATTGACACGTGATCGGGTTGCCAATGAAAAAATGAATGGGAAATCAGCCACAAAAAAAGGAGTTATGAGCGAAGTAAAAATGTTTATTCAAAATGTTCATAACTTCCGAGATGACTGTCTTGTCGATGAAAAAAAGGCACCACTTGAACATGTTGCATTGTTCGATGAAGCTCAAAGAGCCTGGAATCTTGAGCAAACGCAAGACTTTATGAAACGGAAAAAGAATAAACCCTTCTTTAAATTCTCTGAACCGGAATTCTTAATTTCCTGTATGGATAGACATAAAGATTGGGCTGTCATAATTTGTCTTGTTGGTGGTGGTCAAGAAATTAATACGGGTGAGGCTGGAATCGGCGAATGGTTAAGAGCTATTGAGCGGTCTTATCCCGAATGGAACGTGTACATTTCTTCTCGCTTGAGTGATAGCGAATACAATGCTCAAAATAATATTTCAAGATTGACGCATAAAAACGTTCATTTATTTATTAAGGATGAATTGCATTTATCAGTATCAATGCGGTCATTTCGAGCAGAAAATGTTTCTCAATTTGTGAAGCAGTTACTCGATATGGATATTAATGGCGCAAGAAAGACGCTCAAAGAGCTTGATGGAAAATATCCAATAGTCCTTACAAGAGATTTAGCCAAAGCCAAGAAATGGCTAAAGGATCAAGCAAGAGGATCAGAGCGGTATGGGATTGTTGTTTCATCACAGGCGGAGAGACTTCGCCCATTGGCCATTCATGTAAAATCGCCGATGGACCCCGTTCACTGGTTCCTAGATGGAAAAGAGGACATTCGATCTTCCTATTTCTTGGAAGATGTTGCAACTGAGTTTGATATTCAAGGATTAGAACTTGATTGGGCTTGTGTCACATGGGATGCAGATTTCCGGTATTCTCCAACTGAATGGGTACACAAATCATTTGTGGGTGATCGTTGGAATAATATTAATAAAGAAGATAGAAGAATCTACCAGAAGAACGCATATCGGGTTTTATTAACTCGGGCAAGGCAAGGTATGATCATAGTTGTTCCAGAAGGTGATATAGATGACCATACCAGGAAACCTGATTTCTATAGTCCAACATTTGAATATTTAAATTCAATTGGCTTGCGAATAATTTAGTGCAAACCAAACGCTTTATACTGCAAATCCTTTTTTGATAATTTATGGAAATTGCTATAAACCTTTGCACTCTGAGCAGCAACATGCGAAAGGCCAGCCCCGGTATCAATTGCCTTAAAATTTCCAACTCGCATATTAAGACTTTCATCTGTTGTGTCTATCATCATGGCGATTTGGTGTAAGTTAAATGGCAAATCATCAACACCATAAAGATAAACATACAAAGCTTTGAGATCATCTTTTTCAGTCCAACTATGTGGCATTCTATCCTCCGGATACTGTTATGAATTGGACTTCCCCGCGATCATCCTGTCAATCTTTCCCATGGCATACTCCCCCTGGTGTTCCATCTCTGCCAAATCCAATAGCTACTTATGGTTTTTCATTTTGCCCCAAGAGTTTTGTTAGGTAAATTCTTGCTTTGTGCCGTAATTCATCATCGATTTTTGCAGAAGTAATTATTTCTAGAGCTTCTTGTTCCCTACCTTCCCTAATAATTCTTCTGGCTTTCGATGTTCGCGATTGTCTTGATTTCAATGTATATTCTTTTGGCATCATTTCAACAATTTCTGTGTTTGATAATGAGGTATCTTTAATTTTTTCATAATATTCAATAAAAACAGCCTTACCAATTCGATTCAGCAACGAAAGAGTATCAGATTCTTCATTAGAATCTGAAATTTTGGTTATTTTTTGTGTATTTTCTAATTTGATGGTTTTGGGTAAGCTCTGCCCCACTAAGAACTCTTTTTTCAATTTGTTTAACTCTTTTATCGTGTTCTGGTTTACTCCGATAATCTTATAAAGCCGTTCAAGAGTGTCAATATCTCGATATATATCATCAACTGTAATTCCGTCAGAAGAACAATGTGCCCATCTGTTTCTTACAGATTTCATTTCTTTAACGTAATTAAAATCTTCAAATTGCAATGTGTTTTGGATAGTAAGTTCTTTCCAATTTTTATCCATAACCTGAAGTAAAGCAGCTAGATCCAATTGAGATATAGACTTAATATTTTTCGATAATACATTTGAAGTTTGAATGCTGGTAAGTTTATCAATAACACCAACCTTCCACCACTCCGTGCCATATATCAAGGGCAAATTACTACCCAGGTAATTAGATAGGAATTTTGTCGCTTCATCAAGGTAATTCTTAAAATTTATTATCATTTTTAATCCTTCATTTGTATCTCATAGGCAGAAAAAAGTAATTCTGGTTGTTTTGAACATGAATGTGAGGTAAATACATCGGTAGATTGATATGAAATCTGATAAGAATCGCAATAACTCGACCTTTTGAAACTCAATACTCTCATATTGAGATTAAATGCGTATACCCCAATTTCTTCTGCAATTTGATCATATGTAAATGGCAAATATTCTTTTCCGTAAAGATAAATATACAGCGCTTTCAAATCGTCCTTGATTGCCCACTCATGATAGATTTTTTGGGGGTTAAATTTAAAATTATCAAATCCGGAAATTGTTTCTTCCCAAGTATCACCAATATGTTTAATCAATTCAATAGACTCATCCCAACATAGACGTGTCTTTTCAAGGAGTGGGCTTTGATTATTTGTATGTGTCAAAAAAGTTTTGATAATACATAGAGAGTTTAGGCTATGATCAATTGATGGTTCGTAGAAATTCGGAGAATGGGGGTAACATCTCAAAATCTCATCAATTTCTTGACACAAACCCCATTCATTAGACTTACTAAAAAAGGCGAGATTTTTCCCGCCAATATTTGAAACATAAGGGTACTTTTTGCTAAAGCTACGAAATTCATCAAATAGATCATCGCATAGCTTAATAATTTTTAAATGAATTTGTGTATCTATCGAAAAATACATAGTCTTTTCTAAGAAATTTCTCAAAATAGATTAAATAATTATAGATTGTTTTTAATTTTCCCCGCAATCATCCTGTCTATCTTCCCCATAGCGTACTCCCCCAGCTTGCTCACCTCTGCCCACTCCGCCCTATCGCTGGTGGGCAATCCGTCATCCAATCCTGCCCACAGCCAATTCCCTGAAACTTTTCCGGCTGACCTGCGTATGCATAGTATCTGTTTCCAACTCAAACACACATGGAACCGCAATGAATTTCAACATTTTCGAAACCCTGAATGAAACAATCCTCCCGGTGGCTGATGACCACACAATGATCGAACTGCGCGGCGTGAACAAATCCTACCGCACCACCTCGGGTGATTACCCGGTCTTGAAAGGCATCGACCTTCAATTCCATGCCGGCGAATTCAACAGCATCATCGGCAAATCGGGCAGCGGCAAGACCACCCTGCTGAACATGATCACCGGCATCGACCGGCCGACCAGCGGTGAGGTGTGGGTCAACGGCTCGCCGCTGCACAAGATGAGCGAAGGGCAGATGGCCCGCTGGCGGGGCAACAACATGGGCATTGTTTTCCAGTTCTTCCAGTTGCTGCCCACCCTGTCGATCATGGAGAACATCCTGCTGGCCATGGACTTCAGCGGCAAGATCCCGCCCGCCGAACGCAAGGAACGCGCGTTGAACCTGCTGGGGCTGGTGGAACTGGAAGATCACGCCTTTAAGTTGCCCTCGGCGCTTTCGGGCGGGCAGCAGCAGCGCGTGGCCATCGCCCGCGCCCTGGCCAATGATCCACCCGTGCTGATCGCCGACGAGCCCACCGGCAACCTGGATTCAAAGACCGCTGACGCCATCTTTGACCTGTTCAGCAGCCTCGCCAATCAGGGCAAGACGATCATCATTGTGACCCACGATAACAGCCTGGCCCGCCGGACGGGGCGCACGGCGGTGATCTCAGACGGCATGATCGTTGAGGACACGCAGGCTGACCATAAACCGATCCATCCGGTAAAAAACATTCGGCTGGGCTTGAAGCCGGGAATATCCCCCTCCCTGTCGAGCAATTGACCCATGGATACACGCTGGCGCAAGGTCTGGGCGGATTTTTGGAGCAATAAAACCCGCACTCTGCTGATGGTTTCCACCATCCTGGTGGGGGTTTTCTCTGTTGGACTGGTCAACAACATGGGGATCATGATGAACGGGGACATGGACTATGACTACCTGTCCGCGACTCCGTCGCATGCCCAGATCTCGGCCTATCCGCTTGACGAGGATTGGATCCGCTCCATCCGCGACATCGCCGGTGTGGCTGACGCGGAAGGCCGCAACCAGCTTATTGCCAAATGGATCACCCCGTCTGGTGTGACCACCAACATTGTCTTTTCTTCTGTAAAGTCCTTCGAGGAAATCCGCCTCGATAAAGTAGAGCCGCCCGCCGGAGAGACCACCCTGCCCGTTCTGGAGCATCACAGTGTGGTGTTCGATAATGCATCGCGTTCACTGGGGATGAAGCCCGGCGAGACCCTCAACGTGGAACTGCCCGATGGCGGGAAACGCGACCTGAAATTCGGCGGCTACGTGCACAGCGGGACGAATTTCCCGTACGCCATGTCAGGGGTGGTTACCGCCTACGTAAACCAGGAGACCGCCAAATTCCTGGGGGTGGGCGATGCCTATGACTACCTGCTGGTCAGCGTAAAAGAGAACACGACCGACCAGCAGCACGTCACTGACGTGATGAAAAAGGTCACCGACCGCTTGAAAAATAACGGTGTGACTGTGTCCAACGTCTCGGTATACAACCCGGGACACCACTACGCCTGGCAGATCACCCAGGGGGTCATCTTCATCCTCAGCTTCTTCGGCTGGTTGACGGTCATTTTGAGCGGTTTCCTGATCGTCAATACCATCGTGGCGTTGATGATGCAGCACTCCAAACAAATCGGCGTGATGAAGGCCATCGGCGCGGGCATGGACCAGATCTTCTTCATGTACCTGGTGCTGCTGTTGGTCTTTGGCGGCGCCGCGTTCGTCATCTCGGTGCCGCTGGCATCCTGGGGCGCGTCTGCCCTGAACAGTTTCATGGCAGATTTCCTTAACTATGACCTGCGTCCGGTCACACTCTTCCCGCAAGTGGTCGTGCTGCAGGCGGTCATCTCGTTTCTCACTCCCATTCTGGCCGCGCTGTTCCCCATGGCCAACAGCCTGCGGCGGCCGGTGCGCGAAGCGTTGAGCGATTTCGGCCTGCGCGGCAGCGCGAAAAATGCCGGCAACCGGGAATCACGATTGGCATTTATCTCCCGGCCTGTGCTCATCTCGCTGCGCAACGCCTTCCGCAAGAAGGCGCGCATCTCGCTAACCTTCGGCACACTCGTGCTGGGCGGCGCGATCTTCATCGCTGTGTTCAACCTGTGGGCCAGTTTTGACCAGGTCATGAAGGATATTCAGGGATATTACCTGGCGGATATTAATATTTCGCTCAATAACGTGTACCCGTTCAAGGTGATCAGCAACGTGGCGCGCTCCATCCCCGGGGTGGAAAGCGTGGAAGGCTGGTTGACGATCAACGGCCAGTTGAAACAGGCGGAGGGAGAGAAGGAAGACATCATCGCCTTTGTCGCCCCGCCATCGGATTCCACGCTGATCAAACCAATGATGGTGGAAGGCCGCTGGTTGGAACCGGGCGACCGCAACACCATCGTCATCGGCAATCACCTGCGCGCCATCCGCCCCGACCTGAAGGTCAACGACTGGGTGGAGATCAAGATCAAAGAGAAAAAGACAAAATGGCAGATCATCGGGTTTTACCGCATGCCGGGCAACGTCAACCCGCCCCTTGTCTACACAAACTACGAATACCTGAGCCACCTGGTCGGGCTGCCCAACCGGGTATATGAACTGCGCACCATCACCTACGACCATGACGCGCAATCACAGGCACAAATTTCCGAAGCCATCCAGAAGGAATTCAAAAAGCGCAAGATCGCGGTGGCCTACGTTCAAACCGCCGCGGAATGGTTCAGCCAGCAAAAGAGCACCACAGACGTGCTGGCCTGGTGTATGTTGATCATGGCCTGCCTGATCGCCGTTGTCGGCGGGTTGGGACTTTCAAACACCATGAACCTGAACGTCATGGAGCGCACCCGCGAGATCGGGGTGATGCGCGCCATTGGCGCGTCCACGTGGAACATTCAATCCATTGTGGTCATTGAAGGGCTGGTCATCGGGGTGATCAGCTGGGTGCTGGGGGTCGGGTTATCCATCCCCTTCACGTATTTGCTGGATTACGGCGTGGGCGTGTCCATCTTCCAGTCGCCGCTGGACGCGGTCTTTTCATGGACGGGTTCGTTCGTGTGGCTGTTCGGCATTCTGATATTGGCCACCATATCCAGCCTGGCGCCGGCATCGCACGCGTCAAAGCTGTCTGTCCGCGAGACGCTGGCCTACGAATAACGGCCCAGTTGAGAGCGAAAAAACGCACTATTGACATGTCAATATTTACATGTTATATTTGATACATGCTTAAATATATCCTGTTGGGTCTTCTCGATTACGGTCCCATGACCGGGTACGAACTGAAACAGACCATCGACTCTTCCACCGGTTTCTTCTGGCACGCCCATCACAGCCAGATCTACACCACCCTGCGCCAGATGGAAAAAGACGGGCTGCTTTCGTCTGTATTCAAACAGGAAGATGACGCCCTGCGCCGCCGGGTGTATACCCTTACGGATGCCGGCCGGAAAATGCTGACCGACTGGCTTGACACGCCCATGACGGAAGTCCCCCCTTTGAAGGAAGATTTCCTCGTTCGCATATTTTTCTCCGGCAGGCGCGACCCGCGTCAGGTGCTGGATGAACTGGCTCTTCAGCAAAAATTGCATGAGTCCACGTTGAATGCTTATGAGAAACTGATGTCAAGTATCCCTCACTATGGCCATCCGCAGGATCCCGGTGTTTCCAAACATCAAAAATACTGGAATCTCACCCTGCAAATGGGACTCCAGTACGAACATATGTATCTCAAATGGCTGGAAACAGCCATGAAAACTGTTTCGGAATTGTAATTTTTTTAACTACGTGTGTCAAATTTGACATGTCATAAATGACAAGGAGAAAGAATGAAAATCGCCGTACTGAATGGAAGTCCCAAAGGGGAAGTAAGCGTCACCATGCAATATGTGAATTATCTACAGAAAGTCTTCCCCCAACATAAATTTCAGATCATGAGCGTCGCCCTGCAGGTCAGGCATCTGGAAAACACCCCCGAAGACTTTAACCGGGTAATCGACGAGATCAGGCAGTCGGATGCCGTCCTGTGGGCGTTTCCGTTGTATGTTTTAACAGTGCATGGAAATTACAAACGCTTCATTGAACTGATCTCCGAACGGCACGTGGAAGATGCCTTTGCCGGGAAATATGCGGCCACCCTGTCCACCTCCATCCACTTCTATGATCACACCGCCCACAATTACATGCACGCCGTATGCGACGACCTGAACATGCGCTTTGTCGATTCATTTGCGCCTTATATGAACGACCTGCTGACACCTGAAGGCCGTGAGCAACTGACCCAATTTGGCCGGTCCTTTCTTCAGGCTGTAGAGAATAAAGTTCCCACCCGAAGAGTCTATCCTCCCCTCAACCCGCGTGAATTCACCTACACACCCACCGGTACGCCGGTTGAATTATCCACCGAGGGAAAAAAGATCGTGATCATGCACGACGAAGACGATCCGCACAGCAACCTCGGCCGCATGATCGAACGGTTGCAAAGCCGGTTTGGTGAGAGTACCACAGTGGTCAATATCAACCAGTTGAACATCAAAGGTGCCTGCCTGGGTTGCATGGTGTGCGGCTCCGCCAACCGCTGTTTCTACACCGGCAAGGATGACTACATCGAATTCTACAAAAATACCGTGATGACGGCGGACGTTCTGATCTACGCCGGCCGCGTGGTTGATCGGCAGCTCTCATCACGGTGGAAAGTGTTTACGGATCGCATTTTCTTCAACACCCACACTCCGGTTCTGCATGGCAAGCAGGCAGCCCTGCTGGTGTCCGGTCCCATCAGCCAGATACCCAATTTGCAGGAAGTCTGGCAGGGATTCTTTGAATTTCAGCGCGCCAACTTCCTCGGCTTTGTCAGCGATGAATTCGGCTCCTCCGCTGATATTGACGCGCAGGTCGATCAACTGGCGGCTGAAGCATTGGAAAAAGCCAGCGCGGGTTATGTGAAACCGCGTACCTTCCTGGGTATCGGCGGCGAAAAGATATTCCGTGATGACATCTACGGCCCGCTGCGCACCGTTTTCATGGCCGATCATAAAGCCTACCGGCGCCTGGGAATTTACAAGACCTTCCCCCAGAACGACCTGCCTATCATGCTGCTGAACACGTTCATCGCGCCTCTGGCCAATATCCCATTCATTCGGGCGAAATTTGACACCATGATGAAAGTGCAGATGGCCCAGCCATTGAAAAAGGTTGTAGAAAAAGCTGGCGTCTGACAGAAAAATGGAAAATAAAAGTGGGTTGGGTCATTGAAGTGACCCGGCCCACTTCATAGTTAATTTTGATTATGTATGCCGGGAGATTATTCCCCGCGCTGATAATTGGGTGGTTCGCGCGTGATGGTGATATCGTGCGGGTGGCTCTCGATCAGCCCCGCGCCGGTTATGCGTACCAGCTTCGTTTTCGAGTACAGTTCATCCAGACTGGCCGCTCCGGCATATCCCATCCCGGAACGCAATCCGCCCACCAGTTGATAGACATAATCACCCAGCGTGCCCTTGTAAGGGACCATGCCTTCCACACCTTCAGGCACAAGTTTGCCGCCGCCCTGACCGGTTCCGTAGCGGTCCTTGCCGTAGCCCTGCATGGCGCCCACCGACCCCATGCCGCGGTAGGATTTAAACTGCCGGCCGCTGTACAGGATGGTCTCGCCGGGGGATTCTTCCAGACCGGCCAGCAAACTGCCCAGCATGACCGTGTCCCCGCCGGCAACGATAGCCTTAACAATGTCGCCGCTGTACTTGATCCCGCCGTCCGCGATGATGGGAATACCCTTCGGATGTGCCACCTTCGCGCAGCGGTACACGGCGGTCAATTGCGGCATGCCCGTTCCTGAGATGATGCGCGTGGTGCAGATGGATCCCGCGCCCACGCCCACCTTGACGGCGTCCGCCCCGGCATCGATCAATGCCAGCGTGCCTTCTTCTGTGACCACATTCCCGGCGATCACCGGAATGCCGCGGTTGATGCCCTTGATGCGTTTGATAGTCTTGATCACCCCGGCCGTGTGGCCGTGGGCGGTGTCGATCACCAACACGTCCACGCCCTTGTCCAGCAGGCGTTCCACCCGGTCTTCCACATCCGGCCCCACGCCGACAGCCGCGCCCACCAGCAGGCGGCCGCGTTCATCCTTGGCCGCGTTGGGGAACTGCATGCGCTTCTGAATATCCTTGACCGTGATCAGCCCCTGCAGATGGCCGCTGTCATCCACCAGCGGTAGCTTTTCGATCCGGTGCTGCTTCAGGATCTCCTTGGCTTCCTCCAGCGTGGTGCCGACCTTTGCCGTCACCAGTTTTTCAGAGGTCATGAATTCGGTTACCGGTCGTGACATATCCTCCGGTCCGGTGAAGCGGGTATCACGGTTGGTGAGAATCCCAACCAGTTTATTGGTAGCCAGGTTGACCACCGGCAGGCCGCTGATATGAAACCGCGCCATGATCTCTTCCGCTTCCGCCAGGGTGGCGGTGGGCGGTAAGGTGATGGGGTCCAGGATCATGCCGGATTCAGAACGTTTGACAGTCTCCACCTCACGTGCCTGGTCAGCCGGTGACAGGTTGCGGTGAATGATCCCCATGCCGCCCTCCCGTGCCAGCGCGATGGCCAGCCGGGATTCGGTCACCGTGTCCATGGCGGCGGATAAAAGCGGAATATTCAGAGTGATATCGCGGGTCAGGCGGGCATGCACATCCACATCTGAAGGCAGAACTTCACTGAAGCCCGGTTCAATCAGCAGGTCGTCAAAGGTCAGCGATTCAATTTGTTCAAAGATCTCGTTATTTATCGCCATAGTCATCCTCTAGTGTCTGAAGTGCCGGTATCCGGTAAGAACCATGCTCAGTCCCAGTTTATTGCACAGGTCGATGGATTCCTGGTCGCGCACCGATCCGCCCGGCTGAACAATAGCCGTTATACCGCATTTCGCCGCTTCTTCCACGGAATCAGGGAACGGGAAAAAGGCATCAGAGGCCATCACCGCGCCCCTGGCGTTTTCCCCGGCATGCCCGGCGGCAATGCGCACGCAATCCACCCGGTTGGGCTGTCCACCGCCAATACCTACGGTCGCCTCGCCCTTCGCGAACACGATGGAATTGGATTTCACATACTGGCAGGCCACCCAGGCGAACTTCATGGCGGCCATTTCTTCCGCGGTTGGTTTCTTCTCCGTCACCACTTTCCAGCCGCTCTGGTCGGGGTCACCCATGTCAATCTGCTGGCGCAGCATACCGCGCACCACGGATCGGTATTCCACCATCGGTTCAACCTCAAGGTTGGGCATTTCCACCAACCGCGCGTTCTTTTTCTTCGCGAGGATTTCCCGCGCGCCGGGCTCAAACCCCGGGGCGATGATGCACTCCACGAACAGGTCGCCCATGGCTTCGGCTGTGGCGGCTTCTAACACCCGATTGGCCGCAATGATCCCTCCGAACGCCGATACTTTATCGCATTCAAAAGCCGCCTTATATGCCCTGGCCTGGTCATCATCCGAGGCCACGCCGCACGGCGTGAGGTGCTTTACGATAACAATGCTGCTTTTTTTATATCCCACCACTGCCCGCCAGGCGGCATCCAGGTCGAGCAGGTTATTGTAGGAAAGTTCCTTGCCCTGCAGCACCTTCCCGCCCAGGGGGGTATCGCCGGGTTTGTAACCGAGCAGCACGGCCGCCTGATGCGGATTTTCGCCATAGCGCAAGGATTGCACCGGGTACAGTGAAAGCGATTCGCCTTCCCCGCCATCCAGATAACGGCTGATGGCCTGGTCGTAATGCGAGGTAAGCCGGAAACCTTTGAGCGCCAGGTTGCGGCGCGCGGCTTCATCCAGGCTGCCGCTACTGAGTCCGCCCAGAACGGCGGGATAATCCGCCGGGTCGCACACCAGAGTAACCCGGTCATGGTTCTTGGCCGCCGCGCGGATCAAGGCTACGCCGCCGATGTCGATCTGTTCAATGGCTTCTGCCAGGGTCACACCCGGTCTGGCTACTGTGGCTTCAAAAGGATACAGGTTGACCGCCACCAGGTCGATCATGTCCCAGCCCAGCGCGCTTAACTGGTCGCGGTCGGTTTCGGTGTTGCGAGCCAACAGGCCGCCGTGAATGGCCGGGTGCAGGGTTTTCACCCGCCCACCCAGTATCTCCGGCGATCCGGTATAGTCGGCAACTTCCATGACCTTGAGGCCATTTTGAGACAGCAGTTTGGCCGTGCCGCCCGAGGCCAGCAAATCCCATCCCAGAGAGACCAACCCGCGGGCAAATTCGACGAGACCCGTCTTGTCATACACCGACAGCAGCGCTTTAGGCATAACTTTCCTCCAATGATCTGATCAGTTGTTTAATCGATCCCACCAGAAGTTCATGTTCGCAGGCATGAACTCGATATTCAAGGTCTTGCAGTGTATCCTGCGGAGTAATGGGCACAATTTGCTGATTAATGACCGGCCCCAGGTCAACACCTTCATCCGGAACGTAGTGCACCATCACACCGGTATGGGTGATTTCACCGTTTTGAAAAGCCGAATAGGCACGTTCTATGGCATTCACCCCGGCAAAGGCACCGGGTAAGGCAGGATGCAGGTTAATCACCCGGCCGGGAAACCGCCCGAGAAAAGACATGCTCAACACGCGCATCCAACCGGCCAGCACGATCAGGTCAGGTTGATACACCGCCGCCAGATCAGCCAGTTGAGCGTCATATTCCTCACGTGTCTCACCGTGATTTCTCATCTTTACAATGGCAGGCACTCCAGCCAGCCGGGCTCGTTCCAATCCGTACGCTTCCATTTTATTGGAGATCACCGCCCTGACATCCGCCCTCAATTCTTCATTTTTGCAGGCGTCCAGAATGGCCTGAAGGTTGGAACCATTTCCCGAAATCAATACCACCAATCCGGCGCGGGTCATTGCAATACCACCTCGCCGCGCGGCCCGCCGGTCAATTCCCCGATTTTCCAGACGGGTTCATGCACCACGGCTTGCAGCTCCGGTAAGTCGCCCGGAGCAATGACAGCCACCAGGCCGATACCCATGTTGAAAACCCGGAACATTTCCAGCGGGGCAATATTCCCCTTCCGCTGCAGCCAGGAAAACAATGCCGGCCGCGGCCAGGCGGATGTATCAATCACAGCCTGTAACCCATCCGGCAGGCAGCGCGGAATATTCTCAAGAAAGCCTCCGCCGGTGATGTGGCTGAAGCCTTTAACAAACGGCCGCATGGATTCCATCAATCCAAGATAAGAACGGTGTGGTTCGAGCAGCGCGTCAGCCAGACTGGATTTCAATTCATCCCGGTAGACCAGCATATCTTCCCCTTCGCAAATCTTGCGAATGAGCGAGTAGCCGTTGGTGTGCGGTCCGCTGGAAGCAAATCCCACCAACAGGTCTCCGGGATGCATGTCTTCCTTGCGGGGCAGCACCCGTCCGCGCTCAATCACGCCGACGATGGTGCCGGCCACATCAAAGGCGTGTTTGCAATACACACCGGGCATTTCCGCGGTTTCGCCACCCAACAGGGCGCAGTCCGCTGCCTTGCAGGCTGAGGCCATGCCCGCCACAATTTCCGCCACGATCTCCGGCTCCAGTTTGGAGGCGGCAAAATAGTCCAGGAAAAAGAGCGGCTTCGCGCCCTGCACCAGAATATCATCGATGCAGTGGTTGACAATGTCCATGCCGATGCCGCGGTAACGCCCCAGGCGTGCCGCCAGCTCCACTTTGGTGCCCACCCCATCGGTGGATGCCACCAGCACCGGCTGCTCGCCCAGGTTGTCGGCGGCATACAGGCCGCCAAACGAACCAATACCGGCCAACACGCGCGGATTGTACGTGGAACGCACGTCTTCTTTCATCAACTCCACTGTGCGGTTGCCGGCATCAATATCCACGCCCGCCGCCTGATAGGCATACGAACAGCAGATATGATCCAATCCCTTGTGTCCAATATCCTTTCGATAGTGCATGCCCTCAAAGGATATCTTTTCCACGGTCTGGTACGCCCTGCCGATCGCCTTGCGCAGGTTGACGTCCCAGCAGGTGACGCCCAGCACACGCCCGCCGGCTGTTACAACCTGGTCGCCTTTGAGCTGGCTGGCAGCATGGAAGACCACCGCGCCGTCCTGAATATCATCCAGCCCATGGATCGGAAATCCGGTCTCGGCATGAGCCGGGTAACCCTGGGAAGCCAGCACAATGCAAACCGCCGAGCCTTCCGACCAGCGTATCTTTACTTTATCCAGTTCACCGCGCGTACAGGCAATAAGAATTTCCAGCAGGTCTGATTCAAGCAACGGTAGAATGGCCTGAGTCTCAGGGTCACCAAAACGAGCGTTGAATTCCAGAATGCGCGGACCGTTTTTGGTCAGCATCAAACCGGCATACAGCACCCCCACATATGGATGCCCGTCTTCGCGCAATCCATCCAGCACCGGTTGCATGACCGACAGGGTAATATCGGCAATTTCGTCTTTAAAAAGCGCCGGGGCCGGGGCGTAGGCGCCCATACCGCCAGTGTTGGGACCTTCGTCATTATCCAGCAGGCGTTTGTGATCCTGCGCGGGCGGCATGACCGCCAGGTTGGTGCCGTCACTAAACGCCAGAAGGGAGACTTCCTCTCCTTCCAGGCGTTCTTCAATGACCACTTCCTCTCCGGCAGAACCAAACTGCCGATCGATCATGATCTCTTTCAGTGCCCTCAAACCGTCATCCAGTGTTTCCGGCAGGATCACTCCCTTGCCGGCAGCCAGACCGGACGCTTTGATTACGATGGGATAGGTCACGGAACGCAGGTGCAGGCAGGCCTGTTCATAATTGGAAAAGGATTCGAATTTCGCCGTGGGTATGCCGTGCTTCTGCATGAATTGTTTGGAGAACCGCTTGGATGTTTCCATCTGCGCGGCGTACTGTGAAGGCCCGAAGACGGTCACCCCGCCCGCCTGCAGCACATCACTCACTCCGGCTGCCAGGGCCGCTTCGGGGCCGATCACCACCAGGTCGATCTTTTCGCGCTTCGCGAAAGACAGAATGCCCTCCCCGTCTCCGACTGCCAGCGGGACCAACTCACCAAGGCTGGCCATGCCCGCGTTTCCAGGGGCAATATACAGCCTGGAAAGCAGGGGTGATTGACTGATTTTCCAGGCAATGGCATGCTCCCGTCCCCCTGAACCGATGACCAGCACTTTCATGGCGAAACTCCTTCTTTGTTATCCAATGGATTGTTCGAACCCCATTTTGGTTAATCCCTCTGTGACCGGCAGGGGATACTCCCCCGTGAAACAGGCATTGCAGTAGCCGTCCGATGGCCCTATGGCCTCCATCATGCCATCCAGCGACAGGTAGGCCAGGCTGTCTGCTCCCACATGCCCGCAGATCTCTGGTACGGTCATTCGGTGACCGATCAATTCGTCATAGGTACCCATATCGATCCCCATGAAGCAGGGGTGCTTGATGGGCGGACAGGTGATGCGCAGATGTACTTCCTTGACTCCCGCCGATTTCAACAACTGAAGCAGCGGGCCGGTGGTGTTTCCGCGCACGATCGAATCGTCGATCACCACCACCCGTTTGTTCACCAGATTTTCCAGAATTACGTTGTATTTAAGAGCGATTCCCAGCTTGCGTTGGGAATCACTCGGTTCAATAAATGTGCGGCCGATATAGCGGTTTTTGATGAATCCGTCGTTGTACGGAATACCTGAGGCATTCGTGTACCCGATGGCTGCCGGGATGGACGAATCCGGAACTGGAATGACCACATCCGCCTCCGCCGGGGCTTCCCTGAACAGATTGGCGCCCAGGCGCTGCCTGACGGCGTGAACACTTTGCCCGTTGAAAATATTATCCGGCCGCGAGAAATAGATGTGTTCAAAGGTGCAACAGGCGGTACGTTCCAATGGTTTTATCGCCTGGAAGGACGTCATGGCGGTGTTGCTTAACGCGATGATCTCTCCCGGCTGCACCTCACGGTAGGCTTCGCAGCCCAGCGTGCGCAGCGCGCCGACTTCCGACGCGGCCACATGCCCCCCGCCGGGCAGCATGCCCACGTTCAACGGGTGGAATCCCCACGGGTCGCGCACGGCAAATACCTGGTCGCGGGTAAGGATCACCAGAGAAAAGGCGCCCTGCCAGTGAAGAATGGCATCCTTCAGGCGCTCAAACCAGGTATCCCCCTGCGAACAGGCCAGCATCATGGTCATAATCTCCGAATCGGAGGTGGAGGTCAGGCCGATGCCTTTGCGCATCAGGTGGTCGCGCAATTCCGGCGCGTTGACCAAATTTCCATTGTGCGCCAGCGCAATGGGTCCGTATTGTGTGTCAATAAGGAAGGGCTGCGCGTTGCGCGCGGAAGATGAACCGGTGGTGGAATAGCGGGTGTGCCCGATGGCGAAATCACCTTTGATCAGTGAAATACTGAAGGGATCAAAAACCTGTGAGACCAGACCGACATCCTTGTGCAGCCGGATGGTCTGCCCGTCGGAGACAGCGAGACCGGCGGCTTCCTGTCCGCGGTGCTGCAGAGCGGAAAGGCCAAAGTACGCCAGACGGGCCACATCTTCCTGCGGCGCGAAAATTCCCAGAACACCGCATTCTTCCCTGGGAGATTCATCCATTGTTGTTCTCATCGTCCGCCATCACTTCCAGACCAATCCCGGTCTACATCAGTTTTTCGTGCAAATCTCCGCGTCATCCGCCGCGATCAATTCCTGATTCACCTTTTGTAAGGCACTCACCGCGTCACGCACACCCGGATTGGCCAGTCCAAATATTTTGGCTGCCAGCAAAGCCGCGTTGGCCGGCTCTAGCACCAGCGCCGGGGCAATACCGGAAGGCATGCTCACCGAAGAGTACAAGTCGGCACCCGAGAATTTTTCAGAGTATGGTGGGCAGGCAATCACCGGACTGGCTACGGCCCCATCCACAAAACCGGACAATGCATTGCTGCGCCCCGCCACGGTGACATACACTTTCGGTCTTGGATCAACCTCATAGGCGGCCAGCATAGATAAAACGAGAGCGGGCGTCTTATGCGCGGAGCCAATACGCATTTCAACATCCATGCCGAATGGTTTTGCCGCTTCAGCAATCTTCCCGGCGTGCCCCAGGTCTGCTTTGGATCCCATCAGGATCACCAGTAATGGTTTCATGAGATCATACCCCTCAGGCGCAGGTTATTGAGCAGCCGCGCGTTAACCGGGTAGTCAGCCGGTTCAAAATCCCGGCCGGTCAGCATTTCATAAATCTGCATATAGCGGCGGCAGGTCTGCACCCAGAGCTCGGTTCCCACCGCCGGGGGTTCCCCGTCACCCCGGTAGCCCTTTTCGGCGTAGTACAGGCGGATGAATTCTTTATCGAAATTCTCCGGTTCATCACCGGCTGCCATGCGTTCTTCGTAGGTGTCTTTTTTCCAGAATCGGGAAGAATCCGGGGTATGCACCTCGTCGATCAGCAACACACGGCCATCGGCGTCACGCCCGAATTCGTATTTGGTATCCACCAGAATGATACCGGCCCGGTTGGCAATCTCCTGACCCAGCTGGAACATGGATAGCGCGGCAGCCTGAATTTGATCCCAACTTTGCGCGTCCATATAGCCCCTGTCCACCACCTCGGAACAGGTCAGGCGCTCATCATGACCGGTGATTCCGCCCTTCGTGGTAGGGGTAATGATCGGTTCTGGCAATCGTTGATTTTTTTTCAAACCATCCGGAAAGTCATATCCATAGATGTTGCGCTCGCCCATGGAATAGCGATACCATAAAGCTGTAGTAGTCACCCCGGTGATGTATCCACGTACAATCACCTCCACCGGGAATGGAGTAACTTCCACCACTTCAATCGCGTTTGGATCCGGCATGGAGAGGATATGGTTGGGGATGATCCCGGCCGTCTGGTCAAACCAGAAAGCGGCCAGTTCGTTGAGCAATTGCCCTTTGTATGGAACAACGGCCAGGTTGCGGTCAAAAGCGGAAAGTCGGTCGGTGGTTACGATCAGCCGCTTGCGATCAGGCAGGGAATACCAGTCGCGCACCTTGCCGGAATGTCGTCCGGGCAGGGGAATATCACTTGCCGAGTACGCCCCGGGTATCAAAGCTCGAATATCGATATCGGATACGGGCAAATCTTCCTCCTCACTTATAGTTCGCTGGCAAAGCGCACACCATTGATAAATAACGGCAAGCCGGAAAAGTTCTGGCGGTTTGCCCGGTCAGGTGGCTGGAAAGGAAACACATTGTTTTCAGGGTGAGGCATCAATCCCAGCACATTACCCTGTGGATTGCATAAACCGGCAATATCCAACACCGATCCGTTGGGGTTGTGCGGGTACGCGCCCTGCGCCGGGCTGCCATCCGGGTGAACATAGAGCAGGGCGACCTGATCGGTGGAATACAGGTTTTCGGCGTAAGCCGTGACGCCTACCTGAAAATTCCCCTCGCCGTGTGCCACCGGACAATCGATCAATTCCGACAGTCCCTGCGTCCAGATACATTTTTGAGAGACCGGCTTTAAAGTGACCCACCGGCATTCAAAATGATTGCTCTGGTTGAAGGTCAGCGTTGCCTTCGGCGGTTCACCGTCGGGTTGGGCTTCCGGCAGAATGCCGGCTTTTACCAACGCCTGAAATCCGTTGCATATGCCGATGATCGGTTTGCCGGCAGACAGAAATGCCTGAACCTGGTCGGCAAAATAGGTTGAAAGGTCAAGGGCGAACAGGCGCCCCGCCCCAAGCGCATCAGCGTACGAAAAACCGCCGGGAACAACCAGCATCTGGTAGTCGGCCCAGTTCAGGCGGTTTTCATACAGGTGGCGAATGGGGAAGATTTCAGGAGCCGCGCCGGCCAGTTCAATGGCGGCTGCCGCGTCATTATCCCGGTTCGTGCCGGAGGCGAAGAGGATCATGGCTCTGGGTTTCATGCCGCCTCCGTTTCAATGTTGCCGTCTTTCCAGGCAGCCAATAATCGAGGAACCGTACTTTTGAGCAGGTCAATTCCATTGGACGTTACCCGCAACACCGGTTCCTGCTCCACATGCCCAAGCAGACGGCAGGGAAGGTTTTCAAATATCTGTTGAAAGGCCGCCAGATGATCTCCCGAGACTTCAACCAGCAGGCATCCACTCGTCTCACCAAACAATTGACGGACTGGATCGTCAGGGTCAACCAGATCGAGGGTAATTCCCCTGCGTCCGGCGATCATCATTTCAGCGGCTGTCACCGCCAGTCCGCCTTCACTCAAATCGTGACAGGCTTTCACCAGCCCCGCCTTCACGGCCTCGTGGAAAGCTTTATACACTTCAGGGTTCCGCGGACTGCATACCGGAACGCCTTCTTCCACGGACACCTTTGGATTGGCCAGGTTGAAATGACTACCCCCGAAGACCGGTTGGAAGTCACCCACGAGGAACAATCCATCGCCAGCCTGTTTCACATCCATGGTTACAGCCATTTCCCAATCCGGCATCCATCCCAGGGCTGAGATCAGCAACGTGGGAGGAATGGACTGGCGCAGGTCGTCAGAAGTGAGGTATTCGTTGTTGAAAGAATCCTTGCCTGAGATGAATGGTGTGCCATAACGTTTTGCCGTGTCATAACAGGCCTGGGCGGAAAGCACCAGATCACCCATGACCTCCGGTCTGGTCGGGTCTCCCCAGCAAAAATTATCCAGAACGGCCGTGCGGGCAGGGTCAGCCCCGCAGGACACCGTGTTGCGAATGGCCTCATCCATCACCAGTTGGGTCATTTCATAAGGAGCCTGTTTGCCGTATTCCGGGTTAACACCCGCGGAAAGCACAAATGCCTGCCTGCCTTTTCCCGCTGCCGGTTTGATCACGCAGCCATCCGAGGGGCCGTCGCGCATCACACCGCACAGGGGTTTAACCACCGTGCCGCCCTGAACTTCATGGTCGTAAACCCGTATGATGTGTTCTTTTGATGCAATATTGGGGTGCGCGAGCAGTTTCAAAAGGCACATACTAAAATCAATTTTTATATTCCGGTTGTTCGGATTTTTCCAACCCGGTTTGAACAATGGCGAACGCAGTGTGGCAGTATAGCGGCGCTGCGGCAGGCCGTTGTGCAGGAAATCATTATCCAGATCCAGCACTGCTTTTCCACCAAAGAAGACGCGCGTGCGGCCGCTGGCGTTGAACTCGCCGATATCCGTCAGCGCGACGTCATATAAATCGCATAAAGTTTTCAGACTGGCAATGTTCTCTGCCGGAACCGCCACAACCATGCGTTCCTGAGCCTCCGAAAGCCAGATCTCCCAGGGAACCAGACCGGGGTATTTCAGTGGCACATCGTCCAGTTGAATATCCCCGCCGCATTCCGAGGCCATCTCTCCCACGGCGGATGACAGGCCGCCGGCGCCGCAATCCGTGATGGCATGGTACAGTCCCCTGTCGCGCGCGGGCATCAGCACATCCACCAGTCCTTTTTCCACAATAGGCGCGCCGATCTGCACCGAGGCACCTGATACCTCCCCTGTCTGGGCATCCATGGCCATGGACGAGAATGTCGCCCCACGCAGGCCGTCGCGGCCGGTCTTGCCGCCCAGCAGAATGATCCGGTCGCCGGGTTTAATACCGTGCGGGTTTGACCCGCGGGGGGCCAGTCCAACGCTCCCGCAGAATACCAGCGGATTGGCGGTGTAACCGGGGTCATACCAGACCGCCCCGTTGACCGTGGGAATACCCATCTTGTTTCCATAATCCTCAATTCCGGCCACCACACCGGAAGCAATACGGCGGGGATGCAGCACGCCTTCCGGCAGGTCTTCAAGCCGTAAATCCTGCGGGCCGAAACAAAGTACGTCCGTGGAAGCAATCGGTTTGGCCGATACGCCAATCACGTCGCGGATCACCCCGCCAATGCCGGTATTTGCCCCGCCGAACGGCTCAATGGCCGAGGGATGGTTGTGGGTTTCCACTTTAAAAGACAGTTCAAATTGATCGTCGAAATCGACGATACCCGCGTTCTCTTTAAACGCGGATCGTACCCAGGGGGCATTGATCTCTTTTGTCGCCGCCCGGATGGTTTGATTGAAAAGGTGATCATAGGTTGCGGGTATGGCATGGTCATTTCCGCCATCCTGTTCGACATTTACCTGCGCCTTGAAGGTCTTATGCACACAATGCTCACTCCAGGTCTGGGCAAGCATTTCAAATTCCATATCGGTCAGGTCACGCTGTTCTCTGTCGCAATAGGTCTGAATGGCGCGCATCTCTTCCAGATTCAAGGCGGCCCTGCGCTGCGTGGAAACCCGCATCAGAGCGTCGGCATCCAATCCCCGAAGCCGGATGATCTCGACATCCCCGCTCGCGCCGGCTGTGTCGGCAAACGACGGGGTGATCGGTCCAATCGCGTAGCGTTGGATGACCTGATTGACCAACAGACGCTCCGCCAGTTGGCGAAGCAGGGCTTCGGTGACATTCCCACCTTTAACAAAAAAACGCAACCCGGTTGAGGCAGCGTTTATTTTTTTAATACCCATCAATGTCGCGGCGCGGATGATCTGCTCGGCTACGGGGTCAGTGACGCCCGGGCGCAGCGCCACGTCGATCATCCCCTGCCCTGATGTGAGTTCGGTGATCACCTCACGGGTTCCGGCAGACAGTCCGATGGGGTCTGTCTCCACATTATGGGTGACCGGATCAAGCAATACCCGGTTGGCAAACTCCCCGGCTTGCTCGGCGGAAAGTTCCCCGCGAATAAAGTACAGGTCACAACATTGAATTTCTGAAATGCCCATCAACCCCAGGGCGCGAATATCTGCCATATACCCAGCAGAGCGGGGGTCATTTTTTGTTTTCGGACTGATAACAAAGCGGAATGTCTGTGTAGAGCTTTCCAACGAAAGATACCCCCGACCGGTAGTTTGATATGACAATTGTAATGCCGCCATTGATATTTGTCCAGAAAACACCATGACTAATCTCAACGGTTTTTATGACAATTGTCATCGCAAATCTTCTATTCTATTTGCCGGGGCATCACCCAATTCGCGATCGAATTCTTTCCGCCAGTTCCCTGGCCGCCGAACCAGCGATGCCCGTGTATGACGTTACATCCGCCAGTTGTTCGATATCCTCAGGGCTGATATATCGCGTGAGACGCGTGTCTGATTTCAACAGTGAGACCAATGGATTGGGTTGTCCGTTTTGAACAGCCTGCCAGGCGGTCAGCGCGTGTTCACGCAGGATTTCATGCACAACCTGCCTGTCGCCCCCACGGCGCGCGACAGCCATCATCACCCGCTCGGTGCAGGCAAAAGGCGCGTACGTGTCAAGATTACGCTTAATACCCTCGCGATGGATCACCATTCCACTGACCAGTTTAAGCAGGACGGAAAGAAGTTCGTCGCAAATAAGGAAAGCCTCCGGCAAAATCATGCGCCGGTTGGCGCTGTCATCCAGAGTGCGTTCCAGCAGGGATTCCGCCGCGTTCTGCCAGGCCACCTGCGGGTAAACGGAAAGCATGCGGGTCAGCGAGTTAATCTTTTCCGCGTTGATGGGATTGCGTTTGAACGGCATAGCCGAAGAACCAACCTGTTTTTTTCCAAACGGTTCACTGATCTCCCCGATAGTCGGCGATTGCAGCAACCGAAAGTCAAAAGCCAGTTTGTGAAGAGATTCCCCCAACCCGGCCAACGCGCTCAACACGGTGTAATCCTGCTTGCGGGTATACGTCTGGGTGCTGACGGGATAGAAAGGCAGCTCCACTTCGGCGCTGAGGCGGGATTCAAACCGCCGGTAATTCTCCTCACCCATCAGGTCAATATAAGCTGCTGCTGTGCCGACGGCGCCTTTGAAACCCTTACCCTGAACTGTATCGCGCACCTGTTTCAAGAAAGTCCAATCAGCCAGCAGATCCTGGGCGTACATGGCAAGCCGGTACCCCAGGGTTGACGGTTCCGCCGGTTGCAGGTGGGTGAACGCCATCACCGGCAGGTCGGCTGTTTCGTCCAAACGGTTCGCCAGCGCCACCAATATCTCGCCAAGTGATTTAATGATGTGGTCAAGTGACAGACGCAGCCGAATAGCGTCCGCGTTATCCTCTATATCCATCGAGGTAGCTCCAAGATGGATAATTCCACCGGCAGTTGGGCACTGCGCGGCAAAGGTTTTCAGTTCGGCCATCAGGTCATGCCGGAGTTCTTCTTCCAATTTCAGCGCAGCCGGGATATCCACCTCATCCTTATGCGCGGCCAGTTCCTCCACCTGCGCGGGGGTTACCAGGCCAAATTCCGATTGCACGCGCGCCAGAGCCACCCAGATGCGCCGCCACAGGCGACGTTTATGGGCTTCACTCCAGATATATCGCATTTCCTCACCGGCATACCGCCAGCTAAATGGGGATAGATAATTCTCAAAATTTTCCAAAGGAATCTCCCTCCAATCCGCCGGTCGCGCGGGTGCCATCACCGGGTCATTTACTGCGGGTAATTATAGTAGGTAAGGCCGGTTGAACCATATACCAATCAAAAAAAGGGATGGGACTCTGTGAATTGCCAGAATCCCATCCCGGGCAGATGATTTTAATTGACTTTTTAATTCACGATTGGTTGTGCGATGATAAAGATGCGACCCCATGAATCTTCATCACCCTGTTGAATGCAGGTTTGCAGGGTCAGATGGTGCTGACCGCCGTACATGCGGTTGAAAAGGTTGATGGCGCTCAGTTTTTCTCCACTTTCCAGGTCAACAAATTCGCTGGCCGAACTCTTCGGGGATAACGCCTGGAAACGCCGGATCGCATCCACCCGGTATTCCTTAACGGTTCCGTCGCCGTAGATCACATCCACCTGATCGCCGGATGTCAAATTAAAAAATAAACGGCCTGAGGAGAAATTGTGCGCCAGCATCCCGGTTACATTATTTTTGGATGCCATACCAAACTGGGTGGCAATGCCTTCCACCGGTGAAACAAAACCGGGTTTCCCGGACGGCTGCTGCATCACCCGCAGCGAGAAAGTCTCCTCGGAATACAACCCGGTGATGCTACCTTTATCGCCATTTTTGACGTGATCGATAAAATCCTGCAGCGGCATGACCGCGGTATCGGTAATGCGGTTCTCCGCGACTAACGCGGTTCCGGTCACCGGAACCACAGCCAGTGTGAAAACCGGAGATTGAACCCCCAGCACAAAGGCTGTGATTGATGTCAGGAAAAATCGGGAGATTTTGGAAAGAAAACCCATGTCACTCTTTCATGACAAGGGCTCTTTACAATTGCTCGAGGTGGATGGAACACATCCAGTTCGGTAGTCCGGCGGTCCTATCCTTAATGGATGTAGACCCGTGACTTTGCGTCCCCGGTTTTCACCGGGTTTGCCCTTGTCGGGTGGATGGCTTCCGTCTCTGACAATAAAACAACCCTGCGCCTGCCAGGGTTGTTCGCGAATTCAGGATACTCATCCTTCTTCGGCAACCTGGCAATCTTGCCGGTTCAGGCCGGCGGCAGACCCATGGTTTTGCGTCTCCGGTTTTCACCGGATTTGCCATTATCGGAAGCGAAGTTAATGTTCTTACCTACAAAATGGTTATCGGAATAAGCGAAAAAACCTGAAGACTTATTCCTCTCACCGATTTCAATTTAACCACTATTACCCCAAATAAGACGTAAAATACCCATTAAAACTACTCCGAAAAACACTTATTTCGCTGATTTCTTAAAAAACAGCCGCAAAACCGCTCTCATCAGGAAAAAAACAATGATAAAAATAGGATTTTTTCACGCGCTGTGATATCATCCAAAGTAGATTAAAAAGAATTAATGGCGTTCTTCTTGCACCATATTCCAGGTTTTCTGGAACAATTTCGACTGCGACTGCGTCCATTTACAAGGAGGAGCCCTATGCAGCGATCAATCAAATTAGTCTGTTTATTCCTAACAGCCATTCTGCTTCTGTCAGCCTGTAACCTACCCTTTGGATCATCGCTGTCTGAAGCCGATGCGGTAAGAACTTCGGCTGCCAAAACAGTTGAAGTATTGCGTACTCAGGCCGCGGAAGCCGGTGGCGGCGCCAAAACTCTGCCTCCAATTTTTACCGAGACACTAAAACCCGGGCTGCCGTCCATTGCGACCCAGGCACCCCCGCAGCCCACAATTACAGCGCCATACACACTGGTTCCCACCAGGGAACCGACAGCCACCCGGCCTCCTACGTCCACGTTTGTGCCCATCCCATGTGACCGTGCGGATTTCGTAGCCGACGTCACCTACCCGGATAACAGCTATGTGGCACCCGGCGCGACCTTCACCAAAACCTGGTCATTAAAAAATTCAGGTTCCTGCACCTGGACAACCGGCTACGCCCTGGTTTACGCCTCAGGCGAGCAGATGGGCGGGCAGGCATACACGAATCTGCCCGGGAATGTTTTACCCGGTCAGGCCATCAACCTTTCGGTCAATCTGGTTGCACCGGCCAGCGCGGGATCGCATCAGGGTTACTGGCGTCTGCAGAACGCGGGCGGCGGAGCCTTTGGCTGGGGCATCAATGGCGACCAGGCATTCTGGGTGTTGATCAACTCTGGCAGCACGGCTGCCACCGGAACCGGTTCAACCAGTGGTTTCGCCGTGACCAGCGCCAGCATTTCCGTCAGTCCGGCCAACCTGACAACAACGGTAGCCAATTGTACTGCCGGCGTAAATTACATCTTCACCGGCAAGATCACCGCCAGCGGCACCGGCACCGTGACCTATGAATGGCGCAAGACAGACGGCACCGCTGTGGCGTCTGGTTCTGTGGACTTCTCCGGTGGTGGTACGCAAGATGTGACCACGAACTACTCTTATGTGCAAACCGGCGCCGGCAGCTTTGCCAGCCAGTTGCTGCTGTATATTGACAATCCCAATCACCAGTTGTTCTCTTCAGGCGGAACGTTCACCCTGACCTGTAACTAGCCATCCACTCTGTAGATTTCTTCGGGGCGGTCAATGACCGCCCCGAATTATTTCCAGGAAAAACCATGCGACTTGACCATATTGCCTGCTGGACAACTGATATTGACCGTCTGGCTGATTTTTACGCCCGCTATTTTCTCGCGGAAATCAAACCGCCCTATCACAACCCGGCGAAAAACTACACCTCCCGGTTTCTCGTTTTCCCGGACGGATTACGCCTGGAAGTGATGAATAATCCACAGATCAACCACAATGTGGAAAGCCCGCATCTGGGTTTGATCCACATCGCCTTTTCGGTGGGCAGTGTGGAAGCCGTGGATCAACTCACCGCACGCATAAAAGCCGACGGCTATCCGCATATTGACGGACCACGATGGACCGGGGACGGTTACTACGAATCCGTGGTTCTCGATCCGGATGGGAACCGGGTTGAAATCACACTATAATTCAAACGTGACTTCCTCTCTTCATTTGCAACACGGTGATCTGACCCTGCCGGTCTACATGCCTGATTCAACCCAGGCAGTGGTTAGGGCTGTGGATTCCATTGACCTTGAAGCCGTCAAGATCCAATCGGTGGTGATGAACGCCTTCCATCTAATGCAGCACCCCGGCAGCATGACCGTGCAGTCGCTGGGCGGCCTGCATAAAATGAGCGGCTGGAATCGACCGATCATCACCGATTCGGGCGGTTTTCAGGCGTATTCACTGATCCGCCAAAACCCAAAATACGGGCGGTTGGGTAATGATGGGATCATCTTTCAACCGGAAGGTTCTTCCCGCAAGATCAACCTGACTCCCGAAAAATCAGTGCAACTCCAGGTAGGCTTTGGGACGGATGTGGTCATCTGCCTGGATGATTGCACCGACGTGGAATCATCCCGTGCAGAACAGGAGCAATCCATCAAACGCACCATTGCCTGGGCCAAACGCGGGCGGCGTGAATTTGACCGATTGATGGAACAGAAGAAAATCCCCGCGGAAAATCGTCCGCTGATCTTCGGCGTGATCCAGGGGGGCGGTGAGGAAGACCTGCGCAAAGAATGCGCCGCCGCGCTGCTGGACATCGGTTTCGACGGATTCGGGTACGGTGGCTGGCCGATCGATTCCGCCGGCGCCTTGCTCGAAGATATCATCAGCCTGACCCGCGAACTTGTGCCCACGCAGTTCCCCATGCACGCCCTGGGCATCGGTCATCCGCTTAACCTGACCGCCTGCTGGCGTCTGGGATACGGCCTGTTCGACTGCGCCATGCCCACCCGTGACGCGCGTCATGGCCGGTTATATGCTTTTGAAGAAAGGTATACCCCTGAGAAAAACAGCCTGATGACCACCAGCAACTGGCTGGATTACATATATTGCACAGATGACCGCTTCATGCGCGATTCTCGTCCGGTTTCGGAGGGCTGCGACTGCCCGGTATGCTCGCGCTATTCCCGCGGGTATCTGCACCACCTGTTCAAAATCGGTGACAGCAGCTACCAGCGGCTGGCCACCCTGCACAACCTGCGCTTTATGACCCGCCTGTGCGAGCTTCTGGTTTGAGGATCGATGAGAGCCATCCTGACTGTTGAGGATGTCATCCGCCAGGCGGCGGCCGGTGAGGCTTACCGGGATATTCATATCGATGTCATCCGTAGGATCTGTGAAGGTGAGGGCCGCAAGGGGCTAAAAAGCCGCGAGCTGGTCAAATCCATCCGCAGCCGGTTGCACCAGATAGGCGGTGCCTATCTGGCTGACATGCTGGAAGAAGCAGATTTTTCAGCCGAAATATCAGCCCTCCCGCGTGAAATAACGTCACCCCGGGTTCAGGCTTTTTGCCTGAAGAAGATGGAGGCACACGCTTCCACAAAAGAACGCCTGCCCATTCTCGAACGCTTCTTCCACGAGGTTCTTGACGGTCTGCCTGCTATCCACTCCATTCTGGATCTGGCCTGCGGGTTGACCCCGCTCTCACTTCCATGGATGCCCATTCAGGCTAATACAACGTACACCGCTGTGGATATGTATCACCGGTTGGCTGTGAATTTACAGTCCTTCTTTGATCACATGAGAGTGCCGGGGAATGCCGTAGAAGGCGACCTGGTCAGTTACCCGATTGATCGCAAGTATGACGTCGTGCTTATCCTGAAGACCCTGCCATGCCTGGAGCAGCAGGGCAAAGGGCTGGCAGCCGATCTGATTGACCGGATAAACGCCCGGGCGCTGGTCATCAGCTATCCACTGCGCACACTGGGAGGCAGCCGCAAGGGTATGGGCGCCACCTACGAAGCCGATTTCAACCGTCTGGCAAATGGCCGCCCCTGGCAGGTAAAGCGTTTTGAATTCGCCAACGAGCTGGTTTTCAGGGTGACAACCGGGTGAAAAACTCATCGCGGGATGCCGTTGCACTGGCGCAGCCAATCCTGACCGGGCGCAAGTACCGCGGCGTGGATATACCGCCTGCCACCGTGATTGACCTGATCCAACACGGATTGGACCGCGGTTTGAAACCCGAAAAAGCCGTGGATGAGGCCCGCGAAAAACTGCACAATATCGTCGCCCCTTACCTAGGCGACCCCGGCTATGCGCAGGCATTCCATGAGTTGGACGAAATGGAGAAAATTGCGGATCAAAATGCCTGCCTGGATTTTTGCCGGCGAATGCTTGAAGCCCACGCCTCTACCCGTGAGCGCCTGCCGGTTCTGGAAGAATTTTATCGGCAGATTTTCGCCGTTACAGGCAGGCCGGACAGCCTGCTTGATCTGGCCTGCGCCCTGCATCCATTCGGTTGGCCATGGATGAAACTCCCGGCCAGTACCCGCTACCTGGCGTATGACCTGCACAGGCCGCGTGTCGATTTGATCAACCGCTTCTTCCATACCGCCGGAATTAACGGTCAGGCGGAATATGGCGATATTCTGTTGAACCCACCGTCTGAAATGGCGGATGCCGCGTTCTTTTTCAAGGAAGCCCACCGCTTTGACCAGCGCCAGAAGGGTTGCAACCGGGCGTTCTGGCAAGCTTTGAACGTCCGCTGGCTGGTTGTCAGTCTGCCGGCGTCCAATTTGACCGGCCGCTTTAACCTGGCTGACCGGCAGCGCAAGCTGGTAAATGAAACTCTGTCCGGGCTGGACTGGCCTGTTACCGAAATTCTGGTGGGCAATGAAATGGTCTTCTGTATCCGGAAAGACAATGACTAAACTCAGGGAAAAATCTCCGGGTGACCGCGTCGGGCGCTACCGAGAATTGCTGACTGAAGCGGAAGCGGCGGCTCTTGAAGAGGCGGTGAAAACTCCACCGCCCACCGCGCTGCGTTTGAATACATTGAAAGGTGACCCTCACCTGCTGGCGGCCGATCTGCAGGCGGATTACGGTTGGGGGCTTCAACCGGTCTCCTTCTGCCAGGACGGCTACACCCTGCAAAGGTCCGCAATCCCACCGGGCCGCACGCTGGAAAGCCGTTTGGGATATTTTTACATTCAAGACGCGGCCTCCATGCTGCCGGTGGAATTGTTCGAATCGGGAGACAAGCCTCAACCGCTCATACTCGATCTCACAGCCGCCCCCGGTGGCAAAACCACCCATCTGGCGTCACGGTTTCAGGACAAAGGCTTGATCATCGCCAACGATGGCACCGCCTCGCGCATTCAAGCGTTGAGTTCCACGCTGAAAACCTGGGGCGCGGTAAACAGCGCGGTGACCAATATTCCCGGAGAGAAATACGGGCTTTTATTCCCTGACACATTCGATTATGTTCTGCTGGACGCGCCCTGCAGCATGGAAAATCTGCATCCCGGCGACCGCAACAAACGCGAGATCAAACCAGCCGAACGCGGCCGCCTCGCGGGAAGACAGGCACAATTGCTGATGAGTGCCCTGCAGGCTTGCAAACCGGGCGGGCAGGTGGTGTATTCCACCTGTACGCTGGCTCCTGAAGAAGATGAAGGCGTTCTGGACACCATACTCCGGCGGACGGCCGGCAGCGTCATCATTACACAGGCAGATAAAAGGATACAAATCAACGCTCCCGGGCTGGAGGAAGCATACAACCTTGCCTTTTTACCCGAAATCCGTCGGGCGTTACGCCTGTGGCCGCACCGGCTGGGGACATCCGGATTCTTCGCGGCGCACCTTCAAAAAACCGCTCCGTTCTCCAGCCAACCGGAAGGCGGCTTCTCACGACATGGGTATACATCGCACCTGCTGACTCTTTCCAGATCTGATCAGGAAAAGCTCGCGGCGCAATTCTTGTTTATGTATGGCATGGATCTACGTGAAATTCTGGATCGATACGACGTACGTCTGGCATCTTTCCATCAGAGTGTGTATGCCCTTCCCCGGCTGCTTGAATCCTCGTTTCCCGGCCTTCCGGTAAACTCCAACGGATTGCGCCTGGGAGATTACACCGAAACCGGTTTTGAAGTCAGCCTTGAATGGGCAACGCGCTTCCCGGCAGAGATCAAACACAACCGGTACAAGCTTGACCCGGCGATGGCAGCCCGCTGGGCGCGCGGGGAGGATATCCCCTGCACGGATGGTCAATCCTGGGAAAAAGGCACCAATCCGGTCATCACCGATCCACATGAGAGGGTCATCGGTGTCGGGCGGGTCACCAACCGTGGTATCAAAAATCTGCTGCCGCGCCACCTGGCATTGAAATCATGATTCGGGGAAAGTGATAAATTCCAGGTAATTGGTGGTGGCCTTGCTCAGGTCAGAGTAATAACCCCGATACTTTTCCGGCAGGAGCATGGCGATGCGGTACATCAGCTCATCCGTAATGATCTGGCGTTTCTCCCGATCCAGATCGCGCATGGTGGCTTTGATCAAAAAAGGCTGTCCAACCTCAAGGTAGAAGTCCGTTTTCCGAAAGGAAAGCACATTTCGCCAGAAGTTTTCATGCCCGTGGAAGGCTACAGGTACGATCGGTACGCCAGATTTGACCGCCAGAGGGAGAATACCCGGTTTTCCCTGGGACATCTCTCCGCTGTGAGAACGAGTGCCTTCGGGGAGTATGGCCAGCATCTTCCCTTCCTTTAAGGCATCCAGACAGAGGTTCATAGCCGTGTTGTCCACCGTCCCGCGTTTGATCGGAATGGCGCCCCAGGCTTCAGAGACCATGCGATTTAATGGATTGGAGAAGTTCTCTTCCTTGCTTAAAGTGGTCAACGGCCGGGGTTGGATATAGGTAAACATGACCAGCCCGTCCATGGTATTGATGTGATTCCCGGCGATCAGGTACGGCCCGGTCATGGGCACCTGCGTCAAAGGTTCCATATGCGGCCGAATGGTCAGCTCGCAAAATTTTCGAATGACTCCCATCACAAATTCTCTGGAAAACAACATGGTATCGTGTTCCTTGGTCTAATAAGATGTACGTGGTAAATCAGCCCATTTCGCCGGACGCGGTCATGCAAATGACACACGCCGCGAGTGCTGCCGTTTCCATGCGTAAGATGCGCGTTCCAACACTTACGGGTTTGAATTCAGCCGCTTTTGCCTGTTCCGCTTCAACGTCCGTAAACCCGCCTTCAGGTCCGATCAGCAATGCGATTGACCGAATTCCGCCATTGAAGTCTTGCTGCCAGGTTTGCGCCAGGCCGGATTGCCTTTCTTTTTCATACAGAATATAACCCCGGGGGATGTCCTTCCGTTTCAGCAGACCGGGAAACTTTTCCGGAATGCCAACCTCCGGGACCAGCCCACGGCCGCACTGTTCCGCGGCTTCCTGCACAATTTTCTGCCAGCGGTTCATCCGGGCATCCGATCCGCCGGTTTCCTGCACCAGGGTGCGCGCGGTGACCAGCGGGACAAATCGTTTTACGCCGAGTTCTGTACCTTTCTGCAATACCCACTCGAACTTCTCTCGCCCGGTCAGCGCAATACACAGAGTTAATTCAATAACCGGCTCCCCCCCGGCCAGGGTGATTTCACCGGGTTGACCGGTTACTTCTTTTGGGGTCACCTCGTTCAACGTCACCGGCCGGTAATGGCCGCGGTTATCGAGGATGATAACGCCCTCCCCCTTCTTCATACGCAAAACCATGCTGATCTGCCGGGAAATATCCGGCGGGAAGCAAGTCTCCCTGCCATTAAATACTTCGGGCGGGACAAAGAAACGATTTTCGCTCAAAGGTTGGCCTCGAAACCGGCGATCACCACCGTAAATTCGCCGCGTAGATCCATCGTCGCGGCTTTTTCCACCAATTCAGACAGGCTGCCGCGTACCACCAGTTCGAATTTCTTGGTCAGGTCGTTGGCCACGGCTGCCGGCCGGTCACCATACACAGCCAGGCAATCCTTGAGAAATTCTTTAAGCCGAAATGGGCTTTCGTAGAAGATCAGGGTATGTGGTGAATGCTCATCCACGGCCAGAAATTTGCGCCGGGCGGAACTCTTGCGCGGCGGGAATCCGCGGAAGGTGAAGGCATGCACCGGCAGACCGGAAAGCACCAGCGCCGTGATCACCGCCGTTGGCCCGGGAATGGCCGTGATCTCCACACCAGCCTGCAGCGCGGCACGCACCAGCCGGTAGCCGGGATCGGAAACGGATGGGCTCCCCGCGTCTGAGACCAGCGCCACATTTTTCCCTTCCAACAACATATCCACGACCCGGGCGGAAGCCTTGTCCTCGTTGTATTCATGGAATGACATCTGCGGCTGTTTGATCTCGAAGTGTTTCAACAGGAATCCGGTTTTGCGCGTGTCCTCACTGACCACCAGATCAACGGTTTTCAACGTTTCCAGGGCGCGCAGGGTGATATCACCCAGATTTCCAATTGGTGTGGCAACCAGATAAAGCATAACTGAATTATAAACGCAGCCGGTAAATCCACCGCTCTGGAGAATCACACAGGCGGATCCTGCGATCCGCCCGTGTGATGGTTTGAGGTCACGGCGTGTGCCTCAAAGAATTGTCTTATTTGACAACGGCTGCTTTGCTGGCCGCGGCGGCTTTAAGGGCGTCAACCCGGTCGGTTTTTTCCCAGCTCAGGTTGAGGTCGTCACGGCCGAAATGACCGTAAGCCGCCACCTGCTGGTAGATCGGTTTTCGCAGATTTAAGTCGCGGATAATGGCGCCGGGACGCAGATCAAACGTCTTGGAGATGATCTCGGAGATATCTTCATCACTGATCTTGCCAGTGCCGAAGGTTTCAACGTTGATGCTCAGGGGATGAGCCACACCGATGGCATATGCCACCTGAATTTCGCAGCGATCGGCCAGACCGGCAGCCACAACATTTTTGGCAACCCAGCGGGCGGCGTACGCGGCAGAGCGGTCCACTTTTGTGGGGTCTTTGCCGGAGAAGGCGCCGCCGCCATGCCGGCCGGTTCCACCGTAGGTATCCACAATGATCTTGCGGCCGGTAACACCGGCATCGCCCATTGGGCCGCCGATTACGAAACGACCGGTGGGATTAACGTAGACTTTGAGATCGCCGTCCACAATAATTCCGGATTCTTTCAAAACGGGATCAATAACAAATTTCTTGACACCATCGAAGATTTCTTTTTGGGTCACGTCGGGATCATGCTGGGTGCTGATGAGCACGGTATCCACGCGGTAGGCTTTGCCTTTGCGATATTCAATGGTCACCTGGCTTTTGCCATCGGGGCGCAGCCACGGCAGGGTGTCGTTCTTGCGAACTTCGCTCAGCTTTCGGGTGAGTTTGTGAGCCAGGTAAATGGGCATGGGCATGAAAGTCGGGGTTTCATTGCAGGCAAAACCGAACATCATACCCTGGTCGCCGGCGCCAACTTTGGCGATTTCATCTTCGGCAGACTGGCCTTTCTTGACCTCATCCGCTTTGGAGACACCCATATCAATGTCACCAGACTGCTTGGCAATGGCAACCTGCACACCGCAGGAATTACCGTCAAAACCTTTTGAGCTGTCGTCGTAACCAATATCTGTGACGACCTTGCGTACCAGTTTATCAAAGTCTACATGGGCGTTGGTGGTGATTTCGCCCAGCAGCATGACAAAACCGGTTTTGGTCGCTGTTTCGCACGCCACACGAGAGGCAGGATCCTGCGCGAGGCAGGCGTCGAGAACGGCATCACTGATCTGATCGCAGATCTTGTCTGGATGTCCCTCGGTAACCGATTCAGAGGTGAACAGGTATTTTTCAGAGCTCATGAATGTTGAAAGCATATATATATTCTCCTTATTATATAAAAAGAAATTGCCCCTTCCGGTACTGCGAGGGGCAAGAAAATTCTTGTGGCTGCCCTCTCATCTACCAGATTTTCTCTGCCGGAATTGGCACCTGAGCTTGACTATTAAAAATAGTCCTGCCAGGTTGCCGAGGTATCATAGGGCCGTTCCCTCCACCTCTCTGGATAAGAGTGCCTTTAGAGGCTTTTCAATTGTTAGCAAAAATATAACATGGGTTTTCCCTATCGTCAAATAAGAAGATATTAATATAATCCAGGGAATTGGGGGTATTTAAAAAATCTTGGGAAGAAAGACAATTCTCTCTTCCCGAAAAAAGATAACCTGGTTTGATATTTAATCCATTGAACGGTAATTCTTATAGCAATCCATCGTTCCCAATGGCGTCTCCACCGTATCCTGTCTCCAGGAAGCCCCATCGTTCTTAATCACCCGATAGTCACTCAACTCCGTCCCGGCAGCCCGCAGGGCATCAACCGCGGAATTGAATGAAACATGGTACCCCTGCCATTGCCAGGATTCCAACTGTGTTTCAAGGGCGCTGGCCCGACAGGCGAGCGCCGCTCCCAGCAGGTGTTTCACATCACCGCCGGTTGTAGACCGAAATTGTTGCAACGCGGCCGGCACACTATCGGTGGAAAGCTCTTGAAAGTAAAGATAATCCAGTTTTTGCTCTGTATTGGCAACAGAACGGTTGACATTCGCGTCAACAATGAATCCATCCACATTCATGATGTTCAGGGTCAGGCCGAAGCCGATCAGGGTGAAGAAAGCGGCCATGGCAAAGCCTCGCCGGTAGGCGATGAGTTCCAACACCATCACGGCCGCCAAAAGGATTCCCAGCCAGACCATGAAAACATGGCTGTAGGTGCGCAGCCGGGTGAATCCATAGGCCGCTTCCAGCAGGTTGAGCCGCATGAAAGAGGACACCAGGATGACCCCAACCAGGCAGACAAGTACCAGGCTCAATCCGGAAAACCAGTGCTGTTTTGTGGATGTCTCCCGCCGGGTGATGCTGGATAAGCCAAGGAACAGCATCAGGCTGAGCACAGCTACCCAGACAAGTTCGCCGAAACCTTTTCTCGCGTATTCGGCATAGGTGTAACCGTCCACCACGATATTGGCCTGCCCTCCGAAGAAGTATTTAAACTGCACAATCACAAAGAAGGCGAACAGAAGGTTAACTCCGGTCAGGACGATCACGCTTTCGGTGAATCCCAGGAAGGCCGGCAGCCAGGGCTTTTGCATCCCGATGAGGTCACTGCGATTCGATTTCTCACGGCTGTACAGGTAGATTCCGGACAAAATGTACCCGACGATCCCCACCAATGCCAGACGAACCGCATATTCGACAAACCGGTCAATATCCAGGATCTTTTCCAGTTCCTTTGAAAAAACCGGATCAGCCGATACCAGCAGTAAAGCCAGGAAAAAGACGATCGGGAAAGCCAGCAGCAATCCACGCAGTACTGCCCAGATGGAAATTCGGGGTTTATGTGAAGATTCAGGTGTGCCGCCTCCCTCCGTTGGTTCACCTTTTCCTGAAGACATCAACAGCGAACTTCCGCCCGCCAGCGCGGAGCCAGTCAGCCGGACAAGGCCAGTGATCGCGTCAGCCAGACTGTATTTCGGCCAGAGTCCGCTCGAAAACGTCAATGCCAGAAGTACCAGGCACAGCAGGCAATTCAGAACATTGATGAAATTGGTGAAAGGCTCCTGCCGGATGAAGGTCATGAAGGAAAAGAAAAGGGTAAAAGCGGCCATCAACCAGCTCTGCCAGGCAGGTTTCTGCCCTTCCAGAAAATTGATCACAAAACCGGCCGATGTCAACAGAAGAATGTAGAGAAAAAATGACACCCCGATTGGCTTTTTCCAGAATAGCAGATCAAAGCAAAAACCGAGAAAGATGGATATCCATAGTATCCGCGAAGCATGTTTGACAGGCATATTGATTCTCCTTTTCACCCATTATAGGTTTCGGTCAATTTTGTGCCGCTGTTTAAACCCCGGTTTCCACGCACTCAGGTGCTTAACAGATGATGATTTTGGTGGCAATTTTTTATAAACACTGAATTTCGAATGAAACACTATTAACGCCCGGTCGGTATAATACATTTTATGATCGCATTGTTGATCGTCGAAGATAATGAACGCTTGCGCGCCGCGTTGAAGACGGGTTTCGAATCAGGCGGTGGTGTCCGCATCTGCGCGGATACCGGTTCTGGAGAAGAAGCTCTGGTGTTGGCTGCCAACAGGCTCCCCCAGGCAGTTTTGATGGACGTTCGTCTTGAAGGGGCAATGAATGGCATTCAAACTGCCGTCGCGCTGCGCCGTGAAATTCCCCGTCTGCCAGTGGTATTCTACTCCATTCAGGACGATGACCAGTTTTACCGCGACTTCCGCGCTTCCGGAATTCTCAGCCACTATGCCTACGTCCGCAAATCCAACTATCTGCTGCCCGCCATGATCCTTCCATTGATCAAGGATGCCATCGCGGGGCGTTCCTTCATAGACCCGGAAATTGAAGACCGGGTTCAGGAAGTAAAGCAGTTGGACGAACAGGATCCCCTCACGTTGCTTGAACCCAACGAACTGGCGGTTATCAAAATGATCGCCCAGGGCCTCACCAACGAACAGATCGCCAGCCGCATGGGTTTCCACGATAAACGCACCATCAGCCGAACCAACGGAAGTATTTATGCCGCCTGGGGTTTGGATGACTCAACCACCGACGAGAAGGTCGCCCGTACACGCGCGGCCATCATTTTCCAGACCGGACGATTGATCCACTGGAATTCCGAAGGCCGGCCTTTTGTTCAGGATGCCATCCAGAACTGGATTCCCTGGGAGGATGGATGAGCGGTCAGGTTCTGCTGGACTGGCCCGCTCTGGCGCTTTCACTTTTCAACGCCTTTATCCTGTGTTGGCTGGGTTTCACCATATTACTGGAAGCAGACCGCCGTGCCTTCGGTGTCTGGCTGACTGTAGACGGTCTTCTGCTGGGAGCTGTCTTTTTCATTGCCCACACGGCCATCCTGCGCAATGGTTGGCAATGGGATAGCCCGCTGGTGAACTTCTGGTGGCGCGCCGGGTGGTGGCCGTTGATCCTGTCTCCGTTCGCCTGGTATTGTGTCATTCTCTGGTATTCCGGTTACTGGGATGATGTCTCATCCTCGCTGAACCGACGACAGGCACCCTGGTTTGGGTTAACCCTGATTCTTACTGTCGGGCTGCTCGTATGGATGGTGCTGGCCAACCCGCTGCCTGATCTGTCAGGCATCCCGGGCAACTTATCCAATTTCACCCTTCTGGCAATTGCCTTCCCCGGCTATATCCTCCTTTGTATTCTGCTCGCGCTGGATGCCATTATGCTTCCCGGCCCCACCCCCCGCCTGATGGGTCAAGAAGCCCGCCAACGGGCCCGGCCGTGGCTGATGGCCTCAACCCTGGTGCTGCTGGCCGTGTGTTTTCTGGTGGCGTTTACCCTCTTCTGGGGAATCAGTTCCCATTCCATGAGCTACCGCGCTGATTCAGAGTATGCGGCAACCGTGTTGCTTCCCCTGACCGGGCTCGATGTGGTCATTGAAATATTGATCACAGCCGCCATTCTGCTAATCGGACAAGCCGCCATGGTATACGAGGTTTTCAGCTCCAATCCCCTGCCCCGATCAGGCCTGAAAAAACGCTGGATATTTTCCATCTGGCTGGGCGCCATTTTTGCCCTGTTGTTTTCCTATGTTCTCATCTACTTCTCCAGGCCGGAATTGGCTTACCTGGTATTCATTCCTTTCCTTACGGGCGCGCTGGCCATTCAAAACCGCCTTGCCGCGCGGGAACAATCCATCAATACGGATGAGATCCGCGCGCTGGCCAGGCCACAAAAATACTATGAAAGGATTTTTGGCCGTCAGGAGAATCCCTCTGACGCGAATGGAATTTATTCAGAATTTGAAATCCTGTGCACCCGACTGTTGCGATGCAAACAGGCCGCCCTGATACCCAGCGGCGCGTTGGGCAGCTTCCTGCCGGAAGAGTTGGGTTTTCCGGGTCAATTAAGCCTGATGTCAAGGCAGCCCTCACTACTCAATTCTCTGGTAAAAAGCGACCAACCTCTGCCGCTCGATCCACAGGCGTCCGGAGGTTTCCGCTGGGCCATATCCCTGCTGTCATCGCGCGGATTGGATGGCTGGCTGCTGCTGGGAGATAGGCTGGATGACGGGCTTTACACCATGGAAGAGATCGAGATAGCCCGTTCAGCGCTGGAAAGCTGGATGGATAATCAGGCCGCGGCAGAGATCGCCCGCCGTCTGGTGAATTTGCAGAAACAAAAACAGGCGAAAACACGCCTTCTCGATCAAGAAGCCCGCCGTGTACTACACGACGAAGTGCTTCCCCTGCTGCACACCGCGTTGTTGGCAGCGCCAGGAGGACAGGCGGCTGACCAGATCACCAACGCGCACCGCCAGATTTCCGACCTTCTTCGTAACGCTCCTCATCCGCCTCCCACGGCCATAGCCCGGGAAGGGCTTTTCCCTGCTTTACAGAGTCTCGCCCAACATGAAGCAGATTTGCTCCACGCCACGCTGCTTTTTGATGTATCAGAAAAGAGTATTCAGGCCGCGGGCAATCTTCCCGCTGATGCCATGGAGACTGTCTATTACGCCGTTCGTGAATGCCTGCGAAACATTGGAAAGCATACCCGGCCGCTGACAGGAACGGATCTCCAAATCCGAATCAGAGCTGAAGTTGATGCCATGCTGCGCGTTTACATTGAGAATAATGGCGTTCCCGAAGAAGTTGACGAACGGGATTCAGTCTTCGGCGGGCAAGGTATCGCGCTGCACAATGCCATGCTGGCTGTGTTTGGCGGTGGGATGAAATTGGATCGATTGGATAGCGGGCGAGCGCGCACGGTGATCAGCCTGCCGGAAACAATCCAGTAACCCGGCTTTCACTTGTGAAAACGGTCCCCAGTCGTTATAGTATTCATATCCCATACCATTCAAAATCAAATACTCACGTGCAGGGAGGAAGAGATGACCCCATCTGACGTTTACAAGCCGCCTGCTACAGAGAATCAATCGTCTGCTCCATTGCCGCGAAATTAACCCGACGCGACCACGCTCCAATCCGCGCAGACGGATAATCCATCTCCGGTTACAGAGGAGACCATTGTAGAAATTGTCACCTGCAAGCTTTTTGATTCCGATGGCCGTGGTGTAATGAAAGTGAATGATATCTTGTCTGGAAAATTTGAATTCCCTTGAGAATTTTTGATACTTAATAGGGATAATTCCTATCGACCAGGGAAAAAAAACTCAGTCAGTCATTTAATGATTGCACGGGCATCTGAATAGGGCTGGAAATCAGGCAATGCGTTTCGAAATCAAGAAAAATTCCTCAGTGGAAGAATGTGGTCGTATCAATCGCATGGCCTGAATGTGCCGAATAGATGTCAATTCCAGGTTTGTGTTGCCCCGGAGTTTATCTCTTGTAATGCCCCTGATTTCTCGATATGATAATTTAAAAATCCAACTATACCGATAATTTAACCACTCACAGAGGGAAAGATGAGTCCATCAAAGGTATACAAACCGCAGGATAATCAGGCACCGGTTTCTTCAAACACGCTTCAACCCGAAAGCCGTTTACCAATTCCCCAAAAAACCGACCCGCCAAAACGCAAGAGACTGACTCCATCAGCCGCCCTCATCGGGGTATTCCTGCTGGCCGCCCTGTGCGTTGTGCTGGTCGGTGGTGTTGGCGGCGGTTATTTCCTGGTCTCTTCACTGTTGAACGCACCCGAAGACACGGAAGTTGCCGCTTCCGATAGCGCACAAACCGTAGGCTCTTTTACTTTTTCCAAAGTTCAGGCTGTTGCGGTCAACTCTGACGGAAAACTTTATAAAGATAAAGAAGGCGTTGGGTTGCGGGTCGTTCCTGTAAATGAAGAAGCCAACGCTCAGGTAAATCTCATATCGAACAAACCCGGGAAAGAACTGGAAAACGCGCTTAAAGGAAATTTTTCGATTGAATCTTTGGCTTATGGCGTGTCAGCCGATCCGGAAAAAGTATCACCTCCAGAAGGTGTGCTTGAGTTCCCCGCGAAGTCTCAAGATGACCGATTGGCCATGATCGTGGATGAGAAATATATAGGCATCATGCCCATTAAACCGGTAGATGGAAAATTGATTGTAAATCCTCACGTAAGTGCACCGGATAGCGGCTCTGAAACAGCGGCTACTTTATCAGGAGAGAAACCAACAAAATTCTTTGTTGTCAACCCATTGAAAAGCCAAAGCCCAACCGACCCATCTCGAATGGCGTTTTCTGGCGGTGGGTTACACGCACCTTCCGATCAAACGAAATCAGTCGTTGATTGTAGTGGGAAAATATTTGGTAGTTATTGCTACCACAATACAGCCGGATCAATTTATGTTTATGTTGATGTCAAACCCCTGAATCTAAATCCTTATTTGGATCTTATGAATGTCTGCGAACAAATTCTAACCGCATATCAAAAAAAAGGGTTTAATCGAGCTCTGCCCACCCAGAATAAACCATTGGTAATAATTGTTGGTGGAAAAAAAGCCCCGGAGTTTCAAACCATTTCAGGCAAGCTTAAGATACCAACGGATGTCATTAAAGACCTGACTTCAGATATAAATAAATATGCCATGTCGCACGAACTTTTTCATTGGGTGGAATCCAAATCATACAATATGATAACTGGTGCAATAAATACAGAAGAACGCTGGTGGTTGGAAATGGCCGCGGAAAACGCGACCTATCTATTGGACGCATCATATATCAATCAAAATTTGATCAAATACGGTAGGACAGAAAATAATCATCAAACCGGGTTTCAACTTGAACCATTTAAATGGCCAAAAGGTGAAGAAGCCCGTTATTTACACGCGCAAAATGTCCTCGTAGGGTTATGTGAAGGACAACCCGGTTGCGTGTTTGGTGAATCCAAGTTTCTCGTTTCCATTAATAATGCGCAATATCCTTTTGACAATTCCTTTAAGAAGAAATACCTGGATCTCGCGGATGATGTCGCACGATACTATATAGGTATGCAGCCGGTGAATAGCAGTGTCAATATCACACTGCCGGATGAGACAAAAACCGGAGAGGCATATGGTGACTATATTCAAGGATTAGAAAATTCCCTTGCTGGTGGGATGATTCAGACTTCCGGGCATGATAATGTAATTATTAGATCGACTGATTCAGTTATTTATAAAATTGACATACCCGCCGGGAATGTGGCACCGCTCCGGGTTTTTAGTGGAACTAAAAAAAAGGGTTCTGATGAAATTAAGATGAGCGGCCGGCCATTTTATGTCCGCATCCCCCCCGGACAGACATATTTCTATCGATTAGGGAATGGGCCTGCGAAAGAAGCTGTCAGTTTAGCCGAGGTGATTTATGGTCCGATCCATTCAGGATATGGTTTCGACTCTGCCCGTTTTGTGGCCTTTGCCAAATCCAAGCCATCCAAATTTGAGGCTTTTTTTGAACTTGTGGACCTCAGCGGCGACTGGATGGGCGAAATCAAGAGCATCAAAAACCAGAGCCATACCTGTTCCAACACATCCCAGATAACCAATCAAAAATTTGACTATTTCCTCACACTGCTTTCCGCCATGGGGAAATTTTCCAGGATTGCGGATGGAAATAAAAAGACCTCCACGCGGTTTGAGTGGAAGCAGGATATGACTCTACCCGGGTGGGAAGGAATAAAAATCAAGGCGCTGGCTGAAGCTGGAAGCGACAGTATCCACCTGACATATTCGATTAATATCCCCAAAAAGACCGCCCTGTTACTCGGTCAACAATACGCGCTTGATATCTCCTCCCCGGCGAGTGAGGACACGCCCATACCCTGGGGATTCGCGGTCATCCCCTGCGCGGGCATGGCACTCCTTCCGGTTGTGAAAAAAGACCGCCGCGCCAGGGTCGGTTTGTTCATTCTGTTGGTGGTGTGTATTATGGTTTCCACCAGCGGCTGTGGGTTGGAAAACATTTACGGCACGGTGGAAGGGGTTTATAATTTTACCCGCCTGGAATACGCGGATAAAAACGGCACCTATCCTCCCACAGGTGATGTTTACTGGCGGATGCCCGAGGGAACCGGAAATATCAAAATATCAATCACGTATACCAGCCTTAATAACCTTCTGGATGAATCCCAGGGCAAAAAAGAGCAAACGTGTAAGTCTTCGGTTGAATTTGATCTCAGCGGATATGTTCAAAAGGATGGGTTGATCACACCGGATAACTTCCCACGCTGATCAGCATACCGACGCCTCCTGAATCAGATCACGTGGCCTCTAACCGGGTGGACTTGCATCACCTGTACCCTGGTGATATCATCACATACACTATGCACCAAATACTGGATTCGATCCGCCGGGGTGGACGGGAAAGGACGCGTGTTATCCTGATCCTGATTGTCGCCGCTACAATCCCCTGTTACTGCCTAGGCCTGGCCACCCTGTGGATCAGCCAGTTGACCGTCCCCCAACCCACGGCGACCGCCACGCCGACCAGTACATTCACAATGACTCCGTCTTTGACATTCACGCCCATTACTTTTACACCCACCATAACGCACACCGCCACCCATACCATCATTCCAACGAACACGCGCACGCCCTTTATGACGTTCACGCGAACCATCACCCAGACGTTTACCGAGGTCCCGCCGCCAACCGAGGTTCCCCCGACATTTACCCCCACGAGTTCTCCACTGCCGCCAACAGAAACCGCCACGTTTGAACCGCCTACACCCACCGTTACACTTGAGATTCCTACAGAAACAGCCACTCTGGAACCCTGAGGATTATGTACGATCCACTTCCTTTTCTAAAAAAATTATTGACATTGCCCGGTTTATCAGGATATGAAGATCCGGTGCGTCTGGCCGTCGCGGATGAGTGGGGTCCGTGGGTGGATGAGCTGCGCACCAGTCGGCTGGGCAGCCTGTATGGCATCCGCCATGGGATTGGAGCTGATCCCCGGCCGCGAATCCTGCTGGCCGCCCATATGGACGCCATCGGCCTGATGGCCACCATGGTGCAGGAAGGCTTCATCCGCTTCACCGAGATCGGTGGAATCGATCCGCGTATTCTTCCCGGACAGAAAGTTATAGTGCACGGACGGCGTGACCTGCCCGGAATCATTGGTCAACCAGCCGACCGACTTCTGCCCGGTTCGCTCGGCAAAAAGACCGTCCCCATGGAGTATCTCTTCATTGACGTGGGACTTTCAGCGGATGAAACCGCCAGCCTGGTACGTCCGGGCGACCCGATTTCCTTCGGCCAGCTTCCTCTCGAATTGACGGATAATACCCTGGCCGGGCACACGCTGGATAACCGAGCCTCGGTGGCCGCCTTGAGCGTCTGCCTGCAGGAATTATCCAGCATCCGGCATTCCTGGGATGTCTGGGCAGTAGCCACCGTGCAAGAGGAAGAGACTCTGGCAGGCGCGTTCACCGCCCCGGAAGACGCACAACCGGATATTGCTGTGGCCATCGATGTAACTTTCGCCAAAGGGCCCGGCGCTAACGAATACCGCACCGTACCGTTTGGCAAAGGTATCACGCTGGGATGGGGACCGAACACCCATCCGGCTGTCTTCGAGGCGTTCAAAAAGGTCGCGGAACGATTGGACATCCCCTTCCAGACGGAAGTTTCCCCGTCGCAATCCGGAACGGACGCCATGGGTCTGCAGATGGCCGGCGAGGGGTTGCCCTCCCTGTATATCAGTATCCCGCTTCGTTATATGCATACTCCGGTTGAGCTTGTCTCTATGAAGGATATCCAGCGGGCTGGGCATATTCTGGCTCAGGCTGTTGCCAGCTTTGAACCTGATTTCACGCAATCCATCCGTTGGGAGGACTGACATGACCGAAAATAACACCTCCCATCTTTCACAAACGTTCACAGACCTGGTTGAAAAATTATCCAACGCGTCGGGTGTTTCCGGCGCGGAAGGCGGCGTACGCCTGATCGTCAAAGAGCAACTGGATTTATTGAAACTTCCCTACCGGGTGGACGCGCTGGGTAACGTCATTGTGGAACATGCCTGCGGTAAACCCGATGCTCCGCGCGTTATGTTGGCTGCCCATATGGATGAAGTTGGCCTGATGATTGTTGAAGAAGAAGACGGCGGCCTGTATAAATTTGCCATCGTCGGCGGAATAGACGCGCGCATTCTTCCCGGGAAAACGGTATGGGTGGGCAAACAACGCCTGCCGGCCATCATCGGCGCGAAACCCATTCACCTGACTGATCCGGATGAGCGCAAGAACCCGATCACTCTTGAGAATCTGCGAATTGACCTGGGCCCCGGTGGCGCGGGAAAAGTCAAACCTGGCGACCGCGCGGCGTTTGCCACGGAATTCCACAACAACGGTTTCAGTTTCAGTGGAAAAGCGCTGGATGACCGATTGGGTGTGGCCATTCTTTTAACCCTGCTGGCCAAACCTACGGAAGATATTAATGTATGCGCCGTTTTTACCACGCAGGAAGAGCTCGGTTTGCGCGGCGCTCGCGTGGCGGCTTACGCGCTAAACCCTGACGCGGCCATCGCCATTGACGCCACCCCCGCCAACGATCTGCCGGTGTGGAATGATGAAGAAAACATCGGGTACAACACCCGCCTGGGTTTTGGCCCAGCCATCTACATCGCGGACGGGTATACGCTTTCTGACCCACGGCTGGTCAGACTGGTTCAGGAAACTGCGGCGCACGCCGGTATCCGCTACCAGATCCGCCAACCCGGCGGCGGCGGCACGGACGCGGGTTCCATTCACAAACAACGTGAAGGCATACCGAGCATTTCCATCTCGGTACCCATCCGATTCGCGCATACCACCTGTTCCATCGCGTGGCAGGAAGACATCGCAAACATGATGCGGCTGTTGAATGAACTGTTGCCGCGCCTATCAAAAAAGATGTTTTCTGAACCGCGCTGACCTTAGTAGAATTTTCCCGGGAGACTGGCATGAAAGAACTGATCCAACAACTGGTAGAGACATCCGGACCATCGGGCTATGAAAATCAAGTCCGTGAGCTGGTGATGCGCCAGATTTCGCAATACAGCAAAGATATAAAAATTGATTCGATGGGCAATGTGATCGCCCGCGTCGGCGAGAAAAAAGCCGGCGGGTCACGCGTGCTCTTATCCGCGCACATGGACGAGATTGGCATTATCGTGACCCACATTGACGATAATGGCTTTTTGCGGTTTACCACCATAGGCGGCGTGCGTGCGGCCAATTGCGTAGGCGGCCGGGTGAAATTCCTCAGCGGCCAATCTGGTGTGATTTATCTGGAAAAATTGGAAAACCCAGGACAGGTACCGTCGTTTGACCAACTGTACATCGATGGCGGTTTTCGCTCGGGGAAGGAATGCCCCATCCGCGTTGGTGATCTGGCGGTATTTGACCGTCCGTTTGTCGACCTGGGGAAACGCATGGTATCCAAAGCCATGGACGACCGCATCGGTGTTGCCGTACAGATCGAAGTCATGCGTCAGTTGAAGAACTCACCGCACGAACTGTATTTCGTCTTCAGCACCCAGGAGGAAGTAGGGCTGCGCGGCGCCACGACATCGGCATACGGAGTGGACCCCGAAATCGGTCTATCCATTGATGTAACCCTGACCGGTGATACCCCCCGCTCCATCAAGATGGCTGTCGGCCTGGGAAAAGGCCCCGCCATCAAAGTGCGCGACGGCGGCATGCTGGCCGATCCACGGCTGGTGCAGCAATTAATCTCGTGCGCCGAAAAGGATAAAATTCCCTATCAATTGGAAGTGCTCGAAGGCGGCACAACGGATGCCAAAGCCATCCAGTTAACCCGCGCCGGTGTTCCTGCCGGGTGCATTTCCATCCCCTGCCGGTATGTCCATTCCCCGTCTGAAATGGTCGATATGGATGATGTGACCAATGCCGTGCGGTTGATCCTGTCTTTTCTCCATGAGTCGATAAACCTGTAAATGCGGAATCTTCTGTCAATTCTGGTTGTCATTCTCTTAGCCGGCTGCGGTCTGGTTCCAGCCGATGTCAACACGCCGGAACCCCCGGCGCAGGCTGTCACGCCCAGTCCCAGCCCGGTCAGCCCCACACCCACCCCGGCGCCAGCATCCAATGATCTGAACCGCCTGTCCATCTGGGTTCCGGCAGAATTTGACCCGGCAAAAAAGACAGCCGCTGCCTTATTGCTGGAAAAAACGGTTAAGGAATTCTCCGATCTAAACCCCGGGGTGACCGTGGAGATCCGCGTCAAAGCCGACAGCGGACCCGCCAGTCTGCTTGAATCACTGGCGCTTACCGCCGCTGCTGCTCCAGACGCCATGCCGTCCATCGCACTTTTAAATCGCAGCCAGATGGAAGAGATCGCCAAAAAAGGAATTATCTTCCCATATAACGAGTTAACCACCACATTGGATGAAACCGACTGGTTCCCGTATGCCAAAGAACTGGCTACCGTTCAGAACAGTTATTTTGGCATGCCGCTATCGGGTGATTCGCTAGTTCTGGTCAGCAGGAGCAATCGCACCCCCGCGCAGACTCCCACCTGGGATGATGTGATGAAAGCGGGTTCAACGGTTCTGTTTGCCGCCGCCGATCCACTGGCCGCCGTACCGCTTGCCCTTTACCGCTCAACCGGAGGAAGTACACAAGACTCCCAGCAACTCCCGCTGATACAAATAACGGAGTTACAAAAGACACTCACGCTTCTGGCTGACGGGGCTGAAAAGAACATTTTCCCCAACTGGTTGATCAACTATCAAACCGACCGCCAGGTTCTGGATTTGTACAACAATCAGCAGGGCGGCTGGGTAATCACCTGGTTATCCAATTTCCTGGCTGGCATGCCGGCAGATTCCAATATTTACCCCATTCCCTCATTGGATTCGGGCAGCGCCACCTATGCCAGCGGCACAGTCTGGGTTCTGGCCGACACAAACCCGGAGCGCCGTCCAATAAGCGTCAAGCTGGCCGAATATCTAACCCGCAGTGAGTTCCTGTCACAGTGGAATCTGGCCAATAACTCCCTGCCGCCGCGGCCATCCGCGCTGGCGGCCTGGCCAGACACCCCGTTACGCGCCCAATTAAACCAGGTGGCACTGGCATCGCAACTTCGACCGCCCAGCGAGATCATGGCCAGTCTCGGCCCGGCTGTGCAGGAAGCCACGGTTTTGATCTTGAAAAAACAGAGCGACCCGGCACGGGCAGCGAAAACAGCCCAGGAACGACTGGCCGCGCCCGCCGCAAAATAACCCCGGGATAAACACATGGCACAAAAATTCCAATTTCCCAAAAAAATTGACAAGCAGCTGGTCGCTCAGGCCGTACTGGTCATTCTGTTTATGTTGACCTGCTGGTGGATTTATAACCAGCCCAATCCATTTGAAAGTAACGAAACACCTCCCCCTCCCATTAACGGACAGGTCGCTCCGCCCAACCCGACAGAATTGGCCGCGAAAGCCACCGCCATCCAGGTTGAATTTGACGAAAACCGCGACCAGACTCTGGGGATTGTTCTTGGGGGCACTGTCCTGGTTGTTCTGGTACTGGGGAGCACATTGCTGGTAGTCGGCAGACGTTAGCCGCATTTTTCTTCACACATCCCGATCCACCGGGTAATGACCAATGAGCTTTTAAGCGTGTCCTATCAAATGGATGGACTGTTTTTTGCTATGGAGTAAATCTTAATGCAACTAAAGACACATATTGGCGTATATTGATATGTGAATTTTCCAATTAATCAGCCATTTAATCGAAATACCCGATCAACCGAAAGAAGGAAGAGATGAAGAAAAACAATCAAACGATCTGGCGGGTGCTCGCCGGGGTTCTGGTGATCACCATGGGCTTTTTTGCTTTTGTGCCACCTGTCTACGCCGCCGAGATCAATACCTCCGGCGAAGTCAAGGCGGACGAGACAGTGAATGACGACCTTCTATTGACCGCCGATACAATTAGAATGGATGGAACGGTCAACGGCCTGCTCATGGCTTTTGGCAACACAATTACCATCAACGGTCCTGTCAATGGTGATCTGATAGTTGCGGGACAGTCAGTACTGCTCACCGAGAACGCGGTGATTGATGGCAACATATTTTCAGGTGCCCAGAATATCACAATCAATGGCAAAGTCACCGGCAGTGTGCTGGCCGCCAGTATGGTTTTGACCAACGGCCCGCAGTCAGAGATTGAACGCAACCAGTACTATGCCGGATACAGTTTCACACAATCCGCCGGCTCCAGGACCGGCAGAGATATCCGCGCGGGTGTGTACCAGGCCATATTGGAAGGTGAAACCGGCCAGGATGCCATCGTCTATGGTGAAGCAGTTGAAGTAAAAGGCAACATCAACCGCAACGCCGAGTTCATTGTCGGCACACCCGGCAATGAGCCCCAGTACGTTCCCCCCTATTTTCAGAATATGGGCGTAAACCGCAACCTTCAACCCGGTCTGGTGGTTGATCCTGTGGCCATGATCGGCGGGGTAATGACCTACACAAGTAAAGTCAACCAGAGTAGCTCCATCGCGGCTACGCCGGCTGGTGGTGTTGTTTTCCTGACTCCTGTCCCATCCGAAGCGGAAAAAGAAACGGCCCACCAGGCCGTTGCCCAGGCTGCCCCGGCGGCAACCGCCTTCAGCGTCCTGGCTGGATTAGGCGGTTTCGCCAGCAATCTAATTTCTCTGCTATTGATTGGCGCATTGCTTCTCTGGAAATTCCCGGCTCTGTTGACTGAAAACATCGACATGCTCAAAAGCAAACCGTGGCAATCCACCGGTTATGGATTTGTGACCATTATTGTGGGTTATGCCGCTCTGTTCCTTGCCCTGTTCTTGATCATCCTGCTGGGTGTCATCATCGGCTTCGTGACCATTGGCGGGTTGGGTGGCGTCACCATCGCCATCGGATTATCCGCACTGGCGACAGCGGCTGCCCTGTTCAGTTTGGCCGTGTCGCATATCAGCAAGGTCATTGTGGCCGTGCTGGTCGGTCAGTGGTTGTTCGCGAAACTGGCTCCCAATAACACCAACGCTGTCTGGCCCATGGTGATCGGTGTGGCTGTCTATGCCATACTGCGCGCCATACCCTACCTTGGTCTGGTCTTTGGCATCGCCGCCACATTACTGGGTATTGGCGCCATGTGGCTTGTGTTTCGCGCACGCACTGCCAAAAAACCGGAAATCATTGCTGGGTAAGAAAATACATGACAGGTATTTGACCTGGCATGTACTTAAAAAATCGGGCTGAGCCTGCCATTTCAAGCCTCCCCCAAAATAACCAAATGGGGGAGGCTTGTTTTATACCTCCACCAGTCCCAACGGAACGATCATTTCCTCCCGGCTTAATCCGCCATGACGGCCAAGCAGGCGGGTCTCTTTATTCGCCCACCACCAGTAGGAAGATCCCCGGGGAAAAACCACCAGATCTCCCAGGCGGCTTCTGGTCTTTTTATAAACCTCACCGCTGCCAAATAGACCATGTGCCAGTACATCATTGGCTTTCAGCAGGGAGAACTCTCCAGGCCAGTACAACTCAACCAGTTTCCTGATCCGCTCCTCTTGACCGGGAACAACATGCAGGAAGGGAAGGCGATTCTCACCTGTGGGCAGGATGGTCAGGCAATCCACCAGGTCATACTTGCTTTTTATGTCATATTCCTCGCGGTGCGGGGTGGATATTTGCCCATGATCGGCTGTGATCAGCAGAAGAGTTCGCGGCCCGCCGCGTTTGTTGATAAAACCATTCACCAGGTCTGACAGGTATCGGGTGAAATCCTGAAGCGCCTGACGCACACGAATATCCGCGGGAGAATAGAGATGAGAAAGCTCATCCACCTCACTCCAATAAGCAAAAAGATAGGCAGGGGTGTCTGCCTTGCTTTCCATAAAATCATGGATACGGTAAAAAAGGTCGCCCAGTGAGTGATAGCCATGATGCCTGCCTTCCGGAAAAAGCATGGCCGTCAGGCTGGATTGAGCGATGGGATACGGATGCAAAGCCTGCACCCGAATGCCATGGGATATTAAATGTGTGTCCAGAGTGATGCATGGCAGGAAATCCTCCGGTTTGAAGCTGGCGCGTTTCAGACTACCCGCTTCACCATGGAACGTCATGGGCGCGTGCAGGATCATGTTGGCCACCACGCCATATTCCTTCAGCCAGAGTTCATAGGCCAGGTTCCCATGTTCGACGGGAGTCTTTCCTGTGTTTAATGTTGTCAGCGCGGCAGCGGTTGTGCTGGGAGAAATACTTGTGAGAGGATGCAACTGGTCTTTTTCAAGCAGCTCAATCCAGAAGTTAAATTCACGGGGGAAAGACCGTAGATAGTCCTGCAAGCTCAACCATCCCAACCCGTCCATGACCAGTACAACCACCCGGTCAAAGCGGCCAGCCATCTTTGCATAATCATTGGCAAGCGGCATCGCGCCGATCTGCGGAACACCAAACCAACGACAGATGGACGAAGGGATATTCACCAGCCCGTGTCCGTTGTAATCGGGGTAGACCAGGTCTGCCCCCGGAAGTGGCAGCTTAATTTCGTTTAGAGTTTCAAGGTCTTTAATCGTGATCATAATGGTATTATCAAAGGTATACAGGATTTTGTTAAAGCCCGAAAAAATCAACCGGGAAACTGCTATAATTTTGCATCATTGTGACAAGTAAAGGAAGATCATATGCGGCGGGAAATTCTCACCTGGCAGGATATTGACCAACTCGTTGATCATATTATTCCACAAATCGAATCGGAATTCGATGCCATGTTGATGATTACCCGCGGGGGGATTGTACCGGGCGGCCTGCTGGCTGAGGCGCTTGGATTGGGAACCATTCTGACTGCCGCCGTTGACTTCCCGGCCGAGATTGAGGGGGAAAAAGAACACGCCCGGCTGAGGGTATGGCCAAAATTCCTTCAATTTCCTGATGACAACCTTTTACGTGATAAACGAATTCTGGTAGTGGATGACGTCTGGGGCTCCGGACGAACCATTACGGCGGTGAAGAACCGCATATCAGGCGCGGGAGGCGCGCCCTTCACATGCGTTTTGCATTTCAATCCCTACCGGAACCTTTTCGGCAATGTCAGACCGGATTACTTCGCGGCCACGACAGACGCGTATATCGTCTACCCCTGGGAGATCAGCCGGGGGCAGGACGGCGTGCTGTTGAACGGAATTGAACCGCCCAAATAGGGTATTTTCAACCAAATAAAGCCTGGATATACTGGTCAACCATGCGGGAGAGGCTGTAGGCTTCCTCCGCTTTCTGTCGTGCCGATGGTCGAAAATCCCCCTGGCGGGCGAGAATTTCCATGCCCGCTTTTGCCAGCCCCGCGATATCCGGTTGCTCCAGATTCCAGTAGTTAGAACCATACGGGACAACCAAACCCGCGTTACCCGAAATGATCTCGGGCAATGAACCCGTGGCAAAAGCCAGCACAGGCAGTCCACAGGCCAGGGCTTCGATAACCGCGTTCGGGCAGGCAGCATTAAGATCCGCGGAAAACAGCATATGGGCAGATCGATCCATTGCGGCGATCCTGTCGCCCGGGACCACGCCAGCCCAGTCCACCATTCCCCCGGACTGTCGCGACCAGTAGGTTTTCAAATGGTCAGGCACATTGCCAGCCACCATCAAGCGTACCGGGCGGTCAGCCTGGTGATTTAATAGCTGGGTCAGCCGAACGGCGGTATCCAGACCCCGCTCATACCCGCCGCCAATATGGGCTTCCACCATCAAAAGACGGTAGAAATCTGCCGGGGGTACTTCGGAACCCTGTGGCGAGAAATCACTCAAATCCACCCCGTTATACGTGACCATGTGTGGCGCGCGTGTTGATCCGCAAACCGTTTGCCACCATTTGCTGGCAAATTGACTCTGGTAGACAATGCGGTCTGCCAGATTACGGCGGATGAAGCGCAATACCAGGTTGTTGATCTCGCAGCGGATAAAATAATCCAGGGGCACCCGCATTTTACGGTGGATCCAATTCATCCCGTTCAAGCGTTGGACTATACGCAAGCCTTTGCGCCGTGCTTTAAGCAAGGTTGCCAGGTCGCGCGTTCCGCCGATTACCAGTACCGCCCCGCATAAGGGGTCGTCCGGTGATTCCACTTCAACAATCCCTTTATCGGCCAATCCACGCACCAGCCGGCTTCGGAAGGAAGCCGGTCCACCCAGACCATTCAATTTCGGTAGAATAAAGACCCCCCGGTCCTGACGTTCTTCAACAGATAATTCCATCAACCGGATGGCTCCTTGAAATTCAATATCGCTTTCACAATTCGTTCCGCCGCGTGGCCGTCTCCGAATGGGTTCTTTGCATTCGGGTGTATCTCTTCTGCTGATCCTGCAAGAATCCGGTTTGATTCGGCAACAATCTTCACAGGGTCAGTTCCAACCAGTTCAAGAATTCCACTATCCAGACCTTCGGGGCGTTCGGTTTTTTCGCGCAGTACCAGGGTGGGTTTCCCCAGACTGACCGCCTCTTCCTGAATACCGCCCGAATCGGTCAATACCAGCCGGGCGTTCTTCAGCAGGTGTACCAAAGGCAGATATTCCAGCGGCTCGAGCAAATGAATATTGGGACGTCCGGCAAGCATTCTGTGAGCCGGTTCGGAAACATTGGGGTTCCGGTGAACCGGATAAACAAACTGAACTCGCTCTTCATACAAACTTGCCAGTTCAAGGATCGCGTGGAAGACATTTTCCAGTGGAGTGCCAAAATTCTCCCGCCGGTGCGCGGTAACCAGCACCAGTTCATGTTTCGCACCTATGCCAATATTAGTCAATAGATCGCGGATTTCTGCGGGTGCGGGACGTTCCACAATGGTCTTGAGCGCGTCAACAACCGTGTTGCCCGTCACCCTGATCATTTCTTCGGTCACGCCTTCACGCAAAAGATTGCTGCGGCTCCATTCCGTGGGCGCGAAATGCAGATCTGCCACCGTACTGATCACCCGGCGATTGATCTCTTCGGGGAAGGGCTGCCATTTGTCAAACGTGCGTAGACCGGCTTCCACATGGCCGACATGGATATGGCGGTAAAAAGCTCCCAGCGCCGAAGCCATGGCCGTGGTGGTATCACCCTGCACAAGGATCCAATCCGGCTGAAATTTCTCAAGCACAGGATCCATATGGACAAGAATCTCAGACGTCAACCCGGCCAGTTGCTGGTTGGGTTGCATCAAATTCAGATCGACATCCGGATGGATGTCGAAGAGGGACAACACCTGATCGAGCATCTCACGATGCTGACCGGTGACACAAACGTGCGACTCAATCTCTGCCGTATCGTGCAAATACCTTACTACCGGAGCCATCTTGATGGCTTCCGGCCGGGTTCCAAATATGGACAGGACTTTAACTGTCTTCAATGCGCCCAGTCTTGTCAGGTTCTTCAGGATCGCCCAACACCAAGGCGGGACATGGAGAAGCCGGCGGCTGTCCACTTTTCCACGGGCCAGGTATTGACTGTGTCAATAACCACACGCGCCGGAGTCAATTTGGCGACAACCTCGGGTTCCAGTGTGCGTATAGGGGCATGCGCTACCAGTACGAGGATGGCGTCGGCATCGGCAAAAACCTCCGCCAGTGATGCCGCCATTTCAAGTCCGGGAATTTCGGCTGTAGTCTTGTACGGCTCGAAGGCTTTCACCTTCGCGCCTGCCTGCACCAGCAGATGGGCGGCTTCAACGGCGGGACTTTCACGCATGTCATCCACATCAGCTTTGTAAGAAAGCCCCAGCACGGCCACGCGTTTATTCTTCAATGAGTCCAGCGCGCGTTTTACAAGATTGACAACAAATTGCGGTTGTCCATCATTCACCTTGCGGGCGGTATGGATTAATGGGGTGATATCCGGCGCGGCTTCCACCAGGAACCATGGATCCACGCTGATGCAATGCCCGCCAACACCCGGGCCGGGGTTGAGGATCTTGACGCGAGGATGCAAATTGGCCAGTGATACGGCTTCCCAGACATCAATTCCAAACCGGTCTGCCAACCGGGAAAACTCGTTGGCAACGGCAATATTTACATCACGGTAGGTGTTTTCCATCAATTTGACCATTTCGGCTGTCGTCGCGTCAGTCAGGTGGATCTCACCTTTCACAAAGGTGGCATACAGGTCGCGGCCCGCCTGTGCCGATGATGCGTCGATGCCGCCAATGATGCGGGCGTTTTCAACCAACTCCCGTAAAATCTGCCCCGGCAGGACACGTTCGGGGGAGTAGCATAATTTAAAATCCTTCCCGGCCTTCAAACCGCTCTTCTCCAGAATGGGAGCCAACAGACCTGATGTGGTCAGCGGAGGGGATGTGGATTCAAGAACAACCAGGTTACCTTCACGCAAAAATGGAACAATTGCCTTGGCGGCAGAGGAAACAAAACTCATATCCGCTTTTTTCTCGCCGAAGAAGGGTGTGGGAACCGCGATGATGAACGCGTCAGCTTCTTCGGGTTTCGGTTGAACAGTCAAATTTCCATTCTTTACGGCTTTCTGCACCAGTTCGCGCAAACCGGGTTCATAGATATGCAATTCACCGGATTGCAGGGTTTCAATGATTTGCGGATTGACATCCACACCAACGACCTTTACGCCATTCGTGGCAAAAGTGCTGGCTGTCGGCAGGCCGATATAACCCAATCCCAGAATACAGATTTTATTGAAGTTCACGGAGTCACCTGATGGTAAATTTACTGTATGTAGAATTATCCCATACTTAATAAAGCGTGCAAAGTCCTGTCGGAGATGGGAAATGAATCTATAATTAGCGTGATACTACGTTTCGGCGGTGAAACCTTGAGCTCAATTAATCCGGGAACTTTAATTCCACTGGTGATCGCCATCCTGGCCGGCGGGTCGGGATGCGCCCTGCTGGTGCTGGCCTGGCAAAAAAGACGTAATGAACCTGTTACCGCATCATGGCTGCCCACCCAGGGAGTGGTGATCAGCAGTGAGATTCAGGAGCACAGCGCCATTAATCCGCAAACCAACCGGACAATCTTTACTCCATTGGTTCGCTACCAATATACCTGTGTTGGCAGGAGCTACACAGGTTTCAGGATATCGTTTAGAACGCATGAGTATTCCCGTATCGAGGCGCAGCAAATCGCCAATCGGTACACCCCGGGAAGCCCGGTCACCCTGTACTATGATCCCCTGCATCCTTCCGAGGCCGTCCTTGAACAGAATCAAGATAATTCAGAATCACTCTACAGTACAGGTCTGATGCTAATTGTGCTGGGGATGGCATCATTTATCATCACCCTGCTGATATTCTGGGCGGAAAAGCTCCTACGTTGATGCAAGCAGGCCGATTCGCCATTTTCATTTCGTGATACACTCTACATATGCCGTTGGATGTTCTGATCGCGACACCTTCCGGACCATTTGGGGAATTAATCCGGCTGACTCTGGAGGCTGACCCGGACTTTCATTGTTTGCTGGTTGATAATGGAAGCGAAATCTGGCAAACCCTGCAGGAAAAAGTCTATCAGGCGGTCATTTTTGACTGTTCATTTCTCGAACCCGAACCCCGCCAGGTTTTTTTACGCCTAAAAGACGATTTTCCGGAAGTGGCGCTTCTGCTGGTTCCACCGGAAAACCGCACAGATATCAATCCATTGAAGGATATTCAAGCCGAAGGATTTATTCCACGGCCGTTTGACGCGTCTGTGCTGGCCGAGCAGGTGAGAGCCGTGATTGATAAAAAGGGCAATCAGGTTGTTGAACCGGAGTTGACTGTTTCACCTCGCAAATCCGATTCCTGGTGGGACGCCTTTCAAGCCGGCATCCATGAGACGGCTGCGTCCAACGGAATGATCGTGCAAAATGGTATGGTGGTCGCCTGCACACCTGAAACCAGCACCGCTCTTCAGCAACAGGTTACGGCGTCCATCGCCCGGTTTTGGAGTCCGGCAGATTCAACTGACCTGATGCGCTATGTAAAAGACCTGGTGACCGGGCAGGAATGGATGATGTACGCGTCATCGGCGGCGGAAAATGCCGTACTCGCCCTGCTTTTCCTGCCGCAAACCCCGATTACAAAAGTACGATCACAGACTCTCAAGCTGGCCAGAGATATCTCTGCGCTTATGGAAAAACCAACCACAGCCGCCCCTCGAATTGAACCCGGTTATCTGGAGACCTCGGAACCACCCAGGTTGCACGAAATACTCGGAGAGACCCCCGCGGAAGAACCAACCCGCATCATCAAGAATCATTTCCCTGTGGAATGGTTCAAGGAAGCCGACCTGCCGGAGTTTAACACCCCCGTTCAACCCGCAATGGAAAGATTTCCAGAGGATGAACAACCCATCCAACAAGATTCTCCATCATTTGAAGAACTGAATGAGCTGTTGAGCAAGGTCACGTCGGCTCAACAGAATTCGGCAAACATTTCTGTCGAAAGGGAAGCCGAATCAGAGGGAGAATCTCCCAATATCCCGGTAGTACCATCAGGCGAATCATCACAGCCAGAACCCGTTGACCCCCCCGTAGAAAGCATACCCACCTTACCGGAAAATGATTTTGATCTGGGGACCTTCCAACCGGTTTCCCTGTTATCCTCCAAGACGGATGTGACCGAACTGGATGACATTCAACCCATATCCCTTGAAGCTCCCGTTCCCGCATCGACTCCTTTAAATGTTGAGATCACCCAACCATTTGCCCACATGGGGCAGAACGAGGAATTCGCTTCTGAAATTCTTCCCAAGCCGGCTGTCGAGCTTTCTGAACCCGCTTCCCTTGAGCCGGCTGTTGCTTCAGACAACGCGATTTTCCCTGAAGAACCAGACGAGACCCCCTGCGTATCACAAGTTGAAGAACTGGCAGAAATGCCGGTTGCAAGTCTCCTGGAAACCCGTACCAATGGGGAGGGTGACAGTGAGGGCATCCCGGGGACATCACCCCTGCTGGAACGGTTCAACTTGAATCCAGAACCGGTTAAGGAACATCCCTCAGAAGCAGTGGAAGAAGTGGAAACCGTTGAACCTGAGACAGCCGCTTCCATGCCTGCAAGTGATGACCTGTACGAACGCATGAATCAACTGGAGTCTGCTTCCAAACAGGAAGCCAGAGAAACCATTACCGTCGCCTTGATCCCCCGTTCTGAAAACATGATCCTTCAGCGGCAAATTTCCGGTGTCCTCAATCAAACAGTTTCGCGGTTATGCCTGGCTTTCAACTGGGAACTGGATAACCTGACCATTCGTCCCACCTTTATGCAATGGACGGTAACCATCCCGGTAAGTCTTTCGCCGGAAGACATGATCAGTATTGTAAAAAAGGAAACATCGCTGGAATTGATCAAGGCTCTTTCTGCCGATTTTGGACTGACAGATAAAGATGATTTCTGGGCAACGGAGAGCATGAGTGCTGTTGGCAGGGATTTTGTTCCATCCATCCACTGGCAAAATTTCATCCTGCGACGAAAATCCCACGAAATCGCATAGTATGGCACAATTGTTGCCAACAAGCCGTTCTGACTGGAGAGGTCATTGTGCCGCCGACTTTATACCTAATCGATGGACATGCGCTGGCCTATAGGACATATTTCGCGTTAAGTTCCTCGCCCAGCACACATTTCACCACCCGTTCAGGCGAACCCACAGCCGGAATTTATGGTTTCGCTTCTGTTCTTATCCGTATTCTTGAACAAAACAAGCCGGATTATCTGGCCGTAGCTTTTGATACCGGAAAGACATTCCGGGATGACATCTACCCTGCCTATAAAGCCACCCGTGCCAAGATGCCCGATGACCTGCGTCCGCAGATCGAGCGTATCCGCCAGATGGTGGACGCGTTTGATTTCCCACGTCTTGAAATGGAAGGCTTTGAAGCTGACGACGTGCTTGGCAGTATTGCCCGCGCGGCCGTCAGCAAAGGATTGGCTGTTAAGATCGTCACCGGTGACCGCGACCTGCTGCAACTGGTGGATGATCACACCATTGTCAATCTGGCGGGAAAAAGCATGTCTGAAGCGAAAGACTATTTTGACCGCGATGTCAAAGAATACCTGGGCGTCTGGCCCAACCAGGTGGTGGATTATAAAGCCCTGGTGGGCGACAAATCAGACAATATCCCCGGCGTGCAGGGCATTGGCGAGAAAACGGCTGTCAGTCTGTTTGAGACCTACCCGACTCTGGAAGCCATCTACGATCATCTGGATGACCTGCCCGCCCGCGTGAAAACCCGGCTGGAAGCGGACCGCGCCAACGCGGAGATGAGCCGCAAACTGGCCACCATCCGCACCGATCTTGACATTCAACTCGATCTGACCCGCGCAAAGACCGATCATATACCCTTTGAGGCTATTGAAGCTTTTTTCGTTCAGATGGAGTTTCGTTCGCTGCAAAACCGCCTCAGGGTTCTTTCAGGTGCCGCCGCTCCGGTTCAGGCTGCACGGCAGGCGCAGTTGGGATTCTTTGATGAAACCCCGCAGGTTATCGGGGAAAACCCGCGGCATGAGCTGAATACCGTCATCGTGCGCGATATCCCTGCCCTGCAGGAGATGTGTGTCCACCTGCGCCAGTCCGAATGGCTGGCATTGGATACAGAGACGACATCCACCGATCCCATGCGCGCCGACCTGGTGGGCATCTCACTGGCTGTGGAAGCCGGAACGGGCTATTACATCCCGGTTGGTCACCGTGATAATACCCCGCAGATGTTCCTCTCTGATATACAGCAAATACTGGGGCCGATTTTGATCGACCCGAAAATCAAAAAAGCCGGGCATAACCTGAAATACGACCTGTTGATATTACGCCGGCATGGCCTGCCGGTGTTCCCCGCCAGCTTCGATACCATGGTAGCCGCCTGGCTTATCGACCCGGCTTCACACCGGCTCGGGCTGAAAGACCAGGCCGATGACCTTCTCAATGTGCAGATGACCCATATCGAAGAGCTTATCGGCACCGGTAAGAATCAACGCAGCATGGCGGATGTGCCCTCGGAAAAAGCGGCGGCCTACGCGGCAGCCGATGCCGAAGTCACCTGGCAGCTGCGGGAGGCGCTGGCGCCCAAACTTACTGAAAACCAATCCGACCGACTGCTGGACGAAATCGAGATGCCGCTGCTTCCCATTCTGGCAGACATGGAGCAGACCGGCATCGGGCTGGATACGGCCTTCCTTAAAAGCATGTCACGTGAATTGACAGAACGCCTGGTAACCATCGAAACACAGGTGCATCAGGGTGTTGGATACCCGTTCAACATCAATTCCACCCAGCAGCTTTCCACAGCATTGTTTACCACACTAAAACTTGAACCGCCGGATAAACGCAAAACCACCGCCAGCGGTCATTTTTCCACATCGGCGGACGTGCTTGAACTGCTGCGCGGGAAACACCCCGTGGTTGATCTCATCCTGGAGTACCGGGAACTGTCGAAATTAATCTCCACATACATTGACGCGCTTCCTCTCCAGGTAAATCCGCAAACCCGGCGGGTGCACACCAGTTACAATCAAACCGGTTCGGTGACCGGCCGGCTGGCTTCATCAGAACCCAACCTTCAGAACATTCCCATGCGCACTGAATTGGGCCGCAAGATCCGCCGGGCGTTTATCGCAGACCAGGGGTGGTTGCTGCTATCGATAGATTATTCCCAAATTGAATTACGCATCGTGGCGCATATGGCGGATGACGCCGCCATGCTAAACGCCTTCCGGGCTGGTCAGGATATCCACGCTGCCACAGCCGCAGCCATTTATAATGTCCCCCTGGCCGGGGTGACTAAAGAACAGCGGCGTCACGCGAAGGCCATCAACTTCGGGTTGATCTACGGGATGAGCGCCTTTGGGCTCAGCCGCTCCACTGACCTGACCCTGGCAGAGGCGGAGGATTTTGTGGCCGCGTATTTCCGTCAATTCCCCGGCGTCAAGTCTTACCTCGACAACCTGCGCAGGCAGGCCGCCCGGCAAGGGTACGTGGAAACCATGCTGGGACGACGCCGCTACTTCCCCAACCTGCGTAATCAGATGAATCCCAATCTGCGCAACCGGGAAGAGCGTGAGGCCATAAACGCGCCCATTCAGGGCACAGCCGCCGACATCATGAAGCTGGCCATGATTAAAGTTCCCGCCGCGCTGCGGGCTGAAAATCTGCGGTCCCGACTTCTTCTTCAGGTTCACGACGAACTGGTTTTGGAATGTCCTCGGGAGGAATTGTTAAGTACCGGTAAAGTCGTTATGCGTACAATGGAGACAGCATATCCACTGTCGATCCCGTTGCTGACAGAAGCAAAATGGGGGCGGAATTGGGAAGAAATGCTGCCATTATCAGAGTATAAATAACCATAATCTCGCCCTGGTAGGAATAGTGAATCAAGAAAATTACACCCACTCCATGCGACAAGGACATTCAGCGGCCTGGGACCAGCGCTGGGATCAGGCTGCCAAGTTCTACCGAGAGGCTTTGTCCGAAGTTCCCGATGATTACCTGGCATTGAACAGTCTTGGTTTGGCTTTAATGGAACAAAGGCAGTTCGATGAAGCCCTGCAGGTTTACCGCAAGGCTGCCAAACGTTCACCGGAAGACCCCGCACCGCAGGAAAACATGGCAAAAATCTATGAAGCCCAGAACCGCATAGAAGAAGCCGTGCTGCTTTCCTTCCAGGCAGCCGATCTCTACCTTAAAGCCCATAACGCCGATCGGGCCGTACAGAATTTGCAGCGTGTCAGCGCCTACCGGCCGCAAAACATGCGCGCGCACACACAACTCGCGGTGATCTATGAGCGGATCGGCCGGCTTCCATCAGCCGTTAAGGAATATCTCGCGGCGGCAACCATCACCCAGCATAATGGCGACGCGCAAACCGCCCGCCAGATGGTTGATTACGCGCTGAAAATTCAACCCAACAACCAGGAAGCCATATCCGCGTTTGAACGCATCCGCTCCGGCAAACTCTTACCGGAATATACCCCGGGGAAATCCGGACCGCTGAAGAGCTCCTCATTGCGAGACGGCAGCCGCAACCGCGAACCTTTACGCAACCCGGTGGAAGATGCCACCCATTACGCCCTGGGGATCATTGCCGACCTGGTTTTGGATCCCTCCGAAACAAATCCGCTCTTTCAATCCCTGCATATCACCGAAACCGGAAATCAGACCAAATCCGAAGCAGACCGAATTGCGGCTCTTAATCACCTGCTGGCGGCTGTTGAAGCCCACAGCCGCGGACGGTCCGTTCAGGCGGCCGCGGAAGCAGAAAAAGCCATCAGTTCAGGCGTGGTTCATCCGGCTGTCTATTACCTGCTCGGATTCCTTTCGCATAAGAGCGATGTCCAAAAATCACTTCAGGCGCTTGCACGCTCGGCTACGGATGCCCGCCTGGCAATGGCCTCCGAATTGCTGATAGGCGAAGCGCTGGAAGAGCAAAAAGACTACCTCGACGCCGTAAGCGCCTATCTGCGAGCCATGTATGAGGCAGACGCGACCACACTGCCGGTCGAAATGTCAGCTGCTCTGCGGCTGCAATACCGGCAGATCAACGAACAAATCACCAGGATGCAGGACCCCGAGAAATTGCACTACGTCTGCCGCAGTATCAGCGGACAGATTATGCGCCGTGGTTGGCGTCAACAGGTGATGGGAATCCGTCAATTGCTCCCGCCAGCCAGTATCGAAGCACCTCCCAACGCGCTGGTCATGCTTATGCTTCTGCCCAACAGCAATCAAATTGTCGCCGGGTTGTCCCGCGCGCAGCGACTGGTCAGCAATACCGAGCTCCTGCCCGCTCTCGAAGAGTTATATTACGATCTGCAACTGGCCCCTACAGAAACCCTGCTGCACGAGCTGATCGCTACCATGATGATCAAACGCGACCATCTGGACGCGGCTATAGATAAATATCTGCTTATTGCCCGGAAATACGAACTGGAAGGTGACCGCAACCAGGCCGTCAGGGTGCTTTCGCAGGCGCAACAATTATCACCGACGAATTTAACCATCCGTAACCGGCTGATTGAACTGCTCTTCTCGCTTGATCGCCGCGACGATGCCATCCGGCAGTATCTGGACCTGGCCGAAACCTATTACCGGCTGGCCGACCTGGACAAATCCCGCGCCACGTACCTGAACGTTTTACGACTCTCACAAAAAGGCGAGACCAATCGTGACTGGAATATTGAAATCCTTAAACGCGTGGCTGATATTGACCTCCAGCGACTTGACTGGCGTCAGGCGCTGCGCATTTTTGACCAGATCCGCGGTTTTGACCCCGAAGATATGGAAACCCGGGCCAGTCTGGTGGAGTTGAACTACCGCCTCGGGCAGGATGCCGCCGCCATCAGTGAACTGGATAGCGCGGTCACGTATTATGACCAGATCAACAAAATCCCCACCGCCATGCGCATGGTCAGTAGCCTGGTCGCCATCCGACCGGATAACACGGATATGCAATCCCGCCTGTTCGCCGTCAGCCGACGGGTCAAAAATATGGCGGATGCCATTTCATTGCTTGATTCCTATGCCGATGAACTGCTCGAAAGCGACAACAAAGCCGCCGCCATCGTACACCTTGAGACCATCATCGCCCTCGGCCCGCCAAACACCATGGAGTATCGCAAGGTTCTTGAGCAGCTGCGCAGCGGATAGATTTTGGGTACGTTATGCCCAACCGGCATAATTGACACAATCCGGCTTTCGGGTATAATAGCAATCCGCGGTCCACTAGCTCAATTGGCAGAGCAATTGACTCTTAATCAATGGGTTCAGGGTTCAAGTCCCTGGTGGATCACTCAAAAAGAATGCCGGTCGATTGACCGGCTTTTTTTTATTTCTGGATTTTGAAAACAACCTCATCAACCCTGATCGATCATGAGGGTGGGTTTATTTTAACTTCATCCGGTTCCCGGCTCTCGTTCAACTCTTTGGAATCATCGATTCGAGAATCTTCCATCGATATTTCATCGGATTGAACACTACTCCGAATTTCGTTGTTCAGGTGTTTGATTTCGCGAATACTCTCATCAAGATCAGCTTCTTTAACCAGCTGCTGCGGGATGGATTTGATCTCTTCTGTTGTGGAAACCAGATCGCGCCAGAAAGGCGACCGGACGATCTTTCGGATCCACAACGCGGATTCGCGCGCGTATTTCACCATGCGTTCAGGCCCAAAGACGATCAGGGCCAGAACCAGGATGATCACCAGTTCCAGTGGACCGATATTAAATATTTCCATATGGGTTCGATGAACGGATTTTTTTATTACCGATCAGGATTTGGTTTCGTTGCTTCCGCTGTCTTTTTTATCGTCTGCATTCTCGTCTGATTTACCGCCAAGGCCATCGCGAAATGTGCGGATGCTTTTGCCAAGTTCACCCGAGATCTTCGAGATGCGTCCAACGCCAAACAACAGTATGACAATAATCAGTAGGATGATTAATTCAGGGGTTCCCAGATTCATTAAAACCTCCAAATAGTGCGTCGTACGCGGTTAGCGCACAAGAAACGCCAGGAAAATGCTTAATAAGTATAAACCCAATAGAGGTGCCATTAACAATCCCATATTGGCCGGGTCTGTCGTGGGAGTGATCAGGGCAGCCATTCCGGCAGAAGCCACAATGGCGATCCGCCAGCCCTTTAATAAAAGACGCGCGTTAACGATCTTCAATTTGGCCAGCAGGAAGATGACCAGTGGAAATTCAAAACTGACGCCCACCCAGAACATCAGGTTGGTCACAAAACTCATATAGTTGGAAACGCGGGGGATGGTCTGCACGCCCAGGAAAGTGATCAGAAACGGGATGGCTGCCTTCAACATCACAAAATACGTAAAAGCCACACCGGCCAGGAAGAGGATCACGATAAACGGGATGCTGGTGAATAACCAGACCTTTTCGCGCGGTTCCAAACCGGGAACAATGAATGCCACGATCTGATAGGCAATAACAGGCAACGCCAGAATAAAACCGGAAAGCAAGGCGACTTTCATGAATACAGAGATGTTTTCTGTCACCTCAATGGCTTGCAAATTTTGCAATCCGCCGATCGGTTGCACCAGTACGGTGATGATCTGATTGGTGAACGCGAAGCTGGCAATCACGCAAATGACCAGAGCGATCAACGCCTTCAGCAACCGGCTGCGCAATTCTTGAAAGTGCGGGCTCAGCCCGGCCAATAACGAATCTTCCGGTAATTTTGTCTGGTCAGTCATCGCTTTTTATAAAAATCTCACCCATCAAAATGGCATCATTTGAACATATTCTGGCAGGCCGGGATTGGATCAGGGCGGTCGCAGGGAGTCAACAGAATATCCAGTCCGGGTTGAACATATTCCGTACCGGCGTCTACAACAGAGGTTCCACCACGTAAAGGTTTGCGTTCAAAAGCCGAAAGATTTGCAACGGCTTTTCCACCATTTTCCTTCAAAATGTTCAGCGCGGTTTTCATCAACGCGGTTTCCGGATCATCCGGTCTGGCAGCCACCTGGTCCTCATAATATTTCAAGACATCGGCGCCGCCCAGTTCAATGTCAGCCGTAATATAACGAATCTGAGCTTCCTGTTTACGGTCATCGGGTACATCCCGTTGAACCGCGTCGTCACGAAATGGCAATAAGGCGGATGAAAACACATTACTGTCAGAATTTAATTTTGCGCCCACCTGTATCCAGCCGCTCTTTCCATCCGGCAAGGTCACATGCCACCAGGCAGATTCGGAGGCGCATTCAGGACCTTTTTGCAGGGTAACCCGCAAATGGTGCGGTATTGACGTCACTGCGTCCGTGGAATCAGGGGCGGTGCGCAGGTCAACCTTGGTGACCGGCCCATTCAAGTCAACATATGCCTGCATTCCCACTCCCAGGCCGCGGGGTTCAACCCCGGGGCAGGCAACCTCGGTTACCACCGGCAACGGAGTTGTGGTTGGTTTCGCGGGTTGCGGCGGGGTACAACCTATTAAAAAAGTGAGGCAGACAAAAAGAGGAATGATCTTCTTCATAGACTGGAAAACCCATCCGTGTTTGATGAATATGCGCTCCATCATAACATCCACCGGGCAATTTTGCATTCCAAAAATCTCACCGCCCCAAAAAAACAGACACCGGGGGGTGGTGAGATTTGCGTATCTTCTTTACTCTGGTTTTCAGGCGTTGAGCCGGCAATCCTATGCGACGGAGGAAAGTTCAACCTGCTCTTCCGTCGTCAGGATTTTGCTTAAATCCAGCAGGATCACCAGGACATCATTAAGTTTGGCAATACCGGTAATGAAGTTCACCCGCGAAGATGTGGTCATTGAGGGAGGGGGCTCAATGGATTCTGATGGCACACGCAGCACCTCGGAAACACCATCCACTATCATGCCGACTTTAACGCTTCCAAGTGCCACCACCATAATCCGGGAATCTCGAGAGGCTTCCTGTGATTCAAGGCCGAATCGTTTTCGAAGATCGATCACCGGCAAAACCAGTCCGCGCAGGTTGGTAATCCCTTCAACAAAGGAAGGTGAATGCGGGATTCGGGTAATTCCCTGCATTTTTATAATGCTTTCTACCGATGATATCTCAACTCCGTAATGCTCTTTAGCCAGTTCAAAAACCACCAGTTGTTGTTCCATACCCATGACCTCTTTCAGAGAAAATGATCTGCCCCTTCTTAAACTATTCCGTATCTGTCAGTTCGTTTTGTTCCAATACAAACTGGGAAACAATATTTCTTAATGTTCCAGCCATTTCAGCCAGTGCATGAGCTGAAGCGCTGACTTCCTCCACCTGGGCTGTCATTTCTTCCGCTGACGCGCTCACTTCTTCAATCGCGGCACTGTTTTCTTCACTGATACTGGCAATACTTTCAATTGCCTGGGTCAGTTCACTCGAACCGGCGGCCATTTCTTCCGTGCTGGCTGTATTCTGTTCCACTACAGCCGATACGGTTTCCATTGATGAGACCAATTCATTCGCGTTCCTGCTCATCTCCCTGGTAGCTTCGGCAGCCAGTTCAGCTTCTTTATTCACGTCTTCGGCAGCTTTCATGATGGATTCCAACGCTGTGCCCGCGTCATTGGCTTTGATCGCACCCCGTTCCACTTCCTTTGACCCTTCATCCATGGCTGTTACCGCGTCTGCCACAGTGGCTTGGATACTGCGGATCAAATCGCCAATCTCTTTTGTGGCATTGCTTGAACGCTCTGCCAGTTTACGAACCTCATCTGCCACCACGGCGAAACCCTTGCCATGCTCGCCCGCGCGGGCTGCTTCAATGGCCGCGTTCAACGCAAGTAAATTTGTTTGTGAAGCGATATCGTCAATTGTTTCAACGATAATGCCGATCTGCTCGCTGCGCGTCCCCATTTCACGTACTTTTTCTGCAGATTGGCCTACTTTATTCCGAATGATGTCCATTCCTTTAATGGTTTCTTCAACAACATTTCGTCCCTGTTGAGACAATTTTGCTGCCGTGTTAGATCCTTCGGTAACCGATTGCGCGTTATCTGCCACCTGCTGAATGGAAGTATTGATTAATGACGTAACCTCACTTGTACGGTTTACAGCCAGCGCCTGATCTTGAGCGCCTTGAGAAACGCCATCAATCGCTCGAGACATATTTTCAACCGTCGATGCTGTTTTGGCGATACTCTCCGCTTGCAGCGATGTTCCTTTAGCCACTTCCTGAATTGTGGTGGCAATCTGACCGGTAACCTGCCCAGCCTGGGACGAAGCCTCTGCGAGTTGTTGCGAGGCGGCATCCAGTTGCCCGGCGCTTTGGGTGATCAATCCGACAGTTTGTCTCAACCCATCCACCATATTCTTAAAGGCGTTACCGAGTTCATCTTTATCGGAAACCGGGCTGACTTGTATGGACAGATCATTCTGCGCGATCCTGTTTGCCGCCACACCCATGCCCTGCAGGTACGCGATCAAATCATGGAGAGCTTTTCCAACATCGCCCAGTTCATCTTTACGGTCAACCAGTTCCTTCCTGGTTTTTTCGTCCATATCCCGTAACAAGTCACCACCGGCCATGGCACGTGAACCTGTTACCATAATCTTCATCCCCCTGGTAAGTGAATTACTGATCAGAAAAGCAATCATTAATCCCAGAATTGATCCCAACCCTCCAAAAACGTACATTTGCAGAACTCGATCCCGTTCAGTTGCGAGACCGTCATTTTTCAAATCTTCAGCTTCTTTATCATTCAATGCCATCAAAACAGAAAGCGCATCCCCCAATCCTTCCCGCGCGGCAACAACTCGTCCATCTCCACTGATCATACTCATGGCTTCAGCGTCATTACCGGCCAGGGTGGCTTTTTCAAATTCTGCCAGAGCGGAACTGAATTCTTCGTAAGCCTTATCGTACGCTTCAATACCGGCTTTGTCGGCTTCTGTATTTCGAGTAGCCCTGTAGGAATTCATAACGTCCGAGATTGAACTGAGGTTGTCTTTCATCTCGCCGAGATATTTTTCCTGTTCGGCTGTTACTGCGGCTATTTTGTAATAATCACCCCTGACAGCGAACATCTTTGCCTGAGCCTGGGCAATCTGCTCCATGGGAATCAGTCGTTCCGAGTATATGGAATTGATGTAATCCGAAACAACACCCAGGCCACTGGCCCCCAAAATTGTCACAATGGCAACGGATAAAACAATGATCAGGAAGCTGCCTATTAGCTTGACATTTAGTTTTAAATTATTTATTAGTTTCATCGTTCCTCACGGTTTTTTTTGAGGTAGGGGCCGCGATGTACTCTGAAATTTAACGATTGTGTTGCCGGCTCGAAGAAGCCAGGACTTTCTCCAGGTCCAAAAGAATTACAAGATTCTCATTGATGTGCGCGATTCCGTTGATAAACGCGGATTCGACCGTGGTTGACATGGGTGGAGGTGGCTGGATTGCTTCACGGGAGATTTTCAATACTTCCGTTACCTCATCCACAACAATTCCCACCTTGGATCCTTCAGCGTTCACGATAATAATGCGGGTGTTGGAGGTATTTTCACAGGACGCCAGGTTGAATCGCCGGCGCAGATCAAGCACCGGCACAACAGTACCACGCAAATTCGTAACTCCCAGGATATAGGATGCGGAACGGGGCACTTCGGTTATGTCCTGAACCTTGATGATGCTTTCAACGGAATGGATGGTCACTCCGTAAAGCTCTTTGCCCAACGAAAAAATAACCAGGTGTTCCTCATCACCGCTCGCGATCTGCGCCGCCTGGTCTATGTTTTGAGCAATCCGGCGAACCTGTTGCTCATCCACTTTTTTCTTTTCTTCAGAAGGTATCTGGGGTGTCACGGCAGCGGCTGAAGCTTCCGGCGTGGTGGATTGTTCGATTGTTTTATCCACGGTTAACTCCTCCATTTTCTTGTCAACAGGTTCCAGAATGGATCCCCCGGGTATCATTTCAACCGGTTTTGATATCGGTTTTTCCTGCTTTTCCGCCGCCGGTTTCGGGGCAGCTGCGGGCTTTTTTGCCGGTTTTGGAGTTCTCAACTCACTTACTTTTGCATCAGACGTTTCTTCCCGGGGCTTGCCGCCTTCAACCGGGACTTTTCCTGTCGTGAACAGGCTATCCAGGGTGGATTTTATGCGCGATTTCTTGTTCATGAAACCTCCTGAAATTCACCGGATAGTCTCTCAAGTTCTTCGGCGAGCCTACCGTATTGCTGTGTGGCACGCGTTTTGGGATCGTATTGATTGATGGGTTGGCCTGTAGCCACGCATTCCTTCAAACGAGTATCCACCCCGATCACGGACGAAAAGAGTTTTGCCGAGAAGTTATCCTGCAATTTGGTCAACACATCGCGGCAAATCCCGTTACGCTGGTCATACATCACTGCCAGGATGCTGAACTCAAGGTTTGGATTTGTGTGCTCCCTGATGGCATCCACGGTTTCAATCAACCGTACAAGTCCAACCGCGGCAAGGAACTCGGTCTGAATGGGGATGATCACCCGGTTGGAGGCTGTCAACGCCATTACCGTTAATGGCCCGAGCGATGGGGAACAGTCAATCAAAATGTAATCATAAGAATCCTGCCATCTTTCAAGCAGTGTTTTTAGTTCATTTTCATACCCGGGTTTATCAGAGAGAAGACGTTCGACTGTCCATAAACGCGAATCTGAAGGCACAACATCCAGGTTTTCCATGGATGTGTGCCGTACCAGAATGTCCCACGCCACTTTGCGGGGATTCAGCGCAGTTTCCAACGCATCGCTGATGGTTTCGCCAGGAGTGTCATCCGGGTGCCCCAGCGAGAGAGATAGATTCGCCTGAGGATCCAGATCAATCAGCAGGGTGCGTTTTCCCCGCTGAGTCAGACTGGCTCCCAGTGATATGCATGTAGTTGTTTTTGCCACTCCACCTTTTTGGTTGCTTATTGCCACGACATGTGCCATGGATATCCTCAATACCTCAGATGAATTTATGCCTATTGCTTTCGTGCGATTGATCCGCCTCTGCATTCTTGTTTGCAGAGGACTCGATGGAATTTGGGGAAACGAGAATTCCGGTTGGACGGGGGGTCAACCATGATTTCACCATGGAATAAAGGACCTCGTGGTCAATCTTTACATTCTTCTCATTTTCTTCGTTGTTTTCAATTGGTTCCAACATAAGCCAGACTCCCCGGGCATCCTTGCCCATAAAGAATACTCACAATAGACGGATCAGTTTTATGATCGTCTACAAGTATTCTAAGAAATTCCACGTGCCAAAAACATTAATTGCCGGTAAATTACCAATAAAACTCTTATGAATCCTGTTTGTCAGATTTTAAATCTGGCGCGTCCGGCACCTTTAACAAGGCGGCATTCGCGCCCTGCCGCGACGCCTCTCTCAAAGCCAGATGTATGGAAACCCGGCCGATCTCACTGGTCAATGGAACGACCACGCGAGGGAAATCAAGCGTTGATATGGTGGCATCTTTTCCCAGCAACATGGTGGGGGGTGAAATCGTGGATTGAAATCCACTTTTAGACAGCTTTACACTGGCCCGCCCAGTGATCACATTTCCCAGTTCCGCGATACCGCTTTGAGCCAGGCTGCTCATCTCATGCAGGTGTTCACCCAGCATACTGGATGCTATGTTCAGCGCCGCTTGATTGCTAAATCCATAAAATACGATGCCCTCAATATCACCAATCAGACTTATGATAACAGTCACGTCATCCGTCAGGTATGCGCCTTTGTCCAGCGAAAGATCACCCCGTTGCATGGGGATGTTAACTTCGGCTTTAAGAACTTCATACGCTGCTTCCACAAAAGGAATCAGGTATTGAACTTTCATCATCTACTCCTTTCCTACTTCATCGGTATATTGATGGGAAGGTAATTTTTACTGGTATCACTTCCCGGAGGACTTTCCCTGAGGGCCAGATGTACGGTGATGTCTCCCATTTCCGTCTTAAGTTGCACTACTACCCGCGGGAAATCCAGCGTGGAAATCTGAATCCCTTCCCCTTGCACCAGTGTTGGCGGAGAAATTTCAGAAGAAAAGCCTTCCTTGCTTAATTTAACAGTCGCCCGACCAGTAATTACATTTCCCAGTTCTGCCACACCGCTTTGAGCCAGGTTATCAAATTCGGTGAACTCCTGCCCCATCATTTTAGAAACAAGTTGGAGAGCGGTAGGTATTGATAATCCATAAAGAACAACACCCTGAACCTGACCGACCAGACTTAACAACACAGTTATTTCATTTGATGTCATAGCTGATTTTTGCAGGCTAAGAGTACCTTTTTCTACTTTCGCGCCTACCTCTTTTTCAAGAACCTCGGCAGCCGCTTCTACAAATGGGTTCATAAATTTGACATTTGCCATAACGTTATCTCCGAACTATCCGATGGGAATCAGATTTTTTGATAAAAAGAAATCCCAATACTGCGTAGTCCAAAATCCTGGGGATGAGGAATAATCTCGGTGCCGCCAATAAATAGAACGCCGCCTTTTCGCAAGGAATTGGCAAATTTCTTATACAACAGGTCTTTCGTGGAACTGGTAAAGTAGATGACAACATTCCGGCAAACGATCAAATCAAAATCCGTCTCAAAAGTATCCGAGATCATGTTTTGTTCGCGGAATGTGATTTTCTTGACAAGCGATTCGGTTACATAGAAAGGCGGTCCGCCTGGCCGCAAATACAAAGTACGCTGGGAGGGGCTCAGGCCGCGAATTTCTTCTTGAATAAACGCGCCTCCAGATGTCGCTCTGGCAATGGCGCCTTTATCCAGATCGGTGCCCAGGATGTAATGTTTGCGGTTGGGGGTCAGCTCTTCCATGATCATACCCAGGGTGAAAGGTTCAGCCCCGATTGAGCAACCCGCGCTCCAGATACGCAACCCGGGTTTCCCGGCGCTTTCCTTTACGAGCATGGGAAGTACCGTCGATTGAAGATGCTTCCAGCGTTCAACATCACGATAAAATTCGGTGACATTAATCGTCAAATAATTCCGGAATTTCAATAACTCGTCCTGGTCGACCTTGATCCGGGCAAAATAGGCATCCCATGAGGGCATTCCAGACCGAACCAGCCAGGAATCCAACCGCCGGCGCATTTGCTCGTCCTTGTAGTGCTCAAGGTCTATACCGACACTTGTTTTTACAATCGACTTAATTCGTTCGTAAACGTCTAGTTCCATTTTATTTTCCCACAGCCGCTTTTATGGCGTCGGCAACCCTGTCCAATGGAACAACTTCGTTGGACGCGCCTGCTTCGAAAACGGAACGCGGCATTCCATACACCACACAGGTCTCTTCCGCTTCCGAAATCACCCAGCCGCCTGAGTTATGAACCATGAGGGCGGCATTGGTTCCATCGCTTCCCATACCGGTCAAAATGGCCGTGACAACCCTCGGCCCGTATAATTTGGCAATTGAAAGCAGGGTTACGTCCACCGCTGGACGGACACCATGCACGGCAGGGTTTTGATTAAGAGTCACCTTCTCCCGTTCGTCAAACACCATGTGAAACCCACCCGGGGCGAGCAATACTTTACCAACTTCCAATCCATCGTCAGGAGAGGCTTCTTTTACCAGTAACTCGGATGTATTGTTCAACCGCTCGGATAATGAACGGGTAAACCCTGCCGGCATATGCTGAATAATCACAAAAGCGGCCTGAATATCTGACCCGAGCATGGGGACAACGGTATTCAATGCCCTCGGCCCGCCGGTTGATGACCCGATCACCACAATCTTGTCTTGATTCCGCAGCGGCCTTACCTTTTTCTCAAGGATTCGCGCCGAAGGCTGCTGTTCGATGAACATGGCAGGCGCGGGTGTCTGCCATACTTTGGCTTTGGCTGCGCGTAAAACCTTGTTCCCGACCTCACTCAGAATGGAGGCCATGTTGGCTTTATTATCCGGTTTTGCGACAAAATCCACCGCGCCCAGGGTTAATGCCCTGACTGTCTCAAGAGTACCCTCAGATGTCAGACTTGAAAGCATGACAACCGGAAGAGGATGCCGCGACATGATCTCCCGCAGGGTGGAAAGCCCATCCAGATTGGGCATTTCGACATCCAAAGTGACCACGTCTGGTTTGAGTTTGGGAATCATTTCCAGGGCTTCGCGGCCGTCTTTAGCCGCGCCCAGGACAACGATACCCGAGAACTCGTTCAGGTGTTTTGTAATAGTAAAGCGCATGAAGGCGGAATCATCCACCACCAGCACCTTAACAGGGGCAGAACTCTCGACCTGGTTTCCCATAGGTTCTATTTGATGGCTTTGGAAATAGCCTGCAGGACTCTGTCGCTATCGTATGGTTTGACCACAAAGTCTTTCGCACCGGCTTTTACCGCTTCCATGACCACAGATTCCTGTCCCAGTGCGGTCAACATGATGATGCGCGCATTGGGATCAGATCCCCGGATGGTTTTCAAAGCCGTCAGCCCATCCATTTCCGGCATGGTAATGTCCATAAGGACCACATCGGGCTTGATTTGTTTGTACAACTCTACAGCCTTCGCGCCATTTTCTGCTTCATTTACTTCGTAGCCTTCCCCCGCCAGCATTTTTGTAATGCGTACGCGAAGAAATTCGGCATCATCAACTACAAGCACTTTTGTCATTCTTCCAACTCCTTTTTGAATTAGGCTGTGCCTAAATCTCGTTCTTGAGATCCCATCATGCGAACCGTCATGCGTCCATCCGCAATATATAACCGAACAGTTCTTCCAACCTGTCCACCAACCTCTTCTTTTTGCAATTTCAGGTTTAACTTTTTTAATATCTCATGCGCCATATTGATGTTCCGCGTGCCGATATCAAATGTACCGGAAAGCCCTGGAGAAACCAGCATATTCGCTCCGCCAGCCATCCTGATGATCAGGCGGGATTCAACAGCACCTTCCGCCACAACTTTCTTCAGTAACATCGGAATGCCAGTATCAACAAACTTCGCGTGATTTGGGTCGTTACCCGCCTTGTGCTCGGGTAAGACAACATGGATCAATCCCCCAACTTTAGACACCGGGTCAAACATACCAATACCCAGACAGGATCCAAGACCAAAGGCAATCAAAACATCCTGCGGATCATGGCTGACTATATATTCACCCAGACCGACGGAGGACATTGCTCCACTCATGCTATTTCATCTCCGTGACAGAAATTTTTTCCATTGTTTCGGGGTCCGGGATGATCCAGAAGTCGGCTTGAATTTTTCGTTCGCCAATCTGGAAGGCAGCTTTGAACATAAGGATTTGATCAGAAACGGCGCCAAGTGAGGCAATAACCACATCGAGAATTGACCCGACCATATCGACCATCACCGCCGGGGGGCTGGGTAGTGCGGAAAGCCCGGTAAGTTCATAGATGGCGTTCAGGAAAAAGGTTCCGGTCAGGTTGCCGATCTCTGACAGCGCGGACCGTTCCATGCTCCCAAAATCTTGAGTCGTTCCGGTGGGCGAATCAAGCACCATATCGCAGAATTCCAGTGCCTGCTGGTAGGAAATGATCATCATGATCTGCCCGACCAGGTCGCCATTAAACCGTAAGTAAACTCCCACCGCGTCAGCGTCAGGACCGCCCAGAATATCAGCAATTTCTTTTAAAGGAACCAGGTCAACATCCGGTGATGTTACATTCAAATCTTGCCCGATCATTTTTGACAGACCCTGAGCGGAATTCGAAAAGCCGCGGGCCGCAATGGCGAGCATTTTTTCCTTTAGTTTCGCATCCATCATTCGTGATTCTGCGGTCATCTAGCCCTACTCCTTTTTATTGCTTCCAGATTTTTGTCCGGAGACCTGGAAAAGGTCCTGAACATCCACGATCAGGATGACTGAACCATCTCCGAGGATGGCCGCGCTGGCGATACCTACCACCTCTCCAATCACTAAACCCAGCGATTTAACAACCACTTCTTCCTGCCCGAGAAGGTTGTCAACGGCCAATCCCATTTGTTGTTTACCCATGCCCACAACCACCACATAACGGTATCCCTGTTCCTTGCGGGAGGATTTGTATCCGAATGTGTCAGCCATTTCGAGCAGTGGCAGCACTTTGTCGCGAAGCCGGATTACCGGTTTGGAATTGACGGTTTGAACCTCGTCGATGGAAATTCGCAGCGTTTCCAGAACGGTTACCAGTGGAATAGCCAGGGTATTCTTGCCGATCTGAACCAGCAATGTGGGCACAATAGCCAGGGTAAGCGGTAATGTGACCATGAACCGCGTTCCTTTACCCTTCTCGGTTTCAACCATTACCGTTCCGTTTAACCTCTGAATATTATTGCGTACGATATCCAGTCCAACACCACGTCCGGAGACATCGTTAATTACCTTGGCAGTGGAGAAACCTGAGGAGAAGATCAGGTTTATAGCCTCATCTTCACCGAGCGATGCAGCATCCGTTTCGCTGATGATCCCTTTGCCGACAGCAACGGTACGAATTTTGTCAGGATCAATGCCTTTTCCGTCATCTTCCACGGTAAGGATGATACGTCCCTGTTCGTGACGGGCGGTTAGTTTGATGACAGCCCTTTCCGGTTTGCCGGATTTCGCCCGCTCCTCGGCTGTCTCGATACCATGATCCACAGAATTGCGAATAAGGTGAATCAACGGGTCGTTGATTTCTTCAATAACCGATCTGTCCAGTTCGGTGTTCTCACCTTCAATGGTCAGGTCTATCTTTTTGTTCAATTTCAGAGAAAGGTCGCGAACCATGCGCGGGAATTTATTGAAGGTGTTGGAAACCGGCAGCATGCGAATGCCCATCACTTCCATCTGCAATTGATCGGTTATCCGCCCAACGTGTGTGATGGTATCAGAAAGCACATCCAATTGATTGCTGTTGCGAATGGACGCTTCTAGTGTCCCCCGGATCTGGTATAGCCGGTTCCGGTCAGTGATCAATTCACCAACCAGATTCATCAGGTTATCAAGGCGTTCCACACTGGTGCGCACGGTTTTTTCCACCGTGGCCGGGGAACCGCCGGTTTTTGGGCTGTTGGCTCCAGCAACATCCGCTGTCGGCGCCGGTGTGGCGGGACGGGTAGCGGCTGCCTGGGGAGCCTCCTGTTTCGCAGGGGTTAATGGCTCGGGTATTGACGGCCCCCGGGGTGTTTCCGATACCATTTCTTCCGTCAGGATTGTTCCAGCCGGGAAAATCTCGACCTTATCCAATTCTGAAAGTGTATCGAGCGCCTTGAGAATATCCATATCCGTCTTTTGGGTATCAAGATCAATGGTGATGATATTGACGGGTTTGGAAGTCTCAATTTCTTCCTGGGTGGGATTCATTTTCTTAATCGTCCCAAGCCCTTGCATTTCCATCATTACCTGAAAAGCCCGGGCGGCTGAAGCGATGCTGTTTTGAGAGATTTCCACCCGGATTACGAATCCATTGCCCTCGTTTTTCACCCGGGTTTCCGGAACAAGGGTATCGGCAGGTTTCTTTATTGCCGCCGGCGCTTCCACTCTGGCCTCTGTCCCGGGGGTTGAGCTTCCGGCCAGAACCAGTGCTGAGAACCTGTCAGTTAATACATCAACAGCCACGCCGCATTCCTGACGGGTAATGACTTCTTCCCGCAGGTTGCGCAACGCATCTGTCGCTTCAAGGCAAAGATCGATCAGGTTAGTGGTTACATTGATCGTATGCTTACGCAGGCAATCCAACGCCGTTTCCATGGAATGAGTGAGATTGACCATGCGTTTATGACCAATCATTCCCGCTGTACCTTTTAGTGTATGCGCCGCCCTGAATAACGCCTGGAGCAGCTCCATGTTCTCACCTTCACGTTCCAGTCGGATCAGGCCATCATCCAGGACTTGAAGTTGTTCATCTGTTTCTGCCATGAAAATCGGAAATTCGTCTTCAGCCAGATCAAAGTTCAATTCCATAAGGGTATCCTCAAACCATTCCAGGAGAGAATGTCGGTTACCTTCCGGTTACCGCTGACCAACAAATAAAACAATTTTGATACGAAAAAACCCCTTACACGTTAATAGCATACAACAAATAGAATCTCCATCAAAGTGGAAATGTTGAAGCGATTCTGCTAAGAACCTTTTATTATCCTAACGATTCCTGACGTCTATCACAGTAAACCCCCCATAAAAAAGGGGGGAAGAAAATGTAAATCCAGTTTTTTTCAGGATAAGTTACGTTGTATATAACGTTGTTCAGACATGATTCTTTGATAGGGAAGATTCTTGAGAAAGATTACCACGGCTTCCCGGTTCACAACCCGCAGAATGTAGCCCTTGAACTCGACTTTGGACAGATCCTGAAATATCAACACCCCCTGAACCGCCTGACCGGTATCTATTCGCGTGGAAAAATCTTTTCGAAAGCGCGCGCCTTTTTCGGAAATATCCAGTACTTTAAATGTCATTCCAAGAATGACAATTTCTGGCGCGAACTCCGGAGGATATAACAAGCGGTAATATTGTCTACGCTCTACAGCCGGCCTGGTTGGCAACGTCATTTTTAAATCATCCCTGAATGGATTTTTCCCGAAGCCGGTAAACCCACCCCAGAACTTCGGCAACTACGGCATATAACTCAGAAGGTATCTCTTCTTCCAGGTCCACCAGAGAAAGCGCCTGAGCCAGTATCGGATCTTCTCGAATAGGAATTTGATTTTCCTGCGCGATTTTTAAAATTTTATCAGCAATTTCCCCTTTCCCCGTGGCAACAACCCGGGGAGCTTCATCAGTATAAGGATCATACTGTAAAGCAATGGCCGTCTTGACGGCGTTTCTGGCGGGAGGTTTGGTCGGATTATCCATACCTATACCTCTAAATTAATCCCCTGTGAACCGGGATATGTCTCAGTTTCCTCCTGAGATAATACTGGTCCAACCGCGGCAACGTCACAATGGGCCACTTTAAGGCTCAAACCCAGCTTCTCCAGACGGGTTTCCAGGTCTGGCAGGTTTTCCACAGCCCTGTCTTTCAAATCTTCCGATGACACAGACAACCAGGCGCCAACCCGTTTCCCAATGATCGACAGGTCGGCGGTGACATAATCACCGTCCTGAAGGTCAACCGTCAGAACAAGGCGGGTATTTTCGGGGTCAATGCGCTTAACCTTGCCTTCCGAGCGATAGGCGATACGCAGGCTGGCAGGGAAAAAGCCATTTTGCTGGTTCGCCTGCCCCGGTATATGAGCCGCCACCGGCAAATTTACCAGCAGCCAGGGTGGATTGCCATTCTCAATCGGTCGCGCGGTATTAAGAAACTGCATCTGGCGCACACCTTCCATGAATTGGTCAATGGTACGTACCGCCGTACGCAGCCCGCCTTCATCAAGCGCTCTGCGCAATTGCACCATGGATAGCCAGCTGTCCGCGCTTTGCAGTTTTTCGCCATTGGCCTGCCGTGCCAGTTCCGCTTCCAGTGATTTTCCCCAAACCGATATGGCCTGCTTCAGGTCGTCAAGCAGCAGGGGTTGTTCTTTTGACCAATCCAGGGTGGCGGATTGCAGCAGTGTTAACACCTGTTTGGCCAGACGGGCGATCTCGGTTCCAGCCTGGCCTTTGGCCAGATCGGTCAACTGCGACTGCAACCGGCTGACGCTATCTGCCAGGGTTGGCAGAGTCTGCAGAGCCAGGGAGAGGGTGCTCTGTGTCAGGGGCATGCCGCCGGCTTTTAACGCCGCTGCCATATCGGCTTCGGTCTGCCCCCAGCCGGGTAATCCATTCAAAGCCTGCGATAACTCTTCCAGGGTTTGATTATTTATGGGAAGGCCATGACTTAACAAGGCCTTCCCAAGCATGATATTTTGATCGGTTGTTTCCATGTTGCCAAGGATCAACAGGTTTTGCGACAGCATTGCCAGTGCCGATGTGGGCTGCTTTGCCAGCGCGGTATCCGCCGCTTTTGCCAGCGCCAGTTGAATTACTCCATCAATGGAGCCCTTGACAATGAATTGCGCGAAGCGTTGATCTTGAAGCTGCGCTGCCTGATCATTGGTCTGCAGCCGGCCAACCACCCGGTATCCCTGGATGACCATTTCGATCTGTTCGCCGTTTACACTGAGAATTTCGGCTGACACCTTCTGATTTAGGTGCAACTGTAACGGTTGATCGACCGGTCGGGCGCCGGGTTGGACCGGCTGCAAACCCTGAACTAACATATCAGGTAACTCTGCTTTCCATCATTTTCCTGAACGGATTACCGTCCCAGGTTGACCAGTTCCTGCAGGATCGTGTCAGACGCGTTAATGATGCGGGAAGAGGCCTGGAAACCGCGCTGGGCCAGGATCATGTTCGAAAACTCGCGGCTCATATCCACATTGGAACCTTCCACATAGCCCGAAGCGATTGCTCCGCGGCCGCCGGCATCCGGGGCGCCGATGCGGGCTTCGCCGGAGTTCAACCCGGCGGTGTAGTAGTTATCGCCCTGACGGACGAGACCGGTGGGGTTGACGAACATGGCCAGGGAAAGCTGCCCAATCAGACGCTGATCGCCATTGGAATAGGCTCCATAGATCTCCCCTGTGTTGGAAGACACAGTGAAACCCATCAGTGATCCGGCGCCCAGACCGTCCTGGCTGCCCAGAGCGGCGCTGCTGGCAGTATTCAACATGGTCATGCCGGATAGGTCGAGATCGACAGTGAACGGAGATTCCGCTCCGGCTCCAGCCGTAACCTGCACTGCGCCGGATGAGCTAACGTACTGACCACTGGTGTCAAAGGTAATGGAACCGTTTGCCAACGGGTTCCCATCCGCGTCAACTATGGTAGCAGTGCTGGGATTGGTGGGGGAAAGGCCGTACGTCCAGACATTCGGATTATTGGTGCGGGTGAAGCGGATAACCACCGGGATCAGATCACCCAACCGATCATAGACACCCATGGTGACATCATAATCCGCGGCTGCCGTTCCATCCTGTTGCCCAAGGCTGACATTATTGGCGGCACCGGTTGGCCGTGAAAGGTAGCTCATATCCATGTCGATAGTGGCTGTTCCCACCGTGATGGTAGGGTTCAAGGTAGACCCTACTGCATCGTAAGTTCCATCACCTGCATTGAAAGCTACGGTTCCGTTGCCAACATTGGATCCGCTATAAACAGCCGCCCAGTTCCATGTGGTATTGGATGTTTTCGTGAAGTTTAATGTGACTGTCTGGGTGGCACCATTTGAATCCTGCACCTGGAAATTGGTCGAGTATGAGTACGGATAGAATGTATCACCAACCGCAGGAGGGAAAGTCTGGGTGGGACTTAACGTACCGGAAATGGTGGCAGCACTTGTGGTGACAGGAATTGTGGTGGCAGAGTTCAGGTTGCCCAGAATATAAGCGGATGTTGTCTCGCGTGCCACAGTTGAGTCGATTGGCATTTGGATGTCTTCCAGGGGTGAACCGGTATCAATATCCCCCAGGGCATCCGCCATCCATCCCTGAATACGGTAGCCGCTGGAGGAATGCACCAGCATACCCTGCGCGTCCAATGCCAGCGAGCCGTCTCGCGAGTACAGGTTGGTGATACCGTTGTTGTAAACAAAGAATCCGTCACCTGAGATAGCCATATCCAAATCATTGCCGGTGGCTGTCAGGGCTCCCTGTGTGAAGCTCTTTCCGATGGTTCCCAGGTTGGTTCCCAGGCCGATCTGCACGGGGTTGGTGCCGCCGGTTTCTGCTGACGGCGCGCCACCCACGTTGATGCTTTGCGCGAATTGATCTTTGAAGCGCACAAAGCTGCTTTTGAATCCCGGTGTGTTGACATTTGAAAGATTATCCGCGACTACGTCCAGGTACTGTTGATTCAGGTACATGGAATTAATAGCGGTGAACATAGAACGTATCATTTTACCCTCCGAAAATTGTGTTACAGGCTTCCTCCAAGAGGGCCGGCCTGTAAAACCCGGTACTAAATATTATCGACCGATTTTGCTGAACCTTCGGTCTTGTCTGCGAATACAACGCTGTCGATCTGGGTGAAGACACCCTCGCCGCGCTGTTTCGCGTCCATGGTGGTCACGACCACCCGATCCTTGACATTGACGATGAACGCCAGGTCATCCATCAGGATGAGAGATTCTTTGCCGCCGCGGGCTTTGGCCTTTTCCACCGCCTCATTCAGGCGTTGAATGCCATCTTCCGGCAGGCTGATCGCTCGATCATCCAGCCGCTTTTGGGCATGGTTGGAAAAACGGAGACCTTCGACCTTTGCCAGGGTATCGGCGAAACTGCTTCCCGATGCCTGGGCGCGGTTGGTTGCCTGACTGCCGGATTGGGTAGTTTGCGATTGAACAGGATTAACCCGAATCGGATCCGTCATGCCATCCTCCTACGCAGCTTCAGTCTCGCTGGTGGATTCTGTTTCGGTATCAGACTCTGCCTCTTCCTGAGAGGTCGTAACTTTAACCAACTTTGAAATCTCCACGCTGGCATCGCCGACGGACAGGTAAATCTTGGAATCGCTGGTTGTCACGCCGCTCACCTTGCCGGTGATTTCATTGTCATCATCGTCCAAATAAGTGACCGTTTTATCGATGAGACCGGTGGCCGAGAGGAACTGGTTGTTTTCAGACAGGGCAGATATGGCTTTGCTCATTTTCTGCAGTTCCTGCAGACTGTTCATCGAAAGCATCTGCGCGACCATTTCTGTGTCATCCATGGGTTCCAGTGGATTCTGGTTGGTCAATTGTGCCAGCAGCAGACTCATAAACGTTTCGCTGGTGTCCTGTGTCGAAGAAGTACCGGTTGTTGACGACGCGGACGATGTGCCTTCTGTAGAGCTTGTGTACTTGCGATAATTATCAACTGAGATCATGGTTCCCTCGCTTACACCCGGTAATCAAAACCGGATGAGGATACTGACAGGACAACCGGCGAAGCAGATTCTGTCTCGGACTGGAACGACGTTGTGGCTGACCGGCCCATGTTCTGCGGCTGGTTTTGCGACGCGTTGGCAGATTGTCCCTGCGCGCCCTGGCTGTTTACGGACATGCCGCTGATGGATACCCCCGCGTGGCTCAACGATTGCTGCAGTTGATCCAGGTGCGTTTCCAGCAGTCTGGCGGTAGCCGGTACTTCAGCCGTCATGACCACCCGCATTCCATCGCTGTTTGAGACCAGGCGAAGATCGATCTTTCCCAGGTTCTCAGGATGGATTTGCAAGCGCATCGACTGTCCCTGTTCCCGCACCATTTCAGCCACCTGCGTGCTCACCTTCTGGATGATTGGCAGGGCTTTGGGCTGGACAAGGTTTTCGCCCCGCGTGTTCGTCGCGGCATAAACCCCGGCTGTGTTGCGTGCCGCGGTCATTTCTGCCAGATCGTCCGGTTGTGCGTTGATGTCAACTACCTTGACAGCCGGTTCTTGCGTATTCATTGTCTTAACTTTAACCGCTTCATCCGTCTGGGTCGCCGTGGCGGCCACTTTTGCGGAAGTCTCAACCGCCGCCGCCTGGTTATTCAGTTTTTGCGCTGCTGTATCGACCAGGTTTTGGAAATCTTTGACTTCTACTTTCGGTTGTTGAAGCGCCTGCTTCAGCTCATCCGGCAACGGCTGGGGTTCGGTTTCCGGTAGATCGATAACCGGAGTCTGGGCATTTTGAGGAACTTGAGCAGCGGCAGGGGCTGCAGGGGTTTCCACCGCTTCACCGGCGGCCTGGATGGCTTCTGCCTGCTGAACCACGGGCGCCACTACAGCAGCCGCCTGGGCAATCAAGACCGCCATCGCGGCTTCTTCCGCGTTTTTATCAACGGCTTCCGCCTGCCCCGATTCCTCGGTCGCGGATGGATCATCCACTTTCCTGTCTTTCACCGGTTTCTGATCCACATGCTTTTCGTTCGATGATTTCCGTTTGACTGTTTTCTCGCTTACCGGTTTTGAATCCGCCGGATTGTTCTGGTCGGCACTAGACTCTTCACGCACAGAATTCCGTTCCGAGGAACGGTTTTGCGCTGAAAAGTCTTTGCCGGCAGGACGTTCTGTTGTTACATTCTGCAGAAACGTATCGAACGATTCACCACCGTCACCATAAACCGCTTTGGGCGGTGAGGTGGTTGGTTCCGGCGCTGCGCGCGCCAGAGTGGGCACATCTGCACATATCATAGGCTCACCTCGCTATTTCCTTTAGAAGATTGAGTTTTTTCGAAACGGCCGTCGTCAGCGCGCTGTACCGGATGCCGGTCTCGGACATTTGCACCAACTCCGTGTCGATATCGACATTATTTCCATCCACACGTTCAGCCCCACCTGTGCGGAGTCTTGCCTGATACGGACCGGAAGCATCATCCTTCGAAAGCTGGTGTTGCGTATCGGTCCGTGCCATCGTCAGCTTGGGAGATGAACTCATGGACTTTTGCAACGCGCTTTCAAAATTCAACTCAAGGGCGTGATACCCCGGTGTATCCACATTGGCCACATTTTGACTGATCACATTCCGCCGGTAGGAAAGCCCGTCCATGGCTTTGCTGGCAATATTAAGGGCTTTATCGCCGTACACAGGATCTGTCATCGGTCACCGTCCTTTCTACCCCTTGCCGTACGTCGAAAGAACACGTTTGACATACGTCTGGGTTTCCTGATAGGGTGGAATTCCGCCGTATTGCATAACGGCTCCCGCTCCGGCATTGTAGGCAGCCAGAGTATTGGTAAGGTTTCCACCGAATTGATTCAAGAGTTCGCGCAGTAATTTGACGCCGCCTTCAATGTTCTGCGCCGGATCAAGCGGATCTTCAACGCCCAGGCTCTCGGCCGTGGCGGGCATTAATTGCATCAATCCCAGCGCGCCGGCTGATGAAACAGCGTCGGCTTCATAATTCGATTCATTCTGGATCACTGCCTTTACCAGGTCGGCATCCACATCGTACTTCTGGCTTGCCGATTGGATGAGTGATTCAAAGCTGCCTGTCCCTGAGGAACTGGTCGAATTCTTACCGCCGGAATTTCCCAGAAGTTCAGCCAGATCGCTATCTGATCCACTGGAGGAAAGAGCCTTCTCCAGTAGTTTTATCAAAGCCTGCATCATGACCATTTGAACTTCTGAACTTGTGCTAGAAGACATACCGAACATTGGCGGGCATCCTTTCACGCATTTTCTTTTCATTCGCCGCGTGCGCCTGGCTGATGTAAATATCGTCCTGTTGTTGTTTCTCGCGGGAGTTGTCCCGCTCGATATAGGTTTGCATTTCTTTCTGGCTCAGTTTCTGCAGGGCGGCTTCATCCTGTTTGGCCTGCACCAGTGACAGGCGCGCGTTCTCGACCTCAATTTTTAGCTGATCGATCTCGCTCTTTTGCCTGTCCATGCTTTTCTGCAACCGTTTCAAAAAAGTGCGCGCCTGCAGTATCTTCTGAAGGTTCAGGTCACCGTTTTGAAACGACCCAAGTTCATCCAACAGCTTTTGCTGTTCCTGATGCATAGATTCAAGTTGTTCCTGTGCCTTTAGCAGTTGATTTTGCAGTCGGCCAAAAAGGACTTCCAACTTTTCCACTTTGCTGTGCCGGTAATCCAACACATTTTGCAGAGAGAATTTAGGCGGCATGCTCCACTCCTATTTCTCCCCCGATACCTTCCAGTTTTGATATGGTTTCTGAAAAATCAGAAAATTCCTTGCCCTGCAGGAGGAATGAGTCAATGATGGGCATGGCTGTTATGGCTTCATCCACTTCCGGGTCACTCCCTGAGACATAGGCGCCAATATTGATAAGATCGCGGGCTTTTTCATAGGTTGCCAGCAGCTTGCGGGCTTTGGCTGCCCAGGAACGATGCTCGCGGCTGGTAATATGCGGCATGACCCTGGAAATACTTCCCAACACATCAATAGCCGGGTAATGGTTGCGGGTTGCCAGCTGACGGCTGAGGATAATGTGCCCGTCCAGAATGGAGCGCACCGCATCGCAGATTGGTTCATTGAAGTCATCACCTTCCACCAACACGGTGAAGTAGCCGGTGATGGAACCGCACTGACCTGTTCCTGCCCGTTCCAGTAGTTTGGGTAAAAGGGCGAACACGGAGGGCGTGTACCCGCGGCTGGCGGGAGGCTCACCAATGGCCAGCCCAACTTCACGTTGTGCCATGGCGAAACGGGTGACCGAATCCATCAGGAAGGTCACATCCATTCCCTGGTCACGGAAATTTTCTGCGATGGTCATGGCTACATAGGCGGCTTTCAGGCGCATCAGGGCCGGTTTGTCGGATGTGGAGACAACCACCACGGATCGCTCCAGACCTTCCTTGCCCAGGTCGCCTTCCACAAAATCACGCACTTCCCGGCCGCGTTCACCGATCAAAGCGATGACGGACACATCAGAACGCGAACTGCGCGCGATGGAACCCATCAGTGTGCTTTTTCCCACGCCGGAACCGGCGAAAATACCCATACGTTGGCCCTTACCGCAGGTGAGAAAACCGTCGATCGCCCGCACCCCGGTCACAAGGGGTTCAGTGATGATCTGCCGTTCCATGGGATGGGGAGCGGCATTATTGATCGGTCTGGTTTCGACCTCTCCCAGCGGGCCATTACCGTCAATGGGCTCGCCCAGTCCATCCACCACCCGCCCCAGCAACTGGCGTCCAACCGGCGCCCGCAGAACGGTTCTCTGGGGGTATATGGAACTATCCGGCTGGATACCTTCCATATTCCCGAGCGGCATGAGCAGGGTTGTACTGTTGCGAAAACCCACCACCTCGGAGAGGATCTTCTCTCCGGTGCGGGCGCGAATTTCACAGACTTCACCGATCTGGCAATCCAGACCAACGGCTTCAATTGTCAAACCAATAACCTGAACCACACGGCCGGACACTCGCAGGGAATTGCAGCTTTCCAGCGAGCGTTCAAAGGGAGACAGGTCAACCGGTAAAACCTGTTTCACTCTTCAACCTCCAGATTGATCTCCGCTGACTTGATGGTAGAGGAAATCTGATCCATCTGTTCTTCCACGCGGCCGTCCACCACCCCGAACTGGCCGTCAATAAAACAACCGCCGCGTGAAATGTTCTGGCTTGAGACGATCTGTATCTGCTGGCCGTTCAAGGTGATTTCAGATTCCTGCCAGAGGTTGACCAGTAATTTGGCGTCCTCGGGGTTAAGATAAATTCGCAAGTTCCCCAACCGGCTGGCTTCATTAATTGCCCGGCTCACTACATGATCGATCTGTTCCGCGGGCAATTCAAATCCATGCCCGAATAATTTTTTCCCGATGGATAAAAGCATTTCCATCATACGGCTCTGACTCTGGTGCATCACCTGTTCCTGCCAGAGCTGGGTTTCCTGGAGTATCCGCTCTACAGTGTGCATGGTTTCGGCTACTTCATTTTTCGCGGCGGTCATCCCTTCCATGAAGGCTTTTTGTTTGAGGCTTTCCGCTTCAACCCGGGTTTCGGCCAACAGCGAGGCAGCCGTATTATTCGCTTCAGCGATGATCTCGTCCGCCTTGCTCTGCGCTTCCACCATGAGATGGGAATGATCCTCCACCCTGGCAGCCGGAATGTTTTTTTCCACTTTTATCGGGTTTTCACGAATAAATTCCGAAACCGACCAGGTCTGGATCACATCCCTTTTGTTTACATCGCGAACTACAGGTGAATGGGCATCTGTGCTGTTTACATGTGCAAAAATGCCGGCTACCGCCTCGCGATCAACTGTGGTTTGAATAACCATATCATCCGATCCTTCCACAGGTTCTTCAGGTGATTTGGCCGTTGATGGTTCTTGATGTTCAGCAGGGGCATTGTTCAATTCCGTCACATGGAATTGTGCCAGCGGAACTGCCTGCTGGTTTTTTAGTATCTTAGACGATGACGGCATCACCTGATCCTCCACCGGAGCCAACAATCACAATTTCTCCGGCTTCTTCCAGGGCACGAACAAGTTCGATGATCTTCCTCTGCGCGGCGTAAACATCTTTTGCCAGTTGAGGTCCGAGGATTTCGATTTCTTCTTTCAGGCTTTCTCTGGCCCGTTCCGACAGGTTCCGGTACACAAGTTCACGCAGTTTCTCCGGTGCGCCTTTCAATGCCAGCGCCAGTTCATTCTTGTTAACCTCACGCGTAATGCGCTGCATGGTGCGGTCATCCATCTTCGCCAGGTCATCAAAGGTGAACAATGACGCGCGAATTTCTTCGACCAGCTTGGGGTCGGTGGGTTCCATGGCTTCAAAGATGCGTTTCTGCACGTCGCGATCCACCTGGTTCATCATTTTGACCAGGAAATTCACACCACCTGTGGCGCGAAAATCGGCGGCAGACAGAACGCCAGATAATTTTTGCTTGAGATTGCGCTCAACAACCTGGACAACCTGCGGGGAAACCCTGTCCATTCGGGCCAGGCGCAGCGTGACCTCAATCTGCAAATCAGTTGGCAGGTTCGTCAGAATGTCTGCCGCCAGCTTGGCTTCCAGGTAGGAGAGAACCAGGGCAATGGTCTGCGGGTGTTCATCCTGCAGCATAACAGCCACCTGACTGGTATCCGCGTTTCGCAGCATTTCAAAGGATGAAATCTGCTGGCGGGCGGAGATTCTTTCCAGAATTTCCGCGCCGCGGCGCGGTCCAACAGCCCGGGCCAGCAATTGACGGGTGTATTCGGTTCCACCGCCGACCAGATCTACTCCGGAAATGCCCAGCGCATACGCTTCTTCCAACGCAGCCTGGCGCACCTCACCCGGGATGGAGCCGCTCTCGCTGATGGTCAGCAGGAGACGCTCCATTTCCGCTTCCCCCAGGTATTGGAGTACACGGGAAGATGATTCAACACCCAGAGAAAGCAACAACGCGGTTGCCTTCTCGAGACCTGTGATGGATTGCCCCTGATCAGCCATTCTTCTTGTCCTGGTTTAACCACATCTGGATCACGTCTGCCACGCTGGCCGGGTTGTCCTCCGCCAGACGGGCGATCAACGTCTGCATCTTCTGCTCTTCCGCGCTGGTCACTTTGGGAGAAATGCGGGCTGAGGCTTCCTGCAGCAGGTTGCTGCTCTTTACCGCTGCCGCGGATAATCCGCCCATTTGTTCTCCCGCTGCCGATGACAATTCAAACCCGGCTCCGGGCATCCCCGAGGGACCTCCCAGTTCAGCCACCGGTTTGAGCACCGGCTCCCAGACGTCAATGGACGCCACGCGGAGATTTTTCAACAGCCGGCTGATGTACCAGAAGAGTGCGGCCAATAGCAGGATTCCGCCAACAATTTCGACAATCAGTGTGATCAGTTGTGTGCGGTCTGCCGCTGCCAGATCTTCAGCCTGTTCCTCCTGGAATGTCTTGTCAAAGGTCAGGGTCTGCACAGAAAGCTGGTCACCGCGATCCTGGTCGATCCCCGCTGCCGCGGAAATGGCGGTCTGCAGGGTCTGTAATTGTTGTTGATCGCTGATGCCATCCACAAGCACCGACAGGCTGATGTTGTCCACCATTCCCGGGCGAATAATCTGATGGTTTTCGGTCTGGGCAACCTCATAGTTTAAGGTTTCTTCAGCCCGTTCATAAAGCGTGGGTGAGCCGGTGGTTGTGGTGGCTCCGGCTACCGGTGTGGGCAGGTTGGCCGTTGCTCCGGTCACGCCGCCGGTGGCTTCGCTGTCAAGCGTGTAGCTCTCGGTAATTTTCTGCGAGCTGCGAATGGCATTCGGGGTGGGTTCAAATGTGGTGGTGGTGATCTCTTTATCGCTCCAGTCCAGTCGAACGGAAGCCTGCACCACAGATTTATTGGGACCCAGGGCCGTATCCAGCAGGGTTTTGACTTTTTTCTGCACATCACTCGCCGCGGCAAGTTCAGCCGCCCTGCGGCTATCCACCTGGGAAATAGCTCCCGAACTGCCATCACTGGTACCGGAAGCGAGCACATCTCCATCCGTGTTTACAACCACCACGCTTTCAGGGGACAAGCCTTCAACGGCATTGGCTGTCAGGTATGTAATCGCCCTGATCTGTCCGGCATCCAGCTTGCGGCCGCCGCGTTCCTGAATGGTGATGGAAGCCGTCGTTGGCGCCTGGTCATCAGACAATAACGCCTTTTCGGGCTGCACGATGTGAACACGCACGCCCTGCACCGCGTCAAGGCTGCTGATGGTGCGTTCCAGTTCGCCTTCGACCGCCCGTTGGTAGGTAACCCTCTGGGTGAATTCGGTCATGCCGAGTGTGTTCTGGGTTAATAATTCATAGCCCGAACTCCCACCTTTCGGAAGGCCGGCGTTGGCCATTTGCAGACGCACATCATAGACCTTGTCGGATTGAACCAGGATGGTCGTTCCCTGCAACTTGTAGTCAATCCCTGAGGTTTGCAGCTGCTGGACAATAGAACCGGCATCTGCCTCTTCAAGTCCGCTGAACGCCACGCTATAGGTCGGCTGGGTTGCCCAGGTGATCAAAACCGGAACCATGACCAGTGTAAAGACAACAACGGCGATCAGAATCACCCGTTGGGTTGGTTTTTGTTTTTCCCAAAAGTCGGTAGCCTGGGTAGTAATTTTCGCGAGCATATGCAGTAATCCTTGAGTAATCTAATTCGTGCTAAAAACCTAGACGTTCATGCGGGAAATTTCTTTGTAAGCATCCACCAGTTTGTCGCGAATGCCGATGGCGATCTTGAAACTGATGTCCGCCTGATCAGCAGCAATCATCACCTGGTGAATATCCACATCTTCGCCTGCGGCCAGTTTGGTCATCAGGTCGTCGCTGGTTTTCTGGGTCGTGTTTAAATCCTGCAGCAGGCTGTCAAATGTCTTGCCGACTTCCTTGAGGGTATCCTGCTGGGGAGTTTTGCTTATGGAATTTATCTGCGATGGTAGGGAAGAACGAATTCCTGGAATATTCATGAGTGTCATCTCCTGTTAATCCACCCGAAAGATCAACGGCCGATTTCAATGGCCTTATTGGCCATTGTCTTGGCGGCTTCAACCATGGAAAGATTGGCTTCATAGGACCGGGTTGCCGACAACATATTGGTCATTTCGATCGCCAGGTTAACATTCGGGTAGGTGACATAACCATTTTCGTCTGCATCCACATGGGTGGGGTCATAAACGGACTCGCCGGGGGTGGTGTCGGTTTTTATTTCCGCCACTTTCACACCCTGCAGATTCAAGGCTTTCTCACCGATACTGCGGTTGGTCAACATCAGGTTGGCCAGGAAGGGAACTTTGTTGTTGGCGGTGAAAACCACATCTTTACGCTGATAAGGCTCGCCGTTTTCAGTCTTTGTGGTTTCCGCGTTGGCCACATTGTTTGAGATTGTGTCCAGACGGAGGCGCTGCGCGAAAAGCGCAGATGAACTGATCTTTAGACTGCTCCAAAAACTCATAATTCGCTCCGGTAATTAATAGATCAAACGGAAAACCGTTCTTTCGCTCTGAAAATAGATTAACATTCTGCCCCTTTGACGGCAGTAAAAGTGAAATGAATGATGTGTAAAAAACACGTGAATAGAATCGGAAACCCCGCCAGATTGCCCCCACTGACGGTTGTTCCCAGAGCGAATAGATTGGATTACAAAGTTTGTTCCGTTATTTCATCAGGCTGAGCGGGCAGCCAGTGTAACTCCGGCAGGTACCTGCTGAGATTTCGGGGAATTCATCTGTTTCTCGATGGTTACCCAGGCTTCCCGTAACTCAACAAGGGTTTGTTTTGCCTGATCGTATTGCTGTTTGCGAATGCAATCGAGGCACCAGTTATAAAGGGAAAGGAGGCTTCCGGCAATTTCGGCGTAGTTGTAATCCAGGGCGTCCCGCAAAGCGCTGACGGCTTTGAGCGCGGTTTCCATGTCTTTCTTATCGCATGACCGGATTGCCAGATCATAAGCCATAATGACCAGATGAAGGGGTGTGGCTGTCAAAACTTCTTGTTTCCGATAGATCTGGCTGTGACTGTACATGGTATTGCTTCCTCCTCGATCAAAACTACTGTTACAAAATCTATATTCGGCAGAGTATGAAATCTCTGAACCTTCAAACCGTAAAAATGCCGTAAAGAAGATCAGGCGTTTTTCTCGATCAGGCCACCCGATGGAATATCCTTGTACGCATCACCGGGAACGGTGCGGATCACCTCGGAAGAGGCTTCATCCACAACCATCACCACGATCTCGTGATCTTTCTGGCTGACTTTGTAGACAAGTCGGGTATTACCGGGAAATGTGTACATTGGGACGGGTGATTTTTCAGGTTCAGCCGCTTTCCGGTGCACGTCCTGGTGAGCCTGCGGCCCGACAGGAGTTTCGCCACCGGTACTGCCAACGGGATTAACAGAGATATCAAACATAGGATCCTTCCTTTCAACCACTGACAGAGGTGTTCTTCTGCCATTTCCAGCCCGGTCCTCCATGACCAGTACTATTTCTATGATCGGTTGATATCAGAAGATATTGAGTTAAGAGCGGGTAAAAACAGGTAAATAAAAAACAGAGCCTCAAAAAGAGGCTCTGTATGATTTGTCTATTTTTCCCAGGTCAGGTGGAATATTCCATCAATTGACCGGTGGGGATATCTTTGATTGCTTCAGGCGGAATGGTGCGGATAACCTTGTCAGTCTCTTTATCCATGATCATAATGGTCACGTCGTTGGTTTTATCATCCACACGAAATTGCAGGCGGGTTCCGCTGCCGGCGACATTTGTCGCGTAAGCACTTCTCGCTTCCTGCTGTTTCACCGCGGATTTCGGTTTCTGTTCGGCCCGATTCATCGAACCGATCAACTCCATTCCCGCGCGACCAACCGGATTTGCAATTGAATTTGACATGGCATCCTGCCTTTCTGCCCCGATCTTACTTCGGGTACACCAACCTTCCTGGTTGGTGTATTCTGCTAATCTAACTTCTGTTGTTCTTATCGGCAGGAGTTGAAAAAACTTTAGGGTTTTTTATTAATTCGTTTTTCGTATTTATTAAGTAAGAGGCTGTCTCTTCGGTGACAGCCTCTTACCGCCTTAACCTGACTTTTGCAGGATCTGACCCGGTGGGATATTCTTTATGGCTTCAGAGGGGATGGTTCTGAGGACTTTGTCAGATTCCTTGTCCCTTATCAGAATGACGACATCGTTGGTTTTTGCGTCCACCTGGAATTGCAACCGGGTTTGAGCGTACGCGCTCGCAGCCGGACTGGGTTTCACCGGCTGGCTCGACGCCGCGACCGGCTTCTTCTCCTGCTTCGGAGAATTAAGGCTGCCGGTCAGTTCAACCGCTGCCCGGCCAAGGGAGGAAATTGTAGGATCAGACATGGCTCCTTCCTTTTCCTATCGTCCCGACATCCTTGTCAGGGACGGTACTGCATAACTTCTTGGACATTCTTATCCATACCAGGCCGAATTGATCTTGGACTGGTTCATGAATGTTTCCATCTGTGCCTGGTAATCTGCGTAATACTTCACCAGCGATTCCTCACGCCGCGACAGGCGTTCGTTCATCGAGGTGATCCGGCTGGTCAGACTGGTGATCATGCTATCAGCACTTGTGATGCTGGAATTAACGTAGCCGTTGGTTCCCGCGTAGGTATCCACTTTTCCGGCCATGGCTTCCATGGCAGCATCCAGCAGGCTGGCAACATCCTCGAAATGCGTGTTGAGCGCGGTGGCCAGGGCGGATGAGTCTGAAATTGTGGCGCTCAGATCGGTATTTACAGAGATGCCAATTTCAGACAGATTTTTATAAATACCCGTGTTGGTGTAATCCTGGCTCATCAGGGCGATCATTTCATTGCCTACATAGCGGACGCCATATTCACCGGCCAGGGAACCCCGGGTGTACGTATTGTCTTCATTCTTCTTGGTAGCTGTGTTGGTACGCACGTATTTGGTCAGGTCGTTGAAGGCGGAGAGGAATGAGTTGATAGCCGCCAATGATGTGGCGGTATCGCTCTTGACAACCAGATCCGCACTCTTGCCTTCGGCGTCGGAAGCCAGGTTGATGGTCATGCCGTCAACGACATTGGTCAACCCTGTATTTGAACTGCGGGTCATTGCCATATCATTTATGGAGAAGCTGGCGTCTTTTGGTGTGACTTTGGTATTCAACACACCGCCAGTCATGACGCCGAGTGTTGTCAAAACTCCGCCGGACGTGTCGGTCGCCTCCATGACATGATTGAGACCCGTGGATTCATTTTTCAGGACCAGATAGTTGTCAACGATGGAAGCATTCACTTCGTTTCCGGAACCATAGGTGGCGTCATTGATCTCTGACTTTATATCCACCAGGCTCATGTCACTGGTCACATTGATGGTGGCACCTTTGGCCGTATAGGCAAGCTTGAAGGCACCGCTACCCATATTGGCCGCTGTATAAAGATTGGAATCGGCGCCAAAATTGACGGTCAAACCGCGGCCGGTATCATACTGCCCGCCGCCGGTTGGAATGCTCTGCCAGCCGGAGGTGAATTCGCCGGAGGACCCATCCTGAATGCTCTGGGCTGTGCCTTCCGCGTCAACAATGCGGAATTGCCAGCCATCCGTGGCGTCATTGCGGGTTTCCACATAATATGACCCGGTACCCAATTCCTTTTGACCGGAGATCACGGTGGTGGACCCATCTGCGTTGATCGATGCGATGGTATCAGCCAGAGGATTGGTGACGGTGGCGCTGCGCTGCTCTGCACCACCGATGACAAATGAACCCGTCAGCCCCAGTGCCTGGTTGGAATAAGTCTGGCGGGTGGAACGTACTTCGTGAGCGGTTGCCAGTGATGTCACCGACAACCGGTATGTGCCGGCGGAAGCCGAGGAACTGACCGTGGCGGTGGCCACGGTAGTGCTGGTAGTTAATGGTGAAACCGTGACCGAACGGCCCGGTTCCAGTCCATACGTTGTCTGTGAACTGCGGAGTTTGTTGATGGCCGTTTGTAGGGAATCAAATTTTGTTTTTAAATCCGTATAGGCCGCTTTTTTGACCGTGATGGTATCTTTTTGCGTGGTCAAACGGTTTAGCGGTTGTTTTTCCTGCGTAAGGGTGTAGTTAATGAGATTCTGGTAATACGAATCGAGGTTCTCAATGCCGGATTTTGAAGATATGGAAGTTGCCATTTTCGCCTCCGCGGCGGTCACTTGATTGCGTTTCGGGGGGAGCCGGTTGACCGGCTCCCCCCATGGGGTTCACATTACTGAAGTAAGGATACTGCGTTCAATGGATTATTGGAAGAGGGTCAGGAGGGAAGCGGGAGCCTGGTTCGCCTGAGCCAGCATGGCAATGGCCGTCTGCTGCAGGATCTGGAACTTGCTCGAGTTCACCTGTTCTTCCGCCATATTGGCGTTCATGATCCGGTTGTAAGACGCTTCCACGTTGATCTGGGCAGCGGATACCTGGTCTTCCTTGAATTCCAAGCGGCCGGTGAAGGCGCCGATGGTGGCCATAACGCCGTTAACCGTATCCAGTTTGTCTTCCAGATATGACATCAGTTCGCGGTAATCAGCTGCTGTAACCAGTGTGTTTCCGCCATTGCTGCCATCACCATCGGTCATGACTTCGTATTCGCCTGCTGCAGTGAAATTGACTGTACTTTCAAAGGTATCTTCTGCGGTACCTAATGCAGCAAAGTCGATGGACATTCCATTGCCGAAGTTATAGGTTGTAGCCGCATTCAGGCTCAGAACAGCCGCTTTGGTGACATTGCCACCACCATCCGCCTGCTCGGAGATCAGCATGGCATTACCGGAGGCGTCCAGCAATTCAATTGTATCATCTGCATCAGACACCATGGTGATACGCACAGTGTAAGAACCTGATGACAATACAGAAAGGTTGCCGTTGAGCCCTGCATCTGCGTCAGCATCGGTCAAGCCGATACCATTATTGGCGGTAGCCACTACGGCATCAGATGTTCCGGTTTTCAAGGCAATTCTCAGGCTGTCTTTGGCAGGAGTACCTTCGATGCTGTTACCTGTGGTAGCAGACAGGTCAATCAAACCATTGACATTGGTCACATCCTCAGAATCCGCACCTGTCTGGAAGGACAATGCAAGCTCTTCATACTTCCCGTTGATCAGGTTGTTGCCGTTCCAGGCGGTCTGTTTGACAATATCATCGATCTGTTCGGCGTAGGCGTTCAACTGTTTCTTGATGGCCAGACGCTCATTGGCGCCCATGGTATCAGAAGCCGCCTGGCTGGCTTTGTTTTTCATCTGAACGATGATATCGGTGATGCGGCTGACGCCGGCTTCCGCAACGGCCAGTAAGTTCTTTGCATCGCCAATGTTGCTCAGGGCGACTTTCAGGCCTTCACTGCGGGAGTTCAACTTGGTGGCAATGGTCAAACCAGCGGGATCATCCGCGGCTGAGTTGATGCGCTTGCCGGTTGACAGACGGGTTTGGGCAACACCCAGCTTGTTGTTAACAGTCTGGAGAGCCCACAATGAATTCAAAGCGCCGATATTTGAAGCAATACGAGTTACATCTTGATTAGCCATTTCAAACCTCCATGTTTGATGTTCGCCGGGGGGTCCTTCCCCCAGCTTTTGGGAATATGGGTTCCGTTTTTATTTCCTGCGGCCGGCCTGGAACCCTGATAACCGTTCCGCGTTTTTTCAAAAGATCACGGGAGTTTATTTTGGAATAACGCCTCCTTGATATTTCCTTTTGATCATCTACATAAGATTATCGTCAACCGCTCCGGAAACTGAAGGATTTATTTCCTGCGGGAATAAATTCCGCGTAAATGTTTTAGTGCCAGTAAAATACCCGGGCGGTTTTCCTGTACTACAATTAACCCATGTACCTGACCCTCTGCCTGATCGCTAAAGATGAAAACAGTTACCTGCAGGAATGGCTGGATTATCACATCCTGCTCGGGGTGGAACACTTTTGGATCTATGATAATGAAAGCGCGACACCTCTGGCCGAAACGCTGCGCGGTTATATCGATTCCGGCCGGGTCAGTGTGCATACCATCAAAGGGCGTGCCATGCAGATCCACGCCTATGATCATTGCATCCAGACCTTTGGAACCCGATCGAAGTGGATCGGATTCATCGACACGGATGAATTTCTCGTTCCGGTCGCCGGGACATCCCTTCCGGATTTTCTGAAACCTTATGAAGCTTTCGCCGGATTTGCCGTAAGCTCCCTGTTCTTCGGCAGCAATGGAAATGTCAAACGCCCGGCTGGCGGACAGATTGCCGGCTACCCCAGACGAACCCCCAACCGGTATTCCCGGAATCGCATGGTCAAGATGATTGTGCAACCCAATAAGGTGATATACCCACTTTCGCCGCATTCCTTTTTATTCAAAGAAGGATGCTTCTGTGTGAATGAGCAAGGCTACCGGGTGGATTCGCAGGATTTTCCCTGCCATATCGAAACCATCCAGCTCAACCATTACTTCACCCGTTCCCGGCAGGAGTGGGAGGAGAAGATGAAACGCGGCGGCGGCGCAGGTATCACCTATGCAGACACCCGTTGGACGCAGATTCAAACCTATTCTACTGTCGAAGACAGGCGAATTTTTGATCTAATAAAAAAAATCCTATCGGATGGGCCTCAATCAGACACCGGTTGGGAAAAACTATTCAATAAAAATGATTCACACCTGGTGGAAAAACTTCACCAAGCGGCGGAAAAAGTTCCCTGCCCTGACTTTCCTCCCCTTGAGGTGACCGAGGTGATCCCCCGCCCTGAAGTGGTGGAATTCAAGAAAGAGATGGGCATCGGGACGAAGCTGATCGACGAAGGCCGGGTCAGTGAAGCCCGTGAATTCCTCGCAGGCCAGATCAAAAAATGCCCGTTTGATCCCATCCGCTATACAAATTTTGCCAGTATGTGCCTGCAAATGAAAGATTTTAACAACGCGTGGAATGCCATCGCGCAGGCCTGGCGGCTGGCCCCACAGTCGCTATATGTGTTGCACGCCATGACCGATTACTTCTTTGCCATCGGCGATTACGCCCAGACGGAAAAAACCTGCCTGCTCGCCGCCGCGCAGGGCGACCCCGAACCGATCAGCATTGCCATTCTGGCGCTTTCCCTGTTCAAATTGGGAAGGCGGCAGGAAGCGCTGGAAACAGCCACCCCGGTGCTATCGCGGCTGACCGCCAGAGACCTTGAAAACCCCATTTTTGCCGAATTAAAAACGCTGCTGACTTGATGAAGTCAGTGGTTGATAAATATTGAAATATTTGCTTTTGGAAACAGGCTTTACTTAATTGCCTGCAAGACCACAGCCAGGGTGTCATTCTTTACTTCGGTATATCCGCGCTTGAAATTGGCCTTGTATATATACCTGAAATCGCTGATGGCCGTTGTGCCCACCTGCTTTGTATACGAGTCCTGGTCAAGGTAGATAAAGTTTTCCACCTGAATGATACGTGTATGTGATGGGTCGCCCCAGGCCCATACCGAATTCCTGTCAGGCACGGTCAGGAAGAACAAACCCCTGTTTTTCAATATACGCCAGTATTCTGAAAATTCAGCAAAGAAGAATTCATAGTCTCCCTGGCGGGCAAGGTGTTCCAGTACTTCGTAAGCATGAATTTCATTGTATGTATTGTCTTCAAACGGGAGAGGATGTTTCCGCAGATCCCAGACGACGTCAGGTTTGTGATCAGGATTGATATCCAGGCGGGTAACATTGGCGAATTCTTCATGCCCTTTTACCGATATCTTCTTGACCGTGCTTGAACCGCAACCCATAAGCAATTCACGATAGCCGGCATCGCCTTCCGGCTGTTTTTTCGTTTCGTCTTTCATGGTTTTGGATTTTTCCCGAACGGGTTGACCTATGCTGTCTTTTTTCAAGGGGCCATCCTTTGATCACTACTGACCCGGATTGGATCTTATCTGGTGATTATTTTCAAATTTTTCTTTCCGGAATACTCCATGGCATCACATCCATGATAATTCCGGATAGTCATTTCACGGAAATATCGCTTCAATCAAGTGAACGGGCTATTCGAAACCCGACCGCAAACGACACATGGTTGGCCATCTGGCCTTCACGGCTCTGGCAGCGAGCCAGCCGGTGGCTGTAATACCAGGCGCCGCCCCGCACCACGTATTTGGGGTCTTTGGGCGGCGTGGGGGGAACTTCGCCATAGGGATAAGGCAGCAAAAGATCGCTCGTCCACTCATATACGTTGCCAGACATATCCACCGCGCCAACCGGGCTGTCACCAGCCGGTGAATATGATCCAACCGGCGTGGGGCTGCCCTTGCCGCTATCCTGCGTGTTGCACCGCCAGGGATCGAAGTTGTCACCCCAGGGGTAGATGCGGCCGTCTGTACCCGAAGCGGCGCGCTCCCATTCCCCTTCTGTGGGCAGGCGAAAGACCTTGCCGGTCATTTCACTTAACCAGGCGCAGTAATTTTCCGCGTCAATCTTGCTGACATTGACAACCGGCAGGAATTCCATCCCTTCGGAATATTTAAAACCCTGCCAGCCTTTGGGTACTTTGTAGCCGGTCTTCCAGACAAACGAGAAATACTCGAGGTTGGTCACCGGGTTCATGCCAATTTCGAATTCTTTTCCCACCACCTGTATACAGGGTTGTTCAATCCGAAACAGTCCGTCTTCATACCACTCGTGCGCCCAATCTTCTTCCTGGACAAGCATCATCACATGGTCGTCAGAACTTCCCATCCAGAACGGTCCGGCGGGAACATGCACCATTTTGGGCTCGTATGCATTATTCTTTGGCGCGGAACTGCCGTTTTTTTCCGAATGAGTAGAGGTGATTCTTGGTATGGGCGACATTTGTATCAGCCTTGAGAGGGAATGATTTGATTATAAACCACGTGTAATGCAGTAACTACTTCTTAATTTGCTTCAACGCGTCCTGTGCCAGAGCGAAATCGGGTTGATAGACCAGAATGCGCTCATAGCATTTTTGAGCAGACGGCAGGTCCCCTCCCATCTCATAGCATTGTCCCATGAGGAACAGGGATTCACAATCCTGAGGATTCGACCGGATCACGCTGGCCAGGATCTGCGCGGCATCGCCCAACCGGTCTGTTTGCTGGTAATACAGAAACGCCAGGTTCTTCAATGTCTGCGCATGATCCGGTTTGAATTGAAGCGCTTCAAGATAGGTTATTTCCGCGTTATGAAAATCACTGGCAAACATGTAGGCTACCCCCAGGTTGTTCATGGCCTCAATAGACTCCGGTTCGAGGTCGATGACCTTTTGAAAATACGGGATGGCCGCTTCAGGTTTTTCCATATGGATCTGGCAATCACCCATGGCTGTCAGCACAGCCGGGGTTTCAGGGAATTGCCGGTCTGCCAGGCAAAGTTGCTGCCACGCGGTTGACCAATCCCCTTTATGTATGAGGGATTGAATATCACGCATTATTTTCGTATAGTTTGAATTCTTCATAGGTGTCTGGCTTCGCTTCTGGCGACCAGTAACTGGCTCTTTTGACGGGAGGATGTTGTGCTTAACGGCCGGGTCGAATACAGGCTTCCCAGGCGCACGTAGGTATCCACGATTGATTGTACATTTTCTTCAAGGCTTTTGCTGATGGCGTAGAGGTACGGCCCCACAGAAGCCTCTGCCCGGTAATCTTTCAGATAATCAATTGTCTCCACCGCTGCTTTCAGCCAGCTTTCAGCGGTGTTCTCCACAATCCACCCGTAGCTTTGCAGGTCATAGACAGCCGGTCCCTGGCTGGCGATCCACGGAATCTTTAACGCCATGAACTCCAGCAGCGGGCTGCACGCGCAGCGATGCTCCAGCTCTCCAATCGCCGGCGCCAGTCCAATATCAACGCGGCTCAATTGCCGGTACCAACCGCCGCCCGAAGTCCAGCCGATTATTTCGACCTGGTCAGCCGGCAGTCCAAGATCCCCAACCGCTTCAGGATGATCCACAGAGAAGATGATCTTCGCGTTCTTACGCATCTGACAGACCGCTTCCAACGCCATCAACACGTTCCCTTTTCTCAGGGATTGGAGGCGGCGCACCGTACCCCGCCAGCCAAGATTGATGGTGTCATGCTCCTGCGGTGATACCAGATTTAACCGTTCAAGATCAAGATAGTCGGGTAAAACCAGCGCACGCGTGTACGCGTTCCAATCATCGCAGAGGCGTTGCGATGGTGTCGTGGCACCGTGAGTGGATTGAAGTGTCCACTTTAGCTGGGTCAGCAGTGAAGCCACCGATTCCTTTGCCTCCCCGGCCTGCAACCCGCCATTAATTTCCAGATCGTGAATGTCGAGCAACTCTTCTTCATCCATCAATTGATAGGCATCCACAAAATCAGCGATGATTGTTTTATCACGGGCTTTCCAATGCTGAATACGGGTTAATAATGGAGACCACAATCCGCGGTGGATGATGATGTAATCACTATTCTCAAGCAGGTCCTGAACATCTGGCGAATTGGCCGCGAAGTCTCTCCAACCAATGAGATCGGCGGAGTAACGGCCTGTTCTGTTGATAGCCCTGGCAGGCGCCGCACAGCGATGCTCCACGGAGAGGCGTAAGTCTTCTGACTCGGGGCAGACAAACACGAAATTCATTCCCGCTCCTTCATGAATGGCTTTGGTCGTGTGGTTTGCATGGTACGTTGAACGATAGACGCCCAGATATGCGCCATCTTTTTCGCTTCACGGCTTTGTGCTTTTTCAAAGCCATCTTGAGCCAGCCTTTCCCGCAGCTCATGATCCTGTATCAACGTTTTTAGGTGGGTGTACCAGTCATCCATGGAACGGGAGATCAATCCTCCAGCATTCCATTCTTCCGCCGCCGGAAGCGGTGAAGCCACCCATGTCGTCTTGCGGATTCCCGCTTCGAGGTACTTTCGGTCACCTTCCAGAAGAGATAACTCATCTTCTTTTCCGGGGAATAGAAGGATATCCGCCTGTGCCAACAGGTACGGGTAATCATCCGGCTCGGTAGGGGGTAGATACACCCGCCGGGTGTCGGGAATCGAATCAAACAGGGGGAAGATATCCGGATCGCCGCTGATTACCAGCCGAATCTGCGGAAATTCCCGCAATATACGAATGACAGCCCGACGAATGGCGGCTACGTCTTCCAAATGGCCTGCGCCGGAAAATATGCCTAAACTCATTTTGGCAGACGGTGTGGCCGGTTTCATCCACAGGGTATTTTTTTCTGACCAGCCGTCAGGAACGGCAAAAGCCTGGTAACCGGCATCGGAAAAATGCAGGGCAGCCCGCGTGGAAGGCAGGGTGACAATATCAGCCAGTTGCAGGGCAGCGGTAAACACGCGCGAGTCCGTCAGGTTACCCTGGTTCAGGGATATACCCAGGGGATTGGAGGGTGGAACCAGCCGAAAATCCGTATCCAGATCAAGCAGCACAGGTTTTTTGGAACCCGCCCAGGCGGCCAACCCTTTCATACAATCCGGATTGCTATGAGGATTATGGGCAATGACCAGGTCAAATCCATCCCATGGAATAGGTGTATCGGGGGAAGAATCTTCGACCCTCATGCCGCTGGATTCAAGCGCCAGTTTAATGATCTTCAACCGTAACGGTGACAAATGGGAGGATTCACCAATCAACAGGCCGCGTAATGTCTGCTTTTCACCCGTGACGTTGATTTTTTGGGCGGTGGACGAAATTTGTAGCGCGTTTGCTTCACCCTGCCCGGAAATTAAAGTGCGCTGCAATTCAATCAGCTCTGCCGCCAGGTCTGAGCGGCCCTGAGACCGCGCCTGACGAATATTCAGCTCAAGAATGGCCGGCAGGAGGGCGTCAATCTCCTCCAGGTGTTCCGAAACGCTGGTCGCGGGTGATTCGCTGTGGATCGTGTTTTCCAGCAATTGAGCGGCTCTGCGTATCTGCTCTTCATTTACTGACGCGGATTTCCCGGAAATGTGTTCTGCCAGCCGGTTGATCGCCTGGGGGTGCAGGGGAGGAAACCCGCCGGCGATGCTTATCCCTGCAATGGTCGATTTTCCTGCCAGATCGATGCGCTGCCGGATGTCTTTACGGTCCGCGTCCACGCGAACCGCCAGATCATAGATCGTTCCGGCCGCCAGGGTATCTCCGGCCATCAGGTAGGAGTCGCCCACGATAACCAGCGTGGACACATCGTCGGGGAATTTTTCGAGCAAAGCCGCGTAGGTTTGCAGAGCCTGCGCGACCATATCGCGCTGCAGGTAGTATCGGCCGAGATCGCGTAGTCGTTGCAGCTCGGTAATATTTTGAAGGCTGTCAGCTGTGTCGTTTAATACCATATCAAAAAGTAATCCGAAAGTAGAGTATTCGTTCCAGATTACTGTAGCGTATTGTTTTTACAGGTTCAGTAAATCAGATATGAAACCTGCGTAAAAACCCGTAAAGATGCATACCGCGCTTACTTCTTCCGGGATTCTTCTTTCTTTTCATCTTCGGGTGGAGATTGTTGCAACAGAAGGTCGCGAAGACTCTCAAAATGTTCTGATTGCTTTTCCGCCGCCACTTGTTCAGCCACCACACCCTGTTCCTGGATGGCCTCAAAAAGTTCCTTGCGTATGACCGGAATTTCCCTTGGCGCGCTTATCCCGATCTTGACTTTTTCTTTATCAATGGCCAGTATGGTTATGGTAACGTCTTTACCAATAACAATACTTTCCTCAAGTTTTCGGGTAAGAACTAGCATTGGGAATCCTTTTAAGAACACGCTTTTCGGCGTGTCTTAAGGTTTTCTATGGATTTATAGCTGAATTATACGCTAACCGAGCGACTCGAACAAATTGACCATGGATTGCGTACGAGAGCTGATCGTCACCACCGTTTGATAGATAGTTTCCTGGTTGGCCAGTTCGGCCGTTACTTCCGCGATATTGGCTTCCTCTTTCTTCGCCAGGAGGGCTTTCAACTCCGTATTGCTTGCCCCGATTCGGTCCTGAGATTCATCCAGGTCGCGGATTCGGGAACCGTTGATTGTGGTTGCCAGGGTGACGGTATCCAGCGACGTCTCGAGCTGTACTGCCTGCGTGCGTAGAGCTACAAGATCATTATCTTCCAGAGCGTTCCGGGTGCTGATTAATGTATTTATGAATTGTTCAAACGTGGACTTCCCGTCAATATTGACCGTGATGGTTTCCCCCGGTCCAATATCACGGCGGATTGCCTGAAAGTCCTGCGGAAGGTCTGGTTTGTATGTGACGGTGTCAATCCGATTAGGGTCAGCCGCGGCGTACGTAATTTCATAGGGTTTTACATCGGTGGTAAAACCGGAAAATATATAGCGGTCCAAATGCTTTGTGTTCGCGATTTCAATCACTTCGTTTAGCATACCATCGATCTCTTCGGCGATGGCCTGACGGCTGGCATCCCCCATCGTCTCTGAAAGACCGCGCATCACCGCCGAGATGGCTCTTTGCGCCACGTCGCCTGCCTGCTGTAGAGAGAAATCCGTCGCGTTCATCCAGTCTTTTGAATTCTGGGCGGTCGATTCATAGACCTGCGACGTCTGCAGGGCAGATTTCAGTGTCATCACGACGGCGTTGTTGCTGGGGTTATCAGACGCTTTCAAGTATTTTTTCCTGGTGGCTGCCTGTTTTTGAAGCTCATACAATTTATCAAGGCTTCCCGTAAGGTTATCTACATTATTGTTTACGATCATTCTATTCGTTATTCGCATGGTTCACCTCCGGGTTACCGGCCAACCAATCCAAGGCTGGTCACGACAAGTTCAAGCATTTCATCGAACGTATTCATCAAACGGGTGGCTGCCTGATACGCGCGCTGATATTTCACCATATTGGCCGCTTCTTCATCAAGATTGACACCAATCACAGACTCCCGCTGGTCATCAATGGCCTGCATAATGCTGGTTGAATCAGACACACCGGTTTCCGCGTGGCGTTGCTCCAGTGCCAGATTCGTTACCCGCGAGGTATTGAAATGGCGGACGGATGCCTGCCCCTGGGTTGCCACGGGGTCTTCCAACGCGGTCAGAGCTGTAATCGGCGGAGTCCGGGTGGGGAATGTGGTGGTGTTGATACTGTTGGCAATATCCAGCGCGTTGTTGCCATCTCCCGGAGAATCAATCACGGTAGCCGCGGCCACCTGCTGGTAGCTGGTTATTGCCGCGTCAATAGTGATCGATAGCGCCGGAATACCCGGGATGGGCTGCGTTGGGGTGGCATCACTGAAAGCAAAAAAGTTCAGTCCGGTAATGGCACTCAGGTTTGTAACCGTGGGTGGAATTGTGGAGTTGTCATAAACCGGATCAACAAGGTTGTACCCGCTGCGGTGAATGGCATTTACCCGGCTTACCAGCGAAACGGCTTCATCATTCAAGGCGGACAACTGGTCTTCGATGACAGTATCACGTGCGTACATCAACCCGCCAATTTCACCGGTTTCCACGGTGATCGGTGTGTTGGTCGGATCATCCGCCCAGGTGACCTGGACGAGATTCTTGGACCCCATTGGTGTGGCATTGAGTTCAAAAGAACGATTGCCAATAACCAGCGCATGTCCCTGGATCGAAACCAGAACCTGGCCATTGTCCTGCACATGGGCAATTATGCCGATATTGGTGGATAATTTATCCAACAGCCGGTCACGTTCATCCAGAAGAGCGTTCGGCTGGGTGGTTGCCGATTGTGAGCGTCCGATCTCGGCGTTCAGTTCAGACAATTGTCGGGCAATTTGGTTGATATCGCCCACCCTTTGTGTTATGGACAGGTTTTGATCTCTTTGAATTTGCAGCAAACTGGTTGCGCGGTCGTGGAATCCTTCGGCCAGTGAGCGGGCTGTTGCCAGCAAATCCTCTCGGTTTGCCGCGATATCCGGATCAGTGGCCACGTTTTGCCACGCGGAGAAGAAATCATCCATGCGCTGCCCGATGCTGTCAGATGATGTATCCGCGAGATTGATTTCAATCTCAGTCAGCATATCAGAAAGCATGGAGTATCTCGATTTTTCTGACAGTTGATTCCTGTACTGCGTGTCATAAAAATTGGATGAAAACCGCTGAATGCTGCTGACATACACACCCGTGCCAATGTTCTGCACACCGGCGGAGTTGGTGAACGCCATGCTGCGGTTTGGATAGCCGGCTTTCATTACGGCCTGCTGGCGGTGGTATCCTTCCGTGTTCGCGTTGGAGACATTGTTTTGGGTAATCTCCAGCGCCGTCTGCTGGGCCAGCAACGTTTGAAGTGCGACATTAATTCCCGAAAAACCGGCCATCGTCTGTCTCCTTATCCCCGGGTATCCATGCCGTAGCTGGCCGGTGGAAGGCCCGCCTTCGACCCGGCTACCGCCGGCTGATAGTAACTTGTTGAAGAAAACAGGCTGACCAGGTATTCCTGAAGCGCGGTTATGCGGTCAACATTCATTTCAGCCAGAGCCAGGTTGGCCCTGTTTAACTCACGGATTTTACTCTGCAGTGCCGAAATACCTTCCTGCAGGCGGTAAATCCGCTCTGAGGCGGTTAACTGCAAACGGCGCAGGAGATCGGTCAAACCAAGTACCTCATCCTGCAACCCGAATATTTGCGTCAATTTTTCCATTTGCGAACGCCGGGCTTCTTCATTGCTGCCCAGCTCATCCAATAGGCCCTCTTTCTGTTCCACAAGGTGGGAAAGAGTATTCACATCCTTTTGAACCAATGCCTGTCGTTCCTGCTGCAGCACGGTGAGAAGTGTCTGGCAGACACGAAATTCATTCACCATGACCGCTTCCATCGCGCTCATGATTTCCTGTGGCGTTTCTTTGGGTGCCTGAACTACCATCGTTCCTCCGCTATCAGGCCGCCCGGTGTGAATCATCCTTTACCGCATAACAGCCGTAAAGGTTACTTCAAGCCCGGCAGGCCGCTCATTTTTTTGGCAAGCTCTTCGTAATTGACCTGGTATTGCCCTTCCAGAATCTGGTTACGTAGAGCTTCCACTTTTTCCATGCGGACTTCCGGAGTACCTTCCATCTTTGACAATGCCTTGGAAAGCAATTGAGCCTGATCCGAAAGAATTGCATGGTCTTTTTCGGTTGTCCGGGCAGCCGGAGCGGACGTGGTTTTCTGCAACTGTGAACGATCGACCGATGAAAGACTATCGGTTTTTTGTGAAATGATGTTCGATGCAGGATTATTTTCGATTTTCATAGTTACCTTTACCTCCGGTATTGCTTATTCGGCTGCTCTTATTATCGGCACCGGTGGCAAAAACTTTAACCCTGGCGCATACGAATTGCCTGGGAAACCATGCCATCCATGATTTCCAGCGCGCGCGCCGCTGATTGAAAACCTCGCTGGGTGCGAATCAGGTGTGATATTTCTTCTGAAAAACTCACCGTTGATGATTCGATGGTATACCCGCGGATCGCACCATAGTCTTCATCCCCTGGAGTGCCTTCCTTGGCCGTTCCAGAGGCCGGGGATTCCTTCCAGATGTTGTTGCCAGCGCTTTCAAGACCGGTGGGGTTGTTAAAAATGTACAGCTTCACGGATCCCGCGTCGCTCCACACACCGTCCACCCGGGCCCGCACCGTGCCATCAACACCCACATTGACCTGGTCAGCTTCGGCTGGAATACTTCCCGTCCAATCCAGCTTATAGCCGCTCCCGTTGACAATGTTCCCTGATTTATCCACTGAGAACGTGCCATCACGGGTATACGCTTTGGTTCCATCAGGCATCTTGATGCCAAAAAAGCCTTCACCTTCAATGCCCCAATCCATGGAATTGCCGGTGATGGTCAATACACCCTGGCCGGTACCCATCTGACTGCTGGCCGGGCTGGTTCCACTGATCGCACCTTCATTGAGCAATTCTTGAAAATTGAGCCGGCTTGATTTGTAACCGGGTGTGTGGATATTGGCAAGATTGTTACTGATATTATCCATATCCATCTGGCGGGCCAGCATGCCATTGGTTGCCAGATGATACAAACCTCCAAACGTAAGCGGCATATTATCCTCCTATCCTTAGAACTGACCCAGTGAATTGATCGACTGTCCCAGAAGGCTGTCTTGCTGCTGAACAAGCCGCTGGGCGGCTTCGTAAGCCCGGTTTGTCTGGATCATCTGGGTCATGATCTGGGTCAGGTCAGCGTTGCTGGATTCCAGCGCGTACTGCCTGACCGTCACCTTGGATGAATTTGCTTCACCACCGGTTCCCGTGAAGGTGTTTTCACCGTCGCGGGTCAATGAAGCAGCCGGGTCTTCAAAGTATACGGTTCCCAGTTTGGCTACTTCCTTTCCATCCACAGAAATCTGGCCATCTTCGGTAATGGTGATCGCGCCATTGGGCAGCGTGATCGTCCCGCCGCCTTCCGCTATTACGTCATTGCCATCCACGGTCTTTAGAATGCCTGTGGCGTCTTTAATAAAACGCCCGTCTTTCGTAAACCGCTCTCCGGCATCTGTGCTGATACGGAAGAAACCGTTTCCCAGGATGGCGACATCCAGTTCACGGTTGGTGATCTGTACGGACCCTTCCGTGTAATCGGTGGTCTCCGTCCCTGACATCACGCCCAGTCCAAGGTCGCCGATGCGGGTCAACTTGTTGAACCCCCGGCTGCGCAAAACCGCGGGCAGTTCGGGAATATTGACCGGTTTTGTGGACGTGGATACCGGAGTGGTGATGAACTCCTCTTTTGACGTCAAGATTTGTTTGAATCCGGGCGTATCCAGGTTGTCAATATTATGTGTCAAAACCATCTGGCGCTGCATATTGGTCACCATGGCAGATGCAGCCGCATAAAAACCTTTTATCATGCGTACCTCCTGCTACCCGAGTTTGCCAGGTTTACCACCATGCGAATTTCATCACGGGGCATTCCCATTTGTCGGGCAATATCCACGTCATTCATCCCACCGGATGCCATGGAAAGAATGACCTGGTTGCGTTCTCTGGCATCCGAGAGCGAATCGGTTCCAGATTTCTTTTCAAGGGAAAGCAAGCTCTGGAAATCATCCTGAGCGAGAATACCGGTTGGCTGGGTTGACACCGTTTCACGTTGTTGCACAACCAGGTTTTTCAATTGGTCTACAACCGGTGAAAGTTTATCGGCCTGTTGCTGGCTGCCGCGTATACGGGCGGTTTCACGCGCCAGTTGAACCAGGCTTAATGTGTCAGTCAACAGATTATTATGAATACCTTCCATGTTTCCTCTCCTCCTACCGGTACCTGTCAAGGGTCGAATGCGCGGGTGGTTTCTGCATTTCGTCCATTTTGGATGGTTTTTTATGGTCCGGTTTGGCCGGGCGTCCCCGTTTTTTGGCTGCCGTCTCGCCGTTCAACAGCGATTGCAAACCAGTGACCGCGCGGCCATGGATCTGGCAAACGCGCGATTCTGAAATATCCAGTGTCTTGCCAATTTCCTTGAAAGTCAATTCATCAAAATAATATAACGATAAGACCATCTGTTCGCGTTCCGGCAGAGCTTTAATGGCTTCCACCAGATTGCTCTGCATGTCTTTTTCTTCGTAAATATCCTGAGGATTTTCCTGCTGTTCATCCATCAGCCATTCGTGCATGCTTGAATCGGTATCTTCGCTGCCCATTTTGTTGGTGGTTTCATCCAGTGAAATAATCACGCGGCTGGAATCCATCTGGATATGGGCCAGTTCGTCCAATCCAAGGTTCAGATGGCTGGCCAGCTCTTCATCAGTTGGCAGACGATGCAATTTATTTTCAAGCTCAACCATGGCTGTTTGCATGGCACGGACTTTTTGGCGGGCGATACGCGGCAGCCAGTCCATATCACGCAGATAGTCCAGCACTTTGCTGCGGATCTTGAGGGTGGCGTAAGTGCTGATGCGCGTGCCAAATGAAGGATCAAAATGATCCACAGCCTCGATCAGCCCGAGCATTCCCTGACTTGCCAGGTCTTCATATTCAATTCCGCCATAAGGATTGAAACCCAGCCGACCCAGCACGAAATGAATCAGCGAAACGTAGCGCATGATCAATTCTTCTCTCAACTCCGGGTTGCGGGTTGATAGGAATTCCTCAATCATTTCCAATTCAGATCTGGTCTCTTCCATACGTCACTTCAGGCTGCTGTCTCCAGGTCACCATGTTCGCTTTCGTCTTCGTTTTTTCCGGATTTCGGTAGTTTTTGTTCCAATTCCGCGTAGGTTGCCTGCACAAAATAATGCCCGAACAGGTAATTCAGAACAAATACAGGAATTCCAACACATACGATGGCAACTCCCGTGCGTAAAACTACGGTCAACACATCCACTCTTGCCAGTATGGATGCAACGGCGGTAATTATGGCCACCACCAGAACAAAGATCTGCGAGATATTCAGGCAGATATCCACCAGAAGCGGCAACCGAGTGGCATGACTGGCCGGTCCGGGTAAGCCTCGGGTACTCTCTCTGGAAGCCATCAGCGGTCGAACCTTTCCGTGAATAATGACTGCACCAATCGCGAAGCTGCCGCGGGAATAAGGTCATCCAGAACGCCCGCGCCGAAGCCAAAATACGCGAACGGCAGCTGGCTGCGCAATCCCAGGTTGTACACCGACCCGAAGGAATTGGTTTCATCCATCTTGGTCACTACGAGGGCTCTGGGGTTAAAGACGGAAAACGCGCCGGCCGCGTTCATGAGGTCGTTTTCTTTGGCAGTGGCCGGCAACACGAGCCAGGTCAGCCGGTCTGGTATGGATGTCAACAGAGCGCCGGTTTCCACCAGAGATTCTTCACGGCGGGGGTTGCAGGCCGGGGTATCCACAATAACCAGGTCCGCGTCGCGGGTGGTTTCAATGATGGCGGCGCATTCACCGGGGGTATACGCGATATGCAAGGGAACACCAATGGCCTCAGAAAAAGCCCGCGCTTCGGCTATCCCGGCGGTACGCACCGTATCAGCGCACACCCAGACCACGGAACGTTTCAATTCATTACGATAGCGAACGGCCAGTTTTGCCGTAAAACTGGTTTTTCCGGCGCCGCTTGGCCCAACCAGGCAAATCACCTGACGTTCTTTGCGCGGAGATTCGCGAAGCACGCGGATATACGCTTCCAGTTGCCGGCGTAAATAATCGACCAGTTTGCGGTCATCCATGGCGGTTTCATAGCCAAGAGTATCCGCGCTCAACTGACAGATCCGGCGAACCATTCCGGTTTCCACACCCTGCCTGGTCAACTGGTCATACATCTTTTGCAGCAACGGCCACGCGCCATCCAGACTGGACGGTTGTTCGACGGGCGGCTGCCAGGGGATCTGCGGAAGTTGCAGCGGGGGGAGCCCCTGTTTTGATTTTGTTGGGACCTGCACAATACGCACATCATCCAGCGTTTCTTCTTTTCCCAGATGGTGCAGGAGATCAATCTTCGCATCTACTGCCGGTTGTTCAGCGGATTTCTTGCCCCTGATTTCGACCACATCACGGGGTAGAACTGCTTCCACCGGTTTGGGTTCAACCGGGGCGGCTGACTGAATCTCTTCGGTCTTTATGTGAGCCGAGGCTGCAGGAGGTGCCGTTCTGACAGGTTGGGGTGCCGGGGTGGTCGAACTGACAGGGTGGGATGCCGGGGTCGGTTTGATTTGCTTTGGCAGAGGTGTGTCTTTACGGGTCAGGTCTTTGGATGCCGGTTTCGTTGAACTGACAGGCGCTTTTTCTTTGGATGTCCCGCCAACTGCCGTCGAAGTATCTTCTCCGGCTTCCAGGCGTACAGCCACAATCTCAACCATGGGCTTGCGCCAGACCTGCCAGGGTTGCCCTGCCGGTATCTGACGGGCGGTAACCACAAGCGCCTCCGGGCCCAGGTCACGCTTGACCTGTTCCAACGCCTGCATCATGGTTTCCGCGCGGAAAGTACGTGTGATCATCTGACGCCTGCCTTATCAGAAACAGTATTGATATCCACCATGCCATGCGCCTGTACACGTGTACCAGAGCTGATCTCCGAAAAAGCCAGCACAACCAGATTGGGGAATGCCTGCTCGATCAACCGGCGGAATGCCAGCCTGAGCTCACGCGGGCAGAGTAACACAGGCGGATGTCCATCCTGTGCCAGCATTTCCATACGTTCGCCGGTCGCGTTCAAGATGGATTGCGCCGCGACGGTATCAATGGAGAAACCCAATCCACTGTCTGTGGCACTGAGAGAGTCTTTCAACATCATTTCGAGCTGCGGTGACAGAGTAAATACATGCAGGAAACCATCTTCTTCACGGTACAGGTTTGAAAGAGTGCGCGCCATGGTCTGTCTGACAGCCTCCGCCAAAATGGCCGGGTCGTGAGTCGAGGGAGCGTGTTTTCCCAGTACTTCCAGAATACCACTCAGGTCGCGAATGGGCACACGTTCTTTCAGAAGATTCTTCAGCACATCCTGTACATCACCCAGACGGATCAGTTCGGGGATGACACCTTCAATGGCTGCCGGAGTCTTTTCTTTCAACTTGTTCAACATTTCCTGAACCATCTGCCGGCTCAGCAGATCAGCCGCATGCGAGCGGATAACCTCGGTCAAATGGGTGGACAGAACCGCCAGCGGGGAGACCACGGTGTAATTCATTAATTCCGCGCGGCCTTTTTCCGCGTCGCTGATCCAGTACGCAGGCAGGCCAAAAGCAGGCTCCGTGGTGGCAATACCCTGCAGATTCTCTTCCGATTGGGATCCAGGGATGGCCAGATAACGATCGACCATCAATTCACCTCGAGCCACTTCTTCGCCGCGAATTTTCAACCGGTAGGTCTGCGGCGGCAGGCGCAGGTTATCGCGGATCCGGACAACCGGAAGCACAAAACCCAGTTCGCTTAACATTTGCCGCCGGATGTTGGTTATCTGGTGCAGCAAATTATCAGCACGCTCTTCATCCACCAGCGGGATCAAGCCGTACCCGACTTCAAGTTCAAGCGGGTCGATGACCACCATACCCATCATTTCTTCCGGTGATTCAAGGGGGGCGGGAACAGCGGCTTCAGCGGGAATGGCTTCCGCTTCGGCAATTTTCGTTTCCTGCCGTCGAACATAGTAGGCTCCGCCACCCAACACACTGGCGACCAGGATAAAGGGCATCTTGGGAACGCCGGGGATGAACATCATCAGGCCGATGACGATGGCGGAAGCCAGCAGCGTGTTGTAATTGGATAATTGTTTCGAAGCCGATTCACCCAGAGCGCCTTCATTGGCGTTGCGGGTGATGATCAGGCCAGCCGCCGTTGAAACCAGCAGGGAAGGAATTTGCACGGCCAGGCCGGAACCCACTGTCAGGAGTGTATAGGATTTCAGCGCGTCCATCAGTGATAGGTTCCGCTGGAACATGCCGATGACGAAGCCACCCAGAATGTTGACGATGATTACAATAACCGCGGCGATGGCATCTCCGCGAACGAATTTACTGGCGCCGTCCATGGAGCCGTAAAAATCCGCTTCCGTCTGAATCTCACGGCGCCGCGCGCGAGCCTGATCTTCGTTAATGATGCCGGCATTCAGATCGGCATCAATGGAAAGCTGCTTGCCGGGCATGGCATCCAGGGTGAAGCGGGCGGCCACCTCAGCCACGCGACCGGCACCGTTGGTGATGACGGCAAACTGGATGATCATGAGCATCAGGAAGATCACCACACCCACGACATAATTACCGCCAATAACCAGGTTGCCAAATACTTTCACAACCTCACCGGCGTTGCCATCGATGAGGATCAGACGGCTGATGGAAATGTTCAATCCCAGGCGAAACAGGGTGATCACCAGCAATAGGGATGGGAAGATCGAGAAATCCATCGGGCGGGCGATGTATAGGCTCAGAAGCATCACGCCCAATGACATGGCCAGATTCAAAATGACCAACACATCAACCAGTTCATTTGGAATGGGAACAACCATCATACCAATCAACAAGACCACGCCCATGGCCATGATCATGTCATTTGACTTAAAGATGGTTCTCCAATCAAAACGGTTCATACTGGTTTTTGCTGTTGCCATCAGGTTCGCTTCCTATACTTGTTCAGCCACAGGCTGCATATTTTTGTTCTTCAACCGGTAAACGTACGCCAACACTTCAGCCATGGCTACATAAAGATCAGGCGGGATGGGTTGATCCAGCTCGACGAGTTTGTACATGGCACGTGCCAGGGGCACATTCTGAACGATGGGAACATTATTCTCTTTGGCGATTTCCACAATACGCTGTGCCATGTAAAAAGCGCCTTTAGCCACCACAACCGGGGCTTCCATTTTGCCTGACTCGTAAATAATGGCGACGGCATAGTGGGTAGGGTTGGTGACGATCACATCAGCCTTGGGAACCTTGGACATCATGCGCGACTGTGCCATACGGCGTTGCTGCTGTCGGATACGCCCGCGCAGGAAAGGATCGCCTTCGCTGCGTTTCAGGTCGTCGAGCACTTCTTGTTTTGACATGCGTAATTGCTTTGTGTAATTCCAATTCTGGTAGGCATAATCAGCCACGGCCAGAACGATATAGGCTCCCGCTACCCGCCACATCAGGCTGACAGCCAGGTTCATCCACTGGCTGATTTCCTGATCCAACGGCATCTGGATCATCTGAACAATGGAAGTGATGTTCGCCTGAAAAAACGTATAAACCGGCCAACCAACCAGAGCCAGCTTAAGTAGCGCCTTCAATGTCTCAATTACTCCCTGTGAAGAAAAGATTCGCTTGAAGCCATTGATCGGATTCAAACGCGATCCATCAAAAAACGGACGCTTCGAAGCCCACAGGAATTTGGTTTGCACAAGGGTCGTGCCCACACCAACCACCATCAACGCCAGAACCAGTTGCATTAAAGGGCTGATGAAGAATGACATGTTGCGAATGGTATTCTCACGCAGCCAGAGATCAGTTGCGTCGGCTGTGGGCAGGTTTGTCACCGAATAACGCATCAGGTTGCCCAGACCGGAAACCAAGTTCTTCCCAACACCGGTCAACAGCCAGATACTGGCGACCATGCCAACGGCGGCATTAAGCTCAATACTCCGGGCTACCTGTCCGCGTTCGCGGGCATCTCGGATACGACTGGCGGTTGGGGCTTCGGTCTTATCTGCCATGGTTAGATCCCCAGAATCTCCAGCATACGCGGGGCCAGGTTTTTGAACGCCCGATCAAGCGATGGGACGAACATGCCAAACAACAGGGATAACGAGAAAATACCGACCCATACTTTGATCGGCAATCCCAGAAAGAAAACATTGATCTGCGGGGCTACTTTTGCGAGCAGCCCCAGGGTCAGGTCGGTCAGAAATAGGGCTCCAATCACCGGCAGCGCCATTTGAATACCAGACGTGATCATGCCAGAGGTCATATGCAGAAGCGACTCGGGATTGATTTGCGGCAGGGGTTGATTCAGCGGTAGCACCTTGAATGTGTTTTGCAGACCTATCAAAAAAATGTGATGCCCATTTGTCAGAAGGAAGTACAACATAACCACCAGAACAAAGAATTGGTCCAGCGTTCCGCCGGCTTCACTCATGGCCGGATTGAACACCTGCCCGGCGCCGAAACCGCTGGACATGTCGATCAACTTGCCTGTCATCTGGAAGGCCCCAAACGTCAATGAAGCCGCAAAACCGGCCAGGAAACCTATGATCAATTCACGCATGATCAACCCGGCAAATGCCAGCCAGTGAACGGCAGCGGCGTCTGCTGGGATGGGATTCCACGGCAGGACAATGATGGAAAGAACAACTCCCAGACCAAGTTTTACCTGGTTCGGGACGATCTCGCTGCCGAATGTGGGTACCTGCACAAGTATAGCCAGCACACGCGTCAGTGCCAGGAAAAATAGTTGAGTCTGCGCAATAGATAAAATCATAGGTAATAAACCCGGTTCGCTCTGAAATTAGGATACCGGATTCGTTTTGGTCAGACAGTAAATTGAATGTGAAGCAGGGCTAAAGAATACGTAAAAAATGCCGATAAGAGAAAGTTTTACGGGAGGTACATCAACGCCTTCTGGCGGAAATTGTCCAGATCAATCGGCTTGAGGATAAAATCGACCGCGCCCAGATTGCGTGCCTGCTGAACCACCTCGCGGAATCCCAGAGCAGAGACTACCAGAATGGGTATCGGTCTGCCGGATTGCACACCCATTGTGTGAAATTCCCGCAGCAGATCAAGACCACTGCAGCCTGGCAGGAAGAGGTCTAACAAGAGCATATGCGGTTTCCAGCGTAAAACACCATCACGAATCTGATCTTCTTTGACAGTGATGCGAACCTGGCATCCCATCTCTTTCAGGCTGAGGGAAAGCAGGTCGGCAACAATTTTTTCTTCTTCCGCGATCAATACCCGATGAGAGCGTGCAGGCAACAAGGGTCGGGTTATCTCCCCGTTCCGAAGTTCATTTTGTAATACGCGACCATCTGGTTATTCATGGTGGTAACCTGATCAGGGTTCAATTTAAGAATTTCATAGGTGACATCTTCAACCTTGCGCGGCCCAAGACGGGACAGCGTTTCCGGATCGACAGGCGAAAGGGCATTGGCCAGGTTGGAAATGGCCGCCAACGCGCGGAATTCTCCCGCGGCCGCGGGGTCGTGATGGTATTGAATGGCGGTGGTCAGAACCTTTGGGAACGTCCATTTTTGCGCCATCAGGCTGCCAATATAGGCATGATCGACGCCAAATGTCTTCTTTTCAATCTCCCAGGCAGTTAAGTCCTGCTTCTTATTCGAGTTGAATACCCAACGATATTCTTCTTCCGCGAATTTATTCAGAACGATCTTTCCAATGTCATGCAGCAAACCGGCTGCGTAGGCTTCCTCTGGTTCCGGATAATCGATGGCATGGGCAAACCACTGCGCGGCAACGGCCGTCGCCACGGAGTGCGCCCACATATCTCCCGCGGCCATGTTGTATCCTGCCAGTGTGCCATCCATCCCCCGGCTGGCAGCCACGGCCAGAACCAGTGTGCGAATGCGTTTGTATCCAAGCCGCATGACGGCGTCTTTCAATGTCGCGCAAGACGGACCATACCCCAGGAAGGCAGAGTTTGCCGCCTGCAACACATTCGCGGCCAGAGCCTGATCCAGACCAACAATTTCAGAAATATAGCCCGCGCTGGAACCGGGTTCATCCAGACTTCGCAGTATCCGGGTAATCACCATTGGGATGGGACGCATTAATTCAATCGAGTGAAGAATTTTCTTTACCCGCCTGTCAATTATTGATGCGTTATCGGTCTGCGGTGTTGCCATTTTTCTCCGGCTACTTCATTTTACTAAATTTGGTAGATCATTAAATATACCAGATGTGAAGCTGACCAGCTGATGCCCCATCCATCCCCCCAGGACGACCATGATGACAATAATCACAATGATCTTTGGAACAAATGTGAGGGTGACCTCGTTGATTTGAGTGGCCGCCTGCACCAGACTGACAAGGCTGCCGATGATCAAGCTGGCAATCAAAACCGGCCCCGCCAGGGTAAGTGAAACGGTCAAAGCGTTTTGCGCGAATGAAATCAGGTAGGCTTCGGTCATCGCATATCCTACTTGAAACTGAGAAGCAATGAACGGGCGATCAGATACCAGCCATCCACCATGACAAATAATAACAGTTTAAAGGGTAAAGAGACAAGAGAAGGAGGCATCATCATCATACCCATGGAAAGCAGGATACTGGAAACCACCATATCTATGATGAGGAACGGAACATAAATAACAAATCCCATGGTGAATGCCGTTTTCAATTCACTGATCACAAATGCCGGCATCAATACTACAGTATCAATATCCTGCAACGAATTGGGCCGCGGTGAGTTGTTCATCGACAGGAATAATTCCAGATCTTTTTCCCGGGTGTTTTTGAACATAAACTCGCGGACGGGATCCATTGTCTTTTTCAGGAACGTATCCTGGTCAATTAAATTCGCCGTGTACGGTTTGATGGCATCGTTGTTGATCTTGTTGATGATCGGCGACATGCTAAAGAAGGTTAACAGCAGTGCCAGACCGATGACGACCTGGTTGGGTGGCGCGGTCGGGGTTCCAATGGCGTTTCGCAGCAGAGACAGAACAATAACAATGCGGGTAAACGATGTGGCCAGGATCAGAATGGAGGGCGCGAGACTCAGAACAGTCAACAAGACCAGGAGCTGCACACCACTGGTCACCTCTTTGGCCTGCCCGGTCGGGCTCATGGTCAGGGTTAACCCCGGAGCGGTCGTTTCAGCCGCTCCGGCGCAGCCTGAGATTAACACCGCCGCCAGCATAAGGGCAATCGCTGCCCAGAAAAATCGGAAGCTTTTCGCGCGTTCGCGTTTGTCAAGAAGGTCGGATGGAGTCGCTTTATTGTTGGTCATGATTGAAATCCGGTAAATTGTCCTTTTGGGCGGACAACACATTTTCAAATGGGACAGGGGCGGTGGTTGGTTCCAATACATCCATTTCTGCGATCAACTGAATGGAGGTATCTGTGGCGCCCACCAGGAATTCACGGCCATCCGTCTTTACCAGCAGAAGGGTTTGTTTCGGTGACAGATGAAATCGTTCTGTCACCGTAATTCTGCGATGTTCAGGGCCGGTTTTGTTGAACTTCCATTTTTTTAAGAAGAGGAATCCCAGATAGATGAAACCAATAACCGCCATCCAACGGAAGAATACAGACAGAGCCAGTCCGGTACTGCCAAACGCCCCGCCACCCTGATCACCAGGGGCAGGAGGCAGGGGATCATTCATGAGTAGTCCTATGGCCAGAACCACAAATAAAATGATCAACCAGACCCAAGTTGAACCGCCCTTCATGGAACGCAGGCGTTCCCAGGCCTCTTTCAATTGGTCCATCATGGGATTATTCTTTCGTTTCAGGGGCGATCAATTCAGTGATCCGCACCCCAAATTTATCATCCACAACCACAACTTCACCGCGAGCCATCAGATGCTCATTGACAAACACATCAACCGGCTCACCGGCAACCCGGTCCAATTCAACCACTGAACCTTTTTGAAGTTCAAGCACGTGTTTGATGGGCATTTGTGTGCGGCCCAATTCAACGGTGAATTGCAGATTCACATCCATCAGCATATTGATGGCGGAATTCCCGGTAACGGGGGCTGCTTTTTCTTCCGATTGTTCAGCCGGTGTATCAATAGCCGCGCCGGCTTCACCTGATAGTACCGCGTTGATGCTTTCCTGCAGCGCATCCATGCCTGCGTTCTGTCCTTCCATGGACTCCGTGGATTTCTGAATTTCATCGCTCATGGTTAAATCTCCTATTTCCCCGGAGCACTCTTTGGAATATTCACCGGTCCATTGATCTGGACGGCGAGGTGATTGGATTGTTTCCCAATCTTGCCTTTAAATCGGTTCGTGCCTGCCACCTGAACAAGAATATCCTGTCCGGGAGCAGAATCCAGTATTAGAACATCACCAATGGTCAGGCTTGACATTTCCTTGATGGACAGGCGCACATTACCAAGAATGGCCTTTAAAGGCACCTCTGTTCGGTACAGGCTTTCCAGGTTTGTCTGCCTGGCGGCATAATCCACCACCTGTTCTTTCTTTCCGGTGATGATAACGTGCGGATTAAGTTCATTGGCCACAGGTTTTAACATGGAATAGGGGATATAAAAACTCATGGTTCCCGTGGTGTCTTTGATCACCATTTCAAATGTAACCATCAAAACCCGTTCATTGCCCATCATCATTTGCACCCAATGCTGGTTGACCGTGCTGTCAATCAACTTCGGTTCGATGCTGACTACTTTTCCCCAGGAGGCTTTCACGTCATTCAGCATGTTTTCGACCAGGTCTTGCAGCAGGGATTGGTCGATTTCCGTCAATGAATGGCTGCGACCGCGGCTGTCTGAAGCGCCGCCCAGGCGTTGTTCAAGGATAACGAAATTGACGTCATCGCTGAATACAATGGCTATCTGGCCGGGCAGGGGTGCCAGCGATACCAGATGGTAAAGCGTGGTTGGCGCCATATCCGCCATGAAATCATGAAATCTGCCCTGTTCCGTGTGAACCACTCGGGGACGCAGATTGGTGCGGATAAATGATGGAAGTGAGTTGGTCAGACGTTCAGCCAGCTCTTCGTGCACAAGTTCAACGGCTCGGATTTGTTCTTTGGAGAAACGATCCGGTGACCAGAAATTGTAGGGGCGTACGTTCTTTTCAGTTCCTGAGGAGTCTTTCGACTGGCCGGCCTTACCCATCATATCGGCCAGATTGACACCCTCCTGGTTTTCATTACCTTCAATTTCTATCGCCCCGTTGAGCAGGGCATCAATTTCCGCCTGGGTTAACATAATGCACCTTCTTCTACTGCATCACAAATTCTTTGAAGTAGACGTAAATAACTTTATGATCGGGAAGCCGGGTATTCACAGCGTCCATGATCTCCTGTCGAAGGGCATCCTTGCCTTCAGTGGTATACACAGATTGAAAGTCTTTTGACGAAAGCAATGTGACTATCGTGTCATCCAGAATGGGAATTTTCGTATTAATTTCCGTGGTAAACGCGGCCAGTTCGGCGGTTTTTTCCTCTTCCGGCAGAGTGGAGTAACCGGCCGGTGGAGCGAATTCCAGCGTCGCAGTTACCCGAATGAATTTCTTGCCGCCCGGTTCCGCCAGGTTGACGATCTTTGTGCTGGTATCGATCATGATTCCCTGACCGGGTGAAACATCTTCTGAACCCTCGCCGTCTGAAGAATGGTTCTTGGTGGTACTGGTCTCTGAATGAGTGTTGGCCGCTTCGCTGGCAGCCTCTTCAGCAGCCGGTTTACCGGTAATGATGGCAATGGGATTCGCGCTTCCACCTTCCACAATGGGAACCGCCGGCTGGGGAACTGTTCCCTCCGAAACCTGGGGAACGGATCCCACCGGTAACTGGTATACCAGATAGATCGGTTTCGGCATGGTATCCGGCGCGAATAGCACATAAACCACCAGCAGGTTTGTCATGGCCGTGGTCATGATGATCACACCAGCCACGAAATAAATAATAATCTTTAATACATTGGGTTTGCTTTTCGCAGGAGCGTCAGTGCTCATTGGTTGTCGCCTCCTTGGTTGGCTCAGGTACTACCTGTGGTTCTACATCTCCGGGCATATTTCGGATATCCAGTTGTACTTCGTCCGAACTGATCGGGTAAACAACGATGATATCCGCCCGACTGTTGATGGCCAGATGTTCAGGGCTGTCGTTGGGGAATAAGGGTTGGTATTCACTCCTCCCCGTTGGCACCAATCTGTCCGGTGTAATCCCTTTTACCTGGAAATAACGTACGATCTCATTGGCGCGTGCCAGTGAAAGAGACCAATTATCCGGGTATCGGGGATCAGCGGGCGGCAGGTTATTAGTGTGCCCGACCACACGAACCTCATTGGGGATGGATTGAATCATGGTGACAATCGTGTCCAGAACAGGGTACGCGGCCGGTTGAAGTTCTGCCCGGCCATCTATAAATGTGAGCTTCTGGCTGAGGGAAATCAACACACCTTCCACATTATTCTGTACACTGACCTCACTGCTCAAACCATTCTCTTTTAATAAATCGTTCAATTTTCCGGCAACTTCAGTTCCCACAGAAGAAAGAATTGGCAGACCTTCCACCACGATGGGTTGGGCTGACATGTTCGTGTCTAATCCGCCGGATTGATCAATATTCGGGTCAACCACCTTGGGTGGTGCGCCGCCCACGGTGAACGCCGCTTTCAAGTTTAAGGCCAGCGCCTTATAGCGCTTGACATCGATCTGCCCCATGGAATATAACACCACGAACAACACCATCAACAGGGTGATGAAATCTGCATAACTTACCAGCCACCTATCATTACCACCGCCATGACTGCTCATACTATCTCCTATGCACCCTGTTTAGCGCTTGCTCCAGCACTAGTACTTTCTAAATGTTTGCGCTCTTTTGGCGGCAGAAACGCGCTTAGTTTTTCTTTGATAATGCGTGGATTTTCACCTGCTTGCAACGATATAATTCCTTCCAACAGCATCTTCCGGTAGGCAACTTCTTCCTGACTGTTAATCGCTAACTTCCCACCAATCGGAATCCAGATCAGATTAGCAGAAAGCAGACCCCATAGAGTCGCCAGAAATGCCGCCGCAATGGATTTTGCCAGCTTTCCTGGATCATCCAATTGCTTTAGCACTTCGATCAAACCCATAACCGTACCAATAATACCGAAAGTTGGGCTGAAACCGCCAGCAGTATTGAAGAAATTAATACCAATATGATGCCGCTCTTCCATATTTTGAATTTCAAGTTCCAAAATAGCACGAACTTGTGCCGGATCTGTACCATCAACAACCAGCATGATTCCCTGTCGTAAAAATGGATCCGGAATCTTTTTACTCTCCTCTTCCAGAGCAAGCAAACCTTCTCGCCTGGCCTTATCAGCCATGATAGCCATGGTGGTGATCAATGCCGGCATGTTTACTTTTCTGGATAAGAATGCTTTTGAAATATATTTTGGAATCTGGACCACACCTTCAAATGGCATTGTGGCAATGGTAGCCACCATTGAACCGCCAAGGGTTAAGAGAATGGCAGAAGGATGAGCTAACAGCTCCACTGGATTTCCGCCGTCTAGAATCATTACTACGACGACAACTACGACACTAAGTCCAACTCCAATAATAGTGGCTAAATCCATTTCATTCTCCTGGCATCATTTCTTTTACAGTATTTCTCACAGTACGCTGGTAATCAATGATCATTTCGATAACCTTTTCGACCTGGTCTTTGACAATAAACTTCATTCCATTTGTCAAAGTGATCACTGTATCAGGTGTGCCCTCAACAGTCACAATGAGGTCAGCATTGAGGTAATATTTCGTGCCATTTAACCGGGTGAGTGAGATCATTTAGCTGTTTAAATCCAAAATTTGAACCAAGTTTTCGCCTGGTTCTGTTGTACCATTCTTGATGATGGCTTTTGATAAAACCTCTGTAAAAGCAGGATAAACGGGATGTAAAAATTAATACGCGGGCAGGATTATGGTAAACGTCGTACCCTTTTCCAGTTTGCTCTCTACGAGAATATTTCCCCCGTGCTACTTGATGACACGGTGGCAAATGGACAGGCCGAGACCCGTACCTTTGCCAACTTCCTTGGTTGTATAAAACGGATCAAAAATCCTTTTTAATCGATCTGGATCGATGCCGTGACCGTTGTCGTTGATGATCACGCGAATTTCATTTCCATTCAACCGGGTCGCGATGCGTACCTTTCCCGGCCTTCCGATGGTGGCATCCATGGCGTTGATCAAAATATTTACCCAAACCCCGGAGAGGTTTTCCTGTGATGCCATGATCAGCGGGAGGTTGTTCGCCGGATCAAACGTGTATTCCACAGACCGCTGCATGAATTCATGCTTCAACATATCCAGCGCAGATTCGATGGACTGGTTGATATCTGTGGGTTTTACCTCCGACTGTTCCTTGCGGGCAAAATTCAACAGGTTGCGCACCACCTGAAGCGCTCGCGTTCCCGCCCTTGAAATCAAATCGACGGCTTCGGCATCATCACTTTCTTTGGGCAATGAACGTTCCAATAACTGGGCGTTCGCCAGAACGACAGTCAATGGGTTGTTGATCTCATGGGCAATGCCCGCGGCCAGCTGACCCACAGCCGCCATCTTTTCCGACTGGATCAGAATGGCTCCCATCATGTTTTTCTCGGTAACGTCGCGTTCGAAGATGATCACCTGGGGAACATCCTCTTCCTCTTCCAGAATGGGATAGGCGGTTATGTCCCATTCCGTGGGATGATCGCTGGATTCCCACACCCGTTCTGTACGGTTGGTGATGACATGATTGTAGAAAGTCTCCGTCACCAGGCAGTTCTCACAGGGTTCCGAACGCTGGTACAGCGCCTCGTAACACAGATGATTAATAATGGACCGCGGTTCACAATTCACCCGTCTGGCCCGCGCCATATTCACGGCCACCAGCCGGTATTTACGGTCGATGATGTATAGTGAATCCGGCAGGTTGTCAAACAGGCTGCGCAGTGTATTACGCGATCGCACCAGTTCCCATCGGCTGGCTTCCAGGTGGGCGTTCATGACTTTCAATTGTTCCGTCATCTGGATGTTACGCAGCAAATGTGCTATGGATTCCGCCAGCTTTTCCAGCAGGTCCTGGTCGCCGCGCGTGAATCCACCCTCTCTGTGATTGATCAACTCAACCACACCGCTGACCTGTTCTGGAGCGAACAGCGGTACGAAAACGAGTGATGTCGCTTCCACTCCCGGGAGGGAATCAATTTCAGGGTCAAACCGGTTATCCAGGACGGGTTGGTTGATTATGAAAGATGCGCGATCCTTCATACAGGCACCCACCAGCCCTTTTCCGGGGGTGATGCTTACCTGGTAGATCCAGTCTTCTCCGTCTGACAGTGATTTTTTGACGAGCAGTGATTCTGGATTGTCGCTGATCAGCGCGATGGACGCCGCCTCGCAATTGAAGATGTCCCGCAGGCTGCGCACCAGGCTTGTCTCCAGCTCCTCTCCAGCCGTCATACTGTTGAGCCCGGCGAAAATGCGGCTGATGAGTTCCATACCCTTGCGATATTGCACCATGCGCAACTGGTTGTAATAGGTGGAAATACGCTGGCCAAGCAGGAAACTGGCCGCTTCCAAAAAGTCTTTTTCCTGTTTGATGAACTCCCGCAGGGTGAGCAGCATCAAACCCTCGCCTCCATCCGCGGAGATGAGGGGGAGAATGATAACTTTTCCCGCCGTATCCAGGATGATCTCCCCGCCGGGAGCTTCGGTCGCCCGTTTTAACAACGAGTTTAAGAAACTTTTTCCCGCATGGATCTGGTTTTCCCACCGCCGGGTATTGCCCACTCCCAGACAGATCAGTGGATCACCTTCGTTCCATTCCGGGGCGAGAATGAGACCGCCGGATAATTGAAGCCTTTCCAGAATAAATTCCAATCCAGATTGAAGGGCCGCGTTCAATTGTTCCTGTCCGGCAAGCAAACCGGCAAGGAATTCAACCGACTCTTCCCAGGATCGGATTTTTTCTGGTTTCTGTAGTGTTGTCATAAAAATAACTCTGGCGCGCCTCGCTTTCGCGAACCCCGGCCGTTAATCCTCATCCGCGCGAATGGTGTAGCCATAACCGGCGACCGTCTGAATAAATTGCGGATCATGCGGATCCGGTTCAATCCTTTCGCGCAGGTTCTTGATATGCACACGCACCAGGTCGGGGCTGCCTGCGTCGGACGGGTAATCCCAGACCTCATCCAGCAACCGGCCGGGTGAGAAAATTTCACCGGGATGGCTCATCAGATGGTAGAGCAGGTCAAACTGCACCGGGGTCAGGCGAACCCTTCCCCGCGAACGTGTTTTTAGCTCATAGCTCTTTACATTTAACACGTAATCGCGTATGGCGATCTGGTGTTTTTGACCGGGCTCTCTGATTTCGGGTTCTTCCAAAGGGGCAGGTACGATATGGGAACTGGTTTCAATGGTTGGGTCCCCTTCGAGACGGGGATGGGTTTTCGAACGCCGCATGATGGCTCGAATACGCAGGATCAGCTCATCAATGTTGAAAGGTTTGGTCAGATAATCATCCGCGCCTGCCAGAAAACCGGCAATGCGGTCTTCATCCTTCGCTTTGGCTGTCAGGAATAAAATGGGAATGTTGGCAAGCAATGGGTCAGCCCGGACTTCACGACAAACGGCATACCCATCCATCCCGGGCATGATAACATCCAGAATGATCAAGTCTGTGGCCTGGCGCCGGGCAACTTTAAGCCCCTCCACCCCGCTGTTGGCGATGGTCACGCGGAATTCATGACCGCGCAGACTTCTTTCAACAGTCCGCGCTACGATCTCATCATCCTCAACGACCAGGATGTTGACGGTATTCATACTTACCTCCGCGGAACAATAAGATTATATAATGTTTTTGGTGCATTTTTCATACCAGGAAAAGAGGTAATCATGAAGATCCATCGCGTCTGCATTCTTTTACTCTTTTGCCTTTCAGGATGCGCATCCTTCCTGCCGCAGATCACTGCAATTCCGGCTGCCGTGGTGACACAACCTACCATGACACCCGTGATAGAGAATCCTGTGGTGATTTCATCGGAAACGGTAAATTCTCTGACCGAAATTGGTACATTCCCCGGTGAAAATATCTACCGTCTGGAATGGCTTCCGGATTCAAAATCTCTGGCAGTGATGACGCAAAAGAAAGTGGTACTTCTTCAGTCACCCGGCATGGCTGTCCAACAGGAATACAACCTCCCTGATAACGCCAGCCTGATGGATTTCAATTCGGTTACTCAAATGGCGGCTTTGACAACAGACCGGCAATCGCTCTTGATCCGCGATCTTTCAGGCAGAGAGATCGCAACAATCAAACCGGCGGGTGGATTCGGTTCAGCCAGCTTCACTCCCGATGGCAGCCGGATCGTGGTTTCGTCCATGGAAGAATTCAAGGCCGTCAGCTTTGACACCGTCAGCGGCAGGGAGATATCCTCCTGCGGTGGATTTGAAACCGCGGCGCCGGTATACTCCGTTTTCCCCTCGCCGCAAGACAACTGGCTGTTATGGCTGGCGCGCGCCTCCATACAGTTGAGCGACCCCTCGACCTGCAAGGCTGTTACTCATATCGGGCATGAGGATTTCGTCATATCCCACGCCTTCAACCCGGACGAGTCGCTCCTGGCGACCTCCGCCGGCGGCACGCTAAACGGCGAGTTCGTCCCCTTAATTTACCTGTGGAATACGGAAACCGGATTATCTGAGGGGAACATGCAATTAAAGGAAACCCCCGCCCGCAGTATATCCTTTTCTCCGGATGGCAGTTTGCTTGCTTCGGCGGGTAAAGGGTTGTCCTTCTGGGATATCCAGACCGGGAAGGAAGTTAAAATACTGGCACCGTTGAATCAGGCGTTCAATGCGGTTGCCTTCTCTCCTGACGGGACTTTTCTCGCCGCCGCACATGAAACCGGTATAACGCTGTTCACTGTCAAGCCCTGATCATCACAAACTACGCGAAAGAAGGATTACCATGGGAAAAATGGAAGAATACCGGCAGGCATTGAAGGAAGTTAACGATGTCCGCGCCTATCTTCTGGATAATTCCAACCTGCCCGGACCGCGCGGCAACCTTGAACTTGCCCAGGTAGCCGCGATGGAGATACCGGCAGACCTGCTTACCGGTTGGACGAATCTGACGGCGGACGACGCGCCGGTCAACACCGCGTTGGAGTTCCTGACCTTCTGCGGCGTACTCGGCCAGGGACGATTAACACTCGAGGGTGATTCGCAGGCACTGGAAAGGATCGTCAAGGCAGCCAGTGATGTACGCTGGCGTACCCGTGAAGCAGCCGCCATGGCGCTGCAATGGATCGGTAAAAAAGACATCCAAAAACTGGTGGGGATTCTTCCCCGGCTGGCGAATGGCACCCTCTATGAAATGCGGTGTGCCGTGGCGGCCATCTGCGAACCGGTTTTGCTGGTCGATCCGCCTGTCAGTCAATTCGCGCTGCAATTGCTGGACGGCATCACCCTATCTTTTTCTCAATATCCCAACAGGAAAGAGGACGGTTTTATTGTACTGAAGAAGGGGCTTTCTTACGGGTGGAGCGTAGCCGCGGCAGCCAATCTGAGTTATGGAAAACCTTTCATGGAAAAATGGCTTCAATCAACCGATAAAGATGTGCGGCAGGTGATGCAGGAAAACCTGAAAAAGAACCGTCTGATTCGGCTGGACGAAGTCTGGGTTAACCTCTGGAAGAAATAGACAGACAATAATTCATATAAGGAATACTAAATTGAAAACCCTACTGTCAACCCATATCCCTTTTATTCTAGTGATCCTGTCACTGGTTGGCGGTATGCTTTTTTCCTCCGTCAAACCTGCCGCCGCGTCTGACAACGGGAAATCCGAATCCACCAGCGCGGCAAAACCGGCCTCAGCGGTAAAAGACGGAGAACTTGCCAGAAATTATCTCGAAGACCTTTCGGTGTTTGGATCGCGTGCCATTGATAATCCCGGTCACGATAAAGCGGCTGCCTATATCTCCGCCGCGTTGGAAGATATGGGGTACTCACCCACTAAGCAACCATTCACCAATGAGAAGAACCTGACAGCCGGCAACATCATTGTTGAGAAAAAAGGTGATTCAGACCGGGTGATTATCGCCGGCGCACACTATGACAGCGTGGCGGTCGGTTCCGGGATTGATGATAATGGTTCCGGGGTGGCTGTGCTGCTGGAGGCAGCCAACCGATTGAAAGACGCGGTTACGCCCTACACCATCCGTTTCATCTTTTTTGATTGCGAGGAAACTGGTCAGGAAGGCTCCGGCTATTATGTGGGGAAAATGACCCCGGGTGAAGTTAAGAACACGGTGGCCATGATCAATCTGGACAGCCTGGCGGTGGGAGATTACACCTATATATATGGAAATGAGGGCGAGGACGGGGAGATCCGCGACTGGGCACTGGATTACGCGGAAGAGAACGGCCTTGACCTGATCACCCAGAGTGGAAAGAATCCGGATTATTCGGCAGGAACCACTGTAGATGAGTCAGACCATGCTCCTTTTCTATACCGCGGCATTCAGTACGCCTACCTGGAAGCCACGAACTGGGACCTGGGCGAAATGGACGGCTATACGCAGGTTGAGGGACCGTATGGCAACAAGGGCATGATCTGGCACACGAAATATGATTCGCTGGAGTACATCGAAAAAACCTTCCCCGGCCGCCTGGATGAACACCTCACCCTGTTCTCCAATGTGCTTATGAAAATATTGACCGATTACCGGGAAGCGGATTGAATTTCTCCTCCTTCTATCTATTTGGACGCGCTACTTGTGGGTTTTTCCTCCCAGAAAACATATAGTTGATTTAGTCATAAATATTTCAATAATCACAATCCATTATCGTAGGGTAGAAGCATCCGGCGTGCATCCATCTGATCAACAGCAACCTGTCTCCGGAAGCTTCTACCGGCCGGTCAAGAATTTTTCTTATCCGAAGAACGATTTTTGCTGGTACATTTTTTGAGAAATCAATATAGATCATGGGCTTATGCTGACTTTACCCCGGTCAAAGCATCCGGAGAAAAGATACGCCCACGGACAGGGTTTCCTACCGGATGCTTTGACCCTACACGGGGATCGCTGTAAAAAAGTTTAACCATTTTTCGTCGTTTTTTCAAAACTATCCGGAAGACGAAAAGCCTGCCCCGCCTGCTGCCGGCGTTTTTCTGACTGTCGCGAACGTCTTTTCCCCCTTCGGACAGGAAAACGCTGTCCGAAAGTGGGTTAAGGGATTCAATTTTTCTCCGTAGTACGTTTCAGAGACAGCTTGCGAATCTCGCTTTTACCCGGGAAACCACCGGTCAAGGTAGTAAAACGCTTTTTCCCCCTTCGTCAACGGGGCAGAGGGATTCATACCTTGTCGGGAAGCGAACCAATCCGCAACGCTGAATCCACCCTTCTGACCGGGAAACCACCGATCAAGGTGGTAAAACGCTTTTTCCCCCCTCGTGAAGGGGGCAGAGGGATTCATACCTTGCCGGGAAGCGAACCAATCCGTAACGCTGAATCCACCCTTC
>CAYQUX010000008.1:0-145894 GCA_964420995.1 uncultured Leptolinea sp. | reverse complement strand
GTATTCCACAATTTGCCTTACCAGATCGATCGGAATAGAACGGTCGAACAGAAACCGCATTGCGCCTTTGGAATGCGGGTATTTAGCGACCTCATCCTTAAACGCCTTCAACCCGGTGGACGTCGGTAAAAGCAGATATGGTCGTTAAAGGCGGTAAAGTGTACCTGGTTACCCTTTAGCAATATCACATACAAGACACATAAAATGGAGTTCCCGCTTCTGTAATTAGATCTTAAATATATATACCAAAATGCATGATAGTTGATTTGCCAATCCCTTAATTGCTTTTTGATGATTCTATCCAACCAGTTTTATAATTTTTTGGATTATCAGCAGTGCGGTAGAACTTCACAAATAAAATTCTAGACTTTTCACTCATCCCGGGAATTTTTCCAATAAGGACAAGTTTTTTGTCTTTATAATAAAGAAAGGCTTTCCCCCAAGAACTCAACTTCCCCTTTTCCCAAACATTAATTTGAAACATCCTCTTTTTTATTAAATTCTCAAATAGGTCCGTTTCAGTTTTTCCGTTAGCCCAATGAGCTAATACAAGATCAAAATCTTCTTTGCTGTTAACATAATGATATGTCTCATGCATTCCTGTACTACTGTTCCCATCCACATCAATTTCAACACCCCAGAAATACTCTAAATTACTAAACCCACGTAAATTTACGGTCATATATTCAGGTATTTCTTGATCATGCATTATCGCAATGAACTCCCCACCAGGGCATAAGAAACCATCAAAATGCATATTATTTAATTCAGTATTCCATGTGGCAATATAAGGTTTATAGGATTCACATACTGCATTTGGGTACTGGGTACTATTCAGTGTAGGTTCAATTGTGTACGTAGAGGTTTTAGATATAGTTGGGGTAAAAGTTTTTGTCGGCGGTGGCGATATTGTTGAAGTATTTGTAGATGCAATAGCGATTGTTGAAGAGGGGGTAATGGATGGCCGGGTTGTATTTGTTGGCCCAAGAGTTATTGTTGGGGTTTGTACAATCCAGAGATTTATGTTCTGAATATCACATGAAGTAAATGTAAGAATCAGGATTAACAATCCAAGCCGGAGAAATCCCCTTTTCATTTATTCCCTCCTTCATCAGACACTCTCATTTTACTACCGGTCGTTTTATAAAATATTTGTTTTCTCTCCTCACTGTTTCTGTAAAGTAAAAGTAACTTTAGTTTCGTTTGTTAAGGAAACCTCAATTAGATAGTACCTGACATTCGATCTGGAATCTACGGGCAGTAACTTGTGGCCAACTCAATAAGTATAACGAGAACACAATGCTTCCATTTGCACGATATTCAGGTCAAATGTGTATCTATTAATTACTTTCGTTACTTCTTCAAATTCTCTTCCCGGCGGTATTCTACAATGCGCTTTACCAGATCAAACGGAATGGGTTGGTCCAGAGGGAACTGAACCGCGCCCTTGGAATGCGGGTATCTGGCGATCTCGTCCTTGAACGCGTCCAGCCCGGTGGGCGCCGGGTAGAAGCCGATATGGTTTTTGAAGGCGGCAAAATGCACCAGGTTGCCGTTCAGGTAGAACGTGGGCATCTGGTAACTGATCTTTTCGCTGGCTTCCGGCGCGGTCTCATGGATCACCCGGCGCATTTCCTGCAATTTCTGCTGAATGTCTGCCGGAAAACCGGCCATGTACTCGTCAATGGTGGTGAAGCCGGCTTTTGTGGGATCCATGGTCTCTCTCCTTTGTTACGGAAGGGTCTCTTTTCTGAAATGATCCTGCAGGCTGCGGTAGCGCAGCTCTTTCTGGCTCAGGGCCTTGATGGCCGCTACGGCCGCGGCAGCGGCCGAAAGCGTGGTCAGCAGGGGCACATTCATGGTGACGGCCGCCGCGCGGATCTCCGCGCCATCTGTGTGCGATTGCGGCCCCAGCGGGGTATTGATAATTAACTGTACCTGACCGCCGCGGATAAAGTCAACCGTATGTGGAGACCCCGCGGACATTTTGTTGACCTTCTGTACGGGTAATCCCACTTTTTCAAGGAAGGCGGCCGTACCCGGGGTGGCCATTAACGTGAAGCCCATGCGGAACAGGTCGCGCGCCAGTTTCAGCCCGGCGCTCTTGTCGTAGTCATTCACACTGATCAACACCGCGCCGCTCTCGGGCAGTCCGGTTCCCGCGGCGATCTGCGATTTGGCAAAGGCGTGACCGAAATGGGCGGCGTGCCCCATCACCTCGCCGGTGGAGCGCATCTCCGGCCCCAGCAGGGTGCTGGAACCCGGCAGTTTTTTGAAAGGCAGCACGGCTTCCTTGAGGAAGAAACCGTCCACTTTTGGCTCTTCCGTCACGCCGAGTTCTTTCAACGTTTTTCCGGCCATCACCTGAGCCGCCGTGTAAGCCAGGTTCAACCCGGTGGCTTTGCTGGCGAAGGGTATGGTGCGGGAAGCACGCGGGTTGACCTCAAGCACATAGACCATCTCGTCTTTGAGAGCGAATTGCACGTTCATCAGGCCGCGCACGCCCAGAGCCAGACCGAGCTGCTCGGTGTATTCGCGCATGATCCCCTGGTGGTAATTGCTCACCTTGTAGGGCGGCAGCACGCAGGCGGCGTCACCGGAGTGCACGCCGGCTTCTTCGATGTGCTGCATCACCGCGCCGATGACCACGCGTTCACCGTCGGCCAGCGCATCCACGTCGATCTCGAAGGCGTCTTCCATGAACTTGTCCACCAGAATCGGCTGGCCGGGAGCGGCTTCGATGGCCGCCTGGATGAATCCCTCCAGGCTGTCTTCATTTTCCACCACGGCCATGGCGCGCCCGCCGAGCACGAACGACGGCCGCACCAGCACCGGGTAACCCAGTTGCGCGGCCACGTTGCGGGCTTCTTCCACCGAGCGGGTGATACCGTTCTCGGGCTGCGGTATTTCCAGCTCGCGCAGTAATTTCGCGAATTCCTCGCGGTCTTCCGAAAGGCGGATGGACTGCGGTGAGGTGCCCAGGATCGGAACCCCGGCAGCTTCCAGTCCGGCGGCCAGGTTCAGCGGGGTCTGCCCGCCGAACTGCACGATCACCCCGACGGGCTGCTCGCGATCAACCACGTTCAGTACGTGTTCCAGGGTGAGCGGCTCGAAATACAGCCGGTCGGCGGTATCGTAGTCCGTCGAGACGGTCTCGGGGTTGCAGTTGTACATGATGGTCTCAAAGCCCAGCTTGGAGAGGGCAAAAGCGGCCTGGCAGCAGCAATAGTCGAACTCGATCCCCTGGCCGATGCGGTTCGGCCCGCTGCCCAGGATGAGGATCTTCTTCCGGTCGGTGGGATACGACTCGTCCTCACGCTCATAGGCGCTGTACAGGTAGGGGGTTTCCGCGCCGAATTCCGCCGCGCAGGTATCCACGCGCAGGAAGGTGGGAAGAATCCCGGCTTTCAGGCGCAGCTCGCGCATCTCGGAGGCTTTCCGGCTGGTCAGCCGGGCGATATGGCTGTCGGCGAAGCCCATGCGTTTGGCTTCATATAGCAGGGCGGGAAATGATGCATCCTGCGGACTGGCTTCGGCGATTTTCTTTTCCATTCCGGCAATTTCGGCCAGTTCAGCCAGGAACCACAGGTCATACCCGCTGGCCTGGCTGATCACTTCCAGCGGCACCCCCTGCTTCACCGCGTGATATACCCTGAATAGACGGTCGGCGGTCGGGTCCTGTAATTCTGATGAATCCAAAGCTGCCGAAATTTTTCCATTCAGACTATCCGCGCCAATCTCCAGCGACTGGACGGCTTTGTTCAATGCTTCGGGGAAGGTGCGCCCCAGCGCCATCACCTCGCCCACCGATTTCATCTGCGGGCCGAGGATGGGATCAACACCCGGGAATTTTTCAAAGGCCCAGCGGGGTATCTTGACCACCACGTAATCCAGCGACGGCTCGAAGGCGGCTTTGGTCTGTTTTGTAATGTCGTTGGTGATCTCATCCAGCGTGTAGCCCACGGCCAGCAGAGCGGCCAGTTTGGCAATGGGAAATCCCGTCGCCTTGGAAGCCAGCGCCGAAGAGCGGCTGACGCGCGGATTCATCTCGATGACCACCACTCGTCCATTTTCCGGGTTGACGGCGAACTGCACGTTTGAGCCGCCGGTTTCCACGCCCACGGCGGTCAGCACGCGGTGCGCCAGGTCGCGCAGGATCTGGTATTCGCGGTCGGTGAGGGTCTGCGCCGGGGCGACGGTGATGCTGTCGCCGGTATGGATGCCCATGGGGTCCAGGTTCTCGATGGTACAGATGACCACGAAGTTATCCGCCCGGTCGCGCATCACTTCCAGTTCGTATTCCTTCCATCCGGTCAGGTTCTCTTCGATCCAGGCCTGGCCGATGGGCGATTCGGCCGTGGCTTTTCGTACGGCTTCGGGCAGTTCTTCCGGTGAGTTCACCCACGACGCGCCGCTGCCGCCCAGGGCAAAGGAAGCGCGTACCAGCAGCGGGTAACCGATGCCTTCGACAAGCTTCTGTGCTTTATGCAGGGAATGCGCCGCACCACCGCGCGGGATCGGGATGCCAGCGTTCAGCATGGTCTCGCGAAACAACAGGCGGTCTTCCGCCGCCTTGATGGCCGGCAGATTGGCACCGATCAGACTCACGCCATATTTCTCCAGCACGCCGTTCTCGCTGAGCGCCAGCGCCAGATTCAGTCCGGTCTGCCCGCCAATGACCGGCAGCATGACATCCGGCTTTTCCTGCACGATAATGGCCTCCAGTGCGTCGGTGGTCAATGGTTCAATGTACGTGGCGTCGGCGATCTCGGGGTCGGTCATGATGGTGGCCGGGTTCGAGTTGACCAACACCACCCGGTAACCCTCTTTACGCAGTGCTTTCACAGCCTGGGTGCCGGAATAGTCAAACTCGGCGGCCTGTCCGATGACAATGGCGCCGGAGCCAGGGATCAGGATTGTCTTGATATCGTCTCTCTTAGGCATGGTTTCCCCCTTTTTTGATCAGGGCGAAGAATTCGCCGAAAATGTCATGCGCGTCATGCGGGCCGGGCGCCGCCTCGGGGTGGAACTGCACGCTGAATACCGGCCGATCTTTCACGCACAGGCCTTCCAGCGAGTTGTCGTTCAGACTGCGGTAGGTGATCTCGATGTTGGCCGGGTCAAGCTGTTCCGGGATGACGCAGTAGTTATGGTTTTGCGCGGTGATCAGCACCCGGCCGGTGGGCAGGTGCTGCACCGGATGGTTGCCGCCGTGGTGCCCGAATTTGAGGCGGCAGGTATCCGCCCCCAGCGCACGGCCGATCAGCTGGTGCCCCAGGCAGATTCCGAACAATGGCACGCCGCTGCCCAGCAGATTTTTTACCGTATCCACTAGGTAGGGCAGCCCGGCCGGGTCGCCGGGGCCGTTGGACAGGAAGATGCCATCCGGGTGATGGGCGAGCACATCCCTGGCTGGAGCGGTTGCCGGGAATACCGTCACCTGCGCGCCGGAAGACGCCAGATGGCGCAGGATATTTTCCTTGATGCCAAAATCATAGGCGGCAATGGTGACGGGGCGGGAGAACACCGGCTCATCTGAAACCCACGAACTGCCCGCGTCATCCTGCCACTTATAAGCCTGTGGGCAGGATACTTCTTTGACCATGTCGCGGCCGTCAAGCCCCGGCCAGTCATTGGCTATTTGCAACAGTGTGGATGCCGGAGTGCCTTTCGTGGAAAGGGCGGCTTTTTGCGTGCCGCCGTCGCGCAATTTGCGGGTGAGCCAGCGGGTATCCACCCCACTGATCCCCGGCACGCCGGCTTGCGCCAGCCAATCAGACAGGGGCAGGGAGGCGCGCCAGTTGGAGACGGTATGGCTCAACCGGCAGACCACCGCCGCCGAAACCTGCGGCCGCGAGGATTCGTCATCTTCCCGATTAATCCCCACGTTGCCGATGTGCGAGACTGTGAACAACACCCCCTGTCCGCGGTACGAAGGGTCGGTGAGGATCTCCTGATATCCCGTCATGCTGGTATTGAATACCAACTCAAATACGGCATCGGTCTGCGCGCCGAACGCCTGTCCCTCAAGTACTGTCCCATCCTGTAAAACGAGTGTGGCTGTGTTCAAATTGTCTCCGCTCCTTGATCCGCCTCAGGTGATAAAAAACAGCCCTTCGAGAAGAAGGGCTGTCAGGTTTGACTTATCTGGTTTATGCGCTCCGGCGTTGGTTACGCCGCCATCCAATACCAAATATCCCGGTCTTCTCCGTGGGAAGCAGGCAGGGTATGTCGGGATCGGATAATGGATGTCAGGTTGCGCATATTGGGCGGTATTCTATCACACACAGGGGGAATGTCAATAAAACCGGTCAGATCAATCCCCACTGCTTGCGCAGGGCATCAAACACCCCGGCGCAGACAACAGTATCCGCGAGGGGAATCAGGTCGCTCTGTTTTTTCCCCGCCCGGAACAGTTCGGCGCAGTGGCGGGCCTGGTAGATAAAGCCATTCGGAACGCGTTCCTCAAATTTTCTGACGCGCCTCTCGCGCTCATCAAAAAGCTCTGCCTTCTGAACGTCGTAGCAGGTGTTCAGCACGATCTTCCCTTTTGTGCCGTAAATAAAGGCTTCGTCCTTGGCGTTAACCGTGAATCCGCAAGAGAAGGTGGCTAATGCACCGCTGGCAAAGGTCATGGAAACAGCGGCTGATTCATCCACACCGGTGGGAGCAATCTTTGCCAGTCCATTCACGCTGGCAGGATCCTCGGACAGGATGCCGGTGGTGAACTCAATGGGATACACACCCAGGTCGAACAGGCTGCCGCCGGCCAGTTTTGGGTTGTACCAGCGGCTTTCGGGATCGTACTCCCCGAGGAAATGGAAGCGCGTGTCGATCAGTTTCACGTCACCGATCAAGCCATCCCACACCCAGGTTCGCGCCTGTTGATAGGCCGGCATACAGCGCGTCCACATGGCTTCCATCAACAGGGTGTTGTTCTTTTGCGCCAGATCGGCCAGTTCTTCCGCTTCCTTCTTCGTCAGTACCAGCGGTTTCTCGCAAAGAACAGCTTTATGTTTGCTCAAACAGGCTTTAACCACATCGTAGTGAAAATTGTGGGTCACCCCGATGTAGATGATATCCACATCCGGGTCATCCATTATTTCCACGTAACTTCCATAGGCTTTTCGGGCTTTATATTTCTTCGCGAAGGTTTCGGCACGCGAAAGGTCGCGGGCGGCCACCGAGATCAGCTCGATATCTTTTTCGCGTTTGACAGCGTCGGCGAACTTGTTGGCGATATTGCCGGGTCCGATAATGCCGTATCGTACGTTCATGATTATCCTCTTGCTATTTTTCAGGTTGGAACACTAATAGCCGGTTGGTGTATTCGGTTTATTTATCAGGCTTTTTTAGTCTTTTCAATTTTCACAACACGAAAAACCTTTTGAATTCCGGGTTGAACATAAGAATAGTCACCCGTTTGGGAAGCCAGCCAGTCATGGTACTCGCGGCGAATCTCTTCCAGCGCGGCTATACGGGCTTCATACGGTTGATTCTGCCAGTAGGCAAAATCCGAATCACGGTCCTTCAGCTTTCGGATATGGACAACCGGAGCGATCTTTCTTTCCATGTGTTAATTGTAGCCCGAAACAGACACCAGCGTTGTAGCGTGTCATCGGTGAATAAACCCCGATCTCAACCCATTACTGGGTCCGGGGGAAAATAATCTTCAGGTTTTCAGGCAGCCGTTCGGAATATTCATAGATATCGCGAAAGATGAGCGCCTTGGCCCATGGTTCCGGGTTCTGGTTGTTGGCCACTTCGTTATATTTTATGGACATGGTCTTGTTGGCCGGAATGCCGCCGGCTACCAGAAAGTCGTAGATGGTGTTCTGTTTTTCAACGGATTTCCAGTTTTCGCGAATGCACCACCATTTGCAGTTATCACAGGTAAATAAATAGGAAAAACGATGGTTTTCCGCCAGTTCGATCTTGTGAAGGTCTTTTCGCACACCCAGTGAAGGCTGAATCGAGGAACCCTTCAGCAATCCGCCGCATTTCGGGCATAGGATCGGCTGTCCGGGCTTTCGCGTATAGGCCGCTTTGATGTCATACACCAGAAAGTCGGAATGCACCGGGTATGTGTCCACCTGGGTGGCCGCGCTGATCAGAGTTGTCCCCGTAATGGGAAGATCAATGGTGTCGGAAAAATCCATGTACGGGTAATACTTTTGCGCCGGTTCATAGACCTCCTGCACGGTTTGTTTGTTGGGCAGCAAAGAGGAGATCTCGACAGGATCGGAATTCCAGGAATTGATGGCGGGAGGCGGGGAGGTGTAGCGTTGGGGCGGCGCGGGAGTGGAAACCGTGCCGTTAATCGGCATCTCAACATCTTTTAAGTGCTGGTCTACCGGCCCGGGAGATTCCTCCATCAATAAAAGGCCGGCAATGAGAACCAGCACAAACGTGACCAGGGTAATTCCGTTCCAGGTGAAACCACCGATTATTGCGCCAACCATCAATATCATCGCAAGCGCCCGCACGGTTGTACTGCTGACACTCCGATTTGATGTAATCTTGAGTTCTCCCTTTACCAGGGCGGCGATCCCAAGAATAACAAGCGCTGCTGACCAGATCATCTATTCCCCGCAAATCCATTGTTGGTTTTGGTAAACCGATTTGTTTTGCACACCCATTATACAAAACAAATTGGAATATAAAACAATTCTTACTGTTTTTCAACCAGCAAATCAGAATTTTTTACCAACCAAACGTACGCCCTCCTGCTCGGGTGTTCCGCGCCGGGGTAGGGGTAACGTTCGACGGTTTCATAAAAAGTAAAACCGGCGTTTTCCGCGGCTTTCAAAACCCTGTCGGTTTTCAAGAATCGCCAGGTGGCATTGGCCCCGTCTACTCCCAGAAATTTCTCCACGGAAATCACACCTTTCCCCACATGATAACTGAACAGGCACTGGCCGCCGGGTTTTAACAGGCGGAACCATTCTTTCAATGCGATAGCCACCTCGCGGTAGGTGAAGTGTACGATGGCGTAGAAGGCTACAATCCCATCAGCCGACTGGGGCGGCATGCCGGAATCCAGCATATCATCCACCCGGAAGTCCAGCCCGGGAAAATTTTTCCGCGCCAGTTCTATGCATTTGCCTGAGAAGTCCAGCCCGATGACGGTCTGCTTATCCACATCACTTAAATATTTCGTGGTCTGCCCTGATCCACAGCCGAAGTCATAGATCAGTCCGTCTTCAGGGAGCAGCCGAGTAAAGCGGTCGAGAATGGCCCGGTCAAAGGGTTTGCCATCCAGTTCATGTAGAAAGCTGCTGGCATATTCCTTTGCTGTTAAATCGTAACACTGACGGACTTCGTTCGCGTTATATTCACCCATCATGCGTATGCCACTGAAATGCCTCCCTATTTCTTTTTGGGGAAGCACTGTTCATACGCTGTAATGATGGCATCCCACTCGCGGTCTGCGGTTTCATCAACGGTCTGACGTGACGGATCGGCCTCGAACCAGGCAATCGCCCGTCTAATCCCTTCCGCCCAGGTGACCGTGCAATTGAAATCGGGCACAAAGCGTTTGATCTTGCTGTTATCAAATGCCACGCTGTGGGCTTTGTCACCGAGCAATTCGCCGGTGAATCTGTCATCCCACGCGGCCAGCCAGTCTGACGGGATATGCACGACGTTCAGCGTTACACCCAGCGCGTCGGCCACCTGCCCATATAATTGGTTCCAGGTAAGTACTTCGTCTGAAGTGATCTGAAAGGCTTCGCCCAACGCTTTCGGGTTGCCAAATAACCCGACAAGCCCCACGGCGAAGTCGGCATTCCAGGTGCATACCCACAGCGAAGTCCCGTCGCCGGGGATGATGACCTTCCTGCCCTGTTTGATGCGCCGCAGCATGGTATACGGGTGCTGCCAGCTTCCCGTGCACAGCGGGATCTGGGTCAGCCCGTAGGTCAACGAAGGACGGATGATGGTCACGGGAAAGCCGTCTTTGCGGTAGGCTTCCATCAGCCGGGTTTCGCAGGCGATCTTGTCGCGTGAGTATTGCCAGAAGGGATTCTCCAGTGGTGTCTCTTCCGTGATGAGATAGTTCTTTACCGGTTTCTGGTACGCGCTGGCCGAGCTGATGAAGATGAACTGCTTCACCCTGCCCTGGAATAGCTGTATATCCCGATCGATGTCTTCCGTGGTATAGGCGATCCAGTCGACGACAACATCAAATGAATGTTGATCCAGAATGTTTTTGAGCAATGAAAAATCACCGTGAACATCAGCGGTCAGTGAATGAGCGCCTACAGGCAGTGGAATTTTTTTTGTTTGCGACCGGTTTAAGATGGTCAGGTCATGGCCGCGTTGTACGGCCAGTTCTGAGCAGGCTGTGCTGATGAGACCGGTTCCCCCGATAAACAGAATTTTCATTCTCCACTCTCCTTAATTAAAGTTCGGTGATTACCATTATTGTATGATCAATAGTACCAGAATAGCCAGCACCGCGATCCAGCACCAACCACCGTAATCAAAAGCGCCTACCCCGATGCCGCATGGTTTGATACGCATAACCGGCAGGTCTCTGGCGCTTTCCTTCAACGTTTCTTCTGAAACGGTATGGGGATTAAATCCCAACAGAAATCCGGCAAAACCGCCGGCTTTGAGTACCTGGCGCAATGCGGATGTGCGTTCCGGTGAATCAGGCAACTCATCCGCCGTACCGGCAATACTACCGCCCGGAAGGATCACCTCAAGGCTGGGCGCGGCAATCATATTGCGGTACCAGTCCGCCTGATGGCCGCGTCCGGCCAGGCAGTAGAGGTTGCCGTTCATGATGGCATAATTGACCGGAGAATAACGAGTCTTGCCCGACTTTCGACCGGTTGTCTTGAGCACCATCATGTAACCCCAGATCGGGTTGCCAAACAGGGGTCCCAATCCAAACCGAAAAATGGGCACCATAAAGAATTTGTTGATAAACCAGAAAATTCTGGCCATCAGTGGAGTGACCATGTGTGTCTCCTCCCTCCAGCACGCGGATTACTTTAATTCCGGTGGATACTCATACCCTTCCGCGATGACCAGGTCGCCCGATGAGACGGGTTTGCGGAATGCCAGGGCACGCTGATATTCCGGCGAGTTGTAACATTCCACGGCGGCTTCATAGGAGGGGAATTCCACCACCACGTTGCGGGAGCGGGATGTTCCCTCGGGGTTGATGAATTTCCCGGCACGCACCAGGTGCTTCGCCCCATACTTTTTGAACGGCTCCACGTTGGCAGCCAGGTATTTCTTATACTCTTCCGGGTCTGTTACTTCCAGGCTGACGATCCAGTATCCTTTTGACATGTTTTCCTCCTGAGATCATACATGCGATCAATCACACTATGAATGATACTATATTGATTCTGGTTGATGGCAGCGATTTCGAAAAAATCCTGCAGAATCAAATCTTCCGGCACACAAGTTCCCCCTTGCCGATGGGGACGATCAACGCGTCAACCCTATCATCTGCCAATGCGAGGTCCAGTACCGGCTGCAGGGTGGCCTGGTGGTTGATGGCGTTATCTGCTACCAGAATGCCGCCGGGAACGAGACGGGGAATGATCAATTCGTAACACTCGGCATACACTTCTTTCTCGGCATCCAGAAAGCAGAACGCGATATTTTCAAGACCTGGCAGGTGGAGGCGCGCGTCGCCCTCCACCAGTTGAATTGTCTCCTCAATGTCAGCCAACGAGAACGTCTCGCGTGCCAGGATCGCTTTTTCAGGCAGAATCTCAAATGTGGTGACCTTGCGCCCCAGGTGCTGGCAGGCCAGCGCGATCCACAGGGTGGAATAGCCGGCGCTCGTGCCGATTTCAACCATGGCGCCCGCAGGTGTGCCGGCGGCCATTAACGCCAGAAAACGCCCGGTTTCCGGTGGGATCTGCCGCAGGCGCTGCATACGGGGTGTATTGTCCAGACGGTCACGCGAATCAAGCTCTTCCAATTCACGCATACGGGTCATCATAGCCGGGTTAATCGAATGAAACATGGTTATGCCTTTCATGCATTGGGATTAAAGAAATTCTACTGATTTTTCAACCCCATTTACTGTTGTCCCGAAAGGCGATTCCCCTGTGGATATGAATACGGTGCCACGAAGAACCTGTTTGAAGGGGAACAACAGGTTGACCGGTTCGCCGGTCTCCGGGCAGATCTCAAGAAACCCTCACCTTAAAGGTGAATGGGAGAAATTCAAGATCATCTTAATTGAATCCTTTTCATATTCGATGGCTTTAAACCCAAGCCGCTGGTATAACCGCATGGCCGGATTTTCAGGGGTAACGCTCAGACAAATGGCGCCCAGATGATCTTTGAGATTTTGGAAGAGATGGCGCATTAACATTTCCCCGATCCCCTTGCCGCGGTATTCCGGCAGCAGGGCGATGGATAGTTCAGGCGTGAAGTCGTCCACATACCCATACCCGCGCTGTGCGCCGGTCATCAGGCGGATCCAGACAACCCCTACCGGTGTGCCACCATCCAGAGCCAGGAAACCCTCATCACCCGGTCTGCCCCATCCGTTTACATAACAGCTCAACTCTGGCAATTTAAGGATTTCACGCGATGGCAGTGGAGTGCCTTCCGGTACATAAATCGCCAGATAGAACATATCCCACAGAAACGGCTCATCGGCCGGGGTCAGTGCCCTGATTTGTATCTCACGCATGTGTCAGTCCACAATGAACAGCTTCGCGCCGGTCGACGTGGACGATCGATGTGCTTCCGCGTTGTCCGCCACCTGATAACTTGTGCCGGGGGTTAGCGTGAATGTTCGGCCGTCTTCCAGTTCGGTGTGCAATTCACCTTCCAGGCAGAGCAGGATGTGGCCTTTCTTGCACCAGTGATCGGCGAGATAACCGGGGGTATATTCCACCATGCGCACGCGGATGGCATCAAACTGCCGCGTCCGCCAATATGCCATGCCGGTTGTCCCGCTATGTTCAGTGACAGGCACCTGTGACCAGTCTGTCAAACCGAAGGGGATATTGTGCATATCCATATTATTCACCTGTTTTTTTGAAGATTTTCAGAAACCGCTTTTTTTCGCCGTTCCTGAAATGTCGTCACCGTACCCTGCGGCACCTTGTTTTTTGCCGATCTGCCTGTCCTTTTGAATAGGAACCAGTCCGGGTAATAACCAAAACCAAATTGGCTATAAAACTCATGTGACTGAGTGATCATTATATTCCACGACGATCTTCCGCGATTTGTCCGTATTGTTGCGTTCCATGAATTCTGCCAATAAGTATCCCCATCTATCCGCCCTGCTTAGTTGCGGCGAAAAAATCGGGGAATCAAAAATGGTGTATGGGTTTTATAAATTCTATATTCTTCCCCAAAACGTTCTTCCAATTCGCGTTCTTCAAACATCCTGACATAGGTGATGAACAACGCCGTGAAAAGGGCTACGCTTAACATGCTGGAGATCGACCCGGCGATGATGCTGACCCCCAGATAAGCCGAAATCGCGCCAAACCCCATGGGATTGCGGCACTGTTTGAATACCCCGCCAACCAGCAGCTTCTGGGTGGCCACCACCGGGATGGGTGTTCCGCGGGCGTCGAATAATTCTGATCCAACGGACAAGAGGCCGTAATACACGCCAACAGCCACGCAAAATCCGCCGATGATCCAGTTCGCGGCGCCCAAATTTACGCGGGGCAGACCGATCGCGGCATCCAATCCCGGTAAATATTTAATCAGTGTGAGGGGGATTAAGTAAGCAAAAATGCCGCCAGCGCACAAAGAAACCAGCAGCCGCACGGTAAGCGAGTATTCCTTTTTCGTCCATCTGATAAATTCTTTCATGGAATTGCCCCTCCCGATATAAAAATATTCATCGCCGAACTCTTGATATGAAACCGCCGGTTGGGTCAGCGCAATGGGTGACGCGCGCATTATGGTTAAGAATTACTATACATCATCCCGCCCTCCTTAAGTGTGCCGGGATTGGCGTCGTCTTCTGTCACCGTGTAATCCATTCGTCCAGGTTGAAGCCGGTCATCCATTTATTTGTTCGCACAACAGGTCGGAAGAAAACAGCCCTGAGGGAGGGCAGGTGAAAACAGTCTTAACCAATATACCCGCTACGCACAATACACGGGATAGGGCGTTTTTTGATGACGTGAAGGACTTCAGGCGACATGCAGCTCCTTTTTTTGTTGGCAAAACAGGTCATTTCTTTTGCAACGTGTACAGAGGAATCCAGGGAATCAGAATGGGGACTGATTTTGAGTACAGTTGAAATTCGGGATTGTTTCCATAGCGGGAGATCTGTGTCTTTTCCAACCGTTTTGTGGAACCAAACATGATATAGACTATGCATACCATTCCGATGACACTGATGATCCATTCCAATGCGGTTTTATAAAAGCCGATACCCATCACCCAGACACCGATCCAGAAGATGATCTCGCCGAGGTAATTCGGGCAGCGGACAAGGCTGTACAGGCCGGTATTACAGAATGTGCCTGGATTCTTCGCCTTAAACGCGGATTTCTGTTTATCGGCGATGCCTTCAAGGATCAAGCCGCCTGCCATCAACACGAATCCGATGATTTGAAATATTGCGGCAGCAGTACCGCCAGATGCCGGTGATTCAAGGCTGAAGAGCAGCGGTGAAACCATCATCAGGTACAGAACGCTGACCGATATCCAGATGGCGAATTTGATGGGAAGGGTTATTTTTCCGTATTCTTTGTCGATCCAGTCGCGTTCTTTCACGTACCCCTTGCTTAATTCTCGTCTGGTTACGAAGATGCCCAGGCGCAAGCCCCAGAAAACGATCCCTGCCGCCAGCAGCAGAGTCAGGATTGTGGCGTTAGCCCGCAAAAGGATCACGGAAGCTACAGCGACAGCCGCGATCGAGAAGGTGTAACCAATATTCAGAAAATAAACCATTCGGCGGAAGCCAACAGCCGTAATTGCCAGAGTGATACCTGCCAGTATGGGCAGGATGTCAAAAATTTCCTTGGACATGATTGCTCCTGAAATGGAAAAATAGCAGAATTACATACTCAATGATGCCTGTTGATCCAGCTTTTCCCGCAGATAATCTCGAATGGTGCGGCTGCCGATCGTCGGACAGGTCAAATCAGTTGTGCTGGCCCAGAGCAGGAATCGGAATACGCTCCAAAGAGCCGGTTTCAGTGGTTTCATAAAGAACAGAAGTGTTTTGAAAGATGCGATTGACATCATCGTAAGTTTTGGTTGTGTGTGGATCATCTCAAAACACAGATTGGCGATCTCAGAGTAGGTGAATTGCTGCGGCCCACCCACATTGACGATCCGGTCACCGGGTTCGAGGTTGGCAGCAATGAAATCCGCCACATCGCGCGGATGCACCGGACTGAAGCGGAAGTCTTCTTCCGTCTTGATCAACGTGACAGAACCCTTTTGCGCCGAACTCATGAACGTGCGCCAGACATCCGTGAAATAACTGGAAGGACGGATGATCAAATACCGCAGGCCACTGTTAATCAACTCGCCCTCAAAGTCATGTTTGGCCTTAAGTAGAGGGACAGACAGGTCTGTGTCCACCCCGGCGACAGAAATATAGACGAAATTTTCGATTCCCGACTTCTTTGCCGAGTTCAATAGATTCAGGTTGCTCTGGTAATCAACATCATAGAAATCGGTTAATTTATTCGGCCTGCCAATCCCGACGGTGGTGACAACCAGGCTGGCATTTTGCATGATTTCTGCGGGTATATTCGGCTGCCGCAGATCGGTGGAATACAATCCCGCCAATCTGGAGCGGAGAGGCTCAAGCCGGTCGATGTTCCGATCAATGGCTACCACCTCGTGGCCTTGATCGAGCAACACAGTAGTGACCTCATATCCGAGATTGCCGGCCGCGCCGGCGACGATTATTCTCATTTCTTTGTGGTGCATTTCCGTTTGGAAAAGACCTTACCCTTTCTGTTTCTGATTTCCCCGAATGATTTCACGTCTGGAATTGTGGAAAACATCCGGTTGAGCGGGATGGAGAAGACAAATGTCTCAATCGCGTACTGCATGGGGAACCGGGCATTGGAGGAAACAATCCCCTGAAACCTTCTTTTTTTTCTGCCATATGGCGGCAGCTTTCCCATTTTGATTGATGTGCGGGACGCTGTCGAAGCAAATCAATTGCCCGGGTCAGCCAGTTGGTTAAAACGTACCAGTTTCCACTGGTCGAACTCCGGGGCGTATTCGATCTCCATGATCCCGCAGAAATCCACCTTGAAATCCCAGCGCCGGTAAGCCGGCAACCCAAGGATATGACATAACCACAGGCGGATCAGCCCTTCATGGCAGACAATGAGGATGTTTTCGCCATCCCGCTGTTTTTCCTGCATGAAATCGGCGATGCGCTGGCGGGCATCTTCCCCGCTTTCACCGCCCGGAAATTGAAAATCGTGGTCTCTTGTCTGAAAGGCTTTCCACACATCAGGGTACGACTGTTCGATCTGCGCGTCGCTCATATTGTCAAGCAGGCCGTTGTCTATCTCGTTCAGGCGGGCGTCTTTGATGGGAGTCAGGTTGAGCTTTCGGGCTGTGTATTCTGCTGTCTGCCCGGTGCGAATATACTGGCTTATGTAGATACTATGAACCGGCCGGGTGCTGAAATAATCCCAGAGTTTTCGAGACTGCATTAACCCCTTTGAGCTGATCGGCTCATCCTGATGACTCAATGCGGGGTTAAAGAAGTCCCCTTTGGCTTTTTCCGCGTGACGGAGGATATACCATTTCATGGGTTTACTCTAGCATAAAATAAAAATGGTCGCAGCACGGGTCACCTTCCATTAAAGTCTGCGTTCGATGGAATCCAATCCGCAGGTTAAACCCGGCAGCGGCGTGCGCGTCACCGCTACAAACCAGGTGGTACAACCAGAAACTGCCATTGACTTGCTTTCCCAGACTGGCGTGAGGGCAACGCGTGCAATTAATTTGCGTTCCATCCAAACGCTTTTTGATGATTACATCAAAATCCTGATATGAGAGCGGCTGCCAGAGTAGACGGACAAAATCGTCAATCGTACGTCCTGGCAAGTTGCGGGAAGTTTCTTCCCATTCCTGTTGGGTATGAACAGCCACGATCTTATCAATGACTCGGGCAACCATTTCACGGCTGTATCTTGCGCTGAGGGAATCAAATAATTGTATTTTAGGGGTTGCCCTCCAGCCGGAAGAGATTTCGCCAACGAGCTGACTTTCCTGGCCGTTGAAGTTGGCTCCAAAATGAGGCGAAGTCGTAAACCAGGGGGTCAGCCAGGGGAGCTGCTGTTCAATTGGATCACGTTCCATGATGGTGATTTATCCCCTTTCCAAAAACTTCTGTATACCCAATTTTAACCCAGAAGAGTTGGTGCCTGATTAATAAAGCAAAACCGACAAATGGATTACCGATAATTTCCAGACTCTTATTTTATGGATGATTGTCCTGCTGGAAAAATCTCGTCTTCCGAATAATGACTGGAACGAAGGATAGCCTCAACACTGTTTCCGGGAAACAAAGCCGGAGTGTTCAACCGCTCCGGCTTTGTTGGAAATTGTGTTGTATTTCAGGGTTTGATTTTAAGATTTTTTATCATGCATATTCGATTACTTCTTCCACCGGCCGGCGGAGGGAACTGACCATGGCGGGCGCGTATCCATAGCGCACCAGCAATTGAGGCCGCGCTGTGTCAAGGCCCAGAGCCTGCTGGAATTTTGACCGCACGTCCGCTATTTCAATCGGCTGGTTAAGGAACGCGGATTTGATGCCCAGCGCGGTCATGGTCAACGCCAGACGCTCATACACCTGGCCGGTACGCACCCAGGCTGCTTTATCTTCGGCGGCTGATGCGATAACCACCGCGCCGGCCGAACTCATCAACTTCTTGATGTCCGCGTCAGCCTGTTGCTGTGGTTTGGTGCCGGTGACAAATAGTCTTCCGATAAACCGCGGAACATCCGGGTTTCCCGAGCAGCGTGAGTAAAGACCATCCCTTCCGGCAAGAGCTTCCTTCTTGTTGAATCGCAGCCAGGCGACCAATTCATCAATAAATGATTTATCCCCGTATTGAAGCAGTGTTCCCTGGCTGATAAAACTGGCGGTCAGCTCCATATCGTCCGGTGAATTCAAAAAGCGCAGTGAAATTCCGGTTTCCACCGGGAGGGATTGAAGCCGCTCAAAATCGGCCGATTTTATGGGCGTGCCATCGTATGCGGAGCGTGTATTCTGGCGGTTGGTGATCGCGGCAAACAGATCACTTTCCACCGGTTTCCCGTCTTTCAGATTGACCTCGATGAGATCACGAGATTCCGGGTAGGTGACCTCCGTTGCATACCCTGCCTGGTGAGCGGCGATCAGCAGATTTTCCAGCGCGCACCCCAGGCTGATCCACATTTCGCGATCCTGCGGGTCAACCACAGGCAGTCGACGTTTCATGTCCGGCCGAATCTGAATGCGGCCGTCATTCACGGAAAAGCGCCAGGGCTGGGCATTATGTCCGTTGGCGGCCAGTGTGGCATGCCGGATTAGGTTTTTATATGTTCCCATTGAATTATTGAGTTCCATATTCCTGTTCCCTTCTACAACAGCGTCATAATTGACCCATGGTTGGTCCATGTCAACATATCCAAGTCCCAGCGCGGCAATTCCGGCCGCCCCGGTTAATTTGAGAAATTTTCGTCGATCGATCCTTACCGCAGATGTTTTAGCTGTCACTGGTGTCTCCGTTCGTCAGACTCCCATGTTCGGACCCGGTCAGGTACGGCCGCATGAAGTTTATGATCAGTTGCGCGCCTCGATCAAAATCCGCCTTTTCAACAGTCTTCCCCATACCTTCCAGGTGGATCAAGTATTGGTTGGCCACGATCCACGAGATTGTCAACGCGTCCATTGCCTGAAAATCAGGATCGGGAAAGCGGAGAATACCGGCCTTCTCCGCCATCCGGGTTATTGCCACCTGCTGGTTGAAATGTTCGTTGATTACCGGAATATGATGGGCTCGAAGTTCTTGATCCGCGTTGATCAGGGGCACCATTTCCCGGCTGAAAAATCGATATTTCCATAACAATTCAAAATTTGCCAGAACAAATTCTTTCAAGAAATTTTCAAATTTCCTGTTCCTGTCAGTAAATCTGGCGGTAATGCTGTCCCAGTCTGCAGCCATAAGGTTGAATACCTCCCGAATGATGTGCTCCTTGTCGGCGAAGTGGTAATACAGGTTGCCCGGGCTGATACCGGCTTCTTTCGCGATCAGGTTGGTGGTAACTTTCGCTGTTCCAAGGTCATTGAACAGGTTTATGGCTGTTTGCAGGATCAAATCTTTATTGGACATTTTCCTCACCAATTAGAGTAATTGCTCTAATAATAGAGTAAATGCTCTAATCTGTCAAGGGTAAAAAGCGCCTTCTATGAAAAGAAGGCGCGATCCGGTTAAGAATGGTATCACTTCCCCGCTGCCCTGCCGGCCAGTATCCCACTGCTGAAGGCAAAATGCAGGTTGTACCCACCGCAGGGGCCGACCACGTCAAGGGTCTCACCCGTCAGGTACAGTCCACTCACGCGGTGTGATTCAAGCGTAACCGGGTCAACTTCGGTGATCGGCACACCACCCGCCGAAACCTGGCAAAATTCGAAACCTCGTACACCGTTGACGTTCAGGCGGGTGTCATTCAATATTTTCAACAGATCATTCAGTGTAGATTGGGCGATCTGGGATACAGGTGTTGTCTCATCAATACCCGCGTTCTTCAGAAAAACAGCCGATGCTTTCGGCGGGAAGAAGGCATCCAAAAAGACCCTCGCCGGCAGGCTGCCATGGCGGTTGGCAGACAGGAAGCGGTTGAATTCTTCCTGAAAGAATGCCAGGAAATCCAGTGAAAGCTTCAATGATCCAGCCGGGTACAGGCTGACCGGATGGCTGATATCCATCACGGCCGGGCCGTTCAATCCCCATTCGGTGAAAATCAGGTTACCGCGCGTGCCGGCCAATTGTTTTGAACCGTCCCATAACGCGGCGGCGACATCAAAGCGCATACCCTGCAAGGATTTGAGATTCCCGGTAGTAACCAGCATCGGAGCCAGTGCCGGGCGGTTTGGCAGGGTGGTGTGACCCAGCTTTTCCAGCACACGGAATAGATCGCCGCGTGAACCCAGATCCGGGTAGGCGCAGCCGCCGGTGGAAACGATCACGCGGTCAAAGTCCGCGAGGCTTTCTTTTTCGCCCTGCGAAAAGCGGACGGTGAACGAACGGCCGTTTTTTTGAATACCGGTCACGCGCCGGCCGGTAAGCAGGCAGATACCGGCGCGATTCACCGCGCTGGCGAAGGCTTCCACCACGGAATGAGCCGAGTTGGATAACGGGTAATACCAGCCGTCATCCGTCTTGCGGGCCGGTATAGCGGTGGATTCCAGAATGCCCAGCAGGTCATTCACCCCGCATTGGGATAACAGGGTTCCCATCCATTGGGGATCCGCGCAGGTATAGGCTTGCGGCGCAACCGCGTCGTTTGTCAGGTTGCAATGCCCGCTGCCGGTGACCGTCAATTTGCGGCCCACCGTATCATTGCGTTCCAGCAGGGTGACATTCGCCCCCTGCCTGGCTGCCTGCAGGGCAGCCATTAATCCGGACGCTCCCGCGCCGATCACAGCGATCTTCATGCTGGCATTATACAGGATTCAACCGGCGGAACGCCTTATTCCCGGCTGGAGTTGCGTTTTACTGCGCCGGGCTTCTCATTCAATTTTCCAGACGTGCACCAGTGGTTTGGCTTCATCGCCGAATTGTTCCAGCACATACAGCAGGCCGTTCGCGCGGTCAAAGGCGACATCTCCGACGCGGTAGCGACGTTGATCACCTGAACCCACGTTCTGGATTTCCCAATCGGGAGGGTTGAGCAGCAGGTGCTCGTCAATATCAATGGCCGCGTACGGTTGCGGCTGCCAGGCTTCCATTTGACCCGCGGTTACCCTGGCCAGATCGTCCGGATTGTAGAGGATGAGTTGCGCGTCAAAACGGTTTGACCACCAGCCCCGCAGCGAAGCGCAACCGCCGCTTTCTTCATCGCAGCAGCCTTGCAAATCACCCGCCGGGCAGATGGCGCCATCCGCCAGCCGGCAGGTGGGGTAATCCGTGACGTGCGAGTCCACGCAAACCTGGTCCGCTCCCTTTGCATTGATATACCCGTACCATGTTCTATCGCCGGTGGCTTTGGTGCCGGCAAACAGCACCGCCGATTTACCGCCTGCCGTGGTGATCCACGCGCCGCCTTCCCATTCATCCGCGTGTTGGTAGTTGCGCATACAGCGCGTGTAATCTTCCGTGTTGCTGGATTTTTCGTACAAGAGCAGGGGTACTTCCTCCAGATGGGTTCCATCCGGGGCGGGAGAACCATCATCCTGCCACGGGCGATACGCCAGGAGAGTGGGACCCATGCCTCCCTGGCCACCGTCGCGCATACGGCCAGTCGCCAGAACGCGTCCGCCGGAATTTTTCTGCGCCCAGTCCTGCGGTATTTCGAACATGTAACCATTCACGCTGTAAGGGTCCTGCCGACCAATGTACCAGTACCCCCGCACATCCGGGTTCGATAGATCAGGCGAAAACCAGGCATGCGAGACAGCCTCCGGAGGCTCGATATGCACGCCCCAGGCCAGGTGGATCAATGGACCGGTTTCTTTTTGGTTAAGGTAAACCATCCCGATCTTGGGGATTTCATCAAGTCCGGGGAAAGCACCCAGATCCTTAAAATTCTGCAGAAATTCAGCCGTGTTCATGCCCGCCAGATCTTTGCTATTCACCGGTTTGGGGATGTTGATTTCCGCCACCTGTCCGCCATCCGGCAGCTCGCCGAAGGGGATGCGGTCATGCCCGGTGATGAACAACGACCCGGGGAATCCATCCTGCCCGCCCCGGGGGTCACCATCCGGGTTGAAGGTCATGGCGTTGCCCCCATAGCCAAAGGTGCGCGGCCGTTCATCTTCACCGGGGAGACGAAACGATCCCAGGTAGGAGAAATCACCCGTTTGGAGAAGTGCTTCTGATCTGGTTGGATGAGCCGCATCGAAGGCTGGTGACGTCATCCCTTCCGGAACAGCGTTCCTGGTCGGATTTTGTTCTGGTAATACTGTTTCCTGATTAGTCCGGATCACTCCCGCCAGATTACAGCTTAAGGCAAATATTCCACTGTAAAAAATTGCAACCCAAAATCCGATTTTCATGAATGCCTCCCGTGAACATCCGTGTCGCTGTCATTAAATATTCGATAAAACTGTAATGAAACGATGATGACAATTCTAAATTCATCCCCCATGGGTTCATTATACGTATGCACCCGGCAACAAAAAACAGGGATTTTCCCCGACCGCATTTCTATAAGAACGCAAGAACATTCAAGAAATCCTGATCCTTCCGGCGTAAGATGATTGAAAACTGAAACAAGGATGGAAGATGATGATTGAACAAATTGAAAACGTAAAAATTGTGACTTTTGAAAAACGCTATAACATAAACGATGTTCCCTGGAATAAGCACGCCGCGTGGGAAGGAGTTTTCCTGAAACATTTGATTAAAGGAGATTCTACGGAAGGGAAATTCAGCTGCCACCTGGTAAAAGTGCAAGCTGGTTGCCAATTGGGAAGCCACATCCATCAGGACAACTGGGAGCTACATGAGGTGATTGCCGGAGATGGGAATGGTTATGTCAATGAGGAAAAAATTCCATACAATGGCGGAACAACCGTCATTATCCCTCAAGGGCAAAATCATCGTATTGTCGCTGGCGAAGAAGACCTGTATTTATTTGCCAAGTTTATTCCTGCCCTTCTGTAGTCGGGGAGAATGGTTGAAATGGAAAAAACCGGAACGCGTTGAATGGATCAAAACGTTCCGGTTTTGTTTATTGCCAGGAATTGTCTGGGAGTCAAACCCACGTTCTTCTTGAAAAACCTTGAAAAATGACTCTGGTCAGAAAAACCCATCTGATAGCTCACTTCACTTATTGATTCAACCTGTAGAAGCAAAGCCATCGACTGTTTTATCCGGGTTTGCAGCAGATAGGTGTAAGGCGGAATACCTATTGTTTCTCGAAATATGCGATTTAAATAGAAAGGGCTGACATGAACCATTCGAGCAAGCTCATTCAACCGAATGATTTGTCCGGCGTTGTCATCAATATAAGTACAAACCTGGCGGATTATCGCAGAAGGGTCTCGTACTGGTTGACCCGTACCCTGATCGTCCGCATGGCGAAGAATAAACCTGTCAAGTAAACCGAATAATTCGGTGTTTGTTATCAGTTCCCCTTTACTCTGCCTCTTCGATAGACAGGATAGTTCCCTGGCAAGTTCAAGGTCGGGAATACGAATGGAAGAAAAGTGGGGAACCTCATTTCTTCCGGTTTTTTGCCTGTTGGCTGCCTGCATCATTTTCGAATTGATGGAGACGATCCAGTAGTCATGGTTTGTTTCACCCGGCATCTGGCAGGAGTGCGGCTGGTGAGGATTAATGATGAAACAATCGTTGGTTGACAGAAGAACATCCTGACCGTCAACGTGGATGACACGTTCCCCTTTCGTTATTACCCCCAGTATGAATGAATGATGAATATGGCATGGGAAGGTATGACGGATGTTCATTCCCCGAACAAATCGAATATCTGTCATGCCCGCCGGCTGATCAAATTTTATATTGGCTACCCCTGTTGATTCAGGCATATATTTAGACTTCAACTTTATTTGTAATTCAATTATCCCACCGTTTTCTCTTCTAATTGTCTGCAGGCACGCAAAACCGGTGGAAAACAAAACCCGCAAAAGAATTTGCAGGTTTTGACCTCCTTTTTATGTGTTTAAGATAGTATCTATCCTTTAACCGCTCCGGCAACCACACCCTTGATGATATATTTTTGCAATGACAGGTAAAAGATGACGATGGGAATAATCGCCAGCACCAGCATGGCCATCATGGCGCCCATATCCCGGCTGCCATAACCGCCCTGCAGGTATTGAACGGCGATCGGGATGGTTTTATATGTGTTGCCGATGACCAGATATGGCAGCAAATAATCATTCCAGATCCACATGGCATTCAGGATGGCCACAGTGATGTAGATCGGTTTAAGGATGGGGAAGATCACCAGGAAAAACGTTTGGATGGGATTGCAACCATCGATCAGGGCGGCTTCTTCGATCTCATGCGGAATGCCCTTGATAAAACCGCTGAAAATGAAGACAGACATCCCGGCGCCGAATCCCAGATAGAGGACGATTATGCCGACCGGATTATCAAGATGCGTCATATTGGCCATCTTGGACATGGTGAACATGACCATCTGGAACGGCACGATCATCGAAAAAACCAGCATATAGTAAATGAAGGTACTTAATTTGGACTTCACCCGCGTGATGCACCAGGCGGTCATGGAGGTGAAAAATATAATGGCGGCGACCGAAAAGACGGTGATGAATAGCGAATAGCCAAACGCGGGAATGAATCCGGTTTTCTCAATACCGCTGAAATAATTTTTTATGCCCACAAAGGTTTCAGCGGTAGGCAGCGCAAAAGGCGTGTCTGAAATAAAAAAGCGGCCTTTAAACGAGTTCATCAATACGAGGAAAATGGGAACCAGGTAGAGAACTGCCAGGATTAACAGCAGAACAAAGAGCGCGTTTTCCTGCAGGCGTGTTCTGTTTTTCATCAGCTCTCCACCTCCCGGCTGCGGGTCAGCCGTAATTGGATTAAGACAATGGCGGCTACAATGATAAAGAAGACCACGGCTTTGGCCTGCCCGACACCCTCATACCCGTTGCGGCCATAGAATGTCGTAAAGATATCCAACGCCAGCATAGCGGACGCCCGGTCTGGGGCGCCAGCCGTGAGCGCCAGATTCTGGTCAAACAATTTGAATGAATTGGATACCGTCAGAAACGTGCAAATGGTAACGGCCGGCATCACCATGGGAATGGTCACATTTTTAAGAATTTGCCAGGCATTGGCGCCATCAATCCGGGCGGCTTCAATCAGCTCAGGCGAAATCGCCTGAATCCCGGCGATGTAGATGATCATCATATAGCCGACCATCTGCCAGTTCATTAATACGATCAATCCCCAGAAACCATAATTGGCGTCAAAGGTGATGTCCACGCCGAAATTGATCAGGATACCGTTGATCATCAATTGCCAGATATAACCGAGGATAATGCCGCCGATCAGGTTGGGCATAAAGAAGACTGTCCGGAAGGCATTGGTTCCCGGAACAGACCGCGTCAGGAGATACGCCAGCAAGAAAGCCAGTACATTGATCAGCGCAACAGACACAATGGCAAATTTCACGGTAAACCACAGGGCATTTATGAAATACTGGTCCTCCGTAAACGCCCGAATGTAATTGCTGAAGCCGACCCAGCGGGCGTCGATCACCGTGGTGAATTCTGTAAATGACAGGTACACCCCTCCCAGAAAGGGAATCAGAAAAGCGATCACAAATGCCAGGATGGTTGGCAGGGTAAAGAACGCGTAATATTTGAAGGGCATTTTTTGCACGGCAACTCTCCCGCCAGATGGATAACTGAGAATGCTTGCCAGACCGCTGATGAGACCACAACTCCCCCGCGCTTTTTCAGCGCGGGGGAGAATGATCACCAGGCAATGCTATTTAAGATTGGCTGCCTCTTTCTGCCACTGGTCAACGAACACGGTTTTAACCTCATCCCATTTCGCGTTCCCCTGGGCGTACTTCAACAGGGCGGCGCCAAAATTGTCTTTGAAATTCTGGCTCGGGAATTTGATAAAGACCCAGGTGACGTTGTAGAGATCCGGGTTGGTCAGATAGCGGACCACTTCCTTGGCCAAAGGATCGGTCGGCCGCTCTTTTTCCGTCAGGGTGTCAAAGGGGGCGTTGAATTTCAACTCATTGGCCACAAACGCTTTGCCTTTTTCACTGCTGAACAGCCAGTAGATGAAGTCGGCGGCCAGTTTCTGTTTGTCTGCCGGAGCTTTCTTGTTGATGGCAAAGAAGTTCTCGGTGCCGATATTGATGGACTGCTTCTCTTCACCAGCAACACCGGTATAGATCGGCAGGAATTTTACGTCTTCAGCTTTCACTGTATTGCCATCAACGTTTGAGATCTGTCCCCAGGCCCAGTTGCCGTTCTGAACCATGGCCGATTGCCCCAGCGCGAACTCGGCCATGGAATCATCCACACTCTTGCTGCCCAAAAGTTTGGATGAGGTGACGGAATTATTGAGGTAGAGGTCAAAGATGTTCTTGAAATTCTCGGCATACTGGAATTTGACTTCCTTGATGGTGCCGCCGCTGAGGTCCACTTTGTTATCGCGGAATTCATAGAACATGGGCACATCAGCCAGGTGAGTCTGCCAGCGCCAGTCTTCGCCTTTCTTTAAGGAAGTGGAGGAAAAGACACCTTTGATCCCCAGCTTATCCTTCTGGGCGGTCATGTCTTCAACAACTGCCTTCAGTGTGGCGAAATTCTTGACCTCATCCATGGACTTGGCTTTGGCACCTGCCATGGCAAAATACTTGCTCATAATGGCATTGTTATAGATAATGCCATACCCTTCCACCACATAGGGAATACCATACACGCCGTCACCCGATGTGACCGCCATGGTCTTGTCGGATAGGTGTTTGTACAGCTCTGTATCTTTCAGATCAGCGCAGTAATCCTTCCAGTTCGAATAGCCAATGGGGCCGTTGATCTGGAAAAGAACAGGCGGATCGGCTTTCGCGATTTCTGATTTCAACGTCTGTTCATATGTGCCGGACGCCGCCGTGACCACCTTCAAGGTGTTGCCGGTATCAGCTTTCCAGGCTTCGCCTATCTTGGCATAGATTTCAGCCACTTCCGGTTTGAAGTTCAAATAGTACAGTTCACCACCCGCGGCTTTGGCCGGCGCGGGAGGAACGAACGCGGATAGAACCATGACCAGGATGGCCAGTACACCAATCAAGCTCATTGATTTTTTTGACATCTCTTATCTCCTTTGAGAACATGGTCATTTCTAGGCTACTTGCGGAAAAGTAAGTTCGAAAACAACCACCTCCTTCCGTGAAGGGAAGAGCGTGCGTTTCAATCAACATGCTTTCTATTTAATTGTTCGATTTACCCCAGGATGCGCGATGTATGATTACTATTGTTGTATGCCAGTCGCAACGACAATTACTATCATATCCATTTGTCAGAAATATGCAAGGATGGTTGAGGCAGAGGCATATCGATTGTTTGGATTTTTTTCCATCATCAGGCTGCACCACGCTCAGTTGCCGCACACCTAATCCAGGATGGCTATTGCCCGCTACCCGCGTGATTTAACTCTTTTTTGGCCATGACATAATAATTAACCGGTGAAGGGTGCAGATCTGCCGTTTCCATGATCGTGAATCCGTTGGATTTCAAGAGAGAATCAACATCCATTTTTCGAAAGAAGGATAAATACGGAATGAAGCCCAGGGTTTTCATGATTTTTTCAATAACCAGCATGACGCGGTTGATAAATGCTGCCGGTTCGGCATAGCAATCCGTCGCGGATACCAACAACCCGCCGGGTTTCAACAGCCGCCGGGATTCCTTGAGAATTGAATCGGGTTCTTTCACGATATGCAGAAGGTTGAAAAGCAGGACTCTATCAAATGAATTATCACCAAAGGGGAGTGAATATCCATCGTACGTTTGAAAGTCCACATTGGTAATTTTTTCTGACAACGCCTTTGCTTTTGCCATTTCAATCATCCTGGGGGATATGTCCACTCCGGTGACCGATAAGGCATGCCCGGAGATGCCAAGAGAGATTATCCCCGTTCCGCAGCCAATCTCAAGTACCCGATCTGACTTTGATAACTGTCGTGCCGTGCGGTCTATGGATTCCTGGTAGGCGGACCGGTATGTTTTCTCTGTATTACGGTCATACTGATCTGCCATTCTATCCCAGAAGGATCTTTCATTCTTTTGACGGATGTTCTCTTCCATGGAAAACCCCTTTTCTTGATACTGTGATGGGCTAAAGTGATGATAGATCCCTGTTATGGTTCTTATCAACAGATTATTATATAGTTATTCGGCGGGGAAAGAGTTTTTTTTGGAAGAAAAAACAACCTACATATACACAGCGTTCTGCGGATCCTCACACCCGAGTATCTTTTTATTGGTGCGAACCATATCTTTCACTTTTTCTGTTGGACAAATTACCGCGTTTTTCTTACACGCAAGTGTGCAATGGTAGCAATAAACGCACTTTGAGGTATCACGAACTGGAATACCGTTCATGGTCAATGCTCCAACCGGACATTCATTCACGCAGCGTTTGCACCCGACACACTTATCCGCGTCAAACGCTATGGGAAGCTCGCGGAACTTTCCAACTATTCCTGCCAGTGAATAGGCAATATTCACCTTGAGAGTTTGTTTGGAAAAAAGATTGTCCACTTTTTCGTTATCCAGAATTCCAAATCCGGAACTTTCCAAACGACCGCAAAACTCGTCAATGGTGGCCAGCGCTTCTTTATCGGGGTAATCGATGGGGTTGTAAAAATGTGGGGCCCATACTTTAAAAGCCCCGCTGATCGGAATCCGGTGGCGGCGAAATAATGACGAAAGATCATGGAGAGCTTTTCCGCTGCTGATTCCGCCATAGGTCAGGTACATGAATGCCCGTGCTGATGGGTTAAGGGCCGGTAAAGCCCGGTGTAAAAAGTCTGTCAAAGGGTGCATCACGCGGAGATGGAATACAGGACTTCCAATTCCAACCACATCGATATCCTTGAATAAGGCCTCCCCGACTTCATCGATTGTGCGAAAGCCTTTTTTCCCTATGTTCAAATGGGAAACAGTATGGCCGGATGATTGAAACCGTTTTGCCAATTCGAGGCTGATTTTTTCTGTGGTCTTTCCGGGTGAAATGTAGATAAGTAATATTTTCAACGGAGATCTCCATGAGCTGTGGACTGGGTTTGTGAAGACAACTGGTAGTTTAGCGAACCGGGAATCGATATTCGACGCATAAAATAGAGGGCATACGCGTCAAGATACGCACGCGCGCTTTTTTCATCTTCCCACCGATACGACCCGCGAAACGATTTTTCCCGGAGACTGAAGTAGAAAGATTTCGACAGGAAACCCTTCGCGCCTGCAAAGAAGGGAATGGTCATGTACGGAATGAAAACGCGATCCAGCCATGAGGGGTTTTCGACCTGAAAGGATACCTCAAGCCTGCAGGCAGTGTTTGCCGTGTTTTTTTCCGTCGTTACAACCAGGAAGGGGCCGTCTGTTTCTGATTCAGAGACGGATTTTTTGGACGTAATGCCAATATGACCCATTATTACCAGGCGGAGGAACCGGGTAATAGACATAATCAACACCATTCTCTCTCCTTTATTATACTAATTGTTTATACACATAGTATAATAAATTAGAATCCTCGAATTGTCAAGAAAAGATGGCGTTTGGTAGGAGAATTTTCCTAAATTGAGTTTATACTCCTGGTTAAATAAAGTGCGTTTTTTTTCAAGTGATAGAAAAAGGGAGACAGATGTAACCATGGCCGGAAACCGAATGGGAGAACAAACCCGTGAGAGAATTCTTGCGGCGGCAGAGCAGGAATTCATAGAGCATGGGTTTGAAAATTCAAAGATGGATGGCATCGCAGCAAGAGCTGGAATTACCCGGGTAATGCTTTTTTATCATTTTTCCAACAAGCAAAACCTGTTGAACGAAATCATCAAGAAAGTTGTCAACGAGATATCAACAAAATTTCATTCCCAATTTCAACCGGAAGATAAGCGGAATCCTGCCATGTTCCAGGATCATCTGAATACCATGCTGGAGTACTATCACAACCGGCAAAATGTAATCAGATTGATCCTGGCTGAGTACATCATGAATCAACGTGAAGAATCTCTTTCGGCTTTCAGCGAGTTTTTTAAGCAGCTTTTAAGTTTCTCGGATAAAGACCCGGGAGACGATCAGGAGGAGTTCCTGATAAAAATTTTCTTCTTTAACGCGTTACCCATGTTAATGTATTCCACTCTGGGCGATTCTTTTTCCCGCGATTTTCATATTTCCCCGGAAAAAGCTAACCGGACATTCATACAAAATTTCATGGTGACATTTATGGCTAATTCCAGATCAATAAATTCCTGAAAATAGCCAGATCACCTGCCACCGCTCCCGACTAAAATACTCGCGTGATTATTCCCGATGCGGTATCCCGATCGATAACAATTGTCCGCTGATCCACTTTACACAGGATATGGTATGGATCATGTTCGAGAATCTTTACCCGGGCGGTAGGAACGATCCCTGATTGACGTAATTCCAGTGAACATTCGCAGTTGGGACTGATGGATACAATCGCTGCTTCACACTCGGTATTGACTTTATCCAGGGTTTTTTCCAGCGGATTCCGATTAATTGTGGATGGTGTCTGGTCTGACCGGATGGTCAGAATATGGAACAGAAGGGATGAGGCCAATTCGTACCGGTGTATTCCAACCTGCGAAAGAAGCTCGGCCAGCTCTTCTGAAGAGAATGCCCGGTGACTGTCGGCGTGCAGGGAAAAGTGAAAAGGCAAATTGATACGGCGAAAGTCATGAATGACGATCATGCCATCGGGTTTCAATTGCTTAACCAGATTTCGGAAGGCCTGGGCCGGATCACCCCAGTGATGAAGGGAAATTGTGGAATAGATAAGATCAAATTTCCCCAGGCTTCCCATCAACTGTTCATCTTCAACATACCCGATCTTCAATTTGACTTTTGAGCTGAATCCCTTTTTAGTCAGGTACTCATCAGCCATAGAGATCATGCTTGACGAGGGTTCAACGACTACGATTTCATCCGGCTTGAATTTCTCGAACACCCGCGCGGTTTGATAACCGGGGCCTGCGCCAATCTCAAGATAGCGGCCTTTTTTGTTAAATTTTTCCAGTGATTTGTAAAATGAACTCAGAAAAATATCACTGTACAGCTTTTGCGCGTTCAGATAGTTCCTGGCTTTTCCGTCGCCGGTCATAACTCTGGATTGTTTTTCAAAATTTTCTTCCATGATGATTTCCTTTCACGAACTCATTATAGAAACAGATCATGGAGAGATTGTGGAGATTTTTAGGAGGAGTGATGAAGAATTCCGCCTCGTTATTTGTTTATGCGAGATTTGAACCATGAATAGATGGAAAATCCTAAAAACACGTCTGTTGCCAGAGCTGCCAGCCCAAACGCAATACGACCGCCAATCTGGTCTGTACCATTTATTTCCATTACCCCCAGAGCAGCAGATGATTGGTATTCCACGCCGGGGGCAAAGGCTGTCCAATTGCATACCAGGGCAAGCGTACCCAGAGCAATGACCAACAGGATTGATTTAATCAGTGAGGCTGATTGCCGGGGTAACCAGAAGCCAAGTCCGGCAGACATCAGGCAGACACCCAGACTGATGATGACCCAGGATGGGGCGGTAAATCTCCCACCGTCCGTGGGCACGTAACCCCATAGGGCTCCAAGGATGAGAGCTCCCATCAAGATCATTACACTGCCAAATAGAAAAGGTACCCATTTCGGAGTCGCATCCATGTGTTCTGATATCCTAAAACAAAAGATTGACGATGTATAAATTCAAAGCTTTCTTTAACGAATGAACATTGATAATCATGGTTGGGATATTTGGTTGATGTGATCCGCGGAATCAATTGGTACTCAAGAACTTGAGTAACTCGCTATAATGAGAAATTTTCATATCTGCTTGAGTGTGACTGGTGGAGCTGCCATACATAAAAGTGAACAATCCGGCAGCCTGACTAGCCTGAATGTCAATCTCCCGGTCACCGACGGCCAGTGTTTCTTTCACCGGCAGGCTATATTTTTGCATCATTGCCAGGAACGCGGCCGGGTCGGGCTTTTTGGCATAACCTGCCTCACGGCCAAACCCTTCGGTGAAGAGGCGTTCCATCCTGTGGGCTTTGAGCAAAACAGTTCCGCCTTTCATGGTGCGGTGGGTGACAATCAGGTTCCGCCCGCCTCTTTCAAGAATGGTCTGGCAAACCTCGATCACATCGGGAAAGGGAGGCTGATCCAGCGGGGAAATTCGGTCATATTCTTCGTCAAACAGGCTTGAAATTTCCGGTTCGCTTACGCCAACCATGTCCGCGAGGGTGGTAGCGCAATGGTTCATGGATATTTTTGCCTGATCTGATATCCAATCCAGCGGGGCATCCCCTCCAAAATGGCGCACGGCAGTCTGGTAGGCGCGCGCGATGGCCGGGTAGGTGTCAAACAGGGTTCCATCCAGATCCCAGATAATGTTTTTATACAATTCCAACTCCATTCACCACGTTGATGGCTTTTCCTTCAATAAACGCGCGCACATTCTGGTATGTCATTTCCATCAATCGTCGGCGGGCAGCCCCGCTGGCCCAGGAAATATGCGGAGTGATGTAGCAGTTCTTTGCCGACAATAACGGATTATTGGGGTCGGGCGGCTCCACCGAGAGCACGTCCAGTCCGGCGCCGGCGATGATGCCCTTGTTCAACGCGTCAGCCAGGTCGGCTTCTCTAATCAACTGCCCGCGGCTGGTATTGATAAGGAACGCGGTGGGTTTCATCATTTTAAGCAGGGTAGAGTTGACGAACGCCCGATTGGTGTCGGTCAATGGGCAATGCAGACTGATGGCATCGCTCTGACGGAAGAGCGTTTCCAGGTCGGTAAGTTCAATCCCTTCTGGAAGTCTGGCTGGCGGTTTTGGGTCATGCGCCAGGATTTTCATCCCAAAAGAGAGTGCCATGCCGGCGGCCGCGTTACCAATGCGCCCCAGCCCGACAATGCCCATGGTCAGGCCGTAAAGCTCAATAAGTGGAAAATCCCAGAAACAAAAATCGTTGGATCGGCTCCATCTCCCCTGCCTGGCGGCGGCGCTGTGTTCGGCGGCATGCTGGCAAAGATTAAGCAGGTGGCTGAAAGCCATCTGGGCGACAGAATACGTTCCGTATTCGGGAATATTGGCTACCGGGATACCGCGTTCCGCCGCGGTTTTGATATCAATAATGTTGTAACCGGTTGCCAGCAACCCGATGTATTTCAGATCGGGCAGGTTTTCGATCATTTCACGGGTGACCGGTGCTTTATTGGAGAGCAGGACGTCGAATCCCCGGGCGCGTTCCACTGTCTGTTCCACGGGGGTACGGTCGTATACCACCAGTTCACCCAGCGATTGGAGTTTCTCCCAGGATTGATCACCGGGATTCAATGTAAAGCCATCCAGAACAATAATACGCATTTAGTTTCCTTTCCGATCCGGCTGTTGTTTTCGGTTATTCGGATGAATTATGTTCCCCAATTATACGATTTCGGTCTCCGAGAAAATAGAATCGGATATTGAAATTATTCGATCTGAATAAAATTTTGCAAATAATCCAGAAAGGGTTTCATAGCCCGAAACGTATTGATAGTCGTTTCGAAGAATGGTGGTGATACGACATCACTTTCCGCCAGCCGCCGTGTGACCGTGATGGTTTTCAACCGCAGCAGGTCGGCATCTGGATGATCTGCCGTGAAACCGCGGGGAATGGTTTTGAGACGCTCTCCGCCGACCCCGCCAAAATACTCCCTGAAGGTGGTATCCGCCAATATTTCGCGAAACGGACGCGAATTCCGGCTGATCGCCTCGCGAAACGCATTCAGCTGTTGCGGCTCCGGTTCATACATGCCTCCGGCCAGCATCACGTTGCCGGGTTCCAGGTGAACATAATACCCGAGCAGCCGTGATTTTCGCCCGCCCGGCGCGATATAGGCACTCATGTACGGCTTGTAAGGTGTCTTGTCTTTCGTGAAACGCAGGTCCCGGTTCAGACGAAAAATACAATCCTTTGGCGTTATGCCGCCCAGAGGATCACTTTTCGACAACTCGCCAATGAGAGCGGAAACGAATATCTCAAAATTCAACCGCGCGGATTCGTATTCATCGCGGTGCTCCATGAACCAGGGCCGGTTATTGTTGAGTTTTAACGCGGCGGCAAAATCCAGGACGGGGCGAAGGTCATATCCAGACATGGCGGTACCTCCCTGAAAAATTGTTTGATATTACTCATGGTACCCGATTTTTCATCGCGTGGCATCATACCCGAAATAAAAATAGTGTTCCCAGTGTAGATACAGCAAGCATGTAAGGCAGAATATAATGAATGGTTAAAATGATCCGGGGTGGCGCTTTCATGGCGCTCACAATTCCACCGGTGGCAAACAACGCGATAAACAGGACCGCTGACAAGATGATCACAACCAGAGTTATCGGATTGACAGTAGTGATCCGGATTGCCTGATTGACAGTCACTACCAGAAAGATCAGAGCTCCAAGCGAAACAAGTTTATGCAGCGTTAGCAGCAATGTTCCGTACGGTTTGCCTGATCGGCTGACAATGAAACCGGTCAGGATCATGCCAACCAGCAGCAGGCTGGTGATGATAATTTTGTTGTTCATATATACCTCACTTGACTGTTTAGAGAGAAAAGCCGTTCCAGAAAATTTCAAATCCCTGCCGGATGACATCTTCTTGATGGGTTGTATCAGTTTGCAGCCGGATATATTCCATGACAGCTACTATCCCCTGGTAGAGAAATCCGCCTATCAGGTCAGCCGGATAATCCCTCAGGTCGCCATCCGCAAGCCCTTTCTGGATGGCTGTGTAATAAAACTGGAAATTCATTCCGGTTTGCCGAACGGTTTCTTCCGTGAGCACGCCAGGATCGCGGATTTGCTGCGAGAACTGATACGCGTCCGGGTTGATGATCAACCAGTGGATGGATTCCTCCCAGATCACGGAGAGCATCTGCCTGGCGTTCATGTCGACTGTCAACCGGGAATTGACGACTTCAGCTTCCGCCTTGCTGACCCATACCGCCAGTTCATTCACCAGATTCTGTTTTGTAGGAAAGTACAGGAACAGCGTCCCGGCGGCTGTTCCGGCTTCGCGGGCGATCTCGGCAGTGGATGTGTTCTTGACGCCCTTGGCAGCAAACAAATGCAGGGCGGTGAGCAGGTAGAGATCTCTTTTTTCAGGGCTTTGTTCACGGACCATATACAATTTCCTGTTAGGTAATGACTGACTACTCACTCATTATAGAATTACATCATCTGTTTGTCAAGATGTGGAAAATCGACTGATGAATTTAGCCAATACCCGGTGTAAACCCCCATCCCGGCCTTCCCCCAATCCAAAATGCAGGATTGAAGGAAGGAACTTTTTTTCTTCTGATTATTTGAAGAGTGGTTTATTAAATAAATCCCAAAGTTTTTATATTCATCATAAGAAAAGACTCCTCCATTTTCGTTCTTTGAAAATGGGGGAGGTTGGAGGGGGTAGATGAGCCTGACGAAAGTTTTTCACGCCAGCCATAGCCCCCATCCCGGCCTTCCCCCAATCCAAAAAGCAGGATTGGAGGAAGGTGTCTTTTGGTTTGATCGCTACTGGTGCTATGCCCACACCCAGGCCTGCCAGATTGTCAATGCATTGATCCCCAGGCTGACGGCGATCAGGAAGCGGTCATACGCGCCGGGATATGTGGGCAGCCCGATGATATTGAACAGAAAAAAGAATCCAGCGACCACGATGTTCGCCCAACGGTTTATTGGCTGCCCCAGATAGAGTGTGAGCACAGACATGATGATCGGTATGACCATCAGTGCGGCAATCGCCAGCCACATGTTTCCGGTCGCAGCCTGCCCGCTGAGTTCTCCTGCCTTATAATCGCCGCAAAAAATACGCAACACATCCCCCAGCAGATAGGTCAACATCAAGGCAATCCAGATGATGGCTAATTTAATCTGTATGTCTTCCATCTCGCAACCCTTTATTATTTCCCCGTGATATCCGGGATCACCGAAATGACGATCTTTCCGCGGACGTGTCCCGCGCCGATATAGCGCATGGCTTCCGGAGTTTCAGAAAGCGGGTATACCCGGTCGATCACCGGTTTGATCGTTCCCGCCTCAACCAACTCCTTGACATACTCCAAATCAGCCTGTCTGGTCTCTGCCGGGAACATGCGAAAGGATTGTCCATTGCGGGATGACAGGAATGGTCCAAGGAACATAGCCTGGAAGATCTGTTTATCGGAACCGCCAACCATCAGGTATATTCCCCGCGGCGCCAGCGCGCGGCGGTAATCATAAATCGAACGATCACCGTTGATTCCCAGGATCAAATCAAATTTTGGTGCCATGACGGCGAAATCTTCTTTGGTGTAGTCGATCACATGATCGGCACCCAGTGAATGGGCCAGATCAAGATTGCGCGTACTGCACAACGCTGTGACCTCGGCGCCCATCAATTTCGCGAACTGAATGGCAAAGGTTCCCACCCCGCCGGCCGCTCCGTGGATGAGTACTTTCTGCCCGGGTTTCACCTGTCCACCGTCACGCAGCGCCTGCAGTGCGGTGACCGCTGCCATGGGGATGGCGGCGCTTTCCACAAACGGTATGTTTTTGGGTCTAAAGGCGGTGATCTTTTCCGGGGCGCAAACATATTCGGCGAATCCGCCCATTTTTACCGCACCAAGGTCGCAGTACACCTCATCCCCTGCCTTGAATTGGGTCACGTTTTTTCCGGTGGCTTCCACCACCCCGGCGACATCCGCGCCGAGAATGTGCTTTCCCGGTTTGAACAACCCGAAGGAAAGGCGGGCGATGAAGGGTGTCCCGGTCAGCATATGCCAGTCGGCGTAATTTACACCCACAGCGTGAACCTTGATCAATACCTCGTTGTCACCGGGCGTTGGTTTGGCGGTTTCTGCCACGTGCAGGACGTCCGGTTGTCCATAGTTTTTGTATACAATCGCTTTCATTTTATAAAGCTCCATGATCCTAATTTTTAATCCATATCACTTTCAGACAGTCTTTATTGGCTGGCTGATCCCTTTGATCAAAATCCAGATGCCAATCACAAATTCAAACGGCGCATAGGGGAGGTAGAAAGCAAAGGGTACTGTGATACCCAATAGTGTAGCCACGGTGGCAACCAGGCAGGGGCAAACCGCGGTGATCAAACCCCAGAGCATCAGCCAGGATGGCACGATGTGGATGCGGTATATCAGGTAGTACAGAAACGGCGCGCCGGCGGAAAAAGCCAGCATGGACAACGTGTAGTTGTAGTTCATGGAACTAACCAACGCGCTGGCAATGGATGCCAGATGGGCGGGATTTCCGGTTTCCATATAGGTGCGGCTGATATCCAGCAGGACAAGCCCGTTGAGTTTGCTGGCCGCCAGCAGGGCTCCTTCAAGGATGTAGAAGCACATCCCGGTCAATGCCATCCACTCATTTTCTTTTCGTCCGTACTGGTAGAGTATCACACCCAGAAAAATGACACCCAGCGCGGTGATCATTTCGAATAAGACGCCGATCCGCACCTGAAGCGGGTTGGCCGCGATATTGACCAGTACCTGGTGAATATCACCCGATTTGGTCAGCGGGTTCAGAAAAACCGCGTTACCGACGAGGGAAAATACTGCCTGAATGAGGAATGCGATACCTAAAATTCTTGTTTTATTTGTGGTTTGCATGCAACACTTTCTTTCTTTTAATTAATTCGCGAAAATATTACTCATCAATGGCCGGTTTGGCGGAATCGCGCCAGGTTGCCGCCAACCAGACAATGGCCGCGGTACATGAGACTTCAATGATCGAATAGAAGATGTAGTGCGGGGTTGGCCCGGTACCAACAAATAGAGAGGATACCTGCACGATGGTCATGATCGACCCGGCGATGATGTTCGCCCACCGATTGGCGCGCCTGGGAAGGATGAACGCCAGGAGGATCATGACGGTCGGGATTTCCATCAGAATCCCTGCTCCCAGTTGGAACATGGGGGTGATCTGGAAACTCGCGGCATGGCCGTTCAAATAATCTCTTAGCACATCCGCCTGCATATTGGATAGAAGGTCGCAATACAGGTAGTTGAACATGACAAAGATCCACAGGGTGGATAGAAGTGATTTCCTATCGTTTCGTGTGTTTATTGCATTGACAACACTCATTTTTTCTCCTATTTTCCAGACAGGCGCCAGGCAGAAACCCCGGCTGCCTTTTTTTATTTCCCTCTTCAGGGAAAATGTACATGCCAACTATAACGGGAAGGCGGTATTGCCAGCCAGATACTTAAGTATTGACTGCAGGTATTGATTCTCTTAAATGAAAAAGCCCCTGATTAACACAGGGGTTATGTTTTTGGTTTAAGCACGGCTAGAGTAAACCCAATTCGCGGGCCCGTGCTACGGCTTCGGTACGCCGCTGAACCTGCAATTTATCGAAGATGATCCGGCTGTGCCCCTTGACAGTACTCAACGCCAGGAATAATCGCTCGCTAATTTCCCGATTGGAAAGGCCGGCAGAGATAAGCCGCAGTACCTCCAGCTCCCGCGCCGTCAACGGTTCGATTAATGGCTGGGCGGCTGAATTTTCACTTTGGACTGGTTGGCTTCTTTCCGCGCGGAACGCCTCCAGCAATTGACCGGCATACTCCGGTTGGATACCCTGCCCGAGGGTTTCGGTCAACAGCTCTTCCATATGCGCGCCTTCATCGAGGAAGAGTCGGATAAACCCACTTTCCCGGGCCATCTTAAGAGCGTCACCCAGCATCCGCACGGCCTTGTTTTTCTCGTCATGAGCAAAAAATGCCACCGCTTGAAGCACCATGGCCTTTAATTGCTCATCCGGTCGATCCATTTCCATGATCTTCCAACGCAGAGGGTCCAGGATAGCCAGCGCCGATTCCACATTTCCGCGGGCAAGTTCAACCCTGACCTGACCCAAAGGCAGGCCGTGTGTTTCGGCAAGGGCGGCAGCCTGTTCAAGATGTCTCTGACGGATCAGCAGGTCAACGTGGGCAGAGGCAACTTCGCTGGTATGGTCAGTGAGGCTGCGAGTCCCCGAAAAATCAGCTGCTTTCTGCAGGCAGTCAGCCGCGGCCTCAAAATCACCCCGGGCTGATTGAATGCGTGCGAGAATTATCTCGGCGGAAACTACAGTGCCGCATTCAATTTGCGGCGCCAGTCGAATGCAAGATTCGGCATATTCACTGGAGGACTCGAGGTTATTCCATTCATATTGGATAAAGGCAAGCCGGTAAAATGGGTCATATAACAACCAGTTGTCAGGGTCGTTAACAATTTGAATGGATTGTTTACAGGTATCAAATGCCTGATGAAGCTGGTTTTCCACAATCTGCAAATTCGCTAGTGAAGAGAGAGTGGCCAGCATGAACATGAAATTCCCGGAGCTCTGCGCGATGGTAAATACGTTTTTGTAGGCTTCCATGGCGGCTGTACGATTGTTCTGCAGTTCATACGCCACACCCAGGGAAAAGGTTGTGATCGTCCGGATGGATTGATTATCAGGGCGAAGATTCTCAAGGGCGAGGTTCGATTGAGCGATGATGGTTTCGACATCATTTTTAGATGCGGCGACAAGACTTCGCAGTGCGGCAATCTGCCCGATCAGGTCACGCCTGCGGTCATCTGCCGGATGGTTCCGAAGTAATCTCTCGGCTGATTGAAGTTTAGGTTCCACCTGGCTTGGGTGACCAGAAATCATGGTCGCCGCACCGTAGGTCACCCACAGGGATGGACGAGAATCCATAACAGCACGGGGAAGCGATTCAAGCCAGTGCAAAACAGGTGCGGCTGACCCGCGGAAGTACAGCGGCATACCCTTGCCGTCAATCAGACGCTCGGCACGGTCCATGTCACCGGCGGAACCGGCATGTTGAAATGCTTCCACCTCCAGCCCATTCTCTTCGTACCACTGGCTGGCGCGGAAATGCAGGTCCGCGGCGATCTCGCTGCCAGTCATTTCCATGGGTAGGGTGGCAAGCGAAGGGGGGTGCTGGTTTAATCTCTGCCGAAGCAGGTCGGCAAACAAATGGTGATAGCGGTACCACCCGCGTTCATTGTCCAGCGGGATGATGAACAAGTTGGATTGTTCCAGCTCAATAAGAATTTCCTGCCCGGTCCCTGCCGATGATTCCATAACAGCATCGCACAACGTGCCGCACATGCGGTCAAGGATGGATGTGCACAGCAAAAAGGTCTGGATGCGTTCAGGCTGCTGGCGGATCACTTCTTCGATCAGGTAATCCAGTACATAATGATGGCTTCCGCTAAATCCATGGATGAAGCCGGCCGGATCCTTTTGCCCGCGCAGGGATATGGCGGCCAGTTGCAGGCCGGCGATCCAGCCTTCCGTCCGGGTTTCCAGTTCTCCAATATCCTCTGGCGAGAGGTTGAGTTCCATCACCCGGTTTAGAAACTCCGTGGTTTCGCCCAGGTTAAAACAGAGGTCTTCCGCGCGCAGTTCTATCATGTGCCCACGGGCGCGCAAACGTGATAAGGGCAGCCTGGGATCTGCGCGCGTGGTGATGATCACATGCATTTGTGGGGGGATATGTTCCAGTAAAAAAGACAACGCTTCATCCACCGGTTGACAATCGATCAGATGGTAGTCGTCAAGCACCAGAATCGAATTGCTTTTCAACGCGGCGATGTCATTCAACAGGACGGCGAGCATGGCGTCAACAGGCGGCGGCTGGGGGGAATCGAGCAGCCCGAGGATCCCCTTTCCGATGGAAGGAGAAATGGATTGCATGGCCATGATCAAATAACGCAGAAAGCGGATCGCGTCGTTATCTCCGTCATCCAGCGAAAGCCAGGCGACGGCCTGGCCACAATGCGCGGCCCATTCGCTCACCAGGGTTGTCTTGCCAGACCCCGCCGGAGCAGAGATCAGGATCAATTTGTGATTCAATCCGTCTTTAACGCGATTAAGCAACCGTTGGCGTGACACGGTTTTTGACCGAAGGGCGGGAATATACAGCTTGGTTGCCAGGATGGGCGTGGCCATGAACTAATTATACGGTAGGCAGAAAATAAGAATGGACGGGAATTTTATATAATAGGTAGCCTAACGGGATCATTCGCCGGCTCTTCAATTCGGGGGGGTTATTGTGTTGAGAAAACGGATACCTGCCAGAACCTGGCTGACACGTTCCTCTTCCAGTGTGCCGATAAATTTGCCAAGCCGGTCTTTTTGAATCGAATTGATCTTGGAGACCACCACAACGCTTTGTTTTTCCAGGTTTGCTTCTCCGGCATCCAGTAGCACATTGCCGGGCAGGGAGGCAAGTTTTAGATTGGTGGAAAGCTCACAGACCACCAGGGTGTTGATCCGGCTATGGTTGAAAAGGTTATCCTGAACGACCAGGTACGGATGTGCCACACCGGCATGTGCCCCCGGCGGTTCATCGATGTTGATCCAGAAGATATCACCTCGGTTGATCTGCATCGGGATTTACGAAATCTTATCCCATCCGTTTCATTATGGGGTGATTATCGTTAAACTGGAGCAAGTCCCACAAATTCCCGTACAGGTCTTCGAAAACCGCGACCATCCCGTAATCCGCCTGTTTGGGTTCGCGGACAAACTTGATCCCTCGTTCCTGCATGGCGTTGTAGTCGCGCCAGAAATCGTCTGTGTTGAGAAAGAGGAATACACGACCACCGGTCTGGTTGCCGATGAACGGTTCTTGTTCCGGTTTGGATGCCCTGGCCAGAAGCAGGGTTGTTCCGCTCCCACCGGGAGGCGCGACCACCACCCAGCGCTTGTCCTGTTCGGGTTGGTAGGTGTCTTCGATCAATTCGAAATTCAGCTTGTTCAGGTAAAAATCAAGGGCTTCATCGTAATCCCGAACGACGAGAGCAATATGAACGATGGATTGTCTCATTTGATTTCATTTTCCCTTGCCGATCTAAAAATAGATCTCGTTGATTGCACCGATGATTATGCCATAAGACCGGATGGTCAGACGATGATATGGGGTGATTCGGGATAAAATTTATCTACCAAATTCTCAAACAGGCAGTGGGGTATGCAAAAGATATATAAATTATTTTCAGGTTTGATTATCGCCCTGCTGGCGCTAACGGGCTGTCAATCTTTACCCAAAGTGACCGGCAATACCACTGGCGGCACCATTGTGCTATCTTCACCTGATGATGAAAATTTCACGTTGGCAGAAGAGATCGCCCGTGAAGAAAAAATTACCCTGGTTCACACCTGGGACGCAGTATTGGAATTGTCCCCTGATGTTGTATTGTGGGTGATCCCACCGGCCAGTATGTCAGATGCGGTAATTCTGAAAGCCGGGCACGCTCTCAGGCAATTTTCCATGATGCCGGCTGTGGGGATATTTACAGGCGGGACCATGGAGGAGGCGAGACAGTTATGGCTTCGCGGCCGCGAACTGAGGACAAACTTTGCGAACCAACCGCCGGATATGTTTGTGATCGCCAATGGTGAGCACCCGACGGCTGGTACAGACTCGGCAAAGTTAACAACCATAACCCCCGGCCAAATACAGACCGTTTCCATGGATCTTGATAACCTAAAAGAAGCTCTGCGCAAAACAGATTATCTGAGCTTTGCCGGACATGGCGGCGACAGTTACCTGAGGATTGATAAAAACTCCCGACTGCAAACCGGGAACCTTCCCGAAGTCGGCCCATTGGTCATTGAATCCAAAGGCTGCCAGACCATGCGCCCCTGGAGTGGTGATTCGATTGCCCTTGACTTTGTGAGTCGTGGAATTGGCGGCTACGCCGGTTTTGTGTACAGCCCGATTGCCGGTTTCATGCTGGGAGGACTGCAGGACATGCCTTTTCGTTATTCCACACCGGATTTCCCCCTGGGCAGCATTGTCGCCCTGCAGAACCGGGCAGCCATGCAGGGTTTTGCTGATTTTGCCTTCCTGTTCCTGCTGGGTGATCCGCGAATTGGTTTCCAGGCACAGCCTCCGTACAATGTGATTGCCGATGAGACGTACGGGGGGCAACGGTTTATTTCCTATTCCGACGCACCTAAAGGCTTGATACCCATCAGGATAGAGGGTGCATTCAAGTACCGCTATGTGAATGTGGAAGGGCAGACGGATACCGCCGATGGAGATCCTTTTTTCAATAGCCGCCTGCAGGTGGCCAGCCGGAATGGCGACAGGTATGTTTTATATAACCATAATGGTGGGAATTTCACCATTGTGTTATCAGAACAACCGCCCTTCTACTGGTGGCCAGCCCGGTTGCTCACCGCGGCGTTTGATTACGTGACCCTGTTCACGCCTTTAAATGGCGGCAATGTCATCGTGATAATCGCCGGGATTATCTCTGCGGGGTTTGTTTTCTTCCGCCGGCGAAAATGGGAGGAAAACGCAGGCGCGATTAAAGCCGAGTTTACAAAAGGATTATGGGTTGCGGTTTGCACGGGTTTGATCGCCGCGCTTTATCAGGTATTACGCCTGCCGGAAACCACCATCAGCACAAAGATAATGGCTGTGGACCCTGCCTGGCTTGCCGGTGTTTTTCTGCTGGCCTGGTGCGGCTGTGTCCTGTTTTTGCTGGAAACGGGATGGGCGGGGAAGATTTTGGGAATGGGATTGTCCATCCTGCCGGCATTATTGCCCGCCATTATGAGCCTTGGTATTGTGTTAGGGACGAATATCCTGATAGCCTGCCGCATCGGCGCGCCCATTTATAACTACCACATGGGTTTACTCTCGTTGATTGCTGCTGGAACGTGGCTTTTCATTTTGCATCTGGTTTATCGTTTTTTTTTCAAATGTTTCCAATGTAAAAAGGCTGGCGATTAATCCAAAAAGGGTTGACATGCAATAAAAATGATGTAAGATATATCTTGTTTACAAGATATATCTAGCAAGGAGAAAGTATGCCTGAACATCCAGAACGAAAACGTTTTTACGGTGCCATTACGGTTAGTGACCGGGGGCAGATCGTCATTCCGGCAGAGGCGCGACGTGATTTCAATATAGAAGTGGGTGATAAATTACTGGTACTGGGTGACCTGGATTCAGGACTCGCCATCATCAAGGCCGCTTCGCTGCTGGATAAACGACCGGACCTTTTTTCTTTTATGACCAATGATGCCAGGGGCGGCAAAGGAGAAAAACATGAATAATTTGTTCTGGAAGATAGTGATCCCACTACTGGGCGGGGTTGGAGCGACCGTGTCGGCGATATTTATGTTCAAGTTCAGTGGAATATCGAATATTCCACTGTTGATCCTTCTGGCTACCATCGCCGGCGGTCTCGGGAATCTGGTTTTTACGTTTACAGGTAAACAATTGATGCGTTTTGACCTGTGGCTGAGGCGGCCCCGTGATGGAGAGGTTGTGTTTTCTTTTCTTAGACTGCCCGAAGAGGAAGCCTTTTTCGGAAAAGCAGGCGGCAAGGGAAAGTCGCTCGCCCGGCTTTATAAAGAAGGCTACCCGGTACCGGATGGCTGTGTGCTGCTTTCCAGCGCGTTTGATGCGACTGGCATCCTTCCGGAAGCCTGGCAACAGGTTGAGGCCGAACTGGCCCGTCTGCGGAAAAAGGGAGCCACGTCATTCGCCGTTCGTTCATCCGCCTTGCAGGAAGATTCCGCCCGCGCTTCATTTGCCGGTGAATTTGAAAGTGTTTTGAATGTCAGCACGGATGGTGAAATCCGCAAGGCCATTCAAACCGTATTGGAATCGCGCCAGAGTGACAGGGTGAGCAGTTACACACAGGCTCAGGGACTTGAAGGCGGTCTTCACCCGGTAGCGGTGGTTATCCAAAAAATGGTTGTGCCAGATTATGCCGGGGTATTGTTCACGGTTGATCCATTGACCGGTGACTTTACCCGTATGGCCGGTAATTTTGTGGAAGGGATCGGCGAGAAATTGGTCTCCGGCACGGTTTCCGCGCAGGAATTCAACATCAGCCGACCTGCTGGCACGTATAACGGACCTGACTTGATGAAAAAACCAGCCGGTGGCCTGTACCAGATGGCACGAAACATCGAAACACTCATGGGTTACCCGCAGGATATCGAATGGGCGGTTGCCAGGGGGAAGGTGTTTATCCTTCAGGCGCGCCCCATTACGACATTGAACGGGTTTGACCCCGTGAACGCCGTATGGAACGATTCGCTCAAAGGGAATTTTTTATGGTCAGCCACCAACCTGATGGAAGCCAGCCCCAATGTGTTGACTCCCTTCACCGCGTCGCTGTTGCCTTACCTTACGAATCGCGGCGGCCCATCTTTAATGGTGAAGGATTATCCGATCAACGGGATCATTGGCGGACGGTTTTATGTCAACCTTTCCGTACAGGTTTCCGCATTTGCCCGTCTGTTCAAGGGTGATCTTCGCCGAACGTACCGCGAACTGTCCGGCTGGTGGGGCGAAATCCCCGAAGAAATGAATATTCCGGTCATCCCTTTAACCCTGGATGAATGGTTGAAAGGTATTTTGCCTCAACTATTAAAATCTCCCGCGCAATTTGGCAAGTACCAGAAATCGGCGCCCCAGTTTCTTGCGGAAAACCGGCAAATATGCGCGGATCTCAGGGAAAAAGTTTCACGTTTATCCGAGAAAAACAATTTGTTTGATATGTGGGAAAATGAAATATTCCCCCGTTACCGTGATTCATTCCTGTACATTGTCGCGAATTCATTGGATGTACAGATCAAAGTGGAACAGGAGCTAAAGAACCTGGTCGGACAGGAGGAAGCCACTGTACTGCTATCCAACCTGAGTGGATCTTCCGCGATGCTGGAAAGCATGGGACCCATGGCCGGGTTGGCAATGGTAGCCGACGGCCGGTTGAGTCGAGAGGAGTACATTGAGCGTTACGGGCATCGCGGCGTGAATGAAGGTGAAGTTGCCTGGCCGCGTCCGTACGAAGACCCTGATTGGTTTGATCAGCGGTTGAAGGAATGGAACAAGTCACCTGTTGATATTGAATCGATGATGTCACATCAGCGTACGGCGTACAAAGAGGCCTGGGAGAGATTCTGCCAGAAGTACCCGAAAAAAATTAAATATATGGAAGCCCGTCTTGCCCAGGCAGCCAAAGCGGCGCAGATGCGCGAACGGGTACGTTCAGAAGCCACCCGCGGAATGACTGTATTGCGGGCGTTCACCTTGAAAGCCGGAGAAGTATTCGGTATCGGAGAAGATATCTTCTATCTGACGATCGAAGAGGTGCTAAAGGGGTTGACCGGTGAAGCGGAAATCCCGGTGAATTTGTTGCCACAGCGAAAAGCAACCTTTGAACGCTATTGCGCGCTTCCAATATATCCTGCTCTGATCCGCGGACGGTTTGATCCCTTCGCGTGGGCGGCGGATCCTAACCGCCGGTCTGATGTCTTTGACGCTGGCGCGCCGTCAACCCGGCGAGAGACTCGGGATGAAAAGACCATCCACGGCTTTGCCGGCGCGCTGGGCATTGTTGAAGGCACTGTCCGTCGATTGGATTCGGTGGAAGACAGCGGTCAGTTCAAAGCGGGTGAAATTCTGGTAACAACCATGACCAACATTGGCTGGACTCCACTGTTCCCCAGGGCGGCGGCCATCATCACTGACCTGGGCGCGCCGCTCAGCCACGCGGCCATCGTGGCCCGCGAGCTGGGGATCCCGGCGGTGGTGGGCTGTGGTGATGCCAGCACGCGATTGAAAACCGGTGACCGGGTGCGAGTCAATGGCGGACAGGGACTGGTGGAAATTTTGTAACCGGTCAGGGTTCTCACGTATGCAAGACATTGAAGACCTCCGGGGAGAAAGTATCCGGAGGTCTTCAAGAAGAAAAGGTATCAGTGATGCCGTGTCGGTTTTCTACCTACCAGTAAGATTACCAATAATTCCGACGGCCGGGGGAAAGCCTACCAGTATCGACCCCGGGTAAAACCACCTGTAAAGCACCACTGACCAAAGAAGTACAACGTTGTGGTTTTCAATTGCATTATTACTATACGTCTTTTAAAAACATATGTAAAATAGTATGATATTATGATTATCATAAGAAAATACTTATGAATGTTCGCCACCTGACCGTTTTTCTTTCCGTTTGCGAGCATATGAATATGACCCGGGCCGCAAGCGAACTGTATATGACCCAGCCATCTGTCAGCCAGATGATTGCGGAACTTGAGCAGTATTATGGCATCCGCCTGTTTGAACGTCTGAATCGGAGGTTGTATCTCACCCAGGCGGGAGAACGGCTGCAATCTTATGCGCGGCATATCATCAACCTGGAAATACAGGCAAAAAGGGAACTGGCTGATTTGAATCGCGGCGGCGTGCTGCGTATAGGGGCCAGCCAGACAGTGGGGGCATATTTACTGCCCGAGATCATCGCGCAATTCAAAAAGCGGGTCGACGATGTGGAAGTATTTTCCCGGGTGGAAAATACCCGATTAATTGAGCAGTACCTCATGGAAGATAAGCTCGATTTCGGCCTTCTTGAAGGAATGATCCACTTCACTGACCTGAGTCAGGAAACGTTCCTTGATGATGACCTGGCTGTGGTCTGCGCGCCCAATCACCCACTGGCTGATACGAAAGTGATATTTCCCGAGACACTGGCTCCGTACGGTTTCATTCTGCGGGAAGAGGGCAGCGGCACACGCGAAATTTTCACCACACAAATGCGCGCGGCGGGTGTCGCCTGGAAGGTGGCCGGTGTGTATAACAGCACGGATGCCATCAAAGCGGCCGTGCAAAACAATCTTGGTTTGGGTATTTTACCCATCCTGGCCATTCAGCAGGAAATCATGGATGGTACCATCCGCCTGCTGCCGGTAACCGGCCTGATATTGCGGCGAAAGTTAAACCTGGTCTATCACCGGCAAAAGTATTTCACCAACGCCATGAAAGCTTTTGTGACCCACCTGGAAGAAACCCTGAACTTGAAAACCATTTAAAGAGAACCGGCCAGAAAGCTTTCCTGACCGGTGATTTATGCGAAGCACAGGCAGGTCTATTTTGTTGCGCCTATATTGACCATCCAGGTAACCCCAAATTTGTCCACCACCATTCCGAATTGGTCTCCCCAGGGGGATTTTTCCATGGGCATGGTCACCATACCACCAACGGCCAGTTTATTGAAGTAACCTTTTAATTCGGATTCGTTGTCGCCACTGAGAGCTACGCTGCCGTTGGTGCCCGGGGGCATTCCGTTGGGTGTATCAGCGGCCATGAAGGTTATTCCGTTTTCCGCTTCGAGCATGGCGTGCATGATCTTGTTGTCTTCTGAAGGATCTTTTGAAACGTTGAAATCTTTGAAGGTTTGCATCACAACCTTGCCGCCAAATACCGTCTTGTAGAAATCCATTGCCTCACGGGTGTTGTCTTTAAAACTGAAATATGGATTTAGAAGGGTTTGCATTTTTCTCCTTATATGACTATATGGACAATAATAATCATATATCAAAGGATCACAATGCAACGTATAGAGTCTCCTGTTCGTAATTTTTTCCTGATTGATTATTGCCTTTCCCCGTCTGAAGGCTTTTTCGTGTTATTATTAGAATATAAATTCTAACCCATTGACAAAAAATCGGGTGATCATGTTAAATAATGTGCCAGTAAAAGAAATCCATTGTGAAAGCGCGCTAAACAAACTGAAGCGCAAGGTTCCCTTTGGTTGGGATCTGAACATTTACCGCGGGTGCTCACATGCCTGCTGTTACTGTTACGCCATCTATTCCCACCAGTACCTGGGATCGGATGATTTCGCCGGAGAGGTCTTTGTGAAGACTAACATCGTCGAACAATTGGAAAAGGAGCTTTCCTCGCCGGGCTGGAAGCGTGAGGTGGTCAATATCGGTGGTGTGACGGATAGCTATCAAAAAGCAGAAGAAACATACCGGCTGATGCCGTCCATCTTGAAGCTGCTGATCAAATACAAAACCCCGGCGATCATCTCAACCAAATCCACGCTGGCGTTGCGTGATTTTGACCTGATCGATGAGCTTTCACGGATCACCTACATCAACATTGCCGCCACAATCACCAGTATGGATGAATCAGTGCGGGAGAAGATCGAACCCGGCAGCGCGCCATCAACCGAACGCTTCGCCATGTTGAAGGAATTCCGCAAGACCAATGCCTCTGTCGGCCTGCACGTCATGCCGATCATTCCATACATAACCGACTCTCGTGAGAATATGGAAGCGTTATGTGCAAACGCGAAGGATTGCGGAGCAGACTACATGCTGCCGGGTACTCTTTACCTGCGCGGAGCCACGCGCGCTGTCTTTTTTGACGCCATGCGCCGGGAATTTCCGGAGATCTATCCGAAATTGCAGGCGATGTATAAGACCGGCGCGGCGGATAAGGTTTATAAAGATCGTTTGTATGTAATGGTCAATGAACTGCGTAAGAAATATGGCATTTCGTCCAGCTACACAAAGCCAATGAAGGAGAAGTTGCCCCCATCCTGACCTTCCCCCAAATCACAGATTTGGGGGAAGGAAAGTAAATAGACCTCGAGAAGAACAGGAAAAACCGTTGGTTAAGGTGTGGCCAGCGGATTCTTGACCGGCTGCCCGGCATTGCCGCCTGCATAATACGGGAAGGTCACTGGCAGGTCAAAACCGAAGTAGGAAGAGACCTTTGCCACAATCTCACCTTTGATCTGTGAGCGCCGGGTGTTGTATGTCTTGACGGCGTCATTCCAGTCTGTTCCGGCCAGTTGAATGGTGTTCATGGCTTCATCCACGGTGTCACCCATGGCCAGGGTGACTTTCGCGTCGGGCACCGGAGGGGGCGCCTGGGTGATGGCGTTGACGTACAACGTGAATCCCTGCCCCAGCTCTGAGGGTAGCGCGCCCTTCTTCTGCAATTCCGCCAGGTTCAGCCTGGAAACATCAATGGGCTGCCCGCTGGCGTCTTTGTAATTCTTCAACAGGTCGGTAACCGCGTCAGCCTGCGACTTGAAATTACCCGTCCAGACCTCGCCGCTGTTGCTGACTGCGTCGTAGTAATCTTTGGTGATCTGTGTCTTGGCCTGTATCTTGGCGTATTGCGTGTCAGTCACCAGTTGGAAATTGGAAGCGGCCGATTGCACACCTTGCACCAGGGCGACCAGTTCGTTGTATTCGGTGGTGCCGGTGTCCACCAGACCGCCAATGGTTCCGCAACCCGTAAGCCCGGTAAGCAGAGCAATGCTGGTTACAAGAAAGACAGTTGTTCTTAAAAGAGATTTCATTTTTTTCTCCTCTTCTCTTGATCAATTACCTCGTCCGGAACGACCGCTGCCACTGCCGCCGCGTGTCACCCCTCCGCCGGAGGAACGGCCGCCCCATCCACCGCCCCAACTGCCGCCGCCGGATGGCCGGCTCCAGCCACCTCCGCCGCCATTCGATGATGAACCGGTGTCCGGGAAATCTATATTGATACCGCTGCGCGCCAGGCGGATGAATAGCCAGATGATGAACATGATGACCAGCGCCACTACACACAGCAGGCAGCACATCACGGCGATCCCCGCGTTTCCTTCGGGAAGGGTAATGTCGATGGTCTCCGCTGTGGCAGTCGGTATAACCAGTGGCGGGTAGTTGGCGCGCGCGACCTGATAAAACCCTTTTATCAGACTGAGCAGGGCTTCATCCACGCTGCCGGTGGATGAATAGGAATCTTCTGCCAGACGATTTAAATCAGTTAATTCGCTGGCAGTCAACGCAGGCAGGCCGTATCCCACCCCGTAATGAACATCGATTTTGCCGGAATCAACAACCATGAGAAAAACAAACCCGTTGTCCTTGCGCGGACCGTCGGGCTGGCCGAGCTGCATATAGCGCAGGAAGTGCACAGCGCAATTCACCCGGTCGCCCACCTTTTCGGGCGGGAGCATGAGGATCATGGTCTGCGCCACGTTTTCATTGTTCAATTTGTCGAGGAAGGTATCCACCTCGTTCACGGTCTGTTCGGAAACAAAGCCTTCCCAGCCAACCGTCCAATGGGGTTGGCGCAGATCGTAGGTGAAACCGTAATCCGGTGAAGACCCTTCCCCGCAAAGAACGGAAGCGGAAAGTGAATGGGCGCTGACCGGGGATATGAAAGCCGTAAAACCCAGGGCCAGTAGCAGAGTTGCGGTAAAAGCAATAAGGATTTGTTTTTTCATGCTCATATTACAAAACCAGTGCTGTTCAATTGCATCCAGGTGAAGTTCCCTTTGTTCTGGAATTAATCATACAATAAATGCCGGACGTACATGATGTGAAATCCTGGCATCCATTAAGACCCGAAAATTCGGACAAAATCAACCCTCGAATTGTCTATAATAAATACGTCATTCTTGATTAAAGGACGCATGTATGAAACCTGCCCTGCTTGTCATTGATATTCAGAAAGATTTTTTCAACATCAGCCCGGAATGTGCGCGTTCGTTGAACGATGCCATCGAGAACATCAACACGGTGATGGCCTTCTTCCGCGAAAAGGAGTTGCCGGTGATCTGTGTGCAGCATATCGAAGCAGAAGACGGGCTGCTGCCGGGTACGGAAAAATTCGAACTGCCTGAATCTTTAGAGATATTGCCAACAGACCTGCATATCCAGAAGACCTACGGCAACTCATTCAACAAGACACCTCTGGCCGCTAAACTGGCGGAGATGGGGGTGGATACGGTTTTCATCACCGGGTTTTGCGCGGAATTCTGTGTGCTTTCCACCATCCGCGGTGCCATGGACCTGGATCTGACGCCCATCATCATCAAAGACTGCCTGGCGAGTGAGAAACCGGCCAACATCCGCTTCGTGGAAGATATCCATGATCTGGTGACATTCGGCGCGTTGAAGAAGATGTTGGGAGAGTCTTTTTAACAGTACTAATAGTTGAACATAAGTTGGTCAGGCAAGTATATTCAATAACAGGAAGGAGTCGACAACTGACTCCTTCCTGTTATTGGTAGCCTGTCAATGATCTGGTATTTATCCTTCCACAAAGGGATTTCCATAAACACGGAATTGTTTGGGAATCTGATCTCCGCCTTCCCAGACTACACGCCGGTAGTCGTCAGGGTCGGTATTTCGCTCTGAATTTACCAGCAGGACTCTACTTTTTTCGTTTAACCCAAGCGCCTCGCGAATATTTTTGTAACGGTCAAGTTCCATGATGAACATTAACGCCCCCAGGGAAACGGCGCCTGATTCACCGGCGATAATATACGGATCACCATGCAATGGGACTCCCCCCACACGCATACCTTTGGCCGAGACATAATCAGGGCATTTGACGAATCCATCCGCACAATCGTATAACACATCCCAGGCGATCGGATTGGGTTCACCGCAAGCCAGGCCGGCCATGATGGTATTCAGGTCACCGGGGAAATTATGGGGTTTGCCATCATTGATTTCCATCGAATGAAACAGGCAGGCAGCCCTATCTGGTTCCACAACGACCATCCTGGGGCGGTCGGCACCGAAAAGACTGGCATAAAATCCAAAGGATGAGGCGGCTAACGAACCGACACCAGCCTGCATAAATAGATGGGTCGGGCGGATTTCCCCCATGGCGGCAAGTTGTTGTTGGACCTCGGCAAACATGGTGGTGTACCCCTGCATGACCCATATTGGAATTTCTTCGTAGCCTTCCCATGATGTGTCAGAGACTACCTGCCAACCGTTCTTCTGGGCGTCTTCATTGACCTGATGAACGGCATCATCATACGTACCATCAATAACTTTGACTTCGGCACCATTGCGGGCGATGGCATTGATCCGCGCTTCGGAGGTTAATTTGTGGACGTAGATGATGGATTTAAAGCCCAATTGTGTGGCCGCCCATGCCACCCCGCGGCCGTGGTTTCCATCAGTGGCGGCGGCGAAGGTAAGGTTGCCTACCTTTTTGCGCACATCCGGGTTGCTGAGGTCATTAAAGGTGAATCCCTGTGGATTGCCGATCATTTTCAAAATGGTCTGATATATGGCAAATGACCCTCCAAGCACCTTGAATGAACCAAGACTGAGCCGGTCGGCTTCATCCTTAACCCAGATTTTCCCAACACCGATCATGGATGCCAGGCGGTTTAGACTCTTCAAGGGAGTAACCCGAAAAGCCGGGATCTTTGTGTGGAAGCTGGAAGTTTTTTCAGAAACGCCGAACGGAAAATATTTCTTTACAGCCGGGCTATTCGCGATGGTTGCGGCCCGTGGATTGGCTAACCAGGTAATCGGTTCAGGAGTATCCATTTTTTCACCTGAGAATATATTTCTCCCGAATATGGAGATGAAATCATTGTAGCAGTTGTCTGACAATTAAACGAGTGCCCAACTGCACCTGAAAAATTGAAGAAGGGCTTGATCAGATCATAAAGTAGGTGAATGAAAAACTTCTTGATAGTTATGGGTTTATGTCAATTCTTGAACAACAGGATAAAAAAAGAGGGTCAGCCAATTATTACCTGGCTGACCCTCTTCGTCTATGGAGTTTGGCCTGTTATGACTGCGGAGTCTCAATTGTAGTATTTATGAGGTTCTGTGTGTCAGAAGACTCCAGAGCTTTGATCTCGCGATAGGTCAGCGTCCAGACGTTTGATTCGTAGATCTTGTACCAGCCATCAACCAGGAAAAGCGGAGCGAACAGCACGGTGAAGAAGAACGGGATGGCAACAACCAGGGCGATGATCCACGCGAGCGGTCCGGCCGTAAAGATGCTGGTTATTCCGTAAGCGATCAAACCGGGCAGCGCGGCCACCAGTCCAGCAGGCAGCAGCAGGATCAAATAGGCCGGGATGAGCAGGAAGAAGACGATCATGGCGGCGATGCCAAACACGATGCCAATGCCGACCATCACCAGCCACATCAAGCCGGCACTCTTCCAGTTACGTTTGAACAGGTTCCAACCCAACCCAAGGGACTCCTTTACGCCCAATCCTTCAATGGCAGCGGCGCGGGAGAAGAAATTGCGTACCAGTCCCAGAAATATTGCGGCGATGATCATGATGAACAGGCTCAGGAAGACCAGCCCGATGGCAGCCACCACACCGGTAACATTGGTCACCTGGAAGGTGGTGGATACGCTGCTGTACACGATAAGGCCGGCGCCCAGTATCAACAGGACAAACAGCATGACCGGGATGGACAGGATCAGGTCAATCACCCACAGGCGGAAGGCTCTGCGGTTCCAGCCCAGTTTCCAACCTTCGCGGAAGCTGACTTTGTTTCCGGTGGTCTCGTACTCATCCACCATGCGGATGACCGCGGTTTCAGACGGGTAGCGAACCAGGGAGGTCAGCAAACCGATGACCAGGAAGATCAGGAGAAGCACCAGCCCGATGGTCACGAAGGTGCCGATGTATTGTTCCGGGTGCTCGAACATGGGCACCACGTTCCGTGAGAACCACTCGACAAATTCACGCAGGGGCGCGGGAGCATCCGGCGGAAGAGTTCCATGGAAACCCTGGAAACCTTCAAAACCTTCCCCATTGGAATCCGGGCGATTGGAACCACCGCCGCTATTACCGCCGCCCCGGCTGCCGGTGGTCAGCGCCAGCAGGAAACCGAAGATCCACAACACTCTGTAATTCCAGAGGATATGCCAGGACCGTTTGAGAATAGTACCTATTTTGATCATTTTTTTCCTTTACTTTCTATACAGGCAAAAGGCCTGATTTCTAAAAAATTCAATCCCGCGCTTTTTCAATTCATGCGGAATGGATTTGTACTTTTCCGCCATGCCAGAGCCAGAACAGCCCAGTAAAGAGCGGCAGCGGCGATCTGCATGAGCAGGGTGACGAAGACATTCCAGGTAAACACACCGGCGTCATTCAGCAGCGTCAAACCGGAGATGTCCAATACATGTCCAACCGAGTTTTGAAGTGTAGAAAACCATAACGTCTGCAGGGGAGATTGCGCCGCCCATCCGGCTGATCCATTCAAAAGACCGGTCTGGTTAAACCAGGCGATCAACGATGAGAGACCCATGGTAATCTGCGTGAAAATCAGCATGGCCAGCACCAACAACGGGATCAGCCAGATCGAAAAGGGGGTGTTGGATCCCGCCGCCGCGGATTCGTCCCGGCGGGGAAGCTGAAGCATTACGTTTGCTTTAAAATCCTGCGCCGGGGTGAATTCCGGCATGGAAGCACAGGCCAGCAGACTGGAGAGCCGCCGCAGGTCTGCCAGCTCAGCGCGGCAGTCCGCGCAGGCGGTGAGATGCGCTTCAACTTCAGCCGTTTCACGGGGACCAAGTTCGCCATCCAGATAGGCGCCGAGTTTGTTAAGGGTCGGATCAGGCATATTCACGCTCCGTTTCATCGCGCTCATCGCGCAACAGCTCCCGCAGGCGGGTGCGGGCATAATTCAACCGTGACATCACCGTGCCAATGGGGATATCAAGGGTCGAGGCGATCTCGTCATAGCTCAAGCCGCCGAATTCACGCAGCACAAGCACGGTGCGTGCTGCGTCGGGCAGCGCTTTGATGGCGTTCTGCACGTCATTGGACTTTTCGCGTTCAATGATGGCGGCTTCAGGGTCGGGTGATCGGCCGGGCAGTTGGCCGACGCTTGTCTCGTCATCCAGGCTTTCCTGCGGTTTTTCCCGCAGGGTATCCAGCGCGGTGTTGACGGCGATGCGGTATATCCAGTGGCTGAAAGGTGCGTTGGACTGGTACCCTGGCAGTTTGACCCAGGCGCGGATGAAGGCTTCCTGGGTGGCATCCTCCGCGATTTGCGTATCGCCGCACAGGCGGTAGACCACGCGGATGACGGCCGGGTAGCAGCGCGAGACCAGTTCGCCATAGGCATTCCGGTCACCGTCTTTAGCCTGGGTAAGCAGGGTTTCTTCGATTTCCTTGATGTTTTCGAGCACGCTTATCAACCTCTATACATATAACGAGTATAGGGGTATTTTTATTCGGTGATTTGCAATTTATGTTTTACAAAAAGAAAGATACATCAATGTCAATTCTTGAGAATGCGTGTATTAAATTGACGACATATCTTCTATTATCAACTCATTCTTTTTTCAACCCCAGTACCAACGGCGTGGATTTGTAGCCCACGCCCATGCGGTCGATCCCCATATCGATCAACTGAAGAAAGTGCTCCCGCGTGCGGATGCACCCGCTGCCTTTGATCTTGATCCGCTCGCCGCACACATCCATCATGACCTGGATGATATCAGGGGCGGCGCCCCGGCTCTCAAAACCGGTCAGAAAACCGGTGCTGGTCTTCACGAAATCGGCACCCGCCGCTATGGTGCACTCGCAGGAGCGTTCCACCTGGTCAACGGTCAACGCGTCGGTCTCAACGATCACCTTGACGGCCGTGCCGTATTTGTGACAGGCATCGCAAACCGCTTTCAGTTCGGCGGTAACCTCATCCCATTTGCCGCTGCGAATCCAGCCGTAGTTGGCCACAATATCCAGCTCATAGATATCACCGCGCCGGCAAAGAAGGTCAGCCTGCATTACCTTGGACGCGGTGGTGCTCAACCCGAACGGAAAGTCGCACACCACGCAGATCCTGGTATCTGATCCGCGCGTCAGTTCGGCGGCAATATCCAGCGAGGCGGGGTTAATACAGACTGTGGCGCAGCCGTATTCCACGCCTGATTGGATATGCTGGCGAATTTCTTCTTCCGTAAATTCCGGTTTCAACACGGAATGGTCGATATAACGGGCCAGTTCTTTGGGAGTCATTTCAATTGCTTTTTTCAAAGGTTTCATAGGTTGCCTCCAGCACAGATCATTTTTTCGAATGGTTAAAGGACTTGTTTGTTCGCGAATCGGACGGGGAAACCATTATTTGAACAGGCGTAATATCTGGTTACCCATCATCCCAAGAAGTCCGCCGGTAACGCCTTCGAGCGCCGCCGGGAAACGCAGGTTCATCAACTTTTTCATGCGGGCCAGCTTCTCTCCCGCATAGGGTGGATAGCGCAGATCGGGGTCAAAATTTGTGGCGTGATCCAGTACCGCGCGGGCGTTGGAGAATTCGCGGAAGCCCCATTCGCCATGATACTTCCCCATGCCGCTGTTGCCAACCCCGCCGAATGGCAGCCCGGGGATGGCCAGATGGTTCATGGTTTCATTCACGCACGCTCCGCCAGAGGTGGATTGTGAGAGCGCTTTCTCCACAACGGCATTATCCTCTGAGAACACATAAAACGCCAGCGGTTTTTCACGGTTCCGCACGAATTGCAGCGCCTCATCCATATCCTTAACAGGAAGTACCGGCAGGATGGGTCCGAATATCTCTGACTGCATGACCGGAGCGTCTGGGGAAACATTCTTCAAAATGGTGGGGGCGATATAGCGGTCGTCCCGATTGGACTGGCCGCCGATAACAATTTCTCCATCGTTGAAATACTTGACTAATGTATCAAACTGCTTTGTGTTGATGATTCGGGCGTATTCAACGCTCTCGTGCGGATCATCCCCGTAGAATTCACGCAGGGTGGCCACCAGTTCAGCCGCCAGCCTGTCAAGAATACCTTCCTGCGCGAGGATGTAATCGGGCGCCACACAGGTCTGCCCGGCATTGAAGAATTTTCCCTGGGCGATGCGGCGGGCAGCCACCCGTAGGTTGGCGGTTTCATCCACCAGCGCCGGACTTTTTCCGCCAAGTTCAAGCGTGACCGGGGTCAGATTTTTCACGGCTGCCTGCATGACAATCCGCCCCACTTCTGCGCTTCCGGTGAAAAAGATGCGGTCCCAGCGCTCGTCCAAGAGGAGGTCGTTGGGCGTGTCATCGTCGATGACCAGGAAGGCATCAGAATCAAGGTAGGCGGGCATGATGCGCGAGACGGCTTCAAACGTTGCCCGGGCAGTACGCGGCATCTTGACCACAGCGGCATTGCCGGCCGCCATGGCGGCCACCAACGGGGCCAGGGTGAGCTGCAACGGATAATTCCAGGCGCCCATGATGAGTGCCACCCCGAGTGGTTCAAAAATCACGCGGCTTTTTGCCGGCTGAAGGAACACCGGGGTGTTGACCTGCAGCGGCCGCATCCATTCATCAAGATGTTGCAGCGCGTGGGTGATCTCTCGCTCCAGGAACCCGATTTCGGTGGCGTAACATTCAAAGGAACTCTTACGCAGATCAGCGCGAAGCGCGGCTTCGAAATCGGCGGAATGCTCCCTGAACATGCGCCGCAGATTGTTAAGCTGCTCCCTTCGCCACTCCACCGGTTTTGTCTTGCCGCCGCGGTAGGTGGACCGTATTCGTTCGACTCGTTCTGATAATGTTCTGGCGTCCATACGTGTGGCAGAAATCTGCTGCCTTGAGCAGAATTTCCGCAGGCTTCCTTTCCTGATGAATCAGCATCGAATTTTGCTGTGTTCAGCCCATTACTTAACTGTGCCGGTTTTAACCGCGTCCACACAGATGAAAGTAATTCTACATTACAGTGGAAATTATTCTCAGGGGGCAATCGGTATTTCGGCTGATTTATTCCGTTCGACGGAAGGATATGTTAAACTCAACCATTGCTACCCGATTCCAAACAGCGGAGAGTCCAACCATGACCGAACACAAATCAGGCGCGCAGATCAGCACACGGGCATTCCTACAGGCGGTGGCCATCATTTTCATCCTCATGATGACCGCCGGTATTCTCACCCTCACCATTCCGGCGGGTGAATATTCCCGAGTCCTGGTGGAAGAGCGTCAGGTGATCGACCCGGCTTCGTTCCGCTTTGTTGACCGGCCGGACTACCCGGTGTGGCGCTGGTTCACCGCGCCTTTTGAGGTGTTCGGCACCAGCGACGGCCTGACCAAGGTGCTGCCGATCATTTTGTTCATTCTGCTGGTGGGCACGGCTTTCGGCATCATGGACCGCAGCGGCATTTTGCAGGCGGTTATTGCGCGGATTGTTAAAGTTTTTGGCGGGAAGAAGTATGTCCTCCTTCCGGTGGTCACCTTCGTTTTCATGGCACTGGGGGCTTTCTTTGGCATCTTTGAAGAGGTCATCCCGCTGGTTCCGCTGGTGCTTGGCCTGGCCTACTACCTGGGCTGGGATTCGCTCACCGGTCTGGGCATGTCGGTGCTGGCCACCAATGTGGGTTTTTCCATGGCCGTGTTTAACCCCTTCACCATCGGTATCGCGCACCAGTTATCCGGCCTGCCGTTGTACTCCGGCGCCGGGCCGCGCATCGCGTTGTTTGTGGTTGTGTTTATCATTCTGGCAGTGTTCATCACCCGCTACGCGAAGAAAATAGAGAAGAAGCCGGAAGCGTCTCTGGTTTTTGAAGAAGATAAAGCAGAAAAAGCCCGCTACGGCAATTTCAATGTGGACGATACCATGGCCACCGACCCGCGCATGAAGAATGCGGCTGTTTTCCTGGGTGTGTTCTTTGCGTTGATACTTGCCGTACTCATCGCCATCCCGTTCGTGGAGTTGCTGCGCGATATCGCCCTGCCGCTGACCGGGTTGCTGTTCGTCATCGGCGGAATCGGCGCGGGGTTGATCTCCGGCGCGGGCAAGTCTGCCTGGCGGGCGGCCTGGGATGGCTTCCTCGGCATCCTGCCAGCCGTGCCGTTATTGATGATGGCAGCCAGTGTCAAGCACATCATCACCTCCGGCGGCATCCTGGATACCGTTCTGCACTGGGCCAACAACGGCCTGCAGGGAACCAGTCCCTTCACCGCCGCGCTGATGATCTACGGTTTGACACTTGTGCTGGAATTGTTCATCACCTCCGGTTCGGCCAAGGCCTTCCTGCTTATCCCCATACTTATGCCGCTGGCAGATCTGGTGGGCGTCAACCGGCAGATTGCCGTGAGCGCCTATACCTTTGGCGATGGATTCTCGAATATGGTCTACCCCACCAATGCCGCGCTGCTTATCACCCTCAGCCTGACGGTCATTCCCTACCCGAAGTGGCTTCGCTGGGTGCTGGGGTTGTGGGTATGGATTATCCCTGTCACGGTTGTTTTCCTGGCGATCGCGGTTGCCATGAATTACGGCCCGTTCTGATCCTTTTTGTAATTTGAGGTGCATCATGCCGACTGTTCCCGCATCGTACGAACAATCCCGCGCCCGATTTCGCGCCCATCTGGACGACCTTACCACCCGTTGGCCGGGGACCACTCTGACTGTTCTGCCGCTGGAAACCGACCCTGGCCTGACAACGGATATCCTTACTGCGCCGGCTCTGGCAGCCAGAGAGCGTCTGATCGTCATCACCACCGCCGAACACGGCATTGAGGGCTACCTTGGTTCGGCGGTCCTGGAGTTGTTCCTGAAGGAGTATGCCGCCAGGCTTGATCCGCGAACCACCGGATTGCTGCTCATCCATGCCATCAACCCGTGGGGCATGTGTCACTGGGAACGACAGAATTCCCGCAATGTTGATCTGAACCGCAATTTTATCGACGGCGATTTTACCGTACTAAAAAACACCAATCCAGATTACCCCGCGCTGGCGCCGTATTTCGCCCCGCGGAAACCATTGGACAATCTTGCCGGTGCTAAGGCGGGCTTTATCTTTTCCACGCTTAAAAACATCATGGCATTCGGATCAAAACGCATCCGCGAGGCGGCGTTGATGGGGCAGTACCATGCCCCCGACGGCATCTATTTTGGCGGCAACGAACTCCAGCCTGAGACGATCACCATGATGGATGTGTACCGCAAAGGTTTTGCCGGGTATGGCGAGATCATCCACCTGGATATGCACACCGGGTACGGCCCGCGCGATTGCATGACTATGGTCACCTCACCGTTGGAAAAGATGTCCGGTGATGAGATCGCCCGGCGGTACGGCGCGCCCCGTGTGGCTGCCGCCAACCCGGACGAGTTCTACACAATGCAGGGGGATATGATCGACTGGGAGTACCGGCTGGCGGCGCGTGAATTCCCACAGACGAAATTCTTTGCCGCCACCTGCGAGTTTGGCACCTATGGTGATTCAATGCTGCAGGCGGCGCGCAGCCTGCGCATTACTATTCTGAAAAACCAGTTGAACCGTCACGGCGGCAGTCAACAGGCGGCGGAATGGGTGAATCGCGAGTTCCGAGAATTGTATATCCCGTCAGAGCCGGCCTGGCTGGAGAAGGCGTTGATTGACGCGCGCTGTGTTCTTAATACGATCGTGTAATAATTCAGCCGGGAAGACCGGGTAAGAAATCAATAGTTAATCTGAACAGATAACGTTATGGTTGTTGTTATTTGTTCCTATAAAAAGATATCCGTTTTAAATTGAAAGTACTGCGGCATAAAGGCACGCAGTTATTTTCCTCTGAATTTATATATTTACGCAGGTTTTTTGCTGGGAAGTTTGGAATTGTGCTCTTCCTTCTTCTTTACGTTCTGCGCCTGTTTTTGCTTGTCAGCCTTTTCCTTGTTTTTCTTGCCGCCTTTGTCTCCCATTGTCTCTCTCCTGGAATCAAATTTGATCTGCAATGCTGAAGATATGTAAATCTTTAGCTGACTTTATTATGCACAATTTGTTCAACTTTACAAAAAGCGACTCCCCATACAGTTGAGGGTGAAAAATCCTAAAAAAGGTGATATCAAAAATTGACAGAGAATTTGCCGCATGCTACGCTGGTTTTATCAAAAACAATAACCGCACAAGGAGCATTTGTATGGCAATTCGAGAATCGTCTGCCGTTTGGACTGGTAATCTGGTTGATGGCAAGGGGACCATGCGCCTCGGTTCCGGCGCGTATGAAGGCGAATTCAGCCGGGCATCCCGTTTTGAGGATGGTCCCGGAACCAACCCGGAAGAACTGATCGGCGCCGCGCACGCCGGATGTTTTTCTATGTTCCTCTCCGCGATCCTTTCAAAGGATGGGCATCAGCCGAAACGCATCAACACCACGGCAAAAGTCCATCTTGGTGAGGGACCGAAGATCACATTGATCGAACTGACGACTGTCGGTGATGTTCCCGGAATGGATGAAAAAACATTCCTGAGCTATGCTGAACAGGCGAAGAAAGGATGCCCGGTTTCACAGGCGCTTGCGGCTGTCGAAATGAAGCTGACAGCCAGATTGGCATGATCGCGGCGCAGAAATCTAAATTCGAAAAATCCCCGGGTCTACTATTTATCAAATACGCCCGGGGAACAATCCCGGAAGAAATGCGAACCGGTGGAATTAATTACCGATAGCATACATCTGCAAAAAGTTTATAGATTTTTCATTTTTCCATACCCAACGCCCTCATACCGTTAAGGGTCATTTTTCCATTTATTATCAGGGTTTGTGCCCGATCGAGGTTCCTTTTGGATTGAGTGCCCGAAGCTTTTCGCGGGGTAAATCGTTGTAAATAAGACTCCCGGTCATATTTTCGGCGCATACTCTCACTCCAACCGAAGCACAGGCCTTCATCCAGCAGTTCATCGAAAGTGACAGACGGTAGTCCTGACCGTCGGGTGTATATCCTTACCCAAATGCCTCCTGACGTGCTGTGGTTGTCTTCCAACCACTCACGCAGTTCAACTGCGCTGGCAAAAGTAAGCACAGGGAGTTCATCCATTACAAAAAAACCTTATTCCGATCATACCTCTTTGGATTTAAGGAATTCTTCCACATCGTGGATGAATTCCAGCGTGCCTTTTTCAATCCGAGCGGTCAATCCTTCGAGGTCATCGAAGTTCGGTTCGGTGACAAGGATGTGTTCCAACACCGAGTCAAAACCCTGCGGCGCCGCCACAAGGTGGTATGTATCCCAGCCGCTTTCTTTGACTATTGTCCAGTAGCGCGCCTGAATCTGCCGGTTGTACCCTGACAGCCAAACCTCGAACCGGCCGGCCTCGTGCAAATAGACCACCGCGATCTTCAATCCGCGCTCTTTGAAACCCTCGGGTACGATGGCGAAATAGGTCATGTCCATGTACCCAAAATACAGGCTGCCGGGGACAGAATACTCCGGGTAACGCGAGCTGAAGTGCGCACGCAGACTTTGCATGTAATCCATCAATCCCCGGTAGGCTCTCTGGATCATACCTTTTTTCAATTGGTCGGTATATTCGCTCATATCTTTATGGAAAGTCATATACGAAATCTCCTGTTATTATCTTAAATCTGATTTCCATCCAAAAAATCTGTTTTGCAAAATAATGGATCTCGTCCTGAAAACGGTCGGGCCATAAAGCCACTTACCCCGTTGAGATGCTCTGCGCCAGGCTGTTCGCTCGAATCCTGGCATAACTTTAACTTTTTTCTGTGCCTCGAAATGCCCGTTTCTTGAACAGGAAGGTCGTGCCCTCGCCAACGAAAAGGTGACTACGAAAAGGTGGATCATTCCGTATGGCCATCTGGATTTCGGCTTTGAGCTGATTAATGGTAGTTGAATTCAAGAAAACCAGCCAATGATGACGCCTGATGGTTTTTCAAATGGCCGGGTCATTAACCGGCGGCATTACGAGACTTTTTGAGCTAATCGGAATAAACAAATCGCAGGCCGCGGTTGTATGACTCCGCCTTATTGCTGGAGTGGCCTTCTCCTTCGAGAATGCGGGTTTCAAGTTTTAAGTCTTTGTAGTTTCGGCCGGTGATCACATCTATGAACATTTTCACCGGCTGCAACAGGTCTTCTTTTTCGCCCACACTGATGAATAATCGAACGGGCAGTTCCTTGTGCTGCTCAAAATATGCCGCCTCCTGATTGAAGGAAAAATTATCTCCAAAAACAGTAACCGGGCTGGAGGCCACATAGCCGCTGAACAGGCTTGGTTCCGTGAATAGCGCGTACAGGGTGAATAATCCGCCGTACGAGCTGCCCATAAGTACGCGTTCTCCCGGCTTGACCTGGTAATTGGTCTCTATAAAGGGAATCACCTGCTCTTTGATAAATGTCAGAAATTTGGGGGCATCCCCCGAGCCGGGCGCATAATTCACCTTAACCGGAGTCAGGTCCATGGCGCGCAGTGATTCGTAATCAGGTTTCTCGCCGGTATACGTGATCCCCACGATGATCATTTCAGGGATGAAGTCATCGTACTCCAGGCTGCCGTAGATCGAATCGAGCATCTTGAAATCCCATTGGGCATCCAGCAGGTAAAGAACGGGATATTTAACCTTTGGGTATTTTTCATAGTCATTGGGAAGACGGATGTACAGGTCATAATCCCTGCCGGTGTCGTTGGAATGCAGCTGCCTGATTTCCGAGCCAGGGATTGATACCTGAGGATATACCGGATCAGGGTTGGCCGGTTTGCAGCCGCCCAATGCAAGTGTCAGCATCAGGCCGAGTAAGAATATATAGCGAGTGAAGTTGAGAGTCATGGCAACCACCTTCATATATACAAGGAAGAAATTGGTTTTCCCCAGTCAGATATGATTATACAGAATTGCCGCCGTGGCGATATCGAGGCGTACCCATTCCGGCATTGAAAGTACGAATTAATTCGAGAAATATTCCCGGGAAATGGCGAACATGATGGGCTGGTGCCCGGATTGAATGATCCGCTTCGCGATGACATTCGGTGCCCCGTTGGATGAATCAATGTAATAGTCCTGTCCAATGGCAAGACCGAATCCGAAGGGGGAAGGTTCATCATCGCTTTTTGTCCAGGGTACCCCATAACCGCGAAAACTGTTTATGGCCAGGGTCATGTATGCCGGGATGATAGCCCGGTCCACGGGTTTTCGGTAATCCGGAAGCTCAATCAGATACAACTCATCCGCGGCTTTTTCTAGCGCCAGGGCAATGGTCGGTTGATTGGATGTTTTACCCTCCCTGTCCCATCCAGTGTCCGCTAGTTTTTGTTCCAGCTCGAGCAATAGTTCACTGTAATCTCGGTTGTTCCGTAGTAAAACGTGGACCGGTATGCGCAGGCATAGGCAAATGAATCTGACCGTTTCCAGCCGTGTTCCCCTTTCGCACACATATCTGAATAGGTCCGTTCGTAGAGTGTCAGGCCGGGGAGAGTGCCCAATTCAGCCTGGGCATGCGAAATTTGATCCACTGCTTCCAGGCGGAGATTCTGTAAATTTGCTGCATCCGGGGGTTGTTTCATCTCCGTGAGAAGACCATTTAAACCACCATAACCAAAGGAAATAAAAAATATAATGTGAGGCAAAAACCGGAAAGCAAGAGTACCCCGAGAAGGATTAACACTGTTTGGCGCATTACACTCCTTCCTCTTGGAGCATTTAATTATGAACGGGATAAGCGTTAATTGTGCGGTCAATCACGCTGAAAGTAATTTCTGAAGGGACATGGCATTGGCTGGAACATAACCACAATAATCATTATTGAAAAAGATGCAGACTTCGCTAGCCCCACCATCGATCAGCTTTCGGGCCAGATCGGCTGTCTGATGCAGATCTTCCTCTGAATAATCCGACGCGTACCAGCTTTGACGGCCGTGCAGGCGCAGGTATGCCCGCTTTGCCGTCAGGATTTCTGTCAATTTCTGACTGGGTGAATCTACATTGCAGAAAACAGCACCTTGAGCTATTAACAGATTCTTGATTTCCGGGCTGTACCAGCACTCCTGGCGAAATTCGACCGCCACCCGCGAAGGGTCAGGAAAGGCCTGCAGCGCGTCCCGCAACAGACCGGGATCATACGGCTGGTTGGGGGCAATCTGAAGCAGGATCATCTGAAATTTGTCCCCCAACAACCCGGATGACCGGCAGAAGGATTGAATTTCATTTTCCACATTACGCAGCATTTTTTGGTGGGTGATGATTTTTGGAGTTTTTAAGACATATCCAAATCCGTCCGGGGCACGATTCTTCCAGTTCAGGTAAGTCTGATCTTGAAATGATCGGTAGAAGGTGGCATTAACCTCCACTGCGTTGAACCGTGCCGCGTAAAAGTCAAACCAGCGGCTTTTCGTCAGCCCCGGCGGATAAAAACTGCCCTTCCAATGATCATAGGTCCACCCCGAAGTGCCGATGTAAAAATTTATGGGTGTACTCATCGGTAATTTTTCAAACTTCCCCAGATCTTTTCGGCAGGCACTCCCGGTTTCCGGCATAAGTAGATATTTGGATTTCCGAAGAATGCCGGATCATAATCACCTTTCACGGTGGCCTTTAATTCACATTCATTGAAGAAAACCGCAAGGTTGTTTGATCTCCTGGTTACGATAAGCATGACATCCCAGGAATAACCGGGGCCCCAGAGGTAATATGTCAGCGATTCACTGACAGCATGCGGCAATCCATACTGTGGGCCATAAAGATCAATGGCTCCGGCGAACATATAGGAATCCGCATAGATCCCGGCAATCCTTCGATCAGCCTCGGAGAGGGAATTATAAACACCAGCCACTTCTTGAACCAGAACATCCCAACCCTGACGACCAACCAGCAATTGCGGCGAATTGGAATTGCCGCCAACCATCTCGCGCATCTGCCCGAACCAATATTTGGATGAACGGGTGATCTCAGGCAGCCTGTCTGCCGGTAGAATGGGAAGAGACGAAGGCATCATAGCCAGACCGGCTGCCATAATGCCTGCAATTACCAGTGGTCTGATGACATATCGGGAAAGGTTTCCGGTTAATAACGTCTCCAGGGCGATGGAACTGGCTGCGATAAGGGGAATAAACAATTCTATGATCAGGCGCGGGGTAGAATGCAGGAAGTAGAGTAGTATCAAGGTTGCCAGGAACAGGACTCCAAAGAAAGAAAAATCGTGCCCTTTGAAACGGCGAAACAGGCGAACCAGCCCGATGAACCATAACGGCAACAGAAATGGATTCATGTAAATCCAAATATTGATGAGGAATTGGCTGAAGGACACCTGATACATTCGTAAAGTGCCGTAATTCACCCAGTACTCCAGGGTTGGCCAATGGTTTGCAATTTGCCAGATGATATACGGTGAAACAACCAGAAGGCAAATGGCGGCTCCCAGGTACGGCCATGGAGTCAGAAGGTGACGCCGGTATTGCGACAACAAGAGGGCTGCGAGGAAACCCGGTCCCAGGAAAAGCAGAGTCATTTTGGTCATGCAGGCGACTCCGGCGGTCAACCCGAGCCACAACCAGTATTTTTTCTCTCCACTCTTAAGGAATCTGACGGTCAGGTATAAAAAAATCGCCAGGACCAACTGGTCAATGCTGTCATAGCAGAAGATAGAATCCAGACTGAGCCAGACAGGGATGGAGATCACAGTTATTGCGCTGATCAGCACAGCAAACCAGCGCCCGCCAAACTCTCTGGTGATCAGACAGATAAATATCAACTTTACGGCACCTGCCAACGCTGGAACAACATGAAAAGCCAACAGAGATTCACCCAGAATGGCTCGGCTGACTGCCATTAACGCCGGAACTAATGGTGGAAGATCGACGTACCCAAATGCGAGATGGCGGCTCAAGGCGATAGTGTAAAGCTCATCACCGAAGTAACCATAACCGGGCGCGATGTATACCTGCAACGCGAATTTCACACACGCCGTAATGGCAATGATCCAGATTTCACGTGAATACGCTACCGCTCGATGAAAGATACGCATGCTCAATCCCCAATACTCATGATTTTTTTATGTAACTATGAAAAGCATTCAAAGAATCCTAATCAAGATATTATACAAAACATGAAAAGGCTAAAAATAAAAAGGATTTTTACCGGAAAGCTTCTTTGAAAAAATCCACCATACGGTGCGAATAAATCTCGGGTTCGGCAGACAGCCCTCCCACATGCCCGGCACTTGCCACGATCCAGACATGCCCGTTTTTTCCCAGCAATGATTCGTACTCACGGTTGAATTGGGTTTCGTACGGTTCCAACTCGCCGGCCACCAGCATTAACGGTCGTGGGGCGATGCGTGGGATGAGCTGCTTGACCGGTACGAGTTTTTCACCCAGGTAGAGTTCAGTGACCCAGTTGGTCTGGCCTTCGATGAAGGTCATAAATTTTTCACTGTTACTGACCTGCGGCGGAAGGTCGGCGATGGTGTTGATCCCCAATCCATCACTCCAGATGGCACTCATACGGAGCTCATCCGGGGCGGCGCCGATCAGGATATGCGCACCAAGAGATAACCCCACCCCGCCGATCTTTTCCGGATTTGCATGTTTTTGTGACACCAACCAGTCTAATATCGGCGTAATGTCCCGCTTGTCATACAGACCGACCGACGCGCGTTCCCCGCTGCTCTCACCCAACGCGCGCTGGTCATACACCAGCACACCAAAGCCCGCGTCATGCAACACCCTGGCATGTGCCAGCGAGCTTGTGCGGTCACCGCCGGTGCCGTGCAGAACCAGGATAACCGTACCATTGTCATCTTCAGGGGGAGCGTACCAGCCAGCCAGTATTTCGCCGTCAGCGGCCGCGATACGTACCGCTTCCACCCGGGTGCCAAGTCCGCTATTTTCGATACAACAGACGGGATGCCGGTTTGCCCGGGTGTTCGGGTAAAAATACAGGAATGGAGCGAGTATGGTGATACACAGGATGATTTCCAACAGTACAGTCAGGATAACCCTGCGGTGGTAGATCCACCCGCCAACCGCGCCAAGACCGATTTCGACGATCAGGCCAATAATCAGCCCTGTAATCGTACCGGCCAGCATCCAGTACACCAGCTCCACCATGTAATACCCGAAAAGCACTCCCAGAATGCCAAATATCAGGGCGTTGATCAGCGGGAATATCAATCGGTGGATATTTAAATTGTGTCTGGATGTCTGATGAACAGGGTTCATGGACTGGTCCTTTGGTTATTCGGAATAACACATCCGATAATATTTTAGCCCGATAGGCTCATACGGGGAAACTGCGCCCCATTGTATCGAATCCGAAAGGTTGACATGATTCCACTATAATTGGATGACTATTTCAGATCAGTACAGGAGTGACCCATGAACAGCCGGATAAAAAACCGCATGATCGATGCCGCCATAAACATTCAGAAAGCGGATGGCAGCCCCCTTTCCAACCATCCGGTGACCGTGGCGCAGACGAACCATAAATTTCTGTTTGGCACGGCGGCATTTGACACTGTCCCACTGGCAAATGGGGACTACAGCGGCAAAGAACTTGAACTTGCACAGGAACGCGCGGAAAACCTGACCGCGTTGTTCAACGCGGCCACCCTGCCGTTCTACTGGGGTCAGTTTGAGCCGGTCCGCGGCAAACCCCGAACAGAACCGCTGCGAAACGCCGCCCTGTGGTGCAAGGAACACAACCTGACGGTAAAGGGGCATCCCCTGTGCTGGCATACCCTGTGTGTTGACTGGCTGCTGCCGGAAACCAACACGCGCATACTGGAGGAACAGAAGGTGCGCATCCGGCGGGAAGTCTCCGGATTTCACGGCTTGATTGATATGTGGGACGTGATCAACGAAGCCGTGATCATGCCGGTATTTGACCGTTATGACAACGCCATCACGCGCATCTGTAAAGAGATGGGACGCATCCAGACGGTAAAAACGATGTTTGAGACGGCGCGCGCGGAAAACCCGAATGCCACATTTCTGATCAACGATTTTGATATGTCAGACGCCTATGATATTCTGGTGGAAGGCTGCCTGACTGCCGGGGTGAAGATCGATGTGATCGGCTTGCAGTCACATATGCATCAGGGATACTGGGGTGTGGAAAAGACTTTGAAAATTTTGGAACACTTCAGCCGGTTCAACCTGCCCATTCATTTCACCGAGACCACCCTGGTTTCAGGGCACTTGATGCCGCCGGAAATTGTTGACCTGAACGATTACCAGGTGACGGAGTGGCCGTCCACCCCCGACGGGGAGGAACGCCAGGCGCAGGAAGCGATCACCCACTATGAAACGCTCTTCGCGCACCCATTGGTGGAGGGAATCACCTGGTGGGATATGCAGGATGGCAACTGGCTCAACGCGCCCGGAGGTCTGATCCGGCGCGACGGATCACGCAAGCCGGCGTATGATGAGCTGCTCAAACGGGTTAAGGGTGAGTGGTGGCTGCCGCCGACCGAATTGAAAACCGATGATACGGGAAAGATGTTGTTTACCGGCTTTCCCGGTGACTATGAATTGACCGTGAATGGTGAACGGAAGACCTTCGCTGTGGATGGAAAATCAACGAATTTCGACATCCATCTCTAACATGTAAAATTACTGAAAGAGCAGCTTTCGCAGATTGAAAGCTGCTCTTATATTATTGGTTATACTACAAGAGTAAAGTACCATTTTTCATAATAAAAGGAGCTTATCTGCTCTATGGAACCCAAAAAATATTCACAGATTGATATCCATGTGCCGTACCGGTCCGGTTCGTTGCAGGAAAAAGCACTGGACGTGATCAACCGGGATGTTGAGATTAAGACTCTATGGCGAATCTCAAACGTCAACGCTATTGACCGGCTGGAAATGACAGACCATGGGCCGGTTCATTTTCAAATCGTGGCAAACATTGCCACCCGTCTGGCCCGTATACTGGTGAAAAACAACATAGATATGTCCATTGTGAAGAATTACGGACTTTCAAGCGACCATGCTGAACTCGTGATCATGCTCGCCAGTATCTTTCACGATCTTGGGATGTCGATCAACCGGGAAGGGCACGAAGGTTTCAGTCTTTTTCTCGCGAACACGATTCTCCACCGGGTTCTGGATTTCATGGATATTGAAGAAAGGACCATCGTCACCTCTGAAGTGCTGCACGCGATCATCGCGCACCGCAGCGGCGGAAATCCGTATACGGTTGAGGCGGGAATTGTGCGGGTGGCAGACGCGCTGGACATGAGCGAAGGCCGATCCAGAATTCCGTATGAGCTTGGGAAGATTGATATCCATTCGGTTTCGGCGGCAGCCATCAACCGGGTGGAGATCGCGGAAGGCGGTCGAAAGCCGATCCAGATCAATATTTATATGAACAATATGGCCGGGATCTTTCAGGTGGATGAGCTTTTAAAACACAAACTGGTCGGTTCCGGTATCGAGAAATATATTGTCATAAGCGCGTTTATAGAAGAAGGTGATGAAAAGAGGCCTGTAAAGGAATTTGAGATCGAATGACACCCCAAATATTAATAAAAAACTGATGGCTTCGGATTCTGAAAGTCGTCAGTTTTTCTTTTATTTTAAGGACATTTTCAAACGCATTAATTTCTCAAAGTCCTTCAGTACCTCAGGGGTTATTATCTCAAAGATGCACGCCCGCGATTTGCCCATGCTTCGGGCGTTACGAAAAACATTCTTACGTTGCTCATCAATATCAAGAGCATACACCTGATCCATGTTCACTTCCGGCATATATATGGTGGCCTGCATGTAGCCTTTCCAGGCTGACATCCACACGATGGTCTTGTTCTTCTTTTGCACCTTGCAGAGCCAGGCTTTGCCGTCATGGTAAAACCGCCAGGTATAGACCAGTTGATTTTCATCATACAATTTGAGGAGGCCCTGGTAGGCTGGAAATGAATCTCCAAGAATACCGGAAAGAACGGTTTCGTCCGGGTATACCGTTTCATCTCGTAATTCGATATTGTTGATGGTTTCCATCGATTCACCCCGATCATTATCGTAGTAATTAATTTCTATTATATACCATTGCGGGAAAACCACAAAGACCCTGTATTTCCACCCACAGTCAGGTTTTGTGCCGGTTTTAAGTAATAAAAGACGGACGGTGATTGGCCGTCCGTCTTGCCGGGTAATCTGGATCTACTGGCGGGTAATCCCATTAACCCAGTTGATGAAATTGTCTGTGCTGTTACCGGTTCTTTCAGCCATGGTATGCCCCTTACCCCAAACGGTTTCAAATTCAACATCCTGCACACCGTCATATTGATCGAGCGCCAGAGCAAGGTTTATCTCGACTGTGGAGGCTGTGTCGCCCTGTTCTATTCCAGTCTGTATCCGCCAGTAGGGCGCCACGGAAGAGGTCTGGTATCCATCGTAGGATTTCAATAGGAAATACATCGGGTTGTACATATTCATGCGGTATTGCAGGCTGTTTCCCAGAGTATCGAGCTGCGCCAGGTCGGAGGAGTACGCTTCCACCACCGAAGCGTCCCAATCAGAAAACGCGGCGTATCGTGACTGGTTGGTTTTCAATAAATTAGCCAGAACAGTATCAAAATGCAGCGAGTCGTTTCCATCATTTCCAAATACATCATTTTCCGCCTGACCGCGGTTCAGGCCGTCAAACGCGCCCACATTTTTGGAGGCATTTTTGAAATGTTTGACAAATGCCTCAACACTGGAAATGGTGGCCGTGTTGCTTTCAGCATTGTAGGTGATCCATTGTTCATCGGAATTCAGAGAGTTGATGTAATCCTGAGCCGTGTTGTACGTCGTGGACGCGGCTTTTGTTGATGTGTTATCACCCGCGGGCATCGCGTTGGACTGTTCTGCCTGCGGCATATTTGCATCTGGTCGTCCCGGCGGCATTCCTCCGCCGGGCATACCCCCGGGACCTTTGGCCGTGTTTTTGGTATAGGGGAAGGTGGTATCAAACAGGAAGTTGTTCAGGGATTGTTCGATGACGGATTTGAGCAGATCATAATAACTGCCTGCCGCGTAAATACCGCTGTCGGTTTTTTCCAGGGTCAACACATTACCATCGGGGTCGGTTAAACCAAGCTGGTTGATGTAGTCCGCGTAAGCAGAAGCCAGATCTTTTGAAAGGGCGGAGGTCCAGGTAGTATCCGCGCGTGTGCCTGCCGACACATACTGGCCCATATTCCATTCATAGGCTTCATTCGCGTAATCCAGACTGGTGATCGGACACCAGGCCATGGCGCCTTTGACGGCATCACTTATGGATTGGCCGCTGGCATCTTTCATGGCCGCGCCGATCGATTCAAGGTACGGCGTATAGAGTTCGCTGTCACCGGAGGCGCCAATAATGGCGGTCTGCGCGCCACCGCCGCTCATACCGAACACAAATATACTCTCCGCATCGCCGGGAAGAACAGCTTTGTTGTAACGCAGGAAGCGAATGGCTGCCTTGAAGTCTGTCACCCCCCAGGGCGCGCCGCCGCTGAAGGTCAAATTCCCGGAACTGTCAGTCCCGTTGCTGCGTCCCCGCGCGCCCGCGGTTACATAGATATACCCGGCTTTTAAATAACTGGCTGCTTTATCGTAATTGTAGGCGGTCGGGGCTTTTTGCGCGGAATACCCCGGCGTATTTACCGGGATGACGATCGGGGCGGTTTTTGCCGTGTATCCGTTGACGCTGCCGTTCTCCTTTACCGTCAGGGTAAAGGTGCCGTTGTCGTTATCCAAAGCAGTGACATACTGGCCGGGAACGTAAATTCCCAGGGATTCGTACTCTGTGGATGCGGGATTGGTGCAATACTGGACACCGATTTGCCAGTAAACATTATTGGTTGAATCATACTTCCAGCCGCTATTATTGAACGTAAGGGTGGCGGCTCCGATATCCACCGTTTCAGATGAGGCCGCGGACACGGTTCCAAATGAGCCAGCCACAAGTGAAATGACAATTGCAAGCAAGAACAACACGGAAAAGGTCTTCTGTTTCAAATTATTACTCCTATTTTTGGTACTATCAGCGCCCGGATGTTACTTTTTGATCACCCGTGATAACCTGATGGATGTCGATTAAAACTATTGCTTAACTGAAGCTGGATCGCGCGGCGAAGCGCTTCATGATTCCTCTATTCAGTATCCATTACAACCTATGATAGGCGAAAGTTATTAATTTCTGTTGTAGATGATGCAAAGAAATGAATAAATAACGGCGCGCGGGTGAATAAATGTTGATCTTCCCATAAAAAAACGGAAGGAAATATCCTTCCGTTTTATCCGGTTGCATCTCATGGGTGATGTTTGGAAAGGTGATTGCGTTTTTGCCAGTTATCGAAGATTGTCCGGGTTACCCCGGCTGTGCCGTGGAGTGATAAACAGGATAAGCATGGCGTGACAGAATAAAACCCGCCTGGATTAGACAGTCAAAATAACGGGCGGAATTCAACCCGTAAGCATAATTCTGTTGAATGAAAGTAGGATGAACCGGGGTTATGCCGGTATTTGCGCCGGTTCGGCCGCGGAATCAGCACCTTCAGACTCTCGTTTGGCCAACTCGGCGCGGATCTCGGCGTGCTTTTCACGCGTAATCGGATAGGCACGCACCGCCAGGAAGCTGAGCAGCAGAATTACCGCGCTGGCCGGACCGATGATCACACGGATGGCAAAGAGCGCAGAAGCGGGCTGGACCGGGTCAGGGAGCCCCGGCGTGGCGTTGATGTAGCCTGAAAGCTCCAATGCCCAGCCGGAGATGAACAATCCCAACGCCAACCCCATTTTTTGCAGGAACACAAAAAAGCCGTAGAAAATCCCCTCGCGGCGTTGACCGGTTTCCAGTTCGTCCAGTTCAACTACATCCGGCACCATGCTCCAGGGAACAAGGTAACCCACCGAGATGCCGATCCCGGCGACAGCAGCCAGCACGAAGGTGGCCACCACCTGTCCCGGCTGGAGGAAGAACAGTCCCATCAACGCGAAGACGAAAAATCCCGTACCCAGGTAATACACATTTTTCTTTCCGATACGCTCGCTGACCTTCGCCCAGATGAGCACCCATATAAAGGAAGAAAATTGGATAGCCAGAAGCAGGAAACTGAATAGCCCCATATCCATCTTGATCCAGTCTTTCGTGTAGAGTTGCAGGTTGTTCTGCGCGAATTGGATGGCCAGCCACGACAGCATGTAAATGGTGGTGACCAGGATGAAAGGTTTATTGCTCAGGGCTATTCTAAAACTTTCAACGAATCCAGGACCTTTGGCGGCTGGTTTTATATTGATGGCGAAATCAGGTTCTTTGGTGCCAAAGAAAGTGATAAAGCATGGCCCAGCGATGAAAAATGCCCAGATGGCGGCACTGACCATATACCCGAATTTTGGGTCCTGCGGGAACTGGCTGACGATGATACCGTGAAAGAAAGCTGCCAGCACACCGCCGAGGATGGAGAAACCCATGCGCACGGAGGAAAGGCGGGTGCGTTCATCGTAATCCTGGGTTAGTTCGGCGGTGAGTGCGGCGTAGGGCACATTGACAGCGGTAAATGCCGTATCCAGCAGAATAGCCACGACAAGGTAGTACCAGAACAAACCCATCTCACTCAACGGCGGGACGATCCATTGCAGGAAGAAGGCCAGCCCGAAGGGGATGGCGGCGATGAGCAGCCACGGCCGGCGGCGGCCAAACTTGCTTACCGTGCGGTCGGTCAGCCAGCCGATGAGCGGATCGTTTACCGCGTCCCATATCTTGGCTACCAGGAAGACATTGCCCGCGATTCCCGGGCGCAGACCGGCCACATTGATCAGGAAGTTAAGCAGGAAAAATCCGTTGATGGCGGTGGCGATCGCCGCGCCCAGGTCGCCGGCCCCGTAGGCCAGCTTGGTTTTTGAGGAGAGTCGGGTAGTTGTCATGGCATCCTTAAAGTTCTACTGCCTTCGAGTTTTCGATCGTCCAGTTCCGCCGGAAGTCAGGGGGAACGTCCATCCCCAGCGCTTCAGCCTGCAAGCGCAGGGTGTAATGCTCATACAGCAGGTCTGTGATACGGCGCATGCGCCGGCGTTCTTCAGGGAAACACAGATTGTGGGTATCGAAGAGCGTCCTTACAAGGTCGAAATGCTCCGGCAGATTGTATGAGTGTCCGTAAGGTTCATCGAGGTGGATGTTCAGCAGGTTGGTCAGTTCGGGGTCGAAGCTGGCCACCATCAGTGCCTGGTCGTAGAATGTGCCGCCGCCGTCGGTATACTCCTGCCCGTTGAGCCGCGTGGGGATGATGTAGGTGTTCATGCTCCATCCGGCCAAAACGGATTTGATTACCGGCGCGGCCTGTACTTCCCAGACCCGGTCTTCCCAGGAGAACGAACGGGATGGCTGGGTCATACCCAGGTACTCCGGGTAGCCGTCGGTGCGTGAGGCGCACACGGTAAGCGGCAGGGCAATGTCGTCGAAGGTTATATCCGCCGGATGGGCAGACCCGGTGTACGCGGCCAGCCTTTCCTGTAAGAACACCTCAAGCGGCCCAAGGTTACCAAATCCCTTCCACAATTTCAGTGGATTTTTATTGTAGGAAATGAACTTCTTTCGTTCAAGATGTTCCATTAAATTTTCAAGGTCATCCAGCGCGTGAAGCGCCGCCGGTTTGTAGAGGTCGGAATGTTTCGCGGCAGCCACCTGAATGGCATGGAAAAATCCGTTAAGCACACCGGCGGATATGCCGTAGATGTAACGGATATCGCCGCCGCCACGCGCGAAGCCCGCGTCGACCGCGCTCGTGGTGACCATGCCTGCCAGAATTCCGGAAAAGCCGCCCGCACCGTAGATGATGTTGGCCGGCCTATCAAAAGGAAAAGCATCCAGTTGACTGACCGGGTTTTCCGGCGGGGGCGCGCCCGGTTCCCCTTTTTCACCATTCAGAATTGCCTGGAAGGTGGCGGTCAGTTCCACCCGGTTTTCCACCGATTGGCGCATGTTGGTGGCGGCTTCGGTGCTGCCTATGTACGGCAGGTCGACATGGCCGATATGGGGTGGGTGGGATACCGCCGGAAGGTCGTGTACTTCCAGGGCGGCCAGCCTTGCCTTTAATTGCCCGTGTCTTTCCAGTAGATCCAGGTATTGCGCGGAGAGAAGAACGTGATTGCGTTCATGCTGTGAATGCATGACAAAGGAAGAGGTGAACCAGTTGAGCTGCCATGGACGGATGCGCGTATATGGCCGTGAGCGCAGAATGGGGCGCGGGTTATCTGCCTGCAAGTCGGCAATGATCGCCCCGGCGTCCACAATCCCGGGTCGGCAGTCGAAGCGCCATTGCCCGTTGATCGTGACGGCTTCTGTGGATAGCTGCGTGCTCAGCCCGGCGATCAGCGCGTCGAGCAGAAGGGCATCCTGCGGCGGTGTAATATGGATGAAACCATAGTCGCATTGCAGGCTGTCATCCGGCGGTCCGTACATGCGTAAAATGGCGCTGCTGTCCAACGAACACAGGTAAAGCGGCAGTTCCAGGTCAACGACCTTCCAGTCATCCCGGCCGGTACGGTCGAGCAGGTATCGCGATACCCACCGGCGCAGCGGTTTCAGGGTGTAAAAACCATAGTTAGGGTTGAGTTTCAGTGAGCGGATATCCCGGCTGTGCGCCCTATTAAGGAAGGCGCGAAAATCAGTGACAGCCGAACAGGTTTTCCCCCAGGTTTGCGGCGACCGGCGGGAAGCCTGCACCAGCCCGAAGGCCAGCGCGGTCAGGTTGCCGCCGCTAACCCCGAAGATACGTCCGGGTTCGATATTCTCTTGTAACAGGCTTTCCGCCCAATCCAGCTCCTTGAGGATAATGGGGAGGTCACCCAGTTTGGCAGATTGAAAAATGATCGTGGGGGATGGAGTTTTCGTCACAGGCGTGAGTTCCAATCTGCATTAGAGGATGATTAAAACACGATTATATACGAACCTGACCTGTCTGTTGATTTCTTTACCCGATAAAACCAGCTTATTTATACTTTTTCCGGCTGAGGTATCGAAAATATTCGCGAAGCATCGAACCGCCAGTCAGATGTCTGGTAATTAAATCGATTCTCTTTGAATTAGATTCTGGTACTTCACCTGATTAACTTAATAACAGCAGAAGTATTGACCTTGCTCCAGATTTTATCTGCGGTGACGGCTGTTCGCCCGGTTTTTTTTGCCAGTGCCAGACATGCTCGATCACTTATAGAAAGTCCAAGATGTCTCGTTGTATTGGCGAGCTCACCAGTGGCATAGGCAAGGGTTGTATCGAACGGAATTATCTCCAATCCAAGAATATCCAACGAATCATGGATCTCATTAACTGGCATTCCGAAAAGCGCCAGCCGGGTTACAACTTCAGAAAAATTGATGGATGAGACCACAGCGTCTGTCAATGCTTCCTGGACAACCTCCGAACCGGTTTCACCATTCAGCAACGCCAGCAAAGCGGAAGCGTCCAGAACATAGCTACTCATTCCTTGCTTCCTCGCGGCGCGATTCAATCAGATTATCCACCAGTGATGTGCCCTCTTTGATATACCGGCGGACTATTTGTTGCGCGTAAGACACTGCCTGCGGTAATGGGAGAATCCGAACAGAATCATCTTCCAATCGCAGAATGACTTCATCGCCTGGCTCGATCTTTAATTCCTTGCGCAGCCTCGAAGGCAAAATCAGCCGTCCCCCGGAATGTATTTGAACCCTGAATTCCATTTTAGCCATCTTTCAAAAATATTCCATTAAAATAAATTATACACCTTTACCAATCAGGTAATAATGCGAAACACCAGCTTGACGCGTTGGAACGGGCATGAGAAAACTGGAAATAATTCGTCAATCCCCTTGACCGCATTTCATGGTGTATTCATACGGCTGGCTGTGATTTCCGGCGGCATCTGTCAGTGTGGCCTGGAGGGTCACTTCGTAGCTGTCGCTGCCGCAGCCCCATTGCCCGGTGATCAGCGCCCCGGTTTTTTGTTCCGCAGGTGGAATATCGACACTCCCGCCTTCTATTGTCAAACCTGATACCGTGGAAGCGACGATCTCATAATCCACTTGGATCACATCGCCCTCCGAATCATCGAAAATGATATCCTGAAATATTGTCAGGTTCTCACCCGAATACTCCTTGCGCAGATCCACCACCTGTATAACGGGTACCCCATTTTTCTTTGTGGATAAGGGAGTCGCAGCATTGGTAGGATTATTGGCCGGCTGATCAACCTCCCCGTATGTTTCAACGGGGTTAATGTTGATCGTGATCGTGATACCCCATACACCCGACACATCCCATTTATGAGCCGCGTTGCCGCCTTGCGCGCCAAATGTCTTTTCCATGGGGCCATCTTTGGGAATAGCCTTCAGTATGTCTTTGCTAAGGTCGGGATACAATTGTGTGAGCAGTTTTTCCAACCAGCCGGTGCTGATGCGTGGATCACGGTTGATGATGATCGAAAACATCGATCCATCACCATAGGTTTTCACGATAAGGCCGGTGTCTGATTTTGAGTAAGCCATGCAAACCGGAACGACGCAGGACTTGTCATTTTTAAAAGATTGAAATCCGAGTTGCTTTAACCCCTCAGATGGGTCGGGTAAAGGAATGATTGTGGGAATGCGCGTCGGTTTGGGTTCCGGGGTGGGAGATTGGGTTTCTGTACCAGCGCGTTCCGCCGTCCAGCACCCGCTGGTGGCTTCACCGTGGTTGTTGATGATATCAAATTTGCCATTTTCTATACGGGTACGTTCATTATTTACATGCCCGATAAAAGTGTAGTTATAAATGAAGATTGGCGTCGAATTTGGGCCCAAGATAAAGTCATCGGAAGGTTTACCAGAGCTGTTAAAGGTATCCATCCGAAAATTGCCCTGGTCGTCAAGATCTGCACTAACCACATAAGTACCCCGGGGGAATTTACCGGTCAGTTTTTCTTTGATCTCTATATACCCGTCTGCCATCTCAGCCGCAAGGTCATCGCTGGGAGGGGAACAGTTCCATTGGAGGTGAAGATACCATGTTCCCTTCATAGATGGACTTGCGCTGGCTGGCGCGGCGGTCTGAGTTGCTTCTGCCATTTGCGGGGTTGCCGTTTCGACAGACTTCAGGTTGGACGGTGTTTGACTGCCTGAATGAACAGTAAAACTTGCCAACATTAGACAAATCACGGGAAGAATCCACAGAAATCTCTTCATATCCGCCGCCTTCTTAACTTTTTTAGGGATCCGATGACTGCCAGTTATAGCAAATTAATGCACCTGTTGGACCTGAAATTACCGCCCATTTTCATAGAATTATAACCGCCCAACCTGTAATTCAATGATTGGCATCAATGTTTGCATCGATCCAGTACAGGGCGGATTAGTCTACACCCCGCATTGCATGAACTAGGTGCGCACCAACGTGCATGGTGCGGAGAAATTCTGTAATTTTATACCGGCAATCGCGATTCACTTATACGGCATAGCGTGTGTATACCACCCCCGTTGGCAGTGGTGACGACTCCAGCAGGGTCAGGTTCAGGCGAACCCCATCGGGGAAGAGCTTCTTGCCGCTGCCCAGCACGAGGGGATACACATGCAGGCGGTACTCGTCCACAAGGCTGTGGCGCGCCAGGGTTTGTGCCAGCACGCTGCTGCCATCCAGCAGGATGTCTTTGCCGGACTGCTCCTTGAGCCGGCGCACCGCCTCGACCGCGTCCCCGTGGATCAGTGTGGAATTGCGCCAGGCGTTGGCGTCCGGCAGTGTGGTGGAAACCACATATTTCTGCACGGCGTTCAACGCGTCGGCAAAGGGATCATCCTTCATGGGTTCAAAGGCTGTGCCGTGGATCTGCCAGGTCTTGCGTCCCAGCAGGAAGGCATCGGCCTGCGTGAAGGTTTCAAAGAAGTGGTTGCCGATATCATCGTGCCAGTACGGCCAGGTCCAGCCGCCGTGGGTGAAACCGCCATCCGTGTCCTCTTCGGCGCCGCCCGGCGCCTGGATCACCCCATCCAGGGTGATGAATTCGGCAATGATCAGTTTTCGCATGAGTCCTCCAGTCAAAAATGCGTACCCCTACTATAGCGGGATTGGACCGGAGGTTGTATCAGGAGTATAAGGCTGATGCCGTACCCCTGTTGAAGGGCAACCCTCATTGCCGGTGGGACTATGCCAGGCATTTCGTAGGTCGTCAACCCGATTTCGGAAAAATTGCGGGTTGGATTTTTGGGGATGATACTTGACCCACTTGTGACGGAATTAAGCCATCACAATCATCGAACACTTGAATCGAAAAAAAGTGTGCTTCATTAACCCCATTAAAAGCCTGGCAAGCCTGACTGTTGAGATAGCCGGATTACTTATTACCTGTTGTTTTGCTTTTCTGGATATATGACTGCACTAGATCAGCTTCGGCAAATACCGTCCCACCCTGGTCATGTATTGCCTGTAGGCGTCCCCGTAGACCTTCAACAATTTGGCTTCCTCTTCCAGCGTGTGCAGATATACGACGGTGATCGTGTAGATCATCAATGCAAGGGAAATGACGTTGGGGATAAGCATAAAACAGCCAATGGCCAGGGCAAAAAACGCCAGATACGCCGGATGCCGGATGGTCCCAAATATGCCGGTTGTGATCAGTTTGGGTTCTTTGCCCTCTTTATACGCGTCCCGGATCGATTGACCGACCGACCTTGTAAAGAGAATGTTCAGGAGGAACGCGGCTGAAAGCAGGGTGATGGCCGCGATCTTGACCGGTGTAGTATCAAGGATCGTGAATTTCCAGACCCAGTTGATGGAGTTGTAGTGAAAAAAGAAAATGAAAATGATCACAGTCCATAACAAAAATGCCATGCCGAAGAGCGGTCCCAATTTGTTACGGATGTTATATTTTTCGCTCACCGTCCGCTCGTGCTTTTCCTCAACCTGGCCGTAGGTTAAGAAGTAGTACGCCCAGAATGCGATGATCCAAATAAGGAGGAATACTTGTGTGTAATGGAAATTCATGTCTTGCCTTTCCGGAAACTATCTGATAAATCAATCCCCCGTCATTTTTTACCTGACATATATACGTAAACACATTCGATTCTGGTTCATTATAGTGAAAAAACGAAGCAGCCAGTCTGGCTGCTTCATTTAATTATTCATGAGAACACACGCTGAATACCGCGTATTTTTATCCGCTGGCGGCACAACCCCCATTGCCGTTGGGGATATGCCAGGCTTCGCCCAGGCTCATGCCCAGCGTTTCGTAGATCTTCAGCGTGGCTTTGGAATGGTTGAGGGTGTAGAAATGGATGCCGCACACGTTGTGGTCGTACAGGTCGAACACCTGCTGGGTTGACCAGTGGACGCCCACCTTCTCGACAGCCTCGTCACCCTGCGCGCGCAGGACGGCGCGCAGTAGTTTGGCCGGGATGCGCGCCCCCAGCGCCAGTTCAGACATGCGCCGAAGCCCGCTCAGCGACGTGACCGGCATGATGCCTGCCAGAATGGGAACCTTGATGCCGGCGATCTCGCAGCGTTCGCAGAAGTCGTAGAAGTCGCGGTTGTCGAAAAAGAGCTGGGTGGTAATGCAATCGGCGCCGGCGTCGACCTTGGCTTTCAGGTAGTCCATTTCCTGCAGGCGGTTGGGCGTTTCGGGGTGCCCCTCGGGGAAGCCAGCCACGCTGATACCAAAATGGGGATAGTTCTTTTTGATGTACGCCACCAGGTCGGCGGCATGCGCGAAACCATCGGAGGCAGGGGTGAAATCCGGGTTGCCGCGGGGGGGATCGCCGCGCAGTGCGACCACGTTGTTAATACCGGCCGCCGCGTATTTTTCCAGTTGTCCGCGGATATCATCGCGGCTCGCGCCGACCGCCGTCAGATGCGCCACTATATTCAACGGCGTTTCCTGCTTCAGGCGGATGACCAGGTTTTGTGTCAGTTCATTCGTTGAACCCCCCGCGCCATAGGTGACACTGACAAAGGAAGGCTGGATGGGTGACAACTTGCTGATGGTCTCAAGCAAACGGCAGGAGGCATCTTCGGTTTTGGGAGGGAAAAATTCAAAGCTGAAGTGGACTTTGTTTTCCTTTAATATATCTGAAAGGTTCATGATGTTCTCGCTGTATTATCAAGTATCCGGCGGATCAACCGTCGTGTATGCGCCCTAACTATACCGTATTCCGACAAAAACTGTCTGTTTTTATGAAATGATTTTTATTTGCGCGGACTCATTTCGAGCGCGTCAAACGGACAGACCGAAACACACAGGCCGCAGGCGGCGCATTTTTCCACCTCGACCCGGGCGATCTGTTTCAGCGGGGCGTGCAGGGCGTCAAACTGGCAGACTTTCTCGCACTGGCCGCAGGCTTTGCACGCGTCCTCTTTCACGTAGGCAGTCAATTCGAGCGCGGTGACCACCGGCTGACCTTCACGGTATTTTTCCAGGTACAGACCTTTGACCTCGTCGAGGCTGCTGTACCCATGCGCTTCCAGCCACTGACCGGTTTCTTCGGCGATCTTTCCGTAAATATGCGGACCTTTGAGGATGGCGGCGGTGCACACCTCCACCAGCGACGCGCCGGCCATGAAGAACTCGATCACATCCTCGCCGCTGGATACGCCGCCCACGCCAATCACCGGTTTGCGGGTGACACGCGCCACCTCGAACACGGAACGCACGGCCAGCGGTTTGATGGCTGCGCCTGACAGCCAGCCGTAACCAAACTGGGAGCCCATTGGCGTGGCGGCGTGCTCGATGTCGATCATCAGGGTGGGGCCAAAACTGTTGATGCAGGTGAAGCCGTCAACATACGGGTCAAGCACGCGTGCGATCTCGCCCAGGTCGCCGGCGTGCGAGCTGAGTTTGGCGATGATGGGGATGTTTACGGCATTACGCAGGGCGCGCGCGGTTTCCATCAGGCGTTCAGAATCCAGGTAATGGATGGAAAATTCAATGATATCGATGCCGATTTGTTCCAGGCGCGGACCCAGCGACGCCAGGTCTTCGGCGGTGTAGCCCACACTGGCGATCAGCGGCAGGCCGTGTTCCTTTGCGGCCGTCATTGCGATTCCGTACTCGCGTTCGAACCAGCGTTCGGGGGCGTGTTCGCTCCACAGTTCGGTATTCAACAGGCTGTCTTTGCCATAACGCGCCATATTGGGGTGGGGTACCGGCGCGGCCACGCGGGAGATGGTCTTGGCAAGCAGTCCGCCTGCGCCACCTTCCGCCGAGCGGCGGATCATCGCGCCCGAGCCCACGTTGGGGCCGGCGGCGGGGATGACCGGGTTGCGGAAGGTGTGATTAAACAGTGAAACAGACAGGTCAACAGGGTGTGTCATGGTTTACCGGCGGTATGAAAAGGATCCCCTTGTCCTTAATATACTATACATGCCGGGTTACCGGATACGTTTCGCCCGGATTTACTTGTTTCCTCGCGAGCTTAATAAGCAGGATTCTTGCTGCCGTATTCCTGTTTTTATTGAGTAACTTTTTGAGATATAAGCAACCCGATAAGTGACAGAATTAAGAGCGGCAGATGCATCACCCCCCAGACATACTGATTGGGGTTGAACCAGTGGACCATATTCAATAATCCATAGAGCATGGCGTTGAACGCTGTGATCCGAAATACAGTCCTGTTTACATGCGGGTAGAGGAGGATGAGAAAGAAAAGAAAAACCGGGGTCATAAAGCAGTAGGCCAGACCATAATCCGGTGAGGTCAAAAACAATAAAGGATCAAAAAGAAAAACAATTTGTCCGTTATTTATGGCCATCGGTAGCCAGAAAGTTACAAGTGCCAGCGGCAGCAAAAACCACCGCCAGGGTGGAATGGTGCCCGGTGAAAATTTGACAGCATTACGCCAGGCTTGCCACAACCACAGAATCCCCAGAATTGTGTTGGCTGCCAATGCGCCGGTCTGGATGGCCAACCCATATGATTCGGTAACGGCATGTGTTTGAACAGCCGCCACGATCAAGTAGTTCAGGCCAAAATAAGCGATCGTGACCCGCGCCCCAATTGAGGGACGGAACACCGTAAGCACCACCAGCCCAAGGGTGGCTAAATGAAAGATCCAGCCCAGGTGGGCGAAAGGCCGGGTGGAGTTCGTCAGAATCTCCATAATGACCGACTGGGTTTCACGGGGGTCGAAGGGACGCTGTGTATACGGCGGCCAGAAACAGAGCAGGATCAACAATCCGTAGATCAGCGGATTAAACCACCTGTGTACGGCCGGGTTTTTCATGCGTTCACCTCACCCATGAAGTATTCGCCCATGCGTTTCAATGCCCGGTTTGATATCAACGGCATGAAGGGACCCATTAATTTGAACAATAATATCTGAAATTGATTGGCGCTTCCGGCAACAACAGCCCGCCGGCCTTTCATTAATGCCCGGTAGCCAATTAACGCGACATCTTCCGCTGGCATGGCATTCTTGAAAAGACGAACATTCTGCATGCCATGGCGCATGACAAAATCGGTTCGCGTGGCGCCGGGACACAATGCCGTGACGGTTACCCCGCTTCCATCCAGTTCGGCGGCAATGGCTTCTGAAAAACTGAGCACGAACGCCTTTGATGCACAATAAACGGCGTTCAATGGCCCGGGAACATAAGAGCCGGTGGAGCCCAGGTTCAATATCCGACCGGACCCAGCTTTGACCATATCCGGTAAAAGCAGGCGGGTAAGTTCCATAAGGGCTGTGATATTCACTTGCAGCATCCTGGACAGAGCCTGTGGATCGGCATTCTGGAACGGCGCATAGACCTGGGTGCCGGCATTGTTTACCAGAATATCGATATGAATCCCCATATCCGTCAGGCGATTGACTATGGAAACAGCCGCGTCAGGCTCTCCAAGGTCGGCGGGAATTACCCGCGCGGATATTGCGAAGTGGGTTTGAAGCTCCCCGGCTATCGCGTCCAGCCGCGATTGATCACGCGCGACCAGAACCAGTGAATACCCGTCGCTCGCGAACAGGCGGGCAAGCTGCAAACCAATACCGCTGCTTGCCCCGGTAATCAGAACGGTTTTTGGATTTTTTTGTGTCATTCATCCCTCATGTTTTGTAACCCGTTCAGGAGTGTGGTGATGGCGGCCTGGCATTCGTGACAAAAATCAAACGCGAAAACTTCCATCCCCGGTTCCCTGGCGATAACATCCCTGACAACCGGTGCAGGGTTGCTCAACTGGTGCAGACCGAGCAAAAAGGTGTAAACCCACATGCTCACCATGACGCCCTGACCGGGACTGACGGCAAGAGAACAGGCTTCAAGCACACCCCCGAGTCGGGTGATACGCTCGAGCAGCATATGTTTAAATGATAATGCCGTGGCGTAGTCAATGTTTTGTTCGAGAATGGTGTGCAAAATCGCGATTAATCGGGCCAATTCTTTTCGCCGGCTGAGCGTTTCGCAGATTATCCCGGCGATTGTCGAAGCATCCCCCTTTTCTTTGAGACCGGTCAGGGCTTTTTCCATCGCCTCAAACCATAAACCCAGTTGGATTTCCTGCACTGCCAGGAACAGCGCCTCCCTGGTCTTGAAATAAAGGTACACCGTCCCTTTTGCCAGGCCGGCATTTTCGGCCACATCAATTATCTTGATTTGATCGTACGGTTTTTGCTGAAACAACTCCCAGGCGGATTCAATGATGGCCTGGCGGCGTTCCAGCCGTTGGAGATCGTTCACTGCTCTGTGCTTCGTCGTCATTTTTCCTCTCTATAAATGACCCGAGGTCAATTAAATATAATATAAATGACCCTGGGTCATTTGTCAACAGGGTAATTAAAAGAAAAACCGGCAGCGGAATGAATCAATGCCGCCGCCGGATACCCTGATATCTCTAATCAAACTATGCAATTATTGCCCTACCAAGGCACCGCCCACAACCGGATAATGTCCCGGGCCAGGGTGACAAGCCCGCTGCCGTCGGGTGACAGAGCCACGCTGCGCGTGTCGCCCGCGATGGCATGAACCAGAGTCCAGTCTTCCACCGCGCGGAAGCGCAGCACTGGATCGTTCTGACCGGAGCCGGTAATAAGCATCCAGCCATCCGGTGTGAAGGCCAGGCATTCCGCAATGTCGTCGAACTGTTGCCACTTTTTCCAATCACTGGTGCGCCAGACGGCGACACCGCCTTTGACACAGCCAAAGGTATTCGTCTGTGCGCAGAAGGACGAGGCCAGCAGACGCCCGCTGGGGGAAAGCGCCAGGCGGTTGGCTTGCTTGCCGGCTGAGAAGACCTTTTCTTCTTTGCCATTGGCCGTTGACCACACGCGGATCTGCCCGTCGGTGCCGCCGCTGATCAACCGGCTGCCGTCAGGGGTGTAAACCAGCGCGGTGACGTTCTGGTTGGCGGCTTTCCACTGCTGCTCCACTGCCCAGGTCTGGGTGTTGTAGATCCAGATGGCGCCGTTGGGCCAGCCGGTCAACCCGCCGACCGCCAGATGCAGGCCATCGGGGGAGATGGCCAGGCTGGATGACGTGGGCAGGGCGGCAGGCGCGGCGACCTGCGAACCGTCGGCCGGGTTCCACACGCGCAGGGTTTGCTGACCTGTGTCATCCGCCGCCGAGACGAGGAACGTGCCGTCTGGCGAAAAGGCGATATCCCACACGATTCCGGTCAGGCCGGTGAAAGAACGCAGGTAGGCACCGCCTTGGGTGTTCCACAGGCTGATGTCAAAATCGGCGTCACCGCCCGAAGCGCTGGCGAAGGAAGAGCCATCCGGCGCGAAGGCAGCCTTACGCAATGAATGCCAGGGGATCTCGGCCTGCCTCTCCAGCCGGGTAGCATTTTCCGGGGTGATGGGCGGAGGGACGGCGCCGGGGAGGACAAACGCGGAGGAAAAACCAAAGATCAAAAACGTGAGCAGTACAGGCAATCGTTTCATGAGGTTTTCTTTCGACTGATGAACGAGTTATTCCGATATTGCTGCCGGGTTCACAACATCCAAACTATCCGGCAACGTTCCATTCCGGTTGATGTTTTTTGATCAGCACATTTTCCAGATACTCGATCTCTTTATCATCTGTCAACGGAAAAACGAAAAAGGAAACCCGGTCACGGTAGCGCGAGATCAAGGCGTTCAAACGGCAATTCGTCGACTGGCCGTCTATGTAACAATTCTTCGGGTGGATCCGGCCGTATCCCTGGTTGATGCGTTTCCCAAACGAGTCCAGGCAGCGACCGATGTATTTGACCTGTCCATCGAGCAGGAATGTGTACAGGCCCTTTGCATGAATATAGCATGGATCAGCAATCGTAAATACGACGTACTTACCATCACCATTCGGGTTGAGGAATTCTTTGTAAAAAGGATTTTCGCTTGTTTTCAACTGGAGCAGGAATTCACCCAGGGGAGTATCGAGGCTGGACGCGTAATTGCGCATGACCTTTTGGGTGAATTTGCTGTATTTTGGGTCGGCCAGGGTTTCTCGCACGGTCTTATTGTTTTTAAGCGCGAAAACGTTTTGCTCATACCCTTTATTAAAAGTGAGGGCGGCAGGAACAAACGGCAATTCCCTGTTGTTTATGTGAAATGTAAAAAACGTCTGTTTTTGGGCCAAATTCAAATTCCGGGATTAATGGATGTATTGAACGCACATCATTATTATTACACAGCCCGGTGAATTTTCCTTGCCAGGTTTCGTGATCACTACTGCCTGCACGGTTAAAATCCGCAGGAAGAACCGCAGGCTGATTGGCAGCCCTGGTCAATCCCCCGCCGTATTCCACCCAAAATGGAAAAATGACCGCGCCAGCAGCGCGTTCCATGCCACGGCGCCGACTGTCCCCGCGAATGACAGGGCGGGACCAACCACGGGGATGAAGATGCTGACCCCCAGGATGGACGATGCCACGCCGATGGCGCCGGCCGCTTTGCTGAAGAAGCGGCTTTTCCACATGAGCAGCGCGTTGATCACCCCCGCGACGCTGATGAAAATGGTGGCCGCCGTGAAACCCGTGCCTTCATACAATGCCAGGTATGATTCCCCGGCTGCCAGGTACTGGTTCTTCAGTATCTCGCTGGTGGCGAGCATGAAGCGATCGGACAGGTAGACCAGTTCGTTCACCGGGCGCGCCGAGGTCATCAGCAGGTTGCCCATGATCCCCAGGCCGAGGGCGATCAACGCGTACGATTCGTTGACCTGTTTGAGCGCCGCGTAGAGCGCGAACGAGGTCAGCACCATGACTGGCTGCACGAGCAGCATTTGCAGCTCCAGCGACATCAGCCCGGCCAGGCGGTCGTTGTGCAGCAGGGTGAAGATCTCGCTCACCGGGGCGCCGCCCAGTTTGTAAGGCCAGATGAAGAACGCCGTGATAGCGAAGGCGATGGACACCAGCAGGGCGATACTGGAAAACGTGCCCACGCGGTACATGTCCTTCCAGCGGGAGTCAGGGGTGAAGGGGACGGTGACGCGGTTCAATGTGGATTCTGCCATGCGCTTTTCCTTGTTGACCGGGCAGGGGATGAGGATGTATCCGGTCTGTATAGTTAACGGATGGGCCGTGGTTTTTATTCGGTTTCTGGTGGGGTGGGAGGATACACAACCTTATTAGGCAAAAAATCGAAAAATTTATGTTAAGTAGATATGTTTTTCATGGAATTTCAAGTCAATTGGTGGGGAATTATTACCATATCTATATCAAGACTTGATAATTTCAATTAGATTCATAAATCTTTCTAAAGAATAACCGATTATTCAAATAAATCATTTTTAATACACAATAATCATCCTACTATGATTTTCATAAAGTAATATAAAATTGAAGTTGTTACTGGTTTTTGACGTTTCAATCAACTTTACTTGAGTTCCCCTATAAAAAACCATGAGAAACCATTTTAATAAAAAGAAAGTTGGGGAAAATAGTATGCATTCGGGGATCGAGCAAATTAATCCAAATTTTTTAATGTTTTCCACGAGAGGGCAAAATGGCTGAACTCTCTAAAGAAAACATGGAGAGCAATCCTGACCTGGAACAAGGAATTGCAGCGGCGCGGAGAGGAGAGATTCAGCAGGCGATAACCCTGTTAGTCAAAGGACTGGCGGCAAATCCCCTCAATTTGAAAGGGTGGTTGTGGCTTGCAAGAGTTTATTCTGAAACAGAGAAAAAGAAAGAATGCTATGTTGAGGTTTTAAAAATTGACCCTCAAAACCATGAAGCAAAAAGCATATTAGCCGAATTTGCTGGTAATGGCTCATCTTCAGCTCCTAAATTAAATACTACTCAGATGGAACAACCTATACCTGATAAAAAAATAGAAAAAAAGGAATTGAATAAGAACACCATAAACGTGGGGAAAAAGGTCCATTTACCATGGGGGAGACTTCAGGGGAAAAGTATTCAGATCGGCTTGGTTGGATTGCTATTTGTGTTTGCCGCAATTGTGATATGCCTTCCTATAATTTTATTGTTTTATAGATTGGAGCAAAAGGAAGTTCGACCAACAGAGGTTGTCAAGGAGCAAGTTTTCACACCGGTTGTAACGCCGGCACCGGTAGAATTGTTTGAAGGTCAAATCTCCTTTACGGGTATTGATAATAATGTTTATATATTGCGCGGTGACAATTCAAAACCAGTCCAGGTAACTTCTGATGGTAACGTAAATAAAATATATTCTCTTCCACACTGGTCGCCAGATGGGAAGATGTTAGCATTTTTAGAAAAAGATGCATCTTCATCCTCATCAAAACTAATTCTGCATGACCTGAGAAAAAACAGCCAAGAAGTCTTATTAGAAGGTGTCGGAGATACTTTTGATTGGTCTCCGGATGGAACCAGTATTATTTATGATTTCCCAAAAGCGATGTTTGATAATTTGGATGGAAATGGAATATGGATACTAAATCTCAAAACCAGATCGGTCTCTGAAATCATTCCCAAACAATTACATAAGCGCCCCGATGGAAATCCGGCAATAGAAAAGGTCCCTATCATTTCTCCAAAATGGTCACCTGATGGGAAGTGGATCAAATTTTGTTGGTTTACATATGATGGTTATCCTCCATGTTATTTACATGAGGTTCTGACCAGAAAAATATATCCACTAAGCATTCTAACTGAAACGAAATATTTCCAATTCAATTTAGCTAATTGGTCTCCTGATAGCCAAAAGATAGTTTTTACTGATGGGAGTTTTGGCGACCCATCAGGATTGAGAAAATTATATATTTCTTCGACAACAGGAGAAAACATTCTCCAAATCTTCAACAGTTTCCCAGAAAAACCTACTATGGAGAATACTATAAATTCCAAGTATATTGTTGAAAATTTATTATGGGCACCCGATAAGAAGAAAATTATCTTTGGTTTATCGCCTGATGGAACAATGATTGTCAATCCTGATGGCTCGTCTCCCAGACTTTTGACCGATGATGGATACCCCCTGGCTTGGTCACCAACAGGCAAACAAATTCTTTTAATTGACAAAAATGTCTATCCTGAAACAAATAATCTGCCGAATGATTTGAAAGTATATGATATGGCTACTGGTAAAGTGCTGGTTATTGGTAGTTGTTTAAATGATAAATATCATTTGTCCGATTTTTCGTGGGGACCGATCCCGTGATCTCAAAAGAATTTCCAGGTTTGTAAGGATAAAAAAGATCTGATTAGCTCAGCTGATAGGGTAGGATCGCTTTTGATCCCACCCTATATACTGGAAAACGTGCCTACGCGGTACATATCCTTCCAGCGGGAGTCGGGGGTGAAGGGGACGGTGACGCGGTTCAATGAGGTATCTGCCATGCGCTTTTCCTTGTTGACCGGGCAGGGGATGAGGATGGACCCGGTTTGTTAAGTTAACGGATGGGCCGCGGTTTTTATTCGGTTTTTGGTTGGAGTGAATACGGTGTGATGGTGAGGATGCGCCGCTACCCGACGTTGAGGTGGATAGGGCTGGCGCCAGAATGATAAGTACCGGTATGGTCCGTTTCAAGGGGTTTCTTTTGAAAGGCCGGGATATATTGTGATTTTGGCGGATTTAAAATGGGTGGGAAAATCATCTACTCAAAATCGAGCACATCCTATACTTGATATGTGGTCACCCCAAAAGTAAGAGGGCAGGGGAATGTTCACAGTCTAACTCTGAAATGCTACAACAGAAAGGTTTAGGGTTTTATTTGTATGTATCCAGGAAAAGTTCGAATAAATTCAAATTTCCATCATTATTATCATCTTCAAAACACCAATCATAAGGGATTTTCTCTTTTCCATATATATATGCGTTAAAAAGATCTTTGTTATCAGTTCCTGTTAAATCATTCAATTCATTCAATAAACAGCTCTCATAGCATTTTTGTTTACCGCTGTACTTTTTGTATATCTGCCGAATAAAATCATTGATTGTTTTCTCACCATTTGTTCTTGTTGCGATTTCACGAGCTAATAATGCACCAAAAAGTGCTGATTTCTTGTAAGTAAGAGCTAATTTTGATCGATCACTGATTTTTAATGATGAAATCTGATTTGTTCTTTCCAATGGATAATCATCGCCATTGTTAAGTAAATCTTCATACTTATTGATAAATTCCATTTCGAACATGGTTCTTGTATCATGCTCATTAATTAAGTCCGTTGCAAACGTGCTCTTATATTTTAAAAACTCATTAATTCCTTCACTGACCCAGGGAGGCGAGAAGAAACCGTCCCCCCAATATCCAGATTCCCAGGCATGAAACAACTGATGCCCATACTCACGCCATGGAATCCAGTACCCACCTATCCTGCTTTGCGTATTTTCCTCACCTTCAGTATTGACTGTCCAGCCCTGGCTATTTGTCCATTCGCCCAGGTATATCTGTTTTCCGTCATCTGCGGGTGCAGACAATACACCTTGATAAGGGGTTATTCCGGGTTCATTAAAAAGGTTTCGATAATAGTCATAGAGTTTGAAAAACCCTTCACTAATACTCTGATGTACTTGTTGATTGATCTTATTATCAACAACAAAATATATACTGCCATCTGATGTCTGTTCTTCATATCGGCTAAATTCGCCAATTGCTATTGCACTTTCTGCCATACTATTGAATGTATCGGAACCCGATGTTGATGGATCAAAGCCATTGGAATATTGTTGCCAGGGTGTAAAAATTGATAAGCCCGCATCGTTCTCAAAATTAACTTCTACACAGTAATTGTTTTTATAAATTGGGATCAGGAAAAGTTGTCCACCACTGGCTAAAAACCGACTTTTGGAAAAAAAGCTGAAATAAGTATCATTTTCAAAACGATTCGCCGAAGATCCATTGATTCCATAATCTATTTGTATTTTTAAAGCCCCGGGAGTTGAAATCTGATACCTTCCTTCATAAGGGCCATTTTTAAATGTTTTGTTATATGTGAAGGAAAGTGCTTTTCCGTTTTGGTCATGAATTTGAAGATCCTGAGGTTCGAAATTGATATTTGCCTGTCCCTTAATGTTGGATAGATAAAGTGGATTGGGAATTACTCCCGATAATTCGATCCGGACCTTGGTATTATCTAATTGACCTTCCTCTAATCTTAAATTGTATCTGATGATGAGTTGATTGTGTTCACCTGACTCACACAGTTTTTCTTCCTTTAAATCATTAAACAAACTCCCATAGGTCTCGGCGTGTAGAGCAAGCCTGGTCACGTTCTCGGGGGTGATGGAAGGATGCGCCGCGGCAGATGCCGGGAGAGTGGAAAGAGTTAACGCCAGAATGACGAGTACCGGGGTGATCCGTTTCATGGTGTTTCTCCTGAATGAGTGGGTTAATATTGTGATTTTTGCGGATCTTGGGAATTGGGGAGATTGAGTTGATAGATGAACGCGCGTTTGATCGCATCCTTCTCTATAATTATCTCCCCATTTCTTGCTTCAGCAACTCGGTCAGCCAGTCCTGCCAGTCGGACGGCCTGAGCGGCGAATCGCTGCCTTTAAACACACCATGGTCAAAATACCCACCAGACAGATGAACTCAAACAGGTGAATGTGCGGCATGCCAATCCACGCTGTGAATGATATTTATCATTATTGCGTCGGTTGGATGTGCCTGAAGTTCAATTCATTCTGAAAAAGAATATCCTGCCTGTCTTCGTATAGCTGTCAATAGACCTCTATTGGTATGGTATAGGTCCATACCTGGCCAGAGAATGTATCCGGGGTTCCATCATGATTGGCATCAAATCCATTTGTCACAGGGCGTCCGATTATGCACTGGATTTTGAGTGTGTAATTTCCGGGGTTGAGTATTCCAAACGGATACGTCCATTGAGAATAAAAGTCGGGTTCGAGTAATGTAATTGAACGTGGATACGGTACGACTGGCCCCCAGTAATCATTCAGATCGTATAAATCCTGACCTTCAAGGATGCCATATAGATGTCCACTCATTATTGCTGAATGCAAGAAGTCCCGCACCTGGTTTTCTGTGCGAGCTACCCAGTTCGTTGTGAACTGAATGGGGGTTCCGGCGGGAACCTGTACGTGGGCCCCCTGCTGTAATTGAATGGATACCGGTTCTGGCGGAATATCGGTTGGATCCCGAAGATACCAGCCTTCCAGACGGAGAAATATCGGGTAATCTTTGATCATCAGGTTATTAATCACCAGATTCCCGCCAGATGTTTCAATATTCATTTCCTGCTCAAAACCATTGAACACGTCGATACCAACCACGCGATGGGCGAGAGAACCGGGGAAGGTCAGATCGGCATTGATCCCAGGGTCTGCATCAACAGCATCACCATTCGTCCATAACGCGACCAGACGGCTGCCATCTGGTAAAACGAAGGAGTAATGGCGTACCTTTTCAGCTGTGGTCTCCAACGACATAGGGATATCTGCCGGTTCAGCACCGGCCAGCACAGTGTTGATATTCCTGAGTGGGCTCATGAATGTTTTCTGGAAGAACGGGTTGAAGGTTACGTTCACTCCCAGGCCGCGATGTTCGGTGATAGAGCGGGTATACATTTTAGCTGCAACAGGAAAAGAAACCAGGGGCCCATTGCTCCAGTTTTCCTCGCGAACTGTACCCCACAACATATCGTCACCGAAATACTCTCCTGTAAAGCCATGAGATTCAGCCAGCGCTTTGATACCCCTCACGATATCGGGGTAATCTATATAGAACTGATCGCCGGGCAATACTCCGATATAGGGATGCCAGGAGATGCCATCTACCATCGGGTCGGCGAGATTTGATTTGAGAATATAATTCAAATACCCTGTATCCATGACATTTCTTAATTCATCGCCATATCCAGGAATATTTTCCTGATTGTTCCCGTGGATGGATCCGATAGTGATCTTTGCATTGCTGTCGATTCCGCGGATGACCGGGACGGATTGCTGTACCAGAGTGAGGTAATTCAGTGGGTTAATATTTACGGGTTCGTTCCAAATCTCATATACCGGTATTCGGTTTTTAAAATGATTGGCAACAAAGGTGATATACGGCAGATAGTTGTTTTCAAAGTCACCACTTTCGGGTCTAAAGAGATATCCATAGGCTTCCAGGCCGGAGCCGGAGGCTGCCAGCATCAATACTACTTTGACGCCATTTTTGTTATATTCATTAATGGCATTATCAACCTCATCCGTGATCGTGTTTTCATCGATGATCGTACCCCATACATCCTGCCCTGGACCGGTCAGGGAAGCAATATGTATACGTTTAAAACCGTTTCGGATTACAAAATCAGTATCCCTGTATTCTGAAAACGAATCCAGCCAGACACTGATGTGATTATCTTCCAGTAAATAAGATGGTTTGGTCAAGATCAGATAGGTCTGGTGATTATTGTCTCCCTGGAGTATTTCACTGGGATTGTGAACGTGAAAGTACCCGCCCGGTTTTGAAAACTCACTGGTGTTGTGATTCATGTCTGTGGCGGTCACAACGACATTATCATACTCACACAGTACACAATGACCGGAACTATCTGCTTTTTGAAATGAGAAGGTTCCATCGTCACAGGCCTGTGTTGAACCCTCATAGACTTCACCTTCTTCACCATCCTGTGTGGAAAAAACCTCGATGGTGCAGCCGGGACACGTGATGCCGGTGATACCTTTTACGGAATTTTGAACCATATCAACAGACAGTATAAAGGGAGCCCGGATCTTTTCATTTGGGCCATCCCTATGCTGGGTGACATGGTCCACGAGACAGATCCCATCGCCTTTGTTGTCGTGAATGCTGTTCTGGGTGATTGTGTTTCCAAAGGAAGCCGGGAAACCGTCTGAATTCTCGATAAAAACACCACACCCATCATTTAAATTTGATAATTCATCTGGTCCGTTAAATGCGATCTGGTTACCCGGGCCGATTGTGTTATTATGGGCGCCCTCATATATGGCAATGCCTCGTTTGTAGTTACCAGCTTGTACATTTCTTCCAGTACCAACTCCAATCAGGTTATTGGTGATCGTATTGTTCATGTTGGTAACTGATATCAAATCAATCCCTGTTTGATTCTCTGTCAACCGGTTTCCTTCAATTAAATTAAATTGGGATTCTTCGTTGATACTGATCGCCGGACCGGAAAAATGGGAGATTTGCAGACCCCTGATCGTGACTCCACTGGCCTGGTAAATAGTTAACGCATTCCACCCACTGCCTGTCAAATGACTGCCATCAATAATCACACCGGCATCACTGGCATCTATGGTCAGATGATGCTTGTTTTGATTAATAAATGGAAGCCTGTCTCCCTCAACAAAAATACTGAGTGGTCTTAGAGGGCGAAAGATGTTTGGGTCGAATTTGATCGTATCGTACGGTTGCGCATCTGCTAAGACCTGGCGCAGTGAATAGTCACCGCTATTATCTGCGTTCTTCACCCATAGTACATTTCCACCTTGCCGTGTTGTTGGTGTTGGCGTTTGGTTGGAAGATTTAACAGATATAGACGACGGAGGGGTATCTGTTGGATATTGCGTAACCGGACTACATGCCATAAACACCAATGTCAGGCAAACCAACAATCCAAAGAAAAGTCCTTTCATCTCTTATTCTCCCATATCAATCTTGTTGGGTATCTAATTCACTCTGGAAACATCACCTTCTTTGCAAGTACTCCTACTGGGTTCGTTTGATACACAGAAAGAATGAAGAATTATCTCGAATCACTTTTCCAGTTGGTAGGATGAGCTCGTGTTTGAGCGCATCCTTCTCTTCTTCTATCTCCCCATTTCCTGCTTCATCCGTTCATTCCGTCAATCCTGCCAGTCAGACGGCTTCAGGGGTGGGTTGCGCGCCTGAAGCCGTGCGGGGAATCACCGCCGTAAAACAAACCCTGGTCCAGATACCCGACGGGCAGGTGAACTCAAACAGGTGGACGCGCGGCACGTCAATCCCCGTTTGGTTTATTTCGGTGTACACGGGTTGGGCTTAATACTGATCGTGTAATGAAGCTTCGAATCGGCGGTGTCATTCACCAGCATCTCGGTTTCATACGGTTTCCCGTAACAACCAAGTTCCGCTTCGGCCTCCGCACGGGTTTTCCATATATGGTAAGCCGTGTGATGGGCGAAAGGATCATCGCTTCCAACACCATCATCATAATCATAGAACCGCGTGCCAAGTGCCAATCGGATTTCCTCGGTAAAATATGGCACGGTAAAACTGTTGGCTTCAGGGATATTCGGGGGGACAATATCCGCAAACCAGTACCCTTGACATTCAAGAGGCATCAAGGAACATCCTGTCCCAAATGAGCATCCTCCCCAGTAATCTTTTGCCCACTCATCGACCATGATCGTAAAGTATGATTCTAATTCGTCACAGGGTCCGCCATTTAATCCATCACCGGTCCAGTACAGGCTGATAATATCAAATTTGACGGTGATATACGCAGGGCACTTCGGTAATTTAGTGGTGTACGTTCCTTCCGTACTGATCTGTTGGGTGATATTATTCGCCTGCACAAGATATGTTATGGAGAATCCACAACCCAGGGTTTTCATAAGCGCGTCGTATCCACCCTGCGCGAGGATGACATGCCTGGTATCACCGGGCAGGTTAGATCGTAATTTATGCATGGCACCGGCTTGTTTTCCCGCATCACTGCCCAATATATACCTGACATCAAAAGACCACTGGTTATTCTCAGATGGCGGGGGTTTAAAATCCCAGATTAGCACCCAGCAGGTTGTCACACACCCCGGGATATCCTTTTCCGTGCGTAACTTTATCTTAATATTATATGGTTCCGGGATACCACCATTATCGGCAAATATCGTCCTCGTGCTGTCCAATGCTCCCGGGAGGACGGACAGCGTTATCGAAAATGTATTCCCTTTTAAAGCGAGCGGTTTGCCGTTCCAATTCTCATCAGAGACACTGGCGGAGAATGTTCCCAAATTTGACAGGTTCTGGCCAGCCCAACCCCAACACTCCCCGCTGATTATGAAGGATTTTTTCTTGGGCATGTTAAGGGAAAAGGAATGCGGTAATGACGCCAGATTTCCCTTGCCGTTGACCACCTGAATGAATTGGCTGTTTTGCAACGGCAGGCGTTCTTCCGGCGCGCCATCAAATGAAATGTAACAGTAAACACGATCGGCGCCGCTGCTGACGGTGATACTCTTGATTTCAACATCCAGGTGGTTGGGAGCGCCAGCCGGGCAGCCGGTATCAACGTTGAGGTAAATAATATTACTGCCGCTTTTTCCGATGGTGTTAACCGCATCCACCCAGAAGAGGAAATAACCCGGTCCCGGCGCCTGAAATTCAAACCAGGCAGTTCCGCCCGCCGCCGGTTTCACCATCACTATGCGCTTAAGCGCCGCCCCGGGAGCCGCCATCCAGATGTCATAACCGGTTTCATCTGAAGCGTTATCCTGCCAGGCCAGTTTCACTTTGCAATCTTTAACCTCACCCTGCAGATTGGTTGGCGCTTTCGGCGGGGTGGAAGCGAACAGGTCAAACACGCCAACTGGCAAGGAACTCGTGGTTTGAAGCATGGGCGATGTGAATACCTGTGTCATACCACCGGATGATGGTGTATTGGGCAATGAAGAAGGAGGTTCATTCTCTTTGGTGACAGGAACTTTAACCAAGGTACCGGCCGAAGGAGATTTGCTCAAACCAGGGTTCAAGTCAAGAAGGGTTGCCTCGTCTATTCCCCTGTCGGCGGCCAGTTCTTTCACGGTTTTCCCTTCGGGCAACGCGATGCCAAAATAAGCCTGTCCCTTGGCTGTACTCTGAATGGTCAAAGGGTGTGATGTGCCGATGACCCCCAGCGGGTTGATCGCCCGCGCCACCAGGAGGTGCGTGCCTTCCGATGGGATCATCAACTCAAATGGATCATTTGCCCTGGTCACATCCGCGCCAGTCGTGATGGGATGGCTTTCCTGTAATATCCCGTCGAACCACCATTCGACGGTCTGAACAGGATTTCCCTCTGGAAATGTCATGGTTGAGATGGCAGAAAGATAGCTGCCCGCGGGCACGCTGATACCTTCCTGTGGGGAGATGATCTGGATTTCAGGCGGGAGATAGTCAAACTTTGATAATGCCTGGCGCTGGCTGAGAACGCGATATCCGGCATAGCCCAGGCCAATCAGCAGGACCGCCAGCAGTAAACCGATTGCTGACACCATGCAACATTGTTTTTTGTTCATGGTTAATTCCTTTCACCCCGGGCAGGCAACCACCTGCAGATCAACCGGTCCGCCAATGGCTGAGTTGCCCGCGTTATCCAACGCCTGGATAAATACGGAAAATGTACCCGTATTATTAATCGGCCCAATGTTTGCCTGGTAGATATTTCCGCCGACCGGAGACAAATCAAATTCACCCACACCGGAAATCCGGGCGATGACGCGCTGCAGACCACCGGCATCAGTGACACGCACGGTGACGGCGGCCAGCGCGGGTGTTGCCCCGCACTGGTTTTGGGCGCTGACAAGCGCCGGGCTGATATTAAGGTCGGATATAGAGGGCGGGGTTGCATCAGCCGGAACAGGTGTTTCTGTTGCCGGCAGGGGTTGGGCGGTGATCACCCGTGCCGCCTGCCAGTTGCCGTTCGCGGTACCGACGCTTGTAGAGATCCAGCAGCGCGTGCTGGAGGTCGGTTTTGCCACCCACAACCATGTTCCATCTTCACTGCGACCTTCAATATTGACCAGCGTTCCCTGTTCATACGCATCCGCTGACTTATACGCTGTTCCAGGACCGAGGCGGCAGTGGGCGTTCTTCGTTAATAAAAATGTGGGGGATGACGGCGTATCGGTCAACTGGCTTTCGACACAGAACTTCCAGACGGACGATGGCGTACCATTTGTGTCAGGAACATAGGCCTTTACCCGCCAGAAATAGCATTTTCCAGAAGGTAACGGCCACTCCCGGCTGGTTTCATTGTAATTTTCGGCCCCAAATCCCAGGCTGATGTCAGTAAAAGATGAATCGGGTGAAATATCAATGGCATAGCTGTACGGATGACAGGATGCATCCGGATACGACCAGGATAATACGGGCGATGATTTAACGGTGGAACCATTCGCCGGGGTCAATAATTCAGGGGCGGTAAGTGATTCGGGAGAACAAAGTCCATACGCGGGAGTCGGGGTGGCGGTGGCGGCTGCCAGCGCCGGTTGAGTTTCTTCACCGACTACGTTGATTTCGACGGTCGTCAATGACCCCTCGTTTCCAGAGGAATCTTCCGCCCGAACTCCCAGAGTATATGTGCCGGGTTCGGGCGGTTGCCATTCAAGACTGGCTTCCCCCAACCGGCTTCCACCCGCGGGAACAACCCCGAGCAGGTTTTCGGAGTTGTAAAATTTTAAGCTGGCTACGCCATCAAGGTCTGACGCGTGTGCCTGAATGGTCAAGGATTGTGAGAATATGATCACGTCTCCTTCCAGCGGGCGGTCTATCCATGCGGAAGGGCCCGGTCCGCCATCACCATTCCCGGTGGGCAGATTACAACCACCAAGCGCTGTAACGATGAGAATCAGGATTGCGGCTTGAATGGCCTGGTAGAAATGGGTGTGTCTTGCCATGACATTACACCTCCCGGCCAGAGTTTTTTTCGAAGAGGGCAGATCAGTAGAAAACAGGAAAATTGATCAGATATATATTCTTACGCATTTGTGCCCGGTTGTCATTCGCATTCTGTTGAATCATCAATTCAATTCAAAACCGTGTCTGATCAATTTGCGTCAAACGATGAATTCCTGCGTGGAACAACGAAGGTGGCGGTTTGAAAAATCTGGGATGTGGGATAAGTGATTTATTTATCAGACAAAAAGTAGGGCAGAATAATGACAGCCATGATGGATGGTCTGTGCGACATGAAAATTGATACAGTTTATTATATTCATCCAATTTTAAAATTACAACGAGCAAGTTTTGGCGCGAGCTTTTATCCTTCGTTGCAACCAGGCGGGTCCTGTTGCATATCCATTCACCACGAATTGACCGTTCATAACGCCGGTCAACCTTGCTTTTGGAAGGTGATTTTTACATCTTTTCCAACCACCCGATTTATCCAACCTTATTCCCACAGTTCCCCGCTGATCATATCTCCCGCCGGGAAAGGTCTGACCCGCTGCCCCAGGGCGCCCCTCAGCCGCGCGATAGCGTTATCACCTGTGCAGTGGTTGAGGTAAAGCGACGCTTCAGGGAAGCGCTCAGTGAACGTTTCAATCACATGCGCGAGGTACAGGTCATCGGTATGCTGAAGGTGCAACCCGCCGATGACGGCGATTACCGGCCCATCGAAATGCCCCTGCACGTGGAACAGGGTGTTCAACAGTCCGGCATGGCAGCAGCCGCATATGACAACAAGTCCTCTACCGCATTGCAGCACCATCGACAGGTCATCCAAGTAGGGGTCGGGCTGCCAGCCATCTTTTCCCTGGATAAATAGATGCGGACTGCTTCCAACCGGTTCGGGGCGCTTGGTGATCCCTCCGGTCGTCCACAGGCCGGGCATCACTTCGGTTGGCACATCGCTGAGGGACAGGGTTCCGTGCCTTGACAATATCTCCCGATCAACGGCCAGCCCGATGGAACGGTATTCTCCCTGCCGCAGGGCGTAACGCGGCCTGAAAATATCCGGGTGGGCATGGATGGTCAGGTCCGTCCTGCCTGACAGGGCAACTTCCAACCCGCCGGTATGGTCATAGTGCGCGTGGCTTAGCACCAACCGGTTAATGTCCCGCGCGGCCAGCCCCAGACTGTCCATGTTGTGGGATAACACCTGCGGGGTTTGCCCGGTATCGAAAAGGGTCACACCGTGGTCGGTCTGGATCCAGAATGAAAGGCCGTGCTCGGCCATCAGGCCTGAATTTTCGATAGCGGTGTTATTCACCAGGCATGTGATCTTTACGGTCATGGTTCCCTCTAAAGAAGATTTCCCGAAAAAGGTGAATTGCGCGTGTCTTTTCCCAGCTGTCAAACATCCGCGCTGATAGCGGTCTGCGGCGGCTCCACTTTCAGACTAACGGCCGCGCGGGAATACGCACATCGTACGGGCAACTCTATTAAATCGTATACCGATTCAAGTCGGTTGTCAAAAAAGTCGTTGATAAATTCAATGAAAAAATGCCTGTTGACTTAATATAACACATGTGATATATAGTATATATGTCATATAAAATGGGAGAAAATATTGTATGTCACTGAAATATGCCATCCTGGGTTTTTTGAATAATTCCCCCAAAACCGGATACGACCTGCAAAAGAAGATCGAAATGACAATTCAGCACTTCTGGCCGTCCACCCAGAGTCAGATATACCGCACATTGAAGGAATTGGAAGCGGACACGCTCATTCGCAGCGAGGTTATTTATCAGAGCGACAAACCCAATCGGGTCGTCTACTCGATCACCCCATCTGGTAGTGAAGATTTGACGCGCTGGTTATCGGCGCCGCTGCAAACCACGCCTCACCGCGATCCTTTGCTGGTGCAGTTATTCTTTTCACGAAATGTTCCCACAGAAGTGATCATCGCGAATCTACTGGAATACCGTAAAACTCTGGAAGAAAAACTGGCTTTCCTGAATGGAAATGAAGCCCAATCCCGCATAGCATTGGGCGCGGCAGAAAAGGAAGAAGCGCTTTTCGAGATCATAGTTGACAACGGTATCCGCCTGCTTGAAAGTGAGATCAACTGGGTGGATGACGCCGTTGGCAAACTGAGAAAATTCACGAATTAATAAGAGGAAAAAATGGAATCACAAATGATTAACACGATCCATGGGCCGGTGGAGTGCACCATGCGGGGAAGCGGTCCGCTGATCATGGCCGTACACGGGGGCAATGACAACTGCTTTAGTGACATTGGGCAGGAAGAGTTGGCACGGTTGGGTTACCGGGTGTTGGTCCCCAGCCGTCCCGGTTATGGCCGCACCCCCATCACTCTGGGGAAAAGCGCGGCGGAACAGGCGGGTGTATTAAGGGCGCTATTGAGCGCGGTGGGTGAAGATAAGGCAGCGGTGATTGGTCTATCTGCCGGAGGGCCAACCTCGCTGGAGTTCGCCCGCCTGTATCCCGAAGCCACCGTATGCCTGATCCTGGAGGAAGCGGTCACAAAAACCTGGGTTCCCCGCTTTTCGCCGCAGTATTGGGCCATGAAATGGATCTTCAACCCCAAACGGCAAGCCGGTTTCTGGAAGGGCCAGCGTGAGCAGTTTGACCGCGATCCAAAAGGCACCATGCTGTCGCTGGCAAAAATGTTCTCCCTGTGCAAACCCGCTGATGTTATGGCGCAATGGGATGAGGAGGATATCCGGGAATACCGGGCGATGCTGCAGTCCTTTGATTCGGGCTCGGGATTTATTCATAATATTGATCACAAGGCACACGACCTGCAGGATATTCATGTGCCTGTGTTGATCATCCACAGCCGGTACGACCGCAACGTGCCCTTCTCACATGCCGAATACGCGCACCGGCTGATCAAAAACTCCGAATTGTACGAAGCGCCGTCGCTGTCACACCTTATTAACATGGGACCGGGTAAGGGTGAAATCCTGCAAAAACGGACGGATTTCCTGCTGAAGACCATGCCGCCAGTCGCAGTCTGATGCCGCAGGAGGTGAATGTCCCGTCTGCCTGCGTGAAAATGGATGGAGAGCCCTCCGGGACTCTCCATTGCTTTGATCAGTAGTCGTTTTTTTTGAAAGGATTTCCCACGGTAAGGGTGTAAAATCTGAACTTCACAGTTAAGGAATTTCCCACCAAGATCGAGGAGCCCCACATGCCCATTCCGGAAAGCTGGCTGCCCGCCCTGGTCGGTGAGACCGATCAACCCTATTACCAGCAGCTCTACCGCTTTGTCGGCGAGGAACGCCACAAATACAAAGTCTACCCCCCGGCGCCCGACGTGTTCAACGCGCTGCGCTACACCCCTTTTGAGCAGGTGCGTGTGGTGATCATCGGGCAGGACCCGTACCATGACGAAAACCAGGCGCACGGGCTGGCCTTCTCGGTTCGGCCGGGTGTGGCGGTGCCGCCATCGCTGGTAAACATCTACAAGGAACTGCATACGGATGTGCAATTCCGCGTGCCCAATCACGGCTGCCTGATCCCCTGGGCGGAGCAGGGGGTGCTGCTGTTGAACGCCGTGCTGACGGTGCGCGCCCACCAGGCCAACTCGCATCAGGGCAAGGGATGGGAAAACTTCACCGACGCCGTACTGCGCGCCGTCAACAGCCGGCAGGAGAGGGTGGTCTTTTTACTGTGGGGCAGCTACGCCCAGCGCAAGGCGGAGGGGATCGATTTCACCCGACATACCATTTTGAAAGCCCCGCACCCGTCGCCGCTGTCCGCCACGCGCGGATTTTTCGGTTGCGCGCATTTCTCGAAAACCAACGCCGTGCTGCAATCCGCCGGTCTCGCGCCCATCAATTGGCAACTGGCGGACCTGTAACGCCCGCCCGAGAAAACCTCTTACAACGCAGTATGAATCCGCCCAGTTGTGATAGATAAAGACATTGTCGCAGCACAGGTTGCGGCGGTTGGCGGGGAACTCGGATACGCCATCGCAGCAGAATATTCCCCCGGTCGCCGAGTCATACCTGACCACGCCAGGTTTGCCGCCGGTGCTGTTATAAAGTTCAATCATCACAGGATTTCAAGGCTGGTTTCCAACCGGGTTTGCCTCTGCCCGGTCTAGTGGCCGGCAGCAGGCGAAGTTCATCGCAAAACAGTTTTTCAACTCAATACGAAGGGCAGATATTTGACCTTGAGAGCGTTTTTTTTGCTTCCGTCCTGTATGAGCCAGGAGATGGGTGCCGGGGATAAATAACTCCCGGTATATTAATGAAAAATTTTTACTTGTAGTATCATCGATGTATGGCAGAACCTGGGGTTGCGAATATTTACACGTGAATGAACTAATCGTTTGATTTGACCGTCCAATTTATGTTATATATTCCAGCATAGGAATATTCCTGTACATGCACTTGATATAAACCGTCTTCTAAAATAGTAACAACCGCGCTGTTGTTTGATTTTTTTGACTCGAGGTCGATTTCCCATAGCTTTTCTGCAGAAAATATAAAGACCCCCTTTAAAAATTTGATTTCGAGTGAGCCGTTGAAGACTTCCACGTCATAATTTATTTTGACTATATCACCGGCCCGGGCATTCACCAGCATAAATGCCGAATCTGTATTGTGCCCCAATTTGATTCCGCTGGCGATAAAAGGCATGGAATTTGTCAGGACTACCGCTGCCATTATTGTAATAGCCAGAATGATGACTATAACAACAGCAATAGGATTATGTACTTCCAGTTTATGTTCCATGGAGTGTCTCTTAAAATATGTTCTGATTCTAATTTGGATATCCGATTGCCCCACACACTTCCATTCCCTGATGAAGTATACGAAAAATTTTCATTTAATAATTATTTACCTGATCAACCAGATGAGTATGGGAATTTGATAAAAAAATACTACTTCCCTGATATCGAAGCTTACCAGGATTGAATTTTGGTGATCAGGCACGTCCCAGCCCGCTTAACCGCGGGCGTTGCAGCCAGCGGGATTGAATTTTCCCGGAAAACCACCCGGTGCGGGGCAACGCTTCAACGGAAACGGGATTGCGGGTCGCCATTAAACTACGGCATTCATCCGCGATATGACTGGCTGACGTTCCTCCGTTCTGTTCTGGCATCAACTTCTTGAGCTCATCCAGGTCCAGGTAGGAATACACCTCTTTCCCGAGGGCCAAGCCGATGTATGTAACGGTGGAAAACTGGGTGATCAGCACCGAACAATTGGCGATCATCGCGTTGATGTTGCCATCAGAAAACACCAGGGACCCCGGAGCGAGCTGTTCAATTTCACGGCGCGAGCGGCGTTCCTGTTCCGCCGGGTGCAGTTTGAAGATCACCTGCCGGCCCTGCGCGATTTCAACAACTTTGCGGATGAAATCTTCGCGGTCATCGCGTTGGAACGTTTCGCGGGTGGGCGATGTGGCCGCCAGCACGTAATCTTTGAACGGGAAGGTATTCTCTTTAAAGGAAGCCACATTGTCAAAGTTAGGGATGCCGGTCACTACAAGTTTTTCCGGCGGGATCCCCTTGCGTATAAATAGGTCTCGGTAGCCGGGCGACGCCACACAGAAGCGGTGATACGCGTTCGAGAGTCCGAATGAAGCTGTGTTGGCGATATAGCGCGGCAAACCAAAAAGGCGCACCCCGGCGTACCGCAATCCTTCGGGTTCGGTCATGCCTTCCTGAACCAGCATCAGCCGTTTGCCGTTAAGGTTCTTCTGCACGATCAAATCGGTGCAGGTGACTACCAGATCATACGAGCCGCGCCTGCCGCCATAATCCACATGAAGTTTCTGTTCACGCAGGTAACGCCTCACGTTGCGGGAGAGCTTGTTGCCCACCGCGGTATTTTCCATCAGCCCCAGGCGATTCAGGATGGCTGTAAACCCTTCGAGATAAAACGGGGTAAAGGAACAGTTATGCTCGGGCAGTTCACGCGCGATGCTGTGCATCTGGGTGGTTTGATTCATTGTTCCGCAAATGAATAAAATATTTTTGCCCATAGCTTCACCAACCTTTCGACCGGCTTGAGAACAAGAGCGTTCCGCGCCCCATGGGAGCAAAACACCTTTTGCAGGATGGCGGGGGCGCTGCCCGGAAATTTGACCTGTACCGATAACTCAATCTCATTGTGACGTTTTATTGTTAATGGGTTATCAAGGTATGTTTAATTTTTCTTTTTAATTCAATCAAAGTTGTGTTAATCATATCCGATGGGATGCACATCACGATAGACTTTCAAAAAGAAAAACGGTTTTGTGTCGTTAACAAACTGGTCATTTCCCATAAACAGGTAACCGAAAATAAAAAAAAAAGAAAATCAAGCATTGTTACTGGTGGTTCCGGCCAGGTTTTTTACCGGCAAATCTTCTGTCAGTACCGCAAGATCAAAGGATTGCAAAACAGCAAGCAGTTCATCCAGCGAAGGATAACGGGTCCCGGGAATATCGACCGGGAATCCGTTTTCGCTCAACCAACCGTGGATCTCAGGAACAATGGGAAGCACCACCCAACTCATAGGTATTCTTCCTTATATGATCACCGCTGTATAGGCCCCTCTAAGAATACATAAGGAGTGTATATCCGATGTATTCCGGCTGACACCAATCCAGGACCTACCCGGGCGACAGGCGGCTATTGGATCCATATTTCTCCCCACCCGCTGCCAGGCGGCGAGAACAGGAACGACCGTGACAGATTCGGCTTTGGGAAAGTGGCATGTGCGCCTGGCTGTTTATAACTTTCGTCTGTTGGACGTGCCCGTCAGGCAGGTATCAGCGCGAGAATTTCGGTAAGTTTTAATTCATCCATGTCATCAAAGTTATTAAGAACGTCACTGTCAATATCCAGAACAGCGGTGATTTCTCCCGCGCTGTTTCGATACGGAATGCATATCTCTGACTCGCTGCGGCTGTCGCAGGCGATATGGTCAGGGAACTTGTGTACATCCGGTACCACGACCGGCTTCCCCGTGTTGACTGCCGCCCAGCAGACTCCCGTATCCCGGGGCAGTTCCATACAGGCAACCGGTCCCTGGTAGAGTTTGACGATGAGGCGCTTGCTCTTCAGCTCATAGAATCCGGTCCAGAAGAAATGATTCATCTTGTGGTGAAGCAGCGCCGCTACCGTCGCCATTCTGGCCTGTTCATCTTGCGATTTAGGTAGGAGTGTCTTGAGCTGCGCGATGATGCGGTCGTAGCGGTCGATCTTGGCCTGACGATCCATTATGTGAGTCTCCAAAAATATTCAAATTGCCAGTTTGCCGGGTCTCCCGGGTGTTTGGTCCATACGGCGATCCGCGCAGGTTGGCATATGTAGACCCGCTGTCCAGCGGATTTCAAGTATAACCTTAATCAATATGCGCCAGGGTTTGAAGATGGAAGGCGGCGGATGGTTCCATCAGGAGGATGCCTCCAAACATGCCCCTGACAGGTTTTTACAACCGGGGGATCAATACCGGGGTTTTCTTCTTGTATTCCTCATAGTCCGCCTGCCCGCCCCATTTTTGATCGGCTTTCTTTTCCAGCAGCGGGATTCCACTGACGCGGGTAAGCAGCAGGGTGACAAATAGCGGTGAGATCAGGGCAATCCACTGCCAGCCCTGCAAAACGGGGATCGCGATCACCGCGATGCCCACCCAGAGCGTGATCTCGCCAAAGTAGTTCGGGTGGCGCGATCTGGACCACAGGCCGGTGCTGATGAACCTGCCTTTGTTCCCCGGATCAGCATTAAAGCGGCTTTTTTGTGTATCTGCCGTCACTTCGAATGTGAATCCGACAATCCAGATGACCAGCCCGATGATGGCGAAAATATCGAAGTCCTTTTTAAGGCTGGATGTAATGGCCACCCAGGCAGCGGCTGCCGTGAAGGTGACCCACAGCGCCTGGATGGTCCAGACATTAAGGAACCGGATGAAGGATGGTTTAATTTCATCAAAGCGGTCATCCTTGCCGGCTTTCTTGATCCGGGTGAAAAGGAACGTGCCGAGACGGATTGCCCAGGCCAATACAAGGACGAAGAGCAGGGTTGACCGCAAATCCATGCCCGGCGTGACCAGGTACGCGAAGATCGTCAGTGAAATATAGGTGAGACTGCCCGTGAGGTCAAAGAACTTTTCTGTCTGGTTGATAAATGATGGGATGAATACCAGCCATTGAATAATGAATGCCAGTCCCACCGTCAACGCGAAGACCGGGTAGCCGGCGAACAGGGACCCATTCTGGCTGCCGGCCAGTGCGACCAAAACACCGACAATAATTAATATGGGGAATGATAGCAGCGATCGTTGATCTGTTTTTTTCATGCTGATTTTCTCCCTGCGTACAAATTGATTAACACGAACAACTTACTTTTTATTGTACACAATGTGATAATTTCGGAGATGACCTTATACACGGCTGATTATTCCCATGTTGCACAGTTTGCCATCAAACAAAGTCCAGATGGCTTTCGACACAGCAAATTCATACTGGTTTAGGTTTGAAAAAACACGTTGTACTCATTAAAAAATGAGCAGGGAACAGGGTGTATTCAATCCCCTGTGTTTTCATGAGTGCCCATATTGATACTATTTCGGGACTAATCCTGAAAGAGCTGTTCCAGAACTCTGCCCCTCATCCCTCAATACCATCTGCACCGCCTGATAAACCTCTGCCAGGCTGATGCCGTTTCCCCGCGCCAGGCGCACGCAGTCGTCGTACTCCGGCACGGACTGGACTACACGCCCATCGAGGATCTTTTCCTTGAGCGTCAGCTTTCCGTAGGCTGTATCGACCGTGCGGAATTCGCGCTGCGCTTCATAACGCCCGACGGGCTGCACCCGCAACCCCAGTGTGGTTGTCTCGCGCAGCAGTAGTTCGGCCAGCGCCATTTCATCCTGCCGCGGGGCGATCACCCCCAGCAGGGTGCCGGGACGGTTCTTTTTCATCTGAATGGGCGTCAGGAAGACATCCCGCGCGCCGGCGGAGAAGAGCTTCTCCATAATGTACCCGTAGAATTGTGGATTCATGTCGTCGATATTGGTTTCGATCTGCACCATCTCGGCGGTATCGGTTTCGAAGGTTTCGCCGATGATCAGGCGCATCACATTGGGCCAGGGCAGGTCGCGTTTGCCCGCGCCAACTCCGACCCCCGAGATGGTGAACGTCGGACGCTCAAAGGTGGCCAGCGTTCCCAGGATGGCCGCCCCGGTGGGGGTGACCAGCTCCGCCCGCGCGGTTGAGGGGGTAAGCGGCGCGCGCGCCAGCCGCAGTACCTCCAGGGTGGCCGGGGCGGGCAGCGGGATTGTCCCGTGGCTGCTTTCGATCTCACCCGAGCCATAGGGCAGCGGTGAGGCGTACAGGCGTTCGATGCCCAGCGCCTCGAGGCCGATGACCGCACCGGTCACATCGACGATGGAATCCAGCGCGCCGACCTCGTGGAAGTGGATGTGCTCGATTGGTTCGCCGTGCACGCGGGCTTCGGCTTCGGCCAGCAGGGTGAAAACGCGTCCGGCCGCCTGTTTGATGGTGTCTGGAAGAGCGCTGTTCGCCAGAATGTCCAGAATGTCTGAGAGGTGCCGGTGGTGGTGGCTGTGCGGGACGATCACCTCCAGGTCGGCGGCGCGCAGCGCGCCTTTGTGGGTTTCGGTGAGACGCAGCTCCACTTTTTCCGGCAGGTTGAGGCTCTCAATGCCCTCTTGCAGTGTTTCAAATGGCAAGCCGGCGTCGAGCAGGGCGGCCAGGAACATATCTCCGCTGATACCGGAAAAACAATCGGCGAACGCAATTTTCATTTAAGCACCTCGTTTAAGCTGCCCGACCGGTATCCGGTCAGGTCTACAGCCGTGTATTGGAATCCAATGGATTTGAAATGGCCGGCTATGGATTGACGCAGAGCGGCCAGACGTTCAATCTGTTCCGGCGGGACCTCGAGCCGGGCTATTGGCCCGTGATGCCGCACCCGAACCGGTGAAAAGCCAAGTTCGGCAAGGTAACGTTCGCCCTCCGCCACCTGACGAAGCCCCTCCCGGGTGACCGGTGAGCCGTAGGGAAAGCGGGTGGCCAGGCAGGGCGACGCGGGACGATCCCAGACGGAAAGCCCCAGCGCGTGGGCGAGTTCCCGGATGTCGCTTTTAGTGAACCTCAATTCCAGCAGCGGACTGATGGTACCAGTCTCGGTCACTGCTCGGCGGCCGGGGCGGTAATCGCCTGAGTCGTCGGCATTGGAACCTTCCACCAGCGCGGCGTACCCTTCACGCGCGGCCAGTTCACGCAGCACGCGGAAGCGGCCCAGCTTGCAGATGTAGCAGCGTTCGGGCGGATTGGCGCAAAATTCAGGGTTTGACAGATCATTGTAGTCCAACTCGCGCAGGGGAAAACCAACCTGACCGGCTAACGCGCGGGCTGACGAGGTATCTTCCGGTGATTCCACCGGAGAGCGCACAATGACAGCCAGCATCCGTTCGCCCAACGCGCAATAGGCCGCGGTACAAAGCAGACCGCTGTCAACCCCGCCGGAAAAGGCTACGATCACCGAGCCCAGTTCGCGAAAGCGGGCGAGCAGAGAGACCCAGCGGGGGTGGAGTGGGTGATCCTGCGGGATGGAAGGCACGTCAGCTTCCCAGCCGGTTAATGTTGGCCGCCAGTACGCCGGCGCCAAAGCCGTTATCAATATTGACCACACCCACGCCGCTGGCGCAGGAATTGAGCATGGTCAGCAGGGCGGCCAGTCCGTTGAAGCTGGCACCGTAACCCACACTGGTCGGCACGGCGATAACCGGCGCCGAGACCAGCCCGCCCACCACGCCGGGCAGGGCGCCGTCCATGCCGGCCACCACAATGATGACCCGCGCCTGCCACAACCGCTCCACCTGACCAAGCAGGCGGTGAATGCCCGCCACGCCCACGTCAAACAGGCGATCAACCACATTGCCCATCAGTTCCGCGGTGACGGCGGCTTCTTCCGCCACCGGCAGGTCGGCCGTGCCCGCGGTGACAACCATGATGCCCGGCCGCTTTTCCGCCGGCGCGGTACGATCCAGCACCAGGAGCCGCGGCAGGTCAAGGTAGGTCAGCTCCGGGATTTCGGCGTGCACCATCTGCGCCATGGCCGGGTCCACCCGCGTGATCAATACCCGGTCGTTGCGTTCCATCAGGCGGCGCGCGATAGCGGTCACCTGTTCGGGGCGTTTGCCCTGGGCGAAGACCACCTCAGGAAAGCCGTTACGCAGGGAGCGGTGATGGTCCAGGGTGGCAAAGCCATCCAGATTTTCGTAGGGCAGGCAGCGTAATTCAGTCAGCGCCGCGTCCACGTCCATCTGTCCGGCCCGCACCTGTTCCAGCAGGGTTTTCAATTTACCGGTTTGCATAATTCAGTTAAACCTTGAAAGGGTCAGGATATTCCATAAAGAATACACCCTGGAGTTTACTCCAGGTCAAGGGAATTCAGGATGGAAACCGTGCCCTTGCAAAACACGATTTCCACCCTGGCGAAGTAATCCACGCGTATATGTATGTCACATCACACGTTACTATAAGTTTAGCCTATTTATGGCAATCTGTTATGGCAGGGTTTCAGGGCAGGCACCAATTATACAGCCGGCTGCGCGACAGGTTCACGCAAACCAAATGAATCCAGGTCACACTTTCAACGCCCCGCGGAACCCCCGAACGGCGTAGTACGAATCCGCGCCATTGTGGTAGGTGAAGACATGGTCGTAGCGCCGGTCGCCAAAGATGGCCCCTCCGAGATTGCGGATCTCGGGCGGCGTCTTCAGCCAGCTTGATGTTTTCGTGTCGAACTTGCCCAACGATTGCAGATCTCTGTATTGTTCTTCCGTCAGCAGTTCGATGCCCATGGCGGCAGCCATATCCAGCGCGCTGTCCGCGGGTTTATGCTCTTTGCGCGCGTCCAGCGCCGCGCGGTCGTAACACAGGTTGCGCAGCCCGGCAGGGGACTCCGGTGAACAATCGACGAAGACGTATTTACCGCTGGCATTGTCCATGCCGACCACATCCGGCTCGCCGCCGGTGCGTTCCATCTCGCAGAGCGGCCAGAGCTTATCCGGGCTGGCTTCCAGCCGGGATTGCACCTGCGCCCAGTTGATGCCGGGGTGACGGCCGGGGTTCTTATCAAAGCGTGTTTTCAACACGCCAAGCAAGGTGGAAATTTGTTCAGGAGACAGTGATTGTTTTTCCATGTTTCCATAATAGGAATGCGGAATGGATCACGTCAAGCGGTGTATAACCCCGGGATAAACCCGATAAATCACCCTGCGGGTAACAGATAGAAGTCCATCACCGCGATACACCTGACGGCTCATCAAATCACTACGGCACCGCGGTGACACCCTCTCCTACCATGATTACCACATTACCTCTTTTATGTCCCTGATCCACATAGCGGTGTGCTTCGACAATCTGCTCCAACGGGTATACACGGTCAATCACTGGCTTAAGCGTTCCTGCCTCGAGCAGTTCTTTGAGCCTGGACAATTCCTGCTGGCGGCTCATGCCGCGAGGGGTATGCGCGTCGCGGTGCACATTCAGATAAACACCGCCCTGCTTGAGAGCTTTGCGTGCCTGCGCCTCCGGGAAGCGGGACACGGCATCGAAAACCACGTCATAGCGGGCTGACTGCCGGCTGAAATCTTCACGGGTGTAGTCGATGACCTTATCCGCTCCGAGTGAGCGCACCAGTTCCAGATTGGCTGTGCTGCATACGGCGGTCACATCCGCGCCGTATAGATTATGTGCCAGTTGCACGGCATTTGTACCTACCGCGCCGGATGCGCCGTAGATAAGGATGGTTTTCCCGGGTTTCAAGCCAGCGTGCCAGAGGCAGCCCAGGGCGGTAACCCCACCACCTATTGAGGCAGCCGCTTCGCCGTAATCAAGGTTGGCCGGCTTGAGTGCCAGGGTGCCGTTTTCCGGGAAGCATTTATATTCGGCGTATCCGCCGAAGTTCTCATATATGGTCGAGGCGAAAACCGCGTCACCGGGCTTGAAACGGGTCACGTTTCTACCGATGTTCTCGACATCCCCGGCGAGTTCCATGCCCAGGATGCGCCTGCGGGGACCAAATACGCCCAGGTACAGACGCGAGGGAAGCCATAATTCCCGCGGCACCGTGAAACTACGCATCCGGCAGTCACCGATCGTTACAGTGGTGGCGCGGATCTTTACCAAAACTTCCTTGTCACGAGGTTCTGGTCTGGGGATATTCACAAAATGCAAAACTTCGGGCGGCCCATATTTAGTGTATTCAACGGCTTTCATCGATTTTCCTTTCAAGCATCCTGATCCAGATGAGCGGCAAAATCGATGACCGCCAGTATATTAACTTAAACGAAAATACCTGGTGAAATATTCGGTTTTGAGACTCTCTACTTCACCTCGTCCAGCAGCTTGCGCTCGCCCTCCAGCGCCCGGATGCCGGTCACATTCTGGGTGACTTCCAGCGTGCCCAGAAATTTACCTTTTGGGTCGCGTACGGCGTAATAGCGGATGTGGATCATCTGACTGGCCTGTTCCGGCGTGGGTTTCGTCTGGATCCAGAACTCTGCCGTGTCTCGTGTTCCGGCACGGAAATCTTCCAGGATCTTGAAGACGATTTGCACAGAGTCCGGTGAGTGGCAGTTCATCACATTGCGCCCGATGATATCCGGGGTGCGCTCGAACACGCGGTGTTTTCCGCCGGAGTAAAAGCGCACATCATTGCCCTCGTCCACGAAGGTGATATCCACCGGCAGGTGGGTGAAAATTTGTGTGAGCTGTTCGACGGTTAGCGCGCCCACCTGGAGGGGTATGCGGTTATCGGCAGAATCATGGCCGGTATTTTTCGGGTTTTGAGTTTCAGGCATACGCAACCTCCAGTTTCTGACTGACAGGGAATAAATGCTTATTTAACTCAATTTTATCGTATTTGTTTGGGACACATGCATGCTCCTTTTCATCTGAAATGAAGCAAATGTCAGGGGAAGTCCCGGTACCTTTTCCGCAAAAGCGAATCAAGGTCAGCCATGATCCTCTCCAACCGGTTCCTGCCCGAAGGCTGGTTGGGCATCTTCATAAGAAGTTCGCAGACCTCAAGCCGGACATGCTCAACAGCCCATTTCACTTTGGCATCACCAAACTGTGGGTCGTTGTCAGCCTTGATCTCAATAGCCAGCGCGGCGCAGGCAGCCGGTCCCAGGATATGTTTTGCCTGGTTGCCATCCGTAAAGGGATGCGTATACGCGGATGCCGCCGACAGGCTGGTTGCCCGGGCTGCGGCGGATGCGGCTAGATGGTACCAGATGGCCCCGATCGTCACATGCAAAGCCAGGGCGGCAATGATTGCCATGGGATCCATTTATAAACGAATGTTGATGATGGTCACAATTCGGCTCCTTTATACTCAGTTAACATCAGAAATTATAGAGATATTCTATGTGAATGGAAAAAGATCTATGTTCAATCGAGCGGTGGATAGTCTGCTTAAAATAGAAGTTACGCTCACACTCAGACAGGGGACAGGCAAGCGAGGGCATCCTATTAACTGACCTGCTCCTTCAGGAAATCCAATCAACAACGTGGTACTCTCTATTGCATTGGACAATGCTTTTGCTCAGGTTCAATTTCCCCAAATGTGATCTCAACTCCCTTAAGGTCATATGCCTGTTCACCTCTGAAACCACCTGTAATATCCGGGTCACTTATCAATCTGAATAGAATTACATCACCAGTTCCATCTTCACCACCCGCACCAGGTCTTACGATAGAAACATTATTATCCGGTTCTTTTCCAACAATACCGCAATCTACTATACTGGCCGGGTGGATGTTTTTCTTTTCATTTGAAAGAAAGAATTCAATATCTATAGGTGTATTTGGTGTATCCCAATACAATTGATTGGGGACAAGCGTTAAGTTGTCTTTCCCCAAGGCATAACCAAACGGAATCTCTTGACCATTTTCCAGTAACCCTACAATACTATCAATGGCAAATGTCTTTTGATTGTTTGCTGTGATCACAATATTTTTATACTTTGTATCAAATATAAACGAGAATGTTTGCATTTTCCCAATTGAAGCCTGCCCGGCAAAGTACCAAGGATTTTCGGAATCCCAAAAAAAGATATTTATATCAGGATTGTCTCCACAAACAAAATCAGTTCCCCGGCCATTTCTACACGAAACAAGAGGTATATTACTAGCCCAGATCTGTAACCCTTCCCAACCCCATGCTTTCATATGATCCCCATTTTCAGGGATTCTTTCGGGAATCGATGGATTTCGAGTTGCTGTTGGTAAAGTTGTAGGCGTGGCGGTTGATGTGGGCAGGAGAGTGTTTATGGCAGTTGGAGCAATAGTCATGGTCATGATTTTGGTAGGTATGATGGCAGGGGGAGAAGCTGGTGGGGATGATTGAATCGGCGATGAACATCCTGTGGCATATAAAACGGAGAATAAAACCAACAATATATATAGGAAGATATAGAATGAAGTCTTTTCCATTGAAATCAATGTCCTTCCAAATTCTTGATCGGTCTATTAAGGATATATTATCTGCTTGAATTTGGAAAAAGAAATATAAGAACCTTTACTCGCGTTGATATCTCTGGTCTGAAGCGTACGATGGAGCGGTGAGCGACTCGCGTCTGGATTGGATTGTACATGCGAATAACATTCTTGTTTCCACATGGCCTTCTCCATCGGATGGTTTTACGCAGCTTATCCATCAACCTGTTCAGGCAACAATTCGTCTATCTTTTCCACGCACTGACCGGGTGAATCACCGGAGCCTGTCTGCGGGACCGTCCTCAATAGCGTTCGCCCACGACCCTGAAATTCCGTGAGAATGAATTTAGTTCTGCTTTCTCCTGTTCGCTTAAAACAACGTCCTGAGCCGCCCAATTTAACCGCAAGTATTTGGAATGGCGCGTTCCCGGGATGGAGGCAATATCATCCCCCTGAGACAATACCCAGACCAGGGCTACCTGTGAGGGTGTGACGCCTTTTTTGGACGCAATTTCTTCCACTTTTTCGACAAGTTGCTGGTTGTTCGCAATGGCTTCTTCGCTGAAACGCGGAGTGCTCAACCGCCAATCATCTTGTTTGAGGTCATTACGCTTTTTAATCGCGCCTGTTAAGAATCCGCGGCCCAGAGGACTGTAGGCAACAAAACCAATGCCGAGTTCGCGTGCTTTGGGCAAGATTTCCTTTTCAACATCCCGTGACCAGAGCGAGAGTTCCGTCTGCAGCGCGGAAATTGGATGGGTATGGTGTGCTCTATCCAGTTCTTCCTTGGAAGCTTCCGACAGGCCCAGGTAGCGGATCTTGCCTGCCTCGACCAGTCTCGCCATTGCGCCGATCGTATCCTCAATCGGGACGTTGGGATCAGGCCGGTGCTGGTAGTACAGGTCAATATGATCTGTTTTCAGGCGCTTCAGAGATGCATCACAGCAGGCAGTCACATATTCCGGTGAGCCGCTTATGCCGAGCCATGAACCATCACGTCCGCGTTTTACGCCAAACTTGGTGGCGAGAATGACTTTTTCGCGGCGATTCTGCAGCGCTTTTCCCAGCAATTCTTCATTGGTAAACGAGCCGTACATGTCCGATGTATCCCAAAAATTACAGCCGATTTCCAACGCTTCATCGAGCAGTTTCAGGTTTTCGGTATCATCCGATTGTCCATAAAACTCCGACATACCCATGCAGCCAAGTCCAACGGCAGGAACCTGCAGCCCCTGGCGGCCAAGTTTTACGATCTTCATTTTTTCCTCCTGAAACCTGAATGGAACGGTTAATCAAATGTACAATGTACCTATGTTCTGACATACATGATGATACCAGATTTTTTTACCCGTTTGTCTATTGCGCTCCTCCTCGAAATAAGGGGATGAGCAAGAGGAAACATCCTACTCTTTATTGACCTGCGCTCGCTCTGTGACATAACGCAGAATCGGATTGGCTGACAGCTCCCGATGGGAGGACAAACGGCGGTAGAGATACGCGAAGCCCAGAAACACCAGGAAGCCGACGGCGGTGCCCAATGTATTGAATATCACATCATTGACGTCTACCACCCGGAAGGTGATATGAGCCAGGTATCCGGAGATGAATTGCATACACTCGATCAAGATACTGAAGAGAGCGCCTAGCAAAACTACCTTCTTCATGCGACACTTCGTAATAAACGGCAATCCGAAGCCAAACGGCAGCATCAGCAGGATGTTTTCAAGCGAGGTTTTCACGTCCTGCGAAGTGAGTGTGATCAGCGGAATAAGGTTCAATTCTTTCCCGGCAACCTGTCCGTTCAGGATCAGGTTTGGATTGAACAGTTTTAGAAGAATGAGGGCTTGATATTGGAACAGGGTGTAATCCAGAACCTTAAAAATGTAGACGTAGAATATCGTGAAGAAGAACAGCCAGACGCGGCTTTTCTTCGAGCGCAGGAACAGGACGAGGCCCAACCAGATCAGGCCAAAGAGCAAAACAATCAAAAGATCAAAATTCATGCGTACCATTAAATCGTCAGAAGTCCGAAGTTTTTCGCGTGCAGAGTAGACGGTAGGATGAATCACTCACCGGGCAGGTCATATCCTTGATGATTTCATACTGCAATTTGCCCAGTATTGTGTTGATGTATTCCACGCTGTGCGTAAACACCGGGATGGTGTCGATTATTTCCTGTACACAGTCCTGATTTTGCCCGGGTTGCTGTTTTATGGTAAAGGCGAATAACCCCTGAGCGCTTTGAATTCGGTTTATTTCCTTAAAGGTCTTCTCAAGGTCTCCCAAAAAGTGAAATACCCCACAACTGATAATATGATCCATCGAACCGGTTTCGTACGGCCATGGGAGATTCAGGATATCCTGTTCAACCAGTTCGTGAGCTATTTTTTTGGCTTTGCATAGGGCCAGCATTTCATGGGAACCATCCATGCCATACATCTGGCAGCCCGCTTTGAAAAACAGTGACGAGGAAAGTCCGGTGCCAATTCCCACATCCAGAATCCTGTCACCCGGTTTAATGAATTCGTAGCACAGGCCAAAGAGCGCCTCGGCAAGGTAACTGTGATATTGCCTGACTTTATGATCATAATCCGAAGAAAACCTGTCGTGTTCCGATGCCATACCTAATTTTACTCAAACAACACTGTTTTTACAGGCATCTCTGAAGTCGTTATCCGGTGCGGTAACAATAACCGGTACTTCAGAGATGGGCACGCCTCCCCGTCCGGGGTGCACAGCATCGCGATGGTGGAGCGGGCATTCTGCAGGCCGATGAGACGGTCCACTCTATTGGCCCCTCGACGGTCGTCTCGCCTTCCACCTCCATGCCGAGTTCGATGAAGAAGGCTTTCACTGACTCGAGGTCGTCGACCACGACGAGAATGTTGTCCATGCGCTGAAGGGGAATGGTTTACATTCCCCTTCATGGGAGGATAATATAACAAGCATAACGGTATGTTTTTTAAATTTCAAACTAGCATGACGATATGTGGCGATTTCTGACCGGGTGCAAGTCACATAGATGCACTCAAAATCGAGCACATCCTGCTGGCTAACTCAGCGTACCAATTTAAACACCGGAGCTTGACAAAACGATTATTAGATAGCTACCAACTTCATCCATTCTATTTAATCCATTTTTCTGCACTAACCATATCTTTAAAAACCCGTACTTGAGCTCCACGATTTACTGCCACTGTTTCCCAAAAACTTGCATCGGTAAATTGATATGGGTTGCATACGATTGCTACTTTCACTGCATATGGAATCACTTTAGATAATGATTCTGCCAAATTAAAGGTATTAAGAGTGCTTAAAGAATATTCCAACTCTGTTTCATCACAGATAATTTTATTGCTATTATTCACTTTTGCTTCTGCCAGGACTGCAAGCCCATATTCTTGAACCTGTTTTAAGTCGTCATCCCGGCCTTTTGCTGTTACAAGCAATATATCCTTTTCGACTTTGAGTTCAAGATCGATAGTCATGTTTACTCCAATAAAGATATTGCGATTTTTTATCTCATTAACATACTTCGATGAACGTTTAATTAGTCTTGCTAAAAAACACTTTCAATTCGATCGACAATTCTATAACTATCAACCTAACGACTTGCGATATCGGCGTGTGGGTAAGGATAGAAAAATATTAACATTTGATCGAGTCAACGACCAGAGTGAGAACCATTATCTGCCTCTGTCAATCATTATAAACAATCCTCGAATCACGTCAACAAAAAACACCCTCCATCACTGGAAGGCGTTCGTAATTGAAAAAACTTACCCCCTGAATCATCGGTCTAAACTTATACCCGTACATCCGACTTGATCCGCACAATAGATGTGAGAGTTTCAATCTAACGCCGGCTTTCACTGGCTGCCGGGTCAGCAAAACCCACCCCAATCAAAAGCTTTTTCGTGGGCGCGTAACCTTTCAAAAATAGAGCGTTAGGCAGCCCGGTGCAATGCCTTGTTGGGCGGCTTTTATGGATTGAAACCAACCCAGAATATATAACAACACCATCATACAGTTTATACCAATTTACCAATGAAGCTAACGGTAATTGAGTCTTCTATGTAGGTTTATGGTCTTCTTTCAATATAGCATATTCAAAAGAATCTGGCTATCTTGGTTGACGTTTTTTAGAACCAGGTTTGAAAACCATCATTCCTATCGCCGTCAAATAGCCCAGTAGCATTATTAGTGGAACTGGACCAAGGGATTGTTGCCGGGAGAGGAAAAGAGATTTCAAATCGTTTGTAATTGGTACATTGGGACTGAATAGCAAGGCAAATCGTATATCCAAGCTAATGGTGTATAGATCTACTGGAAGCCAAATGTAGAACAGAAGAAAGGCTATCAAAAACCATCTATCGCTTTTAAGCTTGTAGGGACCAAGTAACCAAAAGGCGATGCCCGAAAAGAACACCATCGCATAGGCCACAATAAGCAGAATAGACCCCCGCGACATCAGCATATATCCGAATCGCTCAATAGACTCATCTGTTATTGCCATTGTGGATAAACCAACCATTATCTGGTATGCAATTCCTCCCAAGAGGAGTGATATACCAATGGCGAGAAAATAGAGGGCTATCTTCGCTTGTGTGGTCATAGAGGGGATGCTATTTTCTTTTTGCATATTTTTGATCCTTGCAATCACTACTCTAGAGATCCCAAGTGCTGCTCATGTAAGCCACCCAATCGTTCGAGTTACTTGCGTGTGGGCGGGCGTGGATTCTGCTTGGGAGCAGAGAAAACTCGAAGCGAGAAAAATACTTGAATATACCGTAGGATCCCCACCAAGCAAGTTTACGCTTTGTTAGGCGACAGGTAAACTTATCTGTATGCTAATACAAGGGTTCTGCAAATATCGGTAAGTAACGCTCATCAATCTGTAATCCAATCGTTATATCCTCCACGCCATAAACATATTTGTCAAACATGTCGGTAAAATCTAAGCCCGAAAAGGTATTCAACTCAGAAAGTAATACACCCGTACTCAAATAACCACTTGTATGTTTTGAATACTCTCTGCCATTTTGGGTCATATAATATTTATCATAGAGATATCTTAGGAACTGTTCATAATTTGATTCGGTCTCATCTATTAGCCTTGTAGAAATTTTATGGGCTAAGAAACCACCTTTTGCATAATAAGCATAATCATCTGGTGTTCTAAATAAGTTGGCGTACATCGTATTCAATGGTTCATTAACATGCCTGGTGAATCTACCGTCATTCAGATCACGTATCAAGAAATTCGACCGTGTTGGCAGAGTAATAATTCCATTGTAATGTTCAAAACCTTCCCATATCCACCCGTTATCGAATGTGATAGCATCTCCTATCCAAGCATGACCAACCCCATGGGATAACGCCTCACCAGAATGGGCAAGCACTTGCTGCATGCTAATCTGAAGAAAAGAAAAGGGCACTTGAAAGCCTAAAGCATTTTCAAAAATAACATTTTCACTATCCCAACACGTGATTCTAAACTCATCGTATGGGAACCCCCCGTATAGTTGCCAGTGACGATGAAAGAACCATACTGCCTCAATGAAATACCCCTCCATTTGTGCTTCTGTGAATGAATCGGCAACCGCCTTCTCATAAATTAGTTCTACAGATACACCATGGATTTGGTAGGCGTACATAGTTGATGAACTTTCAATTGTAATTATTCGGTTTGGGACACCATTCTGTTTGGCAGATTGCTCCCAGGAATAAAAAAGACCCCGTTCAAGCGTAACTTTATCAATTTCTGATGTTACTTCCACTTCATCAGTCTTATTGCCCCATTCATCTTCACCTAGGTAGAAGTATTGTGTACCGTCCCATGTTACGTTATCTATGTACGTCTCTTGTGGCAGCAAGTCAACAATAGTTTCAGAATCTGATATAAATCTCCTGCTTACTTTCAATGGGCTAAGTAGTGAAAAATTTGTAATTTTGATAGAAAATGGCCCTATACATTCAACAAGTAGGGCTTTAGAAATATCTTCAGATATTGGGGTTGGTGGTAGAGTAGCTAGCGGACTAGGTGTTTCTATCAAAAAGATTTCAGGAGTTTTGGTAGCGTCTAAAGGTTTTATTGCTATTTGTAGATTCTGTTTAGTTGATGAACCCGCGACTAAAAAAGATAAGAAAACAAAAATACCGGATTTAAATAGGATTCGTAATTTCAAAATTCCATTCATCCTTCATCCACAAATTTTCTTAAAAGAGATTCATAACTAGAAACATGCCGCCAAAAGATATGCGTTCGCCAACCAGCCCTGTGGACTGTGGCGCTGGTCGGGCGTGAACTTTGTTTTGGGAAATGAATTTTTTCTTCATTTTCACCACTTGAATAATTATAATCACCCCCAAATTCCCCGCAACTGAACACAAAAAGCGCCCTGATTTCTCAGAGCGTTTTTCTCACCAAAACAAAAACTTATTTATCCCGCCAGCACCAGCCTAAACTTATACCCATACACACCCCTCACTTCGTTCGGAGTGCAGGCCTGCATTCCCCGCTCATTGCCCTTCGTTTCACTCGTCGCATATCTTGCGTATGACCGATTCTCCACTCTTCGTGTGCAGGCTGGCATACCGATGCGCGGCTGTTCTTCGCCGGAGGTGCAAGTGCATGGCAGGTAGATGATGCGCTCAAAATCGAGCTCATCCTACTCCTGTGAAGAAACCCGGGAATACCACACATCCCGGGATAGTAATTATTCCTGATAGTTTAGTATCTAATTAGGGCGCCTCATTCTTGAAACGATTAATGCGCTTTTGAAGATCAGATACTATGTCTTTGATTTCGTTTAGATCCGGTGCGTTTACATATTTTGAAATTTCATCGAGTAAGGTGGCAACATCAGGCTGGTAATAATGTATCAAGGTGGCAATATCATTTTCGTAGATGCCAACTCGTGCGAAATTTCCCTGCCGATATAAAGAAGGCAGTGCATATAGTTTCAATAATATTAAACCTTCCACTGTTGCCAGGGGGATATTCCTGTCAAGGAATTTTTGAACCTTTGAATACTCTTTATGGACTTCTTTAAACAATGGATTTTGCGTAAGAAGAAGATCAATTTGCAGCTCACCATAATTCGCATGGACGAAATACATATCTCTGCTTGTGATTTTTAATTCGGGCAATTTTTCCAGGGAAGAAACCGCAATGAGCAGATCCAAATCCTGCGTGTTTCGTCCTTCAACATAATGAAGGATGGCTATTCCCCCAACGAGAACATAATCTATCTTTCTTTCCTCCAGAACAACGAAAAAATCTTGGACAGATTGGATTAAGGAATCAGAATTCATCGCGCCACCTGACCAGTTATTAATATTGAATGCCACAGCATGACGAATAACATCACCAATTTGAATGGTACTTTGAATGGTCATCGGATACACCCAAAGTTAGTGTAGCATAAAAGCGGATGCTATTTGTGGACGGGGGCAAATGGTTTGCGTTCCCAAATGAACCCCAGGGACGATTATCCGTATTAATCACGAAAACGATTTGCAGGTGACTGCATGTCGTGGATACGCACATCCAGAAATACAATAAAAGACAACGAGCTCATCCGGCATGTTAGTGTGCGTAAAAAGAGTGCGAGAAAAACTCGAGCGGGCTCCTGATGATATCGCAACTGAACAGGCAATAATGGGGCAGCCATAAAACCAGCACCAGGATGCACAGGACGATTGAAACGCCATAAAAAACCAGGTGATGATCGAGATGTTCCGGTGTAATAATTGGGGTGGTTCCGGCATCGTTATCCTTCACGCGGAGGTCGAATTCCATGCAGGGCAGATTCGCCGAGACCGCCAGCATGGCAAAATTAATACAGGCAACAGTAAACCACCGGCCGTAATCGTAGGCTGTTAAATAGGTCGGCAGGGAAAACATGAAGGGGATCAAAAAATACTTGCGAAAGAACAGGCTGGTATAGCTCAACACTGACGGCAGGGTGAAGGATTGCGGAAACCGGGAACGGAGAATGGAATATAACGCCTGCCGGCTGAGATACCAGAGCGAAACGAATAAGGTTGGCAGGATAATGATCCATGCTTTCCAGTTCATCGAAATGATCATCGCTGTTATGCCGGCGGCCTTGGGCAGCGTCCACTGCATGGGAATGAAAGAGCCGGGCAGGGTCGATCCACTCAACTTGTCGGGGGGCAAAACACACGAACCTTCCCGGATCGCGCCGGCGGCCGCCCATTTTTCACAGATGCCGAGCAGCATCGGGTAGCCCGGAGTACCCGAAAGATACACGACTCCAAACGCAATGGCTGCGGGGATGTAAAGCAACCCGGTCCACAAAACAGCTTTCCTGTTGCCTGGACGGGCAATCATCTGGATGATCGTCAGTGTGATCATGGTATGCAGCGGGACGAACAGGAGGAAATTTCCCTCATGCACCAGAACGATGGCCGGAAGAAGGATCACTGTGATGGGCAGCACCCACCCCACATAACGCCGCAGATTTGTCCCTGAAGGTTTTGAACCCTCTTTGAGCGGAAGCGTTTTTTCCACAACCAGCAGATGGAGCAGCACGGTGACATACCCCAGGATTTCCTTGCGGGCGATGGCATTGTGATCATGCAGGTAAAACACAAACAACGAGGGGAGAAAGAGCAACCCGAACAGGGTCAATGGATGGAAATCCTTCCAGGATCGGCTCAGCAATCGCACATACCCAAAGGCAGCGACCAGGATCAAGATCCACGATAGCGCCGCAACGAACACGAGCGGCGGGATGGACGCCGGAATCAACCGCCACATTTCACCAGACAGCCCTCGACGGATGAACCCCTGGGAATAATCGATCAACCAATCGGTATACGCCCAGTAATTCAGACTGGTTCCAAAGGCGTCCTTTGTGAACCAGTAGATGACATCGCGGATCCAGAGGGCACAAAATGAAACCAGCACGAATGAATTGATGATGAGACGGGGCCGGGTGAGGAAAGATTTGAGGCGCATTGGTAGAGTCACGAGTAACTCCTCGGTGCGGAACGAAATATTGATTGTTTTACAGGAGAGAATTTTTCTCAACCGGGCATGGTCGTGATCACACTCCTAAATCCTCCGCTTTGACCACGGCATGTTCCTATATCCATACTATTATTGGAAAACCTTGCGAATGACAAAAACAATTATTCTGGATTGCAATGAAATTATACGCGCCCTCCATATTTTTATGGAGGGCGAATTGATCTCAAACCTTTTTTCCTCTTTAGCCCCGGGTGGAGTGTTTGATCAGCCATGTGCGCAGGACCATCCAGATTCCGGCGAAACTCCCGCAGAGAAGAGCTGTCCATGAATAATCCGGCATGTAGAGCATCAAATAACCGCGCGTTTTTCCAAACAGAGGGATGAGGGTACTGGCAATCAGTAAATTTGGAATCAGCGGGAGGAGAATGTGCCTGCCCCACAGCCGCCCGCGACCTGGCCGGATTTCGGGTTTGGATTTCCAGCGGCGCAAGAGTCGCATTGTGGCAGTTACGTCAATGATCTGGATCAACGGGATGAACAGCAGGCTGCGCAGCATCCAGGGGATCATGCTGACAAACTCGATTGGTTTTGGCTGATCGCCGGCGAGTAAAGCGGCTGCTCCCCCTCCAAAGTCAGACAATACAGGGGTGAACCAGTGATGGTTGGCATTAAAGAGCAGAAGCAAGCCTTTCTTTTGCCCTGGCAGTAAAGCGATAAATCCACCAAAATCGGGAGTGGTACCACTATGCCAGATGAGCTTGTTTCTTCCACTTTCGTCAACAAACCACCCCATCCCGTACTTGCCCATTGATATCCCCATAACGATATCTTCTGCCGCGCCAGTTTGCATTTCAGCAATGCCCTTTTTCGATAGGATTTGCGCGCCTCCATAATGTCCCCCATTCAGTAGGGCGATCATGTAATGGGATACGTCTTCAGAACAGGAGATGATCTGGCCAGCGGCAAGAGAGCCGCCTGGAACAGGTGTATTGGGGGAAATGAATGGAATAGTGAACCAGTATCGATGCCCTTCCGCCAGGCTGTTCATTTTCACCGCAGATGGCGATGTATAGCTATGACGCATATCCAATGGGATGAAAATGTGCTTTTGAATATAGTCCGCGTAGGTTTCGCCGCTGGCTGCTTCAATGATCAGTCCAAGCAAATTGTAATTCGCATTGCTGTATTCGAACGTTGAACCAACCGTGTGGGAAAGCGCGACTGTCGATAGCTCCCGCGCCTGCCGTTCGGCTGCGTCTGGGCTATCATCGAAATCAGCCATTTGAATCTCACCTGATGACGTGGGCAATCCGCTCGTCTGGTTCAGCAGGTTACGAACCGTCATCCGGGCGGATGCCTGGGGATCCGCAACCCGGAACCAGGGCAGATAGTTTTGAACCGGGCTATCCAACTCAACCTTGCCGGCTTCGACAAGCTGCATCACAGCCAAAGCGGTCATTGATTTCGTAAGTGAGCCGATAAAGAAGGGTGTCTGGGGAGTTGGCGCCCCATTGCCTTGGCGCGCCTGGCCAAAACCGCGTTGATGTACGATCTGGTCGCCTTCTACAATTGCCAGTGACACGCCAGGAATGTTCAACCGCCGCATTTGATCTTCAACGTAGGCGTCGATAGCCTCATGAGTAGGATTACTCATCGTGGATTTAGCCAGCGCTGGTTTGTTTAGCATTTGAGGTAGTAACGCCAATACTGTACAGCCGAGGATTGCAGGGAATAGATAATTTTGTATTTTCATTATAATCACCCACTTTCAAATAATTGGTTCAATTTGTTTTCTCGAATTGGGGACGAATGGCTTCTGCCCATTCGTGAATGGCATCCCAGTTGCGATAGTCGCCTTCGTCACCCCGGATGATGAATTTAACAAACAATTTCGGCAGCAGCTTTAGCTTGCCATAATCCAGCTCGCCACCGAAAAAGCCAATGTTGACCGGCTTTACCATGGGAGCTTTTTTCAAAGTTGATCCCATGCAACTCGCCGGTGTACCTTTCTTTTCAACGATGTTCATCTTATTCGACTGGTTTGGTGATTTTGCCAGTTTAGGGTCAAGGAAAATGGGGACACCGCTGATTTTCGTTTCCGGAAGTTTTGTCAGGTTTAATTGGGTCGTGAAGTATGCGACGGGAATATCTTTGAGGGATTCCTGATTTTTCATAATGAATTTCACCATATCATGATGCCATTCCAGGATCATCGGCGCGCCAAGAACTACGGCGTCATAGGATGAAATTTTTTCAACCTGTGAGATTGGCAGCAAATCAACGGCGTCTCCAATTTGACTAAGTGCGTCTGCGACAGCCCGGGCAACGTCAACGGTGGAACCGGACATGGTGGCATAGGTTACAAGAATTCTTTTGTTCATTTTTCCATTCCATATAATTTGAGTGATTCCATCCAGGCGTCCAGAGTGGTGGCCGGTGCCCCGAGGATTTGATTGGCCTCAGTGGGGTCTCCCACTTCGGGTGTCTTGTCGAAATAGCCCATCAGGTCCGTGGCGAATTTGAGCATCTCATTACCGGTGATTGTCCCCAGGATCTTCACCAACCAGACAGGCGTAACCCCTATTCTGGAGACTTCAGGATGAAAAACGGCGCAGTAGCGTTCGAGAGCTGTTTTCAACGTCATCGCATCTGGACCGTAAACGTAAAAGCGTTTATTCCCGGCTTCTGCCAATTGGTAGGATTTTGAGACCATACAGGCCAGGTCATTGGCAGCAAAGAAGTGCACTGGCAGCGGTTGTTTGCCGATAAGAGAGGGTTTTCCGTTCTGGGCAAAGCGGGCGAGTTGTTCCATCGGCCAGGTTGGGCAGAAAATGGTATAAGCCACCCCACTGTCACCGATCGCTTTTTCAGCCTCCAGTTTTTGAGCTACCATGGGGAACCATCGGTTCTTTTCAGCTACCGTAGCGCCGGAAATATAGCTGATGCGTTCCACACCGACTTTCGATGCCAGGGTGGATACATTCTCGGCACTAAGCTGATCTACCGCTCCTCCAATGCTGATATGCACACCGGTACAACCGGTCATGGCTTTTTCAAGGCTGGCGGGATCGGTCACATCACCCGGGGTGAATTCATAACCATCGGGAAACATGTTTTGGGCCTTCTTGACATCCCGGGCAAGGATACGCACCTGAAAACCATCGGCTTTCAATTGGCGGGAGGTTGGGCTTCCAAATAGACCGGTTCCACCCAGCACAAGGATTCTTTTTGTCATGATGTTCTCCTTTCGAAAAAAGTAAGCCAGTTATTCTTTCCGACCAGAATTTCAGCCGGGGTTATCAGGCTTTGGTGTTGACCTCAGCCACCCGCTTCTGGCTCGACGGCTGCCAGAGACGACCGCCTTTGGCAAAAGCGACCAGCGCTACGATGATCCACAACGCAGCGGCAAACAGCAGGTCGTAGGTTACGACCTGTGTTCCGGATATTCCCGAAGGAATGAGGATCAATTGGCTGGCTGTGAGAAGTGCGTGCATAAGTATTGTTACGAACAGGCTTCTGGTATGATCGTATGCCCATAACATAAGTACTCTGCAGGCAGGCAAAAACGAGAAGAGCAGCACCGAGAGGTAAATGTAAGGATGGAGCGATCCGGATAAACGGATGCTTCCCAGGAAGAGAGGGAAATGCCATGCTCCCCACAGGAAGCCCACGATCAGCCCGGTCGTCAGGATACCAAAACGCTGCCTTAACCTGGGCACAACGAACCCTGTCCAGCCCAGTTCCTCAAATAGCCCTACCATCAGCCCCATCACAATGCCGGTCAGCAAAAGGCCGATCCTGTCATCCGTTGTGATTATGGCGGGAAGATATGACGTGGACGTTTGTGATAGCACAAAGAGGATCGATGTGATCAAAACCGGGACGGTCAACAGTGCCACGGCATACCATTGAGCACCCACACGCCACTTAAACAACCGTGATAGTAATTCGCGAAAGCCGGCCTTTCCATCAACCAGACCGGTCAACAAAAGACCTGCCAGACTGGGGCCGAGAAGAGTTGCCAGATATACATAGGGCATCACACTGTCGGATATTTCTTCCGTACCCAGAATACCGCCAGTACCGATCATCATGAGAATTCCACCCCATGAAATTGCGAATGTCAGGGCAAAATAGGTCAGCACAGGGTGCTTCTTGATAAATGATTTCCTTGTCATCAGAATCTCCTTTTATACGGCAGATAAGTCATTTTTTAGCATCAGGTGGATTACCGCTGGTGACAGAGATCAAGGTCAAATTGAGATCGCGAATGCGCTCGATCAACCCGTGGAGGGCTGCCTGGTCAGTGAGTGGACCCGACAGCAGGGTCTCATTACCTTCCAGGTGTTTCAATTCCATACTTTCGAACCAATCGGACCAACGTTGGTCCAGATGGCCTTTGACTTTGATCTCATAATATTCCGGCACGGTGTTCCTCCTCGAGTAATATCTGCTTATAGGTTAAAGCACGAAGAGGCTGCCCGCATCTGCCAAAGGGTTTATTCAGGGTTTATTCAGGGTTTATTTATAGGGTTTAGTTACAGGCGTGGATGGATATCAGGTGAGGATACCAAGCTGCCTGGAGCGCGCTACCGCCTCGGTCCGGTTGGTGACATCGAGTTTCCTAAAGATGCTGGCGGTGTGGGCTTTGACAGTTCCGGGGGCGATGATCAATTTTCCGGCGATCTGTTTATTCGTATTCCCCAGTGCCATGAGTTGGAGCACTTCCAATTCGCGCTCCGTGAGCGGTTCGATCAACCCGAATGACGAAGAGGGGGGAACGCTCAACGGGTGGCTGGATGAAAATGCATCCAGCACCTGCCGGGCGAAATATTCATTCTCATGGTTCGTAGACTGTAGATATGTGGCCAACAATTCCCGGATTGATTCCCCTATATCCAGAAAAACTCGAATATATCCCTCCTGCCTGGCCATCGTGAGACATGATTCCATGAGGTCAAGAGCTTCAGGCATGCGTCCTTGCCCGGATATAGCAACAGCCAGTAGTAGATTGAATTCAAGTTCTCTGGTTATGCGACTGCCAGTCTCGGCCGGGGGTACTTCCCGGCCAAGCAACCTTTCCGCCGCAGCATACCTGCCCTGTGCCAGACGGATGCGGGCCAGGGTGAGTTTGTAGCGGTTTTCATGGCGGCTGTATTCTTCGCCATAATCAATCTGTTCCGCCCACTGGTAGGGGGTCTGGATATCCCCACTGGCTAACTGCAGGCGTATTTTCAGGGTATGGAAATCTTCATCGAATTCACGCGGCCAGGAATGCGGGGCCAGACGGGTTTCGAAATTCTCTGCCACCTGCAAAGCCCCGGAAAAATCCCCCTTTGCCTGAAGGACGCGAGCCAGGGCGATCAACCCGAAACCATCTGACATGATATTCTGCCAGGGTTCATTATCTTGAAGGCCGTCTCGAATATACTGATCGGCCTCTTCAAGACAATTCCATTCGCATAAAACTTCCCCCAGATCGATCTTCATGCTGCCAGCCATATCCATAAACCGGGGCTCACTCGCCGCGTGGTCCAGAATTTCCCGGCACAATGCAGCGGCTGTTTGTAAACGACCCTGCATCAGGTAACCCCGGGTTAGAAAAGGAATCAATGAGTAGATAGCCTGCGCTTGCGGGAGCTCTCTTTCTTTCTGGACGGATCTGGCGGCAATGTCCACAGCGTGGTCCAATTCACCCTGTCTCCCCAGGGTCATCACATAGAGAAAATCGGCGATATTCCGGAGAATTGATTCTTCAGAAGGGATCTCTTCCACCTTTTGGTAATCGGGCAGGAGATTGGAAGGACTTCCCGGGCGAGAGAGGAAGGCCACCGCCAGTGTGATAACGGTCTGCATCCAACGCTGGTCAGGTTGAAGGTTTTTCCCGGATAGTTTTTGCTGCAGGTCTTGCAAAAGACGGGCAGCACCATCGATTCGCCCCTGAGTGATCAAAAGCCAGACCTGGTTCAGGCTCAGTTTGGGCCGGTCAAGGATCGTCTCGAAAGGGAGGTCATCCGCCATCTGCAGTATCGAGGGGTCGCTTTTTGCCCAGTTTGCCGGGCCGTGAAGCTCGATCAGAGCCGCAGCACGGTCAACCTCATGGGCGGCAAAAAGATGATGAATGGCTTCGGCTATATGTCCTTCCTGTTCCAACCAGGCGGATGCCCGGATATGCAACGGATGGATCAGATCAGGGTGAGCTTGATGCAGACGGGAATAAAGCAGATCGGCAAAGAGATGATGATATCGATACCAAATCCGCTCATTATCCAGGGGAGTTAAAAAGAGACTGGCTTTTTCCAGATAGGCCAGAACAGAAGCAGATTGCATTCTTAAATCGCCATTCGCGCCAGGTATATACGTTTCATCCATTTCCATAAGGAAATCACACAACGGGGCTGACAGGCGTTCCAAAATCGATGTGTATAAAAGAAAGCGTTGGATTTCAGGGGATTGACCTGTGAGAACCTCCTCCAACAGGTAATCCAGGATATAACGATCGGTCCCCGAGAAACCTTCAATGAAGCCCGGCGCATTTTCGCAGTGGCGTAAAGAGAGAGCGGCCATTTGCAGTCCGGTGATCCAACCCTCCGTGCGATTTTCGAGCACGGCGATCGAACCTTCATCAAGGTGGAACCCCATCACGTCATTTAAAAATTGCGCCGCCTCGGTATCGGTGAACCGCAGGTCGGCTGAACGCAGCTCTGCCATCTGCCCCCGGGCGCGTAAACGGGCCAGGGGCAGGGGAGGATCTGAACGGGTGGCAATCGCCATATGAAATGTGCGCGGACAGTGGTCGAGCAAAAAGCTCACCGAATCATGCACGGCCTGATTGGTGATGCAGTGATAATCGTCCAACACCAGCAGGATATCCACATCCGTTTTTTCAAGGTCGTTGATAAGACTGGTCAGAACTGCGGTCGGCTGCGCCGGCTGGGTTGACGCCAGCATCTGTACGGCCTTGCCTCCAATGGATGGGTCGGCTTCCTGCAAGGCAGCCACCAGATAGGTCAAAAAGCGGCCTTCCAGGTTGTCGTCTTTGTCGAGAGACAGCCAGGCAATCGGCATCCCGAGACTGACACCATACGAAGCCAGCAGGGTGGTCTTACCAAACCCGGCCGGGGCTGTTATCAACGTCAACGGACCGCTCAGCCCCTGAGCGGCCTTTTCTTGAAGCCACGGCCGGGCAACCAGTTCCGGACGTGTAAAAGGCAGGCGCAATTTCGTAAGGATGAGTGAATCGAATTTTTGCATACGGCAAACTCAATCGAATTATGACATTTTTAAGACAATATCGTTCATCTCAGCAGCCACGGCATCCTTGATCGAACCCAGGTTCGACGGTAAAGTACAATTGGGAACGATAAACTCTCCAACAATCTGACAATGCAAATACCTCATTTCCCGTTCAAATATCAACTGAATTAAGTCCGCGTTGTTTTCTTCGTTCCCCCCGCAGGTAGCCAGCAGCATGGTTTTTTTATTCTCAACCAGAGAGATTTCCCTGCCGCTTTTCCACTTCAAGAGGCAGTAATGCCTATCGATCACGGCTTTCATCTGTGCAGGGAAATCCCACACATATACGGGTGCCGCGTAGACAACCAGGTCGGAGGCTATGATCTTTAGGAACAGTTCGTTCAGATCATCCTTTTGAACACAGGCCGGGTTTGAGATATCCCGCTGGCATTTGTCACAGCCGACGCACCCCTTAATGTCACGGGCAACAATATCCACCCGCTCTACCGGGTTGCTTTTACCCGCCATTCGCTCAAAGGCTGACAATACCGTGGATGTATTCCCCCTTTTTCTCGGGCTGCCGCAAAGGGTCAGTATTTTCATTATCCACTCCGTTCCATCAAGAACGCCTGGCCACATTGATTATGGGAAAATAATCTGTAATAAAAAACCCCATCTTTATTGGATTTTCAGCCGGATGTTGAATCCACAAACGGCAACTAAATTTTACAGCAAAAAGTTTCGTGAGGTTGCCGCCCGGATTAGACAGGCGGGCAAATTGATTCTACCCGCTGGCCGGTTCACCCTGGCTGAGCTGTTCGGCCAGCCCGACAAGGATCCCCTCGGGGCCGCGGATGTAGCACAGCCGGTATGTGTCCCCGTAGTTCACCCCGTCGCCGACCAATTCGGCGCCGTGGGCGAGCAAACGCGTGACTACGGCGTCGATGTCATCGACGGCGAACATGATGCGGCGGATACCGAATGTGTTCACCGGAACATTCTCCGACTCACGTCTGACCGCTTGCGGCGAGTGGAACCTGTCCAGCTCAATCCGTCCGTGGCCGTCCGGCGTGCGCAGCATGGCAATGGTGGAGCGGGCATCCTGCAGGCCGATGAGACGATCCACCGCCGGCCCCTCGACGGTCGTCTCGCCTTCCAGTTCCATGCCGAGTTCGATGAAAAACGCTTTGACCACCTCAAGGTCTTCGACCACGATGAGAACGTTGTCCATGCGCTGAAGGGGCATGTGTTACATTCCTACGGTTGATCGGATAGTATAACTCGCATCATTATTCGGTCTTCTTTGTTTTATGCAACAACTACAGGTTTAAATGCTGATGGGCGCCTGCTATTCATCAAGGTAGGTCTTCGTGATATCTAAATTATTCCAATATAGTAAATCCACATATCCCACCAAATTAAATAAGCCTTTAGTAATTTATCTATAAATCTAATAAGTCTTGAGCAAATGTGTCGAAATAATTTACTATACGTAAAACTTCACGTTTTTCTTTTCCTTGATGAGCAGCATCACTTGCTCTTGAGTAGAAAGCACGAACTAAATCTTCAATCATTTCTTCAAGATGACTTACTTGACTTGCAACCTCAATTTCTTTTGACCCAGCATTGTGTTGTTGAAGAATAAATCGAGTTCTTTGTTTCTGTGTCGGTCCAAAAGTAGTTGGGTCCTGTTTATACCAAGGTTGTTTGATTACACTGTCATCAGGTGCAAGTAACTTGAGTAAATTGGCAAGAACTTCTCGGATTTCATGAGCTGTTCCAGCCCACGATGTACGATTCTCATCTTTCAAATCTGCTTTTACTTGAATATAACTTAATCCTAAAGATGGTGAAATCTTAGTCAGAGATTGTTGTATACGATTTTCCTCAATTGATAGTGATATCATCGTTGATACCGGCTTTGTTGTTTTAGATAACCTTTGATTGATATCCTTTGAAACCATTGATTGAGGCAACTCTTTACTAATGGTTTTTTTCTCCTCTTCTTTCGAACAGGAGGATTCATTTGTTATATCTGGTTTTTTTGTCCTAATTATTCTAGCAAAATCTATAGCAGCATTCATGAACGCAGGATAATCTTCTCCTCCATCGTCCGGTGTATGGGGGAATAAAACCACATGTCCGTTATTATAAGAAAACCACGTTCCTACTGAATGATTAGTATTTTTAATAAAAAGGAAAGGATTTCCCATATTCGATTTAAAATATGCGCCATAAATTGATTTGTGTTTTATCTTATTCCAAATTGGTAATAGGGCTATATCACCCCTAAATTCAATTTTGCTACCGCTACCTTCAATTAGATTTTCTCTGATTTTCATCTCTAATTCAAGAGGTAAAAAAGAATAGTTATCGATTATTTGGCTGTTACTTACATCCAATTTTTCTTCTGCAAACGTGAATACAATTGGAATAGATATAAGGAGTACAAGAACACCACCCCTAGCCATCAGGTTCTCTATTTCTACAATTCTTCGTTCACGGTCGCGAATAATCTTGTGTCGTAAACCATCGCAAAACTCAATTCGTGTTGGTTCTGCTTGGTAGCGGTTTCCATCAAGATCATTAAAACGATACCCATAACATAACCATCTCAAATCCCACATAACAAGGTCAAAATCAAAAAGTGTTTGTGTTGAGGGGAAAGGAATTTCTTTAAAATCCCCATAATCATAGTCTTGAGCTGATATTAAGACAGTATCCATTTTTTGAATATGAATTATGAAAGTTGAGAAAATATGAATTGTACTGTAATGCTAGGCATATTATAGATACCCCAATGTTTTATTATATATTACATTTATAAAACTTCTCTGTATATCGGAGTGAACATGGAAAAAATCTAATAAATTTGGGTTATTGAGTATGAATTGATACAATTTTGTGAGAAATACCCCGATTATCCCCATCTCCGCTGATCTTGCGAGTAACCATCAACACATACCCGCAGGGTGGAGACCGCCATGACGAAACTCGGTTTCTCTTCGCCGAAGATGTAAGTGTATGGTAAGTAGAGGATGCGCTCAATAGCGAGCTCATACTCGTTGCAAATACATAATTATAAATAAATATGGGTTTTATTTCGGACGACGAATTTTTCTTTTTGTAATTATTATTCGTTCAATTGGTTGAACTAAAGTAGCAAATTTTTTTAAATCTTTTGCACAACCAAGCCAATAGGCTTTTATTGCTTTATGTTTACTCGCAATTGGGTGGTATTTTAGAAAATAGTCTTTTAGCGGTGATGTATCACATAAGTCGCTAGCAGTTGAATCCATGATATTTTCATCTTCGTAATGAGTGATTGTAAAATTCTCAATTAACCATTGAAACGCTTCAATACTTATATCCCCGCAATAAACATACCCACGATTAAATGTTAAAACGTGAGTAATTCCAAAAACATCATATTCAAGAAGATGGTAAATATAACTTGGATTATGATATTCAGGATCAGGTGGTTTCCCCCCAGGAATTGATATTTTATTTGCCAATAAATCCCAATAAGTTACTTCTTTTTCACATGGTAGGTAAGGATGCCCTTCCAAGTCTATATTAATATCCGACAACTCAAATTTTGGGGTAAGTATTTCACCTTTTAGAGAATGGAATGCAATATTGATGATTTCTTCTTCTTGGTCTTCAGAGATAGTTGTTTCCAACATCAATTCAGAGAAGGATGATTTTGGCATATATAGATTTTCACTCCCTAATAAAAATCTATTGGATTTTGTGAAAAAAATAGCTTTTGTATGCAGTTGTTTAACCGAATAAACTTCGAAAAGGGGGAAACGTTTTAGAAAATTAAGAGCATCATTTTTATGCTTTTCGTGAATGTAAATTACTGAAAGCGGTTCAAGTTTTGCCCAAAAATCAAAATTACTAGGATTAAAACTATATGTGGCAATATAAACTTGTCCATCTATATAAGGATTGTAGGTTTCGAAAAAATCCTTATAAGACAAATTTGGATATAAAAATGTTGATGATGAAGCGATAGGAAATTTCATAAAACCTTCAAGGTCTATCAACTTAGATTTTCAATATCTTGAGATACTCTTTTTTTCTTTCCTCCTAGATCTGAATATTATATGGCTTTTTCTTGATTATACAAAAAACACACTCCATTCTGACTTGGAAGACGGCTGAATCTCAATCCTTAATTACACTGCAGCAGCAACCTAAAATTGTACCCATAGATGAGCATCCCCTGCACATCCTCATCTTTGCAGTTCTTACAGACGATCTTCTCGACAAATATATCAGTTGCAGGCCGTCACATGAATGCGCTCAAAAACTAGCACATCTACTGGCTTAGACACAGCTATTTCGAAAATGGTTCATCGAAAATAGATTACATTCAATAATTCCGGGATGGGCTCAAGTGGGGAATTTGGAAATGTTGACCGGTTGGATAAACTGAATTATTATGAATAATCCGGTCATACTGGGCGGGAGTTTTTGCTGCGTCTCATCGGGATGCGAATCAGCTTCTCGAACGGTTTTTTGATCGAGCAATAATCTACGGCGGCTTATTAACAGGCCCTACTGGTAGGAGAAAACGAGAGAATGGTACGTACCAGATTTGCTCCAAGCCCCACAGGGTATATGCATATCGGCAACCTGCGCACGGCTTTATACGCTTATTTATTCGCCAGGCACACCGGGGGTGTATTCGTTCTGCGCATCGAGGATACCGACCGCAAGAGGAATATCCCCGCCGCTGTTCAGGTGATCTATAACAGTCTGAAGATGGCCGGCATGGAATATGACGAGGGGCCCGAAAAAGACGGCGGTTACGGACCGTACGTCCAGAGCCAGCGCAAACCCATCTATCTTAAATACGCCGACGAATTGATCAAAAAAGGCGGTGCCTTCCGTTGCTTTTGCCAGAAACCCGAAGGGAAACCTTCCACCGGCGCGCGCAAGACTGAGTTTCGCGATCCCTGCCGGTCAATCTCCGCGGAGGAATCGTTTACACGGATGGAAGCCGGCGAGGCTTATGTCGTCCGCCAGCGGATTCCGGACGAAGGTAAAACATCTTTCGACGACCACGTTTTCGGACGCATCACTGTCGACAACAGCGGGCTGGACGATCAGATCCTGATTAAATCGGACGGACTGCCGACCTACAATTTCGCCAATGTGATCGACGACCACCTGATGGACATTACGCATGTCATCCGCGGCCTGGAATATTTATCCTCCACCCCTAAATACAACTTGCTCTACCAGAGCTTTGGTTGGCCGGTGCCCGAGTACGCCCACCTGCCGCATATCAGCAAGGAATCCGGGAAGAAGCTCAGCAAGCGCGAAGGGGATGCCTCCTTCCAGGACCTGATCGACAAGGGCTACCTGCCTGAAGCGATCGTAAACTACATCGCCCTACTCGGCTGGAACCCCGGCGATGAGCGCGAATACTTTACCCTGGATGAGTTGGTCAAGGTTTTCAGCATCGACCGCATCGGCCGGTCGAAGGCCATGTTCTCGATGCAGAAACTGGAATGGCTTAACGGCGTCCATATCCGCAAAATGGACATCGAGGAATTCCACCGCGTTGTGACACCTTTCTACAGTGATGCAGTGAAAACCCGCTTTGATACACTCAAGATCAGCCGCATCATCCAGCCCCGCATCGAAAAATTGGGTGACACACAGACATTCATTGGTTTCCTGCTGGAACCCCGGCCGTATGTGCCAGAGCTGTTTGCCTCGGAAAAAGCCAGGGTTACCCTCGAGAGCAGCCTGGAGACGCTGGTGCAGATTTCGCCAATTCTGGAACGCCTGGAGGAATGGACCAACGAGAAACTGTATGAGAGCATTTCCGGGTATGCCAGGGTAAATGGGTTCAAGACCGGAGCGGCCATGTGGCCGATCCGCATCGCCCTGTCCGGGCAGGAGGTAACTCCGGGCGGCGCCACCGAACTGGCGGAGATCCTCGGCAAGGAAGAAACCATAAACCGGATCGCCGCTGCCGTGATGTATCTGAAAAAGGTGTCTGGCCTTTAATCCGGAAAGCGGAAAGGTGATCGCACAGACTGTCAACCGGTATATGATTCAGACGCTAGATTTTTCCCCGGATGCGGAAAGATTGCGAATTCGCAGACCGCAAAGTAGAATAATTAAATGACCACAGAGTACATTAATCTAAGAAGGTTATCTTATGGACTTGAATAAACCTGTCAGTGTCGTCCCGAGTTTTATCCGTGAAGCCATCGCGGAAGATTTGAAAAATGGGCGTTTCAATTATGTTCGCACCCGACTGCCCCCGGAACCCAACGGCTATTTGCATATCGGGCACTGTAAAGCCTTCTTAATCGATTATTTCGCCGCGAAGGAAAACGGCGGCGAGCTTATCCTGCGATTCGATGATACCAATCCCTCGAAAGAAGGGACTGAATACGTCGAAGCCATCCAGGCCGACGCGGCCTGGCTGGGTATCCAGTGGGCCAGGGTAACGTTTGCTTCCGACTATTTCGACCTGCTTTATGAATGGGCCGTTCGCCTGGTCAAAATGGGGCTGGCGTATGTTGACGACCAGACCCAGGAAGAGATGAGCGCCAGCCGCGGTACTCTCCCCAAGGGGACCAAGTGGAGCGAGACTGAATCGGCCCTCAAACCCGGCATCGCCTCGCCCTATCGCGACCGATCTGTGGAAGAAAACCTCGACCTGCTTGGCCGCATGAAGGACGGCGAATTTGCGGAGGGCAGCCGCGTCCTGCGCGCCAAAATTGACATGGCGCATCCCAATCTCCTCCTGCGCGACCCGGTGATGTACCGGATCATCAACACTTCCCACCACCGCACCGGGAACAAATGGCACATTTATCCGATGTATGACTGGTCGCACGGTCAGAACGACTCAATGGAAGGCATCACCCACTCCCTGTGTTCGAACGAATACATCATCCACCGGCCCCTGTATGAATGGTACCTGGAAAAACTGGGCGCCTTCCCCAGCCGCCAAATTGAATTCTCGCGACTGAACCTGACCTATACTATGATGAGCAAGCGCAAATTGCGCAAGTTGGTGGAGGAGGGTGTGGTTAGCGGTTGGGATGATCCCCGCTTAACCACCCTGCGCGGGTTGCGGCGCCGCGGGGTACCACCGGCCGCCATCATCGAGTTCGTCAGCAGCCTGGGCGAGACCAACAACGACAGCTGGGTCGAAATGGCGAGACTGGAAGCCGTGATACGCGATGAGCTGAACAGGACCGCGCCGCGCCGCATGGCGGTACTGCATCCATTGAAACTGGTGGTCGACAATTACCCCGACAACGAGTCGGAAGAGTTGGAAGCGGTCAACAACCCTGAGGATCCGACCGCCGGAACGCGCATGGTCAAATTCTCCAAGGTGCTTTATATCGAACAGGACGATTTCCGCGAAGTCCCACCGCCCAAGTACTACCGCCTCTTCCCCGGGAATGAAGTCCGGTTGCGATACGCCTATATATTGAAATGCACCGACGTGGTCAAGGATGATGCCGGAAATGTCATCGAAGTCCACTGCACGTATGACCCCGCGACCCGCGGCGGGAACACTCCCGACGGGCGTAAGATCAAATCCACGATCCACTGGGTGTCAGCGCAGCACGCCGTTCCGGCTGAAGTGCGCATGTATGACCGGCTTTTTACCGTCGAGCGTCCCGACGACGGTGAACTGGAGGCCATCATCAACCCGGATTCGCTCACCATTCTCGATCCGGCTTATGTCGAACCCTCGATCGATGGCTTCAAGCCGGGCGAGACACTTCAATTCGAGCGCATGGGATACTTCTGCATTGACCCCGATTCCGGAGAAAAACCGGTCTTCAACTTTACGGTCGGCCTTCGCGACGCATGGGTGAAAATCGAAAAGAAAGCCAGCGAATAGCGATCCATCCAATAATAAACAAAACCTTGTCGCTATAACTTACTATTGATTCAAAAAAATCGTCCTTTGTTGCATGCAACGAAGGACGATTTTTAGTTCTTATACTTATGCTCTAACAACCGGTCTAAACATATACCCGTAAATGAGCATTCTCCGCCCATTCTCATCTTCGTGGATCTTGTGGGTGATCATCTATACACCCATGCCGGGTGCAGGCAGGCATACGCTGTCTATCATGGTTATTTTCCTGTATTCTTATAGTGCAATTCGACAATGCCTGAGCGAAACGTTTTTGAACCAATAAGTTCCAGTGTCAGATTCTTGCCTGATTCGAACAGATAGGGACCTTTTCCGGCCACAACCGGCTGAATGAGAAAATGAAACTCATCGATCAGACCTGACCGGGCAAGCTGCGAGGCGATGCTCAACCCGCCGATGGAAATTTTCTTGCCCGGCTGTTGTTTCAATTTCATGATCTCTTCCTGCAGGTTTGAACGCAGCAGCGTTGTGTTGTTCCACTCCACGCCCGGCAGAGTTGTTGAAAAGACGATCTTCGGAATCGAATTGAACGCGTTGGCAAATTCAATGATCGCTTTTGACCCCGATTGATTCATGGCGACGTCCTGCCAGTACGGGTACATCAACTGATACGTATTGCGCCCGAATATTTCAACGTCTGAGTCCCGTAAAAGCCCTGTATAGTACTCGTGCAATTCATCGTCGGCGAAGGCTGATTCATGTCCGCAGCAGCCGTCCACGGTGATATTGATAGCAAAGACAACGTTTCTCATTTCCGGGTTTCTCCTTGTTTTGGCAAATCCAGGAATTCCTTTACAAAGAGAGTATAACGATTGAAGTTCATGAAGGGGTCGCCCGACGATGGTTTGTACAACCCGCCTGAATTAATTCCAACTATTGGATTCTGGGGGTGATTGGGATGAAAATACGCCCTTCGTTTCAATCACCGTGGATCTTAAACGCGGCCATCTTGTCACTCGTGCCGGGTGCAGGCGGGCATGACGGCTTTCGCCTGGGGAGCTCAATTGCGCAGTGAAAGTTTCTCTTATGTTTAACGGAGCGCTCAAATCAAGTTTCTATCATTGCTGAAATAGCGATTCCACCTAGAAAGCTGTCATGATGATACCGGCAACTGCAAGGATGATCCCAAAAGCCTGCGATCCGGTGATCTTTTCTTTCAAGAAAATGGCCGCCAGAGAAATTGTGACAATGGAAAGCGCGGAAGCTATCGGCGTGATCAGGATTGCATCACTTATTGTCAACCCATAATTGACAAGCGCAACAGCGGTGACTTCGATACAACCCATTAGAAGAATCATCCCTTTAACTTTTAAAGGGCTCTGCTTTATGCCGACCCCCTGCCTGAAAAGAAATGTATGGACCAATAAACAAAATGCTATCCCCATCTTTATGAACAGGGTTGAAAGCAGCCACCCGGTTTCTTCCGAGATGATCTCGCTTACATTCCAGTAGACCCCGAAAAAGAAAGCGCCGATAATCGCTTCTTTGACACCGTTAGAAATCTGGAATTTGTTTTCACCTGTGCTTCCTTTATGATTTATGGATGCCAGAGTTGCACCAAAGATGATCATACACACACTGATAGTCTGTGCCGTGGAAAGGCGCTGCCCCATAAAGATGAAGGCGAACAGCATGGTAAACACTGCCCATAAATTCATGGTCGCGGCAACAATGGACACATTCCCCTTTTCAAAACCCTTGAAGAAGAATAGATAACCGGCTGCATATAGAACGGCTGCCAGAAGGCACCATAAAGCCAGGCGAATGGTTGGTTGACCTCTAACGCCAAGAAAAAACGCAAGGAGATTGATGAATAACAGACCTGCTACCTGGGACCAGAATAGAGATTTGTTCGAGCCGATCTTCCTTGAATAAACGCCTCCCAGAAAATCATAAATTCCCCATCCGAACATTCCGCCAATTCCCAATAAGACGCTGATGATGGTTATATTCATGAGGTGTTTGTCGCTTGCGTCATAAATTCAATGGAGGAAAAATCACCTGTTACCAGTTGCAATTTTTGGATCGAAATTCAGATCCATAAAGTAAAACCGGTTTATTAGTACCTGCATAAGTAGAGTTTATCATCTGATGACCTTCTCAAGGTCAGTTCTGTCGAAATAAAAAACACCCTCCACGTTGGTAAGGAGGGTGGCTCATTTTCAATTCTCTATTTTATTGTATGACCGGTGGGGATTTAAGGCGATAGATGAGCGTTCCCCGCTGATCGAAAGCTTGCGCGTGCCCCTCATGTCACCCGTGCCGGGCGCATGCGGTGTTATAGATACGCTTCTGAATTTGCCCAAGATGGTTGAGTGCATAACAGGCAGGCGAACGCTGTCACGTGGATGTGCTCAAAATCATCATACCGGGTTGGGAGTAGAAATAATCCGAAGGGTTATCCCACACGTCAGTGGTAAGCTTTGTAAGGACGCTTATTTCATTCGATTACTTTGCCATTTTATGCTATTACACAATTAAGAAATGGTCTTATTCAAAATGCCACTGTTGGTTCCATAATCGCCTATGCTCTTAAATAGAAGTGAGCCATCTGATTGTAATTGGAAGAATTCCTGGCCATAACCACAAAACCCCTGCTTGTTGATCTCAGCAAATTCGTACTGGTTGTCACCAGTTATTCTGATGAACACATATTCTCCGGAACAAGGCAGCGTGGCAATATTAAAAGTCCCGCATGGGGTACCGGTATTGCAGATACCGGTTAACTTAATAGTAACCTGCATAGCAAGATTGCCATTATGACTTGTGCCAGACCATGTTCCCTCTAAAGAAGAAAGGTTGACTGTAGACAAAGCAGGTTGGCTGTTCAGTGTGTCCAGGAAGACCTGTTCGAATCGACCGGTGTTTACAGAGACAGCCACTTTCAATTGCGGGCATTCGTCCTTCACTTCAGTCCGCCCACTTTCCTTGTCCTCGTTTTCCACAACGCATATAGAGTATTGCTGGTAACCCGCCAGGTTATTTTCTACCAGGATCACGGCTGACAGCGGATCCCAGAAATAATACGTGCCGGATCGAATGGAATCTTGCATCTGATTCAATACCGAGTGTATAAATTTGGTCGCGTTCGTCTTCTGATTATTCGCTAATTGCTGCAAGAAATCTATAGTTAAAGGTGCATGGTTGGTTGCATCCAGACCAACCAGTGTAACGGGAACGCCGGAAGCAAATACCACATTTGCTGCGTGAGGGTCAATATAGATATTCCATTCAGCGGCTGTATTCCCGGCAACATTTCCTTCTAAATTACCAGGAACATGGACTGCACCGCCCATGACGTATACTCCTTCAATTTGATTGGCCAACGTTGGAGTCGCTTTAAGAGCAACCGCGACGTTAGTCAGCGGTCCCAAAGTCAGAAGGGTGATTTTTTCAGGAGATAACTGGATGGTCTGGGTCAGTAACTTTATCGCGTCGATGCCTGCTCCCGGATTGACCGATGCTGATAAATCCTGGCCTGCAAGACCATCCACAAAATCTCGCCAACCTTGCGGGAAAGAATGGGTTCCTTGAAGTGGGGTTTCTGGTCCGCATGCGACGGGGATGGGAACATGTTGCGCCAGAGTGATCAAACCCAGAGCGTTTTTGACACCAGCGTTGCAATGGGCTTCTCCTGTGCCTGTGATGGTAATGGCGCGAACAATAACATCTGTGCGATGCAAGAGGAAGAGGATTGCCATCCAATCATCAACGGCCATGTCTGTATCAATAATTACATTATGGCTCGTACCAGGGGCAAGATTGGTTTCCTCCGTATTTGCAGGTATAACTATTTGCGAACGGATAGGGGCTGGGGTTGGGGAATTGGGAACCTTCACGCCTAAACAGGTTACCGCAGAGAACAGGACTACTGCGCTGAGAATCGGGCTATAGAGCCGGTTCGAGTTTTTATGGAGGTATATTCTCATGTCTGTTTCCTCCTATTGTAAGGTTCTGTATTTAGCATTTTGAGGTGGCGCAGCTATGTATTAAACAGCCATTTGTGGAAGCCATAATTGCTATATTTTTTTAATTATTATAGATTTTTTATGAAAACTGGAAAGCGAAATACCAAACCCTTTCATGTAATTATCACTTGAAAAAATAAGGCTTGCAGTTCGTAAAATTGACAGTCGTTCATGGCAGTTTACTATTCGAGAATGATGGCTGTTTACCGCGGACCGGCAAGCACTGACCGATACTTATGCTCGCCTGTGGCTATGAAATGGTATACAACAGTATACTGCGTTCGTTACCATTCGTATCACTTAATGCGTATCTTGCGCGTGACCATTTCTACACCCCAAGTGTGCAGGCCGGCATACCAATGCGCGGCTGCTCTTCTCACAATTCGGTGAAGTACATAGTTGACAGGTAGATGATGCGCTCAAAAGCGAGCTCATCCTACAATCTGTGCCAACCTGGATCGGGTGAAGCTAGGCGGACAAAGTCCTCCGGGGACAATTTCTCACAGGCGTACAAGACGCGCATATCTGCCCAAAATGTATAGGAAACCAATGTCACGATATCTGATTTGTGCACGGCTGATTTCACCGATTACCAGTTTTCCTAAAACGCAATAGAACAAATACGATCAACCCAAGAAACGTGATGCAGCAAGCGCTGGCTGCACAGAGTACCAACAGCCAAACCACCAAGCGCGGCTCATTGGCGTTCGTTTTTGTAGCAGGAGGCCTGTCTTGTGTTTCAATTCGGACCGTTTCGGGCCACTGGGCAGCTTCTTGCCCAACGTCGAAGGCGACGATTTCCGTCAACCCACTTGAATTTGCGCCAACCGATTGGCCCGTAATGACATCGACGCTTTCACCTGTGACGAGTGATCGGAAATACATTTCGCCTTCCAGCACTTTGAGCGTAGAAAGCTGTCCGGTTTCTTCCACCACGAAGGTTGTGCCTTTCGTGCCGGTCACCGCCTGATTCATTATGACCGGAAAATAACCGGTTTCAGCCGCCTGTTTCACATTTGCCCAAATTTTCCCCGCAAGCAGCGACAACTTTCCCTGTGTTCCCGGAAATTCGATATACACCGTAGTAAACGGTTTCATCACGAAACTTGTGTTATCTGCAAAGCTAATGATCGCAACGCTATCCCCTTCTGTACGGATAATACTCCCCGTTTCAATGACCATATCCATCTCAGCAATCGAACCGTTCTCGAGGTCATAGCAAGACGCAATGGTTACCTCGCCAGACAAATCTGCAAACCTGGCCCCGGAGTCGCGAACCTCGCCATCACATTTGAAAGGCTCATCTGTCGGATTGGGTGTCAATGTTGCTTCAGGCGTGGGCTGCTGGCACATATACTTGTAGTGATACCTTACACTCCCCCCGTCGATCCCGGTATTGGCATTGGCGGTAATCGTCAGCGACTCGCCTTCCTTTGAGCCGGATGGGACAACCCAACTGCCGGAATTCGAAACCGATCCGCTCGGTTCTTTTGAGAGAACGATTTTGTTTACTTCGGCTTTGATCACCGTTGTGTCTGACATGATAAAAGTGTGCACGCCCGCAGTGAGAGAAGTGCAGGAGGTTGTGCCATTCAAATCCCATGAGGCGCTAACATCGAAGGTGATCTCTTGCCCTGGGGACAACTCCGCTGGCGGTTGCGTCCATGAATGTATCGTGTTGAGGGTCTGATCGCCGCAGCCAAAATTACCGGCGTGTGTGTAGCTGGTCGTAATCTCGTTGCCATTCCTGTTCGCCGATGCGCCAGGGGTATTCCCCACGACTGCGATTGACTCTGTAACTTCGGTCAATTGCCAGACGCAGACCGCTTGTTGTCCCTTGCCGGAGAAGTGCCTCAAATCTGTGCCAACTTGGGTTTCGATGAAATGCGAGAATAGCAAAGGGAGAATAAGTAATAAACCAAATTTTTCCAACTGGATACCTCTACGGGCGGGCAGGCTTGCTTGGGGTCTGGCTTCGCGAAGAACTCTGTAATACCTGCTAACAACTATCACGCCCCACAAAATCAATTATACAAAATACTACCTTCTACACACATTAAAAACGCCCTCCATCTCTGGAAGGCGCTTTGCTGTGTTTTGAATGCGAATCTTACTGCGCAGCCGCAAGCACTGGCCGGAACTT
>CAYQUX010000007.1:0-156545 GCA_964420995.1 uncultured Leptolinea sp. | reverse complement strand
GATCGCGGCCACAGGATTTTTATGAAGGTCTCTCGCAAGAGAATAATATTGGAAATAAGGAGTTTTCCACAAGTCTGCCCTCGACAGGCTCGGGCAACGGAGTTTAATCCGCTGGCTGAGCTAATGTGACTCATGTTTTCTGCCCTTGACAAGGTTGGGCAGCGCATACTCTCGCTGGCTGTGCTAACGTGACTCATATAATCTGCCCTCGACAAGCTCGGGCAGCGGAATTACTTGCGCTGGCTGAGCCTGTCGAAGCCAGGATTTAAGGTTTTCCTATGGCGCGGAGGTTATGCAAAATACGGTGGGGAAATCTTCCTAAACTCAAATGATTTCTATGCACACCTGCGGTAGAAGCATCCGGAAAGGATGCCCGAGTGTTCCTATTTGTTTCTCACCGGATGCTTCTACCCTACATACAATATGATCGCGGCCACAGGATTTTTATGAAGGTCTCTCGCATGAGAATAATAATGGAAATAAAGAGTTTTCCACAAGTTTGCCCTCGACAGGCTCGGGCAACGGAGTTTAATCCGCTGGCTGAGCTAATGTGACTCATGCTTTCTACCCTTGACATGCCCGAGCAACGGAATTTATTGCTCTGGCTGAGCTAATGTGACTCATATAATCTGCCCTCGACAAGCTCGGGCAGCGGAATTTAATCCGCTGGCTGAGCCTGTCGAAGCCAGGTATGATTGAAAAAGAACCCGGACCATTCCAAAAGAATTCAACATTTAGTGGGCCCACTATGCACCGAACACACCTTCAGGAGACAATAAAAATACAAACAGGCCGGATCAATTGACCCGGCCTGTCGCGCTTCTCTTCTCTTCGATGGACCTATTTAACACCCACCGCCTTGAACTCGGCACCTTTACGCAATGCCTTGATGTTCGATGGCAGCAATTTTCGGTGACGTTCGGGGATGTGGTTTTCCAGCGCTTTCTCCAGCGCTTCAAGTGGTAATACATCCTGGTTGGCCAGCATGGCTCCCAACATGACCATGTTCGTCAGGCGTTTGTCTCCAAGAGCTTCCGCCTCATCATTGGCCGGGAGTGCCACAACGCGCACGTTATTCCGATCCACCGATCGTTCGATCATGGATGAGTTATTGACCAGAAGGCCACCTTCCGCCACAGTGCTTTCGTACTTGTCCAAAGATGGGAGGTTGAAAGCCATCAACACCTTTGGATGTCGCACCAGTGGAGAGCCGATCTCGTCATCCGATATGATCACCGTGCAATTGGCCGTCCCACCGCGCATTTCAGGCCCATAGGATGGGATCCAGGTGACCTGCTTGTTATTTTCCATTCCGGCATAGGCCAGCAACTGTCCGGCAAACAGCACACCCTGGCCGCCAAATCCCGCAATGAGGATCTCAGTTTGCATTTTTCCTCCCGCCTATATCTTGATCTCGGCTACACTCGGGTTGACCTTGAAGTCACCCAGCGAGTAGTAGGGGATCATTTTTTCTTCCAGCCACTGGATGGACTGTTTGGGAGTCATTCCCCAGTTTGTCGGGCAGATGGACAGCAGTTCAACCATTGAAAAGCCCAATCCACGCGCCTGTGATTCAAAGGCGGTGCGAATCGCTTTTTTGGCCAGGCGGATATTCTTGGGATCGTGCAGGCTGCGCCGCGCCACGTAACTGGCGCCGTCCAGCTTGGCCAGCAATTCAGACGCCCGGATGGGGTAGCCGGCGGTCTCCACGTCGCGCCCGTTGGGGCAGGAGGTGGTCTTCTGGCCGGGCAGCGTGGTGGGGGCCATCTGTCCACCGGTCATGCCATAATTTGTGTTGTTCAGGAAAATTACGGTGATATTTTCCCCTCGGGCAGCGGCGTGGATGATCTCGGCCATACCGATCGAGACCATATCGCCATCACCCTGGTAGGTGAACACGAAACGGTCTGGCAGCACACGTTTTACGCCAGTAGCCATGGCCGGGGCGCGTCCATGAGGGGCCTGCACAAAATCCACATCAAAATAGTTATACGCGAATACCGAGCATCCCACCGATGCCACACCGACCGTTCGTTCGCGGATGCCCATTTCATCGATCACCTCGGCAATTAGCCGGTGAGCCACGCCATGGGTACAACCGGGGCAATAGTGGGTATTCGTATCCGTTAATGATTCAGGCCGTTGGTAAACAGTTGTTTCTTCCATTTCCAGGTCAGGTACAGCCATTCTTTTCCCTTTCCTTAGTTGGTTAATGCCATAAACTTCATCCAGCGGTCACGTGGATGTTCAAGGTTGGATTTCGGGCCGGCAATCATCCGCTGGACAGCGGCGGTTATTTCATCCGGGAGGGGTATGATCCCGCCGGGGCGGCCATAAAAATCGATCGGCACGCTGTTGCGAGTGGCCAGTATCACATCGTCCAACATCTGACCGGTATTCATCTCTGTCACCAGAATACCTTTTACGCGTTTGCCAAGTTGTTCAATCTGTTTTTCCGGGAATGGACTGACGGTTATGGGGCGGAATACCCCGACTTTTATACCCATTTCCCGCAATTGGCGTACAGCAGTAAGCGCGATTCGTCCGGCCGAACCAAAACCTACAATGGCGTAATCGGCATCATCAAGGAAGTATTCTTTGTATCGTATTTCGTTCTCTCGAATTTTTGCCCAGCGATTCAGCAGCCGCATATTGGTCACTTCTTCATCGGGCGGATCCAGATATATGGAGGAAAGGTACCGCCTGTCTCTTCCGGCCGTGCCATCCACCGCCCAATCCGGGAAATTCTTCTTGAGCGGCATCATGGGCGGCAATTCTGCCGCTTCCATCATCTGGCCGATGCTGCCATCGGAGAGGACGACAACCACGGAGCGGTACTTTTCCGCCAGGTCGAATGCCAGAACGGTAAGGTCAATGGATTCCTGAACGCTGCAGGGTGCCAGGGCGATCACATGGTAATCACCGTGCGCGCCGCCGTGAACAATCTGATTGTAGTCGCTCTGCGCTGGCTGGATGTTCCCCAGGCCGGGACCGCCGCGCATGACATCCACCAGCACAGCCGGGATTTCCGTACCGGCAATATAGGATAATCCTTCCATCATCAGGCTGATGCCCGGTGAAGAAGAAGAACTCATCACACGCCGCCCGGTGCAGGCGGCTCCATATACCATATTGATGGCGGCCAGCTCACTTTCCGCCTGTACAAACGCCCGACCCTCTTCCGGCATACGCTGAGACATCCATTCCAGTAATTCGGTCTGAGGGGTGATCGGGTACCCAAAATATGCTTCAACTCCGGCGCGGATGGCTGCCTCAGCCACAGCCACATTGCCTTTTAATAATTGTTTGGCCATATCCCTCTCCTATGCGGGTTTTTTGACAACTTCACGGTAGACGGTAATGGCGGCTTCCGGGCATATAGTGGCACAAATTCCACAGCCCGTACACCCCTCACTGATCATTTCAGCGGGGTGATAGCCCCGTTTCGTCAGGCGCACCATATCTAACGCGATGACTTCCTGGGGGCAATTGGTTACGCACAACTCACAACCCTTGCATAAATCCTCATTTACTTCAATGCGACCCTTTGGGGGCATTTTTCCTCCTGTCAGAAGAATATGGCCGCAGCGCGGCCTTTTCACTTATGATTATTCTCCGGGCAGGAAATACTTTCGAGTGTCAAAAATCATCCACTGGGGCAACAAAAATACCTACAAAATGGTTGTGAATCCAGCGAAAATCATATTTATTTTGGATTTTCTTCCATCCATTCAACCAGCAGCGCTTCCCCCTGCCCCACGCCAACGCACAGGGTGGCCAGTCCATAGTACGGCCGGGGCTTTTGCGGAGCCTGCCGGCGCATTTCGTGTAATAACGTTGTAAGTATGCGCGCCCCCGAACATCCCAGCGGATGCCCAAGTGCGATGGCGCCGCCATTCACGTTGGTGATCTCGGGCGGCAGGCCCAGTTCACGCATCACGGCGATGGCCTGCACGGCAAACGCCTCATTCAATTCGACCAGCCCCAGGTTTTCAATCCCTAGTCCGGAGAGGTGCAAAACCTTGCGGGCGGCAGGGACCGGCCCCATGCCCATCAACCGCGGGGCTACCCCGGCGGCCGCGCCGGCCACAATGCGCGCCCAGGGCTTCAATCCCAGCGCTTCCGCGCGTTCATCACTCATGATCAGCAGGGCGGACGCGCCGTCGTTCATGCCGGAACTGTTCCCGGCGGTAACCGAACCGGTGGGGCGAAAGACCGGCTTGAGTTTCGCCATGCTCTCTTTTGACGTGTCCCGGCGGGGACGCTCATCCGTGGTGAACAGGATGGGATCACCTTTTTTCTGAGGTACGGGAATGGGCTCAATTTCTGCCACGAACCGGTTGGAATCAATGGCGGCAATGGCTCGCTTGTGGCTGTTTAACGCGTAAGTATCCTGCTGGGCGCGGGTGATGCCGGTGCTCTCGGCAATATTCTCGGCTGTCTCGCCCATCGATTCGGTTCCGTACATCGTCTGCATTCTGGGGTTGGGATATCGCCAGCCGAGGGCGGTATCCCAGGCGGTCAGGTTGCCAAAGGGAAAGGCTGTTTCACCCTTGGGCACCGAATACGGAGAGCGCGACATGCTTTCAACCCCGCCGGCAATGAGCACTTCCGCTTCGCCGCAGCGAATGGCGCGGGCGGCCTGAATAACGGCTGTCAACCCGGAGGCGCACAGGCGGTTGACGGTCACCCCGGCCGTTTCCACAGGGAATCCGGCCAGCAGTCCTGCCATGCGCGCGATGTTGCGGTTATCCTCTCCCGCCTGGTTGGCGCAGCCGAGGTAGATCTCTTCCACCAGCGCCGGTTCAATTTCAGAACGGCGGATCAATGCCTGCAGGATCGTGGCAGCCAGGTCATCCGGCCGCACACTGGAAAGACCACCTCCCAGGGCTCCAATCGGGCTGCGAACGGCGTTAATGATCACGGCTTCGGGCATGGCATCCTCCGTATGTAATCAATTTTTCAGGGGCGGGTTTCCACCAGAACATCCACCCGGTCGATGGGTCCATTCAATGAATACACATAGAAATCATACATCAAGCCGCTGCCAGATTCCAATCCGACAGGACTATCCCAGCGGCGCACACCCACGGGCAGGCCGGAGGCGTCATACGCGCAGGCAGTCACCTGAATGACGTTGGCATCCTTCTGGTCAGCTTTTAATTGTGCGCTCCCGCTCACCCGGGCGGAAAGGCCGTTCGTGGAGATCTGCGTGGATGTGTTTTCAAGGCTGGACATCAAATAACGCTCATCTTCACGTATCACCGGGTTGGCCGTGCGCAGGCGGGTATTCACCTGCCAGGGCTGCGCGGGAGTTTCGGGGATGTATGCAGCCAGAATAGTGGATGAACCGGCAGGCAGGCGGTCCAGCAGACCAAAGGAGGGCATCGTTACGGGTTCGCTCTCATCAGAGCCGGAAAGCACAATATCAATACTGACATCCTCCACGGAAGCCGGCGTATTGTTTTCCACTTTTATCAGGCACCAGGCTCCGCCGGATGGATCAGGGTAACACAATGGCATGCCGGTCAGCAGGACCACAGCCGGGGTGGGGATGGCCGTCGGCTGGTTGGCATCCTGTTCCGGGTTGCCGGAGGGAATGATCAACACCGTGCCGATGGGGATCATGCGGGGGTCGATTTTGGAGTTAGCCTCCCTGAGGTCTTTGATCTTTACTCCATATTTCGTGGCAATACCGCCCATGTCTTCCCCTTTTTGCACCACATGGGTGATCTGGGTGGGCAGGGTGGAGGCCGGGGGCGGTTCAAGGGTGGGGTTCAGCGTGGGAACCAGAGGAACAACCGCCGTTCGGGTCTCATAAGGGGTGACCAGCATCTGTGTTGAATCATCGGCCTTTGTCTGGCAGCCGGTCAGCAAAACACATAATAATGAAATGACAATAAAAGCGTGTTTCATCTTCCCATTGTAACGAATTGAGGGAGAATCTGGCAAACCTTGCCCCGGGGGAAATTGCCCCTTGACTTAATATACATATACGTATAATATATTTATATCACATGTGAAAGCGAGTCATATGCCAAATAAAACTATTTATGTCAGCCAGGAAGACGAGCCGCTCTTCGAAGAGGCCAGGCAGATCGCGGGCGAATCATTATCCGCCGTGATCGTCAGAGCCCTGCGGGAGTTCGTCAACCGGCAGCAGGAAAAGGAAAAGAGCATGAAAGAGATCACCTTGCTGGTTGGGCCGAAAGAAGCCAGCCGCGAGCAGCGTTTCATTGGAACCTATGTTGGCAAATGGAATGGCTTCGATGAAGAAAAGACCTGGATGCTGGAAGCCCAGGTGTATCTGTCGCACAAGAACAACTGGGTGGTTCTGCTAAAGCAGACCAGCAAAGCAAGCCTGTTGACCAACCCGATTGAATGGGTGAAGAGTGGCGCCTTTCTGGTTGATCCCGCACGGTCAGACCTGTACATTGCCGATACTCCGGCCGGGTTTGAGGGAAAGCTTCCCAAAGAATTGGTGGCTGCGATTTATGAAATGGAGAAGAAAACCGTCACCCCAATCGAGTTTTTGGATATCTGAAAGCCGGATATAGTCTAGAAATAATTGCCTTGACGGGCACTATCGGGAAATGTAAAATTAGCAACGGTTTCGAGGTTTGCTCAAAACGGGCATTCCCATAAAATGGAAAGCCTCTGCCAAGGAAATAACTTCCTGCAGAGGCTTTTGTATGAAATGAGCAAAGAAGGATCATGGAACAGGCAATCTGGATTTCACTGGGCGCTATACTCGGGGCAAACTTACGATACTGGGTGACGGACTCTGTCTCAAATCAACTGGGTAAATCGTTCCCGTACGGGACTTTCCTTATCAACCTGACCGGAAGTCTGGTGCTTGGAATTTTGATTGCCCTGGCAGGTAAGGAAACGGGCTTGGATCCGCGTTGGCGGGCATTTCTGTCAGTTGGATTTATAGGCGCATACACCACTTTCTCAACGTACGCTGTAGATAGTGTCAACCTGGTTATGCAGGGTGATTGGATGCTTGGATTAACCAACCTGATCGGCAGCGCCGTACTTGGTGGATTGATGGCTTTCGCGGGGTTATACCTGGGCCAATTGATATAGTTGCTACTATAAATTGGCTAATTAAAATCAACCTTGAGATCATAAATATAATCCCCGGTATCATAATTTCCAATCTCGCTGCTGAAATCCGAGTTGATGGTTTCTGTGATGATGATATGGTACGTACCTTTCTGGATATTGGTTACCAATGCCCCGGGAAGCGCGCAGTAATTCCCCTTGGTATCTTGATGATAGATCCATGAGAATTTTCTGGTATCAATTTCAGCACCATCAACAAGCATGGAAAAAGATACTTTCGAGACGATCTCACGCAAGTTCTTCTCTTTCGAAGTGCACCAGGCAAAAAGTCCGTAGCTTGGCCCCTTTTTTAACGATAGATCAGTCGTGAAATGACCGGCCCTTTTGTTGTTGACCGTGTTCAATTTGATCATCGCATGACTCACAAGCAGGCTGTGAAACCGATTAAAACTATCAACAGTTATCGGAATCACATCCAAACCGAGGTTAATGGCGGGCTTTTGAGTTGTGGAAGGAATTACGACTTCAACCGTTGGCGGGACGGGAGTGTTGGCAGGTGCATTGGATATGATAGTCACAAACGATTTCCCGGAATATTGATATTCTTCACCGGTTGGCGTCTCGGTATATTGCGTAATTTGTTCAGCACCGTCAGGATTTTTCGCTGTTGCTGTAAAAACACGTATGATCTCTCCAACTGTTGGAGTTGAATCTGCGTCGACCAATGGTTTATCCAGCCAGTTGAATGCTGATTGCATCTCACTACAGCCGGCAAGGCATGCGATCATTATCATCGCAATGCCGAATTGCGAGAAGGACGTTTTTCTCTTCATCTTCGAGATACTCAAAGATAGAAGAGATTATCGAAGGTGGGGTTTGAGATAGATCACCACCAGAAACGTAGCCAGGAAACCAAATGCCATGGTAATCAAACCATTTCCAATGGTTGCTTCACCAACCTGGGCAAGTGAAACAAATACCATAAGCAGGACAACAAGGACGGATCCGGTTAGGGAATAATTCCTAAGTTTATTTATCTCAGATTTCACAATGTACATCGCTGCTGGTTCGGCCCGGTTTTCCAGGCATTTCACACCAACCCAGGCTGACATAAGGCTCAGGATAACCAGCACAATTGAAGTAATTGAAAGCGCTATGGAAGCAAGCAGAACCCAGCCTGTGATTTCATTGGCACTCGAAAATGCCATAGAAAGGAGTGGAGCGCTATTAAAAGATTTTGCCAACTTGCTGAGACCGAATGGCAAAGCGATCAACTGCGGCCCGTTGCCAAAATCCAGTGTAGTAAATGGTGTAAACCAACCCATCAATGTGATTAATCCACTACCAATTCCCAGCCCTGTCCCAACAAAAGGAAGATATTTTTCCCAGAAATCCTGGGAACCTGCGGTTTTCTCAATTTTTGGAGGTTCGAGAATAGTTCCACAATTACGACAGAATTTATTTTCATCATCGTTTTGAGTTTTACAATTTGGACATTCCATTTTTGCCTCCTGAATGAAAATTGTAAGGGTTAAGTAGAATGGTGAGGCTTGTTCCACCCCCTTATAGTCAGAATTATATCATTCCGTGTTATTACCGGTTAGAAACAGGTTGGATTAATAAATCATGAACAGAATGTATTTGCCTCTAATTCTTAAGGAAAAACCGAATTTTTACCAAGGAATTCGGCATCCGATTCTTCCCGGTGATTCTCCACCGTCCAATCGGTAATACGATTTATTTTATTTCCCTCAAAAGTCAATTCCATGGTCAGTCGTTCCGCTTCGCGTAGGAGTTGCTGGGTTAAAACAAAGGTCTTCCCGTCCTTCCAGTACCCTTTAAATGCCAGTGGACCGTAATTCGACGTCTCCGTGACGCGGAACTGACCATCCAGTCCAATCAGCGCGTTGATTTCTTCGCTTTTATCACCGTACATCAATTGAAGAGTGGCCACATCGGGCCGGTCAAAATGAAATTGAAAAGCAGACCAGCCATGTGTGCCATTCAGGTCCACAAAGGTCGTACCATTCAACCGGGCTGCCAGGGAAGGAAGTTCCGCCGTTTTTTCCACGGGAGGATTCTGAATCTCACGGATTTGGTTCTGCAGGGCGGCGTTGCCGGCAGAATTCGGGGGCAGGGCAGAAAAGGACCTCGCCGCCGGGAGTATGTATGTGTTCAAAAGGTCATCGTAGGTATTCCATGATACATCCCGGATTCCGGCGGTGAAAACGATCACCATATCCTGCTTAGGAGCGATGATGATCTCCTGACCGCCCCAACCCAGTGCGGAAAAAATGCCATTTGGACGCACCCACCACTGAAACCCATACTTTACGCCAAAATCTGTATCGATATGTGGCTGAGTGGATTCTTCCACCCAGGAGGGTAAAAGGATCTGCTCCCCACCCCAAGCCCCTTTTTGCAGGTAAAGCTGACCGAAACGCAACATATCGGCAGGCGCCAGAGCCAACCCGGTACCGCCTAGCGTTTGTTTGTTGGCGTCTGTAAGCCATTCATAACGGTCAATACCAAGCGGCGTGAAAAGAGACTGAGCAACATAATCTGCTGTTTTCATAGCGGATACATCTGCAACAACGAGAGACAACAAATGAGACGCGCCGGAGTTGTAATTGAACACCGTTCCGGGGGCGGCGGCAACCGGGCGGCTGAAAAAGTATTCAGCCGGGGAAGCGGAATCAGTGAGCGCCCAGTTATCACTCAATCCGGAGCGTACCGGTTCGGTCCATTCCAGACCGGAAGACATGGTAAGGAGGTGCCGCAGGGTGATACCCTTCCTGTCTTCATCCTCCGGAGTGACATCCGGGAAGAAGGTATAGGCTGGTATGTCCAGGTTGTCGACCAATCCATCCCGCAATGCCAATCCAACCGCGGCAGAGGTGACACTTTTGGTGCAGGAATACAGGTTGTGTGGTGTCTCCCGGTTGAACGGCGGGAAATAAACTTCGAGAACCACCACTCCATGCCGGGCGATCAGAATGGAGTGGATGTTGCGGCCATCCTTACGAACTGCTTGAAGCATGGCCGCCAGCCGGGTCGAATCCATGCCCTGTTCTTCCGGTGTGGAAACCGGCCAGGGTTGAACCGTTCCGCGCAGCTCCACCGGAAGTGTGGGAGCAGGGACCGGTAAAAGAATGTCAGGTTGCGGCGTGCCGCGTTGGGAGGACACAGCCGTGAGGTTTTGCGAAAATCCAAAGCCGACGGTACCGCAGAGGAGCAGAATATATAAAAAAAAACGCAGGTGCTGTCTCATGCCCGTTTTGTTCAGGGTGAAATCGCTGTGGTTATACTTTCGCACAAAACCTTGAATGAAGCAACAACAAAATGGATTCTAATGTATTGATTGCGGGCTCTTTTCCTATAAATCCGCTAGTACCTTTTGATAATATCCATCCCAGAGTTTTTAGTACAATACAATGATTGATAACCATCAAAATAAGGAAAAACCATGGCCATTGAAAATCATCCCCCTGTTGATTCTCCCGCTGCCGGAGACAAACAAACTTCACCCAATAAAGTCAACTGGAAACAGGTTGGCGCATTTCTTGGCCTGACCTTTTTTCTGACATGGGGGCTTGACTTTGTTCTTTTTCTCATTGGCGGATTGCAAAAACCGGCAGCCATGTTCTCCCTGCAACTCCAGATGCTGCTGCCGGCTTTCTCGGCCATTTTGTTGGGTATGTTCTATTTTGCCGACAGTCCCATAAATATCAAAAACAACCGGTCCAGATCACGGTGGTTCACCTGGTTCTACCTGGTATTCACACTGCTGTATATCGCGGCGACTGTGGCTGTTTTTATCCAGCCAATCCTGATGCAATCCTTAAGCCCGGTATTATTGTCTTTCAGTCTGATCGGCCTGATTCTGATCATCGTCCTGAGGGCAACAGGCGGAAAAGACACATTCACGTCTGTGGGAATGGGCGGGGGTAATCCCCGGCTGTGGTTGCTATTTGGATTGGGCGTTGTCCTCTACTTTGGACTGCAGACTCTGCTTAACTGGGTCTTTAAGATGGGCGCGCCAGTAGACCTGAACAAACTGATAGCCAGCCTTCCACCTACCGGATTATCCACCGAGGTGCTTTTCGCGCTGATCGCCTTCCAGACTATCGTTCAAGGCCCCTTGCTCGGGTTGATTATCACGTTCGGCGAAGAGTATGGCTGGCGGGGTTACCTGCAACCGGCGTTATACGGATTGGGGAAAATCCGCGCGGTCGCGTTGGTCGGCGTCATCTGGGGCATCTGGCATTGGCCGGTAATCTTGATGGGACACAACTACCCAGGGCATCCTTATCTCGGCATGCTATTAATGACCCTGTTTTGCATGGGATTGGCTTTCTTTCTGGGGTATGCCGTATTTAAAGCCAGAGGTGTATGGATTGCCGCCTTCCTGCACGCGCTGGTTAATCAGACAGCAAGTTTCTTTATGGGTGTTGTTTACACACCGGCGGATACCTCCTTTTCGTTTGGCATGGGAATACCGGGGTTGGTCATCCTCGCCCTGGTTGTGGCGTTAATCCTGCGCGACCCGGTTTGGAAACAAGAGTAACCTGGAAGCAATATATCGCAAGGATTTCATCGTCAATCCAACTGGCGAAATTTGGCAAAAAGCAGCGGGTTGTCTTTTTGCCTTTTTATTTAACCTGGATTTTATTTCCTGATCATGCGGATAATGATAAAATGCGAATTACGTTATGATTCAGTAAGCCGCAAGTGGGAAATCCAGCAGGGCTTAAAAATCAATGGAGGGAATCAATGGAACCTATATCCTGTTCAATTATGTTGATCGTCGGTGTGATCTGCGGCGCGATTTCCGCGGGTATCATGAAAGGGAAAGGACGTTCCGCCGGTGCCGGTTGGGCGCTGGGTTTGTTAATCGGTGTGTTTGGCATCCTGGTTGCTGCTTTGCTTCCCGCGGATGAAGCCAACATCAAAGCCAGTAAATTACAGAGCGGCCAGTTCAAAAAATGCCCGTATTGCATGGAAGTGATTGACAGCAACGCGCGCATTTGTCCCCACTGCCGTTCACAACTGGGTTAGGTTTTTCTTTCGATCCTCTTCTGATCTCAGAAATACCTAAAAAATGAGATAACCGGTGGAATACCTGGCATGACGTATGGACAACCGGGTTTTCCAGATTTGATTTTTAACGCGAGTTATACCACCATCAAATCTGGGAACAGGGCATAACCAACCGGCAACGTTTTCTCATACCGGCTATATTGGGCGTGATCATTGGTCTTTTCCTATTTATGGCGGACATCCTCTTCAGCCCTATAAACGGAATAAGTCGCTTTTTACTTCCGATTTTTCCACCTGAATCGTAGTTTCCATATCAGGGGGAATTGAAGAAGAGTGCCACTTCCATCTATTCTTAATTGTCTTTTAAACCTGGTTGATATCCAATGTGATCTTCTGCAGCCGGGGTTTGACGATTTCGTAATGGATCATAGCCTGTTTTTCAGCCGCCGCTTTCTCCGCGAAGCATGTTCCTTTGCTACTGGTCTTGCTTGGTGATAGCGATCCGGCAGGTTTTTCTTCAGGCTATGGGTTAAGATTTTTCTGCTGAACGGAACCCTATCTCTGATCGCTGCCTATCTTTTTAAGAAATCAGGGTTTTTGGCGGCGGTTGGTGTTCACTTCTGGACGGATATTGTCTGGCACTTATAGTGGGGATTGGTGTAAATACCTGCTATTGGGATGTGTTAAGGGAAGTGCATGCTCAATCCTTCATTCAGGTTTCTTTTTAGCAATTTACGCGCTTGACACTTTATAAGGCACCACTATAATTCTCACTGTGATGGTGAATGAAACGGTTACTTCGTGAATGAAACTTACCGTTTCAGATTGTTCCTCACACAACTCAATAACTAATGTGGTGTAAAAGTCTCAGGGGCTCCCCATTTCTTTGAACCAGGCGGATCATGAAGAAGAATAAGAAGCCATCATTCAACGAAACCACATATGAGGGAGCGCCTGCTTCACCGATCAACGCCGAACAAAAGCTTCGGCGTTCATTAATGTCTTGCCTGTTATGGGAAAATGAATTTTATGAGGATGGGGAAACCATCGCGCGGCGTATCGCGGATCTGATACCACAGGTGCAGCCGGATGTTGTACTGGAGATGGTCAACGAAGCACGAAACCGCATGAATCTGCGCCACGCCCCATTGTGGGTGATCCGTTCCATGGCCCGGCTGGAAACTCACAAACACCTGGTTGCCCGGGCTCTGGAATATTCCATAAAACGGCCAGATGAACTCACAGAGTTCCTGGCACTTTATTGGAAAGACGGCCGTCAGCCTCTTTCAGCCCAGGTGAAAAGAGGGTTGGCCGCGGCGTTCAATAAATTCGACGCCTACCAGTTGGCGAAATACAACCGCAAATCTCCCATCAGACTGCGTGATGTTCTGTTCATGGTGCATGCCAAACCCATTGACAAAGAACAGGAAATCACCTGGAAAAAGCTGGTGGATGGCACCCTGGAAAGTCCGGATACCTGGGAAGTGGCACTTTCGGCCGGTAAAGAACAAAAAGCAGTCTGGGAACGGCTGTTGACTGAAAACAAACTGGGCGCGCTTGCCCTGCTGCGCAATCTGCGAAATATGGAACAGGCTGCCGTGGATGAAAATATTTTACTTGCCGCGATTGATCGGGCGAAGATCGACCGAATCCTGCCGTACCGGTTTATTGCGGCAGCCAGATACGCCCCACAATGGGAGAACCAGCTTGAATCATTAATGTTCAAGTGCCTCGAAGGCCGCCAACATTTACCCGGCAAGACTGTTCTGGTAGTCGATGTATCCGGTTCAATGCATGAAAAGCTGTCCGCGAGGTCCGATTTGACCCGTGTCGATGCAGCCTGCGGCCTCGCCATTCTGGCGCGCGAGCTGTGTGAGAAGGTGGTCATTTTCTCATTCTCTGATTACACGAAGCGTATTCCCGAACGGCACGGCTTTGCCCTGCGCGATGCCATTGTTGCCAGCCAGAGGCATAGTGGTACCAACCTTGGCAGCACCATGTTGGAACTAAACAAGCGTCTGGATTTTGACCGCGTCATAGTGATCACTGACGAACAATCCCACGATGTTGTTCCCGAACCCAAAACCAGGGGGTATATGATCAATGTAGCTTCTTACAGGAATGGCGTTGGGTACGGCAAATGGACGCATATCGACGGCTGGTCTGAAGCCGTGTTCGATTTTCTTCTCGAAACGGAACAATCGGTTAATAGCTAACGTTGAGAGGGCTATTTACAATTTATCCTCTGTATATATTCATTATTCATCCATCCAGTTTGCAGGAAACCTAAGGAAAAGCTACAAGGAGATTTTCCTTTCCGATGGCAGACATCGATTGGTTGCTTTATTTATATTTCCTCAAAAAATACAAATATATATACCGTCCTCCTGCACCTTTGTTCAGGTCAGTTTTGGTAGAAACATACCCATATGGAGATGTGTTAAGAACACTCTGGTAATCTTTTTCCACGGAATATATACGAATATCAACGATGGGAGACGCTGATTTAGACCGTTGATAACACAGGTACAGATATTCCCCGCCCGATCCCTTATTCAGGTCTTTGTCTATTTTGGTGTAACCGGACGGGCATTTGGCGTCCTCACCGCTGATGACCTTGATATCTGAGATCGGGTCTTTGTTTCCGCCTTTTAAATAGTCCAGATAGATGAACTTCCCGCCGGATCCCTGATTAAGATCAACCGTTATCTGCGTGAAACCGGAAGGCGGATTGACAAATGGTCCATCCGCTATGGTCACATTGAGGTCGGTGATGGGTCCCTCCACAGAGGGTGCATAGTACAAGTGGATGTAATTTCCAGAGACACTATCATTCAGGTCTGTATTTACATCATCGATAGGCTTATACCCGAATGGTTGCCGGATGATGTCTTTGCTTTCCTTGCTGGAAAATAAGGCGATATTACGTATGGGGTTTGAGCCGCCCCTTCCTTTGCACAGATACAAATGGGTGACCGGCCTGGAAATTCCAAACTTGCTTTTGGCGATTCCCAGGTTCATATCCACACCAGATTTTTCATAACCGGATGGGCAACTGTAGCCGGGATTCTTATCCTTGCTATCCACCTTGACAAGCTTTAATCCTGTGACGGGTGCTGGTCCATTATATTGCACGCACAGGGAAACATATTCCCCGCCCGAGCCTTCATTTAGGTCAATGGGGATGTAATCGTAACCCGAATTACAACCCGTGCCGCTTTTCACGACCACGTCAGATACAGTACGGGCGGGGATAGTCGCCCGCGGTTCAGATGCAGCCAATGTGCTAACCTCTGTCCGGGCGGAAACCACCATGCCGGGAATACCTGACAAAACCAGGCTAAACACGATGAAGACAACGATGCGGAAAATCCTTTTCGGTATCATTTTTCCTCCATGAAATTACACCTTCCGGATAGATAAGACCGCATTGTTTGTTCAGTGAAGCGTCATATTTTAAATCAGTGTATCGCATGACAATTTTGACTTCAATAACGAATTTTCTTGTTATTAAGCTCCAAACCTTCCCAAAAATAAATAACCGGGTGATTATTCCATATTCGTTACCATGATTCAGGTCAAACCATATACAATAGGCACAATCATATCGGCAGGAGTTATCAATGGTTGTTTCGAAACGCAAACGCATCTTCGGTGGGATCGGAATCGTCGTACTTGTGCTGGTGATCGGTTACACGGTCATCCGCCCATTCCACCTGCGGTGGGGCGCCACAGACGCGGAAACCTCCATGGTCATGCCCGGTGATTTAGCCGGCCCGCGTTGGACGCGTGCAATCACGGTGAATGCCTCTGCAGAGGTTGTCTGGCCCTGGCTGGTGCAATGGGGGCAGGGACGCGGCGGCTGGTACAGTTATGACTGGCTGGAAAATCTGATGGGCTTCAACATTCATACCGCCGACCGAATTTTGCCGGAATTTCAAAACCCGGCTATCGGTGATCCCATCTGTATGGCGCAGAATACCTGCACCAGTTTCGTCAGTGTCATTGAGCCACACAAATGGTTCGGCTGGCATTCCAAAGACCCGGATGGCAAACCGGTGTGGACCTTCATGCTCGGGCTGGTTCCGATAGACGAATCAAACACCCGCCTGCTAGTCCGTGAGAGTTTTGACACCAGTGTCATCCCCGCGCCGGTGGTCGGCATCATCGAGATTCCCGACGTGGTGATGGAATTGAAATCACTTGATACGGTAAAGCAACTCGCGGAAGGTGTTCCTGCCTCACCGCTTGTCACCGTGGTTGAGATCGTCCTCTGGCTTGCCGCGTTTGCCGTGGGTATGACCGCCGCGGTTTGGTTTGTTCGTTCGGAAGATTGGAAGCTGCCGCTGGCCATCGGCATACTATCGATCATCGTCCTGCTGGTGATCACTTTCCTTTACCCGCCTCTGTGGCTGCGAGCTGTGTTGGATACCGCTTTGCTGGCCGGGTTAATTTGGTACCGAAGCAAGCGATACATGGCAGTATCGGGTGATGCCGATCTACCTGAATAACGAATAAAAAAAGGAAAACTCGCGCTTGACAAACTTGTTGGGATATTCTATAATGCAACCGGTTGCATAACTCAGGATTAATGTATGACCAAGAAAACCGTTCAGACCATCGAGGATATCGCCCGGCTTGCCAATGTCAGCAAGTCCACGGTCTCGCGCGCGTTGAATAACAGCCCGCTCATCACCATTGAAACCCGCGAGCGAATTCAGGAACTGGCCCGCGAGCACAACTTTCGCATCAACGCGCCGGCGCGCAACCTGAGCATGCGCCAAAGCCATACCCTGGGTTTTGTTTCCTACGCATGCAGCGGCAAGAATTTCTACGCGGAAGACCTGTTTGGTCTGGAGATTCTGGGTGGCATCTCTGATGGACTGAGCACCATGGGTTATGACTTGCTGGTCATTCCGGTCAACCCATATGAAACAGCCTGGGCGCACCAGTACCTGGATAGCGGCCGCGTGGATGGCTTCATTCTGATCACCTCCACACGCCGGGTACAGTTCATCAATACCCTGGTCAATACCGGGGTGCCGTTCATTATCTGGAGCGTGCCTCCCCAGAATTCAACATTCTGCACCATATGTGGTGATAACGTCTCCGGCGGTAAGCAGGCTACCGAGTACCTGGTGCGTACCGGTCACAGGCATATTGCCTTCCTGGGCGGCCCAGAAGACGAGCCCGAAGTGCAACATCGTTTTAACGGATACCAACTCGCCATGCAGGCAGCCGGGCATGTTGTCAATCCCAACCTGGTGACTCACGGAGATTATTCGCATCCCTCAGGTGTAAATGCCATGCAGCGCTTGATGGAGCAAAACCCTGACCTTGACTCGGTATTCGTCAACAGCGACCTGATGGCCATAGGCGCCATTGAAGCCATTCAATCCAGCGGCAAACGTGTACCAGAAGACATCGCCGTAGTCGGGTACGACGATCTGCTGATCGCCAAATACAACAGCCTGCCCATTACCACCATAAGGCAAAACGTCCCCATGGCCGGTAAATTAATGGCCCAGAATTTGATTCAGTATATTCAAACAGGTGTGATTTCCAATGTCAGCCTTCCGGTTGAACTGGTGGTCCGGAAATCGGCCTGATTCAAGTGTTTTTTATTGTCCGGTTTGCAACCGGTTGCAAAGGAGAAAATTATGAACAGCATGCAAATGATCAATACCATGATTGAGTGGGAAAAACGGTTGGAGGTGGAAGAGACCCGCCGAAAATACAATCGCATTCAGCCTTATTTTAATGATCTTCCGGAAGCACCCGCCCAACCCCGGAAGAGCAATTTCTTGATGAGACTTTTTTCCCGGGATAAAAAACAACCATCCATTGTGGCTGGCTGTAAAGATAAATCGCGCAAAGATCCGCAGCCTTGCTAGGTAGATGACAGGTAGCGGGCATCACTTCTCCTGGCGGCGCGGTTAAATGGACCGCGCCGCCTGCATTTACCAAAGATTATCTGAATATTTTCAAACGCCATATCCCAGGTCTTATAGTCCTGGAATCGCCCAGTGTCATTTATTCAAAGAATGGCACTGAATTTCTTTTATTGATGGATCAACTTCCGGAACCTTAAATTTTTCGCCCGGTGTTGCCGACAACAGCACCCACTCGCCATCCACGCGGGCCAAAATAGTGTTGTCCGGTGGGCTATTTATCAGATCACAGACCAGTTCTTCACTCTTGACCAAGATCAACTCATCTTTTGGGAAGACCCCGGTTTTCAAAAGATCAACAGTTCTTGCCGCCTCCCTAACCACCCGCGGGTCCGTCAACGCGTAATAAAAATGGGTGATCGGCAGGTGATAATTTGCCGCGAAAAGCGCATCTGATACCCAGTCCGGATTATCCGGCGGCAGTATGGTCACGTGTTTGACCCTGGCCGCCGCTTCCTGCCAGAAAGCGGATTCTTGAACGGGAACATTGCCCTGTAGATTGTAATAAATACGCTGCCTGTCCCGTATGGCCTGTGACAGGTCTACCCATTGGATAAGCAGCGTTAAGGCAAGCACGAGAATCGCACCTGTATTGGAAAACCGCCTTGAAAGGAAAGTCATGCCAAAAATAACGACCAGATAGACCACCGGCCACAGAAATCTACCCGAAGCGCGGAAGATATTTGCCATTTTGAGAAACAAAGCCGGCAGCGGGTAGGAAAACAGATCCAACGCATCCAGGGATACTGTATTGCTTAAAGAGAAGACAACAAGGCCGGCGCAAACGATGAACAGCCACCCATTACGCCGCAGAAAAGCAGCCGGCTTTTCAGGATTTCGGAAGAAAAACAGCACCAATGAAGTCAAGAATAGCAGGAGTATTCCCACTCCGGGATAATTAAATCCCTCCATCGATGGGACTGAATTCTGTCGGGCAGGCATGAAGATAGACCAGTACTGCTGGATGGGATTGACAAACGCGTTGAGGTTGGCTTTGAAAACCCCGAATCCTTGCGCGTCGAAAAAAACTCCACCGGAAAACAATCCGAGCGCGTAAAGCGTCCCTGCGGTTACCGCGGCGCAGGTTAATGTCCAGACTTCAATAGCGATCCATTTACGATGCGCTGCCAGTTGTTCCGCCAGGGCAGCCAAAAATATCATAAAGACCATCAGAAACAGGTAGGGGTGGATCAGGATGGAAAAAATGAATACGAGCGGCCAGAAATGGAATGTTCCATCCATACGGCGGCCGCGAAACAGCAAATACAGACTGGCAAGAATGATCCACTGTCCGGCAAGCGCGGAATGGTAAAACACCCGATGAAGTAGAATGGAAGCCGTGCAAAAGAAGAAAGGGGCAAACAGCGGTGTGTAGCGGTTCCGGGTCAATTCGTAAACAAGCAGCGTTGAAAAGACACCCTGTAATGTAAAACACAACAGGGTCCACCAGCCGAAATATTGAAACGTTTCCGGCAGCACTGCGCGGATCAATTTAAAAAACAGGGCAAAGAGGGGGATCGAATCGGTAAAGACAATATTGGACCCGTAGGGGTAATTAATACCTGTAATCATTCCCAGAGGAAACGTCCAGGGTTCGGAACGGAAGAAAACCCATCCTAAATAATGGGCGCTGATATCATTTCCACTTAACAACCAGCCAACGTTGGTCACATCCAGGGTTCGCAAGCCATAGATGGACAAAAAAATGACAGTCCCGGAAATCGCCCCGGTGAAAACGAAAACTGTGACGGAGTCTTCTGCCCGGCTTCGCGTTAGCATTATCTTTTGTAGAAAACCGGACAGACGCTGATAAATCAGTTTCATACGATGAGATCCTGTCATCAATTCAACCCGGTTGTTTTTCTGCGGGTAAACCACCTGCCAAGGTTCAAATAGACCATGTAAATCAATATCAACGCGCCAATGGAAATTGCCGCCATGCCGGTCGACGCTAATGCCTGTTGACCGTACAATTTCCAGATCGATACAGCTTCGGCGGAATCACGCATCACGAAATTCAGGTTGACCAGAACAGAAATGACAGCAATATACAACGGCCAGATCATCACCAGGCCGCAGCCAACGCATAAAACCACCAGCCGCCCCGCGATGGATTGGGCGATGGATCCAAAAAGAACCGCTTCCATTTTTTTACGGCCAGCTTCATGCGGCGGGAAAGATGCGCGTTTTGGCCATACGAGTTTGATCAATGAAAAGAAATTTATCAGACTAAAACATACGCATACCAGTAAAGCCGCCAATACCCATGAATTGGTAAATCTAACAGCATCGGTAAGCAAGAGAAGGATGATCAGCAACGGTGCGGCGCCAATGCCAACGTAGGCTGCCATCTTGACCTCATCCATGCCGCACAGGTGTTCCGACATGCGGGTTTCATGTGGAACGATGAGCGTAACGGCCAGGTGGGAGACCATGACCATAAGCAGGGCAGCTACCAACGGAAGTTCCACCGATCTTCTTTCCAATACCGCCTCGCCGGCGACAAGGTTGGATAAACGCGGAAATGTCGCGGCAGCCAACGCGGCTGCAATGATGGAAGCCGGCAGCGCCGTGATGGAAGCATTCATGGCCATCTGTGGTTCTGTCATGTCAAATGTTTCTGTTTGCCCGCGGAGGGTGTAGGATGCAACCCATCCGCTCATGCCACCCGCCAGGCAGCCAGAAGAAAATAGGGCAATGAACATATACATGGTCAGGGTAATAAGTGTGCCTGTATTGCCGGCCTGCCGGATGGAGGTCTCACCGGCAAAAGCCGCGCCCCAGAGATTGAAGACCGTCATGCCGGCCAGTCCACCGGCCACCGCGCCAAGTGCGGCACAGCGCCCGGGCGATGGAGTCATATTCCACCGGGCTGCCAGGTAACCACCGGCAGTAAGAAGGATTAAAACCAGAATCCCCGTTATCCATCCTGTCACGTCTGACATCAGCCAGCCATGATAGAAGTCAGGCATAAGAAATTTTTTCAAATACAGGATTAAAACAATTGCCAGACCGGTGATCAATCCGGCTATTCCAGCTCGTGTTGTCATGCATTTAATTGTATGCCGGTTATTATTCGAAACGCAAATCTCCAGATTAATACTGCCCGCCGTTGTCAAAAACATCCATATATTCGAACCATCTTAAAACCAAATCACCCCGCATTCGGCACGGGGTGATTTATAGGGAGAGAGATATGGACAATTAGAGAGTTACAGTGATTCCCCCAGGTAAGCCCTGGCAATCGTGTCATTCTCCATCAGGGCTTTGCTTACGCCTTCAAAGGCAATGGAACCCGTTTCGAGCACATAACAATAATCCGAGATTTCCATGGCCATCATGGCGTTTTGTTCAACCAGCAGAATTGTTTGACCGTTCTTGCTAATGGTCAGGATCGTTTCGAAGATCTCTTCCACCAGTTTGGGTGCGATACCCATGGAAGGTTCATCCAGTAAAAGCAGGTCACCACTGGTGATCAGCGCGCGGCTGATGGCCAGCATTTGCTGCTCGCCGCCGGAAATAGTGGTAATGCATAGTGATTCAATAGCGCCGACAAAAAAGAAGATTGGCGTGAATGATTTCAAATGCCATTTCTTTCCCCGGCAATATTTCATTATTCAGCTCTATCCGTCTATTGATTCAACTTGCTTCATCGACTGAACTGTGATAATGTTAGTCGATTTCGTTATTCAGGATCACCTCACCCGTTAATCCATTTCTATTCAATCAAGGAGAAAGAAGAGGCTGCTATGGGAGATAAAAGTCCAAAGGATAAAGAAAAACGTAAAAAGAAGAAAGCCGGCAAGACCGTTGCGGCGTAATACAGTAATTGAAATGAACTAAAAAACTCACACCTCTCGTTAAAGTGGTGTGGGTTTTTTTTTATTACATAAACACCCTTGTAGAGCCCGGACTTAAAGTTGAAGATCGCTCAATTATTGGTGTTACCGGTAAACAGTCCCCAGGTTCGAGTGGTGCCATCTTCTCCTGTGGAATAGAGCTTATTGCCATCCGGAGAAAAAACCATACCTGTGACAGGTTCTGTATGCCCTTCAAGGGTAAAAATTTTTTTCCACGATTTCGTTTCAAAAATATGAATATCACCAAAGGTCGAACCAGCTGCCACAGCCAACTGCGAACCTTCCGGTGAAAAGGATAATGCGGATATCCTTCTACTCCAGGGATTAAAACCGGGATAACTCATGCTACTAAAACTTGTGATCTTTTCTGCCTTCCCGGGAGAATGGATATCATACACAATCAACTGGTCATTGACTGCCTGTTCCTGCACTGCCAGGATGGAGCCATCTGGAGAAATTCCTACTACATCGCTTGTCATATGGATTTCTCCAACCATGGAACCTGTTTTCGTCGACCAAATGCCAACCATGGTTTTGTTCCCATTTTTTGATGCTACAGCAGCGGCTACCAGGCCTGTATTACTGACAGATAATGAATAGCATTCCTGCCAATCGCCTTCTTTGATACCAAGAGTCCGCAGGCCAAAACCGCCCTGAAACTGGTTGTCCAAATCGGCAGCCGCGAGGATCAATTGTCCGCCGGGATTATAGGCAAATGCAAAAAATTTCTGATCTGGAGAGAAAGTCAACCGTGTGGATGAAGATGGAGTATTAACTTTGGCCAGTTCTGTCCCATCTTCAGGTTTTTGCAAGGTCCATCCATTCTGGTTTCCAGAAACCAGAATGGATGGATTGTTAATTTTGGTGGCACTGGAAAAGAATAGGGTTTTATCACCAGCCAGTGCAAGGAATGTGTCCCCCTGTATATAAGATGTATGTATCGTCCCTGATGCAACATATTCTGTACCATTTCTTAAACCCAGATCATTCATGTCCCATTTTGTGATGATGAGCTCTCGACCCTGCGCATCTGATGAATATTCTCTTAGGATCGCAAAATCACCCTCCCGTGAAAAAACTACATCCTCAATAGAGTTTTGTATGTTTAACCAAGCCCACTTTCTCCAATCCTTCGAATACCAGTCCAAATTCCACATTTGGATTTCTGAATTCGTCGCTGTCGTAAGCCAACTACTGTCCGGACCGAATTTTAAAAACGAGTATCCTTCACCTGATTTGGGTAAACATCCCCTGGGCGACATCGCCGGAATACTCCATATACAAATATTGTGGTCCGGGGTAAGAAAGGCGGCATGATTATTGTTCGGACTTATGTCGGCTTTCAAAAATAGACGGCCATCCATCGGAAATGAAATCTCGGGGTAGTTTTCCGGGGTGATACTATTCGTGTTATGCGGCCCATCGTATTTTGATAACTGGATTACGTCCGTTACATTAAAACTATTGGTAATAAGTTTGGAGCGGTCATCTGAAATGGTGTAATCACCCAAAATGAAATCTACATCATGGATATACGGATTGACGTCACGCTTATTTTTAATATCCAGAATTTTGCTGCTATTTGAGGTAATACAGATCAGGGTTTTTCCATCATTGGAAATATAAATATTTACATAGTTTTCATTTAACCCTGGTGACCATGAATCAGTTTTCTTTCCATCCGGCAAGTTATGGATTTCAATATTTCGATTTTCGCTCATGAAAAAGTAGAGCAGAGATTCCTCAGTAGAAAAAGCGAAAAAAGGACCATCGGGATTTTTCTTTTCCGGGTCGATTTGATCATCCCCAAGAGTGAACAATAATTTCCTGCTGGCGAAATCATACACATCCACCTGAACATAAGATGGTGCTACCGCCAGATATTTCCCACTTGGTGAGAACAACAGGAATTTAGCCGGAACACCATCAATACCCAACCGGGTGGCCAGCTGCATGGTTGCCGTATCGTAAACGTAGATGCCCGTGGCCGTCCCGAGAACCAGAAAATTATCATCAGGTGATAGGATTTGTTGGTAAACTTTCCCCATCCCCCAGCGGGCCAGTTCACCCGGTTGAGGGGATTCCGTCCCCGCTTCGGTCGGCGAAGGAATACCCGGCGTAGGTGTGGCGGGCATATTGGTAGCGTTTATTACCACTGTCGCTGCCGTAATAGGCGCGGTTGTTGCCGTCCCGTTCGTTGCTTGGGTGGGTGCATTTACCGGGGCAACCGGTCCGCAGGCTGAACATACCAGTAAGAGAAGTGCATAAAGTACGGAATAAAATCGATTGATGGAGCCTTTCCCGCCTGTACGTTGCATATTCACATCCTGACAATGAAATTGCGATTTTCCTTCCGGTTCTGATTCTATCAAAAGTGTTGGAAAATAGATATTATAGAACCTGCCATTTGCGCCAACGAATAAGTCTGTGTATAACATTTGTATCTTTTTAAAAGCTCGCCCGAATCGGAGAGGAAACATCTGATGAAAATCAAAATAATCGCCGTACTGTTATTCATATTCCTGATGGTTTCCATCTCCTGCAATCTGCCTTTCGCCATCAGCCCGGTCGAACCAACGGAGACAAAAGAGCGGCGTCTCAACGCCACCCGGATCGCCGAGACGATCATGGCCGACCTGGCCACAGGGACAGCCGCGGCTGTTCCGGTAGCTACCTTAACCAGTACCCCAACAATTCCGCCTGCCGCTGCCACCCGAACATCCCAACCGCCTGAAGTGGCAGCCCCTCCTGCCAATACTCCCACTTCCACTCAGGTGGAACTGCCGTGCAACCAGGCGGTATTTTTGGCTGATGTTACCATTCCGGACGGAACAGATATTCAAACGGGTACAGGTTTCACCAAAACCTGGCGGCTGCAGAACTCGGGTTCCTGTGCCTGGAATTCCAATTATCACGCCGTTTTCGAGAGCGGAGCTCGCATGGGCGCGCCTGACGCGGTTGCCGTGACCGGCGGCACCGTTCCCAATGGCGGTTGGGTGGATATCACGGTCAACCTGACGGCTCCCGCCGCGCCGGGGACGTATCGCGGGAACTTCCGGCTGCGCTCACCGGACGGCGTTCTTTTCGGTGTGGGCAGCGGTGCGCCATTCTACGTTGAAATTGACGCTGTTGCCCCGGCCGGTGAGGAAGAACCCGCGCCGGAAGAAGAAGAACCCGAACCCGAGGTGGTTCAACTGCCTGACCTTATCATAACAAAAATCACCCTAAATCCTGCCAATCCCACCAAGGGGGACCCTGTCACCATTACAGTGCAGACAAAAAATCAGGGGAATGCCGTTTCCGGTCCATACACAGTCAAATGGTGGGCGGGTGAGAATTATGCCGCCCCGGCCTGCTCCTGGAATGTGGATAATTCCAATCCCAATGGCGGGCGGGTGTTGAGCTGTGTGTACGCGGGTTATCCAAGCTGGTACCCCAGTCTGTGGACGAAAGCTGTGATCGACCCGGCGGGCGGTGTGGCAGAAAGTAATGAAGGCAACAACACCCTCCGTAAAGAGATACAGGTAGGTCATTAAGTTATTTTGCTGCAATTCTGTTTTCTCCAGTAGCCAAAACCCTCAGGTTCTCAAAGACCCTACGTGTTTACTTGTTTTACGAATCCCGCGTTCGCAAGACACCTTCTCCCAATCCCGCTTTCCGGATTGGGGGAAGGACGGGATGGGTGAATCTGGCCAGGTATGCAACACCCCACCGCCAGCCCAGGCTTTATTCTTACACGCCCATTATTTAACCGGGATTTTTTCCAGCTCGCTGATCAGTCCATCGATCACATCGAAGCCGCCCTGCCAGAAGGACGCCTGGCGCATATCGATACCGGCCGCGGTCAAGATCTGATCCGGTGATTGCGATCCACCGGTTTCAAGAATCTTCAAATAACGCGGCTTGAACGCCTCACCTTCCTGTTTGTATTGCTGGTACAGGGAAAAGACCAGCAGTTGACCAAAACTATAGGCGTACACATAGAACGGTACATTGAAGATATGCGGAATGGATACCCATTCATATTTAAATTCATCGGTAATTTCGACGGAATCACCGAACTGGGTCTTCAGGTTGGCCAGGTACCCGGCGCAAAGCTCATCCACCGAAGCGCCAGCAGCCACCATTTCATGCGCTTCCTTCTCGAAGATGGCGAAGTACGCTTGCCGAAGGATGGTGGCATAGGCGTCATCCACCTGCCGGAAAAGTAGATCTCGGCGTACCGCCTCGTTTTTCTCCTGTTTCAACAGGTGATCAACCAGCAGCATTTCGCCGAAGGTACTGGCGGTTTCCGCCAGCGGAAGGCTGGCGTGGAAAGTGAGGATACTGTGGTTGGCAGCAAGCATGGAATGTACCGCGTGCCCCAGTTCGTGCGCCAGGGTGGCCACGTCCTCCGCCTTGCCCTGGAAGCTCTGCAATACCCAGGGAGTCAGGCTTGGCAACGCCGTCAGGCAGAACGCTCCGCCCTGCTTACCCCGCCGGATCTCGCTATCAAGATGGTCTTCCGCCAGCACCCGACCGGCCATTTCCGCGATCTTCGGGTCAAACGCCCGGTAGGCGTCCATCACCAGGTTGACCCCGTGGTCAAAGGTATACGTTTTGTCTGATGTTGCCACCGGCGCGTACACATCATAGCGGCGTAATTTTTCCAATCCCAGCCAGCGGGCTTTCAGCTTGAAGTACCGTTGGAATATGGATGCGTTTTTTTCCGTGGTTTGCAGCAGTGTTTCCACCGCTTCATCGGGCACGTCATTGGCCAGGTTGCGGACGGCGATGGGGGAGACGAATTTCCGCAGCCCAAGCTGCTCATTGCGCCAGTCGCGTACCAGGTTCTGGTAGATCTGCCCGAGAATGGGCGCGTCCTGACCGTACACACGGTAAAGCTCCTGGTAGGCCTGCCTGCGCATTTCCGGGTCGGCTTCCCTGACATACACCGATAATTCACCGCGAGTCATGGTCTTCACCTCACCATTTACTGTCAGGTTAAAAGTGTATCGGTTGGTGATGGTGTCATACAGCGTGTTCATGGCGCTGGATCCGGTCAGGTCCTTCAGGTTGATGACCATCTCTTCTTTTTCGGAGAGGGTATGCGGTTTGAAATGGCGCATCTCCTCAAGCCAATAGCGGTTATCATCGGCAGCCGCCATCAACCGCCCGGCGTTGGCATCGTCCAGGTCTTTCCACCACAGGCTGAAGAACATGGTGCGGTTGGCCAGCTCCGCCGTGAACTGTTGGATACGCGCCAGTAATGCCAGCGCTTTCTGGTTTTGTGTATCCGCCGCGAAACTCAGATTGGCGTAGCTGAACATCACATTAGCCTTACAGGTCATTTCTTCCTGCTGGGCCACAAGGCTGAGGAACGCTTCTGTGGATATTTCCGGTTTCAAGAGCGGTCGGGCTGTCTCAAAATCAGTCCCCATTTTTTCCAGTGTGGAAAACAGGGCGTCAAATTCCTCTTTTGATCCGGTCGGTAACAGGTCTTTCAGCGACCAGGCTTTTTTCGTGTATTTGGTCTTTTCACTCATCAGATTCACTCTCCTGAGATGTCAGTATGATCTGCCGCAGCCTGTCCAGCGGGTGGAACAGACCATCCTGCGGATCGCGGTAGTGCCAGTCGGTCCATCCGTTGGCTTGCCGGTTTTGCAACTGACTGGCCAGTTTATGGATCGATCCGCTTTGCCCGTCATAGATCAACCTTCCCTGGGATGTAACCTGCGCTTCAATATTGTGGTCAGCGCCAAGGTACAGGGTGTCACCGGGATGAAGGTATCCATATTCTAACAAACTGCCGAACGGCAGGCGAACCCGCCGTCGAAGGTCGGGTGATTGCGAATCAGCCATATCCTCTGAATCGGGTTGGACTTTTGCCAGTCTTTCACGGGCAGACTGAATATAAACCGCCTCCCGTTCGATGCCGATCCAGTGTCTACCCAGGCGAATGGCCGCTTCGCCGGTGGTTCCGGTACCGAAGAATGGATCCAACACCACATCACCGGGGAGGGTGCTGGCTGCCAGAACACGGTACAACAGGGCGACGGGTTTCTGGGTGGGGTGCAGTTTCTCTCCATTCACCCGCAGGCGTTCGCGGCCAACACATAGCGGCATATACCAATCGCTGCGCATCTGCAACTCTTCATTTAAAGCACGCATCGTCTGGTGATTGAAGGTATAACGAGCGCTGCGGTCTTTCTGTGCCCAGATCAGGGTTTCGTGCGCGTTGGTAAAGCGCACTCCGCGAAAGTTTGGCATGGGGTTGGACTTGATCCATACGATATCATTGAGGATCCAGAAATCCAGGTCCTGTAAAATGGAACCCACCCGGTAAATATTATGATAGCTTCCGATCACCCACAGGGTGCCGGTGGGTTTGAGTACCCGGCGGCAGGCAGACAGCCAGGCGCGGGTGAAGGCATCATATTCGGTGAAGCTGGAGAACTTATCCCAGCGGGCACTGACCCCGTCGACCAGCGAGTTATCGGGCCGGCGAAGTTCGTTGTGCAACTGCAGGTTGTAGGGCGGATCGGCAAACACCAGGTCAACCGAATCCTGCGGCAGGCCTGCCAGCAGATCGAGGCAATCCCCTTCCAGAATCTGGTCCAATGGCAGGCTGACGGACATGGCAGGTTTATTTTTCCTGGATCAGGCGCAGCGCCTGCGGATGCAGGGCGGGGTTGGCCGCCACAATACTGATCGGTTTGGAGAACATATCAGGTGAGCCGTCAAACTGGGTGATCGACCCGCCGGCTTCTTTCATGATCACCAGACCGGCCGCGATGTCATAGGTTTTCACCTGGATCTCAAAGTAGATATCCATTCGGCCCGCGGCCACGTAGCACAGGTCCAGCGCGGCGGAACCCAGGCGGCGGCAGGCCTGCGACTTAAGGCTGAAGGTCTTGAACAGCTCCAGCGCGCGGCGCATTTCGTCTGAATCATGGTCATACGGAAAACCGGTCACGCTCAGGCTGCGGATCAATTCGCCGGTTTCGGTGACCTTGATGGATTTGTCATTCAGCCAGGCGCCTTTGCCTTTTTCGGCACAGAAGAGTTCGTCCAGCATAGGGTCGTAGACCGCGCCCAGTTTGACAACGCCATCTTCGGCGTAGGCAATCGAGACGCTGAAAATGGGTACGCCGTGCGAGAAGTTGACCGTGCCATCCAGCGGGTCAATGTACCAGCAGGAGCCGTTGCTGCCCTTATGGTGGCCGGATTCCTCGGCGACAATGGAGTGATCGGGGTAATGTTCTTTAATATAGGAAATAATGAAAGCCTCCGAGCGTTTATCGGTCTCAGTGACCGGGTCGGTCAGGCTCTTCATGGTAACCTGGTGCGCCTGGCCGTAACCAGCACGCAGGATCTCACCGGCTTTGAGAGCCAGGGTTTTAATTTCTTCTAGGGTGGGTGACATAATACTAATTCTTTCTAGAAATAATTGGTTGTGACAGATATTGTGTTGATTGTAGTCGCGCTGACTCGATGATGCAAGGTGTTTTGATTCACACAATGGCGCAACCCCAAATACAATAATTTCCGTAATTTAAAATACCCGTCTCGGGTATCCCCTTCCCCCAACGTTGACCTTCCCTGGTTCATCCGTCCACACTCCGGGCTGCTTCGCGCCGCATTTCGGGCAGGTACCCTGCGCCGTGATCTTATACTCGCCGATGGTGTACCCGAAGCGCGCGATCAGCCGGGTGTTGCACGCCGGGCAATACGTATCCTCCAGCGACTTGACCCGCCCCGGCAGGTTGCCGGCGTACACATAATGCAATCCGGCCTCCTGGCCGATCTCCGCGGCACGGGTCAGGGCTTCCACAGGGGTAGAGCCGCGGTCCTGCATACGGTAATCCGGGTGAAACGCGGTGACATGCCAGGGGATATCCGGGGACACAGAGTTAATAAAACGCGCGGCTTCCCACAATTCTTCGTTTGAATCGTTGTAGCCGGGAATCACCAGGGTGACCACCTCCACCCAGAAAACCAGGTCGTGCGCACGCTGGATGGTATCCAGCACATGTTGCAGCCGGCCGCCAAGCTCGCGGTAGTTCTTTTCCTGCATGGACTTCAGGTCGATCTTGTAGCCGCTCAGGTAGGGTTTCAGCATGTCCAGCGCCTGCGGGGTGGCATTGCCGTTGGAGATGAACACACACTTCAACCCGGCTTTGACTGCTTCCTTAAAAATATCGACCGCCCATTCAGTGGTGATGAGCGGCTCGTTATAGGATGAGGCAATAATCTGCGCGCCTCCGCGCAGGGCGTATTCCACCAGTTGTACCGGTTCCACCTGTTGGATGCTGCCCACCGAGCGGGTGGCGCGGTCATCGCGCAGCACCTGGCTGGAAAGCCAGTTCTGGCAGAAAGAGCAGTGAAAGTCGCAGCCCAGCATGCCAAAGGTCAGCGCGTTGCTTCCGGGCAAAAAGTGATTAAAGGGCTTCTTCTCAATGGGGTCGATCTGCGCGCCGGCGACATACCCCCACGGCGCCATCAACGTGCCGCCTGCGTTGAAACGCACCTGGCACGCGCCGCGACCCCCGGGTTTGATGTGGCAATGGTTGGCGCAGGCCAGGCAATAGACACTGCCGTCAGGTTGGATTTCCACCAGGGCGGCGGGTTTTGTCAGGCTATCCAGAACCTCAACAAGCGAAGTCATCAGTTTTATTATAGCTAACAGAAGTGTGGGTGATGAACTGACTTGACCGGACCGATAATATATCTTACAGTAAGATCAACATGAAGAACCGGTTTGTGGTTAAGAGCCTTCTGTCGGTATGTCTCGCGGTGGGACTGATATTCTCACCGTTGAATTTGCCGTTAACGGTCCAGAGCGCGCCCATGCAGGATGGCACTCCCGCTCCGCAGGAGGAGGTTGTCACCGAAGATGACGGGGATACCGGCGAACCTCCGGCTGACCCGCCAGAGGCCGAAACGCCGGTTGATGAGCAGTCCCCTGACACAGCCCCTTCTGACACACCGGCTGAACCCGACCCACCGGTGCCCGGCGTGTCCGAATCCCCCGCTCCAGCCGTTGAGACAGAGCCTGTGGAAGATGTCCCCGCCACCCCCGATTCCACCGCACCAGAGGAATCCGCGCCCGCGGTGGAAACGACACTCGGTCCTTCTGAACCCGATATACAGACAGAGAATTACTCTGTCGACGTTCAAGACCCGCTGCTACCCACAGATGAGCCTATTTCGGAGCCATCCGTTCAAGAAAATTCTTCTGATCCGGCCATTGAACCGATCAACGAGTCGCAGGTCACCCCGGATGGGAATCTTTCGGTGGATGAATCCGCGGCTGACTTACCCTTTACGCAGGAATTAACTGAGGAAACCACCCCATCCGCAAGCGCGGCGATACTGGTACGCTGCGCGGCAGACACCAGCCTGAATGATCTCACCGCGCGTCTTGGCGAACTCGGTTACACCGTGAGCGCGACGGACGCGGACAGTCAGGCGTTACTGGTCAATGTTCCAGCCGGGCAGGAATCTGTCCACACCGGTCAGATCCAGGAGTTGGCCGGTGTTCAATCAGCGGATGTTGCCTATGAAGCTTCCGCCCTGGAATTGATTCCGAACGATCCCCTCTATCCACTGCAGACCCATCTTCAAACCATCCAGGCGCCCGGCGGCTGGCAGTATTTTACCGGTTCATCCAAAGTCATCGTGGCGGTGGTTGATACCGGCATTGATCTATCCAACCCCGATTTTGCCGGCCGGCTGGTGCAGGGATACGACTTCATCAACAATGATCCAGACGCCATGGATGACAACGGCCACGGTACGCATGTGGCCGGAACGGTGGCTGCCACAGGCAACAACGGTACCGGCATCAGCGGTCTGGACTGGTCGGCAAAGATCATGCCGGTCAAGGTGTTAAACAGCGCCGGTAAAGGCACCGAGATGAGTGTATACAACGGCATTATCTACGCAGTGGATCACGGCGCGAAAGTCATCAACTTAAGCCTGGGATTCAACGGCTATTCGGAACTGGTGGCTTCCGCGGCGGCCTATGCCCACGAGCACGGCGTCACCCTGGTGGCCGCCGGCGGGAATAACGCTGGAGACAGCATCACCTTCCCGGCATCCCTGCCACACGTCCTTGCCGTCGGGTCGGTGAATAGTGATGAATCCCACGCTTTTTACTCCAACACCGGCAGCGCGCTGGACGTGGTTGCCCCCGGCACCAACATCTTCTCCACCCACCTGGGCGGCCCCATTTATAAGACAGGCACCTCCATGTCCACCGCCGAAGTCACCGGATTGGTATCCCTGTTAAAAGGAATATATCCCATGACCACGGAGCAGATCGAGACCAACCTGCAGGTCTCTTCCAAAGACCTGGGCAAATCGGGTTGGGATAGCACCTTCGGGCATGGTCTGATCCAGGTCAGGGATTCCATCCTGCAATTGTTCCATGTCTTGACATTATCTGAAGGGGACAAAGACGGCGAAGAAGAAGCGCCCACACCGGTCTTCCAGCCGACTTTCACACCCACCCCGACATTTCTTCCCGGGTCGTAATTACAGCGTATATACAACCTTTCACGGGGCTACACGTCAGCGGATAATGTCTCCCACTGGCGCATATGGTCATCCAATTCCTGCTGGACGCGGTTGAAATCCATCCCAAGCTCCAATACTTTCTGGGGGTTTTCCGGCGGGTTCTCAAGCTGGCGGCCGATGGCCGTCAATTCATCTTCCAGACGGGAAATCTCGGTTTCCAGCAGGCGCATTTGTTCCTGGCGTTTGCGGTCCGGCCGTTTGGGGCGGTCAACCGGTTTTCCCGCGGCCGGTTTCTTCCCGGCATCGGGTTTGACGTCAACTTCTTTTTCTTTTTCCATGCGGCGGAAGGCGGCATACTCACTGTACGTTCCGGGAAAGACCTTCATCAGGCATTCATCCGGCAGAACATCCCATATTTGTGTCGCCAGCGCGTCGATCAGGTAGCGGTCGTGGGATACCAGCAGGATGGTGCCATTAAAATCCTGCAGCACAGATTGCAGCGCGTCCTGTGAGGCGAGATCAAGGTGATTGGTCGGTTCGTCGAGCAGCAGCAGGTTGGCGCCGCTCAACGCCAGGCAGGCCAACGCCAGCCGCCCGCGTTCACCGCCGGAGAGCAGGGATACCTGCTTAAACACGTCATCACCGGTGAACAGGAATTTCGCCAGGTAATCGCGCACGTCTGCCGGGAGCATTTTGGGGGCGGCTTTATTGATCTCTTCCATCAGCGTATTGGCCGGATTCAATCCTTCATGCGCCTGGGCAAAATAGCCGATCTTCAATCCGGCGCCCATCATCGCTTCACCGCCCAATGGAGGAATCTGACCCAACAGGGTTTTGAGCAGGGTGGTCTTACCGGCGCCGTTCGGGCCGATCACCGCGGCGCATTCTCCGCGCAGCAGGATCAGGTCAGGCACCTGGAAAAGCGGACGTCCCTCGTCCGCGTACCCCACCGAAAGGCTGGTGGTGCGGATAACAATGTCACCCGAACGCCTCGCGGGGGCCAGGTTCAAATGCAGCGTGGTATTGGTAACCGGCCGGTCGAGCTTCTTATCTTCCAGGAACCGCTCCAGGCGTTTCAAGCGTCCCTGCGCCTGGCGGGTATTCTGTCCGGCCATGTTGCGGCGAATGTATTCCTGTTCCTTCTGGATGAATTCCTGCTGGGCTTCCACTTCCTTCAACAGGCGGATGCGGCGTTCTTCGCGCTGATTCTGGTAGGCGGAATAATTGCCATGATAGGTCTCGAATCCGTTGTCCATTTCCCAGATGGTATCCGCCACCTGGTCGAGAAAGAAACGGTCATGAGATATGGTAAGCACCGCTCCGGGAAAGTCTTTCAGGGTGTTTTCCAACCATTCCACCGCGCTGATATCCAGGTGGTTGGTGGGCTCATCCAACAGCAACAGGTCAGGCTGAGTGAGCAGCAGCCGTGCCAGCAGGGCGCGCGTGCGTTGGCCGCCGGAAAGCTGGCTGAGCGGACGGGTCGCGTCTTCCGGCGCGAAGCCCAGGCCGGTCAAAGTCTGCCGGATGCGGGTTTCATAGATATAGCCGCCAGCGATCTCGAACTCATGCTGCAAACGGCCGTAGGTTTCCAGCAGGTCATCCCCGGCATCCGGTCTGCTCATGGCATCTTCCAGGCGGTGCAATTCTTTCTGGCGTTCCAGCAAAGGTTCAAAAGGTTTCAGGCATTCCTGCCAGAGGGTTTGTTCGCCGTTCAGGTCAGATTCCTGCGGCAGGTACCCCATACGCAATCCGCGCGCGCGAAACACTGACCCATTGCTGGCATCCTCCTGTCCGATGATGATGCGTAGGAGGGTGGTCTTGCCCACGCCGTTGGGTCCCACCAATCCCACGCGGGCTTTTTCAGGTAGGCTTACCGATATGTTTTCAAAAATATCTACGGCGCCAAAGGACTTACCAAGGCGCTCGGTGGTCAGTAAAGGCATGCCGTCTATTTTAATAGGAAAATCGGCTTATCCAGACGCGAATAACTAAATTTATACAGCAAAGTTACTCGCCAAAGATTTCTGAAATAATGGTGTGCAGCCGCCGTTCGAGCATGGTGTACGAAAAATGGTGTTTGGCGAGGTCATAGTTGTAGTCCGCAATTTTTCCCGCCGTATCCTGATCCAGCAGCGCATTACGCGCATTGGTAACGGTATCCTGGGTGATATACCCGTCAAACTCAATGACCTTAAATCCCTTGGGCTTGATATCGAAATTGTAAATCGAGTAATTATTAACCAGGATGGGACGGCGATAATAGATGGCCTCAAGAAAAGCGTTTCCAAACCCTTCAAAATCAGAGGGATAGGTGACCAGTGCTGCCTGGGGATACACATCTTCCAGTGTGTAGATATTGCGGCCATCCTCCATCTTTCCGCGTTTTTCCTGGATGATGTCCGCGATGAACAGGGTGGGCACTCCCATCCGCTCGGCATATTCCCTGATGAATTGCTCGTACTCATAGCCTTCATCGCCAGAAGCATGGGAAATGACCAGGCGCGCGTCAAGGTACAAGCGGCTGACCAGTTCAATGGCGTGTTCAATACCTTTGCGCTGCACAATCCGCGTAGGTTGAAGGATGAGGTATTCTCCCGCATCCAGTCCCAGGTCGCCTCTCACCTGTCGGGCGTAATCATCCGGTGGGGCCGGCGGATTGTCAAAATCCATCACATTGGGAATCATCGTGCTTGAAATTCCGGTACGCAATGCCAGTTGATTGGACGCAGATGAATTAATGACCACATGCCGGATGGTGGGCATGTGCGGCGGGAAGACAGAATTTAGAATATCCCAGACACAGTTCGATAAGAACCGTTTTCGTTCCCAGAACATGTCATGGTGATGCCCGATTACCGGGAAGCCGGTCTCGGCAATGACTTCGGCCAATGCCAAGCCCAGCGGAATGTGAATGGGGATGGCCTGCACATTCTCGGTGATCAGTAGTTCCAGATCAAACTCGCTGATGAACCGGTACAGTTCATCTTTCAGGTGGTTCTTCAACGCATGGATGCGCCGGGTGATATCCGGCGGGCGGACGGACTGGGTGAAAACCGTGCGGTTGATCAACGCGATGTCGGGGTGCTGAAAGAAGGCTTCAGGCACCACCCGGCTGATCTCTGCAGGACGGTCGCAATCGCCGGCAAAATAAAAGCACGTATGACCGGCACGCTCCAGCACAGCCGCCCATTTTTCTGTCTCCAGCGAAACACCGTCCGTCCCCTTGAATCGCGTGGAAACAAACCCGATACGCAGCAACCGATTCCAGGTGCGTAATGGCATATCCTCATCCTCGGAAACATGAATATGAGAAACCTGAACCTGCAGTAATTATAGAGAAATTTTACGAATAAGAAAACCGATCAGGCAGCCGATGGATCCGTAACCAGACCGGAGGATGGAGAATTGCCAGTAGGATTCCATTCAATGACTTCTGCCGTGGCGTTTTCCTGAATATGCGAATACACGCTTTCCATGGGGTAGCCGCGCGCCTCGCAGAGGATGGTGGCTATGGCCAATCCGTGCGCCACCACCAGCACCGGCACTTTGATATTCCGGCAGGCAATGTCATCCATGCAATCCTTCACGCGTCTGGCAACATCTGCCACAGATTCCCCTCCCGGCAGGCGTGAATTGACCGGGTCGCGGGCGCGATCTTCCAGAGCACCTTCAAACTGTTTAACCACATCCGAAAAAAGCATCCCTTCGAAGTCCCCCTGCGAAATCTCCCGCAACCGCCGATCAAATTGGATGGGTAAATTCACCACCTTTGAGATGATCTCGGCGGTTTGCCGGGCTCGCATCAGGTCGCTGGCATACAACGCGCCAAATTTTCGGCCTTCAAGAGAAGCGGCCATCTGCCGGGCCTGATCCAACCCGGTATCATTAAGGGGAACATCCAACTGCCCCTGCAGTCTGCCTTCCAGATTCCAATCCGTCTGTCCGTGCCGCACCAGCCAAATTTCAGTCATACCCAATCCAAAAAGAGAAATTCCTCGGGCGGCGCGGGTTTTTACAAATCCCGGGCTGCCCGGTACTCCGGCAATTCTACCATCGGGGGGCGCTCCAATTCCGGCAGTTCTTCAACCTCAAGGAAATAATTCTCATTGGCGTAATGAATCAACTTCATGGATTTGTTGACATCCTCCAGCAATGACCGTCCGTAACGGTGTTCGAGACGGCGGAAGATGGCCTGCAGGATTACAAAAGACATCTTGCTGAGGGCTTCCAGGGATTGGTTGTGATGAATGCGTTCCAGCAAATCCACCTGCCCGATGGATTCCAGCCCAAAGCGTTCGAACATTTCAATGACCATGCCGATCTCCACCCCGTAACCGGAAGAGAATGAAATCTGCTCAAGCGCCTTGCGGCGGCCACCATATTCACCGGACAGCGGCTGTATGATACCGGAAAGCTCCGGGTAGAACAGGTTGATCATCGGCCGGGCGGTCAGCTCGGTCACCCGCCCACCGGCGCCGGATTGCAGCCGGTCTTCGCTTTTCAAAGGACGTTGATAAAAGCCTTTAACCATCTGTAATTTCGGATTATGGAGTAGCGGCCCAAGCACACCATACACGAACCGCGGGTGAATGTTGACAATATCGGTGTCGATCCACACCACGATATCCCCCCTGGTTACCAGCAAACTTTTCCAAAGCGCCTCACCCTTACCGCGCCGCGGCCCATACTCCGGCAGGAGCTCCTGGTGAATGTAAACCGGGATCCCCATCTGGCGGGCAATATCACGCGTGCGGTCGCTGGAGGTGGAATCGATCAACACAATTTCATCCAACAAGGGGTATTGCTCCATCAGGCTGGATTTGATCGTTTCGATGACGGTTCCCACCGTTTCTTCCTCATTAAGAGCCGGAAGCGCCAGGCTGATGGTCACCCCCTGCTGTTTTTTCTTTTCGACCAGGTGCTGCAAATCATCAAATTCTGACGCGTGGTAGGTGTTTTCCGCGAACCAGCGATCCACCAGCAAGCTGATGGCGCTGGCGCCTGACATGGCGCCTTCGGTTCCGCTCCATTTTTGCGGCGGAGGACCCTTGCGGCGCACCATAATTAAGGCGCCGGGAGCTTTCGCGAAGAGGCTATTGGCTTCAATGGCGGCCAGCATACCCGTTGCCGGAGCACCAAGGATGAGGATTCCTTTTTTCCCGGCAATCTCGGTGATGGAGGCGACCGGATTATCCGAACGGTCATGGCGATAGCGAACACCGGGTAGGGTAGGCAGGATCTTTTCCAATCCCTTGAACGGTTCATCTGCCGATGAATTTCCGCCGGATGTCGAAAAATGGATGACTTCAAGGTCTTTACGGGGTAAGGACATTCCCAGGCGTAACGCCAGCTCCGCGGAAGGACCGCCGCGGACGGGAACCAGAATTCCGGTCGAATCCGCCGGCCATGGACCGCGTAAAATAGCCAGATCACTGGGAGCTGCCAGCGCCAACTCTTCGGTCAATCCCCACGGCCGCTTGCACAGGGTGGGATATTCGATCAGTATCAAAGCCCCTTTTTCCCGCGCCAGCAGCTTCCAGAGATCCTTCCAGGGTTGCGGGGAGACGACCAGTTGCGGCGGTAACGGGAATCCTTCCCTGGATGCCATCACCTCCAGGTGACCGCGTAACTGCCGGGCCTGTTCCGTTTTCTCACTGGCAGAGGCCCCCGGCGGTACAACCAGCAGGCCAATCAGTTGCACATCGATCCCCAGCGCGTGAGCGGCGGCTATCGAAATTTGCGTTTCCTCACCATTGAGAATGGGAAGAACAACCTTTCTGAAAGGCCGGAACAAGCGTTTTTCTGTTGTTGGCATATCAGTCTACCTTATTCAATAGAGGCGAGATGCGGGTTTTATAAATGGCATCCCATGTAAATGAGTTATGGATTTTTAACCTCAGGTTATAAACAGGACTCTCTGTTAATGTTTGAGCGATCAAGCGGGCAATTTTGGCAGGGCGGTCTTCGGGGTCGAAATACGTAGCCCACTGACCGGCTAACGCGCGCAGGGGGGGCAGGTCGCTGCAAAAGATGGGGATGCGGGCAATCCCGGCTTCAAGAACTGGAATGCCAAAACCTTCCTCCCTGCTCGGCAGCAGCATGGCATCCGCCAGACGGTAGAAACCGGCCACGCTTTCCATTTCCAACCCGTCTGGTACATGTTCAGCCATCAGGTGGACGTAGTCCACCGCGCCCAACATCTTCCGCAAATGGATCAACTTTTTAAAATATTCCTGGTTGGCAGGGTTGTGCGCGCCAAGCGGGCCGGTGATCACCAGCCGTACAGAGGGTAAATGCTCCCTCAGGTGAACGGTGGTTTCTATGGCCAGCTCCAGGTTTTTTCGTTTGGTAACGCGAACCGGGGTGAGAAGCAGCGGAGCAGCCTGAAAAAGATTCAACTGGTTGCACAGGTTGGTGACCTGCCGGTTTAGAGCGAGAAAATCCTGCAGATTGATACCGGCCGGTACAACCTGGATGGAATCCAGCGGGCTATGGGTAAGTGCCGCGTATTCCTTACGGCGCTCCTCCGAAACGGCTACATGAGTGACCCGCGGCCAGGCGGTACGCAGCAAGTCCCAGGGGTAGCCGTCATACAACTCCGGCTGGTAGCGGGGTGTTGTCCATGCCAGGTCGTGATGCCACAGGACGATGCGGGGCGCATCCTGTTTCTGTGACAGGTTGTACAGCGCAGATGTCAGCGCCAGGTTCTTATTCAGGGTAGCCACGTTATGAGCGATGAGGACATCGATCCCTTTTAGAGACTGTTCCAGGTCGTGCTGGATTTGATTTACCAGTGATTCAAAATCTTCCGGAATAGAACCCGTATCCAGTAATGCCTTGGTTTTTAACACCCGCGGGTGGCGGGAATCGATCAAAGGGATTAAATCTACGGGGCAGCGGGCGTCCATGGTCTCGCCCCGGCCGGCGATAATTTTTATGGAATGTCCGCCATAGCCGATGCAATTTGCGTGACTGGCAATGACCGACTCGACACCCCCCACAACCGGTGGTGCTGCATAGTGCATGATGGCAACATACATGCAATGCTCCTTTCCCTTCCCACCATTATACATATGTACATTTATGAGTCAAACCATGTCTTTAAACACATTTTGACAGGGTGTATCTATGCTAGAATAAGGTTACTCAATTATTGAATACTCCTGGAGTGAATATGTCACCCCGCAAGAAGAACACGAGCCCAATGGAAATAATGCTGCTGGGTTTTCTGGATGAAAGGCCCATGCATGGCTATGATTTGTTCAAGACCCTAAGCCAACCCGGGGGGTTGTCAGAGATATGGCATATCAACCAGAGTAATCTGTACGCCATGCTTGAAAGCCTGGAAAAAAACGGGTATTTAATCTCGCATCTCATGCAGATTGGCAATTCGCCCACCCGCAAGGAATACCATATCACAGCTGCCGGATCACTTCTCTTTGAGCATTGGTTGAAAGAACCGGTTCTGCACGGTCGGGATATGCGCCAGATATTTCTGGCAAAACTATATTTTGCCGTTCAAAACGGGCCAGGAACGGCCATGGCACTGGTTAAGAAACAGAAAAGTATCGCGGAAGCCTGGCTGGCAGAAATGCAGAAAGCCATGCAAGACTTGACCGTCGAAGACCAGTACGACCAACTGGTATATGATTCCCGCATCCGGCAGATCAGCGCCTGGTTGGAGTGGTTGAGTGAATGTGAGCAAAGTCAGATCATCAACCGCCGCGTCAGAGCGTCTTTCTAGTTCAAGACCACTACAGAATCAGGACAATCCAATGTGAACGCATTCAATCACCGGGTGATGTCAAAAAACAAATTATTGATCATTCTGGTTTGCCTGCTCATATTTGCCGGCGGTTTTTCCCTGTTGGTCGGTCGCTATCCTTCGGTTCAAATTTCAACACCGGCTGCCATTGCCGGTGACGAAATGGCTACGAAACTTGTGCTGAACCTGCGCTTCCCCCGAATGTTGATTGCCATACTTCTTGGCATGTCGCTATCCGCGGCAGGGTTGGTCTTTCAGATGATCTTTGGCAATCCACTGGTCGAACCGGGATTCCTGGGGGTGTCCCAGGGGGCATCCTTCGGAGCCGCTTTTGCCATTATTTTCTTCAGCAACACCGCCTGGCTGGTGCAGACTTCGGCTGCTGTGTTTGCCATTCTTGGGCTGGCGTTGTCTTACTACCTGGCGCACCACCTGCGATACGGGGGCTGGGTGCTGCGGCTGATCCTCGCCGGAATAGCCGTATCCGCCCTGTTTTCGTCAGGAGTGGGGCTCTTGAAATACATGGCAGACCCCTTGAGTCAACTCCCCGAGATCACATTCTGGCTGCTGGGTGGACTTTCGAGCAGCACATGGAGTCGATTCTTGAGCATTCTACCGGCTGTTACCGTCAGTCTGGTCATTCTCGTGCTTCTGCGCTGGCGGTTGAATCTGCTTTCGCTCAGCGACGCCGCGGCTTTTTCCATGGGCGCTTCGCCCCGGTTGGAACGCGCCGTCCTGCTTGGCGCGGCGGTGCTGGCCACAGCGTCGGTGATTTCGGTCAGCGGGATGGTCACCTGGGTAGGTTTGATCGTGCCGCATATTTCCCGGCGCCTGTTCGGGGCGGATTCTCGGATGACACTGCCGGCAACCCTGTTGATCGGGGGATTATTTACACTTTTATGTGATGACCTGGCGCGTATCCTGCTTCCCGGGGAAATCCCCCTTGGAATCATTACATCCCTGTTGGGCGCGGTCAGCTTCATCATTCTGCTTTCCATGACCGGTGTGCGGAGTCAGCGATGACCGGGGCAATCATCTCACTGGAACATATCTCCTACAGTTACGACGGTAACCACCGCGACGTGTTGAATGACCTGAACCTGAATATTCTCGATGGTTCGGTCACCGCCATACTCGGCCCCAACGGCGCGGGAAAATCCACGCTGCTGCATGTCATTCTGGGCTGGCTTCCGCCCGCCGGCGGTCAGATCAGGCTAAAGGACCGGCCGCTTCATGCCTACTCACGGCGCGAAGCCGGGCAGATGATGGCGCTGGTTCCCCAGATTGAACACATGCCCTTTGATTATTCCATTCTCGAATACGTCCTGCTTGGGCGCACCCCGTATCTTCACCCGCTGGAATCCCCCCGCGCCAATGATCTGGCTGCCGCGCACAAGGCGCTGGAAATCGCGGGTTTGCACGAAATGGAAAACCGCACCGTCACATCCTTGAGCGGCGGCGAGCGCCAACTGGTGCTGCTGGCGCGCGCCCTCACCCAGCAACCGCACATCATCCTGCTGGATGAACCCACCTCCCATCTCGACCTGGCGAACAAAGCCCGGCTGATCCTTATCATCCGCGAGCTGCATAAATCCGGTTCCACCATCATCCTGACAACGCACGAACCTGAAGCGGCCGCGGCGGTGGCCAGTGATATCGTGTTGATGCGCGGCGGGCACATTTTGACCAACGGCCCGAGCGAACAGGTCTTTACCGCCGAAAACCTGACCCGCGCGTACGGTGTTCCGGTACGCATCGTCGGCGTCGACGGGCAAAAGGTCGCCCTGTGGACCTGAGTCTTTCAAGGCTCACCCGCGGGATCAATATCCTGACCGGGGAAAGCGGCAGCGGAAAAACACATACCTGTCAATGCTGGGTGGAACATGCCCGCAGCACCGGGTGGCAACCGTGCGGGGTGATCAGTCCACCGGTTTTCGAGAACGGCAAAAAAATTGCCATTGATGTGGTGCACCTGCGTACCGGTGAAAGGCGCCGGCTGGCAGAGCGGGTGGAACGTCAATCCGGCTTTCATGTGACCGACCACTGGGATTTTTCAACGGATGTGATGGCGTGGAGCAACGCGATTCTGGGCGAAATGTGTCCCTGCGACCTGCTCATTGTGGACGAACTGGGTCCGCTGGAGTTTGAAAAGGAGCAGGGATGGATGAACGCGTTTACGGCGCTGCAGGGGGATTTCTTTCAACGGGCGGTGGTGGTCATCCGTCCTGACCTGCTGGAAGAAGCCAGAATTCGCTGGCCGCAAGCATGCATCATTGATCTGAGTATTCTTAATGTCTCCTGAAAGAAAGTCCGCCACCCTTCAATAGGCGATTCTGCGTGGTAAAATCGAAACGCAGGGTTCTTGTTTATTAATTCAGGAGGACGTTATGGAACAGCAAGTAGCCACCTTTGCCGTCAAGAAGGGACTGGCTCAAATGTTAAAAGGCGGTGTGATCATGGATGTGGTCACGCCTGACCACGCAAAGATCGCCGAAGATGCCGGCGCCTGCGCAGTAATGGCATTGGAACGGGTTCCCGCAGATATCCGCGCGAGCGGCGGCGTCGCCCGTATGAGCGACCCGGAAGTGATCATTCGTATTATGGAATCAGTCAGTATTCCGGTGATGGCCAAGTGCCGCATCGGTCACTTTGTGGAAGCGCAGATCCTTGAAGCACTGGGGATTGATTACATCGACGAATCAGAAGTGTTAACCCCCGCCGATGAAGCCTTTCATGTAAACAAACATGCCTTCAAAGTCCCGTTCGTGTGCGGCTGCCGCAACCTGGGAGAAGCCCTTCGCCGGGTTGGGGAAGGCGCAGCCATGATCCGCACCAAGGGTGAAGCCGGTACCGGGGATGTGGTGGAAGCCGTTCGCCATGCCCGCCAGGTTCTGGGCGACATCCGCCGGCTGCAGAACATGCCGGAAGAAGAAGTGATGACCTACTCGAAAGAACTGGGCGCGCCATACGAACTGGTGATGGAAACCCGAAAACTCGGTCGCATGCCGGTGGTCAACTTTGCCGCGGGCGGCATTGCCACCCCGGCCGATGCCGCTCTGATGATGCAACTGGGTGTGGACGGTGTCTTTGTGGGTTCCGGTATCTTCAAATCCGGCGATCCAGCCAAACGCGCCGCGGCCATTGTCAAAGCCACCACGCACTACAATGACGCGAAGATTCTGGCTGAAGTCAGCCGTAACCTTGGTGAGCCCATGGTCGGACGGCAGGTTTCCGCCATTCCCGAACCGGAGTTGATTGCCGGAAGAGGCTGGTAGACAATTTATGAAGATTGGTGTACTGGCGCTGCAGGGTGACTTTGCCGAACACCAGACAACGCTGCAAAACCTTAATATCGAAACCATCCAGGTGCGCCTTCCCGGTGACCTGGATGGTTTGAATGGTTTGATCATCCCGGGCGGCGAGTCGACCACCATCGGCAAACTGGCTGTCGCGTACAACCTGATGGACCCGCTGCGGGAATTCGCGAAGGAACATGCCATCTGGGGAACCTGCGCCGGGGCGATATTCCTCTCGAAGGACGCGCAACGCAAACAACCCCTGATGGGCGTGATGGACATCGTGGTGGAACGCAACGCCTTTGGCCGCCAGGTGGACAGTTTTGAGATCGATCTTGATATTCCGGCGCTCAAATCAGTGGATCCCGAAGGGCACTCGTACCACGCCGTTTTCATCCGCGCGCCCCTTATAAAGGAAGCTCATCCTCCGGCTGAAGTTTTATGCAAACTGCCCGAGAACAGTATCAAGGGCGGCGGCCGCATCGTAGCCGCCCGGCAGGGCCGACTTTTGGCCACGTCTTTCCATCCTGAACTCACTGAAGACGACCGTTTTCACCGTTATTTTCTGGAGCTGGCAAAATAGGACTTCGAGCTTTAGCCTGGCATGATCTTCCCGCGCTGTACCGCCACCGGCGGCAGTTGTTGGGATTGGATAGCGCGCTGATGCTGACGCGGGGCACCCCGTTGGGATTGGCGGCTGTTTTTTCGCAGCTCAATGCCATTTTTGGAACTTACACCAACGTGGCGCGTTCTGATGACGGCGCCCCGCCGTTGTTCGGCCAGGTAAATTTTCAACAGGGCGAACGTTCCGCGCGGCTGGCTTTCATTACCCCGTCCGTCGATTCCATTCTGCCCTCACTGCCGGTTCTGCTGGAAGACCTGGCCAGACAATCCGGCGAATGGGGAGCCTATCACCTTCTGGCGGAAGTGGATGAAACCAGCCAGGTGTTCGAAAGTTTCCGCCGGGCCGGGTTCAGTGTGTTCGCCTGGCAGCGTGTCTGGAAATTGCCGACACCTGGCGCGGAGAGCAGTCCCGATTCAGACTGGGCTCCGGCGCGGCTTGACCAGGAAAGCAGCATCCGGTCACTCTTTCAAGCTCTTATGCCGCCGCTGGTACTTTCCGCGGAGCCAATGAGCGCGCATTCCTTCCAGGGGCTGGTTTGCCAGCAGAAGGATGACGTGATGGCCTACGTGGATGTCGAATTTGGACCGCAGGGAATCTATGTAAAACCAATCTTCCATCCTGACGCGCTGGATGTGGATTGCCTGATCAAAGCCCTGACCGCGGCTCTCCCCAATCAGAGCGGTCGACCGATTTACTTGGCAGTGCGTTCCTATCAATCCTGGCTGGAAAACGGTCTGGAACGCATCGGCGCAGAGGCATCACCCAGGCAGGCATTGCTGGTGAAACACCTGATCGCCCGCCAGCGTAGTCCCATTCTGGAGCGCGGCATTCAGGCACTGGAACGCCGCCGGGCGGAACCTTCATCGCCAATGGCCCGGGTGGAACCCACCACCAATCCGGGAAAGAACTAGGCGATTCGACTCACAACAATACCAGCCGGTTTGACCGTTGACGGTAATCCATTTAACCCGGCAACCATACGTTAACCAAATGTTTATTTGCATTTGCAGCCTTCCTGATTTATTCTATAGATAAGCTATGACACAACGAAGAATTACGGACGATTTACAAAATTTACTGGAAGTCCTTCCCCCGGCCGTGGCTGAAGCCGTGACCCGGGCGAACAACATTGACAATCTCATTGAGATCATCCTGGATCTTGGCCGGGTTCCCAAAGCCCGCTTTGTTAATGGTGAAGTTGAACTTTCTCAGAATGAAATAACCCACAAAGACATCAGTTTTGTGGTGGAACGCATTGGTGAGTTTGACGCCGACAACCGCGCCGGACTGGAACGCACCCTGCACCGTATTTCCGCCTTCCGCAACCGGCGGGGGCATATTGTCGGACTCACCTGCCGGGTGGGCCGCGCGGTGTACGGTACCATCGATATCATCACAGACCTGGTCGAATCAGGGAAAAGCATTTTGATCCTCGGACGGCCGGGTATCGGCAAGACCACCATGCTGCGCGAAGCCGCCCGTATTCTGGCGGATAAAAAACGCGTGATCATCGTGGATACCTCCAATGAAATTGGCGGCGATGGTGATGTGCCGCATCCGGCGGTGGGTAATGCCCGCCGCATGCAGGTGCCCACCCCATCTCTGCAGCATGAAGTGATGATCGAAGCGGTGGAGAACCACAATCCCGAAGTCATTGTGATCGACGAAATTGGCCGCGAATTGGAAGCCATGGCCGCCCGCACTATCGCGGAACGCGGTGTGCAGCTCATTGGCACGGCGCACGGCCGCTCGCTGGAAAACCTGCTGCTTAACCCCACCCTGTCTGACCTGATCGGTGGGATTGAATCTGTCACCCTGTCTGACGAGGAAGCCCGCCGGCGGGGAACCCAGAAAACGGTGCTGGAACGGCGCGCTCCACCCACGTTTGACGTGTTGATCGAAATGATCGAACGGGACAAAGTGGCTGTGCACCCGGACGTAGCCGCCGCCGTGGATACACTGGTGCGCGGCACCATCCCCTCACCGGAAATCCGGTCGATGGGTGAGAATGACGAGATCCTGATCGAAAAACCGGCTCCGCCGCCGCCTTCCCGGCCCGCCCCCAACCAGGGATTCCGGCGCGCCATGGTGGAACCGGGCACGCAGCCCGGCACGTCCATGCGCCGCGGCGGGCGATACCAGAACGTGGTTGACACCAGCAGTTTCGAAGCCCGGTCGGATGAACCGGCTGAGGTCGTCTCTCCTTTTGATGGCAAACCGGTGCGTCTGTACCCCTACGGCGTAGCCCGCAACCGCCTTATCCAGGCGGCCCGCCGGCTGGGTGTTCCGGTGCTGGCCGTCAAAAATTTGGAAGAAGCGGAAGCCCTGATGACATTGCGCGCGTATTACCGCAACCGCCAGCAGACCATTTTGGACGCGGAAGAGCGCGGCCTGCCCATCTACGTGCTGCGCGCCAATACTATCAACCAGATCGAACAATCGCTGGCAGACATGTTCAATTTGAGCATGGACAGCCCGACACCCAACGACTGGCAGGATTACACCAGTGCCACCCGCGCCGCCATTGAATCCGTGATGAACGGCTCAAAATACATCGACCTCCCACCCGCCACGGCGCCCATACGCCGGCTGCAGCACGAGATGGCCCGCCAGTCCCAACTTGTCTCCCATTCCTATGGGAAAGATCCCAACCGCTACGTCCGGATTTTCCGCGAATGACCGGCCTGTTCATCACCCTTGAAGGGCCGGATGGTTGCGGTAAGTCCACCCAGATTGCCCCGCTGGCCGATTACCTGCGCTCCAAAGGCCGTACGGTATTCACCACCCGCGAACCGGGCGGCACGGCCATCAGCGACCAGGTGCGTCAGATCCTCATGGCCATGAAAAACACCACCATGCACCCACGCACTGAACTGCTGCTGTTCCTATCAGCCCGCGCCCAACTGGTGGAAGAGGTCATCCGCCCCCGGCTGGCAGCCGGAGAGATCGTTATCTCTGACCGCTACGGTGATTCCACCCTGGCCTACCAGGGTTACGGACACGGGTATGACCGCGAGACCATCCGCCAGTTGCTGGCATTTGCCACCGGCGGGCTGAAACCCGACCTCACCCTTTTGCTGGATATCGACGCGGAAGAAGGTTTGCGCAGACGCCAATCGGGCGGCGGGGAATGGAACCGCCTGGATGCCTACCAACTCGAATTTCACCGGCGGGTGCGTGACGGTTATCACGAACTGGCCGCTCTTGAACCTCAGCGCTGGGTCACCATCAATGGAAGCCAGACTCCCGAAATGGTACAATCTTCCCTGCGTGAGGCTGTGGACGCCCGTATAGAGTAATTTGTAACCCGCGAATTTGGGCAGACGATCCACAACAAGCCTGGCAGGTCTAATCCTTTTGGATACTCAATACCCCATGAATTCAACCGGTAAAACACACTGGCCGTCACTTGGCATACTTCTGATAAGTGGAGGCGGTTCATTTCTCGCCTTCGGTTCCGCGGTCGGTTTTGCCATCGCGGGTTTGATCATTCTCTTACAGGATATCCCCGCCTGGGAGCAGGCCCAAAAACTATTCAGTCTGGCCTGCGCGTCAGGTCTTATCTTTCTGCTGCTGCTTCCCTCCACAATTCTGGCGGCCATCCGGTTGATGGGAAAATCCGTGCCAGCTCTTCGCTTTCCGTGGATGGCACGGGCTGCCAATATTGGTTTTTTCCTTCTGCCCGTTCTCATTGGCGCCGGTTACCTGTTGACAAAGAACGCCGGACTGGCCGCCTTCAGCCTTCCCTGGCTGCAACTGGCAGTGGTAGCCATCCCCCTTGTGTGGGTGCTTGAAACCGGCCGCAAGAACCTTTCATCATTCTCCGCGCCGCAAAGTTGGGGACTTTTTTCCTTCAGCGTAACGGTCACCATGCCGTTGATCATCCTTGTGGAATTATTGTTGATCACGGGAATTGTGGTTTGTTTTCTGATTTATCTTGGAATTACAAATCCCTCCTTTTTAAACCAGCTTACCGTCACCATTGACCGCATCACCAACTCCGCTTCAGACCGCGATGCGATCATCCGCATTTTGCGCCCGTATATCAACCAGCCCGCGGTGATGTACGCGTTCTTTGGCATCATGGCAGGCCTGGTTCCACTGTTGGAGGAACTGTTCAAACCCATGGCGCTTTGGTTCTTCTGCGGACGTTCACTCACGCCCCGGCAGGGTTTTATCGGCGGGATGATCTGCGGGGCGGCTTTCGCCCTGCTGGAAAGTCTGGGTGCGCTGGCCAACCCGGCGGCGGAAGAATGGATTGTGGTGGCCGTGGGACGCGTGGGCACAGGGATTCTGCACATATCTGCCAGCGGTCTAATGGGCTGGGGGATGGTTTATGCCTGGAGTAAAGGCCGCTACGGGCTGCTGGCCGCCGCTTACGCGCTGGCTGTCAGCTTCCACGCCTTGTGGAACACCTCGGCGTTGATGGCCGGAATGGGTGAACTGGCCGTGTTTTCACCGGCATTCTTCGGTATGTATGAAGGCTATATCCTGGTTTCACCATTTATTCTGTTTATGCTGGCCGCCTGCATGGCCTTCTGGGTGGCGAATGCCAATAAAAGTTTCCAGACTCAGGCAGCAGCGGTTGATTCGAATTAGGATTTGGTTAAAAATTGCCCGATTCCTCGTTGAAAGGAACCAGGTTGTGGTAGGATTCGGCGAAAGGAAACAGGTACATGGAATTTTATATTAACTGGTTTATTGAATTCGTTCTGCACATGGACGTTAAACTGGCAGAGATTGTGGCCTGGGCAGGTTCCTGGTCTTATATCATTCTGTTTATTGTGATCTTCTGCGAAACGGGTCTGGTTGTCACCCCCTTCCTGCCGGGTGATTCCCTGCTGTTCGCCGCCGGCGCGCTGGCCGGCACCACCGGAGCCTTCAACCCGGTTCTGCTGTTTGTCTTAATGGCCACCGCGGCCATACTGGGCGACACCGCCAATTACTGGATCGGCCACTCCATCGGCCCGAAGGTCTTTTCAGGAAATGTCCGTTTTCTGAAGAAAGAATATCTGGACAAAACCCAGGCTTTCTACGAAAAACACGGCGGCAAGACTATTTTGCTGGCACGTTTCATCCCCATCATCCGCACCTTCGCCCCCTTCGTGGCGGGTGTCGGCAAGATGCGCTACGGGTATTTCATCTCCTACAACTTCATTGGCGGCATCATCTGGACGGCGATATTCATCTTTGGCGGGTATTACTTTGGCAACCTGCCTTTTGTTCAGGACAATTTCTCCCTGGTCATCATTGCCATCGTGATCATTTCCGTGCTTCCCGCTGTGTGGGAATTCGTAAAAGCCAAACTTGAAGAGAAAAAAGCGGCCAAACCCGCTCAAATTCCCGGGGAATGAATAAAAGATTCCTGCGTTTCCTGATCGAAAATTTTATCCGGCATTTGACCCGGACTACATACCTGCAAACTGAGAATATGCCGCCTTCGGGCGGCTTTATTCTTGCCACCAACCACAACAGCCGCGTGGATTCGGCCATCCTGTTGTCGAACCCGGTACGGTCTGACATGTCGGCGCTGGTAGCCAAAGAATACAACAGCAACCCATTCTTCAGCGCCATTGTGCAGGCAGCCGATGTGATCTGGTTGGACCGGTCAAAAGCCGATTTTACCGCGTTTCGAGTGGCAGTCGATAAGATCAAAGAAGGCCGGGTTATGGGGATCGCGCCGGAAGGCACCCGCAGCCATATGGGGCAATTGCTGGAAGGAAAACCGGGGATACAACTGCTTACCTCGCGGGCTGATGTCCCTGTCGTTCCTGTCGGGATCACCGGCAGCGACGATATGATGAAAAAGATACTGACGTTCCGCAAACCGGAGATTACCGTGCGATACGGCAAACCCTTCAGGCTGCCTCCCATCCCGCGCGAAAACCGCGACGAAGCCATGCAGGCCGCCACCACCGAGGTGATGTGCCAGATCGCCGCGCTGCTGCCGGAGAAATATCGCGGATTCTATAAAGACTATGCCCGCGTGGGGGAGATCATCAGGGAAAATGGGTATCCAGCGTAGGGGGAAAGATAATTTTATTATCTGAGAACTAACCTTCTATACCAGGCAGGAACCAGACAGAACCTTTTTCGTTGGATATCTCCCTGCGGATTCTAGAAACAGCTTCTTCACAATAATCAGGATTGTTATCGATGATAATACTATTTCTACCTGCCAAAAGAGCCGCAATACCTGTTGTTCCGCTTCCACCAAATGGGTCAATCACCAATCCACCGGGTGGGCATAAAAGTTTAATAAAAAACAAAGGTAGGTCTACTGGGAAGACAGCAGGATGATTTTTGTTCTTTCCAACGAGGGGTAAATCTATTACATTGGAAGGTGAGACTTCACTTTTCCCAACCCATTTTGAAATATCTCTACCAAATCCACTTTCATTAGCTGAATTATGTCGAGATAGGTCAACATCACTCAAGTTTTTTAACCGAGATTTTGACCATTCTCCTATAGGTTTTTTTACTTCATCTCTATTAAAGAATGGCGTCTTAGTTTTTGAGAGATGAAAACAATATTCCCAACCATCGCTTAATCGTGAGGGCCAGAAACCTGGCATGGGATTAGTTTTATGCCAGATATAGTCATCAATAGCAAACCAGCCATTTTCAGAAAAAGCTTGAATAGTATCCCAAACAAAACGATGTCTAACACCATTTACGACTTTATCTTTTATGTTTAGGATAAAACTGCCATTTTCAACTAAGGAATTTATGAATGGATAATGAAAACTAAGAAACCATTCTTCAAATTCATCGGGTGAAATACTATCATAGTGTTTTTTTCTTGCATCGGCATATGGTGGTGAAGTCACAAGTAAATTAGCACTATTAGAAAATTCTCTTAACACTTCTCTACTGTCACCACATATTACTGTGCAGGACAATTGATTTATTGTTATTTTTGTCGTGGTAAATTCACGTGATTCAAGCATATTTATCTTTTACAGAAAAATTCTACCAATTTTTTGGGATTATTAAATTTCCCATCATTACTAATTAAACCATGTTCTCTGCAACAATCACCAAACGATTCTATTAATTCTTGAGGAACAATGATATTAATTGATAGTTCATCCTTTTTTGTTTTCAATAATACATCAAGAACAAATGACATGATTTCTTCATATGAGTAGTTAGCAAAAAAAGGCCAAAAGAAATTTGCCAGCCACACTTCAGTATTTACTGAATAGGCTTGATTTGTTCTGGAATTAGATTTTATAGTGCGTGATTTTTTCCCCTGGTCCATCGCCAATCCAAAAACACATAAATAGGGTCCTCTTCTATTACGATCATTTATCGCAACCTGTTCCAAAGCCTGAATAGCCTTTGGCCAATCTTGACCACCAAGAGTGTTCATTCGATTCTTTACTGACACATACAAGCTTAGAGGATTTGCTGATGCATCTGTGAATTCTATTTCAGCATTAAAGTCTGCTTCAGCAGCCCCAATATCAGAAACGCTTCTAAATCGTCCCGTTGAACGAGCACAATCAAATGCAAGAAATTGATATCTCCAACCAGAGTTCATTCTTTCTTTTTGTAGGGTACGTAACTTAAATTGTTCTTTACATACATCCGTGTAGTGTTCATCTAATAATTGGTATGCAGTAGCTGCTGGATCACCACAATAGTCCCGAAAATACTTAAAAAGAGTCTTACCCTCTTTTATATATATATTGCTGATATCTGCATTATCCAATCCTTTTGGAATATTCAGAATTTCACGACTCGATTTATTTTCTGCGTTTTTTATTGCCTCAATAATGAATCGATAAACATCAGAAGAAGGAATTTTTCTTGGGTGGGCGACCAATTGTGATTCATCCATACATGAAAAATACTGGTTCTTCGGGTCATTTATTCTCGGGTAATTTTGAGGTGTTGATTTTGTCATAGAATCCCTCCTAGAGTAGATACTTGATTCTATCAAATCATTAAATAAACTGTACAGAATATATTAAAATACCTCGCCTATTATTTATTACACGAGTACTTTTTGGTTCTTTGTAATAAAAATGAAGTGGAAATTCTTATTTCCGTTTTTATCTAAAAGTGATAATATGAATTATTCATATTTCCCTTTTCAGCCCAAAGTGTAAATAAGAAATGAAACCTAGCTCATTCACCAACATCTCAAGCGGCCGTTGCGTCCTGACTCCCACCGGATTCTGGGCATTTCTGCCTGCTCCACTTCCGCCTGAAATAGCCTGGTCAGATAAACTTGTCGCCTCACTGGTAGAAGCTGAACGCGAACTGGGACGGCTTTCCGCGCTGGCAGGTTCTTTTCCATTTCCCAGACTGCTTATTCAACCATTTCTTCGCAATGAGGCCGTTCTCTCTTCACGCATTGAAGGTACCCGGGCGTCACTGGACGACCTGTATAAATACGAAACAACGCAATTGTCTTTTTTTGAACAGGTTGAAGATGTAAAAGAGGTATTCAACTATGTCAAATCGCTCGAATACGGTCTTGAACGGATAAACTCACTACCGGTAAGTTTGCGCCTTTTCCGCGAATTGCACGCCATTCTTATGGAAGGTGTTCGCGGCGGCACATTGACTCCCGGCGAGTTTCGCCGGTCACAAAACTGGATCGGACCGGCAGGAAGCACGCCTGATTCCGCTCCCTATGTTCCACCTCCGGTGGAAGAGATGAAAGATGCGTTATCTCTGCTCGAAACCTTTCTTCACTCTGAATCGAATCTGCCCCACCTGGTCCGGGTGGGAATGATCCATTATCAATTCGAAGCCATTCATCCCTTTCTCGATGGAAATGGCCGCATCGGCCGTCTCATCTCTATTCTATTAATGTGTAACTGGGGACTGATTCCACAGCCGTTGTTGAATATAAGCGCGTATTTTGAAGAACACCGGCAGGAATACTATGATCACTTATTATCCATCTCCCAGAAAGGAACCTGGGAGGACTGGTTAATTTTCTTCTTCAGGGGAACAGCCGAGCAAGCGTGCAAAGGTATTTCCCGCATCAACCGCCTGAGAGAGATACGGTCAAGATTGCAGGACTTTGTTGAAACTGACCGCAATCCAGAAAGAATGGGAGCGGTTGTAGATCAATTATTTACCCGCCCAATTTTCACCATCAAGCAATTGGAGCTCTCTACCGGTATTGGTTACAGGAATGTATCCATCTATGTGGATAAGTTGGAAAAAGCCGGCATTATTCGTGAACTAACTGGCTACTCACGCAACCGTGTCTTTCAGGCGGATGAGATCTTTAAAGCGATACAGGAAGTTCGATGAGATCATAATGCTATAATCTTTAACGAAAACTTCAAGGTATAGCGAGGTGATTTTGACATCGGGGACACGGTATTCTTTCGCGAACATTCTTCTTGTGCTGGCGGTCGTTCTGATTACCGTCACCGGCTGCGTTCCGGGTTCAACCACCACACCGGCAAGCAGGGAACAGACGCCTGCCGTACCGCTGCCGGTACCAACCCTCACCAACACACCGGATAATTCGCCTGTACTCACCACCTATTTCACTGACCCTGCCATCAAGGGCAAAAAATCACCCGGGCAGGCAATCATCGCCGCCATGATCCAGGATATCAATGCCGCACAGAAATCCATCGACGTGGCCATGTACAATTTCACGCTGGATAACGTCAGTGAAGCCCTGATTAAAGCTGCACAACGCGGACTGGCCGTGCGCGTGGTGGTGGACAGCGACGCGTTGGACAAACTGGACCTGCCCCGCCTGAAAAAAGCTGGCGCGTATGTGATGGGCGATCGCCGGGAAAGCCTGATGCACAATAAATACGTGATCATCGACAGCCGTATCCTGTGGACGGGCAGCCTGAACCTCTCGGCCAGCGGCGCCGAAAATGATGAGAATGTGATGGTACGTGTCAAATCAGCAGAACTGGCCGCCAATTACCGCTTGAAATTCAACCAGATGGCCGCTGAAGACAAATTCGGCCCCGACAGCCGCGCGGTGACGTCCAACACCCGGTTTGACCTCGGTGGGATACCCGTGGAGAACTACTTCTCACCGGAAGACCAGATCGATACGCGTCTGGTCAGTCTGGTGGGCAGCGCGACGGAGAGCGTTCATGTCCTGGCCTATTCCTTCACCCTCGACCGGCTGGCGGACGCGTTGATCAAAGCGCATAGGAATGGGGTGGACGTGCGCGGCGTGTTTGACCGCGAATCGACGGAAGAAAACAAGGGCGCCGATTTCTACAAACTGACAAAAGCCGGCCTGGATGCGCGCCTGGACGGCCTGAACGGTCTGATGCACATTAAAGCGATCATCATTGACGGGAAGACTGTGGCCTTCGGCTCGTACAACTTCACCGCCAGCGCGGAAAACAGGAACGACGAGAATGTGTTGATCATCAGCGACCCGGCTTTCGCGGATACCTTCGAACAGAATTTTGCACGCATCTACTCAAGAACGCAATAACCATTGCGGGGAATGATTATGGATGACCATCAAATTACTTTCCATCCTCTCACTCCTGACCGCTGGGATGATTTCGTGACCGTCTTCGGGCAGAACGGCGCCTGCGGCGGATGCTGGTGCATGTACTGGCGGGCGTCGGGTAAAGCCTTCTCAACCATCACCAAAGAACAGAGACGGCTAGGGATCAAAGCGCTGGTTTATGCCGGCCGCGAACCCGGCTTGCTGGCCTATGTGGACGGCATCCCGGCCGCCTGGGTATCCGTGGGTCCGCGTGAGGATTTCCCCACGCTGAACAACTCCCGCGTGCTGGCGCCGGTGGATGACCAACCCGTCTGGTCGATCGTGTGCTTCTTTGTGCACCGCAACTTCCGGCATAAAGGATTGATGCGCCCGTTGATCGATGCCGCGGTGGAGTATGCCCGCGCGAAGGGCGGGCAGATCGTGGAAGGCTATCCCACCGAGCCGGGCAGGAAGGTGGGTGCCAGCTCGGTGTACCTGGGGGTTATGTCCGCGTTTTTGGAAGCGGGGTTTGTCGAGGCGGCCAGAAGGTCAGCCAATCATCCGGTTATGCGGAAGTAAAATATTGTAATAAAATAATTATTGCGATTACAAAACTCTATAAAAAAACAACGCAGGAGGGTTTGATGAAACGCGTCTTTTTTGCACTCATTTTTTTGATCGGTGCAGCTATCTGGTTTCCAACCATCGGAGTACAGGCTGGAAATCCCGGCTGCAATATAACCAGTTTCACCCTCTCACCAAGTGATCCGGTTTATAACCTCGGTGATGTCATTGCCCTGGAAGGGAAAAGCACCTGCGGAACGGTACGCTTTGAGATCGACCAGGAGCCCAAGTCAGAGATTGGCTCCACCAGCCAATCCATGAACATGAACACCGCCGAGTTTGGGGCCGGGGAACATAGTGTGTGTTTCGTGGCCGAAGGCGAAGGCGGGTGGGAAAACGCGGACCGTCGCTGTGTTAAGATCACTGTCAAGGAAAACCAGCCGCAATGCCAGATCACATCCTTTTCCTATTCTCCGCGCAAGAATGTATATACCGTGGGGGATGAAATCAATTTTGATGGAAGGAGCACCTGCGGAACCACCCGTTATACGGTGGAAGGCAAGATCGTGGCTGAACTGGGATCCACTGACCTATCCTATCAATTCCGTACAGGTGAATGGGGGAAGGAAACTTACACCGTTTGTTTTGTCGCTCATGGGGAGGGTGGATGGGAAAAAGCCGTCAGCAAATGCGGAACCATCTTTGTGGGCACCGATCCCGGTCTGCCGCCGGTCTATCCGGACGAGAAGGAACCTGAACCCGAACCGGAAGGCGGGGACAATTGCGTGGTGAAAAGCCTGTCTGTCAATCCACAATCCGCCAACCCGGGAGATACGATTCAACTAAGGGGAACCGGTGATTGTGACGGTGGACCTAAAGCCGTTAAATTTACCGTGGATGGCGAAGCCAAAGGCGAACTGGGCGCGCCCACACTCGAAACCACCTGGAATACCAGCGGCTATGCCAATGGCACCCACCGCGTTTGTTTTCTGGTGGTTAAATCCGACTGGTCAAAAGCCGCCAGCAAGTGTGTAAATGTTACCCTGGGAAAAGTTGAGCCGGCGCCAGCCGCAAGCTGCACGGGCGACCATATGACCCTGGAAAAAGACCTGACCATTCCGGATGGGACGAAAGTCCTTCCCGGACAGGTGTTTGTCAAATCCTGGCGCATCAAGAATGATGGAAACTGTGTCTGGAATAAGAATTATTTCTTCACCAGCCTGGGCGGAGAAAAAATGGAGGGGAAAGTCAATAATATACCCGGAACGGTGAGCCCGGGGGAGACGATTGATATCTCCCTTGAGTTGCACGCCCCCACTGAGCCGGGTACATATAAATCCTACTGGGGAATCATTGACCCCAAAAAGAACCAACTTAAAAACAGGGTCTTTGTGTTGATCGAGGTCGCTAATTCTATCCAAACCGGGGATAGACCCGGTGAAGATACGACCGGTGAAAAACGATCCATGGATATTCTGGGTTATTGCCAATCCAGAGGGTATACCGGCGCGTATGCCAATGATAAAGACAATGCGCGCAGTTGGGTTTGTCAAAGAACGGATGATTTGACGTTTGTAAATTTTGATGACGCCTGTAAATTTACGAACGGCGAAGAATTTGGGAAAGCTGTCATTCAGAATGAGCAAAATCCCAATAGCTGGTATTGTGAAAAAATAACAAAAAAGGCCACACCAACACCACAGGAAATTATAGAGAATAATCCAATAGTTCTACCAACAAAACCGGATGATTATTACTATTTCTTTGGTTCAGAACCTAAAAGTAGTTATTTTTACGATTTGTCTATGATGCGCTGTGATAAAGATTCCCAAATTCTCCAAGATGACCTCACCGCTTTGATGGAATCGGTTTTTTGGCCAAGATTAATCCAACAAGCCTTAGACAATAAAGTATCATTCAATATCTGTGATTTTATATTTCCAGACAAGAATTTTCAGACAGTAGTATCTGTTACCACTGATCCATCATTAAATCTATTTGGTGGGAAATCAATATATGAATTACTTCAATTAAAGATCAATTCAAATAGATATTTCCAAACATTGAATTTCTTTGATAAGAAAAAAGGGGCTGCGATTTTAGGACATGAAATTCAGCACTTCATTGATAATAGTTATTTTGATCAAAAGTATAGAAAATATTCAAAAAAAGAAAGATGCGAGTTACTACCAATTAGGGTTCAGGAATCGTTCATGTTTGAGGTGAGGGGATATGCAATTGAAGATGCAATTTATAGAGATAAAAATCAAGATAGTATGTCAATAAATGAGTATAAAGAAATAATGGAAAACAAGAAAATTGAACAAAATTATAAAGATTATATTATGGACTTCTATAACAATGATTTACAAACATGTCAATCAGAAGGCTATCTTATAAATAAGAGTTTTTTCATTCAATATGACGCTGAAACTGGGCTTGAAACAGTTGAACTTAGGTAAAACCAAATAAATGCAATTCGAAGCTTTTTGATTTTTCACGAAATGGAGGCAGGTAAAAAATCATGGATCATATTATTATAAAGAAGTTGTTCAATGGTCTTATCAAATGAAATTGGAGTTATTGAGATTCCAATAGAATTTTCTGTGTTTAATGAGGGAAGCATACGATGAAGTCTTATTCAAATCTATTTGTTTTACTACTTTTTTCATTTTCCATAATAGGTTGTAATTTCCAAAGGATGACAAACGAGAATCAATTGACAGTAAAAAAATTTTTACCTCGTGAATCATCAGTAAGTACATTTAAATCTAAAAATCTGCTTGATTCATCAGTTTTCTCACAGAATGAAAATAGAATAGGATCAATTCGCGATATCGCTTTTTCTCCTGATGGTTCAATGATTGTTGTAGCCAGTTCTTGGGGATTTAGTTTGTATTCAGCCAAAGATCTATCATTTGTCTGGTATTCTGATTCTTCGAGTACTCCAAGCAACGCAAGATTCATTGAAAATGGGGCGAAAATTCTCACGAGTGAAATCGGATTAGATGGAGAAAATTTTTACATAATATCAAATACAACCGATGGAAACCTATTGGAAAAGAAACCTTCGGGTCAAAAACTAGCAATGTTTGAACTATTTCCTGATGGCGAACATGTTTTAAGTATAGATGGGTCAGGTAATTATCAAATTTTTTCTCTTGGAAGTAACAAGGAAATAACTGGCAATGAGGAACTCGAATCTGCGTTTCGTTATTCAGATCAATTAGTAGACAATAGGGTTGTAACTTCACGACCAAATCAGTTAGAAATTTGGAATACTGAAGGTAAAAAATTATGCAGTTTTAATTATGACGATCAAAATATTAACGTGATTGAAGATGTTGCGTCTTTCAACAATGGCAATAGAGTAATTGTATTGGTAGAAAAATACAAACAATATCAGATTGATATAACCGATGTCTGTGAAAAAAAAGTACTACAATCCATGCCAGTCAATAATGGAGAATTTGAATCATGTTCAATGGACGCATCAAATAATGGAAATGATACTCTTATTGCATTTGGATGTGGTTCATGGCCAAATCTCCCAAAAAATTATCTTAAAAGTTTTTACCAAATCAATTTAATGAATCTCTCTAGCTTTGGTTCAATTCTTAAAACAACCGATCTCCAGGTAAAAGAAATCAACATAATAAAAATCTCGCCAAAAAATGATCGGATTCTTGTCGCAGACCAAAGAACAGGAACGCTTATATTACTTGATATAAATGGTGAAATAATAGGACAGAATAATAACTTTTGGGGGATTGGCGAAGAAATGGAATATTTAAACAAGTAATTGTCCAGAAAACCACTTAATCATTTACATGCGCCCCGAACCAATCGGGGCGCATGTTATAATTTTGGTGCCGAAGGTGGGAATCGAACCCACATACCTTACGGTACACGATTTTGAGTCGTGCGCGTCTGCCAATTCCGCCACTCCGGCGAGCACATTGAGTATATCGGAACATCATCACTCGGTCAAGGATTCTAGAACCCATGAAACTTGGAATTATCGGACTTCCCCAGAGCGGTAAAACCACCCTCTTTAACGCCCTCACCCGCGCCACCCAGCCCACCGGCATCACCGGCAAGATAGAAGTGCACACAGCCGTGGTCGACGTGCCCGACAGCCGGGTGGATAAACTCTCGGCCATGTTCCAGCCCAAAAAGACCATCTATGCCAAGGTGACCTACGCCGACATCGCCGGGCTGGACGGCAGCGCCGGCAAGAGCGGCATTTCGGGCACCCTGCTCAACAACCTCACCCAGATGGACGGTTTCATCCACGTGGTGCGCTGCTTTGAAGACGAGAACGTGCCGCACCCCAACGGTTCCGTCGACGCGCTGCGCGACCTGGCCGCCATGGACTCCGAATTCCTCCTCAACGACCTGATCGCCGTCGAGCGCCGTCTGGAAAAGCTGGTCGAAGAGAAAAAGAAGGGCGCCGGGCGTGACAAGGCGGTCATCGAACGTGAGCACGAACTGTTCACCCGTTTCCATGAGCACCTGTCACAGGACAAACTTCTGCGCGACCTGACCCTCACCGCGGAAGAAGAGAAAATGCTGGCCGGTTTCGGCTTCCTCAGCCGCAAGCCGGTGCTGGTGGTAATGAACCTTTCCGAGGGGCAGAAGGAACCTGCCGTCACCTATACCCACGCGCACAGTCAGGTGGTGGCGCTGCAGGCCAAACTGGAGATGGATATCGCCCAGCTCCCGCCGGATGAAGCCGAAATGTTCCTGCAGGAATACGGCATCACTGAACCCAGCCTGAACCGCATGATCCGCCTGTCGTATGACCTGCTCGGGTTGCAGTCCTTCTTCACGGTCGGCCCCGACGAAGTCCGCGCTTGGACGACCCGCCGCGGCGCGACCGCCCCCGAAGCCGCCGGAGAGATCCACACCGACCTGCAGAAGGGTTTCATCCGCGCCGAGGTGGTGTCGTATGACGATTTGATGGCACTGGGCGGCATGAACGAAGCCAAAGCCAAAGGCCGCCTGCGGCTGGAAGGCAAGGAATATATCGTGCTGGATGGGGATATTCTGAATATCCGGTTTAATATTTAGGCAGGTCTGCGCAACAGATGACTAACTAAAACAGCGCTCCCGTTTGGGCGCTGTTTTTTGGTTTTTATATCAGAGCCATTCAATCCAGGCAGTCAGCCGACTTGCAGAATTCCTTTTCAAGTTCGGGTAATGAAACCCGCGCAGTCATATCCAGGCTGAGCGGGGTGACGGATACCGCCTTTTCTTTGATCAACGTGTACACATCCGTCCCGGGAACCATTTTTTCTTCTGAAACTGTCGTGAAAGCCGCCAGCGCGCCGCTCTCGTCCCAATCACCTTTACGGTTCGAAAATGGAATGAAATAACGCTGCCTGGACTGGCGTGTCATGTGGATCGGTGAATTCACGGTCGCGTCATGCGGCACGCACAAATTCATCAGGTCAACATCGTCTGGCAGCGGGGAATTCAACATAAAATTCGCCACAAGCCGCGTAAAGTGCGCAGCGGCGGAAAAATCAAAATCAGTCGAATGGCTGAGGTAATCTTCCACCACGTTCTTTAATTGCAGGCTGGCAGCCAGGGCGGGAATACCCATCGAGGCGGCTTCCAGCGCGGCGCCAAACGTGCCGGATGAGGTCAGGTCAGACGCCAGGTTCTCCCCATAGTTGATCCCCGAAACCACCAGGTCGGGCTTGACCGGCATGATCTCCAGGATGGCATGCTGCACCGTCTGAGTGGGTGTGCCGCCCACGGCATACACCTCCCACACCTGTTCGCCAATATGCAGTTCGGTGGTGGTGATCTTCCCATCCGAGGTGGATGGCATGCTGCGCCCCATGCCGCTGGCCTGCTCGCGGGGGGCGACGATGGTCACAAAACCCAGGGTGGAAAGCGACTCCGCGGCCGCCCACAGCCCGGGCGATTTAATGCTGTCATCATTGGTTAATAAGATTTGTTTGCGTCCCTTGTTCATCACAAAACCAGACTCCTTATAAAAAAAGGAGCAGGCCAGCCGCTCCACAGGATAATCACAAAAAGTTGGCTAAACCGGTAAGTACGCCCCGATTCTACCTCAAATCAGGTCAACCGTCGGCCTGATGAAGCCGGGCAAGCAGCCTGTGGCACCTGACATAATACTGTGCGGGGACCAGGTTGATTCAATCAGGCGTTCTCTATGATCACAGCCGTTCCATAAGCCAGCACTTCGGTTACCCCCTCCATCACATCATTGGCGTCGTAGCGCATGCCGATGATGGCGTTGGCTCCCATCGCCCTGGCGTGCTGAACCATCAGGTCAAAGGCTTCAGATCGCGCGTGTTCGCAGAGTTCCGTGTAAATGCTGATGTTGCCGCCAAAAATCGTCTGAATGCTGCCGGCAATGTTTCCCAGCATACTGCGCGAACGCACTGTGATGCCTCTCACCACGCCCAGGTGGCGGGTAACTTTATAGCCTTCAAAACCAAATGCCGTGGTGACCCAAAGGTCGTTCATGAAATCTCTCCTTTGTGCGATGAACTACCCCGTATACGGTTTTTTCACCCGCCAGGGTGCAGCCAGGTTTTAAAGTTGTGACGTGCAGTGCGGGCAGCGTGTGGCATTAATAGGAATAGCCGTATGGCAATACGGGCAATCTTTGGTATCCGGGGCCTTTTCCGGCTCCGGCTTCTGGAAACGGTTGACCTGTTTGATCAACAGGAAGATGGCAAACGCCACGATCAGGAAATTAATGAGGGTGTTAATGAAGAGTCCATAGTTCCAGGTAGGCGCGCCGGCATCTTTCGCCGCGGTCAGAGAGGCGTACATTTTTCCATCCAGAGACAGGAACAGGTTGGTGAAATCCACCTTTCCCAGCAACAGCCCGATGGGAGGCATGATGATGTCATCCACAAGGGACGAAACGATCTTGCCAAACGCGCCGCCAATGATAATGCCCACCGCCAGATCAAGAACATTTCCCCGCATGATGAATTGCTTGAATTCTTTGATCATACCGCCCTCCTCCATTTTTATACTCATTATAGAGATTTATACCGTTAATAAAACCCCTGTCCGCATTTCCTTCGAATAATGTCATCCAAAGCGATGATGGAAATCACTTGTTCAAATTATGGTTCACCGTTAAACTTCAATTGGAGTATTTTTATCTGATAATCATAATTTGAGGTGCCATGCAGATCACAAAACAAGCAGACTATGCGCTACGGGCCATGCTTTTTCTGGCCCAACTTCCTCCCAATCAGCGCGCAGCTACCAGCCAGATCGCCGATGAGCAGTCCATTCCACCATCCTTTCTCGCCAAAATCATATCGCAGTTATCCATTGCCGGACTGATTCACACATCGCGCGGGGCCCGGGGGGGTGTTTCATTGGCTGTTGCGCCAGAAAAAGTATCCATTCTTGACGTTGTGGAAGCCATAGATGGACCCATCTCGCTGAATGAATGCACCCTGAACCCGTCGGTATGCCCCAACGGTCCCGATTGCCCCATCCATTCCATATGGTGTGAGGCTCAAATAGATTTGGTGAATAGGCTCAAGAAGACTACTTTTGCCACGTTGGTCAAGACCACGGCTTTATAGGTTCTTTCTCCCCACCCAACCATAACCCATCAAATCTCAGGCAATTCGCTCAAACCCGAACATTTTTTTAGTTGGGTAGTATTATCATACACTCACATTCCATCTGTTGGGAATTATCTCTATGATGGCTTAATATTTTTCACCTTATTATCGGCGCCATCATTCCATTAAGGTTAATATGCGGGAAAAAAGCTTCTCTTTTCAGGTGTTTGTCTTTCTGGTAATTCGAACAGCCACCAACGCTAGTATCCGAATGGTTGGTCCGTTTCTGCTGGTGTTTGCCAGGGGCGTGGGCTCGGATATGACCGCCATGGCCACGGCGGTTTCCGCGTCCATGGCAGCCAGCGCGGTAGGTCCATTTCTGGCCGAAATCGCCGATCGCCGCGGCCGCAAGGCAGGTATGCTGCTGGGGTTGACCATTTACACGCTTGGGGTGGGTTTGATGTTGATCTGGCCGGCATACACAGCGTTTTTGATCGCGCTGCTGTTGGCCAGCCTTGGCAATAACATTTTTGTTCCCGCCGTTCAGGCGTATGTGGGCGACAAAGTCCCTTATGAAAAACGGGGATTAACCCTTTCCATCCTGGAGGTTAGCTGGGCAGGCGCGTTCATCATCGGCGTTCCACTCATTGGAGTACTGATCACCCGCGCCGGATGGCAATCACCATTTTTATGGCTGTTCATTCTGGGTGTGCTTTCCATTGCCGCGGTAGTCTTGCTGGTCCCCGCCCTTCCCCCCGTTAAACTGGTTGAAGATGACGCCGGAAAATCCCGGTTTATGTTGATCTTGAAAACCCCGGCCGCCATGTTCGGGTTGTTAATGGGATTCCTGGTGATCATGGGGAATAACCTGATCAGCGTGATCTACGGGGTCTGGATGGAAGAGGCCTTTGAGATGAAGATCGCGGCCATCGGCGCGGCTGCCACGGTTATCGGGTTCGCGGAACTGGCTGGTGAAGGCATTGTGGGCGCCTTTGTCGACCGGTTTGGTAAACGCCGTACCATCACAGCCGGATTCATGGTGAACATTCTTTCCGCGGTGTTACCTTTTTTTATTAATGGATCGGTCACCGGCGCGTTGATCTGGTTGTTTATTTTCTACCTTTCGTTTGAGATTACCCTGGTAGCCTCCCTGCCTTTGATGACAGAGGTATTGCCACCCGCGCGCGCCACATTGATGGCTGTCTTTTTAGCCGCCAGCTCACTCGGGATGGCCACAGGCATGTTTCTCGGTCCACGCCTTTATACCCAGGGTGGATTCACTTTGAATGTGATCGCCGCCATGCTTGTAAATCTGGTCGGACTTCTTACTCTCCCCAGGGTCAAACGAGCCGAAAATTGAGCCGGTACGACAAAAAAATAAAACGGGGGATCACTCACCCATCAACATGACAATTGGATCACCACCCCACCCATATGTCGCTCCTCCGCCTGGCACACGAACCCATCGATCAGGCATCGGTTGGACGCGTATTCCGAACCATCATCTTCATACCTGCCGGTCAGTCCGCCTCCCAGATCAGTGTTGAAAAAAACAACCCGCCGCCCCTGCGGATCAACCGCTTTACGTATGCACGCAGCGCATACAGCCTTCGGATATCGAGGATCAAATGGAACGGAACATTGACAGATGGGGCACAGGGAATTCTTCATGATTACTCCTCCGGGAAAAACAAAAACATTCCCTGGTTCAGTTAATGATAATATTTAACTATGATAATTCACAACATCTCGCAATTGCTTACCATAAAGGGCGGACCGCAACGGGGTGGCGAGTTGGGGAAGCTCGGAATTATTGAACGGGGCGCTGTTCTGGTTCGGGGAGACACGATCGAAGCTGTCGGTCTGGAAGATGACCTGATCACGAAATATCCCGACGAACGGCGGCTGGACGCCAACGGAAAAGTAGTCCTTCCGGGATTTGTTGATCCACACACCCACCTGGTGTGGGCCGGCGATCGGGCGGTGGAATTTGAAATGCGCCTTGAAGGGCGCACCTACCTGGAAATCCTGGCTGCCGGTGGAGGCATCATCTCAACTGTCGAAGCCACCCGCGACGCGGACTATGACCAGTTGTATTTGCAAACCCGCACCCGGGCTCGTTCCATGCTGCGTTTTGGAACCACAACCGTGGAAGCGAAAACAGGGTACGGCCTTGAGATCTCGTCAGAATTGGAACAGCTTCGGGTTTTGCTTGACCTGGATAAAGAAGGCCCTCTTGAAATTGTGCCCACATTCCTCCCGGCTCACGCCATTGCCCCGGAATACAAAACCGACCCGGACGGTTATACCCGCCTGATTTGTGAAAAAATGCTGCCCGCCGCGAAGGAATGGTGGCAGAAAAATGGCGCGGGGAGACCGCTCCCATTTGTGGATGTATTTTGTGAGACCGGCGCGTTTTCCCTCAAGCAATCCCGTTGCGTCCTGACAACCGCCCGAGACCTTGGATACCCGTTAAAGATTCACGCCGACGAGTTTGACAACCTGGGCGGCGCGAGCCTGGCCGCCGAACTGGGTGCGGCATCCGCCGACCATCTGGTAAAAACGTCGGAAGCCGATATATCTGCCCTGGCAGGCAGCAATACCGTGGCCGTGGCTTTACCCTGTACTCCTTTTGGTCTGGCAGAAACCCATTACACACCTGCCCGTCAGATTCTGGATGCCGGAGGCCTGCTGGCATTGGCCACAGATTGCAACCCCGGCACCGCGTGGTGTGAGAATATGCAATTTGTCATTGCGCTGGCCTGCCGCGCGTTAAAATTGACCCCCGCCGGGGCAATTGCCGCGGCAACCATCAACGCGGCGGCTGCCATTCAACGGGCTGACCGGATTGGTTCGATCGAGCCCGGCAAACAGGCGGATATGATCCTGCTGTCGGTCTGTGATTACCGCCACCTGGGATATCGTTTCGGTGAGAACCTGGTCGCAACGGTCATTAAAAAAGGCCGCATTATTCCCATTCTTTAGAGGTTATCCATGCCAACCGTCGAACAGGCTCGCGCCTTTTACTCTGGTGAAGACGCCGTCCATGATTTTGAACACGTTCTGCGCGTGTACCACACCGCTATGAAGCTTGGTCAGGAAGAGGGCGCCGACCTGCAAATTCTGGAAGCAGCCGCCCTGCTGCACGATTCCCGCGGGGCGGAACCCGGCGGCGCCGGCAGGGCTGAACACCACCTGGCTTCGGCTTTCTTCGCAGAGGAGGTATTAACGAAGGAAGGGTGGCCGCTGGAACGCATTCGAGCCGTTCAGCACGCCATCCGGGCGCATCGCTACCGCGGAAAAGAAGACCTTCCAGAGACGATCGAAGCGAAAGTCCTTTTTGACGCTGACAAGCTGGATGTCATCGGTGCCATCGGAACAGCCCGCACCATCGCCTACTCAGTTCTGGCCGGTGAGCCTTTTTATGAACGCCCAAGCGAGCAATTTATCCAATCCGGCAAAGAAATTGATGGTGAACACCATTCCTCCTATCACGAATACCTATTCAAGCTGCGCAGGGTACGAGAACGTCTCTTTACCGAGTCCGCGAAGCGTATGGCCGATCAACGGCACATGGCCATGGCCGCCTATTTTGAACAATTGGCTGCGGAATACGAAGGGATTGCCTGATACCTTTCTGTGTGGGGATATTTCCATTCAAAGAAATTTAAGGAAAGCGTATAATTAAAGAAAGCGGATTTTTGAACACATGGAAGAGGGAAGATGAAATACTATCGAGTTTTAATCGTACTAATGGGTTGCATTCTTTTAGCTGCCTGCAGCATGATTTCTGGTGATTCACAGGCACAGGAAAAACCGGTACAGCCGACCAAGGCACCTGAGCAGGTACAGCCAGTACAACCAGTACAACCAGTTCAACCAACCCAACCGGCAAAAAAACCGGACACCGCCTATTTTAAAAAATTCAAATGCCCGGAAAATGCCAAAAAGGTAGTTTTTTCATCCGATTGGAATCCATTGGCCACAACCAATATCGATATCCTGAGCGCCTATGATGACGGTTCAGAGATCACCCGTCTTACAGACCGGACGGTTTGGGAAGGCAACCCGGTCTGGTCACCAGATCGATGCCGGATCGCCTACACGGCCATCACCGATTCGAGTAATGCGTTTGATAAAAACACACTGAAAGATATCTACACCATGGATCCAGACGGCGCAAACCGCTCACGTCTGACCAGCAGCGAAGGTAATGACCATAATCCTGACTGGTCACCGGATGGGAAACAGCTCGTGTTCACCTCTGAACGTGACAAGAACAGAGAAATCTACATCATGTCATCCAAAGGCACCAATCAGGTGCGATTGACAAAAAACAAAACCGAAGATGATTTCCCGCACTGGTCGCCGAACAATGACCGCATCGTTTTCTCCACCCATCGGGATGGGAACTGGGAAATCTACCTGATGGATATTGACGGCAGCAACCATTTAAACCTGACCAAAAACACCGCCGATGATAAAGATTCCGCGTGGTCTCCAGATGGAAGTCAGATTGCCTTCCTCTCGAACCGGTCCGGTATGAACGAGGTCTACATAATGAACAAAGACGGCAGCAATCTGCGGCAGATCACCCACCAGAGCGGAAAGCAGCCATCCGTTGATCAGGACGTCTCCTGGTCGCCTGATGGTCAGTGGGTCGGTTTCTCCGGTACGGTTACCGCCAAAGATGGCGGAAAGATCCAGGCTATTTTCAAAGCCGCGGTGGATGGCAGCGGTGTGCAAAAGATGGTTAACCGCGATCCCTCCACATCCAATGATATTGAGTGGTAAACGGATATTTTGAAAAGGTCACAAAATTCGCACTAACCCAGCAGGCTGCCAGATAAATTGGCAGCCTGCTGTATTTACAGCATACTTACATAAATTGTCCAGGGTACTTAATCCTCGAGTACGAAGGTAACCTTCATCTGTACGCGGTATTCAGAAATTTCCCCTTTCTCATTCAGAAGAACTTCCTGATTTTCGATCCAGGCTGATTTCACGTTTTTAAGAGTCTTATGAGCCCGCTCCACACCACTTTTTATGGCGTCATCAAAGCTCTTCGTGGAAGATGATTTGATTTCTGTTACTCTGGCTACTGTCATTTCAATTCTCCTTTTTTCCAGATTCACAGGGAAATCACATATGCCTGTCTTCCTGCGTTTAAGTCATACTACAGTAATCATGGAAAAAAAACAAATCAGACAGACAGAAAATTTTGCAGGTAGTTGATACCTTCACTAAAATTCTTCCTTCCCAGTCCCAGTCTAAAGAAGTTGCCGGGGTGATCAAACATGCTGCCTGGAACGATCATCACGCTGTACCGGTCCAGCATGTCCTGACAAAAACTCTCCACGCTTGTATTTCCCTTCCATTCGGGGAAGGCGATGGAACCGGCTGAAGGCGCGTGCCATTGAAACAGGTGTTCATACCGTGTAAGCACGTCGTTGAAGACATTCAGGTTCCCCTGGATGATATCCAGATTTCGCCTGACAATGGCATCCCGGTTTTGCAGGGCGATCAAACCAAGTATTTCAGATGGGGCACTGTTACAAATGGTGGTGTAATCTTTATAAGCCATCCACCGTTCCATCAGAGATGAATCCTGTGAAGCCAGCCAACCGATACGGAGGCCCGGCAGTGCCATGGATTTTGACAATCCTGAGAGTGAAATTCCTTTTTCAAAGACATCGCAAATCGGCGGTAGCCGATTTGCGGGTGAATACTCCAACTGCCGGTACATTTCATCACAAAACACGGTAAGCCCGTGTTTTCGCGCAAACCGCACTATGGATTCGAATTCTTCGAGAGTGGGCAATAACCCGGTCGGATTATTCGGGAAATTGATAACCAGAAGCCGGGTGCGCGGAGTAACGAGTTTCTCAAGCTCATCAAGGTCAACCGCCCAACCTTTTCCAGCCGGATACTGTTTCCAGAAGGAAAGATCACAACCGATGGCAGAGGCGATGCTGTATAAAGACTGGTAAGCAGGGGCAAGGGAAATGACATGGTCGCCGGGTTCAAGCAGGGTCTGCATGGCAATATAGATTAATTCTTCCGGCGCGGCGATCAATACATGGTCAGGTGAAATATATTTGTAGAGGTTGGAAACCTCTCCACGTAAGAATGGATTTCCCTGGGTTTCGGTGTAACCCAGCTTGAGGGTATCCCATAGTTGCCGGTTGTCTGGAGAGGCCATATCCAGCAGTTCGGCCATGGAAAGGCTTTCACAATCAGAGGAACTCAACATAATGCGGGCTTTGAATTCATACAACGCGTAATAACGTTCCAATTTAAAAGGAGCGATTGGCATGTTTGCATTACCTCAATATCAAGTCTGGTTGTAGAAATACGGATGCGTCAGTGTACCATCCGGGTGATTATTGCCACAGGGCATTCCAGGTTTTCGGGCCAACAATACCATCAACCACCAGTCCCTGGTCTGCCTGGAACTGCCTGACTCCCTTGTCCGTTTTTGGGCCAAAAACACCGTCTGCCGACCCGACAACGCTGTAACCACGGGCCAGAAGTTTCTGTTGCAGCATGGATACATCATTTCCCTTCATATACGGACTGGTCAACTTCATATTTCGTACCAGTACCGGGATGGAGGATTCTTCTTCATCACCGTCTCCGCCATTTTGCGGGGCGTTCTGCCCTTCCACGATAATTCGTACGTAAAACACGTTTCCGGCGGCATCAATACCAAACGTTGTCCCATCAGGAGCCTGGAGTTTGTAATTTCCCCGGTACGTCCCCGGATCAGATGGCGCTTTGAGATTGACCGAGATATCCACCGAATTTCCGGGATTTACCACACCGTTTGTCAACACCGTAGAACCGGCGCCGCCCATGGCATCACCGGAAACAAATATGACTTTATAGCCTGATGTCCAGGTACAGGTGCCGGCATTCATCAATTTCCATTTTTTCTCAAAACTTGTTCCGGCAGGAACCGCTGTATCATCGGGGTAGGTGACATCTCCTACAAAGGCAGCAAGGTTGCAGGGTAAACCACTGCTGTTCGAGACAGGGGCACTTGTGGGAACAGCAGTTGCCGGTACCGAAGTGGGAACCGCTGTTGCCGGAACCAAAGTAGGTACCGGAGGACTCGTAACCGTCATCAATGGTGTATTGGCCGTGGGCGCTGCCGTCGACGGACTGACAGTGGGTGGGTTATTTACTTCCTGTGGAGTAGATGACGGCATGGAAGTGGGCAAAGGTTGTAGCGGCATGGAACACGCCAGGGTAGCCAAAAGGGTCACCCATATGATCAAAGTTATCTCTGACAGCCTATTCATTTTCCCTCCAAAACCTGACCATTGATAAAAATCCATTCGTGCCAATTTAAAAACTAATCATAGCATATTCACAAATTTCAGGTGATTTGTCCTTTTCATAGCCACAAATAGGCCATCGAGTATAACTAAAGGCACATTAAACACAGCGAAATTAATGATAAAGTCTCACTATCCTAAATGCCTCTCATGGCATTTTTTATCATTGGAGGAATTATGCAACTTGTTACCGATTCAGGGATGGATCTTGCCAGGTCAGACGCGGAAGGTCTTGACATCCATACCTTACCCCTTCGGATTGTATTAAATGACAAGACGTATATTGGGGGTAAAGATATTGACTATGTTACTTTTTATCAAATTTTGACAGATACAGGTGCTTTTCCCACCACATCCCAGCCATCACCCGGTGATTTCGCCGACGTGTACAGAAAGCTGGCCAAAACCGATCCGGATATCCTCTCGATCCATATATCCTCCGGGTTAAGTGGAACATTCAATTCCGCCCGTCTTGGGGCTGAGATGGTTCCCGAAGCCAATGTGACGGTTCTGGATTCAAAAACCCTTTCAGGCCCGCTGGGCTGGCAGGTTCAGGCAGCCGCCCACGCCATCAAGGCCGGTTGGGGACTGGGTGACATACTCAAACTGGTGGATCAAATTCGTGAAAACCAGCAAACCCTTTTTACCCTGGGAGACCTGAAATACCTCATTCACGGCGGCCGGATCAGTCACTTGAAAGGACTTCTGGCATCCATCATGTCATTGAAACCGATCATTGGTGTGGCAAAAGATGATGGCAAATACTACAACTGGGGGCAGGCTGCCACATTGAAACGGGCCATTCACCGCATGGCAGATATTGTGACTGAAAAGTTCTCCACCCACGAACCGGTACGAATCCAATTAATGCATGGGAATAACCTGGAAGGTATTGCCCTGCTTAAAGAGAGGATTTCCGAGTTGTTCGACTGCGTGTTTGATGAAACCATTCCTGTGGCCCCTTCACTGGGCGCGCATACTGGCCCAAGCGTGGTGGGCATTGGTATTGCTCCGCTGCATATATTCCAGAACAGCGGACTGAATATTCTAAAACCTGAAAAAGTAACCGCCAGCTGATTTTTTTCGAAACAGAAGACCCAAAGAGAGCATTTATTCTTCGGGTCTTTTTTTACATCCCAGAAAGAAGTGATCCGGGTTATAACTTTTTCAAGACATTTAAAAACCAGGATTGGAGAAATCTTCCTGGTTTCTTTGCTTACGTATTATTTTGATATGGATGTTGCCCAATCCGCTGCGCGTTCCAGTTCACCCTCTTTCAAGGGACCCTCTGAATCCAACACAAAGAAACCTGCCGGTTGAGCTGCCAGAATCCCACCACGGGAAATCAATTGTTTGGATAATGGCTCAGCCGCGTAACCAAAAATTCCAGCCAGAAATTTAAGGATCCCGGGTGTCTTTTCCGTCATTTCAGCCCGGGTATCAAAAGCAGCCACCTTTACTCCTTTTAACGCGTTTGAAGGAAGTTTTTTCAGAAAAGCTTTTGTATCCGGGCAAATGCCGAATGCACGGGTGGGCGAGCCCACCACCAACAGCTCCACTCCGTCCAGACGCGCCAAGTCGATTTCGCCGACTCGGACAATATCGCTGTCAGCCAAACCCAATGTAGCGCCAACTGTTCGGGCAATTTTTTCTGTATTCCCGAAGAATGACTCAAATAAAATCAATGCTTTCATTTGTCTTCTCCATCCATGGTCACGATTGTTTGATTATTTCACATTGGATTGATAAAGTATTTTACAAAGAATCCCATAGGTGTGTTGTAAGAACAGAAATTCACTTCTAGGTGGAATTGAGGTTTATTCCACCACACAAAGACGTTTTTTTGGTAAATCAGTCGCCCAGGATGTAGCGCAAATTTGGTTTTTCAGGTGGCTGCTTTTCAAGAAATTTGTCCGCATTATAGGCGGGATCAAAAATTCCAAATTCTTCCATCAAATTTGTAACCACTTTTGATCTGCGTGAAACGCGGTCGTATTCGATGAATAGTATCTCACCATACGGAATAAGACCGGAATAGGTAGGGGGATTTCGGATACCGTGTTCATGCAACGTGGGAGTGTCAGCAAGTTCCATGGAACGGTACATAAACTCACCTTCCAGCGTGTCTTTTCCATAAAATATGGCAAGGGCACGTGATATTTCCACATTAAAGCTGGCACTGGTCAGAAATTCACGTTCCCCAAAGCGTGGTTTTGTGGGATTGGGTGTTATCACCAGCACCACATGTGCCCCATCACGTATTCCAGGGACTTCTTTAAATATACCTTTCCACATGGAACGATACTCATTCCAGAGAATGCTGTTTTCGCGTTGAATAGCGGTATGAGTCAGCACACCGATCAGAAGGAATGGAAGAGCGAGAACAGCCATAATAATCTGTTTTCGCGCCAGGCTTACGCGAGTTATGGAAGCCAGGAAATAGACAAACGCGATCAAGGATAGGATGGCACCGGGAATCGCTGTGTTATGAGCGCGTGATGAGAACCAATTCAAATCCGATGGAATGCCGTAGACGATCCATGGTATGTACCCGGCCAGCCAGACTAAAATTCCGGTTCCCAGTAAAATTCCGGTTTTTCGCAGCAGAATGGAGACATTTGATTCAAATCCATGGCGCGTATAGTGAAAACCAAGGAAAATTAGACCAATAATTGCAGTCCATACAGATGCCAGTCCTATCGTGAGATCTTCGCGAATTGGTATATACCAGGCATTAAAAAGACTGAGTATGGCATTGCGAATTTGCCTTAACAGATAGATTATTGTGATCGACTGAGATTCATGAAATTTCGCCGTTCCAAAAGCCAGCCCCAATGCGCGGAACGCCAGGTATATCCCCCCAAATGCGACTGGCATCCAAAGCCACCAGTAATTCGTCTTGTGTCTGGAGCGCATAAGGAGGAACAAGAATACAGGGAAAATGATGAGCAATCCCAGTTGTACTTCGTAATACAAGAGGGTCACAAACCCAACAAAAGTGCCAACACCCAATAACCATCCTTTTCGTTTTTCCGTAAATTCAACCAGACAGATCATGTAGATCAAAACCATGATCATCATTAATGGACTGATCAGCAACCACATGCGAGTCATATCCATGGGCGAAAAAATGATTAGCAGAGCCGCCAGGCAATTCAATACCACAGGAAATAGTTTTAGTTTCTGTAAGAGGAAAAAGAACAGCAGGCTTTCTATACACAAAAGCAGTATGTGTATTCCTGTCATTACAGGAAGATTCAAACCAAATAATGTGGTTTCAAGTCTCAGCGGAGTGTATGACAAAGGCCGAATAAAATTGGTCATAAACCACGGCAGGTTGTTAGTGTAATAGTTATAGGCCAGGTGATTCCAGTCATCATAATAAAGCGATGGCGAGAAATACAGGCTGAATATTAACCCGGTACAAAGGAAAACCAGCACCCCAAAGAAGCCATCGGGCTGGATTTTCATTCTTTTTGAATTTGTTGATGAAGTTAAACCGGTCATTTTTACCCTATGGCAAAACAGTGAGTTTTATAATTATTTCACACAAAGATAGCCTATGGACCTGGTAAACAGCATATCCCCCAGGTTTCAATGTGTACCTACCGGGAAATGTTGATATCGCGGCTTATGTATAGGGTATTCTACCATCCCCTTTCGTGGTAGTCGGAAGATAGCCGGATCTAAGACCAGCCTAGCCAGGGAGTATGCGGGGCTGTATTGTATAGATGGTGAAAAATCAAGGGCAGCGGCATTTGGTGTCTCGCGGGTTACAATAGCAGCCCGCGCTGGGTCCTTTTGCCGGTGGGGGATCGTAGTTATCACAAAGACCGGGCATGTAAGCCGTGGTTGAAAAACCGGATGCGACACGGCAGGTGTTATCAATACCCCACAGGTCTTTGATTGGATAATTTTCTTGATCTTCCTTCAATGGATATCCTGCCTGTGCGAATGTGAAATGATCATTGAATTCAAACAGTGACCAATCCTGCATACCGGCATCACTCCATGGAAGCCAGATGAATTTCCCTTTTTCCCCACCGGTCAGTGTATTTTTGAATGCCAGTTGGGCTATTGCGGGGTCAACTTTTGAGATTCTGGACCAGGCCAGGTCAGGGTCATCTCCTTTGCCGTTGTTGAATATCTCGTTGTAATAACCGCGGCCTTCCGAAAGATTCTTATCCGGTTTTACCACGGTGACCCCGCCCACGTTTTTATCCGGATTGGAAAACACCAGCACAGACTCGGTAGACCAGGTAGTGCTTTTGGGCATCGCGGTGATGATGATGATCTCTCCGCGGCTGTCGAGGTCGGTATCCAATTCGATCATGAAATGGGTGTTCCCTGAAGGATCGGTACTCAATGGTTTGTTCACTTTAAACAGGATGTAGATCCACAGTGGATCTTCGCGGCTGAGCTGCACCGATACCAGATCAGCGTGGGGGAGATAGTTCATGCTCTGATCAAAAGGACGTTCATATTTTCCATCGCGGAAACTATCACCACCAAACGCCTGTTTCTGCAAAGCCGCCGTCTCATCGATCTGATCGTACACAGTTTGCATGATTTTTCCAACCGGCGCTCCAGGAAGATCCTTGTGTACAATTTCCTTAACTGTTGTAGGGATGGGGCTGGGTTCTGCAGGTACTTCTGTTGGAACAAGGGTCGGCGTGGGTTCAAGTTTCGGGGGCGTGGTCGGTGTTTCAGGCACAGGGGTGGGTTGAGTAGAGGGCATGTTGCATCCAGTCAGAATCAGTGATGCAATCACCAAACAAACAAGCAACGTGAAGAATCTCTTTTTCATTATCTCCTCCAGGCCATCCCATTCGTTAATCACGCAAAGACGATGCAATAAATATAGACCAGCTTGGTGGTAAATTCAATTGCCAATCGGTCGAATTTGTGCCGGTTCTGCTTGAAAATCAAGGCCGTGAATTCGGGGTAAAATAAAAAAATAGAAAAACTTGAAAAATTCTTCCCTTAAAAGGTAAAACATGCTTCCCATTGAAATAAAACCTGGAATCTCCTGGATTGGTGTTAATGATCGAATAACACAGTTGTTTGAAGGTCTCTGGGATATCCGGCAGGAAGGTATCTCCTATAACAGTTACCTGATTCGCGATGAAAAGACCGCCGTTATCGATCTTAACAAATCCATCTTGACCGGAGAATATCTTTGCCAGCTTCAATCTCTCGTTGATCTTGGTAAAGTGGATTATGTGATCATTAATCACATGGAACCGGACCATACCGGGGTGTTGAAAACCATGCTTAAAGCCGCACCGCAAGTCCAGATTCTGGGAACGGTGAAGACCCGTGAAATGTTGCGAGATTTTTACGGGATTACTGAGAATGTGCGTGTGGTTACAGACGGAGAGACCCTGAACCTGGGCCGGCACACACTTAAATTTATATCCACTCCATTCCTGCACTGGCCGGAAACCATGATGACCTATGAGGAAACAGAAAATATCCTCTTCTCTTGCGACGCTTTCGGCAGCTATGGTGTATTAAACGGCAATATTTTCGATGACCTCTCCATACCGATTTCATGGTTTGAAGAACAGGCGCTGCGCTATTACATCAACATCATCGCCATTTTCTCAAAACCGGTGAATAACGCATTGACCAAATTGGCCAACCTGCCGATACGGATTCTGGCGCCGTCTCACGGTCTGGTCTGGCGGAATAATCCAACCCGCATGGTTGAGCTTTATAAACAATGGGTACGGCTGGCCACAGAACCGGCAGACCCCGGTATCACCCTTTTGTATGCCTCCATGTATGGCAACACCCAGCAGATGATGGAGGTGGTTGCCCAGGGAATTACCGATGTGGGTGTGCCCCTGTCCATCTTTAACGTGTCGCAAACACCGGTCAGTTACATTCTCGCGAGCCTGTTCACCAGGCAGGGAGTCATGGTTGGCGCGCCAACCTATGAGGGGGGGCTTTTTCCTGATATGAAAATGGTGTTGGAAATGGCCGAAGGCAAGCACATCTATAATCGAAAAACCGCCAGTTTTGGCAGCCATGCCTGGCTGGGTGGCGGTGAAAAAGAATTCAACCATCTTGCTGAAAATCTAAAATGGGAATCTCTGGGGAGTCTGATTTTCAAGGGAGCACCCGGCTACGATGACCTGGTAAAAGGCAGGGCTTTTGGCGCGGAATTTGCCGCCAAAATCAAGGGGTAGGGTTTTTAACCTCCTTCCTGTTGGTGATGCCAGGGGGTTGCCATTCCAATCGGTTTTCATGGCGGTTAAATATCCTTTTAATTCATCTTTTACTGTCAGAATTGGCGGTAGGATATAGAATGTACTTACAATTGGTGAAATTCATATAGCAAGAGGGAGTCAAAAATGCGATGAAGACCGGCGCAATTCTTACTTGGTATCTTCATCAGCAAATTCCCAGAGGGGATTTTCTCTCATACAGCCCAATCAATCTTCCGCGGACAATCACCCTGCTGGAATTTGATAGTCAGCCGCACTGGTCAAATTCTTGCACATTATTGTATTGAGACGGGTGGAAATTCCATAACCGCGGTCTTCAACGAGAGAATATTAGAGAAAATTTCACTCATAAGAAAGCCGGGCCGGAAAGTTGGATGTCTTTCAAAGAATGGTCAAACATAATCACGCTCATCCTGATTTTTTACAGGATGAGTACTATCGAAACCTGATTTCCCAGAATACTCACGAAGCCTTTGCCGTCATTCAGAATGGGAATCTGGTATTCAGTAGTCCGAAAACCCATGAAATGACCGGGTATTCGGAAAAGGAAATTCTTCATTCCCCCATTTTGAACCTGATCCATCCTGCCGACCGGGATTTAGTCAACGCCCACATTTTATCCCGGCAGAATGGGGATTCCAGTGAAAATGAATATGAATGCCGGCTGCTTCATAAAAATGGGCAGACAATCTGGGTGGAAGCGAATACCCTGATGACAGAGTGGAAATCCAGGCCCGCCTCGCTGGTTTTTCTCACGGATATAACCCAATGGAAGGAAACAGAAGAATCTCTAAAGGAAAGCGAATCGCTCTTTCGTTCCATTCTTAAAGCCTGTCCGGATGATATAACGATCACAGATACCAAAGGCAACATCCGCATGGTTTCACCTGTTGCTTATAAACTCTTCGGATATGACGATGAAAACCAATTGTTGTCTCATACGATTCTGGATTTTCTTGTACCCGAAGATAGGGAGCGTGCTGCCGCGGATTTTTCCCGACTGCGAAGTGAAGGTAAATTTAATGGACCCGCTGAGTACCGCGCCTTACGGGCCGATGGTACTGAATTTGATCTGGAAACCAATGCCGAAGTTATTAATACCGCAAATGGCGACCATCAGGGGTTTGTATTTATTATTCGGGATGTCACCCACCGCAAACGGGCTGAATCGCAGCTTCACAAATGGGCGAGCATATTTATCAACGCGGAGTGGGGCGTTTCTGCCGAAAACGCAGAAACCTTGAAATACGAATTGATGAATCCGGCCTTTGCCAGAATGCACGGTTACAGCGTGGAAGAATTATCTTCGCTGTCGATCATGGATGTGTACACTCCGGAAGCCCGATCCGTTTTCCCGGATATTAAACGGTTTATTAATGAGACAGGCCATTATTCGTTTGAAACCACGCATCTACGAAAAGATGGATCAACTTTCCCAGTCTGGGTGGACATCACAGCGATTAAGGACAGCTCTGGCAAGGTACTCTACTGGGCTGTGAACATCCAGGACCTATCGGAACGCCGCAAGTCAGAGGAAGACCTGAATATTGAACAGGTTTTAATGAATAATTTGATGAACAACATCCCTGTTCAAATATATTTCAAAGACAGGAAGAGTCGCTTTATTCGCATCAATAATGAACAAGCCAAACGACTCAGGTTAACTGATCCAATGGCTACAATTGGCAAGTCGGATTTTGATTATTTCACCGAAGAACACGCCCGCCAGGCCTATGATGATGAACAAACAATCATTCGTACCGGAGAACCGATAGTAAAAGAAGAAAAGGAAACCTACGGTGAGCAGCCTGACCAGTGGGTGCTGACAACCAAACTTCCCCTGCGTGATAAAAAAGGCAAGATCATTGGAACATTTGGCATGTCGATGGATATAACCGACCGTAAAAAGGCTGCCGAGGAATTGCAGGAGACCAACAGTCAACTCGAAAAAGCCATCTCTGACGCCAACACGCTGGCCGTGGAAGCGGAAATGGCCAATATCGCGAAAAGTGAATTCCTGGCCAATATGAGTCACGAGATTCGTACCCCGATGAATGGGGTAATTGGCATGACCGGCCTGTTAATGGACACCAATCTGGACGATGAGCAGCGCCGCTATACAGAAATCATCCGCACCAGCGGCGAAACACTGCTAATTTTGATCAATGACATTCTGGATTTTTCAAAAATTGAAGCCGGCAAACTGGAACTTGAAATCTTGAATTTTGATTTGCAAAATTTGCTGGATGATTTTGCCGCCGCGCTGGCTGTTCGCGCCCAGGAAAAGGGATTGGAGTTCATTTGTGCCGCGGACCCCGATGTGCCCAACCTGCTGCAGGGAGACCCGGGGCGTTTGCGGCAGATTCTAACCAACCTGGTTGGCAACGCCATCAAATTTACCGAACAGGGTGAGGTTTCAGTTCACGTGAAAATGGTATCCAAAACGGAGGATGAAGTGGAATTGCACTTCTCCGTACGCGATACCGGTATTGGCATTTCTCCAGAAAAGCTGGGTTTGATCTTCAATAAATTCACCCAGGCAGACACATCCACCACCCGTCAATTTGGGGGTACCGGACTGGGGCTGGCTATTTCCAAACAACTTTCCGAATTGATGGGCGGCGAGATAGGCGTTAACAGTGAGAAAGGCCATGGATCTGAGTTTTGGTTCACTGTGCGGTTGAAAATGCAGCCCGAAGGCAGCCAGAACAAATTGCCCGCTCCGGCCAATCTGCATGGAGTCCGCATTCTTGTGGTGGATGACAATACCACCAACCGGGAAATCCTGTTTGTACGCATGAAATCATGGGGAATGCGCCCAACAGAAGTTCCTGATGGCGCGGCCGCCCTTGAGGCATTGAATACCGCCCATGAAGAGGGAGACCCGTTCAAAATTGCCGTCCTTGATATGCATATGCCCGGCATGGATGGTACCATGCTGGCAAAATCCATCAAGAGTGATGAACGATTCAACCATATCCCTCTGGTGTTGCTGACGTCTCTGGGCGAACGCGGCGAATCGCGCCGGTTTGCCAGCATCGGGTTTGCCGGCTACCTGGTCAAACCTTTACGACATACCGATCTATTCAACGTCCTTTCTGCCACTCTGGCGACTCACGCGAGGGAAGGTTCGGTAAACACATCCGAATCGGATGTTGTTCCCATTGTGACACGCCATTCCGCCCGTGAGATCTGCCGTGCGGTTATTGATACCCGGAAGCGCATTCTGTTGGTGGAAGACAATATCATCAACCAGCAGGTGGCCATGGGATTTCTGAAACGATACGGTTTAAAGGCAGATGCCACCGCCAATGGAGAGGAAGCTCTGAAGGCACTGGAAAACATTCCGTATGATCTGGTATTGATGGATGTCCAGATGCCGGTGATGGATGGATTTGAAGCCACCCGCCGGATTCGCGATCCACAATCCAGGGTCCTGAATCACAACGTTCCGATCATCGCCATGACCGCCAACGCCTTGCAGGGCGATCGTGAGCTCTGCCTGGAAGCCGGTATGAACGACTACATATCCAAACCCATCGAACCGGAAAAGTTGTCCGGGGCATTGGAACAATGGTTGCCCGTATCTTCCCAACAGGATAAACCGGTCAAATCAGGAATACCATTAGCGAAAATAGAACTCACTCAGGAGCAAATCAAGGTTGTGTTTGACAAAGCCGCTCTGTTGGACCGACTGGGTGGCGATGAAGAACTGGCCAGATCGATCCTGGTCATCTTCCTTGAAAATGTTCCCCTGCAAATCAGGGATCTAAAAACCTGCCTGGAAAAGAATGACCTGCCAGGGGTTGAATTACACTCTCATACCATCAAAGGCTCTTCTGCCAACATTGGTGGTGAAGCCTTGCGCGCCGCGGCATTTACGGTTGAAAAATGTTCAAAAAGCGGCGATGTGGAAGGTATTCGCAGCAGCCTGATAGATTTGGAACACCAATACGAACAATTGAAAATCCTACTGGAGAAGGAAATTCAAAATTAGGAGGATTGGACTGACCTCATCTCCCTGTGGTCAGTTGGCCATAACCGATTTTATGATTTTCCAGGTTACCGCTCCATTTTCAGTGCGTACCAGCGCGGTTTCATTATTCAGCACGGCAACCGCCCAACCATATTGAGGATCGGTGAAGGAAAACGACCCATCCCAGTTGACAGACTTCACAAACGACCAGGCTGATCCATCAGAGGTGCTGAGGTAGGTTTCACGTCCGAGAAGCAGAACGTAATTCGCTCCAAAGTACAACATTCTTCCATCTTCTGCCCTAACATTTTTTGGCAGCGGGGTTGTCAACCATGATTTGCCGCCATCCTGGCTGGAATAGAAAAAGCCGGAGAATTTTTTAGGCGGATCACCAAATTCAAAACACCCGACCAAAAGGCGGATCTGATTGCCAGAAGGTACAACCGGCTGGTAGGTTTCGCAGTAAGGGTATTGGTTAAAAAGATCAGGGGCACCAGGTGGATTGGGCAATTCACGCGGTTCCCAGGTAGCCCCGCCATCCCCGGTCACCTCATACACCGGCGGTCCGCCCATGTAGGCACCGGTGGTCTGCAGGGTACGCAGGCCATTGTTTACATCGGTGAAAATCAGGCCGGTGTAATCGTCGCTGGTCTGACTGTCGAGCAAAGCCCAGGACAATCCGCCATCCACGCTGCGGAAAAGCTGGTGGTCTCGGTGGGTCCCCGCGCCCACATAAACCCCGCGGATCATCAACCAGAGGTTTTGACTGTCAAGAACATAAAACTCCGCCCAGACCGTGTCTCCATACGCCTGATGATTCAACGCAGGACCGGGTGTCCAGAATTTTCCTCCGTCTGTGGTAAACCAAACGGACGCGGCGGGATTTATCTGCCCATCCGCGCCAAAAATGATCCAGGCTGTGCGGGCGTTAAGGAAGGCGCCGTACGCGGTGACATCTGAGCCGGGTGGAAAAACTTCGGGAGGCGTGGCTTCATGCCAGGTGAGACCGCCGTCTTTGGTGGTCAATACAATACCGCCGCTGATTCCCCAACCTTCCGCGCGGCTCTTCATCTCAATTCTGTCCAACTTGACCGGATCACCAGGTTTGAATCGGGAAGCCGCCGCGGGTTGTGGAACGGATAGCACAGCCGGTGTATCCGTCTGAACCGGCTGTTCCACCACCTCATTTGTGGGAGTGGGACTCTCAGTCGTGGGCGTCGCGGTCGGCGGTACAGGCGTCGCGGATGGGATTTGAGAGGGTGACAGGGTGGCGGCAGGAGTAGGCGTCGATACTGAAAATGAAAGTAGAGAACAGGCCATTGTGCCGGAAAGTAACAGGCAAAGGATTCCTGTTCTCACAAATGTAATGCGTCCCACCTGACCGATATCTTTCATCCATTTCATTATAGGCAGGTCAGATGGAATGGCAAACGCTCTGGGTAAACTCTCCAATGCGTTGAGGTTGATCATAACAAGGATGAACGGGGCTGAGTGGTTGGTCGTTGTCCGGATTATTTCTGGGAAATGATTTTTAAATGAAAGTTTGTTACCACCTTTTTGGTTGCGGGCAGTTGAAGTTCTTTTTTTTCTTGCGATGGTTGTTTAATAAAGATTCTCCATAATTTGGCGTGCAGGGATCCGGGCCAATTCTTTTTTGCAAGGAAACGGATTTTCCACCTCAGTTTTTCCCTGGTTCATCTCTGCGGTCAGCCCAACCAGAGATGAATCCATAGGTCAAATAACTAAGAGATGAGCCCGAATCGCACGCTTCAAAGATAGGATGAAGTTCATTGGAAATAATGCAATGTCCCCAATTTTGTGAAATGATGATGTTTTCCCGGCTTCTTCCGGGTTGCCGTGTATGTAAATCTCCCCGGGTTACAAAGTGTTTTTTTTCTGATACATTCCTGTCCATTTTTTACAAAACGTACAAGACTCTCCATCAGTTTTTTTGATTTTGGCGAATCATTCACAATTCCAACGTCATAAACACGCTATTTGGATCTTCCACATACCCCTCAAACGGCGGACATTCCGTAAACCCCAGCGTCGCGTACAATTTCCGCGCGGCTTCATAAGCCGGTTCTGCACCGGTCTCCAGATACAGACGGGTATAACCCCGGCGGCGGGCTTCCATAAAAATCGTTTCCAGCACGGCACGCGCCACGCCCTTTCGCCGGTGGGAGGGGTCGGTGCGCATGGATTTAATCTCACCCCGGCCGCCGCCCATGGCTTTCAACGCCCCGCAACCCATCAGCGCGCTGCCTTCACGGGCTGCCCAGAAAGTGATTTCCGGTCTGCGCAACTCATCCAGATTTAAAGCATGAATACTCTCCGGAGGTGAGGTTTCGCGGGTAAACTGCAGATGCGCATCCAGGAAAGCGGCAATATCCGCACTACTCAGATCGTCTATGTTGATGTTCACAGAATTCTCCGGCGTCTTTTTATCGTGGAGATTATACCGCTGGCAAGTGAAATTCTTCTAACCAGGCCGGTTTATTCACAACTACATCGGAGCATAAGCGCGGCATGCCCGCCGGAGCGGCAGACCATGTGGCAGCCAGATGGTTCTTCCGATTCGGGTGATATGGCCTCGGGGCATAACCCCAGAATGGTTCCTTTTGGCTTAAAACCAGAAGCTGCCCGGCAGGTGTTATCCACGCCCCACAGAGCCTTGATCGGGTAATTCTGCGCGTCTTCCTTCAAAGGATAGCCAGCCTGTGAAAACGTGAAATGATCATTGTATTCATACAACGCCAGATTCTGCATGCCATAATCCGCCCAGGGCAGCCAGATGAACTTGCCCTTTTCCCCACCGGTCAGCGTGTTCTTAAAAGCCAGTTGAATGCTGTCTGCTTCACCGCTGACAAGGCGCGACATGGCCATGTCGGGGTCGTCACCTTTCCCGTTGTCGAAGATCTGCTGGTAATACCCGCGGCCTGTGGACATGGGTTGATCGGGCAGCACGGGTGTGACACCGCCCACATTAACATCCGGGTTGATATAAGCCTGCACCGATTCGGTTGACCACTCCGTTGTCTTTGGTATGCCGGTGAGAATCAGCACATCGCCGCGCAGGTCAAGATCTTTGTCAATTTCAACGATAAAAATCGTCTTTTCTTCCGTATCGGTGGAAAGCGGCGCGTTCACCTTGAAGGTCACATAAATCCACACTGGATCAACGCGGCTGAGGAACACAGAAACCAGGTCTACAAAGGGAAGATAATTCATGTCCCGGTCAAACGGGCGCTCATATCTTCCGGTGCGGATATCGTCACCTCCAAAAGCCTGTTTTTGCGGGGCTGTGGTCTTGTCGATCTGGTCGTGTACCGTCTGGTTCCGCTTACCCTGCGGTGAACCCGGCCACATGACATGCACAATCCCAGGTACCGGTGATGCGGTGGGAACGGTTACCACTGTTGGAATTGGCGTGGGCGGTAAGGGCGTTGGAGAATCAATCGGTAATGGGGTGGGCACGATGGGCTGCAAAGGCATATTACAACCCGAAAATACGAAAACAATTATTATGAAAATGGCCAGGATGGCAGAGTCTTTCATGGCTACCTCCTTGAAACCCAAACCAGGCATCCGAAAAATAAGGACAATTTCACTATAGAGACTCAACCCTGCATATTCAACCGGCAGTTTACGCCGTGAACTGCGCATAGACTTACACAAATGAATTCATGTGAACGCGGGATAATCCTCCGCGTCCCCTGCCGGCTGGAACTAAACCGGTTTCAAGAACAATCCATAAATCAATCCCAGGATAAGCATCTCCCCCAACCCGGCCAGCAGTGTGTAGATCAACGTCCCGGCCGGTATGGAATACATCATCCACTGCGACAGCACCCCCATAGCCACCCTCAGGAACCAGGTGATCAATCCGAAACTCAGGCCTTTCACCAGCCCGATCGGCCCTGGCAGCGCCGGGTAAAGCAGCAGGAAAAGGCCTGCCAGCAGAAAACCGTACACCAGATCAATGACCAGTCCGGCGGGCACATTGATCTGTGTGCGCGCGATGGGTTTAAAGACCTCAAACAGTCAGACTGCCGCAGGATTGGCGTGGATCAATCCATCCAGTGTGCCAAAAACCAGGCCGCTCACGATACTGACGATCACATACCTGACCATGGAACCTCACTTTTTCACCTGTCAATCAAATCTTCAACATGCGGAACACCCGGACCAGGTCAACCGGCAGGCGGTCATCGCGAGGGTATATTGTTTCAGGCCGTTGGAATAGTCTCCGCCTCCGCCCGGGTCAGGTCGGCTGTCATGGGGGAATCTTTCCCGCCAAGGTGTGTGATGGCGTTACGCACAATGGCTTTGCGTTCCGCCAGCGGTCCCTGGGCATACACCTTGCTCAATGAAAATCCGAGAACTTGTGCGTCACTGTCGAGGATCACATCCTCGATCACGCACAGTTTGGTGCCGCCATCCGTCTGTATCTCGCGCCCGCGGATCTCACTGATCGGGATGAACGCCGCCGATTCAGGAATCTCCTCCAGAGGTTTGACAACGTCCGATCCGGACACCAGCCAGACATCCACACCGAACACCTGGATATCCGCGCGGGATACGGCCAGTTGTTTGCGGTTGATGATCCCCTCTTTGCCGGTGAAAATACCGGTCACCTGGCGCATGTCGGCGTCAAGGTACAGGCCTTTGATCTCGCCGAGGTCTTTTCCGTCGGTGATGCTGATGATGAGTTTGTTGTTATGGTCTCTTGAAGGGATCACGTGAACCTCCTGAAGGTTGATGAGTAAATAATCGTACCATTAACTGGTATTGCCATGATATGGCAATATTTATGACTTTATTTGAAATATCACAAGTAGGGGTGGACGGCCGTCCACCCCTACTTGGTTAACTTTGGACCAATTTCTATCGATTTTGCCAATGTAATTTCACATAAGAAAAATAACGGCAAATGGTTTCGCAAGGAAAATTGGGAAGGTCGTACTGGTGTGTGAAAATGCACAACCATTACTTCTTCATCCAGCGGTAAAAATCCTGACGGGGGATGGGGCGGCTCATCCAGGAGACATCGGGCTGGGGCAGCCGGGCCGCCTCCGAGACCTTCAGCCAACCTTCCGGCAGGGGGACTTCCTGATAGCGTCCACGCATGCTTGTCCAACTTACTTTGTGGGCATTATCCGCCTCCAGGGCGACATCCAGGGTAAGGTTGACGTCCTGGGCTACATACTTCAACACTTCCTCATACCTGCCCTGCTTCCACAGAAGCGGCGCCTGATCAGCATGCATCCCGCCGTATTTGCCGCCCAGACCGAATCCGGCGGCCGCTTTTTCCAACCCGATCGGGTACCCGATGCGGCAGAAGATATCGAACATCATATCAATGTGATTGACAGCCAATTCCTTACAGCGCTCCCATTCCCCGCTTTCTTCGGCAAGAATATCAAAATCAAAAGCCAGTCCATTCCACGTAACGATCTGTGAACCACCCGCGGCTGCTTTTTCAAGGTAGTCGATCAGGCTGTGCAAATCATCTCGCGTCATTTGACCGGCATAATCATTTTCTTGAGTTCGACTGAACCAGACGCGAGCTTCTTCCCCGCTCGCCCTGGTGGCTGCGCAGATAATGCCCAGCGGACGATGTTCCCGCCAGCGGGAAAAATCACCGTCAAACAGTTTTGATGTTTCCAGGTCAAAAGCGATATATCGATTTTCCGCCATCACTCCCACCCTTCGAAATTGTTGAATCTATTGGTTGATACGTTCCCACAATTTGTCCAGAGGCGCTTTGGCCAGCGGGGCGATCTTCAACACCTCATCGCTTAATTCCCTTGCGCGCTCCATTCTTCCGGTATGCGCGTAGGCTTCAATGAATACAAAGCGCTCCATGGGGTCATTCGGGTAGTCGCCCAGCGTGAAAGCCTGATCGCCAAGGTCTGCTACTGCCGGCCAGTTCCCCTGCTGCGCCAGCAGGCTGGCCTTCTCGAAGTAGTAACACCAGCCGCGCGCCGGTTCTGCACCGAAAACAGTATTGTCTGGAATGCGTGTAGGTATCGCGCTGCTGCTTTCATTTGCCACCACTGCCGGATTGCTCAACCGGGCGGCCTCCCTCATCAATGGCGGCAAGAGAGGGTTTACCGGATCATATTCAGGGTCCAACACCCTCAGGCACGCCGGCGGATGGTAATCAATCATCAGCAACCGGTCGCTGCTGCCGGTGAAATCCGCCGCCAGGTACCCCTGGTATATTTCCTTCCCTGGTTCCAGCTTGAGAGCACGGTCTTTACGCACAGACGCGTAATAAAACATGTAATCCATGGCACTGGTATGGTTATCCGGCGCGTATACCCAGTTGAGCGGCGCCACCAGTGAATTATCGCTGAAATAATGGAATGGCAGATCGGTGCTCACCACGGCGGTTCCCGGTTTAATCACCGGGGCCCTCCAACTTAGTTGCCAAAAGAGGTTGCGCTGGGTATTCCAGTCCCGCCGGTACGCGAAGGCTGTCTGAATTTGCAGTCCAACCGCGGCCGCAACCAACAACGCCGTCAATAGAGAGCGCAGCGCGAATTTATCCGGGATGAGCTCAAGCAGAACGGCCAGCACAAGGGCCGCGCCAAGCAGGAAAGGCAGGGTAAACCGGTCATTTGGAAAGCCCAATCCGATGGGCAAACCAGTCACCCAGAAAGGGATTCCTGCCGCAAGGAGGCTGATCAATCCAATGGCGAGCGGGAAAAGCAGCGAGCCGGGCGTGTTGCGTGTTATTCCTTGCGATAATTTCAGCAGCAGGTAGAAAACGATAACCAGAAGAGCCAGTCCTAACCAGTAGAGCACCAATGTTCGGGATCCCAGCAGGGTTTCTTCTGGGATTCGCAGAACCTGTCCCCATGCATCCAGCAGCACCGCCCGAAGGTCTTTACCCACTGTGGAAAACAGGCTGAGCAAAGCCTGAAGTGGATCAACGTTCAATTCGGTTAGCAAAATCGGCTGGTAATTATGGGTCTGATGCGGGAAAAGGAACGCCCGCCAGTACCCCACCCCGCCAAAGGTCAGCAGGTATGGTAGCCAGTAAAAGAAGGTCGATTTTAGACGTCCGGTTTTGATGTCACGATCCGACAGTGCTGCCCACAGAAAAAGCGGTCGTAATATCTCCAACAGGAAGAAATATTCCATGGCCAGCAGGTTAACAGCCGCCAGCGGCATCCCTGCCAGGATCAGCCAGACCTTCGCGCGGGGATGGTCCAGCGCCTTCAGGTTCAACCACAGTGAAGCCAGGAAACAGTCAAAGACAATGAAGAAGTGCCCGTACATCATGGCAATGGACTGCTGTGCGAATGACGGCCAGACGGCAAAGAACATCCCTGCCGCCAGCGCGCGGAATTCACGCCCGGGCCATACCGCGCGTACTATCCCCCAGACAAGTACAGTCCCCAGCCAGCGCCAGAACAGACCAAACAACTGCCAGTGCCAGGGGACCGCGCCCAGCCACTGCGTGGTGAAGCGGTAGATCAATCCCCAGTAGGGACGGTTGGTCTCAAAATAACGCGCCAGTCCCTCCGGGCCGAGCTTGTTGGCAATCCAGGTGATCGGCCACTCGTCCCAGTACCAACCCAGAAAAGGAAAAAGCAATCCGTAGGAAACAAAACACACGGCCAGCAAACCAACCGGCGCCATCCATGCTCTGTACGTCAATCGGGCAAAAGCCTGTTTAATCAGCAGTGGAACCTTTTTGTGACTCATCGCCAGGCACCCGCACAAGATAGACCGGCCGGCCTTTAACTTCCTGGAAGATATAACCAATGTACACGCCAATCACCCCGATGGAGATCATCAAAAAACCCCCCACGATCAGAATGATGAACATCAGCGAGCTCCAGCCTGGCGCCAGGTGACTGATGTTGCCGGTCACCCAGAAACTGAGCACATAGATCATCTCAATCAACGCCAGCACCAGCATGAGTATTCCCAGCGAGATACCAATATACAGGGGCACCAGCGAAAAGGAAAAAACCGCATCCATGCTGAGCCGCAGCATCTTGCTGAATGAGTACTTTGATTTGCCAGCCATACGGGCTGGCGGGGTGTACGGCAGAATCACGCTGCGAAAGCCCACCCAGGCGACCATGCCCCGCAGAAATCGGTGGTATTCCGGCATGCTGCGCAGTGCTTCCACCACCTGCCGTGAAAGCAGGCGAAAATCAGCCGCGCCGGGGGTGATTTGCGTGCTGCCGATACTGTTGATCAACCGGTAGAACGTCTTCGAAGTCCAGCGTTTGAACGCGGATGTTCCCTGGGTGTCCATTCTTTCGGTTAAAACTACATCAAAGCCGGTTTCTGCCAGTTTCAACATCTCGGCGATCAACTCGGGAGGGTGTTGTCCATCGCCATCCAGGGAAATGACATAATCTGACTCAGCCCTGTCTAGCCCGGCGGTGAGAGCGGCCTGGTGACCGAAGTTGCGGCTTAGTTCCACCACCTGAATACGCGGATCGGCTATCGATAGAGTATTCAATCTTTGACCGGTGGCATCCGATGATCCATCATTCACATAAAAAATGGTGAAAACAAACGGCAAATCCTTAATAGCGGCCGTTAATTTGGTGTGAAAGAGTTCAATGACCTCTTCTTCGTTATAAACAGGTATGACCAGGTCAACAGTTTTCATGGGATAGGTGAATCATACTACAAGGCGGGTCGACCTGTAAAACAGGAATTTGAATCACTAAGGTTGCAGGATTAGTGACATTATTCCCTCGAATATGATTACTTTTTTTATTATGAATTTATTGACTCGCTTTATCCAATTGTGTTACGCTTCACAAAGATTGGTCGTAAGGGTAAAATTACTCTTGCATTTTTTACAACCAAAGGAAGGTAAACGAATGGCTCACAAAATTGATACCGATACCTGCATCAACTGCGGCGCCTGTGAAAGCGAATGCCCCGAAAGCGCGATCTCCGAAATCGATGGCAATATGGTCATCGACGCGGACAAATGCGTAGACTGCGGCGCCTGTGTGGATGTCTGCCCCACCGATTCCATCCATCCCGCCTAAGATACAGATAGGTTGACCAAAAAAAGCAGCCCAAGAGGCTGCTTTTTGGTTTAATGACTTCCCGGTATGGGTATAATTTGAACAAACTTTACCTTCAGGATTTCGAACATGAATAAATTCATTATTGTCGCCGGAAATATTGGCGTGGGAAAATCAACTCTGGTGACAATGCTCTGCCAGAAGTTGGGCTGGCAGCCCTTTTATGAACCGGAAACAGAAAACCCCTACCTGGCAGACTTTTACCAGGACATGAGTCGATGGAGCTTTCAATCCCAGGTTTTCTTTTTATCCCGCCGGTTGCATATTCATCATCAAATCCTGCATCACAATGGATCGGTCATCCAGGACCGCAGTATTTATGAAGACGCCGAAGTTTTTGCCCGCAACCTAAATCTACAGGGAAATTTAAGCGACCGCGATTATGACACCTACCGGTCGCTGTACCAGACACTGGCAGAATTTCTGCCGCCGCCTGATCTTGTGGTTTACCTACGCGCATCAGTAGATACCCTCCTGAAACGCATCGCTCTGCGCAACCGGGATTACGAGAAATCCATCAGCCCTGATTATCTCGACCGGGTTAATCAACTGTACAACGAATGGATCGCCGCGTTCACATTATGCCCGGTTCTGACCATTCCCGCAGACGAAATGGATTATGTGGTCAAGCCGGAACATCTTGAACTTATTACCGAAAAAGTCCAACAGAAATTGAACGGAAAAGACGAAGTTGTCTTTTCCGGATAGACAAACCGCTGAACTCGCTATGCTCTATTTCGGTTCTACAATCAACTTGATGGCCGTACGTACCTTGCCATCAATATCCACATCCACAAACTCAGGAACACAATATATGTTGACATTCTCTTCTGCCAGGTAGCCTTTTGCCAGAACCATGGCTTTAACAGCCTGGTTTACGGCTCCTGCCCCGATCGCCTGCACTTCCGCGTGTTTTTTCTCGCGGATCACGCCTGCGATGGCCCCCGCGACGGCGGCTGTGCGGGAGGTAGCTTTCACTTTGATGACGTCCATCATTCTCCTCCTTGATTGGTCAAGGTTTGTGGGAATATGCGTTCTACTTATAGGGGCATATTAATATTCTGTTAATGTATCATACAGAATAATGATGGGTTATACAAGCGGTTATATTGTATTAATAAGACTAAATACCGGTTATTTCCACATTTTTCAGTATTTTCACAAAATTTAAGATATCCGTATTACTTTATTTCAAGAAATAATCGCTGCCCCACCGGATGCCTGACAGATATAAACGGAGGGATGGAGACCGGTTTGTTTTTCGTACTGGGCGGATAGCGTTTGTGAAAAGTTACCGGTTTCTTCTTTTCTGACCAGGTTGACGGTGCAACCGGCAAATCCACCGCCGGTCTGGCGGGCGCCATAACAACCTTTTATGGGTTGAGCCAACCGGGCCATCATATCCAATTCCGGACCGGAAACCTCATACAGATCGCGAAGTGAGGCGTGACAGTCATTCATCAACTCGCCAAAAGATTCCACGTCTCCCTTTTCAAGCAACGGAATAGCCCTTGAGGTACGCTCAATCTCATTGACCACGTGCCGGGCACGCATCCCGGTCTCTTCCGGCAGATCATAAGAAAGTCTATCGAATTCTTCCGGGGTGATATCCCGCAGGGATGTTAATCCGGGTTTCTTTTTCTGTAACAGGGTTACCGCTTCTTCACAACTGGCACGCCGTTTGTTATACGCGCTGGTTAAAAGAGACCGTCTTATGGTCGTGTCGGCAATCACAATGGCAATATCTTCCGGCAGGGGTAACGTTCGATATTCCAGACTGCGGCAATCCAGCAACAGCAGCCGGTCTTTCTCGCCGCAGGCGGAAGCAAACTGGTCCATAATGCCGCAATTCATGCCCACATACCTGTTCTCGGCATACTGCCCGATCAACGCGAGTTGCATGGGAGGGATATTCCAGCCTCCCAGCAATTCCCATGCCGTTCCAAAGGCCATTTCCACGGAAGCGGAAGAACTGAGACTGGCACCCCGGGGCACATCAGAACAAAACACGGCTTTCATTCCCCTCACGCTCAGCCCCTTTTCCTGAAGTGACCAGGCTACGCCTGCGGGGTATTTGACCCAGTCTGAAAAATCTTTTCCGGCAATATCTTTTTTTGTTTGAATCCCGGTTGAGGTAAAGGTGACTTCATCTTTAAGGTCGATGGCTGAAAGGGTTGTCTCGTCTGTTCCGGTGGGGGAAAAAGCGATCCAGGTTGCCAGGTTAATGGCCGCCGGCAGGACAAATCCATCGTTGTAATCCACGTGCTCACCCAGCAGGTTCACCCGCCCCGGCGCCATGGCGATATGCGCAGGTTTTTCACCAAATCGTTTTTGAAATTCAGCGGTTACGGTTTGCAGTAATTCCATGATAGTTCCTGTGGGTAAGAAGAATGAATGTCTATAGAATGGATCGATAATGAACAGTATCGGAAAGATCTCTTAATCGTGCTGCGGCTACTTCAGGGGTGATATCGCGCTGCGGCATGGAAAGCAATTCATATCCAACCATGAATTTCTTGACCGTCGCGGAACGAAGAAGAGGTGGATAAAAATGTGCGTGCAGAGTCCACTCATCATGTTTTTGCCCATCCGCCGGCGCCTGGTGAAATCCCATGGAATAGGGAAAAGATGTTTCAAACAGGTTATCGTAACGGGTGGTTACCCGCTTCATAATATCTGCCAGAGAATCAACTTCCTCATTGGTCAGGTCTTCCAGTCGGGATGCCTTTCCATGGGCAATGACCAGAATTTCGAACGGCCAGATTCCCCAGAAGGGAACCAGTGCCGTGAAATGATCATTTACCGCCACCAGGCGGTCTTTTTGCTGATGTTCTGCTTCAACATATTCATGAAGCAGGGTTTTGTTTTGCCGGTTGAAATACTCCGTTTGAGAAGCCAGTTCCTTGGCCGGTTCATTGGGAAGAATGGATTGCGACCAAATCTGGCTGTGCGGGTGCGGATTGGAGCAGCCCATTACAGCCCCTTTGTTCTCGAATACCTGAACGTAAGCGATATTTTTTCGGGAAGAAAGGTCAACTGTTTCGCGTGTCCACGTCTGGATCACGTTGGATATAGTGGTTATATCCAATTCAGGAAGGGTGAGGTCATGCCTTGGAGAGAAGCAAACCACCCTGCAAATACCTGATTCGGATTCGGCACGCATTAATGGATGTTGTTTAGTTTCCTTATCAATTGTCGTCTCAGGCAGAAGGGCGGAGAAATCATTATCAAAAACATACGTGCCTGTGTAAGCGTTATTTTTGATCCCGCCGGCGCGTTCGTTTCCTGGACAGAGGTAACATTCCGGGTCATATGCAGGTAACGCTTCTGGGGTACGTTTTTCCACTTGCCCCAACCAGGGTCGCTTGGATCTATGCGGAGAAACAAGAATCCATTCTCGTGTTAATGGATTAAAACGTCGGTGTGAAGTAGAAAACATACTGGAATATCCTTGATCAGAATTGGAGAATGTGCATACTGACGGTTTGTGTATTCTTTAATTCTCTCAACCCTCGCTTATATAATTATCCTATCATATTGTATTACCGGGGAAAAATCAATCAAAAATCCTTTCAGAATATATTCATTTCTTTCGTTTTTTACTTCCACCCCGAATTAAATTACCTTATTATTTTTTAAAAGGATTCGTAATCTTAGTAGGGTATGTGGATATGTGTAGAAAATGACAAATTTTCTATTCAACCGGAATATACAGCCTCATCCATAGAGAATCGCACAATATATGGGATGATCATATGAATTGTAGGACTGATAGTTCTGTGGATAATCCTCTTATATATTTCCTCAGAAAAATCCACCGCGTTTGTTTTCCTTGCTTCTTTAAATTCTACTGGAATTCTGTGTACAAAAAGGAGTTTTACTCCACGCTAAATCCCGAAAAAGAGGGAAGTTATCCACATTTTTAAGGAGTTATCCACAGATAAATCAGATTTATCCACAGTTTTATTAAGTTATTCGGTCAAACCATTTTCTGATGCGAATGTGTCCAGAATCGATTCCACTGAGTCAAGAAGAATATCCAGGTTGTTCCATACAGAATTAAACGTATCTTTTATCTGCAAGAATTCAGAACACGCCATTTTCCAATCCTCCAATAATGGATCATCTGAAGGCAATAAAGAAGCGGATTCTGTCCAGATATTCAACAAAATCCAGGCGGCTGCTGAAGGGTTTTCATCGGAGAGAGTATGAACCGCTCTGGAGTAGTAGTTGTGCCGGGGTCTGGTCAATCGGGATGGACAGCCTGAAGAATTCGCGGCACGTGCCAGAGAGGGTTCCCAGCGAGTGATCCACTGGGTCCAATCAAGATCGGAGAGTTGCGAAGGGAGAATAAGTTTTTCAAAATCACCAATGAGACTGGATTGATTGACTGCTTCAAGTCGTGCCGGAAGATCGATCAAAAAACGCCTATCCGTCAACGGAGTTCCGCTCAGAAGAGCGATGGCATTTCCCGCGTTTTGCACACAATTGAGATATGTCAAAACATTAACCGGGGCAGGTTCCGGTTGTGCCAGGTGGAAATCCATCCATACCTGCCGGGCTGCCGCAGCCAGGGGACGAGCCCTTTCAAGCACATATTCCGGACGGTAGAACTGGGCGGCCACGCTGGCTTCCGTAAATTCAAACCAGTGATGGGTGTCATACATAACTCTGGGTTTGGCACATAAAAAGGGACCCAGCCAGGCATCCGCTCTTAAATGGCGTGGCTGCTTGAACCGGATTTGCTCGATGTGCGCGATATCAAGGGACACATCATCGCTCAGGTAGAGGATTTCCCGGCTTTTTTCTGGTTTCACAGAATGAATGAAAAAAAGGTCAACATCTGTGGTTCCGCCAATAAATGGGTCTTCTCTGACCAGCGAGCCGGTTAGATAGGCGCAAACAACACTGCGATCCTGGTTGGCTCGCAACACTGCTGTATCTCGCGCCAGTCTGAGCATGGCCTCTTTTGTTATCCGCATCCTGTTTTTCCCTTATCCAACCAGGATTATAACAAATGCAAATTTTCCGGTCATGAGATGGGCAATGTGGGTTGGAAGGGGCTCAACTGGAGCGCCTGGCGGATACGATTTTCAATCACTTTCAATTCATCTACTGACCGGATGTAATCAGTATTTTCCGTATCTATGATCAACGTTGGGTACGGTAAGCGGGAAGAATGGGAGAGGAAATCTTCATACGCATCGGAAAGCTGTTGCAGGTAGTCTCGTTCAATCTGCCTTTCATACGCTCGGTCGCGCAGGGCAATACGCTGCATAATGGTGTCCATGCTGGCACGTAAATACACCAGGAGATCGGGTGTGTTTACCTTTTCCTCCAACGCTTCATGCACCCGGTGGTACATGGTTAACTCATCACCCTGCAAATTGATGCGGGCAAAAATGGAATCTTTTTCAAAGGTGTAATCGCTGATCAGGCTGCCGTATTCTTTTAAAAGACGGGGAACATTGTTATGCTGCTGGCGGTAGCGGCTGAGCAAAAAGAAAATCTGGGTTTGAAACGCGTACCGGCCCCGGTCGCTGTAGAAGTCACTGAGAAAAGGATTCTCTTCAAAAACTTCCAATAGCAATCCAGATTTGAATGCTGGCTGTAATAAACGGGCTAAAGTGGTCTTTCCAACCCCGATGACACCTTCAATGGCAATATACATGCTGAAAACCTCAATGTGATTTTACTTCCAGATTTCATTTTAACGGTAAAACCTGTGGATACTGTATTTTTAAATCAATATCGAAAGAATGATACCTTCTGTACGGTTATAATCATCTCATCATTTCAACGACAGAGGAAAAAATGAAATATCTTATTACCGGCGGCGCCGGTTACATTGGAAGCACCATCTGTTCCGCTCTGGAAGACAGCGGTCACACACCGGTGATTCTTGATTCATTGATCACCGGAAGGGAAGAGTTTACCCGCAACCGCATCTTCTATAAATCTGATATTGCAGACCGGGGCGCTCTCGAAAAGGTTTTTAAGGAACACCCAGACATCAAAGCCACGGTGCATTGCGCCGCTCTTATCGTGGTGCCTGAATCGGTAAGCCAGCCGTACGAATACTACATGGATAATGTGTCTAAGTCTCTGGAACTATTCAAGTCCCTCTCTGAACTAGGACATCCAAACCTGGTTTTCAGCTCATCCGCCTCTATTTACGATGTCGTACCAGGATTCAAGGTCACGGAAGAATCCCCGTTGAAACCCACCAGCCCCTACGCGCGGACAAAGTTCATGATGGAAATGATCCTTAAAGATTTCTGCGCGGCCTACGGAATGAAGGGCATTGCCCTGCGTTACTTCAACCCCATTGGTGCTGATCCGAAAATGCGTTCAGGTATTCATGTAAAAGAACCCACTCATGTTCTGGGTAAACTGGTGGATACCGCTCTGGGGAAACAGGAGACGTTCAATATTACCGGAACAAACTGGCCGACCCGTGATGGCTCAGGGATACGCGATTTCATCCACGTGTGGGATCTGGCCAGGGCACACGTCAATGCGGTGACGGATTTTGACGGCGTATTTTCACGAGCCGGCAACCCTGCTGATAATTACCTGGTGATCAACCTGGGATCAGGAAATGGAGTGACCGTCAAGGAACTGGTCGCCGCGTTTGAAAAGGTATATGGAAAGACCCTTAACAAACGCGAAACAGATCCACGCCCCGGAGACACCGCAGGTTCCTTTACCAACGCGGACACGGCGTTGAAATTGTTGAAATGGAAGACCGAACTGCCCATCGAAAAAGGCATCGAAGATGCCCTGAAATGGGGCGAAATTCGCGAGACGATTCTCACGTTTTCGTAGATTTCAATTCCATTAGGAAATTTTCGAGAGCCAGTTCCGCGGGGGTGATCCCGTTCTTAATCTCAAAATCTGTTTCTGCCAGACGAAGATAAACTTGGTTTAATTCATCCTGTGAAAAGCGCCGGCATTGCTGAAAAAGATTGTCGGCGCTTTTTGCGAACAATCCAAAATCTTTGGCGATGGCATCCATTTTGCCGCCCTGTTGAAGGGCTTCCTTGATCAGAACCAATCGCCGAAAATGCGCCACCAGACTGCCAAATATCATGATGGGATCATCTGTTTCTAAAAGTTGATGAAGCAGATGCAATCCCTTACTCTTTTGCCCTGTGGCTACGGCCTCATTAAATTGAAAAACATTCGCCTGATTTTGGGAGATGGATACGTTATATACATCTTCGTCTGTTACAGGACGGCTGTAGTCAACGTAGGAAAGTAACTTAATGATTTCCTGGCGGGCGATCTGGGTATCACTGCCGGTGTACTCGGCTAACGCGGAACTTGCCTGAAGAGTGAACTGTCCGCCCTGTTTTTTCGCTTCGTCACTGATCCAGCCAGGCATTTCCTTCTGGTCAGGGAGGTGAAATCCTTCTTCAGAAACCTTTTCTCCGTTTTTTTTCGCCCAGACCATCAACCAGTTGGAGGGATTCAACGTTTTCCAGTTTTTTTCCCATTTACCCTGAGAATTCTTCCTCCAGGAGGTTTCATCGTTAACCACCAGCACCAATCGGGTGGTGGGAGGAATTTCATCCAGCAGGGATAAATATTTCTGGCGTTGACTCTCGCCTGCAAGGCGGGAAAGGGCATTCTGAACTATGACGATTCGACAATCAGCCAGAAAAGGAATAGCCATAGCTGCATTGCGGATGTCATTTTCAGTGCAGGTGCGCCCATCCAGACGCGTCATATTTAGATCCGCCATTCCGGGGTCGCCCGGCAACGTGGCAAGTGTGTTCAACCGTTCGGTTAAACCGGCCGGATCATCACCATGTAGAATAAAAATATGCGCGTCAGTCATGCGTGTGTGCTATCCCATTTTGAAACGATGTACCTTGATGGCGCCGCGTTTGGAAATGATGATCTCTTTAACCTTCAGGTTTCCTACATTGGGATCGGTGGTGTAATTGGCCTGAATGAAAGGACCGAGTGGCTGCGCGGCAATCAGACCAAGGGTGACCAGCGAGATGACCAGCGGCCAACGGTCAATCTGTTTGCGGAAGGACTTATCTGTTCCCAGCATGCCCAACCAGGCCAGCGTGCCGGCTACCAGACCGGCGGCGGCAAAATTGGTGCCGCAATTGGGGTGAATGGCCAACCGGTGTTCCCCCGCTCGCAGCCGGGAGAGGGCTTCATCGACGGCAGCCATGAGCCTATCCGTCTCTATATCTCCGAGGATCCAGAACCCTTGAAGGTCTGAATAACCGGCCAGCGGAAGGGAAGGAAAACGCGCGTGAGCGATGTTAATGCAGGCATGTTCTATGGCATGATGTTTTCGAACATTCAGGAGAGGATTCATACTGTTTTTCCTTTCGAATGCGGCGTTTCATAATCGATTAAAGAGAGTCGCAGAGCCTCTTGCAACGAACGGGCTTCCAAGACCTGTATCCCATCGGGCAGCGCCTCTGCGTGGGATGTGCGCCGTGGGATGACAGCCGCCTTGAAACCCAGTTTGGACGCTTCACGCAGCCGGGGAATCATCTGGCTGACCCAGCGTAATTCACCCGAAAGGCCGATTTCACCGATCAGTACAAGGTCCGCACGCACCGGCAAATCCCGCAGGGAAGAGGCGATTGCCACCGACATGGCCAAATCAGCCGCCGGTTCTTCCACGGTCAAACCGCCCACCACATTGGCAAAGACATCCTGCTCCGTGAGATTGATGCCCGCCCGCCGGGTGAGGACGGCCGCGTTCAACAACAGGCGATTGATATCCAGCCCGTTGGCTGTGCGCCGCGGATTGCCAAAATTCGTGCGCGTTGTTAACCCCTGTATCTCCACCAGCAGCGGCCGGGTGCCTTCCATGGTGACGGCGATGGCTGACCCGGGCGTGTTGACCAGCCGTTCCATCAGAAAGGCTTCGGAAGGATTGGTGACTTCTACCATGCCGCGATCGCGCATTTCAAACACGCCGACCTCCGATGTGGCGCCGAAGCGATTTTTCACGGAACGCAGCAGCCGGTAAGATTGATAGCGATCGCCCTCGAGATATAACACGGTATCCACAATGTGTTCCAGAACACGCGGTCCGGCGATCACGCCTTCTTTGGTCACGTGTCCGATGACGAATACGGCAATCCCGCTGGATTTGGCCAGCTCGCGCAGCCGGGAAGCCGTTTCGCGTACCTGCGAAACAGAGCCGGCTGAAGATGAGAATTCGGGTAACGTAACTGTCTGGATAGAGTCAATGACCACCATCTCAGGTTTGACATGGTGGATGTGTTCGAAGATGGTATCAAGGTTGGTCTCGGTAACCAGCAGAAGCTTTTTTGGCAATTCGTTGACCTCACTGCCGTTTTCCATACGCAACAGCCGCACCGCGCGCATCTTGATCTGCCGTTCTGATTCTTCCCCCGAGACATAGAGGAAGGAGTGATTTCCACCGGCTGGAGCTGACATCTCCATGGAGAGCTGCAGCAATAGAGTTGACTTGCCGATCCCCGGGTCACCGCCGACCAGAATGATCGAGCCGGGCACCACACCGCCGCCAAGCACACGGGCGAATTCAGAGATGGGCGTTTCCAGGCGCTCTTCGGCGTCTCCGCTGATCTCATCCAGCCTGACCGGTTTGGATTGGGCAAAACCGGTGCGGTGTTTTTGAGATGTTCCTGAAGGCGGCGCCAGCTCTTCTTCCACCATACTTCCCCAGGCATTGCATGAAGGACACCGCCCGAATGACACGGGTGATGTGCGGCCGCACTGTTGACAGACAAACTGGGTGGTTGGCTTCGGCATAGGTCTGGTTAAATTGTACCGTAGATAAACAATAAGGGCAGCCGATTGGCTGCCCTTTGAATTTGTTACGCCACCGGCGCTTCCACCGATGTCTCTGGTTCTTCCTTCCCCTTCTTTTCCTGACGCAGAACCACATCGCCGTCCCCGTTGAGGTCAACAACGATCACATCACCGTTGCTGAAATCACCGGCCAGCAGCGCGTCGCTGAGCGGATCTTCCACCTTCTGCTGGATCACGCGGCGCAGCGGACGGGCGCCCATATCCGGGTCGTAGCCTTCGTCGGCCAGTTTATCCACGGCTTTGTCAGTTGCTTTCAACTGGATCTCATGTTCCACCAGACGTTTGGCCACTTTTTCCAGCTCCAGGCTGACGATATGGCGGATGTGTTCGCGCGCCAGAGCGCGGAAGACGATCACGTTATCCAGGCGGTTAATAAATTCCGGGCGGAATACCCGTTTGAGCGAATCGAGCAGTTTCTTGCGCATGTCTTCATACGCTTCCTGCTCTTTCTGGTTTTCATCCATCGCCAGGGTAAACCCGAGCGAACTCTGCCGTTTGATCATATCCGCGCCAATGTTGGAGGTCATTACGATGATGGCGTTGCGGAAGTCCACCTTATGCCCCTTGGCATCCGAGAGGTGGCCTTCTTCCATGATCTGCAGGAGCATGTTATGGGCTTCCGGATGGGCTTTTTCGATCTCATCGAACACCACAATGGAATACGGACGGCGGCGGATGGCTTCGGTCAACTGGCCGGCTTCTTCATAACCCACATATCCGGGAGGCGCCCCCACCAGCCGGCTGACGGTATGCCGTTCCATGAATTCCGACATATCCAACTGGATGAGGTTTTCTTCACTGCCAAACAGGAATTTGGCCAGTGTTTTGGTGAGTTCCGTCTTGCCCACACCGGTGGGACCCAGGAATATGAAGGAACCGATCGGCCGGCGGGGATCTTTCAGGCCGGAACGGGCGCGGCGAACGGACTTGGAGATGGCTTCAATGGCCTCATCCTGCCCGATGATGTGCTTCTTGAGTTCATCTTCCATTTGAAGCAGGCGGGCGGATTCTTCCTGCGCCATCTGCATCAGCGGAACACCGGTCCACATGGAAACCACTTCGGCGATGTCGTTGACGCCCACCACCGGGCTCGTCTCCCGGTCCCAGGTGGTGCGCATCTTATCCAGTTGGGCTTCCATCGCATTCTGGCGTTCGATGATCTCCTGCGCGTCGTCAAAACGGCCGTCTTCCACCGCATTGGTATGATCAACGCGCAATTCTTTCAACTGCACCATCAACTCTTTGACAGTCTTGGAAGCTTCGCTTTTATACATGCGAACCCGCGACCCGGATTCATCGATCAGGTCGATGGCTTTATCCGGCAGGAAGCGGTCATTGACGTAGCGGGCTGAGAGGCGCGCGGCGGCTTCGATGGCCTCGTCTGAAATGGTCAGACGGTGATGTTCTTCATAGGCTTTGCGAATGCCTTTGAGGATTTCAATGGTTTCATCCACGCTGGGTTCATTGACCACAATGGGTTGGAAACGGCGTTCCAGCGCGGCGTCGCTTTCAATGTGTTTGCGGTATTCCTCCAGCGTGGTGGCGCCGATGACCTGCAATTCACCGCGCGACAGGGCCGGTTTGAGGATATTGGCGGCGTCGACCGATGAACCCGCGGCGCCCGCGCCCACCAGCATGTGGACTTCATCAATAAACAGAATAGCGCCGGAAGCTTTCAATTCGTCGATAACCCGTTTCAGGCGCTCTTCGAACTGGCCGCGGTACATCGTGCCGGCTACTAGTGAACCGACATCCAGTTGCAGCACCCGCTTATCCAGCAGTTGCGCGGGGACGTCGCCCTCGATGATACGCTGAGCGAGGCCTTCCACGATGGCTGTCTTGCCGACACCCGGCTCACCAATCAGCGCCGGGTTGTTCTTGTTGCGCCGGGCCAGAATTTGAATGACCCGTTCAATTTCCATCTGCCGGCCGATCACCGGGTCGAGCTTGCCGTCTTCCGCCTTGGTCGTCAGGTCAACCGCCAGTTGATCGACCAGCGGGGTTTTGGCGCGGTTGGCCTGTTCTTTCTGTGAAGGTGATTTGCTCTGGCTAGACGACGCCGGAGCCCCGGCGGGAGCCGTACCGCCTTCCTGCAATACCCGGCGGGTTTGCCGGCGGATCTGCTCGGGGGTCACACCCAGTTTACGCAGCACATCCACGGCCGGGCCTTCCTGTAAACGCACCAGGCCAAGCAGCAGATGTTCCGTGCCGATATAGTGATGGCCCATGCGGCGGGCTTCATCAATGGCGAATTCCAGCACCTCCTGGGTGCCCGGAGCCAGGTCAATCTTTCCACCGCGGTAGGTACCCATACCGCTGACTTTTTCCACCATCTCCTGAATACGTTCAGGTTCCAGCCCCAGGTCGCGCAATACACGGCCGGCTACGCCGCCGTCTTCTTCCACCAGCCCGAGCAGAAGGTGCTCGGTGCCGATGGAATTCTGTTGCATACGTTCAGCCGCCTGATGCGCCAGGGTCAAAACCCGCCGCGCTCGTTGGGTGAAGCGTTCCATTCCAGACAAGGTTACTCCTCCAGTTTCATTCGATGCCTTTGGACAAATTCCTCCGGCAGCAATAAAAAATCCCAATTTCTATCAGTAAGGTTAATTTCATTCTACCAAAGAAAAAAGTTTTGTCGAGTCAGAGGTATGCTGTGTACAGTCCCGCGAATATAAGAATCCTGTTGGAGATTGTATAATTCTCCGGGGCAACCGACAGAAAATTCAGGAAGGGATAAACCAATGAAACTATTGATCGCGGTGGATATGGAAGGCATCAGCGGGATAACCGGCTGGAATCAGGTGGTGCCTGATCACCTTGAATACGCCCGCGGCCGGCAATGGATGACGGCGGATGTCAACGCGGCCATTGACGGCGCGCTGCAGGCAGGTGTGACAGATATCATCGTTACCGACGGCCACTGGGATGGCAGCAACATTTTGTGGGAAGAGGTCAAATCCCCCGCCCGCCTGGTCAACGGCTCACCGTCGCCGCTTTCCATGGTGCAGGGCGTGCAGGAAGGGACGGACGCCGTGGTCTTTCTCGGGTACCACGCCCGTGCGGGAACACAGAACGCCATCCTCGATCACACCTGGTCGAGCAAAAAGGTGCACAATTTGTGGTTGAACGGTGTGCTGGCCGGAGAGATCGCTCTGAACGCGGCAGTGTGCGGCCATTTCAACGTCCCGGTGATCGCCATCAGCGGCGATCAGAGCGCCTGCGCGGAAGCCGCCGCGTTGATCCCCGGCATCAATACGGCGCAGGTCAAGAAGGCCAATGGTCGCATGAACGCCGAATGCCTGCCTGTTGAGGAAGCCCACGCGCTGATCACCCGTACGATAAAAAAGGCCGTTGAAAACGCCAGTTCAGTGAGCCCTTACAGGCTGGAAGACCCCGTGACCGTGAGGGTGGAATTCTTCCGTTCCGATATGGCGGATTGGGCGCAGGTTGTCCCCGGTGTGAAAAGGGTCGAGGGAAGGATCGTGGAATATAAAGGAAAGGATATTCTGGAAGCCAGTGCAGTGTTCAGGGCGATGACCGGATTGGCTCAGGTGTAAATATTGCTTTTCTAATGAATTTATAAAAAGACTGCCAGTTCAGTTGGACTGGCAGTCTTTCTTTCATTCCTTATTTCTTCTTTTGCAACGTGGTTGAATTTATTGTGTTGTTTTTCATGACCAAATACTGATCATAGGTTAATTCATCCATATGGGGTGGAGACTTTTGGATCATTAGCTGTAATTTATCTAAAGACGCGCCTGAACCAATCACACCGCCACCTGAGTATGAGATATTTTGCCAGTTATTCTGACTGACTAAATAACCATAATCACCGGATTCATTAGTGTCATTTGCCACATCAGTTTCAAGTGAAGAATCAGTATACCAATGAACAACACTGGCATTCGTTGTGTACCACCAATAACCATCGTAATCACTATGCCATAATGTTCCATAACCTGCAATACTATCTGCACCCTGAAGCCCGGTGGCTTCATTCAAATGGCTTTCATCCAGATCAACAATATTTATACGTTGATAATCAAAGTTTAATGGATATCCTTGATCTCCCCAATACCCATTCTTGATAATTCCGTACATCTGGAATGAATAGTTCATAATACTGAGGTAATTTGGTTTGAAATTCTCATGGTCAGAACCACCATGAGTAAGCCCTAAATTATGGCCCAGTTCATGAATGAACGTTCCCAATCGTTCGTAAATAGTACCTCCATTGGGCCACGAACCAAGAGAAACAATAAAATCAGATGCATCGATACCTCGAGAATAACCACTGGATGTTCCACCATCATATTGATCTGCCCAAATCATATAATGGTGAGTCGCCGTGCGTTTTGGATCGAAATAGGAAGATTTAATCGCGTCAAAATCGGGCCATGCAGGGTTCAAATCTGAATCGTAGGGAACTTGCTGATTTTTATCAAGATGAATATGAACGCCCGTAATTCCATCCGGGTTGGTAACAGGAGCGTTGTTAAAAACGGCAACAATATAACTCATCAAAGTTGAATTTGGTCCGAGGTCGCCCACACCGGGTTTAACCATATAATCCATTTCAACAAAGATATCCTTATGAAGCTTGCTGGCGCCCAGGGCAGGCAGGTTGACGTCAATGATCTGGTCATTGTCTGCGTCATACCCGGATGTTTCCCAGACATCTGGCAGGCTGTCTCCATCGGTGTCTGTATTTAGTATGACGATATATCGATCTTCAGACCACGGACTCCAGTTTCCAGCCGCGTCGCGGGCGCGGACATGCCAGTAGAAACCAGTATTTAATTGCATGCTAACCGGTTTAAAAGTTGTTGTTGTAATGGGTGTTCCCGGATACACATCGCCATCTGGCGTTGTCACCAGGCCGGATACGTAATCAGTTCCATAGGCGAACTGGAATTGATACGCCGTTGCGGTTGCTGTGAAGGACCATGTGAATGTAGGAATACTGGCAATTTCGGTTCCATTTGCTGGAGATGTTAACGTGGGAACAGCCGGCGCGGTGGTATCCAGGGTGAAGTAAAGGGCGGAGGACCAGGGACCCCAGCCGCCGGTGATATTCTGAGCGCGGACCCGCCAGTAGTAGAGACCATCCGTGGTGAGGGTTTCAGCGCCGGTAAGTGTGTAGGTAAGGTCGTTGATATTCGGAACATCCACCTCAGGAGAGGTAAAGGAATACACATTGTCGACCTGCAACTGATAGATCACGCCGTTGGTAGCCGCGTTCCAGTAGAAAGTGGGATTGGTGTCATTGAAAAGTGAGGTATAGGATGGGCCGATGAGCACCGGCGCGGAAGGCAGGGTGGCCTGGGGATTCATGGAGAAGGCGGTGGACCAGTCACCCCAGTTGCCGGCGGCATCGCGGGCGCGCACGTGCCAGTAGTAGACCGTACCCAGAGTAAGGCCGCTGGGCGTGTAGGTGTAGATGGCCAATGGTGTTCCAGGGAAGGCATCTCCGTCAGGAGTGGTGATGAGAGGTGATCCAAACCCTGAGTCATCATCGATCTGGAACTGGTAGGCATTGGCACCGGTGGGGATGGACCAGGTGAAGGCGGGCGTACCCACAGGCGTGGCGCCATCCGCCGGGGCGGTGAGCGTCGGGGCAGCCGGCGCGGTGGTGTCGAGAGTGAAATAATCAGAAATTGACCAGGGTCCCCATCCACCGGTGATGTTCTGGGCGCGCACGTGCCAGTAATAGCGGCCGTCCACAGTGAGGCTTTCAGAGCCAGAGAGCGTGTAGGTCAACCCACCTATGATATTCACGTCTACCTCGGGAGAGGCAAAAGTTGAGAGATTATCGACCTGCAACTGGTAGATCGCGCCGTTGGTAGCCGCGTTCCAGTCGAAAGTGGGAGTAGTGTTATTGAATATTGATGTGTAAGAAGGACCAATGAGAGTAGGTGCGGAAGGCAGGGTAGCCTGGGGATTCATGGAGAAGTCAGTAGACCAATCGCCCCAGTTACCGGCGGCATCGCGGGCTTTGACATGCCAGTAATAGACCGTACCGAGGATGAGGCCAGCAGGCGTATAGGTCGGTGATGCCAACGGAGTTCCGGGGAAGGCATCCCCGTCAGGAGTAGTGATGAGAGGTGATCCAAACTCAAAGTCATCATCGATCTGGAACTGGTAGGCATTGGCGCCGGTGGGAATGGACCAGGTAAAGGCGGGCGTACCCACTGGCGTGGCACCGTTGGCGGGAGAGGTCAGCGTGGGAGCGGCGGGAGCGGTGGTATCCAGGGTAAAGGTGCGCGGAGCCGACCAGGCGCCGCCTTCAGGAACCGCGTTGATCCCTTGAACACGCCAGTAATAGAGACCGTCCAGGAGCGGAACATCCAGAGTGTAGGTCAAAGCGCCGGACGTATCCGGAACATCCACCTCGGGAGAAGCAAAGGTGTAAAGGTTGTCGACCTGCACATGATAGGTGGCCGCGTCTGCGGAGGCGTTCCAGGTGAAGATGGAGGCGGTATTGTTGGTGAGAGCGCCGTAGGCGGGAGCGGTGGGTACCGGAGCGGTGGGCAGGGCCGGGAGGCGCGTGAAGGTGCGGTCAGCCGACCAGTCACCCCAGTTGCCGGCGGCGTCGCGGGCACGCACGTGCCAGTAGTAGGTAGTGAGGACATTCAAGGCATCCGGCCTGGCCGAAGTCAAGGTGATGGGTGTACCGGGCACGCTACTGCCATCCGGAGTTGAGTAGAGATCCGTTGTGTAGCCCGTATCCGTGGCGATCTGGAACTGGTAGGCGTTGGCGCCGGCCGTGTAGCCCCACATAAATGTAGGAACGACGCGCAGGGTGTTGGAGCCATCCGGCGGAGAGGAGAGCACAGGAGCGGCGGGCGCGGAGGTATCCAGGGTGAAGGGGATGGCCGTGGACCAGGGACCCCAGCCGCCGGTGATATTCTGAGCGCGGACCCGCCAGTAGTACAGGCCGTCCGTGGACAGGGCTTCAGCCCCGCCGGCCAGGGTGTAGGTCAACCCGCCGGTATCCGGGATGTCGATCTCGGGAGAGGCAAAGGTATACAGATTATCGATCTGCAACTGGTAAACCACCCCATTGGCAGCGGCGTTCCAGATAAAGGTGGGTGTGGTGTCGTTGGTCAGGGCGGCGTAGGCGGGAGAAGTCAACACCGGAGCGTACGGCAGGGTGGCCTGTGGGTTCATGGAGAAGGTGGTGGACCAATCCCCCCAGTTACCGGCGGCGTCGCGGGCTTTGACATGCCAGTAGTAGACAGTACCCAGGGTGAGGCCGGTGGGGGTGTAGGTATAGAGGGCCAGGGGCGTACCGGGATAGGAGGAAGAACCGTCCGGGGTGGTAATGAGAGGAGACCCAAAGGCGTTGTCATCGTCCATCTGGAACTGGTAGGCGTTGGCGCCGGTGGGGATGGACCAGGTGAAGGCGGGGACGCCGACCGGTGTGGCGCCGTTGGCCGGAGCGGAGAGCACAGGAGCGGCGGGCGCGGAGGTATCCAGGGTGAAGGTGCGGGAAGCAGACCAGAAACCCCAGCCGCCGGTGGCATTCTGGGCGCGAACGCGCCAGTAGTAGAGTCCATCAGAGAGCGGGGCGGACAGGGTGTAGGATAACCCACCGGTATCCGGAACATCCACCTCGGGGGAGGCAAAGGAATACAGGTTGTCGATCTGGATCTCATAGGTGGAGGCTGTAGCAGCCGCACCCCAGGTGAAGACCATGGCGGGATTGTTGTTGGTGAGGGCGCCGTAGGCCGGAGCGGTAAGCACCGGAGTGGCAGGCAAAGAAGCCTGAACGTTCACGGTGAAGGGAGCTGACCAATCGCCCCAGTTGCCGGCAGCATCACGGCCTTTGACGTGCCAGTAGTAAATGGTCCCATTGACCAGGCCGGCGGGTTTGTAGGAGGTCAATGTGAGCGGGGTACCGGGGAAGGCTCCACCGTCAGGGGTGGTGACCAGAGGAGAAGTAAAGCTGGCGTTATCGGCGATCTCAAACTGGTAGGCGTTGGCGCCGGCGGTGTAACCCCACAGGAAGGTGGGAATGCCCACAGGCGTGGTGCCATCCGTCGGGGAAGTCAAAGCCGGGGCGGCAGGCGGGGTGGTATCCAGGGTAAAGGTGCGCGGAGCCGACCAGGCGCCGCCTTCAGGAACCGCGTTGATCCCTTGAACACGCCAGTAATAGAGACCGTCCAGGAGCGGAACATCCAGAGTGTAGGTCAAAGCGCCGGACGTATCCGGAACATCCACCTCGGGAGAAGCAAAGGTGTAAAGGTTGTCGACCTGCACATGATAGGTGGCCGCGTCTGCGGAGGCGTTCCAGGTGAAGATGGAGGCGGTATTGTTGGTGAGAGCGCCGTAGGCGGGAGCGGTGGGTACCGGAGCGGTGGGCAGGGCCGGGAGGCGCGTGAAGGTGCGGTCAGCCGACCAGTCACCCCAGTTGCCGGCGGCGTCGCGGGCACGCACGTGCCAGTAGTAGGTAGTGAGGACATTCAAGGCATCCGGCCTGGCCGAAGTCAAGGTGATGGGTGTACCGGGCACGCTACTGCCATCCGGAGTTGAGTAGAGATCCGTTGTGTAGCCCGTATCCGTGGCGATCTGGAACTGGTAGGCGTTGGCGCCGGCCGTGTAGCCCCATATAAATGTAGGAACGACGCGCAGGGTGTTGGAGCCATCCAGCGGAGAGGAGAGCACAGGAGCGGCGGGCGCTGAGGTATCCAGGGTGAAGGTGCGGGAAGCAGACCAGAGACCCCAGCCGCCGGTGGCATTCTGGGCGCGCACGCGCCAGTAGTAGAGTCCATCAGAGAGCGGGGCGGACAGGGTGTAGGTTAACCCACCAGTATCCGGAACATCCACCTCGGGGGAGGCAAAGGAATACAGGTTGTCGATCTGGATCTCATAGGTGGAGGCTGTAGCAGCCGCACCCCAGGTGAAGACCATGGCGGGATTGTTGTTGGTGAGGGCGCCGTAGGCCGGAGCGGTAAGCACCGGAGTGGCAGGCAAAGAAGCCTGAACGTTCACGGTGAAGGGAGCTGACCAATCGCCCCAGTTGCCGGCAGCATCACGGCCTTTGACGTGCCAGTAGTAAATGGTCCCATTGACCAGGCCGGCGGGTTTGTAGGAGGTCAATGTGAGCGGGGTACCGGGGAAGGCTCCACCGTCAGGGGTGGTGACCAGAGGAGAAGTAAAGCTGGCGTTATCGGCGATCTCAAACTGGTAGGCGTTGGCGCCGGCGGTGTAACCCCACAGGAAGTTGGGAATGCCCACAGGCGTGGCGCCATCCGTCGGGGAAGTCAAAGCCGGGGCGGCAGGCGGGGTGGTATCCAGGGTGAAGGTGCGGGAAGCCGCCCAGAGACCCCAACCGCCAGTGGCATTCTGGGCGCGCACGCGCCAGTAGTAGAGTCCATCAGGAAGCGGGGCGGACAGGGTGTAGGATAACCCACCGGTATCCGGAACATCCACCTCGGGGGAGGCAAAGGAATACAGGTTGTCGATCTGGATCTCATAGGTGGAGGCTGTAGCAGCCGCACCCCAGGTGAAGACCATGGCGGGATTGTTGTTGGTGAGGGCGCCGTAGGCCGGAGCGGTAAGCACCGGAGTGGCAGGCAAAGAAGCCTGAACGTTCACGGTGAAGGGAGCTGACCAATCGCCCCAGTTGCCGGCAGCATCACGGCCTTTGACGTGCCAGTAGTAAATGGTCCCATTGACCAGGCCGGCGGGTTTGTAGGAGGTCAATGTGAGCGGGGTACCGGGGAAGGCTCCACCGTCAGGGGTGGTGACCAGAGGAGAAGTAAAGCTGGCGTTATCGGCGATCTCAAACTGGTAGGCGTTGGCGCCGGCGGTGTAACCCCACAGGAAGTTGGGAATGCCCACAGGCGTGGCGCCATCCGTCGGGGAAGTCAAAGCCGGGGCGGCAGGCGGGGTGGTATCCAGGGTGAAGGTACGGGAAGCCGCCCAGGGACCCCAACCACCGGTTATATTCTGGGCGCGAACGCGCCAGTAGAAGAGACCGTCAGTTGACAGGGCTTCGCCGGCAGAAAGTGTATAAGTCAGACCGCCTGTATCCGGGACATCCACCTCAGGGGAGGCAAAGGTGTAAAGATTATCGATCTGCAACTGGTAGACCACCCCATTGGTGGCCGCGTTCCAGGTGAAGGTGGGCGTGGTGTCATTGATCAGAGCGGCATAAGCCGGAGATGTGAGCACCGGGGCGGCAGGCAAAGTAGCCTGAACGTTCACTGCGAAGGCCGTGGACCAATCACCCCAGTTGCCGGCGGCATCACGGGCTTTGACATGCCAGTAGTAGACCGTACCGAGGGTGAGGCCTGTGGGAGTATAGGTAGTGGTAGCCAGCGGCGTTCCGGGATTGCCATCGCCGTCCGGTGTGGTGATCAATGGAGAGCCAAAGGCAGGATCATCATCGATCTGATACTGGTAGGCATTCGCGGTGGCCGTGAGTCCCCAGGTGAATGCCGGGATTCCAACGGGGGTAGCCCCATCGACCGGATAGGTAAGTGATGGAACAACTGGCGGGGTGGTATCCAGGGTGAAGCTGCGAGCGGCAGCCCAGGGACCCCAGCCGCCGGTGATGTTCTGGGCGCGCACGCGCCAGTAATAGAGCCCGTCGATTGTCAGGGTTTCAGCCACAGATAAGGTATAGGTCAAGCCGCCTGTATCCGGGACATCCACCTCAGGGGAGGCAAAGGTTGAGAGGTTGTCGATCTGCAATTGATAAACCACCCCATTGGTGGCTGCGTTCCAGGTGAACGTGGGCGTCGTGTCGTTGGTCAGAGCGGCAAAAGCCGGGGAAGTGAGCACCGGGGCAGTAGGCAGGGTGGCCTGTGGGTTCATGGAGAAGGCGATGGACCAGTCGCCCCAGTTGCCGGCGGCATCGCGGGCTTTGACATGCCAGTAGTAGACCGTGCCAAGCGTCAAACCCGTGGGAGTATAGGTGGTGGTGGCCAGCGGCGTTCCGGGGTAGGCATCCCCGTCTGGTGTAGTGATCAGCGGTGAGCCAAAGGCCAGGTCGTCATCGATCTGATACTGATAGGCATTGGCGCCAGCCGTAATCCCCCAGGTAAACGCTGGAGTTCCAACGGGGGTAGCCCCATCAACCGGTGAGGTCAGTGTCGGAGCGGCCGGCGGGGTGGTATCCAGAGTGAAGCTGCGGGTGGTGGACCAGGCACCGCCTTCCGGTACGGCATTGAAACCCTGAACGCGCCAGTACCAGACGCCATCCAAAGCGAGCGTTTCCGCACCAGACAGGGTGTAGGTCAATCCGCCTGTATCGGCGACATCCACCTCGGGGGAGGCGAATGATACGACATTATCGATCTGCAAACGATAGCCAATGGCATCCGCCACGGCATTCCAGGTGAACGTCGGAGTGGTGTCATTGGTCAGTGCGGAGATGGCTGGCGCAGTCTGCACCGGAGCGGTGGGCAGAGCCGGGAGGCGCGTGAAGGTGCGATCAGCCGACCAGTCACTCCAGTTGCCGGCGGCGTCGCGGGCGCGTACGTGCCAGTAGTAGGTAGTGAGGACATTCAAGGCATCCGGCCTGGCCGAAGTCAAGGTGATGGGTGTACCGGGCACGCTACTGCCATCCGGAGTTGAGTAGAGATCCGTTGTGTAGCCCGTATCCGTGGCGATCTGGAACTGGTAGGCGTTGGCGCCGGCTGTGTAGCCCCACATAAATGTAGGAACGACGCGCAGGGTGTTGGAACCATCCGGCGGAGAGGAGAGCACAGGAACGGCAGGCGGGGTGGTATCAAGGGTGAAGGGAGTGGCGGTGGACCAGGGACCCCAGCCGCCGGTGATGTTCTGGGCGCGCACGTGCCAGTAGTACAGGCCGTCCACGGAGAGGGCTTCAGCCCCACCGGCCAGGGTGTAGGTCAACCCGCCGGTGTTGGGGATGTCAATCTCGGGAGAGGCAAAGGAATACAGGTTATCGATCTGCAACTGGTAATTCACCCCGTTGGTGGCCGCGTTCCAGGTAAAGGTGGGGGTGGTGTCATTGGTCAGGGCGGCATAGGCCGGAGAGGTGAGAACCGGAGCGGTAGGCAGGGTAGCCTGTGGGTTCATGGAGAAGGAGGAAGACCAGTCACTCCAGTTGCCGGCGGCGTCGCGGGCTTTGACATGCCAGTAGTAGACGGTGCCCAGGGTGAGGCCGGTGGGGGTGTAGGTATAGAGGGCCAGGGGCGTACCGGGATAGGAGGAAGAACCGTCCGGGGTGGTAATGAGAGGAGACCCAAAGGCGTTGTCATCGTCCATCTGGAACTGGTAGGCGTTGGCGCCGGTGGGGATGGACCAGGTGAAGGCGGGAATGCCGACTGGTGTGGCGCCATCCGCCGGGGCGGTGAGCGTCGGGGCGGCAGGCGGGGTGGTATCAAGGGTGAAGGGGGTGGCGGTGGACCAGGGACCCCAACCGCCGGTGATGTTTTGGGCGCGCACGTGCCAGTAGTACAGGCCGTCCACGGAGAGGGCTTCAGCCCCACCGGCCAGGGTGTAGGTCAACCCGCCGGTGTTGGGGATGTCGATCTCGGGAGAGGCAAAGGAATACAGGTTGTCGATCTGCAACTGGTAATTCACACCGTTGGTGGCCGCGTTCCAGGTGAAGGTGGGGGTGGTGTCATTGGTCAGGGCGGAATAGGCCGGAGAGGTGAGAACCGGAGCGGTAGGCAAGGCGGCCTGTGGGTTCATGGAGAAGGCGGTGGACCAATCGCCCCAGTTACCGGCGGCATCGCGGGCTTTGACATGCCAGTAGTAGACCGTGCCGAGCGTGAGGCCGGCCGGTGTGTAGGTCGCTATCGACAGAGGTGTTCCGGGAACGGCGCTCCCATCGGGAGTGGTGATATACGGCGATCCAAACCCGGAGTCATCGTCGAGCTGGAACTGGTAGGCATTGGCGCCGGTGGGGATGGACCAGGTGAAGGCCGGGGTACCCACAGGTGTGGCGCCGTCGGCCGGAGCGGAAAGGGTGGGAGCAGATGGTGGAGCTGTGTCGATTGTGAAGGAGATGGCAGTGGAATAGCTGCCGGCTTCATCCGTCGCGTTAACCGTGGCGACCCGCCAGTACCAGATTCCATCCCGGAACAGGTTGGGGTCAACGACTTCGTAACTGGTCAGACCGGGATCAAGCGTAATAAGGTGGGTATCAGGATCGGAAGACGAGAAGTTGGCTGTATCCGCGAATTGCAGCAGGTAGGATTTGGCATTGGCCACCGCACCCCACGAGAAAGTGAGCAGGGTATTGTTGGTTAAAAAGCCGGTTGCCGGGCTGAACGATGTGGGTGCAGCAAGTATGGGAGCGTAGACGTTGATCTTGCGCAGCGCGCTCCAATCCCCCCAGTTCCCGGCAGCATCACGCGCGCGTACGTGCCAGTAATACCCACCAAGTGACATGGTCGGCGGGGTGTGATAATACAAAGAAAGGGTTCCTGAATTGTAGACGGACACAAAGGTAGCAATGGTTCCATCTGTAGTAGTGCCATATTCAAATTCATACGCGGTTGCTGTTGCCGGTACGCCCCAGCTAAACATTGGAGTGGATCGTACGATAGCTTCTGCTGCCGGAGAAGTAAGGGTAGGCGCGGCAGGTGGTAAAGTGTCAAATGTAAATGACCAGGCTGTGCTCCATGCTCCCACACCACCGGTGGCATTGGTGGCACGAACACGCCAGTACCAGGTGGCATCCGTTAATGGAGTCGATACGGTATGCGACAGTCCGCCGATACCTGATTGGTCTTCAAATATAGGATCGGTAAAGGTTGACGCGTTATCGATCTGGATCTGATAGGTACTCGCCGTGGAAACACTGTTCCAGGTGAGGTCAGGTTGAACATTTGTAACCGAACCGGTGGCGGGCGTCTTTAATACCGGTGCAGCCGGCAGGGAAGCTTGCACATTCATCGTGCGTGAAGCAGAAAAATCACCCCAGTTGCCAGCCGCGTCACGGGCGCGGACTGACCAGTAATACACGGTGCCATACACAAGCCCGGTCGGGGTATAGCTGACCGCTGTAAGCGGCGTGCCGGGTACTGAATCGCCATCCGGTGTGATGACAAGTGGAGAACCATAGCCGGAATCATCATCAAGGCGGAACTGGTAGGCATTCGCCCCTGTAACGGCTCCCCATCCAAAGGCGGGAATACCCACCGGAGTAGCCGCGTCAGCCGGGGAAGAGAGGATGGGCGCGGCAGGAGGAGTGGTATCCAACGTATAGGAACGGGAAGCTGCCCAGGTTCCGTAAGTGCCGGTTTCACTGACACCGGCGACACGCCAGTACCAAAGGCCATCACCGGAAATATCCGAATCCGGTGTGTAGGTGGTATCTGAAATAGTAGTATCAACTGCGTTGGATGTGAAGTTGGGACTTTGGGAAACCTGTATATGGTACGTAGACGCATTGGATGCGGCATTCCAGGTAAAGGTTGGCCGCACACTGTTCAATGAGGCGCTGGCTGCCGGGGATACCAGAACAGGAACGCCCGGAACCGTACTTTGAAGGTTGACAATACTCACTGAATTTAGGGTCATACCTGAATAACTTCCACCCCAGGTCATGGAATGAGTTGAGTTATCCCATGTATCGTGGATGTAAACAGTGCTGGGATCTGCGTATCCGACACCAACGATGGAATGACCGATAAGATTGAGCAGAACCGGGTGTCCGGCTTGAATTTCAGATTTGTAATTGGCAAATGAAAAACCACCGGAAATCTGATTATCCGTTTTCTGGTTGTAACACTCCGTTACCGTGTACCCCTTTGCAAGGTAATAATTGCGTCGGCCAACAGTACCATCAGGGTTGCTTCCCAACGCATCACATGTTAATTTATTTGAGCTGCTCGTATAGTTCCAAAATTTTGTTGAACCATCTGAATTTGAATATGCAGACTGGCTTGTCCACATGTAATCACCAACGGAAGAACCCCAGGTATGCTGGGTCCATCCACCGGTAATATATGGATCAGAGGTGCTGCTGCCATACTGGATCCAGTAATCATCAATGGAACCGCGTGAAGTACGGCCATCCAGTCCATTATGGGAGGCAATTAGAGGATTATTGGGATAGGTGTCGTACCCATCAGACCACCAGGACCACATGGCATCCGTCATGGGCATCACACCGCCGTTGCTGGGGCCGGTATACATGTTCGGGAAACCATTGTTGTCGTAATAGGCGGCGATCATGGCCGCGGAAACCGCGGAACACCCGAAAACCCATTGATACGCGGGCACACTAAGCGAAGATGCTTCTTCCGTATTCGCTTCAATCGGAGGTTGTACTGCCTGACGAGCCTCCTCAAAACCAGCGGGTGGATGGCGGGGGCCAATGATGGACATGATCTCTACCGGAGAACCATCCGGCAATACAGATTGTTCCAGAACGTAAAAAACATCCTGATCTGGAGTAGGAGTTAGTGTTGGTGTTGGAGAAAGGGTGGGAGTGGTCGTCCCCAGCGTGGGGGTGAGGTCGATGGTGGGTGTGGCCGTGGGGGTTTCTATCATCCCGGTCGGCGTGGCGGTGGGTATTTCGGTGGGGAGTTCCGTGGGAAGACTGGTTGGCATTTCGGTGGGGATTTCAACTGGAGTTTCCGTGGGCACTTCGACGGGGGGAACCTCAGTGGGCACTTCAGTCGGAATTTCGGGCGGTACTTCCGTGGGCGCTTCGGGTGGTACTTCCGTGGGGATTTCAACCGGAATTTCGGTGGGCACAGGAGTCGGCTCTGGCGTGGGTTCATCTCCGGCAGGTTCCGGAGGTATGATCTCCTGCGCGGGTGCTTCCGCTTTTACGACCGAAGCCGGAGTGAATCCCGGTCCTGCAAGCATGCTTGTCAGCATACTGATCAAAACGATGTACCGTACGAAACGCTCAAATTTCTTCATCTGACACTCCCTTGAAATGATGTTGACTGATTGGAAATATCGCAAATCGGGTTTGTTTCCACCCCGCTGACGATTTTGCGACACGGACTGTTCGCGCCATGATTACCACCCATGCAGCGCGGTTTGTTGAAATGTTTGATGGCTCTTTTTTTCATCGTGATATCATGAACCATTCCATTTAATCGATTTAACCTCAATGGGCTTTGAGGATAGGCAAAAAGGTCGGAATCCATTTTTATTGGACTATGAATAATATCGGTTTGAATCTCCCCCAAAAGAATTTTTTGTGTTTTCACCTTTGAAAAGTATCCCAACGGGGTTTTATTTTCCAGAGAAATTATGGTCGCGCAGCAATGCCGGGGAGTAGCAAAAGAGCCGGAATTTTGTGTTATTGAGGTGAATGAGTCCTTGACCGGCGTTACCGATTGTGAGGCAGTATCGCGGGAAAAACAAAACGAAAAAAAGAATCCCGTATTTGACTCTTTCATACATCCTGGAACAAAATTGATGTCTCGATCTGTTGGTTTCAGGGCTGCACAAATGGCAATCCCCCGTAAACCGCAATGAGATCATTGCTGAATTCAGTGTACCGTGATTCCATAACCAACGCAATACCTGAAAGCGATAAATTATATCTTTTAAGAATAAGACCTCCCCAGCGGGGAGGTCTTGAGGGTATTCAATTCATTCCTTGTCCTGCGATCGCAGGTGGGGGAAGAGGATCACTTCGCGGATGGTGCGCTTGTCCGTCAGAAGCATGGTCAGGCGGTCGATGCCCATGCCGAACCCGCCGCATGGCGGCATGCCGTAGGACATGGCCCGCAGGTAATCTTCGTCCATGGGGTGGCGTTCCTCGTCTTCCGCGTCGTATTCACGGCCCATTTCCAGGAAACGGGCTTCCTGCTCCATGGGCTCATTCAATTCCGTAAAGGCGTTGCACAGTTCCATGCCGCCCACGAAGCCTTCAAAGCGCTCCACGGTGGATGGATCGCCCGGTTTGTTTTTGGCCAGTGGCGAAATATCACGCGGGTAATCGTACAGAAAAGTGGGCTGGATGAAATTGGGCTCGAGGTAATCGCCGATCAACTGATCGATCAGCTTGCCGCGCGGCATGCCGGGTTTCATCTTCATGCCCTTGTCCTGCATGGCTTTTTCTAGGGCGGCGTCCGTCGGGTAAGCGGAAATATCGATTCCGCAGGCATCGATCAGCCCCTGGCGCAATTCCACCCGTTTCCAGGGCGGATTGAAATCCAGCTCCAGGTTGTTGAAAGTGACTTTGCGGGTTCCCAGCACCTGGTCACAGGTGTAAGCCACCATCTGCTCGGTGAGATCCATCACTTTGAGGTAATCGGCATACGCCCAGTAGAACTCGAGCTGGGTGAATTCTGGGTTGTGTTTAAACGAGACGCCTTCATTGCGAAAATCACGGCCAATCTCATAAACGCGGTCGAGCATTCCAACCAGCAGACGTTTCAGGTACAGTTCAAACGAAATGCGCAGGTACAGGTCCTGCTTCAATTGATTATGGTGGGTGACAAACGGTTTGGCTGCCGCGCCGCCATAGATGGGCTGCAAAATGGGCGTTTCCACTTCGAGAAAGCCTTTGCCGTCCAGAAACTCACGGATGGCGCGCACGATGCCGGCGCGCGTCTGGAATACCTTGCGTACATCAGGGTTGACGGCCAGGTCGGCGTAGCGTTGACGGTAGCGGGTTTCCGGGTCAGACAGGGTGGCATGCCGAACGACTTCGCCATCCACCACCTCGTCTTTGGCCGCCGGCAGCGGGGTGATGGCCTTGGCCAGCATCTTGAATTCGGTGACTTCCAGGGTGATCTCACCGGTACGGGTGCGGAATAACTTTCCGGTAGCCTGGATAAAATCACCCAGATCGTAATCCTCCAGGAAGAGTTTCATGGCCTCTTCCCCCAGTGTATTTACACGCAGAAAAAGTTGGACGCGTCCAAAACCATCCTCAATATGCGCGAAGATGATCTTCCCCATGGGCCGGGTGGCGCGAATCCGACCGCCCAGCGTGAAAATATGCTCGGCTGTTTCATCGGCGATAAACGCTTCAAGGGCTTCCGAGATGTTGGTGGTCACATTTGTGCGTGTGGGGTACGGTTCACGGCCGTTCTGCCGCATGTTTGTGGCTTTTTCAAGACGTACTTTTTCCAGGTCATTTACTTCCATGTGCTGCTACCTCTCAGGCATAAAAAACCCCGCCCCGTGGTTAGTGGGCGGGGTTAGGATATTCCCCGTGGATTACTCCACCTTAATGACAGTTACTGTGAATGCGCCCGCGGGCGCTTCAACGGTAATGGTTTCGCCGGCTTTGTGGTTGATCAGAGCTTTTCCCAGTGGCGATTCGTTGGATATTTTTCCGTGCGATGGGTCAGATTCGGCCGCGCCGACAATGCTGTAAACTTCCGCCGGCCCGCCTTCTTCCTGGATGGTTACGGTTGAACCAACCTGGATGGAATCTGCCACGATGGTTTCTTCGTCGATAACCCGGGCTGTAGCCAGCAACACGTCAAGATCCTTGATTCGGCCTTCCGTAAAAGCCTGCTCATTCTTGGCGGCTTCATACTCGGCGTTCTCAATGAGTTCACCACCTTCCATGGCTTCATGGAGGCGGTTGGCGATTTCCTGCCGTTTTATTGTACGGAGGAAGTCAAGCTCTTCCTGAAGTTTTTGGTAACCTTCACGGGTCAGGAATGAGGTTGGCATTTTACCTTCCTTGCAGCATGATGTGGTTTGCTTCCCAGGATTTTCCCCTGTGGTATTGAGCTGTCAACTGCGCATTAATGCGAAAAACCACTCCGGATGGAGCGATTTTACCCTGTGGCAAGCAATTGATTGTCAACTGGTAAGAATAATACCATTAAATAAAAGGCTTTGCAACTCGGATTATTTTTCCGAACCCGTTGTTGGTTATTAAACAGTTCCCTTCTATTAAATTTAATTGATTTGTGTTTCTGGAATTGGAGTGGAAATATCTGGAGGAAAAGGCGTATCAACAATTGTTGGTACAGGTGAAGGTGTCTCTAAAGTATTAATCGGCATTGGACTTTCCTCTGTTATTGTGGGGGCAGGAGTACAAGATGGAATCTCAATCGTTACTTCATTTGAAAATGGAGATATAAATCCATTTTCAATATCTACTGCGTATATTCTATAAAAATATCTAGAATCACATAATATATTCGGATCAATAAATTGCATATTTGTTGCTGCTATTGTGCCAATTACACTCCAATTATCCTGAGAGCCTGACGATCTTTCCACCTGAATCAGGGAATTATTGGCTTCCGGATATCCATCCCAATTAAGTAAAACTGAATTTTGATCTATTAACGAAATTGACAGATTGGATGGCGATGAAAGCTCTGGAGCAAGAGTAGGCAGAGGTGTAGGAGTCAATTCAAACGAAGGCGTTGGAGTAGGTGTTTTTTCAAGAGGAATCAAGTTTGTTCCACCCTCAATACCAGATAACGTTGCCTGGGAGGCTAAATCATAAACCTGGATATCATCCAATCTCCCACTGGCACTTTCCCAGCCACCAACCGTGTCGAAGACAACTAATAAATAATTGTACCGACTGTGTTGTTGAGTTAATGTTCCTGATAATTGACTAAGTGGGTTGCCACTATCATCCATTAAAACATAGTGCCAATTATTCTGATTGATCTCAATACGTATTTTGTACCAGGTATTCAAATTTTGGAAATTAAGCCAATTTTCAATTGGGGTTGAATAACTGGTGCCATCCTGGTATATCACGAGTGGATGAACCCAATTATTCCAGTCATACCGGAAAATTCGGGTGAAAAAGCCTGTTGCATCCACTTCGATTGCCTGAGTTGGTGCATCAAGATTTTCTGCCAATCCAAATGCCACTGATCCATTTCCATTAAAACTGGATGCATAGAATCTGAAATCTAATCTTATAAATCCGGGTGTAGCCTGTATTGGGATGTAATATCGGTGAGTGGTATCACGACTGGCAGACCATTCCAACCATTGATTGGTTGTGTCGCGATAAATTGCACCACCTGATAAATCCGTCCACCCCATATCTGTTGAAAAATCATCTTCAAAAATTGTCGCTTTTGTTGTTGCGCTGGTTATTTCTGAATAATCTGAGTATTGGCTATCAATTTCCCTATAAGCTCTTATACGAAAATAGTAGAGTGTATTAATGGATAAACCGCTAACTTGATAAGTTGAATTAATTACAGTTATTTCAGCTACTTCTTCCCATGAACTTGCATCCAGTGATTTTTCGACGTGGAAGGATGTAACACTGCTATCAGTATTTTGCCACGCCAGATCTAAAGTTGTATTTGATATTGCGGTTATCCGTAGCGATGAAGGAATAACCGGGGGTTCGACAGGTTGACAGGGCAATGTGTAAATGCTGATTTCATTTGAATAAGCAGAGTAAAGACTATTGACAGAATTGTAGGCGTTCACACGGTAATGGTATTCCGTATTACATGTTAGGTTAGTGTCGACGAATGTAGCAGTATCCTGGTTTACGCTGTCAATTTTTTCCCATTGACCCCCAGATCGCGACCGTTCGATAACAAATGATGTTTCATCAAAGGATTTATCGTCCCAGACCAATTTCAATTGAACGGGTGTTATTTCTATTGCGTTTAGGTTCTCTGGAGGGTTGGGTGGAGTTGATGGGGGGATTGTTAGATCAAATTTGTAAATTGCACTCCAATCCCCCGATTCACCATTGGAATTTCGTGTTTGAACGCGCCAGTAATATAGTCCACTAGATGTAAAGTCTCTGCTAAGGGACGGTACATCTGTCATTTCATCTATAAATGGAGATGTAAATGAGGGAGAATCATCCACCATTATTTGATAGTTTGCCGCATTTTCATCATGATCCCATGAAAAAGTAATAGATCTTGAAGTAATGGAGCATTTATTTATTGGGGACACAAGCACAGGTTTGGAAGGGATGGGTGGAATAATGGAAACAGCGCGTGAAGGGCTCCAATTACTCCAATTTCCCGCTGCGTCTCTAGATTGAACATGCCAGAAATATGTTCCAAAGCTTATGGTCGGGGGAGTATGATAAAGAGTTGTCAGCTCAGGAGATGAATAAAGAGGTGTTTGAATCTCTTCTGTTATGTCATATTCGAAACGATAGTGGGTAGCTGTATTGGATGCCAACCAGTAGAAAGTTGGCGATATGCGTATATTTGGCGCATTATTGACAGGGAGGGAAGGCACTGGGGGTAGTGGAGCGGTGATATCAATCGTTAGGGAGCGACAACTACTCCATGGTCCTTGATTTCCATCCGAATTTAACGCACTCACCCGCCAATAATTCTTACCTTCAAGAATTTCGGTTGCTGTAAATGTCAATTCACCAACATTGCCCAAAACGTCCTGTTCCGGGCTTGAAAAATCGATATTGTTGTCAATTTGGATATGGTACCAGTGTCCATTTTCGACATTATTCCAGGAAAGCAAAGGTGTTTGATTATTTGTGAGGAATCCATTCTGCGGAGAAGCCAATGTTGGTGCAGCAGGCAATGGAGATGTTATTGTAAATTTCCATGCGGGAGTCCATGAACTCCATCCCTTAGTTGTATTTACTCTCATGCGCCAAAAATGCAACCCGCTTCCCAACGCAGGTGAAGTAAATGTTGTTCCTGATGTTTGTGTTTGTTCAATTTCCAAAGTCGAAAAATCCGAATCGTTGTCAATTTGCAACTGGTATTCCAACGCGTCGGGAACTGGTAACCAGGTAAATGTGGGATCAATATCCAATAAATTGACCCCGTCTTTTGGCGATGAAAGGTTGGAGATGAAAAGTCGCCATGGTGAACTAAAAGCCGATTCATTTGAGGCGCTGTCAAACGCGCTTGCCCGCCAATAATACAATCCATAATCCAACGCCTGGGTTGATTGTGGGGAGAATAGGATTGTTTTCACGGTTGAGTCGACCAATGTTGAGGAAAAATCTTCAACAGATGAAACCTGATAACGATACCGAACTGCGTCTGTTACAGGTTTGACAGATAATGAAGGGGTGGTATCAGATGTAAATGTCAGGTCCGCGGGATAATTCAATACGGGAGCTGAAGGGGCGGTAGTATCCATGGTAAAAGAAAATGTCATGCTCCAATTTCCCCAGTTACCCGCTGCGTCCCGGGCTCTTACATGCCAGTAGTATTTTCCGACTGGAATATCAGGGGGAGTGAATGAGAATTCATCAAGCTCTGGCGATGTATACAAAGGAGAAGTAAATGTCACATCATCGTCATACTGAAATTCATAGGCTTCCGCGAAGATAGGTTCCAGCCAGTAGAATTTTGGTGTAGTTTTTACGGAACTATTATTTTCAGGTGCTTCAAGAATTGGTTGATTGGGAGGAGTTAAAGAGTATGAGAAAAAGAAAACAGGTGACCAGAGCCCCCAATCCCCAGTATCATTTTTTGCCTGCACACGCCAATAATATATTCCATTGAGTAGCGTGTCTATTACGGAATAATTTGATTTTCCAGTGATTTCCACATCTATTTTGGGATTTGTAAATGAGGGAAGGTTGTCAACCTGCAACCGATATAAGGTTCCATCTGTAACGGAAGTCCATTTAAAATCGATAGTGTGAAATATCGTTGTCGAACCATTTGCAGGAAATATGAGTGAGGGCGCGGCTGGGATTTGCGGAAGAATTGTAAACGTTCGAGATGTTGAACACGGACTCCAATTTCCGGCAGCATCGCGGGCTTTGACACACCAATAAAAATATATTAATTTGGGTAAGGATGATGGAGTAAATGAAGTTGATGTAATAGGTGTACCAGGAAAAGAAGAAGAACCATCGGGAGTTGCGTAAAAAGGAGAAATAAAACTAGAATTTTCGTCAATGAGCAACTGATATGCATTGGCACCAGTGGAGGAAATCCATGAAAATGTCGGGATGGATCGCAAATTGGGAATGGCGTCTGCAGGAAGAGAAAGGGAAGGGGGAGGTGGTGGAACTGTGTCAATCGTGAAGGATTGGGTTGAACACCAAGGTCCATTTTCTTCCATGCTATTTAAAGCCTGAACACGCCAATAGTAGATGGAATCAACGAAGGGAAGATCTGGTGTATAGTAAATTGAAATGTCAGGAGTAATATAGTCAACTTCCGGGTTATTGAATGTGGAATCATTATCGATTTGAATATGGTATTTATTTCCTCCATTAACTCCTGTCCATGAAAAAGTAGGAGTATTATCATTTAAATAATAACCATTTGCCGGAGACACGGGTATAGGAGCTGTGGGGATGAGCGGAAGGATGGTGATGGAACGCGGGGAGGACCAATCGCTCCAGTTTCCGGCGGCATCGCGCGCCTGGACGTGCCAGAAGTAGGAACCGAGCTCCATGGCAGGGGGTGTATGAGAGCGGGAGGTCAGGTCAGGAGACGTGTAGACCGGGGAGATGGTGACGCCATCATCCGAACTTGTACCGTACTCAAAGCGAAACCGGGTAGTTGTAGAAGAAGCACTCCAAGAGAATGTAGGGGTAGTACGAGTTTGAAATTTATCTACAGGCAAAAGTAGAAGAGGTTTGTTAGGTAAACCATTAATATCTATTGAATCAAATACAACATAAGTCCCACTTTCATGGACTAATCCAAGAAGGTGGTTTCCTAATGATAAAGTTGGACTTTCCCATATTATATTTTGCTGGAAAGAAGAATTTGTTTGGTCAATATACCCTCTATTTTCTCCATCAATTATTACTTTAATTTTTCCGTACAGTTGATTCTTGTTATATCGAACTGAGAAATGATCCCCATAAAAGGGAATTAAAATTAAATTTCTTATTTTTTCTGAATAATGTTCGGTATTCTGTTAATTATTAGTTACATTTCTTGCGACCCATGGTGAGGATTGGAAATCAACATAGTTAATTAATAATTCACCATCGTCATAAATTCCTGACCCCAGTGAATAACTTAAATCAAAACCGGTAGAAATTGGATCTTCACCAATGACTGTATTTATGAACAAACTAAAATTTCCTGAAAATCCTGATGGAATAGACGAACTTGGTGAAACTCTTAAAATAAAGTGCTTCTTTTCAAATGATGAGAATATAATACTCGCCATATCTGATATCTCTTCATCTGGTTTTTCATCATTGTTTTGATCGATGAATAATTTGTATGGGATAGTTGAAATGTTTTTTGATCTTGTATCTTGCGTAATCTCTATGGAAGCCATATTTCCGATAGTCCCAGTATTTTCAAGGCTGAATGATAGATCGTAATTTTCTCCCGGTTTGACAAATAGATCGTGAGTTAAATTTTCGTAATCTGATAAAGTGATATTTGAATAATTTGAGTCTGATACTGAAAACTCAATAGACATTTCGTCTGACAATAATCCAAGATCTCCCTTAACTTGAACGTTTAATAAATAGAGTCCGGATGAGTTATCAACAAATCCATAGGGAGTAAGTTTGTCAGCAAATTGACTTACTTCGACTCCATAAAATAGAGGCGTATTGGTTATGTCAGACGATGAAAGATCCCTATTATCTATAATTGAATAAACAGAATCTTGATTTTTTTTCGTTCCATCACTATTTAGTTCATAAATATTCAATTCAATTTGAGATTGATTGTTGATCCCATTGGGCGATAAATTTAATTGTATATTCATGTAATCAGCTATAGTCGCTGAATAACCGACTCGTTCTGATTCTTGATAATAATTGCCCGGATTCGAGGGGAAGTATTCTTTATTTTCATTTGCTTCAGTAGGTATGTATTTATACCCAAGAAATGGATTTACACTTCCATCGTATTGCAGCTGCAATTTGTGAGGTTCATTATTTATGTTATTTTCAAAGGTTATACCACCTTCAAAATAATCCTCATTTTCTACATATGCGTACGTACCCAAGGAAATTGTAGGTATTTGAGGATTTTGTGATGCACTTTGATTGGTAATGACTATTGTGGTTATGTCATCATAAATACTACCGTCATTATTTACGATGAAATCGTCATATGACATACGTTTTGAAGACAGATCATGGTTTTCATATGCACTAAGATGGAAAAATGCGCCACTAGGATCATTTATATAAATACTATCCCTATCAAACCCTGTAATTACAATTGCGTGTTCTTGTTTTGAACTATAAAACCAAATTGGTCGATTGAGTCCAATTTGTTCTCGTATATAATTCAATATCTCATTCCAGCCTTGCCCGGGTAATTTAGGATTGAAGTATTTTCTATCCGGTGTCAAATGTGGATAATACTCAGTAATGTAATTTTCTATTTGAGACGCTGATAAAAATGTTAAGCCCCATATTCCATCATTTATTGTCCACCGAAAATTATCAGTAGCTGCAATTTCCCACGGTTTTGTTTTGACGTCATAATATTTCAAAAGCATTGACAAGGAAGTTATCGAACACCAATTTGTATAATATTGGTAATAGTATGGAACATTTAATATCTTTTGTGTTGAATCAAATTCATAAGTAGTAGATATTTCCCAATTGTTTTGATCTGTATCCACCCATTCTGTACCATGTATAAAACCCTTAATTACATAATATAAATAATGATTTCCGATGTTAGATTGGGGAGGGATATTACAGGTAAAGGCCCTTCCCGATGATGTCACTGTATCATTATTAAAATCTGGAGAACATTGGGTTAATGGTACATCATAAGGTTCAGTTTTATCCCTATCCAGAATAAACCAGACCTGGGTGGTATAGGAACCACCCTGGGGGGCGTACACCTTGATCTGGAAAGAAGAAGTCGTGTTGACAGGGAGAGAGGTGGGGAGGGTAACGGGGTTGGCGCCAGAGGAAAGGATGGGCCAGGAGCGGTTGATGGTTACGGGGACATTGGCATACCCGACGGTGAGCGGCGAGGAAGAGGGAGTGGAATGCCACAACTCTTTGGCAGCGGGTGTTTGTCCGGTAGGGGTGTAGAAAGTCTGGAGGAGATAGTTTCCGGGTGAAAGGTTGGTGAAGGTTGCGACACCGCTGGCATCCGTGGTCTTATCGGAAGCAACCTTGTTCCAATTGGTATCATACAATTCAACAACAGCACCAGAGCGGACGGCTCCGTCATAGTTCTTGACGGTGGCGGTAATGGAACCGTAGGGGATGGTGATGGCCACAGAATTGGTATTGTTGTTTTCGTTTACTTCATTCGGGTTGACATTCCCAGCATCTGTAATAACGCCGAGGTAGTAAGAGCCAGGAGCAGTACCAGCCGGAATGGTGACAGACACATTGCTGTTGGTTTTAGAGGCACCGGCGGCAATGGAAGACATATTACTGTTTGCCAATAAGGTGTCGGAAGAATCGATGGTGGTGTCGGTAGAGAGACGGATCTCATTGGCAATGATGTTTGAAGCCGTATTACCGCTATTGGTGACGGTAAAGGTCAGGGAAGTGGAGGCGCCGCCGGCAAGGGTAGTGGGTGTGGTACTGATGCTTGAAACAGAAAGGTCAGTCTGCGGCAGGTATACCTGCATGGACTGGGCCCAATTATTCTGATCCGTCGGAGCCCAGGTAGAACCGGAAGTATTACCTTCAATGCGGTAATAGAGGTAGTACGTGCCAACAGTGGAGATGGCCGGTATGGTGCAAGAAAAGGAAACAGGGGTGGAAGTAACGGAAGTAGAAGAGGGAGAACAAAGAGATTCAGAGACGTCGTAGGGGGAAGTCTTATCCCTATCCAGACTGATATAAACCCGGGTAGTATAGGAACCACCCTGGGGGGCGTACACCTTGATCTGGAAAGAAGAAGTCGTGTTGACAGGGAGAGAGGTGGGGAGGGTAACGGGGTTGGCGCCAGAGGAAAGGATGGGCCAGGAGCGGTTGATGGTTACGGGGACATTGGCATACCCGACGGTGAGCGGCGAGGAAGAGGGAGTGGAATGCCACAACTCTTTGGCAGCGGGTGTTTGTCCGGTAGGGGTGTAGAAAGTCTGGAGGAGATAGTTTCCGGGTGAAAGGTTGGTGAAGGTTGCGACACCGCTGGCATCCGTGGTCTTATCGGAAGCAACCTTGTTCCAATTGGTATCATACAATTCAACAACAGCACCAGAGCGGACGGCTCCGTCATAGTTCTTGACGGTGGCGGTAATGGAACCGTAGGGGATGGTGATGGCCACAGAATTGGTATTGTTGTTTTCGTTTACTTCATTCGGGTTGACATTCCCAGCATCTGTAATAACGCCGAGGTAGTAAGAGCCAGGAGCAGTACCAGCCGGAATGGTGACAGACACATTGCTGTTGGTTTTAGAGGCACCGGCGGCAATGGAGGACATATTACTGTTTGCCAATAAGGTGTCGGAAGAATCGATGGTGGTATTAGAGGAAAGGCGGATTTCGTTAGGAATGATGTTTGAAGCGGTATTGCCGCTATTGGTGACGGTGAAGGTCAGGGAAGTGGAGGCGCCACCGGCAAGGGTGGTGGGTGTGGTACTGATGCTTGAGACAGACAGGTCAATAAATGAAAGAACAGAAAAAATAGTTGAACGCGTATTATCGGACTCAGATTGTTCAGAAATTGAACCACCTGAATCTGCAATAACACCTATGTAGTAAGAACCGGGAGTGGTTCCACTCGGTATTGTAGCTGTAACAGAATCTGTACTTGATCCATTACCGGCAACTCCAGATGACATGGTTCGAGTTGTAAGAAGAATATCTGAAGAGTTTATTGTGGTATCAGTAGACAAACGAATTTGATTTTGAAAGGAACCTGTCGATGAAGAGCCAGAATTATTAATCGTATAACTTACATTAACAGTTCCTCCAGGTAACTTTGATGTTGGTGAAACACTTATAGCGGAAGGCGTAAGATTGTAATTTGGAACAATTACAATTGAATCGGCACTCCAATTGTTCTGATCTGTAACTTTATCGGTGTTTACATCAATACTCCAGATATCATAATGAATGTAGTATGTTCCTACTGCATAGGAAGATCCAATAGGGCATGTAAATGTTGAAACACTATTGGTTACAGTCTGCGGGTTGGGAGAACAATCGAATTGATAATCATAGGGTGATGTTTTAGATTTATCCAAAATTACTTTTACATGTGTTGAGTAAGACCCACCGGAAACTGGCGAATATACTTTAATTGAAAATGATGATGAATTTCCATATAAAATATTTGATGAAGGTAAAACAAATTGGCTTCCTGAACTGGTATTTGCAATAGGCATATACCTGTTAAATGTAAACGAATTAGAGCCGGTATTCACTGTTACAGATTTATATCCCCAATATTCTGTGGAACTCGGGGTTTGAGAAGGTGTATTTTCTACTTGAACATAAAACGTTCCTGCAGACAAACCTGTAAACGTGTAAGTACCAGAACCACTCGTGGTTCCATAGCCCACCTGGCTCCAACTACTATTAAATAAATATACTTTTGCTCCATTAAAGGTTGAACCATTTGACCTGACAGTCACGGTTAGTGTGTCAGTGCCAGCCATTACTGTTGTAAAATGGCTCGTTAAAATCACGACTACGAGAATAAATAGATAGAATGGTTTCCTAAACATTGAAACCCCCTCTTGACGTTAGAATATGTCATCAGGTAGTTGTTTGATGGTTCAAAAAAAGGGAACCATTTGTTAGGTTTTTGTTAAATAATTATGGGATGGATGTGTGATTCTATGAGTCAGCAAAATCATCCAAATCTAGTATAGTGATATATATCACGACTTGCAATGATTAAATAAAACAATTCCGTAATAAACGATTGTCTGTTAACCGGTGTTGGGAGTAAATTTTCTTTTAAAAACAATGACTGTGTGCACTTTTTCCCCAAATTGCCTGTCAGGTTTGCGTTCAATTTCCTCAAATCCCAGCTTTTTCCAGAAGTTCAACGCAGACTGGTTCTCCTGGAGCACGCCAAGCCGGATATCTTTAACCCCCGCTGAAGAAAATCCCGCGCACAACGCTTGAACAATTTTCCGTCCCAAACCCAACCCGCGAAAATCCGGATGGATAAGAATCAGCCCGATCCAGGCAATGCCCGCTTCGGGATAGTCTTTCATTAAATCTATGACTGCGGTCAGTCTATCTCTACTGAACAATCCCAGCACAGTTTTGTCTTCAGCCGAACGTCCCGGCGGCAGATCAAACAATATGGACCTCACGTCTGATTCCGTGCCCGGATGGCCGCTTTCCATGATGAAATACTCCGGGCATGCCTTGACCAGCCCGAGAATGACATCGAAATCGAGCGGGGAAAGGTTTCTTGTCTGAAATCCGGGAATGGATAGCCGGGTCAGGGTTTCAGTAAATGGGAGCATTACCCTATTCTACCCGGATGGAAAAAGGAACCGGGACATGTGATAATACAGAGAAGGCGATGTACTCCACTGGAGGAACCCGTGTACGACACATTCAGTCAGGATTATGACCGGTTTGTGAACTGGGAGAACCGGCTCAAAGCGGAAATCCCATTTTTACAAACTACCATCCTCCGGGAAATCCAAAAGGATGCTTCAACCATTACTGTACTGGACGCGGCTACCGGCACAGGCATGCATGCCATTGCCCTGGCCTGTGAGGGATTTCAGGTGTGTGGATCCGATCTGAGCAGCGGCATGATCGAGAAGGCACGCGAAAATGCCAGCCGCCAGAAAATGGACGTCCGGTTTATCAAAGCCGGATTTGGAGATCTGGCTGCAGCCCTGCGAAAGCCAGAAGGAAATTACCATCCAATTTTGACGTTTTACTTTGCCTGGGAAATTCCCTTCCTCATATGGAAGACGAAACAGAATTACAGTCAGCGCTTCGAGATTTCTCCGCGTGCATGGTATCAGGCGGATTGCTGATTCTGCAAAATCGAAATTTCGACACGGTGCTCGCGTCTCATGAGCGCTGGATGGAACCGCAGGCGTATCGCGAGTCTTCGCGGGAATGGGTGTTTCTGCGATTTTATGATTTCCTGACCGATGGACATATTCAATTCAATATCCTCACATTAAAAAGGGATGGTGAGGAAGGATGGAAGCAATCCATCATCGAAACGCGCTTATTTCCGCTTTCTTTTTCCCTTATGTACCAGGCGTTGTCATCCGCGGGATTCCACCAGATCAAAGCGTTCGGGGCGCTGGCGGATGTCCCTTTTGAACCAGAGAAGAGCGGAAACCTGGTGATAACAGCGATCAAGAAGTAAATTACAAAATAACCACCACAACACAAAAGATCGGTCATCCGCGAATGATGACCGGTCTTTTTTTCCCGGTCTTATTCGCCTATTGACAAAACCAACAAGCGGTATACAATACTACAAAGATACAATAATACAATTCAAAACAGGAGACTATATCGATTGAACATTCTCTCAGAAAAGGTAAAGATCGATTTCCGTTCCGAAGAACCGATTTATTTACAGATCGCCCGGCAAGTGGAAGACCTGGTTGGATCCGGGGAACTGAATGTGGGTGACCAATTACCCACGGTTCGAGAAATGGCCACGGAATTGAGCATCAATTTCAACACCGTCGCACGAGCCTACCGCCTGATGGATGAAGCGCGCATCATTTCCACGCAGCGAGGAAGAGGAACGTACATCTGGGAGAAACCGACAGAAGAAGCCATGCACATATTAAAGGAAGCTGCCCTGGAACACACACTTCAGGTGATGCTTAAAGAAATTGGATCAAAAGGGTATTCGATCGATGAAGCCATCGAAGCGCTTCAACGAATGAAAGATGAAAATAGAACTGAGGAGATAGAATGAGAACGAATAAACGAAATCGATCGGTGGAAAATGCCAGCGAAGACGATAAAGTCATCAAGCCGGGAAAACAGGAGAAAGTGGACAATCAGCATATCAATGGGATTGCCGGTACCCTCTTTGCCATTATCCTGGGCGCGGCCATCCTGGGCGCCATTCTCATGGAGAATTCCGGTGTCGGCGAGGCCGTCATCGGTGCCTATGTCGGGGTGTTGCTGCTCATCGGTTTGTACATCCTTTATTCCCTGAAGGTCAGCAACCAGTGGGAAAAAGCGGTGATCCTGCGCTTTGGCAAGTTCCATGGATTACGCGGCCCCGGTGTGTTTTGGATAATACCGATTGTCGATACCATCGTCAACTGGATCGACCAGCGTGTGATGGTCACCCCATTTGCAGCGGAAAAGACTTTGACCAAGGACACTGTCCCTGTGGATGTGGATGCCGTCCTGTTCTGGATGGTATGGGATGCCGAGAAAGCTTCGCTGGAAGTGGCGGATTACCGGGCGGCCATTGCCTGGGCGGCGCAGACGGCGCTGCGCGAGATCATCGGGCAGATGGCGCTGGCGGATATTCTGGTCGGCCGCTCAAAGATGGACGCCGACCTGCAGCACATCATCGACGAACGAACGACCCCTTGGGGCATCTCGGTGCAATCTGTCGAGATCCGGGATGTGATCATCCCGCAGGATCTGGAAGATACCATGAGCCGGCAGGCGCAGGCTGAACGTGAACGTCAGGCGCGCGTCATCCTGGGTGAATCGGAGAAACAGATCGCGGCAAGTTTCGCCGAAGCTTCGGAAGCGTATGTCAACAATCCAACCGCGCTGCACCTGCGCGCCATGAACATGTTGTTTGAAGGATTAAAAGAAAAAGGTGCCCTGGTGATTGTTCCCAGCAGCGCCGTGGAATCGATGAACCTGGGTGGGATCAGTGGTATGGTGGCCATGGCACAAAGCTCTGGTGTTTCTAATTTGCCAGTGTCAAAATAAACAATAAAAGAAAGAAATTGAGAGAGAATGAAAACACGCAATATAGTGATCGGAATTATCGTTGTTGGACTGATCCTGCTGGCCGGCAGTTATGTGTTGGGACAGAGCATGGGTCCCCGGCTGGCCACCCATTGGAACGCGGAAGGAGAGGCGGATGGATATGGCAGTTCCTTTACGGCTTTGTACCTCCTGCCATTGATGGCCATAGGTTTCTCACTTCTACTGGCAGCCATTCCATCCATTGATCCTTTAAAGGTCAATGTTGAGAAATTCCGCTCAGAATACAACCTGTTCATAATGGGATTTGCAGGATTTATGTATTACCTGCATGGGCTGACAATGGCCTGGAACCTCGGTTTGAATTTCTCCATGAATGCCATGCTTGCGCCGGCTTTTGGATTATTCTTCATCCTGACTGGTATGATCTTGAGGAAAGCGAAACGCAATTTCTTCATTGGCATTAAAACCCCCTGGACTCTGTCTAACGATGTAGTTTGGGATAAAACCCATCAACTTGGCGGGAAGCTGTTCATCGGTTCCGGAATACTCACACTTGCCTGTATCATCTACCCGCTGGCCACCCCGTTTGTTCTGCTGGTAACGGCGGTGGGGTCTGCGTTGATCACCATGGTGTATTCTTATCTGGAATTTCGTAAAATAGAAAGAAGCAATTTGGTCAAATAATTGTTGTTAAAACCCAAAAAAGAAGCGCGGATCGGCCTGTTCAGCGCTTCTTTTTGTTTATGTTTCACGTGAAACATTGATTAAATAGCGTTTCAGGCGGCAAGCTACCAGAAAGGCCGGTTTAAATGGAATCCTCATGTTTCACGTGAAACATCAGGGATTTTTTAACAGCGGGCTTCCTGGAGCCAATTTTAAGGGTTTAAAACGATGGGAGAAATTGGAATTTCGCGCTTTTTGGTATCAAGATAGGCCACGGCTTTGCCTTCAGAATCATCCATGACAATACGGATGGTTTGTCCGGCAGCGTAGTCGTCCACGTTGATCAAGTGAAGGGCGGGCAATACTTCCGGCTCAACATCGATGAACTCCGTGACCCGGTTGGGGGTTTTATAGAAGAAATCACGATTGAATACGCTGGTCTCTTCTTCCAGGTACACCGCCAGCGGGTAGATCTGCGATTCGATCAGGTCCTGGAAGAAGTGAGTCCCCAGCGAAGGTTCCGGTGCGGGGCCGATTCCTTGCCCGGCCAGTTCAACCAGCGAGCGGGAATTGTAGATATCCCCGTAGTCAATCGGCACACCCAGGTCTGAATTTGAACTTCCCCAGCGTCCCGGCCCGACACAGATAAACACCTGGCCTTTCAACACTGAATTCAGACGGCCGATGGTGCGGGCCAGCTTTACCCGGTCGGTAGGCGGATTCAGGGCGAAGTACCCTTCCGGCGGTACGAATAACACGTACTTGATCCCATCTACCCATCCCTGAGGAACCACGAATTCTGTGGAAAAGATAATATCCTTTTCCGGCAATTTCTCCGGCAGGGGAACCTGCTCGCCGCGCATGAGGTGACTCTGCGGTCGGCATTGCAGCAGGAAGATGGACAGAATGGCGCCGCCATTCTCGCCCGGAGAAAGCTGAACGGCAAATTCAAGGTCAACCGGTGCTTTATAACTTTCTTCCAACAGGTGCAGCATGTCGCGCATATGGCGGCCAAAGTACGTACGCCGCAGAAGATCTTCAAAGGTCAATACCAGCCGCGCCTGGTCGCCCTCCACCAGACGGGAGCGCAGGGAGACAAAGTAACCTTCTTCATCGATTTGTGCCAGGTAACGCAGCGGGTAATAATTCGTCTGCAATACCTCCCGAATGGGCAGGGTGCGCATACTGTTTTCTTTGACGTCGATCACATCCACGTATTGCTGCGAATATCTACGGATGTTCTTGGCGCTGCTCGATGGCCGCAAAAGGGGATGGCTGAGCGCCACCAGCCGGGGGTAGTCATTTCCCACGCGGTCAACAGCGCGGGTGCCCAGACCCCACACCAGGCGCAGGAAACCATCATCCGCTTTGATCTGTTCCGACCAACGGTACAGGTTACGGCTGAAAGCCACTCCGGCGCCGTGCGGCAGGTAGAAATCACCCAGGCGTTCACCCACCACGGTCTGGATGAGGATGGCCATGCGTTCGTCGTAATCCTGCAATCCCTTGGCCCGCCGGTACAGCAGGGCATTGGGATTAAGTGTGGAGGCGTACACCCGCGAGATGGCCTGGGAAAGAGCGTGAAGGTTTTCTTCCAGGTTGCCCTGATTGGGAAGAAATATGCTCTCGTACTTGCCGGCAAAACTGGTGCCAAAGTTATCTTCCAACAAACTGGATGAACGCACGATCAGAGGTACGGTTCCCACGTTGACCAGCAGGCTGACCAGCTTTTCCAGAATATCCGGCGGAAAATCACCGGCCATAAATTCTTTGACCACCTGTGGATACTCTTCGCGCATCTCCGGTTCGGTTTTATACTTTTGGTCATTCCAGTGGAACAGGTTGTTGATGGCCATAAAGGTATAGAGCAGATCGGAACCGATGTAATAAGACTCAGGGGTGCAGATGGCGGCACGCAATTCAGGGTTGGCTTTTTCCTTTACCACTCGGGCGGCCAGCAGCATGCCAGCCGCTTTTCCACCAATGCGACCGCCGCCGATCTTCCGGCGGCGGATCTCGATCAGGTCTTCCAGGTTTAACCATTCTTTGGCAATGTTAATGTAGCGCAACTGGTCGCTGATCATCGTACGGATCAGCACAACTTTGGCTTCCTGCAGGCGGGCTTCCAGGCGGGTTCGGTCTTCCGCTGGCATCTTATCAATGGTCATGGCTTGTTCGAACACAAGTTCTATTGGGGCAAGCTCTGGATTTATTGAGAACACCTGTTCGTCTTTATCGACCCCGCGTTCCTTGAGCACGTCATTGACGATTTGCTCAAAGAACGAATAGGACAGGTGCTGGCTGAAGTACAGGTCGGTTAACTGGTCGCGTACTTTGGTGATCCGGGTTTCCCAGATGTCATTCGGTTCTTCATAGACTGGATTGTGCAGGCCTTCGCGGCGCTGCGAAAGCATGGCTTTTTCGCGCACCTCGGCTTCAAATCCAGCCTGACTGATCAACCCGCGCGTGAACAGCTCGCGGCGCATGCGGATGCGAATGCGATTGCTGAGGATGGGGAACTGTCCCAGAGTCAGCATCATACTGAGCAAACGGTCAGATGATGTAGAGGTAAAGGTCATCCTGTGCCTCGATTGTGACGTGGATCAGTCGGATAATTCCGGACCGCCGGCAGAAGGCGGGTCTGCTTACCCCAGGTGCATGGGCATGATGACGTGCAGGAAGCTTTCATCGTTTACCGGGTGGATCACCCCCGGGCTGTTGTTGGAGGTGGTCTCAATAACCACATTGGGGGTTTTGATCACATCGAGCACTTCCCGCAGGAAGCGCACGTTAAAGGCAATCGGCAGGGCGGGGCCATCCACACTGGCATCCAGGATGATCTCGCTGGCGCCGGTTTCTTCGGAGGTGGCTTGAACTTCAACGCGGCCGGGTTCGTTTTCGTTATTGACGATATCCAGACGGATGACATTATTGCTGTCGCGGGCGATAACCTCGGCCTGGCGGCAGGCTTTCAGCAGGGATTGGGTCGGCAGGATGGTGCGGGTTTTACAGCTCTGGGGAATGATCAATTTGTAATCCGGGAAGTTGGCGTCGATGAGCTGGGAGGCCAGTTCGACATCCGGCAGGTGGAAGATCACCTGCCCGCGGCCCTGAGGGATGACCATCTTGATCACATCATTGTTTTCAGCCGCTATGCGTGAGAGTTCGTTCAGTGCGCGCGCCGGAATAATGGCCGTTACCGGTTGAGGAACCGGGTTTGACAGGGAGGATTTACGCACGGATATGCGGAATCCATCGGTAGCCGCCATGACAATCTCGCTGCCGTTGAGGTTGAAGGAGACACCCTGCAGAGCGGGGCGGGCATCATCTGTGCTGGCACAAAAAGCCACCTGCTGGATCATTTCACGGAAGTCGGTGACATTCAATTCCACCGCGTTTTCCAGTTCAGGGACCGGCATGGGCGGAAATTCCTGCGCGTCCAGCCCTTTGATATCTGTGCTCGAAGAGCCGCATTTGATATTCAGTGTCTGGGTTTGCGCGTTTAGGTCAAGGTAAACCATATCACCCGGAAGGGTGGAGACCAGGTCAGCCAGGGTGCGGGCGGGAACCGTGATGGAGCCGTCTTCGATGATCTGCGCGCCTATCCAGCAGGTAATGCCGACTTCCAGGTTGGTGGCAGAAAGGCGCAGGCGGCCGTCATCGGTGGCCAACAAAATATTGCTCAACACCGGCAGGGTGCTACGAGCCGCGACTGCCTTGGATACAATGCTTAACCCGTGCGCAAGTTGCTGTTGAGAGACGTTGGTCTTCATACGGTTCCTCGAAAATAGATTTTGTCTGATTAAAAAGTATACAACCTGACTGGCGTTTCTACTAGACCGGGTTTTTCATTGATATGATTTTGCAAGAGATGTGCCAGGAACAGGTGGGATTTCAGGCGGTTACGAACCAATCAACAGAAAGGTCGTGCCAGTTGGGGTTTTCATCTTCGATCAGGGCAATCTTTTTGGAGCGCAGCCACCCTTTGATCTGTTTTTCACGAGCGATGGCAGTATACGGGTCGGCAAGTTCTTCATAATAGACAAGGTTATTTATGTTGTACCGGCTGGTAAAACCGGGGACAGTTTTCTCTTTATGTTGCTGCACACGTCTGAAAATATCGTTCGTCACCCCCGTGTAAAGGACTCTAGATTTGCTTGCCATGATGTAGACGTAAAAGGTTCGTCTGGACATTCAATGATTATAGAACAAATTGTCATATTGACCGAACGTCGCTATATCTCTCGTCATGCTGAGGCAACGAAGCATCTCCCATGGCGGAAATTGAACTTGCGTATGGAAAGGTATCTTTACGGAAATGAGAGATACTTCGCTCCGCTCACATCGTCCCGGTGTCCTTCCGGGAGGATGACAAATGAACCGTCATGCTGACCGAAGGGAAGCATCTCGCTATGCGTATCGAGTACTCATGGATAGATAAGCGTGCTTATTGTCGTGGGAGATCCTTCGCTTCGCTCAGGACGACGAAGTGTGTGCAGTCATGCTGAACGAAGTGAAGCATCTCTTTATGCTTTAAGTGATCTTTTGGATAGTCGAGTACTCTTAATCACAAGAGAGATCCTTCGCTCCGCTCACACCGTCCCGATGCCCTTTCAGGAAGATGGCATAGGTCGTACCATTATCGAGGCACCCCTGCAGCGGCCGTTTCCTGCAGCGCCATATCAATAAACAGCGCGGCAGACCAGCCGAAGATCGGCGCGGCTTTCTTCCCGGGTTGTCCAGTCAAAGGATTGTAGTATTCATAAAAATCCGGCAGGAGCATCAATTTCTCCAGTGTGATCCTGCGCAGACGGCTGGCTTCATCCAAAAATCCTGACCGGGTCAGGCCTTCTATCAGCAGGAAGTTCACATTCACCCACGATGGTCCGCGCCACATCTGTTCCGCGTCAAAGGTGGATTCGTCTATTGCCACACTGGGTACCGGGAATTCCGTCCAGAAAGTTGCTTCATTGAAAATATGCTTTACTACCCGGGCAGCTTTCTCAGGCATTAATTCCCCTGTCAGCAGCGGAAACAAGTTGAACGGTGTTTTCAGCCGGATGGCTTTCTGATCCCGGCGGGCGAGATACATACCGGCTTCTTCGTCCCACATTAAGTCTTCAATCCTCTTCTGCAAATTGGCGGCTTTGAGTTTCCATACAGATATATCATTTTTCTCGCCGATCACATCGGCGATTCTGGACAGACACTGCATTTGCAGCACCAGGTAGGCGTTCAGGTCCGGAGAACACACCGGCATACCGCCGTCCCACAGAGGACTGTCATCCAACCCTGAAGAAAAAGGATGCCCATACTCGCACAGTCCATCCCCATCGCGGTCATTATTCTCCAGCCACCAGTTGATCCACCTTGCCGTTGCTTCGTAGGTCTCCTCCAGGAATTCCCGGTCACCGGTGGTTTCATAGATCTTCCAGATCGTCCAGGCCAGAAGCGGCGGTTTGGTAACATCCGCATCAATGGGAAAATCGAGGTGAGTGATGGTTCCTTCATCATGAACAGCATCCGGAAGCATGCCATCCTCACGCTGGTGATCCAGCAGAATACGCAACTGGTCCTTGGCCAGGCGGTGATGTCCATACCGGTAGGCCAGCGCGTGGAACAGGGCATCCCATTGCCATACGCCCACATAATGGATCTTGGATGGGGTTAATACTTCGCGTGTGGTGTAAAAACGTGATGAAATAATCCCCGCGGCCATCAACCACCAGGCGTACATGTACTGCTGGCGATATTCAGGCAGGACATGCGGAATATTCGCGAACCAATCCACCCAGCGCTGCCGTGCTCGATCCAGTATCCCGGCGGCGTCCATGACATAGCGGTTGAATCCGAGACGAGGGGTCAGGTTTATCAATAGCCCGCCTTTACCTTCTCCGAATACCAATGAAACCACCTGTCCATTGGCTTCTGTGCAATCCAATTGGTTCAGCCGGATGGTTCGATTGGTGGTATACGCCAGGTTTCGGCGTATGTCTCCGGTTACCCGTAATATACCCCCGCGCCGATCCGTTTGCCCGAGGTCCATGTTCGCCTTAAAGCGCACTCCGCAGGCGCATCTGGGTAAATCAAGGAACAAAGTCTCCTGGTCATTGAACACAAGCGTGAAATCGCCGATGGAGGTTTGGAAAACCAACCTGTCAGGATGCGACTCCAATTCCACTTCTAACGTCTCCCCCAACCCATCAATAAATACCCACTCTTTGATGATGGGCGGGCGTTGCCGGTAGGCGGAAATACTGCGCGTTAACTTGTACCAGCGTTCCGCAAGGCGGACAAGGAGCCCACATTCATTCTTCATCACCAATATTCGTGATCCCCTATCGGTAAAGGGGATATGTTCCAGATCTATGCGGTTTTTTAGCTCATCCAGATGGGTGTCCAATTTGTTTCCTTTTTTAAGTGTGAATGAAACCGTTACGTTCCAGTATAATTTTCTCTATGAGTGAATTCAAGTTCTATACCCAGATTCAAATTCGATATGGTGACATTGATCCACAATGGCATGTGAATCACGCCCATGAAGTGACCTTCATTGAGACGGCGCGATTCAACTTCGTCCAGGCGCTTGGCATTTTTGACGGCGAGTCCTACTTTGACCTGGGCTGGATCGTGGCGGATTTGCACGTTTCGTATATCGCGCCCATTTTCCTGACCCAGAAGATCCGCGTGGGGGTGCGTGTGGCCAAACTTGGTACAAAGAGCATGACTCTAGAGTATCAGATCGAAGACGAAGGCACCGGCGCGGTGCTGACCAAAGCCGAGACGGTGATGGTGCACTACGATTATCACACCCATGCCACCAGTCCCATCCCTGACGAATGGCGCGAAAAAATCGCTTTACACGAAGGTTGGAAATGAACGCCGCGCGAACCCTTCCCGCCATTGATGAAGCCTATCTGGTCAAAACTCTCACCGGGTTATTGAACACGCCCAGCCCGACCGGTTTCGCACACCGGGCTGTCGTTTTTGTTGAAGATGAACTGAATAACTACCCCGAATTGTCTCTCAAGAACACCCGCAAGGGCGGGCTGACGGCCATCTGGCCGGGCGTGAATGCGGACAGTCCCCGCGCGTTGACCGCCCACCTGGATACCCTCGGCGCGGTGGTCAAGGAGATCAAACCCAACGGCCGCCTGCGCCTGTCGGCTGTGGGCGGCCTGAACTGGAACAGTGTGGAAGCGGAAGGGGTGACCGTTTTCACCTTTGGCGGGCAAACAATCCGCGGCAGCCTGATGTTCAACAAGGCGTCCATGCATGTCTATATTAAGGAAGAGTGGGACGCCAAACGCGATGAGACCAACATGGAAGTGCGTCTTGACGCAAAGGTCACCACTGCCGATGAAACCCGCAAACTTGGCATTGAGGTTGGTGATTTTGTGGCTTTTGACCCGCGCGTGGAGGTGACCTACGGGTTCATCCGTTCGCGGCATCTGGATGACAAAGCCTGCGCAGCCTGCATTTTGGCGTCGGTGAAGGCCATCCATGCCGCCGGCCTGAAACCGGCGCAGCGCACGGCGTTGTACTTCTCCAACTTTGAAGAGGTGGGGCATGGGGGAGCCGTCGGTATCCCGGCGGATACTGTCGAACTGCTGACTGTGGATATGGCCGCGGTGGGTGAGGGGCAGAATTCCGACGAATACCACACGACCATCTGTGTGAAAGATTCCCACAGCCCCTACCATCATGAATTTTCCAACCGCCTGCGGCATATTGCCGAAAAATATGAGATCGATTACAGGACGGACATCTACCCGCACTACGGTTCAGACGGTGAAGCCGCCTGGCAGGCGGGCGCTGACCTGGCTGTGGCGTTGATCGGCCCCGGTGTAGACGCGTCCCATCATTATGAACGCACCCACCTGGATGCGCTGCTGGCCACCACCCGCTGGCTGATGGCTTATCTGCTGGAGGATTAAGTGACGCAAAAAGATAAATCACGGACTGACCGCCTGCGAGAACGCGGCGAATTGGTTCTTCACTGGTTGTTTCAAAGTAATGAGCGGTTGACTCGGTGGCATTGGGGCTGGATTGCCATCCTGTGGCTGGTTGGACTGTTCCTCTTTGGACAGTTTTTCAACTGGGGCAACATCCCCTTTGATTTCCATGACTGGGCGGAGATATCCGCGCCGCGCATCGCCTTTGTACAGGATGCCGTCAAAACCGGTCAGCTTCCTTTGCATATGCCGGATGGATCCGCCCTGCGCAATGTGACCGACCGTTATATGGCGCTGCCGGATGTGATGCTCGCCCCGCAGATGCTGCTCCTGGGTGTGATGCCGGTTGGCTGGTTTGTGCTGGTCAACGTCTGGCTGATGTACTCGCTGGGATTAATCGGCCTGGCACAGTTATGGAAGCGTCTGCGCCTCTCGCCCGTCTCCTTTGGTGTGTTGTTCTTCCTTTTTAATTTCAACGGTTCCATCCTGTCGCACTTCAGTGTGGGGCATGTTAATTACACCGGCTACTTCCTGTATCCCTTCGTCTTTCTGCTGCTGATGGATATGGTTGAATCTGTTACACATTTCAACCTGAAGAGCAATGCAAGCTGGCGCTGGCTGGCTGGATACGCATTCCTGTTGTTCTTTATGCTGCTCAACGGCTCCTTCCATCAGTTCATCTGGGCATTGATGCTCACCGGGCTGGTGGGACTCTTCCGTTGGCGGAATTTCTGGCAATCCATGGCCGGGATCGCCGCAGCCGGGCTGCTGTCGGCCGTCCGTCTGCTGCCGCCGGCCCTGCACCTGGGTCAGTTCGACAGCGAATTCCTCTCTGGCTACCCGGCATTGATGGACGTGTGGACAGCGCTGACCGGCATGGTCGGCCCGGATAAAGCCTTCGCCCACACCGGTCAGTTGACCAACCTCGGCTGGTGGGAATTTGACCTGTTCAGCGGGCTGGCGGGTGCGGTTTTCCTTTTGGCCTTTGGGTTGGGATGGTGGTTAAAATCGCGTGAGGTACCCGCCTGGCTGAAATCACTGGCCGCGCCGGCCGTAGTTCTGTTCGTTCTGTCCATGGGCAGCGTTTACAAAGTAGTGATGTACATCCCCATACCGCTAATTAATGGGGAACGGGTCAGTGCGCGGTTGATCACCCTGCCGTTCGTGCTGCTCATGCTGGCGGCGGTCTATGCTTTTCAGCGATATGCCGATGACCACGGTAAATCTGTGATCCTGCGATGGGCGGGTCTGGTCGGGCTGTTCCTGCTGGCGCATGACCTGTGGCAGCATCTCAAACTGTGGCGGGTCAACGTGACCGCGCCGAATTTCCCGGTGACGCCGGTGAACCTGGCCATCAAGGTGGTCAGCAACCACCCGGACGCGCCGTACACGAATCTGCTGCTGGCCGGTGCGGGGATCACGCTGGTGGTGGGGGTGGTGCTGCTGGCGGGGGTATTGAGAAAAGAAAAGCAGGTTAAGTGAACAGTTAATCCAGTAGATTGGGTCATGACCCAACCTACTACTGGCAGACATGTTTCGGGTTGGCAATGTCTAAATAATGTTTACCTCACATATTGGAAAAGACGGAAACAGAAGCTTTCTCATTATTGCCCCCTTTGTTTATGTACCATAAACACTTAATCCACGAGGTAAACCAAAAATGGTTTAGCCTTCCCTTCAACTACCACCCTTTCTACTTCTTCTTGCCAGAAAGGGAGGATTGTATCTTCAAATTGCGATATGATTTCATTTTTCAAAATAACATCTCTACATAAGAATTTTGAAAAATGGTTAATGACTAAAATATATTCCTCTTTTTCCAACCATGATAAATCTCGAATCCAATCTAAATATCCATCCCAGTTATTGATGCAAGAGGTTGGAAATTTGAATTTCGTTTCAATATGTGATAAATAATCATTTCCGGTTTCTATTTCATTACCGTCTAATTCAACATAAAATATTTGCTCTTTTCTCATTTTATTGCTCATTATTTGAGCCAATTCTTCGTTTTTAACTACTTGTATACTATTAGTGAAATGTTCATTCATGTTTACTCCTTCACTTTATTCTTATCAATTTTTTATAATGATTATCTGTGTAATAAATAGGTCTGCCGGGCATAGGCCATTTCTATAAACAACTGCCTGGCAGACAAGTTGCGGGTTAGCAAAGCCTTGATGGGTTGAACGCGCTTTTATGACTTATGAGAGAATCTCGTTTGGAAAGATGTCTCGTTCTAGCGTTCAACCCATCCTACAGGGGTTGTTCCTTTCGGGTTGGGTTGTCCTGGCACAATGCTAATCAACTGATGGCACCCATGTGGCAACGTGAGGTAGAAAAATGCAAAATGGAGAAATGTGCTAGCATTATAAAAGTTTTGACATAACCGACACTCCTCTGCTATGAAATTGTTGTCAAAATTCGATTCGACATTGAAATCGGATTTATCTACCGGGGAATTTTCCATGACAACGGCTGAAAAGAAGAGTTATCTGGTTCGTCATCCTATGCTTTCGTATTACCTCATGAGCTGTGCTTTCTTCTGGACATTGCTCATCCTGTTCGGGGCTATTGTGGTCGGTGCCCTGCGCGTTGACGTGAATGCCCAACCCTGGACCATTTGGATTGTTACAATCCTGGGCTCATGGATGCCCTCCCTGTCGGCGGCCATTGTCGTCCGGGCGACGCAAGGTCCGGAGGCGGTTGCAGATCTATTTGTCCGGCTGGTGCGATTTAAGCTGCCGGCGCGCTGGTACCTGGCCAGCCTGATCCCGCTCGGGGTGGTCGCTCTGGCTGTTCTGGGCTATCGGTTAAGCGGCGGCGCGCCGGAGGGTAGTACGCCGCTGACGTTTTCCACCTGGTTTTACCTGCTGGTGATCAACCTGCTCACCGGTCCGACCGGCGAGGAGCCGGGCTGGCGCGGCTTTGCGCTGCCGCGGCTGCTGGAACGCTACAGTCCACTCAAAGCCGGCCTGGTGCTGGGCCTGATGTGGAGCTTCTGGCACCTGATGCTGTGGCTGGTCGCTTCCGGTTATACGGGGATAACCCTGCTGGCTTACATATTGGCGTTTACAGTGACCATCGTGGCGCTGAATTTGTTGATGGTCTGGATATATCGTTATGTCCCGGACAGCCTGGTGCCAATGGTCATCGCCCACTTCGCCTTTAACTTCGGTGTGGGATTGATTTTCCCCGGCGCGCTTGGTCTCGGCGCACGGCTGCCGCTCTTTGGCTGGCTGGCGGGGGTTTTTTCGCTCATCGCGGTGATCGTCTGGATTCTGCAATCCAGGCAGATCAGTGGAAATGTCGCTAAACCGTCATGAGAGTGACGCTGATAAAAAAAGAAGGGAAATGAAAAGTAAGCCTCAATAAACAGTCAAAACCACATTTTCTACGCGCTTATTCGTTTATTGGCGGGACAGTTAGCCGGACTGGTTTCAGGCAAAGGAGAAAGTGCAATGATCAAAATATCACGTAATACCACATCTGTACTGGATCGCTGGTCGTATCTATGGCTTATTATCGGCGTTGGACTGCTGTGTTTTTCCAACGGCCGCTGGATTATCCCTCTGGCAACCTGGCTGGCTCCTGTCTTTCTTATTCGTTTTGCCCATACCCAGTCCGCCTTCAAAGGCCTGGGGATTGTGCTGGTTGTCAATGTGCTCGCTTCCCTGTTCTATTGGCAGGGGATCATCCCCGCTTTTCTCTTTCTCCCGGTAGCCAGTGGTGTCGGTGTGCTTTTCTGGCTGCCGTTTCTGGCTTATCGGTTGATGGTCAACAGACTGCCGAGATTTGCCGCCACGTTGGTGTTCCCGCTGCTCCAGGTGAGTCTGGAATATCTCATCACCATCCTGAGTCCCCTCGGGAGCTGGGGTTCGCTGGCGTACACTCAGTACAACTTTCTCCCGCTTCTCCAGCTGCTCTCAATTACCGGGATGTGGGGTCTCAGTTTCCTGATCGCCTGGCTCGCGCCGGTCGTCAATTGGGCCTGGGAGCAGAATTTTGAATTAAAAAAGGCGCGAATTGGGATGGTAACCTACGGCGGTATCCTTGCCCTGGTGCTGCTGTTTGGTAACGTGCGCATGGCGTTCTTTCCACCCCAATCACCGACACTGCAAGTGGCATCGATCACCGTGGATTCCGATCATTTCAGTGTGAAAAGTGTGCGTGAATCGCATGAAAAATCCCTGGAGTTGGGTGATCTCCTGCTCCAAAAGAGCCGCCAGGAAGCCCAGGCCGGGGCCGATGTGATCATCTGGCAGGAAGGGGCTATGATCATACAAAAGGTAGATGAAGCCAGCTTCATAGAGCGAGCACGCGCTTTGGCCAGGGAGGAAAATGTATATCTCCTGTCAGGTTTGTATACAATCCCTGAAGGATTCCCTGCAGCCAGAGCCTCAAACCAGGCGATCTGGATTACACCGGATGGCGACGTGAAGTGGCACTATCAAAAAGAGCATCCGGTGCCGGGCGAACCAATCGTCGCTGGCGGTGGCGTTGTCGCTCATGATCAGACGGCCTTTGGCACAATGGCTTCGGTGATCTGTTTCGATATGGATCACCCGGTATATATCAACCAGGCCGGGCGTTTCGGCGCGGATGTTATGCTGGTTCCTTCCAACGATTGGCCTGACATTGTGCCTTTCCATACCTACATGGCTTCGTTGCGCGGCATTGAAAACGGCTTCTCGATTGTTCGGGTTGCGGGTAATGGCCTCTCGGCCGCCTTCGATTATCAGGGGCGCACTCTGGCGGCGGCAGATTATGCTTCAACGAAGAAAGCGATGATCTCATACGTTCCAACCCAAGGGGTCAAGACGATCTACGCCGTAGTCGGCGACCTCTTCGCCTGGCTCAGTATGGCGGGATTTGTGATTTTATTGGGATTGGCACTGTTCCGGCCGGTTCGTGCAAATATAGAACGTTGAACACCAATCCTTGTAAATCGATTTTTTGGTTGATTTGACGGAAAGAAAAAAATAAGTTGGGTTGACCGCATTGGAATCGCCTGATCTAATGGATTGGATCTGGTAAAAGTAGTGGTGCGGTCGACCCGACCATTTTTAACTGGAAAAGAGTTATGTCCAGGGATATTATTTATTGGATGGGAAAAAAGTTCGGCATGTTTTGAACTGCTGCCTGCGAATTTCAATATAATCATAACGATTAACTTTTAAACATCTCAGAATGGGAGTATCCTTGCCAATGGAACAAAACCAAATATCACCAAAACCATTTTCTCTTCCCCTTTACCTCTTGATCGTATTTGGTCTGTCATGGCCCGTGTTTATTGCCTTTGTTCTTCTTCTTGAAAATCCTTTCTTGAGCGTCGCGTTGAGCTCTCTGGCCATGCTCATGGTGACTGTGGGGACATATATCTGCGGCAAATTCATCTTTCGGGATGGATACAAACACATGGGATGGAGTTGGGGCATGCCCTGGCATTACGCGGCCGCCTTCGGGTTGGCATTGATAATTTTCGGTTTACCGGTCTTGTTCGAAAATGTCTTTGGGCTTCATACCATGCCCGCCGGGCTGGCTTTCTGGCCGATCCTGGGTGCTTTCCTGGCGAAAATGGTGATCACCATAGTTGCCGGTTTTGGTGAGGAATTTGGCTGGCGGGGATATATGCTGCCGCGCCTGGTAAAACAGCATGGCCCGCGGAAGGGTTTGCTGTTACACGGCTTTATCTGGTGGTTCTGGCATCTTCCGATCGTCGTAGCAATTGGCGTGCGAACCGCAGAGCCGGGAACATCGATCTGGGCATCCATCGCTTTTCTTATTGCGGTCACAATTATTCCTTCTATGATGAACGCGGTCCTGTTTGCTTATGTGTGGGCTGCCAGCCAGAGTCTTGCGGTTGTCAGTGTGTACCACGCGTTTTATGATGAAGTCCGCGATGTGTTGGAGCAATTCATCGGGTTTGGTCCGCTGGTCAGTATATGGGAAATGCTGGCGACCACCATCTTTGGGGGCATTCTGTTATGGAAAGCAGACTGGAAATCAATGATCAACAAACAACCATAGATTATTATCACTCGTAAAGGGGATGGTTTGCCCGCACGCAAGATTATCCGTTCTGAAATCATTGATCCAATTAACTTAGCCGCACTGTCTGCCGGGTAAAGACTTTTTCTAAATAAACCTTTCTGACAGATATGTTGTGGGTTGATTATGCCTTGATGGGTTGAACGCGCTTTAATGACTAATGAGAGAATCTCGTTTGGATTGAAGTCTTGTATATGCGTTCAACCCATCCTACAGGAAAATAATCTAACCCGGATGCTATAATTAATGTATGAATTATCGGGATTTTGCCACTCCCTCACAAATTAAAGCCTTCTGCGTAAAGAATCATATTCGCAGAATGGCATTTTTTGGTTCAATTACCCGTGATGATTTTGGTCCGGAAAGCGATTTGGATATTCTGGTGGAGTTCCAACCCGGTCACACTCCCGGTTTGGGTTTCTTTGCCATGGAAACAGAATTAACAAGACTATTGGGGAAAAAAGTGGATCTGCAAACCCCGGGATTTTTGGGAAAAGAGATCCGACAATCCGTCTTATCTGAAGCCATTCCTGTCTATGAGCAAGCATGACACTGAAGTATTTCTTTCACAAATCCGATCTCACGCTGCGGAAGCCGTTGAGATATGCCATGGCAAGAAAAGAAGCGACCTTGATAACGATCGGCTGTTAAACCTGGCATTGACCCGTTTATTGGAGATCATAGGTGAAGCCGCGAACCGGGTTCCTGAAGACTATCAGGAGGAACATCCCGAAATCCCCTGGATGCAGATGATCAGCGCTCGGAATCGGTTAATCCACGGCTATGATAGTGTTGATTTTGATATTCTGTGGAATATCATCCTTCAAGATTTGCCTTCCCTTATTAAGAGTCTGGATTTGTTGTTGAAAAGTTTTCGCCATTATTGATGTACACAGGCGGGCGGGGTAAAAGGCATTTCCATTGTATTAAAAAATAAATGGGAATAGTGCGCGGCGTGTCATGGTGGGTTGAACGCGCGTTCAACCCACCCCGTGCGTTATTCGTTTCGTTGCAATTCTTTCGATTTTTCGACCCGCGTGTAGAGTGATAGCGCGAACAGGTAGATGATCAACCCGACCTGCACCAGGCCGTCAAAGGTATTGCGCTCCGCGATTTGCGTTAACAGACCGGAGAGCGGGTAGATGACTGTGAAGAATCCCACCAGCCCGTAGATGAGATTGCGCAGCAACCGGGAGGGTAGTCGCCGGTAGAGAAGATAGGTTAGCACGCCGGTGATCAGCGTCCCCAGGATCAGCGAACCCCAGAACCCGAAGAAATAGTCGCTGATGGAAGCCATGATCATGTAATACACGCTGTACGCGCCGGAAAGCAGGGCCAGATCGAGGAAGTTGACTTTCTCACCGCGGATAAGCAGGGTAAGGCACAACACCGCGATCAACAGGGTCAGAGCGTACGAGCTGTTGACCAGCACCTGCAAGACCTTCGCCCCGGGCTGTTCGGGGGCGATCAAGGCCACGCCCATGCCGGCTACCGTCACGGCGTTGTTCAATTTCCAGGTGAGAATGGAACCGGCACCGTCATCTGTAGGTTTGATTTCTGTCGGGGTTAGCGCGCCATAGGGATAGTTCAACAGTGAGACCGGCAAACGGTCTACCGCCACCTCCAGTTGGAAGTCCTTGATCTCACGCCGCTCGGAGATTTGGTAGGTAAATGTATCCATACCTCTGGAGGTATACGTCACCAGGATTGTGGATTTCTGGTGGGGTTTCATTTTGGTCTTCCAGTGCACCAGGTCGCCATAGAATTGCAGCTGTTGGCTGAGGTCCTTATCGTCCATCAGTATCTTGAAGTTTTCATGCATTGTCTGATTGGGTGACAGGGGGAAGTTAAACTCCGTCTCGGTTTCCCCGTCATAATCGTTGATGATCTGGTATTCGAAACGCGCGTCAATCAGGTACCCGCTGTAATAGGCATACCCCTTTTCGCGGTTGCTCAGGGTCATTTTCACCTGGCCGTCAAACCCGATGATGCTGTTCTCCGGCACCTGTTCACGCACGATCGTGTCTTTATACAGGGGCGGCTGGGTTGGGTCGCTGCGCGGGATTTCTTCCTGTACTGTCCTGTAGATGAAATGCGCCACGGAAAGTTCGTTTTGGTAATGCGGCCTGCCCCAGATGGATTGAGCGCTGTCGCGGCTGATATCACTCAGGCTGCCGTGGGTGGAAAAGAAGGTGGCCATATTGCTGTTCAGGATAGTGCGGAAACCCCAGAGCAGCCCCATGAACAACATGGCTACCACGGCGGATTCGATCACGCGTTTCAACCACAACCAGAAAGTGTAAGGTGAATCTCCCGATTTGGAATAAGCTGCCCCAAACAACACAATGGCGGCAATAACCATAAATAACACGATGACCGGTTGAACATTCATCCATTCTATGAAACGATCCAGCACCATGGTAACCTCCTAATTCTTTGCGATTTGGAGCAAACGACAAGGGTTTCTTGAATTCATGACCCAATTCCAAAAAGCTTGTTGTGTCTATTGATTTTACTCTTTAACATTGGCAATCATTGTCAGGATAATAACCCGGTTACCCACATCTGACATTTATTTCACAATACAACCTTATTTCTTCTTCGCGAATATCCGGAAACTGAGTGTAGATTAAGGGTGGTCACAAGGGTATAAAAAAGTACCGGCGATATTTGCATAAACCACAGTACGATGAGTAAAATTAAGAAAGACGCGAATTTTTCCGCGTCTTTTATCACTCCGGGTTTATTTATAAGGAAACAGGCAAAAAAGCAGGTTTCAAAGCCGCAAAGAAGTCATCTTGTTTTCCATCCTGCGGTTTAACACCTGTGCCAGATGGTCTTTTTCCTCTTTCAATACTACTTTGAAATCTTCTGTTTGCATATTCGGGAAGAGAGTGATCAATTCTTCCACATACAAAACAGAATCCCGCTCAGCCCTCTCTGCCAGGTCAAATATTTCATCCCGGTCTGTAGTTTTTGCCGCTTTTTGAAGCAGCTTGTCCGCGTCTTTGAGCATATTGTTTTCGACAAGCAGTTTAATATACTCTGCCTGATCTTCCGACACTTCCACTGAGAGACCTTTGGTGCCTTCATTCTTTTTCAGAAGTGCCGTGTAGATGTCGAAATGCCGATCTTCATCTTTGGCCAGCTTTTCAAAAAATGCGGCTCCGGCTTTGGCATCACCGGCAACCTGCCGGTAAAATGCGGCCACAGCTTTTTCATTGGCTGCCATCATTTTAAAAAACTCTGTGGCATCTAGTTGCTTGCTCATTTTTCCTCCCAGTCACTTGAACCGATTGAAATTATGATCAACCCGGAATGTCACTTCAATGTGTATTCAGTATAGTAACCCTGAATGGTGAAGTCAACGAACTGGAAAAACATATCACACCGGATGTAGTATATCCTTACGTGCTTTTTTCTTTCAAGTAGAATCAGAATTAAAGAGAGTATTTTATGATTACTAGTTTCTTGCTAATCCTTCTGGCGACAGGTTTGTATGGTCTGATACATTCCCAACTGGCCAGTTTGAAAATCAAAGAAATGGCTTCCGTGCTATTGGGGAGACAATATAAATGGTACCGCCTTTTCTACAATATTTTCGCTGTCATCAGTCTTCTACCGGTGCTGGCACTGGCGGTCATCCTTCCTGACAGGCTGTTATATGAGATCACCTTTCCCTGGAATGTCCCCGTTTTTCTCATCCAACTGGCCGGGTTGATAATTGCCACTATTGCGGTATTACAGACCGGTCTAGGTTACCTTTCCGGCCTGTCACAACTCAGAGAAAAAGATGCGAATCCGTCGGCCAGCATTCTGGTGACGGATGGATTGTATCGGTATGTGCGGCATCCCATCTATACCGGATCCATTCTCTTCCTGGTGGCTTCTCCGGTGATGACCTGGAACAGTATGGCGTTGCGCCTGGCTTTTATTCTCTACTTCATCATAGGTGGGATGGTGGAAGAAAAGAAACTGGTGGCTGAATTCGGTGATGTATACCGGGCGTATCGCCTGCGAACCCCCATGTTGATACCCGGTTTAAAGAAACCGCAATAAATTCAGGTTTATACACCCATGCCGCTTCTCTGGATTTCTCTTGCTTTCATCACCGGTGTGGTTGTTTCATTTGTCATATCCATTCAGCAATCCGTTGCGGCGGTTTTGGGCAGCCTTTGCTTTGTCCTGGCGCTCTTTGAAAACCGCTTTTTTTCAAAGATTACAGGGTACACCCGGTTTCGTAAAACCCTGATCACACCCCTGTTCCTGCTGGCAGCCGCGTTTTGTGGTGGATTGCTGCGTGGTGAAGCAGGAAAGCCCCTGTTCAACGCGGCCGAATTGGCATTCTACAATGGAAATCCGGCGGTGGTTATCAGGGCACTGGCCTCACAGCCGACAGAAAACCATGATAAAAGCACGCTTCTAACCGTCTCGGCACGGGAAATTTCTGTGAATGGATTGGATTTTATACCGGTGGAAGGTGAAGCTGTGATCCTCCTTCCTGCCGGCCGTTCCTACCGGTACGGCGATCTTCTGCTGATTGCCGGCAGTCTGGAGACTCCGCCGGAACGCGCGGATTTCTCATACAAACAATACCTTGAAAACCGGGGGGTGTTTTCATACCTTTCTTACCCCAGGGTCGAGGTTACCGCGAGCAATCAGGGCAGCCCTGTTCTGTCAACAATATACACCCTGAGGGACAAGATCGCCGCGGCCTGTGAGCAGACGGTGCCTCAACCCGAGGCAGCCTTTTTGAGCGGCATACTGGTCGGTCGGGATGAAGACATACCCGACAGTCTCAAACAATCCTTTCTAAACACCGGAACATCTCATCTGGTGGCCATATCTGGATTTAACATCACAATTTTGAGTGTTTTAATTCTGGCGATCACCAGCCGTCTGCTTCCCAGGGGATGGTCGATTCTGGCGGCTGTAATTCTCCTGTGGGGTTACGCGATCATGGCCGGGGCAAGCCCTTCCGTGATCCGGGCCGCCATCATGGGAAGCCTGGCGATGATTGGACGGTCCATCGGGCGCACTAAGGCTGCCATCAATACTCTTGGGTTGGCGGCTGCGATCATGGTGGTCGACAATCCCCTCATCCTGCGGGATATCGGTTTTCAACTGTCCGTGGCAGCCACCGCGGGAATTCTGTTGTTGGGCGCCCCGGTGAATGATTCACTGGTTGCCCGCATGACCGGGCCTGATAAACCCGCTTTTCAGAATTGGATCTGGCGAAATGTGGGAGACCTGGTCATCATTACCCTGGCAGCCCAGTTGTTTACCCTGCCATTTCTGCTCTATCATTTTCATACCTACCCTCTGATCGGAATGCTGGTCAATCCGCTAGTGCTGCCGGTTCAACCGGCAGCCATGCTGTTGGGCGGCGTGGCTGCCCTGGCCGGCCTGATCCTGCTTCCCCTGGGAAAAATTCTCGGGATGATCGCCTGGATTCCGTTGGCTTACACCACAAAAATGGTGGAGCTTTTTTCTCCTTTTCATAATATTGGTTTAATCAACCTGCACCTTGATTTGTGGCCGTCGGCCGCTTTTCTCTCCTTGCTTTTAATCGCCATTGTTGTTGGCCGCAAGTGGTTGAAATGGTGGAAACCGTCCTTAATGGCCGCATCTTACATCGGATTATTCACGGCGCTGGTCTTGATGATCAACGCGATCGCGCATTCGCCCGACGGCAAATTGCATTTGATGGTATTTCGACAGGGGAAAGACCTTTCAACCCTGATCCTTACTCCAGATGGTCAGCGTATCCTGATCACCAACCGCCCCGGTGACAAGGACCTTACGGCCTTCGTAGACCGTCATTTGCCATTGGTTGATCGACAGTTAAGTGCGCTGATACTGCCCAACCCATCGGCCAATTCATCGATCGGTCTGGCTGACGCGCTTTCGCGTTACCGGCCGGCATGGCGGCTTGGCAATGGGTTTGCGGGAGGTAATCGGGTGCAATCTCAACTTGCATCCGCGGCACTGGAAGCAGATGTTGAAATTGTGGATGCTGTAGCTGTGACCCGCTTTGAACTGGGGGCCGGAGCGCTATTTGACATTGCAAAGGTACGTGAAGAAGGAAGCCGCTTATCCATTACGTGGGGCACCAACCATCTGGACCTGCGTTATGGCGCATTACCAGAGAACGACGCATCCGCGTTATCTTCCTCTGTACTGCCGGATATTTTGATTCAGGATCACCCGGAAGAACTGCCAAAATCCGGCCAGGCCGGGATTGTACTTACTACAGACCAGGCACCGGTGGGAATGCCGGGTATCGCAACAGTTCCGGATGGCGGGTGGTTGGAAATCATCATGGATGGACAAATGGTCCAGATATTTGGGAAAACCAATGGCGCTCATTGACCGTTTAAGACAGACAGCCCGGCGATTGAAAACCGAGATCAACATTTTGGCGGTGGTGTATCGTGACGCGCGTACACCCTGGTATGCGAAAGCCGTGATATTTCTGGTGATCGCTTATTCCCTCAGCCCGGTTGACCTGATTCCTGACTTTGTTCCCCTGCTGGGATACGTGGATGACCTTCTGCTGGTACCGGCGGGAATAGCCCTGGCGGTCAAACTTGTTCCGGAAGAGATATTTAATGAGGCGCGTGAGAATATCGCGACCCAACCCGAAAGCACGGGTATTTCGGGTTGGTGGTTTGGCGTGTTGATCATCCTCTTCTGGATTTGTATAATTCTCTGGGTGGCCTGGTCAATTTGGTTCAAAAGGGAATAATCTCATGAACTTTCCTGCACGCTTTCTGGCGGTTCTATTTGTGGCAATTCTTCCTGGAATTATCGCGTTTTCTCCTCTGGCAGAACCTGTTCGTTCCGCCGGGGAAATACCCCTGCCGCCAGCCGGTAGCCTGTACCACGGCGTGTTCCCCGGCCGGTTGGATGGCGCCGAGGATCAGATCACCCTTGCTGACCTGGAAGAATACGAAATCGCGGCGGGAAAAACGGCCGCCTGGGTCTATTTCTCACACGAGTGGTCCAATGACCCGGCCTTCCCGTTGGAAACCGTGACCTGGATCCGTAATCACGGTTCATTCCCTTACATCCGGATGATGATGCGCAGCACCACCGAGCAGAACAAAGCGGAAAGGAAATACAAACTTCAATCCATTGTGGATGGAGCCTTTGATAAAGATACTCGCGCGTGGTGCCGCACCGCGGCAGCTCTTGATTACCCGCTGCTGGTTGAATATGGAACCGAAATGAACGGGCGCTGGTTTCCCTGGAACGGCGTCTGGAATGGGCTGGGGGTGACCGGCGGTTATGGGGATAACGAACAACCGGATGGCCCCGAGCGTTTCCGTGATGCCTATCGCTACCTCATCGATGTATGCCGCATTGAAGGCGCCGAGAATATTTCCTGGGTTTTCCATGTGAATGGCACGGACGTTCCGCAATCCGCGTGGAATCATTTTGAAAACTACTATCCGGGTGACGACTACATTGACTGGCTGGCGGTGAGCATTTACGGGGCGCAAACCCCATTTGATAATGATTGGCCGGATTTTGACCAGACCCTGAATTCCGTTTACGATCGCTTTATCAAAATGGCACCGGGTAAACCGGTAATCGTGGCGGAATTTGGGATGACCGATAATCATCCCAAAGCGAATCGCGTGAATTGGACTACCGACGCTTTCAATTCAATCAAGGCACTGGCCGCCCGCAAGAATTCCAGGCTTATCGGATTCTCATGGTGGAACGAAGCCTGGCTGAACAATGATAAACCAGCGGAGGATACCAACATGCGCGTGCAGGATAACTCGTCTCTGCAGGATGTTTTCAAGGTACAGGTGGCTGATGATATGCGGGTGCTCGGAAAAATTCCTGCTTCTCCCTGAAAAACACGCAATAACAGCCATACTTCGTATAATTAAAAATGATTTGCATGAAAAAAATTGGAGGAGTTTGAATGGCACGAAAAGACCTCGGTTACGTTGAATTGGAATGGATCTGCCCGAATTGCCAGACTCGCAACCCGGGCTTGAAAAAGACCTGCCAGAGTTGCGGCTCCCCACAACCAACAGATGTGGTCTTTCAATCCAAAGCCGACGAACAATTACTCACGGATGCCGCGAAATTGGAACAGGCCAAAAAAGGGCCGGATATTCATTGCGGATTTTGCGGCGCACGCAACCCGGCTGACGCGGTCATATGTTCTCAATGCGGTGGTGATCTGAAGCAGGGAAAAGCCCGCGAAGCGGGAAAGGTTATGGGCGGTCTTCAAAAAGATGCCGAAGCGAAGACAATATGCCCCAATTGCAAGACAGAGAATCCAGCGGACGCACCGCTTTGCGCAAAATGCGGCGCCCCGTTGAATGCCGCCGCGGCACAGGCACCAGCTCCAAAGAAAGGTATGTCGCCGGGTTGCCTGATCGCCCTGGTGATCGCGGGATTGCTGCTGGTAATCGGGATCATTTCCCTGATCAGCCTTGGAGCCAAACGCACTGACCTGATTGGCAGCCTTAATGCCACAAAATGGGAACGTGTTATCGCAATGGAAGAATTCGGTCCGGTTCAAAAGGATGACTGGCAGGATCAAATCCCTTCCGGGGCAACCATTGGAAGTTGCTCGGAACGAGTCAGGGAGACCTCTGATACCCCTTCTGGCAATTCAGTGGAAGTGTGCGGCGAGCCATATAAAGTGGACAAAGGCAACGGCGTGGCTGAAGTGGTGCAGGATTGTAAATACGAGATTTATGATTCGTACTGCTCTTACACGGTGGATGAATGGCACGCGGGAACAAGTGAGGTGGCGCAGGGTACAGATCTGAACGCTTACTGGCCATCTGTCACTACAGATGGCACCCACCGGGAGGGTAGCCGCACGGAACGCTATACTCTGTACTTCATTGCCAATGGCGATGAATATCAATACGAGACATCCGATTTTCAGCTTTATAGCCAGGTAAAACCGGGTTCTGCGTGGAAACTCACCGTCAATGGTTTTGGAAGTGTGGTTTCCATCGACCCGCAATAAATCGATTTAAACCATGAAAAGAACATGATGAAAAACAAACAGATTTTTATGAGATTTCTGGTACCGGGCTTGCTGGCAATTACTTTATTTTCCGGATTTGCTCCAATCAGAAGTACTCTGGATGAAATCAAACCGACGGCAACAGATTTGCCGATAGGTTTACAAGACTTTGCCGGAAAATGGCTGGCTTACAAAGTGGAATCGCTTGAGAAAGGATCATCAACAACCAGTAAACCGGGAATCCAACTTGAAATAAGTGAGAATATCTACCGTGTTAATGGTGTTTCCTGTGACAATCCCCCCTACTCCATTCGTGATATTACCCGGACTGAGTTTTTGAGCGGAAAAGAGGAGCCGGAAGGATCTATCGAGTTTTATGAAGACCAATTTAAAATTCTGGAAAGCGGTTGCGCTGAAATTGAACCGGCAGCCGTTGCCAGGCTAAATATTCACAAACTCGCTGCGATAATTGGCCGTGATTTAATCTTTTTCGAAGCTGATCAGAGCGTGACAGAGGGTGACCTGTCCATCGTATCCACCATGCAGGCCGAAACCAGTGAAAAACCACTGATGGAAGTTCACGCTCAGATTCCTGTGTTGCAGATGGAGAAAGGCGCGAAATTTAATCAGGCAGTGCGGTCAATGGTGGTACACGAAATGGATGAGTTTAAGCAGGGTTTCGTGAAATTTGACCTTCCTCCCGAGATGGCCAACTATCGTAGTTTTATGTGGATTGGATATGACGTACCTTTATTGACAGAAGAATTGGTCAGTATTCGTTTTTCCGTTGACTACATGGTAGCCGGCGCGGCTCATCCCAATCACCATTTCCGGGTGTTCAATTATGACCTCAAACATGACGAGCCAATTTCCCCCGATGAAACCCTGATGAATTCAACAAAAATGCTGAATTTCCTTTCCGAAGCCTGTCTTAAGAGTCTCAACAAACCGGATTTTCCCTTATTCCCTGAAGGTCTGACACCCAGGTATGAAAATTTCAAGAATTGGAATTTAACCAGAACTGGTTTACGAATCAGTTTTGATCCGTATATGGTGGCACCTTATGCCGCCGGACCACAGGAAGTCATCATTCCATATGCAGATATCAAGGAAATGATCCGGTCAAGCACCACGGTTGGCGCGTTTGTTGCACAGTATTGACAAGGTGTCCTCTGAAAGGCATAGGTTAGGCGTATGATCAACAACGTTTGTTATAATACGGCCATGCCATTCATTGACCTCCAACCTGGTGTACAGGAAGCCGAACCACAGGAAAGCCGAAGAGATTGGGCTTACTGGAAAACCAGGTCCTACGAAGAACGCATGGCTGAACTGGAAATTCTCCGGCAGGTGCACTACACAGGCAGGGATAATGTTCCAACCAGACTTCTTGGAGTTGTTAAAATTATTCGACGACGAGAAAGTTGAGTATCTGATCGTCGGCGGGTACGCGGTTGCCGCCCACGGACATCCCCGCTTTACCAGAGACCTGGATATTTGGGTGAATCCTACGGTCCAAAATGGAAAAAGGATCGTGTCTGCGCTGGACAAATTCGGATTCCACTCTCTGGGATTGAAAACGACGGATTTTACCGAGCCAGATACGGCCATTCAATTGGGCTACCCTCCGGCCCGTGTGGTCTTTGTGACCGATATGGATGGTCTTGTGTTTAAAGAAGTGTATCCAAAGCGGGTCAAAAAGTTTGAACAAAATCTGCCGGTTTATTATATAGATCTCTCCAGTTTGATCACTAGTAAACGGTTGACAGGCCGGACTCAGGATTTGGAAGACGCGGAGTTTCTCTCACACTTGCTGGAGGAAGATTAAGCCTGTCTGAGTCTTTTCCGGGGCTCCCGTCTTTGCCTTGACGTTTACTGTCTGACAGGGTATATTTGGGTTGCGCGTTGAAAGACGCGTGAATTGATGCCCTCGTAGCGCAATTGGACAGAGCGTTTGCTTGCGGAGCAAAAGGTTGCAGATTCGAATTCTGCCGAGGGCACAAGAGAAATCAAGGTTTTGATCCCCATTGAGGGGACGATGTCCGTATTCTGCCGAGGGCACAAGAGAAATCAAGGTTTTGATCCCCATTGAGGGGACGAT